>CAVVNB010000037.1:0-14135 GCA_963749375.1 uncultured Actinomycetota bacterium
CCGAAGTGCTCGAACGCCTCGATGGACACGATCCGGTCGACGGGGTCGCTGAAATCCTCCCAGCCGCGCAGCAGCACCTTTCGCGTCCGATCGGTGTCGATGCCGTCCAGCACCTGCTGAGCGCGGGCGTGCTGGTTGTTGGACAACGTCAGACCGATCACGTTGACGTCGTACTTCTCTACGGCACGGCGCATGGTGGTTCCCCAGCCGCAGCCAATGTCGAGCAGCGTCATGCCGGGCTTCAGGTCGAGCTTGTCGAGGTTCAGGTCGATCTTTGCGATCTGAGCTTCCTCCAGCGACTGGTCGTCACGCGTGAAGTAGGCGCTGCTGTAGGTCCGCGTCGGGTCCTGGAACAGTCCGAAGAAGTCGTCAGAGAGGTCGTAGTGCGCCTGGATGTCCTCGGGACGCGTCCGTATCTGTATCGAACTATCTTGCTTTTCAGACATCAGCGTTTACTAGACCCTTCCTACTGCACGAGGCGTTACCGCCCCCGGGTTGCGAAAGCACCATACCTGGACTTACCAGTCGCCGAAGTAACAACGCCGTTGTCATTGTGCGCGTGGAGATCATTTCTCCAGGGTGAATTGGTTGACGTCGATGTATCCGATCCGGAATCCATTGGCGCAACCGGTCAGATAACGCATGTAGCGGTCGTACATCTCTTGCGACTGGATCTCGATGGCTTGGTCCTTGTGTGCCTCCAGCGCCGCGGACCAACAGTCCAGGGTCCGGGCGTAGTGCGGCTGCAGCGACTGCCGGCGGGTCAGCGTGAAGCCGCCCTTCGAGGAGCGGTCCTCGACCATCTCGATCGACGGCAACCGGCCGCCGGGGAAGATCTCGGTGAAGATGAACTTCAGGAAGCGGGCCAGCTCAAACGTCAACGGCATGCCACGGTCGGCCATCTGCGTGCCGGGTCAGCGCGGTGATCGTGTGCAGCAACATCACGCCGTCGTCGGGCAAGATCTGGTGGGCCAGCTTGAAGAAGTCGTCGTAGCGGTCGTGGCCGAAGTGCTCGAACGCCCCGATCGACACGATGCGGTCCACCGGCTCGTTGAACTGTTCCCAGCCGGCCAGCCGGATCTCCTTGGTGCGCGGGCTGTCGATCGCGTCCAGCGTCTTCTGCACGTATCCGGCCTGGTTCTTGGACAGCGTCAGGCCGATGACGTTCACGTCGTACTTCTCGATGGCGCGACGCATCGTGCTGCCCCAGCCGCAACCGACGTCCAGCAGCGTCATCCCGGGCTGCAGGCCGAGCTTGCCCAGGGCCAGGTCGACCTTGGCCTGCTGCGCTTCCTCGAGCGTCATGTCGTCGCGCTCGAAGTAGGCGCAGCTGTAAGTCTGGCTCGGGTCCAGGAAAAGGCGGAAAAACTCGTCAGACAGGTCGTAGTGAGCCTGGACGTCTTCGAAATGCGGCCTGAGCTTTTCGGCCATCGCGCAACGCGCCTTCCTGGATATTTGATGACATCCACCAGTGTTGGATGTACTGCCCGCCCCCCGGCGATCCGTCAGTCATGCTAGTCGATTGGCCTGGGCAGGCCGAATCGGCGAAATCCCGGATCAGGCCTCGGCAAAGGTTGTGGTCAGCTCGCCGGTGATCTCATCCCACAGCTCTTCGGGCAAGTCGTGGCCCATGCCGTCGAACAGCACCAGGCGGGCGCCCGGGATCGTGCGGGCCACCACCTTGCCGCCGAACGGGCGCTGCAGCTTGTCGGCCTTGCCGTGCAGGACGACGGTCGGCGCGGTGATCTGCCGGTCGTATTTCGCCAGGCTGCCGCTGGCGATGATCGCGCTGAAATGCCGGGCCGTTCCCCACGGGTAGTAGCAGCGCTCGTAGCCCTGGATCGCGTCGTCGCGCAGTCGCTGCTCGGGGGCCGGGTAGCGCGGGCTGCCGATGATCCGCCAGACCTTCACCGAGTAGTCGGCGATCACGTCGATCGGCGAATTGGGGGACGGGCCCCTGAGCACGGCGAACAGCGCCTGCGGGTGGGGCGGCGGCAGGAACGGCCGGTTGTTGCTGGAGAAGATCACCGCCAGCGAGCGGGTGCGCTTCTTGAACCGCGCCGCGAAGATCTGGGCGATCATGCCGCCCATCGAGGCGCCGACGATGTGGGCGCGCTCGATGCCGAGGTGATCGAGGATCGCGGCGGCGTCGTCGGCCATGTCTTCCAGCCGGTAGTCGGCCTTGCCGGGGATGCCGAGGAAGAACTTGATCATGTTCGGGATCATCGCCCCGCTGTTGCCGCTGCGCTCGGTCTTGCTGGACAGGCCGACGTCGCGGTTGTCGTAGCGGATCACCCGCAGGCCCTGGGCGACCAGCTTCTCGCAGAACCCGTCGCGCCACAGCAGCAGCTGAGAGCCCAGGCCCATGATCAGCAGGACGGCCGGGTCGGTCGGTTCGCCCATGTCCTCGTAGTAGATGTCCAAATCGCCCGAACGTGCTGTGCCGGTGCGGATCTGCATGCGGCTAGACCTCTATATCGGAGTCGTTGTGCTCGCGGGCGACCTCGACCATGAAGTTGGCGAAGTATCCGGTGAGCTGTGGGTCGGACATCATCTGCCAGCGTCGGGGCCAGCAGCTTCATGTAGCGCTCCACGTAGAGGAACTGCTTGCCGATCAGCACCAGCTCACGCGGCAGCTTGACGTCGTAGGCATCGGCCAGCGTGGACAGCTGCTTGCCGATGTCGGCATAGGACAGGTCGCCGAGGGTCGACATGGTCAGCGGGGTGGCGAACTTCTCCAGGTCCTTGGCGGCCTCCGCTTCCGGCCGCATGGTGCCCACGGCGCCCATCAGCACGACGATCTTGCCGGCGGCGGCGTGGTCCTTCTTCACCAGCAGCGCGTGCACCAGCTCGCGCAGCAACCAGCGGGTCCGCGGGTCGATGCGGCCCATGATGCCGAAGTCGAAGAACACGATGCGGCCCTTGTCGTCGACATAGAGGTTGCCCGCGTGCAGGTCGCCGTGGAACAGGCCGTGCCGCAGGCCGCCCTCGAACAGGCTGAACAGCAGCGCCTTGACCAGCTCGGTGCCGTCGAAGCCGGCCTTGCGGATGGCGGCGACGTCGTCGATGCGGATGCCCTGGATCCGCTCCATCGTCAGCACCCGTCTCCGAGGTCAGGTCCCAGTACACCTGAGGTACCCGGATGTTCTTGCCGAGCGGCGACGAGTGCAGGTGGGAGACCCAGGCCTCCATCGACTGCGCCTCGAGGCGGAAGCTCAGCTCCTCGGCCAGGTTGTCGGAGAAGTCCGCGACGACGTCCTGGGCGGACAGCCGACGGCCCAGCTTGGCCAGCTCGACGGCTTGCGCGAAGCGCTTGAGGATCTGCAGGTCGGCGGCCACCCGGCGGCGGATACCCGGCCGCTGGATCTTGACGACGACCTCTTCGCCGCTGTGCAGCGTGGCGTAGTGCACCTGGGCGATCGACGCCGAGGCGAACGGCTCCTCTTCGAAGTGGGCGAACAGATCGGCCGGGTCGCCGCCGAGCTCCTCTTTGAAAAGCTTGTGTACCTGGTCTTTGTCTGCCGGTGGCACCCGGTCGAGCAGGCCGCGGAACTCGCGGGACAGCTCCTCGCCGAAAGCGCCGGGGCTGGACGCGATGATCTGGCCGAACTTGACGTAGGTCGGGCCCAGGTCGGCGAAGGTCTGGGGGAGCTGCTTGATGGCCTTTTGCTGCAGCGGACCCTTGCCGGGCAGCTTGGTCAGGATGCGGGCTACGGTGCGGGTGAGCTGCCAACCGGTCGCGCCGATGCGCGCCGCTTCGACCGGTAGCGGTACCCGGTCAAGCCTGGCAACCCCGCGGTGATTGTTGGAACTCATCTGTGCAGTCTGCCAAAACGGCAGTACCAAGTCACAATTCCTGTGAGCCCGCTCACCGACCGGCGGCCCTGGCAAAGTTCTCGGTCAGCGTTTCGACGATCGGCCGCCACACCGGTTCGGGGAGGTCGTGGCCCATGCCGTCGATCACCACGTACCGGGCGCCCGGGATGGCGGCGGCGACGGCCCGGCCGTTGCGGGGCCGCAGCATCGGGTCGTGCGAGCCGTGCAGCACCACCGTCGGCGCCGCGATCGTCTTGCTGAAGCGCAGCAGGCTGCCGGTGCCCAGGACGGCGTCGAATTGACGCAGCATGCCGGGCGGATAGGTGGACCGCTCTGCCAGCTCCTGGACGCGCCGGCGCAGCTCGGACTCCGGTGGCAGGAAGTTGGGGCCGTTGAACACCGCGACGTTGCGCACCTCGAAAGCGAGCTTCTCCTCCTCGGACGCGTCGTCGGCGGGCGCGTTGAACGCCAGCCGGATCACCCGCCAGGCCGGCAACCGGGAGAACGGCTTGCCGGTGGTGGACATGACGATCGCCAGCGAGGCGACCCGGTCCGGCTCGGTGGCGGCCAGAATCTGGGCGATCATTCCGCCCATCGACGCGCCGACGACGTGCGCCCGGTCGATGCACGAGGTGATCCAGCAGCGCGACCACGTCGCGCGTCATGTCGACCAGCGTGTAGGGCACCCGGCTGCGACGGCCGATCATGTAGCGACCGACCCGGCCGTACACCGGGCCCTGCGGCGCGCATCCCGTGCATCTTGGCCGACAGCCCGGTGTCGCGATGGTCGAAGCGGATCACCCGATACCCCGCGTCGACCAGCAGAGCGCAGAAGCCGTCCGGCCACATCGGCAGCTGAGCGCCCAGGCCCATGATCAGCAGCACCGGCGGGCCCGCCGGGTCGCCGAGGTCTTCGTAATACAGCTCGACCGTGCCGTCGTCAGTCTCGCGGCGGGCCAGGCCGCTACGAGTCGGCACGAGGCTGCTCCGGCTTTGTCCAAGGCTGCACCCAGCCGTCGACCGACCAGCCCTCCAAGGCGGCAAGCAGCTCGTACATGGTCGCGCCGTCGATACCTTCGCGGACGATGTCGGCATGACCGGAGTGCCGCGCCAGCTCGTTGATCACGTGCAGGATCACCCATCGCACCGACCAGGCTTTGAGATCCTTCGGGAACCACGGGATTTCATGTGGGACAGGAACTTCCGCATCCAGGTCGGCGGTCTCGACCAGACGCAGCGACTCGGCGTTCTGTGCTTTGAACTTCGCCAGCAACCCGTCCAGCGTTTCGTCGTGGCGCATCAGGTGCTGCTCGGCGTACTCCCCGGCGACCTCGTCGAACGGCCGGGGATCTTTCGGCGGCGCGTCCGGGGCCGCGGCCACCCGCGACATCCAGGTCCGCTGCATGGCGGTGACGTGCTTGATCAACCCGCCGATCGACAATTCGCTGACCGTCGAACGCGACCGGGCCTGCTCGTCGGTCAGGCCGTAGGCCACCGCGAAATACGCGCTCTGGTGGTAGGCGAGGTACTCGCGCAGTGCGCTGCGTTCGTCAGCAACCGACGAAGCGAGAGCGGGCATCGGCGTTCCTTTCGGTGACGTGTCTCAAGCCTTACACCCTTGCGCCTCTCGGACGTCGTAGGGTGCGGGAATGCAGGTGACGTCGGCGGAGTCGACCGAGCTTTTCGTCGGTCCGGCGGATGCCCCGACGCAACTGGTACGGGTGACGCTGGACGGGGCGACCGAGCCTGTGACGGTTCGTGTCGACGGCGACGGGCTCAGCGGTTCGGCTCGGGGTCGCGACGTCATCGAGGTGCCGGTGGTGGTCGAGCACCCGGTGGTCGGGGAGCGGCGGGCCGCTGCGGTGCACGTGGGGTCGAGTTCGACGACGTTCGACTTCGTGGTCGCCGAGCCGGGCTGGACGATGTTCATGATCAGTCACTTCCACTACGACCCGGTGTGGTGGAACACCCAGGGCGCCTACACCAGCCTCTGGACCGAGGACCCACCCGGAAAGGCCCGCCAGACCAACGCTTTCGAGTTGGTCCACGCGCACCTGGAGATGGCGCGCCGCGAACCCGAATACAAATTCGTCCTGGCCGAGGTGGACTACCTCAAGCCGTACTGGGACACCCACCCCGAGGACCGCGCCGACCTGCGCCGGCTGATGCGCCAGGGCCGGGTGGAGATCATGGGCGGCACCTACAACGAGCCGAACACCAACCTCACCAGCCCCGAGACGACCATCCGAAACTTTGTGCACGGCATCGGTTTTCAGCGTGACGTAATGGGTGGAGATCCGGAAACCGCGTGGCAGCTCGACGTGTTCGGCCACGACCCGCAGTTTCCCGGCATGGCTGCCGACGCCGGGCTGACCTCGAGTTCGTGGGCCCGCGGCCCGCACCACCAATGGGGCCCGACGCACAGCGAGGGCGGCGTCTCGGGCATGCAGTTCAGCAGCGAGTTCGAGTGGATCTCACCGTCGGGCCGCGGGCTGCTCACCCACTACATGCCAGCGCATTATTCGGCCGGCTGGTGGATGGACGAGTCGACCACGGTGGCCGAAGCCGAGCAGGCCTGCCTCGAGTTGTTCGCCGACCTGAAGAAGGTCGCGCTGACCCGCAACGTGCTGCTGCCGGTCGGCACCGACTACACGCCACCGAACAAGTGGGTCACCGAGATTCACCGCGACTGGGCCGCGCGGTACACCTGGCCGCGGTTCGTCTGCGCGCTGCCGCGGGAGTTCTTCGCGGCGGTGTTGACGGAGTTGGACGAGCGCGGTGAGACGCCGTCGCCGCAGACCCGGGACATGAACCCGATCTACACCGGCAAGGACGTGTCGTTCATCGACACCAAGCAGGCCAACCGCGCCGCCGAGGACGCGGTATTGGACGCCGAGAAGTTCGCGGTGTTCGCCGGTTTGGTCGGCGGCGCCGACTACCCGCAGGCCGCGTTGGCCAAGGCCTGGGTCCAGTTGGCGTATGGCGCCCACCACGACGCGATCACCGGCTCGGAGTCCGACCAGGTCTACCTCGACCTGCTGACCGGCTGGCGCGACGCGTGGGAGCTGGGCCGGGCGGCCCGGGACAACTCGCTGGCACTGTTGTCCAGCGCAGTCGACGGCGACGTCGTCGTGTGGAACACGTTGGCGCACAATCGGACCGACGTCGTCACCGCCCGCTTTGCCGATCCGCTGGGAGCTCACGTCCAGGTGCTGGATCACGACGGCGTGGCGTTGCCCGCGGTGGTCGAGCACGGCGGAACGTCGGTCAGTTGGCTGGCCCGCGACGTGCCGTCGCTGGGGTGGCGTTCGTATCGGGTGGCCGCCGGTGATGCGGACAGCGGCTGGGAGTCGTTGGAGGGCAACGAGATTGCCAACGAACACTATCGATTGGCGGTCGACCCGGCCCGCGGCGGGGGCGTGGTCTCGCTGGTGCGCGACGGCAAGCAGCTGATCGCCGACGGTCGCGTCGGTAACGAGTTGGCTGTCTACGAGGAATACCCGGCGCATCCGACCGGCGGCGAAGGCCCCTGGCATCTGCTGCCCAAGGGGCCGGTGGTGGGGTCATCGGAGTCGGCAGCGGAAGTGCAGGCCTATCGCAGTCCGCTGGGCCGACGGCTGATTGTCCGCGGCCGGATCGGTGAATTGCTCCGCTACACCCAGACACTGACGTTGTGGCGCGGCGTCGACCGGGTCGACTGCGCCACCACGATCGACGACTTCGTCGGCGAAGACCGGCTGCTGCGACTGCGCTGGCCGTGCCCGGTGCCGGGCGCCATGCCGGTCAGCGAAGTCGGCGACGCCGTGGTCGGTCGCGGTTTCGCCTTGCTGCACAACGATTCCGAGTCGGTGGACACCGCCGAGAATCCATGGACGCTGGACAACCCGGCCTACGGCTGGTTCGGCCTGTCGTCGGCGGCGCGGGTGCGCGTCGGCGACGGGGTGCGCGCGGTGTCGGTCGCCGAGGTGGTCGCGCCGACCGAGGCGATGGGTGGTCAGCTGGCGCGCGATCTCGTCGTCGCGCTGGTGCGGGCCGGGGTCACGGCGACCTGCAGCAGCGCCGACCGGCCGCGGTACGGGCTGCTCGGCGTCGACTCCAATCTGCCCGATGCCCGGATTGCGTTGGGCCAGAGCTCCTTTACCTCGGCGGTACTGACGGCCGCCGGTCCGGCCTACGGCCGCGAGGTCGAGCGCCAGCTTGCCGACTCCGGCTGCGCCAGGGTGTGGGTACCCGCCGCCGCTCCGTTGGCCGACGCCTGGATTCCCGATGCCGATCTGCGGGATGCGCAGGCCCTACCGGTGCTGGTGATCGCCGGGCGCGACGACGCCCACCTGGCCACGGCAATCGCATCGGTGGTCGAGGACCTCAGCGATGCCGAGATCGTCGTCGAGCAGGATGCGCCGTCGGGCCTGCGGGCCTTCGAATCGCGCACCGTCGCGCTGTGTAACCGCGGGGTCCCCAGCTTCGCCGTCGAGACCGACGGCACCCTGCACACCGCGCTGATGCGGTCGTGCACCGGCTGGCCGTCCGGCATCTGGATCGACGAGCCGCGGCGCACCGCGCCCGACGGATCCAACTTCCAATTACAGCACTGGACACACACTTTCGACTATGCGCTGGTAAGCGGTGGCGGCGACTGGCGTCGCGCCGACGTGCCGGAGCGTAGCGCCGAGTTCTCGCATCCTCTGCTGTCGGTGTCGTCGTCGGGTTCGCTGGGCGGGCTGCCCGCAACCGGCTCGCTGCTCCAGGTCGAACCCGTGGGCGCGGTGCAGCTGGGCGCGCTCAAGGCTGCCGGCAACCCGCTGGCCCACGGCAGCGCCCAGCGCGTCGACACCAGTCACGTCGCGATCCGATTGGTCGAAACCCGCGGCGGTGAAGCGAAAGTCGAGGTGCGTTCTCCGCTGGGGACGGTGTCCGAGCTGCGGTCGGCCGATCTGCTCGAGCAGCCGCAGGGCCGCCATCACCTGACGACGCTGCATGGTCACCAGATCGGCACGGCGCTCGCGCGGCTGGATCTGCCGCGGCTGCTGGACGCCGAAAATGCGGTGTTGGCGACGGATGCCGAGGTCGCGCAGCCGTTGTACGCGCGGTACTGGCTGCACAACCGCGGACCGGCGCCGCTGGGTGGTCTGCCCGTCGTCGCGCACCTGCACCCGCACCAGCTCACCGCAGACCCGAATTCCGAGGTTGTCGTTGCGTCTGACGTTGGCCAGCGACAGCACCGATGCGCCGCTGACCGGAACGGTATCGCTTCTCTGCCCGCCCGGCTGGTCGGCCGGCCCCGCCGCGTTGCCCTTCACGTTGCCGGCCGGCGAGCACCTGGACGCCGACATCGTGGTGAAGACGCCCGCGGACGTCGAGCCCGGTGTGTACCCGGTGCGGGCGCAGCTGGCGGTCACCGATGCCGGCGTCCCAGCTTCTTGGCGCCAGGTGGTCGAGGACGTCGCGCTGGTTTCCGTCGGCGGGGCCGACGACGGCGGGCTGCTCTATCTCGCGAATGAGCCCTCGGATGTCGTTGTGGCCGCTGGTGATTCGGCCCGGATGACGGCCATCGTCGGCACGAACGCGGGCGCCGACCTGAGCCTGGAGGCGCACCTGATCAGCCCGTGGGGGACGTGGGAGTGGATCGGCCCGGCGGCGCTGGGCGCGGTAATACCGGCCCGCGGCACCGTCGAGGTCAGCTTCGACGTGAATCCGCCCGCGTGGGTCGAACCCGGCCAGTGGTGGGCGCTGATCCGGGTCGGCTGCGCCGGCCGACTGGTCTACTCGCCCGCAGTGAAGGTGATCGTGCAATGAACGTTGCGTCCGTAGCCGGCAATCCGGTACCGGTCGATGAAGTCGATGCGCGCGAGGCGCGACTGCGCAATGGTCCACGCGCCTCCGCGCTACCGGCGGCGGACACCAGTGAGGGTAGGCAACTGCGGCGTTGGCTCACTCAGCTGATCGTGACCGAACGTGTGGTCGCGCTCGAAGCAGCGTTTCGCGGTGTGGACGCCGACAACGCGCCGAGCGAAGATCAGCTGCTGCCGGACATCACGGCTCGACTGGAGATCGGCAGCATCGCCGCCGCCGTGCTGGCCGACTCTCGGGCGCGGGCACTGTTCGCCGGCATCACGGCGGACGTCGACGTCAGCGACGACGACATCGCCGCCTACCACGACCGAAACCCGCTGCGATTCACCGATTCTCAACGAGGCGGCCACGGCTGGCGTGCCCCGTCAGCCACCACCCCGCCGCTGGCAGAGGTACACTCGACGATCGCCGAGCACCTCCGGGCCGCGAAGCGGCGACGGGCCTTCCGGGTCTGGCTCGACCAACGCCGCGCCGAACTCGTGCAGCTGGCGCACGGCTACGAGCATCCCGGCGACCCGCGTCAACCCGACAACACCCACCGACACTGAGCCGCGATGCTGACCCTGGCCCTCGATATCGGCGGCACCAAGATCGCCGTCGGACTCGTCAACCCGGCGGGCGAGCTGGTCCACACCTGGATTGAGCCGACGCCCAAAGATCAACACCCCGAGCACGTCTGGGGCGTACTCGATCGCATGATCGCCGACGCGGCCCGGGTCGCCAACGGCGCGGTCCGCGCGGTCGGCATCGGTAGCGCGGGTCCCATCGACGCTACTGCCGGAACCGTCAGCCCAGTCAATATCGCCTCCTGGCAAGGGTTTCCGCTGCGCGACCGGGTTGCGGCCGCGATGCCCGGTGTGCCGGTGCGACTCGGCCGGCGATGCCATCTGCATGGCCCTCGGCGAGCATTGGCGTGGCGCGGGCCGCGGCGCCCGCTTTGTGCTCGGCATGGTGGTGTCGACCGGCGTGGGCGGCGGGTTGGTGCTCGATGGGAAGCCGTATCACGGGCGGACCGGCAATGCCGGCCACGTCGGACACGTCGTGGTCGAACTCGACGGTCAGCCCTGTCCGTGCGGCGGACGTGGCTGCGTCGAGACCGTCGCATCCGGGCCGTGGATGACGCGGTGGGCACGGGCCAACGGCTGGGCCGGGCCGCCGGATGCCGACGCGGTGGCGCTCGCCGAAGCGGCCGAAGACGGTGAACCCGTGGCGCTGCAGGCGTTTCATCGTGGCGCGATTGCGCTGGCCGCGATGATCGCCTCGGTTGGCGCCGTGTGCGACCTCGACCTCGTCGTCATCGGCGGGGGAGTGGCCAAGTCCGGTCCGTTGCTGTTCGACCCGTTGCGGGCAGCGCTGGCCAACTACGCGGGGCTGAGCTTCATCCGTGGCCTGCGAGTGGTGCCGGCCGCCCTCGGCGGCGACGCGGGATTGATCGGCGCCGCAGCATTGGTCTCAGAAGTCACGGGAGTCACGTGACCCGCCCGGGTGTCGATGTGCCCGCCTCCGAGCGAATTCTCCGGCGATGTCGGATCGCCGTGCGACGTTGCCACGATGAAAAAGCTGCGTGGCATCGAATTGCGCTACGTCCTGACAATGCATCTGGCTAGGCACGGCCGGTCAACTATCCGAGAGCTTGTCGACGCGCTGTCGTTTCATGGGTTCACGGCTGACAGCCCGGCGAACAAGTCGGTGTCGGACGCGTTGCGGTGGGAGCGCGGACGCGGGCGAGTTCGCCGGATTGGACGCGGGGCGTACGCGCCCGGCGGGATGCCGCGGGGCACCGAGCACCGGATTCGTCGGCGCGAGTTGGCGCTGCGGGCCGAGGCAATTCGCTCAGAGGCGGGCACATCGGTACCCGTCTCCGAGCCGTGACTGCTGGGACTCTGACGCGTGAAACCGGCCGTTTTGGCTGATCGCGACGGTGCACTGTATGGTGGTCGACGATCCACCGAAGACCGTCGGTCACCGAGCAATCGGTTGAAGGTCCGGGAATTCCCGGCGACCCACGCAGGAGGACGAGGCAGACCTTCGTTGGCCGCGAGCCCACGGAATATCTACGCCCCGACCGCATCCTGCGTCGGGGCGTTCGTTATTTCCGGGCCGAGAACCCAAGGAGGAATGCATGGCACAGGCTGACAAGGCCACCGCCGTTGCAGATATCGCTGAGCAGTTCAAGAGCTCAACGGCGACCGTGATCACCGATTATCGCGGTCTTACCGTCGCCAACCTGGCCGAACTGCGTCGCTCGCTGGCTCCAACGGCGACCTACTCGGTCGCCAAGAACACGCTGATCAAGCGGGCTGCCTCGCAAGCGGGCGTTCAAGGTCTTGACGAGCTGTTCGTCGGCCCGACCGCGATCGCGTTCGTCAGCGGCGAGGCCGTTGATGCCGCCAAGGCGATCAAGAAGTTCGCCAAGGACCACAAGGCATTGGTCATCAAGGGCGGCTACATGGACGGTCGCGCGCTGACCGTCGCCGAAGTCGAGCAAATCGCCGACCTGGAGTCGCGCGAGGTGCTGCTGGCCAAGCTGGCCGGAGCGATGAAGGCCAACCTGTCCAAGGCGGCCGGGTTGTTCAACGCGCCCGCCTCGCAGATGGCCAGGCTCGCGTTCGCTCTGCAAGAGAAGAGGGCGGCGGAAGAACCTGCGGCCCCCGCCGAAGCCCCTGCTCCCGTCGCCGAAGCCACTGAAGCCCCGGCGGCCGAGGCAGAGTCAACCGAAACACCCGCGGAATCACCCGCCGACACCACCGAATAAACCCCGTAACACCCAGGAAGGACCCACAACATGTCCAAGCTCTCCACTGACGAACTGCTCGACGCCTTCAAGGAACTCACCTTGCTGGAGCTCTCGGAGTTCGTGAAGAAGTTCGAAGAGACCTTCGAGGTCACCGCGGCCGCTCCGGTCGCCGTGGCTGCCGCTGGTCCCGCCGCCGGTGGCGCGCCCGCCGAGGCCGCCGAGGAGCAGTCGGAGTTCGACGTCATCCTCGAGGCCGCCGGTGACAAGAAGATCGGCGTCATCAAGGTCGTGCGTGAGATCGTCTCGGGTCTGGGCCTGAAGGAGGCCAAGGACCTCGTCGACGGCGCACCGAAGGCGGTTCTGGAGAAGGCCCCCAAGGAGGCCGCCGAAGAAGCCAAGGGCAAGCTCGAGGCCGCCGGCGCGACCGTCACCGTCAAGTAGTCGATTCGCGAAAACCCCCGGAGCCGAACAGGTTCCGGGGGTTTCGTGTATCTAGCGCTGGACCGACGCCAGCTGCGACTTGCGCACCAGATCCGGCGAATCACCCAGCGCAACAAGCAAATTCGTCGTCAATGCGGCCAACACCGACCCAACCGCGTGGCCCTGCGCGCCGTAGGAGCCGGCCAGTTCGAGCATGACGAAGCCGTGGATCGCGGCCCAGAATTGCGCAGCGGTGGCGACCACGGATGCATCGTCGTCGGGCGAGCCGCCGATTCGCCCGGCCTGCATCGATCGGTGCACGCCGCGAACGACGTGGGCGAAGCTGGGGTAGTGGTCGTTGATCTCGGCCAGGGTCAGGGTGAGGACGTCGTGCGCCGGCGCGTTGATGCCGTGCGCGCTGGTGCTGCCGAACATCAACCGGTACATGTGCGGACGCTCGATCGCGTAGCGCCGGTATGCGATTCCGGTGGCCATCAGATCCGCGACCGGGTCCGGCGTCGAGGGCATCGTCAGCGCGACATCGAACTGACGGTAACCCTCCTCGGCAACCGCGGCGATCAACCCGGGCATGCCGCTGAAGTAGGTGTACACCGCCATCGTCGATGTCCCCGCGGCGCTGGCGATCTTGCGCGTCTGCAATCCGTCCGGGCCGTCCTGATTGAGGATGTCGACGGCAACGCGCAGCAACTCGTCGCGCACGTTGCGTTCCGGCGGTGGGGTCGAAGAAGTCATCAGCAGACATCTTGACATACCACGCGACGGATCGGTATAACAGTGGAATATCAATGTTATACGAGCTAGGAGGCAAACGTGAGTAGTGCCGTCACCACCACACCAGCCAATCCGTACCTCGACGACTTCCTCGCCCCGGTCAGCGAAGAGGTGACCGCGACCGATCTGCCGGTCACCGGCCATATCCCTGACTTCCTGGACGGTCGTTACCTGCGCAACGGGCCCAACCCGGTCGCCGAGGTCGACCCGGCCACCTATCACTGGTTCACCGGCGACGGCATGGTCCACGGTGTATCGCTGCAGGGCGGGCAGGCCGGCTGGTATCGCAACCGCTGGATCCGCAGCGCCAGCGTGCGCAATACCCTGGGGGAGCCGCCAGCCGCTACGCGCAACCTCAAGGCCGGCATGCAGTCCCTGGGCGCCAACACCAACGTGCTGGCCCATGCCGGCAAGACGCTGGCGCTGGTCGAAGGCGGCGTGGCGAACTACGAGCTCACCGACGAGCTCGACACCGTCGGCCCGTGCGACTTCGACGGGACTCTGCAAGGCGGCTACG
>CAVVNB010000038.1:0-810531 GCA_963749375.1 uncultured Actinomycetota bacterium
ATCAGCTTCAGATATAGACTCCGGCAATCGCGGGTTGGATGGCGCTCGCAAGAGGCGATGACGATGGATCCCGAGGCACACCGGTGCCCGGCGTGGTGGACACGGAACTCAGCGCAAGCGGGTAGTGCATGAACACATCTCGGGTCCTGATCGTCGGTGCCGGTCCGGCCGGAGCGACAGCCGCACTGCTGCTCGCCCAACATGGGATCGACACCCTCGTCGTCGAAAGACGCCTGGCGCCGTCGACCCACCCCGCCGCGCATGTGCTCTCCACCCGCACACTGGAGATCTTCCGCGAACTGGGCCTCGAACACGATGTGCGCCGGCTCAGCTCGCGGATGTATGAACTGCGTGACGTCATTTATGCCACGAGTCTGACCGGACCCGAACTGGGCCGGATCACCATTTACGACTCCGAATCGACTGAAGCCCAATTGCTTCAGACCCTGAGCCCGACTCGGGCCGCAAGCCTGTCGCAACACGTGCTTGGCCGGCTGCTGTGGGATCAGCTCGAAGCGTGCACGCGGGTCGAGTTCCGGCGGGGCAGCGTGTACCAAGGTCACCGCGAAACCTCCGATGGCGTTGAGGTTCAAGCCACCGGCCTACGCGGTGAGGGGGAGTGGGTCGCGACAGGTCGGTATCTGATCGGCGCCGACGGTGCGGGTAGCCATGTCCGGCGCTCATGCGGACTCCAGATGCGCGGCCCCGTACTTCAACACGTGATCAGCGTCCACTTCAGCGCCGACCTGCGTTCTTATCTGTGGTCACGCCGAGCCCCCGTCATCTGGACCTTCACCCCACGCGGGCTGGGAAATATCATTGTGCACAGTTCACCTGCTGACTTCGTCTTCCAGTTTCCCTACTTCCCGCCGGTTCAGCGTCTCGAGGATTTCACCGCCGACGATTGTCGGCGCAGGATCCGAGAAGCGTTGGGAGACAGGGATTTGGTCGTCGAGATCCACTCGGTGCAGAGCTGGGCGATGACGGCGCAGGTCGCCAATCGATACCGCAAAGGACGTACATTCCTGATCGGCGACGCCGCGCACCGCTTCCCGCCGACCGGCGGTCTCGGACTCAACACCGGCGTGCACGATGCCCACAACCTGGCCTGGAAACTGGCGTGGGAAATCTCTGGGCGTGCTCCGGCTTATCTGCTCGACACCTACGAGGCGGAACGTCGACCGATCGGCATCACCAACACCGAGCATTCAGTGAAAAACTTCGACGGTCTGATGGACGTTTTCGCTGCGTTCGGATTGCCTCGATCCGGTATGCGCGCGCTGCAGGCTCTGGCCGGGTCCCGACTGATGGCTGCGCTGCCGCGTCCAGCGTCACGCCGGATACTAGCCACCCTCATGGCGGTGGGAACGCGGCGGATTGGCTCGGTGACTTCCCGGGGTCGCATCGGAGCTAGCATCCGTTACAAGGTGCAGGAGGTGATCGCCCGTCAGGGCGGTCATTACCGAACGTGGGGCCTCGATCTCGGTGTGCACTACGGCCACGGTTTCCTCATCGACGGCGACATGTCCGACGACGTCGCGGACATCGAGCTTTATGCGCCGATCGTGCGCGTGGGGGGGCGGTTACCCCATGCTTGGGTCCAGTACAACGGAGCGAGAGTCTCCACTCTCGACCTGCCAGCGCGCGACACTCTGACGGTTCTGACCACATCGCAACACGAGTCGAGTTGGCGTGACGCGCAGACGGCAGTCGGACACCCACTGACGGTGATCGGTGTCGACCTCGCGGCGTGCAGAGAGCCGCTGTGTGAGCTGGCGGCAGGGCAGGCGCTACTGCTGCGCCCGGACTCTCACATCGCCGCGGTGCTCGACCCATCGAGCAGTGGGTACGTCGAGGCGTTCGGTGCGGCACTCGATCAATTACGTCTGACGGCCACCGCGAAGGGGAGCTATGAACCCAAGCCTTGACGAGATTGTCCTGCTGACCCACGAGTGGGATTCGATGAGAGCCTGGTGGGGTGCCCTTCTCGGCACGGATCTACACGCGCTCGGTCCTCGAACCGCGGTCGTCGAGACGGCCGGACTGCGGGTTGTTATCGAACATTCCGACATCGCGATGAACGCCAATCCCGAAGTCGCTGGGGTCATTTCACTCACCGTATCGACCCCCTCCGCGATCGCTTCCCTCGACACCCACAGGCGACTCGTCGCGATCGGCTCCCGCCTCCACCGCGCCACGAACGACGCCGGCGGAGTGCGCCTGTGGTACCGCGACCCCAATGGCACCGACGTGGCAATCCGCTTACCGATCGATGCCGACGCGAACAACCGGCCTGGCCAGGAGATCGATCCCGATCACATAGTCACCCGGCTGCAAGCGGCCGCAGAATCAGCGACAGAGGTACACGCCACCGGCGAATAGGACTATGCGTAGCGCCGTCGAAGTCACCACCACGAGTTGAGTCAAGGTCGGTGTCAGTTTCGGCCGGGTTGTCGAGCGAATATTCGCCCGTTTCGAAACAGGCGCGTCGACCCCAGCTTTGGTCGCGACCGTGTTCAGGCGTGCCGGGCTGCCTCTCCCACGCTCACGTCTAGCTGACAGCAGTCAATCTGGGCGTGTCGGCCCTCAGGGGCGATCCGACGAACCGCAAACCACCAGCGCAGACGCGCAGATTCGCTGCCGACGCAATATACGACCCCCACTGGAGCCGATCTACGCGCCTTGGCCGATCTTTTGAGCCTGTTGGCGCCGGATAGTCGAGTCACGGCGCCAGATGTCGAGGATTTAAGTAGTGCACTACTCACGCCTTTGGGGCTCGGTGTTGTCACAGTGGATGTTCCAGAAAGGTGGACTGCAATGCCTCAAACGCCTGCACCGACCGACGTGGCCAAACTGCCTCTGGCGCCGAAGAATCCGCTTCGCTATCGGGATCGGCTCCGGGCCGTGCGGTCTTTTATCGACGGGCACCAGGAACTCCTCGATGCGGGCGGGCATGTCACGCGCATCGTGTTCGGGCCCCAGTGGCTTGTCCCGACGGCGGTGTTGATCGCGTCGCCGCAGGGTGCCCGGGATGTTCTGGGCCGCAGCGACGAGGTCGCCGATCGCGGCGGGACCACGACCGCGATTCAGTTGCGCCGGCTAATGGGCGGCAATCTGCTGGTCTTGCCGCACCGCGAATGGCTGCCGCGCCGGCGAACGCTGCAACCGATGTTCACCAAACAGCGCATCGCGCACTACGCCGGTGATATGGCAGCAGCAGCGCAGACAGTGGTCGACGGGTGGCGCGACGGCGCGACGCTTGATCTGGACACCGAATGCCGCAGCCTTACCTTGCGGGCGCTGGGCCGTTCGGTGCTCGGGCTGGACCTCGACGCTCGAGCGGATGCCATCGGGCAGGCATTGCGACCCGCCCTCTCGTGGATCGCGGACCGCGGCATCCGGCCGGTGAATCTGCCCCAGTGGGTGCCGACGGCCGGCCAGCAACGGGCACGTAAGGGAAATGCGACGCTGCATCGGCTCGCCGCTGACATCCTTACCGCGGTGCGACAAGATCCCGACCGGGAGGCACCACTTGTCCGTGCCTTGATGACCGCAACCGATCCTGTTACCGGCCAACCGCTTTCGGATGACGAGATCTGTCACGAGCTGGTGTTGTTCATCCTCGCCGGACACGACACCACGTCGACGACTCTCGCGTACTCGCTGTGGGCGCTCGGGCGCCACCCCGAGATTCAAGATCGAATGTTCGATGAGGTCAGCGCATTTGGCGACCGGCCGCTGACACCCGACGATGTGCCCCGGCTCGGCTACACCGTGCGGGTGCTGCACGAGGCCCTGCGGCTGTGCCCGCCGGCGGCCGGAACCCCGCGCATGCTCAACAAAGATTTGGCCGTCGACGGTTACCGGCTGGAGGCCGGCACCATGGCGGTGGTCAGCTTCTATGCCATGCACCGCGATCCGGAACTGTGGGACCGCCCGCTGACATTCGACCCGGATCGATTCCTGCCGGAGCGATCCCAGGGCCGGAGTCGTTGGCAGTACCTGCCGTTCGGCGGCGGACCTCGTTCGTGCATCGGCGATCACTTCGCCATGCTGGAAGCCACCCTCGCGCTGGCCACTATCGTCCGCACTGCCCGGATTGAGTCGCTCAAGGGCAGCTTCCCCCTGGCCACGCCGTTCACCGTCGTCGCCGCCGAGCCGGTCGAAGCCCGCATTCACGGGCGGACTTCTCGGGGTTCAGCGGTGGCGGGCCGCTTCGTTGACGAGTTGCACGCGCGACGTCAGTCCCAGCTTGGTGTAGACGTGGGTGAGGTGGGTCTGCACGGTCCGTGGTGAGACGAAAAGCCTTGCGGCAACGTCGTTGTTACTCAGACCCTCGCTGACCAGTAGCACCACGTCCATTTCGGTCGGCGTGAGCGAAGCCCAGCCGCTGGTGGGTCGCTTGCGCTGGCCGCGGCCGCGCAGTGCATAGGCAATCGCTTCTTCTGCGGACAGTGCCGCGCCCTCGCTCCACGCCGACTCAAATGCGTCTTCGCCCATGGCATCTCGTGACCGCGCCGTAAAGGCCGCGCAGCTTGCGTCGTCAACCTTGAGCCGGACTGCGGACATACGTTGCCGAATGCCGTCTGCCGCTCCCCACAAGCGGGCCGCTTCGCGGTGCCTTCCGCTGTCACCGGCCACCGCGGCGAGGCACTCGAGGATGTCGGGGACGGAGAGGTGCGCACCGGTTTCGGCGCCGCACGCAAGCGCGTCACGAGCGTCCCGCTCGGCCTGGTCTGGCTCACCCGCCGCGATGGCCACTTGGGCACGCTCGGTCAGCGCCAGCACCAGCCGGTAGCCTTCTGCTGTCGATACGGCCTCATCGGCCCAACGCCGTGCGGCACTCAGGTCGCCGTTCACCCGTGCGGCGTACGCAGTTATTGCGTACCTGGTCGCCGCGATCCCCTGGAAGTCAACCACGTACGGCGCGGCGGCCTCGCAAGCGTCGCGTGCTGTCGCAGCATCGCCGGCGGCTAGCGCAGAGACCGCCAACGCCGAATAGCCAAAGGCGGCGGGAATACCCCCGAGCTCGGCGGCAGCCTCGACGGCTGCGTCGGCGGAGGCCCGAGCCCCACCCAGGTCACCCCGAAACGCCAGCACGAGGCCCTGCATCCCGAGACTATTTGCCTCGATGACAGCATCGTGGGCGGCTCGCGCTTCGGGGATCAGCTCGGCGAATGCCACAGTGGCGCCGGGCAGATCACCCTCAAATGTTTGGCCCACGGCGAGGCACCATCGGCACACCCGCGCGACGAATCGATCACCGATCGCCTCGGCGATATCGAGCCCCTCTTGGGCGGGTGGGCGCAGCGCGATCGGGCTGGCGATCAGGCTCGCGGCCTGCCAAGAAAGGATCTGACTCAGGCTCCAACGATCGCCGGTCTCACGGGCGAGCTCGGTTGCCTCGGCGAAATAGGTCCTGGCTAGCTCGGCATTGGAGTTATAAGCGGCGATCGAGCCGCAGGCGGTCAGCGCTCGCGCCAGCAGTGCCGAGTCGCCGACCTCCCGGGCGATCGTCAAGGCCCGCTCCGCCTTTTCCGGGCTGCCGGCGGCGGCGACCCGGATGGCGAGCGTGGCCTCATCAGCCAATGCCCGCGCGCGCACCGCCGCCTTTACTTCTGCCCGCGGCACGTTGTCGTCCGCGAAGGCAGTTTCGAACCAGCTCAAGCCTTCTCGGACGCGGCCCCGTGCGAGCCACAGCGGCTGCAGCGACGACGCCAGCCCCGCTGCCAGCTCGACGTCGGAGTTTTCCAGGCTCCAAGTGAATGCCGCACGCAGGTTGTCGATCTCGACGTCGGCCTGTTCGAGGCGCTGCTCGTACGCACTGCCTGCCGGGGCGTCGAGTCGGGCCGCCACCGCGTTGTAGTGGTCGCGGTGTCGCGAGCGCACGGCGTCGGCCTCGCCGGATTCGCCGAGTTTCTCGAGGGCGTATTGACGCATGGTCTCCAACAGTCGGTAGCGGGTTCGGCTCCCGCTGTCGTCGGCCGTCACCAGCGACTTGTCGACCAGCAGGGTGAGCTGATCCAGCACCTGATAGCGCTCGACATCGACACCGCCACAAACGCTTTGAGCCGCGGCGAGGTCGAAGCCGCCCATGAAAACGGCGAGCCTGCGAAAGAGCACTCGCTCGGGTTCGGTCAACAGTGCGTGTGACCAATCAACCGATGCCCGCAGTGTCTGCTGCCGGCGCACCGCGGTACGAGCGCCACCGGTCAGCAGCCGGAACCGGTCACGCAGGCTGTCGAGAATTTCGGCTAACGACAGGGCCCGCACCCGGGCCGCCGCCAGTTCGATCGCCAGCGGCACCCCGTCCAGGCGGCGGCAGATCTCGGTCACGGTGGCGGCGTTGGCTTCGTCGACAACAAAGTCCGGCCGGGCCCGGCAAGCCCGGTCGGCGAACAGCTCGATTGCTTTGTCCGCCAATGGCAATGACGGGACCCGCCAGCTCAGTTCGCCCACAGTGCCAATCGGCTCTCGGCTAGTCGTCAGCAGCGTCAATCCCGGACATGCTTCGAGTAATGCCACCATCAGGTTGGCACTGGCATCCAGCAGATGCTCGCAGTTATCCAGCACCACCAGCATCCGCCGATCGGCGAGGAACCGGACCAACGTCTCCATCGTGGAACGACCCGGTTGGTCGGGAAGGCCCAGCGCGCGGGCGGTGGTGATCGGCAGCAGGTCGGGGTCGGTGATCGGCGCGAGATCCACATAGCTGATGCCATCGGCGAATTCGTTGGCGCTCTGGCCCGCGATTTCAATTGCCATGCGAGTCTTGCCGACTCCGCCGGCGCCGGTCAATGTCAACAATCGATTCTGGCTCACCAGACCCCGCACCTGGGCGATATCCGACTCTCGTCCGACAAAGCTGGTCAACTGAACTGGAAGACGCTGTGATACAGCGGCTTTCGATATGCGCAGTGGGGGAAAGGCGTTCATCAGGTCTGGATGGCTCAGTTGTATCACCCGTTCCGGACGGGGGAGATCACGCAGCGGGTGGGCACCCAGATCTGACAGCCACGCATCGTCGGGAAGCCGGTCGAGGACCAGCGATTCGGTGACGCCCGACAGCAGCGTCTGGCCGCCGTGGCCGAGGTCGCGCAGGCGCGCGGTGCGGTTGATCGTCGGTCCGGCGTAGTTGCCTTCGTCGCGCAGTTGAATTTCGCCGGTGTGGATGCCGATGCGCAATCGGATAGGCGCCAGCGGAGCGCGCTGCAACTCCAGCGCGCAAGCCACCGCGTCGGACGCACGGGCGAAGGCTGCCACGAAGCTGTCACCCTCGCCTTGTTCGACGGGGCGGACTCCGTTGTGCACGGCGATGGTGTCCGAAACGACGTGGTTCATCCGCGCCATGCCGGCGGTCATCTCGTCGGGCTGGGTCTCCCAGAGCCGCGTGGAACCCTCGACGTCGGCTAATAGCAACGTCACGGTTCCGGTCGGCAACAGCCCGCTCATGCCAAGCCCGTTCCAGTCCACCAGCGCGTCCACGCGTGGTTCGATCTCGCTCATGCTAATCAGCATGGGGTGACCGCAAACCGGAAACATCAGCGAAAACGCGTAGATCGCGGCCGGCGAGCAGGGCAATCTAGGCTGGATCGAGAAAGCGCCGATACATTTGTCCCGCGGCGACGCCCGATCGACAGGAGCTAGTGCAATGAAGCGGATGGCAATCAGCGGTGCGGCGATCGCGATCGTGGCGACATCGGTGACCTTGGCCGGCTGTGGTTCTTCGCCGAGCAGCGACAACAAGGCGGCGACCAACACCTCGGCGTCGGCAAGCGCCGGAACCAGTGCCAAGCCGCAGCCGAAAGTGGCCACGCGCATCAACGCAGACGGCCCGAACCCGACCATTGCCGGCTATTTCAAGGACAGCCACATCACCGCGACACCGGTCCACAAAGGTGATCCGGGCGCGCCCACCATCAACTTTCCGATCCCGGACGGCTGGGCCGACGCCGGACCCGACACCCCGCCCACGGCCTACTGGGCGATCATCGACCGCGGCCCGGAAGCTGCCAAGTACACGCCCAGCATCGTGGCGACCGTGTCGAAGCTCGACGGCGACGTCGACCCCCAAAAGCTGATTGAGCTGGCGGCCGGTGCGACGAAGAACCTGCCCGGTTTCCAGCCCCACGGCGACGGGGCCGAGGACAACCTCGGCGGCTTTCCCGCCTACCAGTTGGGTGGCACCTGGACCCACGATGGCCAGCTGAAGGCGGTCGCGGACAAGGTGGTCGTCATCAACGGCAAAGACGACGTGATCTACCTGCTGGAGCTCAACGCCGACGCCCTGCCGGATCAGGTGGAGAAGGCGCTGCCCGCGACCATCACCATCGACGAAAAGACGACGATCACCCCCTGAGTGGTCCCGGCGGACGTATGGCCGAGGTGGTATCGGGGTACGTGGAGGTGACGTTCAGCCCACGTCACTGAGGACGGTCATCATGCCACTCAACGTCGCTCGAAAACTGATCGAGTCACACCTGGAATCCGGTGAGATGACGCCGGGTGAAGAGATCGCGATCCACATCGACCAAACGCTGACCCAGGACGCGACGGGCACGCTGGTGATGCAGGAATTGGAGGCGCTCGGGCTCGACCGAGCCCGCACCGAGGTCAGCGTGCAGTACGTCGACCACAACCTGCTGCAGACCGACGAGAAGAACGCCGAAGATCACGAGTACCTGCGCACCGCCGCGCAACGTTTCGGGCTGTGGTTCTCCAAGCCGGGCAACGGGGTGTCGCATCCGACGCACATGCAGCGGTTCGGGATTCCCGGCAAGACGATGGTGGGCTCGGATTCGCACACTCCAGCCGCGGGTTCGCTGGGGATGCTGGCCATCGGCGTTGGTGGCCTGGAAGTCGCGCTGGCGATCACGGGCCGGCCACTGCACATCCGAATGCCGGAGATCTGGGGTGTGAAGCTCGAGGGCGAACTGCCGGAATGGTGTTCGGCCAAAGACGTGATCCTGGAAATGCTGCGGCGGCATGACGTCAAGGGCGGGTTCAACCGCATCATCGAGTATTACGGGCCGGGGCTGGCCAACCTGACCGCGATGGATCGCCACGTCATCGCGAACATGGGAGCCGAACTCGGCGCCACCACAACCGTTTTCCCGAGTGACGAGGCGGTCCGCGAGTTTCTACGCGCCGAGGATCGCGAGGACGACTGGGTCGAACTGCTCGCGGACAACGACGCGGAATATGACGTCGACGAGGAGATCGACCTGTCTCAGATCGAGCCGCTGATCGCCAAGCCGTCATCACCGGGCAACGTGGTACCGGTGCGCGAGGTGGCCGGCGAGGAGATCGCGCAGGCGGTGGTCGGGTCGAGCGCCAACCCCGGCTTGCGGGATTTCGCGATCGTCGCGGCGATGGTTGCCGGACGGCAGACGTCCCCGGACGTCAGCCTCGACGTCAATCCGACGTCGCGAGAGATCCTGACGGATCTGACGATAATGGGCGCCACAACGGAATTGGTGATCGGTGGGGCCCGCATTCATCAGGCGGGGTGTATGGGGTGCATCGGTATGGGTCAGGCGCCCGCCACCGGTCGTAACTCGCTGCGAACGATGCCGCGCAACTTCCCCGGGCGCTCCGGCACCAAGGACGATGCGGTGTGGCTGTGCTCGCCCGAGACCGCGGCCGCGTCGGCGTTGACGGGAGTGATCACCGACCCCCGCGACTGGGCTCGTGACAACAAGATGGACTATCCCAAGCTCGACCTGCCGCAGCAGTCCGCGGTGAACACCGCGATGCTGGTGCCCCCACTGGACGAGGACGAGGCGCAGAAAATCGAGCCGGTCAAGGGGCCCAACGTATCCAGCCTGCCGGAGCTTCCGCCGCTGCCGGACGAGATCGAGGCGCCGGTGTTGCTGAAAGTCGGCGATAACATCTCCACCGACGACATCTCACCGGCCGGCGCGCGGGCCCTCCCGTACCGATCCAACATCCCCAAGCTCGCCATGTTCAGCTTCACCCGAATCGACGAGTCATACCCCGAGCGGGCGAAGGACGCGGAAGAGTCCGGCCACATCATCGTCGGCGGGGACAACTACGGTCAGGGCTCGTCACGGGAGCACGCCGCGATCGCGCCGCGCCACCTGGGGCTTTCGGCGGTCGTCGCCAAGTCGTTCGCGCGCATCCACTGGCAGAATCTCGCCAACTTCGGGGTCCTGGCGCTCGAGTTCGACGACCCCGACGATTACGAGGGCATCGAGCAGGACGACACGTTACGCATCAGCGGGATCCGCGACACACTGGCCGAGACAGACACCCTGCAGGTCGACAATGTCAGCAAGGCCACGTCTTTCACCGTGCGGCATCGACTTTCGTCCCGGCAGGTCAAGGATGTGTTGGCCGGCGGGCTGATTCCACGGCTGGCAGAGGACGAGAAATAGCTACTCGGCCGACCACACCGCGCGGGCGCCGGAGTCGCCGATCCGGATTACCTGCACGATCGAGGCCACCCCGACCACGATCGCGATGACGGCGACCGCCACGCTGACGACCCGATTGGGTGCGGCGGCTCGGACTTCACGCCGGTGCAGCAATGCCAGTAGCACGGCGACGACGAGCAACGCGACCGAGAAGTAGATCATCGTGCTGCCGCGGTCGGCGTGGGTGTTCAAGATGTCGCGGGGATGGTGCTGTTGGCCGTAAAACCAGTCGCCGGCACTCGTGGTGATCGGGGTCAACACCGTCGTCACCCCGGCCAGGGCCAATACCAGCCACACCAGGTGCCGACGCGCCGTCGGCCACAGCGCGCACAGAATTTCCAACAGCGCCGTCAACGGCGCCAGCACCACCAGGCCGTGCACCAGCAACACATGCGCGGGCAGTCCCGAGATCGTGGTCAGAGTCATCACGCACTCCCTAGCTCGGCAAGTCGCCGCGCCTACTTCCTACACTGTCCCGGTGCGTCTTGTCTTCGCCGGAACACCCGAGCCCGCGCTGCCCGCGCTGCGCAGTCTTATCGACTCGCCGCGTCATGAGGTGATCGCGGTGCTCACCCGGCCGGACGCCGCGTCGGGTCGGCACGGCAAGCCGAAGCCGTCGCCGGTCGCCGGCCTCGCCCTCGAGCAGGGCATCCCCGTCCTGCGACCGGAGCGGCCCAACTCGGCGGAGTTCGTCGCCGAGCTGTCGGCGTTGCGGCCCGACTGCTGTCCGGTGGTGGCCTTCGGAGCCCTGCTGCGCGACGAGTTGCTGGCGGTCCCGGCCCACGGCTGGGTGAACCTGCACTTTTCGCTGCTGCCCGCCTGGCGCGGCGCCGCCCCGGTGCAGGCGGCGATCGCCGCCGGCGACACCGTCACTGGCGCGACGACGTTCCAGATCGAGTCCGGTCTGGACTCCGGGCCGGTCTACGGAGTGGTCACCGAGTCGGTACGCCCGATCGACACCGCGGGGGATCTGCTTGAGCGGCTGGCGGTTTCGGGAGCCGCGTTGCTGTCCGCCACGCTGGACGGCATCGCCGACGGAGCGCTCACGCCGGTCCCGCAGTCCGGCGATGGCATCAGCGTGGCACCGAAAATCAGCGTCGAACAGGCGCGGGTGCGCTGGGACCTGCCGGCCGAAGTGGTCGAACGACGCATCCGCGCTGTCACACCCAACCCGGGGGCGTGGACCCTGATCGGAGACCTGCGAGTGAAGCTTGGACCGGTCTACCTCGACACCGACGGGCTTTCAGAATCGTTGTCGCCCGGTGATATTCACGTCGATCGCCGCAGCGTGCGGGTCGGCACAGCATCGGGGGCGGTCCGGCTGGGCCAGGTGCAAGCGCCGGGAAAGAAACTGATGAACGCGGTCGACTGGGCCAGGGGAGCCCGCCTCGAAACCTCAACGCGGGCGTCATGAATCCGCCGCAAGATAAGCCGCGCCGCAACCGCCCGCCCGCCCGCACAGCTCAGCGACCGGCGAGGCCGCCGAGGCGCAAGCCCATGGATCCGGCGCGCCAGGCGGCGTTCGACGTGCTGCGTGCCATCCGGGAGCGCGATGCCTATCCGAATCTGCTGCTGCCAGTTCTGTTGCGCGAGCGGGGGATCAGCGGTCGCGATGCCGCCTTTGCCACCGAGTTGACCTATGGCAGCAGTCGCATGCGTGGGCTACTGGACGCCGTCATCGAATCCGCTGCCAACCGATCGCCGGACACCATCGACCCGGTCCTACTCGACCTGCTGCGGCTCGGCACCTACCAACTGCTGCACACCCGCGTCGACGCGCACGCCGCCGTCTCTACCTCGGTCGAGCAGGCAGGCATTGAGTTCGATTCGGCACGAGCAGGTTTCGTCAACGGGGTGCTGCGAACGATCAGCACCCGTGACGAGCAGTCCTGGCTCGACGAGTTGGCCCCCGCCCGGTCCGTCGACCCGATCGGGAATGCCGCGTTTCTGCACGCCCACCCGCGCTGGATCGCGCAGTCGTTCGTCGACGCGCTGGGCGGCGCCGCAGGGGAGCTCGGTGCGGCGCTGGCCGCCGACGACGCGCGGCCCCAGGTGCACCTGGCGGCGCGACCCGGCGTCCTGACCGCCCAGGACCTGGCCGCGGCGGTTAATGGCGAGGTGGGCCGATATTCGCCGTACGCGGTCTACCTGCCCGGCGGAGACCCCGCGCAGCTACCGGCGGTGCGTGACGGGCAGGCATTGGTCCAGGACGAAGGCAGCCAATTGGTCGCGCGCGCACTGACTCTCGCGCCGGTGGCCGACGATGGCGGCCGATGGCTGGACCTGTGCGCCGGCCCGGGCGGCAAGACCGCGCTGCTGGCCGCGCTGGCCGCCGAATCGGCGGCGCGGGTCACCGCGGTAGAGCCGGCCGAACACCGCGCCGACCTGGTCGTCCAGAACACCGGCGGGCTGCCGGTCGACGTGCTGCGGGTCGACGGTCGCAACAGCGGACTCGAGCCGGGATTCGACCGGGTGCTGGTCGATGCCCCGTGCACCGGTCTGGGTGCGTTGCGGCGGCGCCCCGACTCGCGCTGGCGGCGTCAGCCCGCCGACGTGCCGGCGCTGACCAAGCTGCAACGCGAATTGCTGGCGGCCGCGATCGCGCTGACCCGGCCCGGCGGTGTGATTCTGTATGCGACCTGTTCGCCGCATCTGGCCGAGACGATCGGTGTGGTCGGTGACGCGCTGCGCCGGCACCCGGTGTCTGCGTTGGATGCCCGGCCGCTGTTCGAGCCGGTGGCCGATCTGGGCGACGGGCCTTACGTTCAGCTGTGGCCGCACCGCCACGGCACCGACGCCATGTTCGCTGCGGCGCTGGTGAAGTCCGAAGGCTAGAGCCGGGCCAGTAGCTCGGCCTTCTTCGCGGCAAACTCGTCGTCGGACAGGATGCCGCGTTGATGCAGTCCAGCCAGCGATTCGATGGCCGCCACGATCGTCGCGGGGTCACCGGGTCCGCCCGCGGGCGGGGTGGGCGCCGGTGCCGCTGTCGGTGCTGGAGGAGCCATCGGTTGCGGCGTCGATGCCGATTGGTACTGACTCTGGCGGTGCGGTGCGGGCGCGGTCACGGGAGTCTCGGCGACTTGCCGAACGCCAAGCTCGGACAGCGTGGATACCGCGAACGTACCGAGCTGGCTGGTGAAACCCACCGAGCCATATCCGCCGCCCTGCTGCTGCTGAACGCCACCGATGCGGTGCTCGCCGGTGTCGAAAATCTTTGTGACGCCGTTGATCTGGATAGCCAGCCGCCGCGTGCCCGGGAAGATGGCGTAACGCGCGTCGTTCTGGGCGCCTGTCGCGCTCGGGACGCCGAGGTCGGCCGGCCACCAGTTTGCCGAGGTGAATCCGCTGCCGACACCCGCCGCGGACGCGGGGAAGACCGTCGCGGTGGTGAGTAGCTGAGCCAACTCGCCGCACAGCGCATCCACCCGCGCCTTGAGCGCGTTGTCGAACATGTCGCCGACCATCGTCATGCCACCCCGCATCCACTGCCCGGATCCGCCAAGTTCGGGAATGGAGAACTGAGCCATGGTTCCACCGCCGGCATGCACGGCGAACAACATGGCCAGCACAGCCTCGCGGGAAAGTCCGTAGCGCCCGGCGATGTCGCCGATTGCGCGCTCGGCGTCGGGAGTGACGGTTGCCTTCGTCATTGCACATCTTTCGTCGTCGGTACCTCTTCGAGGTTACGCAACTTCACCGAGAGGCCACGCGACGCCTACGTTGGCGGAAGCGACGCGACGGCCGGGAGTGCGACAGTACGGGTGGTGATGCTAGGCGCGACGGGGCGCCACGCCCGCTGGGTCCTCGATGAACTCAACTGCGGTGGCGGTGGCGAGTGACGTTCTGGGACGGGCAGTTTCAGCTGAGCAGATCCCGTTGGACGAGTATGCGCTCAGATTTCAGGGTGAGCTGAATCAGGACAGCATGATGCATATGATGTCGCACCACGACCGGGTCCGTCTGCTGGGCGGCAACGCGTTGGTACTGCGCGCGACCCTGGGGCGCGAACCCGGCGCGCTGGGCGACTACTTGGGGGAGCTGTCGCAATTGGCCCCCCGGTAAGGTGACGTTCATGTCAGGCAAGACCGACCGGCCGTTGATCGCTCCGTCGATACTGGCCGCCGATTTCGCCCGGCTGGCCGATGCGGCCGCCGATGTCGAGGGTGCGGACTGGTTGCACGTCGACGTGATGGACGCGCACTTCGTGCCGAACCTGACGCTCGGGCTGCCGGTGGTGGAAAGCCTGTTGGCCGCCACCGACATTCCGATGGACTGCCACCTGATGATCGAGGATCCCGACCGCTGGGCGCCGCCGTACGCCGAAGCCGGCGCCTACAACGTCACGTTCCACGCCGAGGCGACCGACAACCCGGTCAGCGTGGCCCGCGACATCCGCGCCGCCGGCGCCAAGGCGGGACTGAGCATCAAACCCGGTACGCCGCTGGACCCCTACCTGGACATCCTCAAGGACTTCGACACGTTTCTGGTGATGTCGGTCGAACCCGGTTTCGGCGGTCAGAAGTTCATCCCCGAAGTGCTGAGCAAGGTGCGCGAGGTGCGCAAGCTCGTCGACTCCGGCGAATTGACGATCCTGGTCGAGATCGACGGCGGCATCAACGCCGACACGATCGAGCAGGCCGCCGAGGCCGGCGTTGACTGCTTCGTCGCCGGATCGGCCGTCTACGGCGCGGACGACCCGGCGGCAGCTGTCGAGGCATTGCGGCGTCAGGCTGGTGCCGTGTCGCCGCATCTGCGCCGATGAGCAGCCCGGCGGACGTCGGCCATGACGCCGCCATGCAGCTGGCCGTCGAGCAAGCCGATCTGGTCAAGGGCAAGACGTATCCGAATCCGCCAGTGGGCGCGGTCATCCTGGACCGTGATGGCAAGGTCGTCGGCGTCGGTGGCACGCAGCGGACGGGCAGCGCGCACGCCGAGGTGATGGCGTTGCGCCGGGCGGGGCGGCTGGCGGCGGGCGGAACCGCGGTCGTCACCCTCGAACCGTGTAACCACCACGGCAAAACACCGCCGTGCGTCGATGCGCTGATCGAGTCGGGCATCGCGTCGGTGATCTACGCGGTCGGCGACCCGAATCCGAAAGCAGCGGGTGGTGCGGCGCGGTTGGCCGCGGCCGGTGTGGACGTCATCGGTGATGTGCAAGCCGAT
This sequence comes from uncultured Actinomycetota bacterium, assembly GCA_963749375.1. Classification (GTDB taxonomy): domain Bacteria; phylum Actinomycetota; class Actinomycetes; order Mycobacteriales; family Mycobacteriaceae; genus Mycobacterium. The sequence continues at coordinate 15,600 of CAVVNB010000038.1, forward strand.
CTGGTCACCGCCGGCCCGCTGCGCGAATGGTTACACAAGCAGCGCACCGGACTGCCCCACGTGACGTGGAAATACGCCACCAGCATCGATGGCCGTAGCGCCGCCGCGGACGGCTCGAGTCAATGGATCACCAGCGAGGCCGCCCGCGCCGATGTGCACCGTCGGCGGGCGACGGCGGACGCGATCGTGGTGGGCACCGGCACGGTGCTCGCTGACGACCCGACGTTGACCGCCCGCTTGGCCGACGGGGGACTGGCGGACCGTCAGCCAATGCGCGTCGTGGTCGGTATGCGCGACATACCCTCGGAGGCAAAGGTTCTCAACGACGATTCGCGCACGATGGTGATTCGCACCCGCGATCCGGCCGAGGTACTCAAGGCGTTGTCCGATCGCACCGACGTGCTGCTCGAAGGCGGCCCGACACTTGCGGGGGCATTCCTGCGGGCCGGGGCGATCGATCGCATCCTGGCCTACGTCGCGCCGATACTGCTCGGCGGACCGATCACCGCGGTCGACGACGTCGGGGTACCGAGCATCGCCCGGGCCTTGCGCTGGCGCTACGACGGCGTCGAGCGGGTCGGCCCGGACCTGGTGCTGAGCTTGGTGCCGCGTGAGTCCGCGCTCAGGAATGACCGCCCAGGCGCGGGATGAGCATCGGTACGCGGCGACGGTAGTCGCGGTATCGATCCCCGAAGATGTTGATCAGGTCGCGTTCCTCGAACGGCACTGCCAGCAAAATATACGTCGTCATAGTGGCTGCAAAAATCAAGTGCCCCAACGTCATTGAGGGTGTGGCCCAAAACGCGATGATGAAGCCGGTGTAAATCGGGTGCCTGACCATGCTGTACAGGTAGGGCGTCGAGAACTCATGGTCGGCGGGATGCCCGCCGGTCAACCGCGCGAACACCTGACGCAGGCCGAACAGATCGAAATGATCGATGAGAAAGGTACTGACCAGCACCATGAGCCAACCGACGGCGCTGACGGCGATCAGCAGGGCTCGCCAGGGCTGGGTGCTCACATGCCAAACATCGACGGTTACGGGGTGCCAGGCGACGAAGAGGACGATCAGACACCCGTTGGTGGCAAGGACGTAGGTGGATCGTTCTGCGCTGGGCGGGACGACGCGGGTCCACCAGCGCTTGAACGAGGGCCGTGCCATCAGACTGTGCTGCACACCGAACAGCATGAGCAGCGCCGCATCGACGACCAACGTCGCGACCGTGGCGGTGCCGTCACCGCCGCCCCGGTCGATGCTCTTCCTGACCAGCGCGACGCCACCGACCGTGACGTCGGCGTTGGAGACAAATCCGATCAAGTACAGGAATACGAACAGGAAGAGGCCGTAGGCGACGAAGCCGTAGACCGCGACGACAACACCCCCCGCGACAGTGCCGGCGGGTCGCGATGCAGGCTCATCGCCCTGAGTCACGGTGCTATTGTCCTCCGACTTCAGGTCGGCTGCCGGTTTTTAGCTCGTCGGCCTGGACCTGGTGCTGAGCTTGGTGCCGCGATAGGCGCTGCGCGCCGTCCCGGAATCGCGGCACCAAGCCGGTCAGCCGGCCAGACCGCTCTTGATCGCGGCGTCCTGCTTCTGGCCTAGGTGTACTGACCACAGACGTTGGTGACGGCGTGGCGTGGTGACAAAGCGAAGACCTCCGAGTGAAGTGCGAGCTGCTTAGGAACGCACTCATTCACTCGGAGGTCTTCGTGTCCCACCGTAATGCTCCATTGTCAGAAACTGGTCGGCTGCGGCTGGCGCGTTGCGTCGTTGAGGATCGCTGGCCGTTGCGGCGTGCTGCGGAGCGGTTCCAGGTGTCGGCGACCACTGCGGCACGCTGGGCGGGCCGGTATCGCGCTCCCGGTGTAGCCGGCATGATCGATCGCGTCTCGCGACCGCGTCATTCACCTGCGCGGACCCGACGCGCACGGAGCGTCGCATCATCAAGGTTCGGGTGTTGCGCCGCTGGGGGCCTGCCCGAATCGGGTATCTGCTGGGCCTGCATCCTTCGACGGTGCATCGGGTGCTGACCCGTTACGGGCTGGCCAAGCTGCGCTGGCTGGACCGTCCAACCGGACGCGTCGTGCGCCGCATGCACTCCGCAGCGCTGCGGGGACCTGGTTCACGTCGACGTCAAGAAGCTGGGCAAGATCCCCGCTGGCGGTGGTTGGCGGATGCTGGGCCGCTCCGTTGGCAAACGCAACTCCCAGGCCGACAAGTCCAGCGGGAAGCGCAACGGTTACCACAATCCTGTGCGCGGCTATCACTTCCTGCACACCGCCACTGGATGCACACTCGCGGTTGGCGTACACCGAGCTTCTCGGCGACGAACGCAAAGAGACCGCCGCGGCTTTCTGGGCCCGGGCCAACGCGTGGTTCGCAGAGCGTGCGGATCACCATTCGAAAAGTGTTGACCGACAACGGCTCCTGCTATCGCTCGCACGCCTTCGCTGACGTCTTAGGTGATATCGAACATCGCCGAACCCGACCGTATCGACCCCAGACGAACGGCAAAGTGGAGAGATTTCACCGCACTTTGGCCGACGAATGGGCCTACGCCCGGCTCTACCGAAGCGACGCCGAACGTTGCACCGAGTTTCCCCGCTGGCTGCACACCTACAATCACCACCGCGGCCACACCGCACTCGGCGGCCAACCACCCGCCACCCGCGTACCTAACCTCTCAGGTCAGTACACCTAGGTGAGTGGCAGACGCGGGCGGTACCGGGTCGTCTGGCTTCCCGTCGAACTCAAGTGTGACAAAGGCTTTGCCTTCGGTGAAGAGCAATACCGTTACTTCCAGGCGCCCTACCGCGACCCGATCGTCCCGCCTTCACCCACGGCTGCCGATTGGGCCTCGCCGCCGCTCACCGCGCTGCCGGTCGCCGAGATTATCGGCGTTCGGGAAGCGAAAGTCTTCAAAACGTCTGTGCGCGGGGGCCGTTCGCATCTGATCGTGAAACTGCCATCTGGCGAGGTGGCGTTCTACGTCGCGTCGAACGCCGACTGGATCAACGCGATCACAGCGTTGATCAGACCGCCGGGCTGACAGGTTCGGCGTCCAAGGGCGCAGGCTCATCGGCATGCACGCTCCGGCTCCCGATCAGCAGGCCCAACACCGCACCCACCAGACACACGACGACGGTGACTTTGAAGATCTCGCCGTACATTCCGGCGAAGGCTTCGCGGTACAGGGTGGCCTGATGCAGCACCCGCTCGGCGAGGCTGGCGTCCTTCGGAACCTCCGACGCCAACTTCGCGACCAGTTGCGGCAGCCGGTAGAAGCCCCACGCACTCAAGGCAGGCCACGCCGATCAGCATGCCCGTCATCCGCGCCACCACCACCGCCGCGGAGGCGATGCCGTGCTGCGCCGACGGCACCACTCGCAAGCTGGCCGAGGTCAGTGGCGCGATCACCAGACCCAGCCCGATGCCGGCGACCGCCAAATCGGTGTCCAAGCGCCGGCAGCGACAGGCCGAAGATGTTGTGGTGCTCGCTCAGCAGGTCGATCGACCACTTGGAGATCAGCCAGTAGCCGCCCGCGGCGATCAGCAGTCCCGACGAAGGCCACTGCTCGGTCGCCGATCTTGGTCGCGATCGCGCCACCCACCAGCGCGCCGATCGGCAGCGCGGCCAGGAACCACAGCAGCATCATCGCGGCCTGATCTTGATCCTTGCCGAGCACGCCCTGGGCGAAGAGCTCCACGTCGACCAGCGTCACCATCAACGCGGCGCCGGCACACAGCGACGAGCCGAGCGCGGACAGGAACGGCCGGAAGTGCACTCCGGCGGGTTCGATCAGCTTGGTCCGCGAGAACCGTTCCCACACAAAGAAAATCACCGCGAAGACGACGGCCCCGACAACCAGCGGTGCTCCATAACTGGGCAGCGCGTGCTTGCCGTCGGGATTGGCGTTGTACAGACCGATGACTGCCAAACCCAGGGTGACCGCCAGCAGCAATCCACCGACGATGTCGATCTTTTCCGGCTCGGCGCTGCGGTCCCGTGACGGCAGGCTGAAGTGGATCATCACCATCGCGGCCAGCGCCAGCGGCACGTTGATCCAGAACACGTCCTGCCAGCGACTGGTCAGCCAGACGATGAAGATTCCGTAGAGCGGACCGAGCACACTGCCTAGTTCCTGTGCGGCACCGATCCCGCCGAGCACTCCGGCGCGGTTGCGCTGAGCCCACAGGTCGGCGCCCAGCGCGAGAGTCACCGGCAGCAGCGCGCCGCTGGCGACGCCCTGGATGGTGCGGCCGACCACCAGGATGTCCAGATCGGTGGACAGCGCCGTGATCACCGAGCCGATCAGGAAGGTGGCCAGGCTGACTTGGAGCAGCAGCTTGCGCCCGAATCGGTCGGATGCCCGGCCCAGCAAGCGGCATCGCGGCAATGTAGCCCAGCAGGTACCAGGTGATGATCGGGGTGATCCGCTGCAGGCGGTTGACCGGGATCCCGATGGTCCCGATGATGTCGCGCATGATCGTGACGACGACATAGGTGTCGAGGGCACCGAGCAGTACGGCCAGACTGCCGGCGCTGATCGCGACGACGCGCCCCGCGTGGTGCGGTTGGGGCGCCGTCACGGGGCTGCGGGGACGGGGGGCTTGGTGACCTGAACCGGGGCGTTCCAGTTCGACAGCGTCAGCTGGAGCGAATTGCCCGGGCTCTGCTCCAGCGTGGTCTGCACCAGCTGGTGGTCACCGTTCTCCTCGATCCACACCGTCGAGGGCAGCGGCTGCGTTGCCTTCAAGCGGGGCATGATGCCGTTCACGGCGTCCGCCGAGACCGTTCCGGTGATCTTGATGGTGGTCTGTCCGCCGACGTTCTCGCGCGACTCGGCCTTCGGGTTGCTGAGATTGGTCAGCACGTTGGCCAGACCGATATCGGGCTTGAGGATCGTGGACGGGTCGTAGAGGTCGGAGGCCTTGCCGAAGCTGTCCCATTGCCCGGGCGTGAGTGCTCCGTAGAGGGTTCCGTCGATCACCACGAACGGCGCGTCGATGTCCGAGCCGCCGAAGACGATGCTCGCGTTGCCCTGGGCTGCGGTTTGCGGCGTGGTGGTCAGGTCGCCGGTCAGGGATTTGACCGGGAGGCCTTTGATTTTGCCGTTGACGGACAGGGCCAAGTGCACACTCTTGACGTTCGTTGGTGCTCTGGATGGATTCCTTGATCAGGGTCGCCGCATCCGGCAGCGCGCCACCGGATGGCTTGGACGATGAGCAGCCACTGATCAGAGCGGCGGCGATCGAGAGGGCGGCGAGAACGGCGAGGATTGGGCCAAACGGCTTACGCGTCTGCATAACTTGCAGCGTAGCGGGTCGCGCAGACCGGACTACGAAGCGCAAGGTGACCAGGACGTCGCGCAGGGGGAGCGAGACTCATTAGCCTGAGGCGGTGTTCACCGGAATCGTCGAAGAACTGGGTGAGGTCGTCGGCAAGGATGACCTGGGAGATTCCGCCCGGTTCACCATCCAGGGTCCGGTGGTCACCGTCCGATGCCGGTCACGGCGATTCGATCGCCGTCAACGGTGTGTGTCTGACGGTGGTCGAGGTGCTGCCCGGCGGACAATTCACCGCCGACGTGATGGGCGAGACCCTGAGCCGGTCGAGCTTGGGCCGGCTGGTTGCGGGCAGCCCGGTCAATCTCGAGCGCGCCGCGGCCCTGAACAGCCGACTGGGCGGGCACATCGTGCAAGGCCACGTTGACGGCACCGGAGAGATCCTGAGCCGCTCGCCGGCCGAGCATTGGGAAGTAGTCCGGATCGGGCTGCCGGTCGAGCTGGCCCGTTATGTAGTGGAAAAGGGATCGATCACGGTCGACGGCATTTCGCTGACGGTCTCCGCGCTCGGTGACGACTGGTTCGAGGTCTCACTGATTCCGACCACTCGCGAGCTGACGACGCTGGGTCCGGCTGCAGCCGGTACGCGGGTCAACCTCGAAGTCGACGTCATCGCCAAATACGTCGAGCGGCTGATCGCGGCGAGGTAGGCGTCGGCGCCCGGCGCCTATCGCTCGATGTTGGGATCGCCGTCGATGTGACGGCGATGCGGCGGGGGTACGCCTTGCGGTGCTGCCGGGTCGGCCGGGACGCGGGTGTCGGGCGGCGGGGGCGGTGGTGCGGGATCCTCGAACGCCCAGATTCCATTGCTGGCGGCTGCCGCCGCGATGGGATGTGCCGGCAACGGAGGGCAGACGAGCATGACGCCGGAAAGCGCCAGACCAACGGTCAGTGCGCGGGCCTGCCGGGTCAAGGGCAACGTCGCCATTCGCCCAGACTAACCCGGAGAACGCCCACGTCCGGAAAGGGCAACGCCCGCTCCGCCAATCGGCGAAGCGGGCGTCTGGTGAGGTAGATCTTTACAGCGGGATCCAAACTCCGAAGAAGTTGAATCCGAACTGGTTGAACTGCGGGTTCCAGATCGGGTTTTCGTTGTACCCGAAGTAGTTGATCGGCCCGTAGTTCCAGGGTCCACCGGGCGGCGGAAGTGGGCGATCCCACGCCGGCCGCGGCGGCTCACCGGCACCCCAGGGTGCGGGTCCGTTGCCCCATGGCGCGTTGTTGAAGTAGCCGCGGTGGTCATCGCCGTGCCACGGTCCACCCGGACCACCCGGTCCACCCGGACCGTGGAATCCAGGACCGCCAGGTCCGCCAGGTCCGTGGTCACCCGGACCACCGGGTCCGCCAGGTCCGTGGTCACCCGGACCGCCCGGACCGCCCGGTCCGTGGTCACCGGGTCCGCCAGGTCCGCCAGGTCCGCCAGGTCCGTGGTCACCGGGTCCACCAGGACCACCGGGTCCATGGCCACCAGGGCCGCCCGGTCCGCCAGGTCCGCCGGGTCCGCCGGGTCCAGCGCCCGGCCCACCGGGACCGGGGCCGCCAGGACCGCCCGGCCCGTGGCCGCCCCCTGGGTCTTGAGGTGCGGGTGCGTGGTTCGCGGCGGGTGTGCCATGGCCACCGGGCTGAGGCCCCGGAGCGGCACTGGCCGCACCGGCCCCCACGCCCAGCGCGGCTGCCCCAAGGGCGCCAGCGATGGTCGCGCCGGCCATCAGTTGCTTCAGTTTCATGGTTCTTCACCTGTCTACTTGGATATTCGGCGGACGCTTGCCCCCCGACATACTGAACGCTAAATAGCGAAGCTATGAATTCCCTACGAGCGGGCTCTGGAAATCTTTTGCGCATCTGCTCGCAACGAGTCGCTGTGACGAACGTGTCCGCTGAGTGAGCAGTGGCAATAACTGAACGCGACGTGGTGGTTCATACTGGACGTAATGCCTGAGGGCTTTGGGTGGAATTTCTGACGAGGTGACTGCGATGACGAGGTTGGACTCGGTCGAGCGCGCGCTCGCCGACATCGCGGCCGGCAAGGCCGTCGTCGTCGTGGATGACGAGGACCGGGAAAACGAGGGCGACCTCATCTTTGCGGCAGAGAAGGCCACGCCGGAGCTGGTCGCGTTCATGGTGCGCTACACATCGGGATACCTGTGTGTGCCGCTGGACGGCGAGATCTGCGACCGGCTGGGTTTGTTACCGATGTACGCCGTCAACCAGGACAAGCACGGTACCGCCTACACCGTCACCGTCGACGCGAAACATGGTGTGGGAACAGGTATCTCGGCGTCCGATCGCGCAACGACGATGAAGTTGCTGGCTGACCCGGGCAGCATCGCAGAAGACTTCACCAGGCCCGGGCACGTAGTTCCGTTGCGCGCCAAGGACGGTGGCGTACTCCGGCGACCCGGCCACACCGAAGCCGCCGTCGACCTGGCCCGGATGGCGGGCCTGGCGCCGGCGGGCGCGATCTGTGAAGTCGTCAGCCAGAAGGACGAAGGCGCGATGGCGCAGACCGACGAACTACGGGTCTTCGCCGACGAACACGGTCTCGCGCTGATCGCGATCGCCGACCTGATCGAATACCGGCGCAAGCACGAGAAGCACATCGAGCGGATCGCCGAGGCTCGCATCCCGACCCGGCACGGCGAATTCCGTGCAGTCGGATACAAGAGCATCTACGAGGACGTCGAGCATGTGGCACTGGTTCGCGGCGAGATCGCCGGGCCCACCTACGACGGCGACGACGTACTCGTCCGCGTGCACTCCGAGTGCCTGACCGGCGACGTCTTCGGTTCGCGTCGCTGCGACTGCGGCCCCCAACTCGACGCCGCGATGGCGATGGTCGCGCGCGAAGGTCGCGGCGTGGTGCTGTACATGCGCGGCCATGAGGGGCGCGGCATCGGTCTGATGCACAAGCTGCAGGCCTACCAGCTGCAGGACGCCGGCGACGACACCGTCGATGCGAACCTCAAGCTCGGATTGCCCGCCGACGCAAGGGACTACGGAACGGGCGCTCAGATCTTGGTCGACCTCGGCGTCCGCTCTATGCGGCTGTTGACCAACAACCCCGCGAAGCGGGTCGGGTTGGACGGCTACGGGCTGCACATCATCGAACGGGTGGCGTTGCCGGTGCGGGCCAATGCGGAGAACATTCGCTATCTGATGACCAAACGTGATCGGATGGGCCACGACCTGGTGGGTTTGGACGACTATCACGAATCCATCCATCTGCATGGCGAATTCGGGGGAGCTCTGTGATTGGGGAGTGGCGTATATGAGCGGTGCCGGGGTACCCGACATCGCGTCGCAGGACGCTTCCGCACTCAGCTTGGCAATCGTGGTCAGTACGTGGCACAGCAAGATCTGCGACGCGCTGCTCGACGGTGCCCAGCGCATCGCCGATGAGTGGGGTGTCGACAACCCCACGATCGTGCGGGTGCGCGGTGCGATCGAGATTCCGGTGGTCGCGCAGGCCGTCGCTCGTGACCACGACGCCGTCGTCGCGCTGGGTGTGGTGATCCGTGGCCAGACACCGCACTTCGACTATGTGTGCGACGCGGTAACCCAAGGGCTGACCCGGGTTTCGCTGGACGAGTCGACTCCGGTGGCCAACGGTGTGCTGACCACCAACGACGAGGCCCAAGCCCTGGACCGCGCGGGGTTGCCGGATTCTGCCGAGGACAATGGCGGCCAGGCGACAGCTGCGGCCCTGAGCACCGCGCTGACTCTGCGCGAGCTGCGCCTAAAGTCGTGACCGCCAAGCCCGATCAGAACACCTGGGATGCGCAGCTGCGGCCCCGCCTGACGCCGTATTTCGCCTATACCGCCGCTGTGGTCCTCGTCATCGCACATCTGGTGATCGGTCTGCTGCTCAAGGTCGGGTCCACCGGCGTGATCTTTCAGACGTCCGACCAGATTGCGATGGCGGTGTTGGGTGTCGTCCTCGCGGGGCTGGTGCTGCTGTTCGCCCGGCCGCGGTTGCGCGTCGGTCCCGCCGGCCTCTCGGTGCGAAATGTGCTCAGCGACCGGCTGGTGCCATGGGATGACGTGGTGGGGGTGTCGTTTCCGGTCGGTGCGCGCTGGGCCCGAATCGACCTGCCCGACGACGAATACGTCCCGCTGATGGCAATCCAGTCCGTCGACAAGGAACGCGCCGTCGCCGCGATGGACACCGTTCGGAACCTGCTGGCGCGTTACCGGCCCGACCTGGCATCGACCTGACATCGCGGACAGGCGCTTAACGGCTATCCACAACGCTCGAGTTGGCGGAGGCGGCTGTCGTCCCGCTGCGGTAGTGTCGAACACATGTTCGAACGGTGGTACGCCTCGCGCCCGACGCCGGAGTCGGCCGCGTTGCTCGACCGGATCGGCGAGGCCGGTCGAGCGGAGTCTCAAGCCGCTGCACGGCGTCTGGTCGCCGTCGGCGAGTTGTTCGTGCTGCGTCTCCGAGATTCAGGGGAGCAGGCCGACTTCGCCATGGACACCTGGGACGCGGTCGCTGCGCAGGTGTCCGCCGCCCTGCAGTGCAGTATCTCGATGGGCTCCAGTTATTTGCGCTACGCAATCGCGTTGCGAGACCGGTTTCCGGAGGTGGGCAGGCTATTTCAGGCGGGTGCAATCGACTATCGCTCCTTCCAGACGATTGTGTTCCGCACAGATCTGATCACCGATGCTGACGCGCTTTCACGAGTCGATGCGCTTCTGGCGGTGCGGCTTTCGCGGTGTCCGTCATTGACACGCGGTCGACTCGCCGCCGAAGTCGATCGAGCGGTTGCCAAAGCTGATCGCGATGCGGTGCGCCGAGCGAGGGAGACCTTCAGGGATCGCTATGTCGACGTAACCATGGACACCGATATGGCGTACGTGACAGGAAACGTGCTGACCACCGTCGGCAACGCCCTTGACCGTCGGCTGAATGACTTGGCCGCAACGGTTTGCGACGCTGATCCGCGCACCCGCGAACAGCGCCGCGCCGATGCTCTGGGTGCATTGGCCACCGGCGTCGACCGACTCGTGTGCGGCTGCCGGTCCGCCGACTGCCCTGCCGCGGGGCGCGTATGCAGCCGGAATGTGGTGATTCATGTGATCGCCGACCAGTCGACGGTCGACGGCGTCAGCGCCGCACCCGGCATGATGCCCGGCGCGGAAGGGCTGATCTCGGCGGAGATGGTGGCTGAGATAGCCAAGAACGCGCGGCTGCAGCCAGTGGTTCCGCCGGAGGATGGGCCCGAGCCGCGTTACATCCCGTCGGCCAAGCTGGCCGATTTCGTCCGATGCCGCGACCTGACGTGCCGCGCCCCGGGCTGTGATCGCCCAGCCGTCGACTGCGACCTCGACCACACCGTTGCCTACCGTGACGGAGGCTGGACCCACGCCTCGAACCTCAAGGCGCTTTGTCGAAAACACCATCTGCTGAAGACTTTCGGGGGCTGGCGAGACAAACAGCTGCCCGACGGCACGGTGATCTGGGTGCTTCCCGACGGCCACACCTACGTGACTACACCCGGCAGCGCGATGCTGTTTCCGAATCTTTGTGCGCCGACCGGGGATCTACTCGCGCCGGCCGCCGAAATGGCTGGAGACTACTGCGCGGACCAAACCGCCATGATGCCCAAGCGTCAACGCACCCGCGCCCAGAATCGCGCCGCACACGTTGCGTCGGAAAGACGGCGAAACCGGGCCTTGCGGGAGTCCACCCGGCCGCCGCTGCTCGTCGCAAACGACGAACCGCCGCCGTTCTAGTGCGGCCGGCCCGGATCGAGTTGGCGTGAGCGACGTCGGCACACCGGACTAGCCTTAGATACCGTGGCTGATCCCGCGACCTACCGCCCTGCTCCCGGGTCCATCCCGGTCGAGCCGGGCGTGTACCGGTTCAGCGATCCGCACGGCCGGGTGATCTACGTCGGCAAGGCCAAGAGTCTGCGCAGCCGGCTGAACTCGTACTTCGCCGACATCGCCGGCCTGCATCCGCGCACCCGACAGATGGTGAGTACCGCCGCCAAAGTCGAGTGGACGGTGGTCAACACCGAGGTCGAAGCGCTGCAGCTGGAATACAACTGGATCAAGGAGTTCGATCCTCGATTCAATGTCCGCTACCGCGACGACAAGTCCTATCCGGTGCTCGCGGTCACCCTCAACGAGGAATTTCCCCGGCTGATGGTCTACCGGGGTCCGCGCCGCAAAGGCGTCCGCTATTTCGGGCCTTACTCGCATGCCTGGGCGATCCGCGAGACCCTCGATCTGCTGACCCGGGTCTTTCCGGCGCGCACGTGCTCGGCGGGAGTATTCAAGCGGCACAACCAAATCGACCGTCCGTGCCTGTTGGGCTACATCGACAAGTGTTCGGCCCCGTGCGTCGGGCGGGTGAGCGCTGAACAGCATCGTCAGATCGTCATGGACTTCTGCGATTTCCTGTCCGGCAAAACCGACAAGTTCGCCCGCGGCCTGGAACACCAGATGCACGCCGCCGCGGCGGACCTGGACTTCGAACGCGCGGCACGTCTGCGTGACGACCTTGGTGCACTCAGGCGTGCCCTGGAGAAGCAGGCCGTGGTGCTCGGCGACGGCACCGACGCCGACGTCGTCGCGTTCGCCGACGACGACCTGGAAGCCGCCGTTCAGGTGTTCCACGTCCGGGGTGGGCGCGTTCGCGGTCAGCGCGGTTGGATCGTCGAAAAGCCGGGCGACCCTGGTGATTCCGGTGAGGCGCAGCTTGTTGAGCAATTCTTGACACAGTTCTACGGCGACCAGGCAGAACTCGACGGTGCTGCCGACGAATCCGCGAACCCGGTGCCCCGAGAGGTCCTGGTGCCATGCCTGCCGCCCAACTCCGAGGAGTTAGCGATCTGGCTGACCGGACTGCGTGGTTCGAGGGTCGCGTTGCGCGTTCCCCGTCGTGGCGACAAGCGAGCGCTGGCCGAAACCGTGCAGCGCAACGCCAAAGACGCCCTGCAGCAACACAAGCTGAAGCGTGCCGGTGACTTCACCGCCAGATCGGCTGCACTGCAGAATATTCAAGAGGCATTGGGCTTGGCTGATGCGCCGCTGCGGATCGAATGCGTCGACATCAGCCATGTCCAGGGCACCGACGTCGTCGGGTCGCTGGTGGTGTTCGAAGACGGGTTACCGCGCAAATCTGATTACCGCCACTTCGGGATCCGGGAGGCGGCGGGCGGCGGTCGTTCCGACGACGTCGCGTCTATCGCCGAGGTCACCCGGCGCCGCTTCATACGGCACATCCAAGACCAAGAGGATCCGAAAGTGCTCTCGCCCGAAGGGAAATCGCGCCGATTTGCCTATCCGCCCAACCTGTACGTCGTCGACGGCGGTGCTCCGCAGGTCAACGCGGCCAGCGCCGTACTCGAGGAACTCGGTGTCACTGATGTCGCCGTGATCGGCTTGGCCAAGCGACTCGAAGAGGTGTGGGTGCCCTCCGAACCGGACCCGATCATCCTGCCACGCAACAGTGAGGGGCTGTATCTCCTGCAGCGGGTGCGCGACGAGGCTCACCGGTTCGCCATCAACTATCACCGCAGCAAGCGGTCCAAACGGATGACCGCGTCGGCCCTGGACTCGGTGCCGGGCCTCGGCGAGCATCGCCGTAAGGCACTGGTTGCCCATTTCGGCTCACTGGCCCGCCTCAGGGAGGCTACGGTCGACGAGATCACCTCCGTCCCGGGCATCGGGGTTGCGACGGCGACGGCGGTACTCGACGCGCTGCGCGGCGACGAGGCCGGATCGGATACCGCAGCACAAGACCGGATCGCGGAACGGGCATCGGGATGACAGGCGAGGGGATGGACGGGCCGAATCAAGCCGGGTCGCTGGAGCAGGCCGACAACCACGGCGCCACAAGTGATTCCGACATCGACGTGGTTCTGGTCACCGGTCTGTCCGGTGCCGGACGCGGTACCGCGGCCAAGGTGCTCGAGGATCTCGGCTGGTATGTCGCCGATAACCTGCCGCCCCAGTTGATCACCCGGATGGTCGACCTCGGGCTGGATGCGGGGTCGCGGATCACGCAGCTGGCGATTGTGATGGACGCCCGCTCCCGCGGATTCACCGGTGACCTGGACTGGGTGCGTAACGACCTGGCCACTCGCGACATCAGGCCGCGGGTGTTGTTCATGGAGGCCTCCGACGACATGTTGGTGCGCCGCTACGAGCAGAACCGCCGGAGCCACCCGTTGCAGGGTTCACAGACCCTGGCCGAAGGCATTGCCGCCGAGCGCGAGATGCTCGCGCCGGTCCGCGCGACGGCCGACCTGGTCATCGACACCTCAACGCTGGCGGTGCGCGAGCTGCGGGAAAGCATCGAACGGGCCTTCGGCGGCGAGACGGTCGCCCAAACCAGCGTCACCGTCGAGTCCTTCGGTTTCAAGTACGGTCTGCCGATGGACGCCGACACCGTCATGGACGTCCGTTTCCTGCCCAATCCGCACTGGGTTGACGAGCTCCGTCCGCTCACCGGCCAACATCCCGAGGTGCGTGACTACGTGCTTGGCCAGACCGGCGCGGCGGAGTTTCTGGAGACATACCATCGGTTGCTGGCCTTGATTCTCGACGGCTACCGCAGGGAGGGGAAGCGCTATATGACCGTGGCGATCGGTTGCACCGGCGGCAAACACCGCAGCGTCGCGATCGCCGAGGCTTTGGCGGGGCTGCTTGAGTCCGACGAGCAGCTGACGGTGCGGGTGTTGCACCGGGATCTGGGCCGCGAATGAGTCCGCGGATTGTTGCCCTGGGCGGAGGGCACGGCCTATATGCGACGCTGTCGGCTGCCCGGCGACTGACACCGCACGTGACGGCCGTCGTCACCGTCGCAGATGACGGCGGTTCATCGGGTCGGTTGCGCAGCGAACTCGATGTCGTGCCGCCGGGTGATCTGCGAATGGCGTTGGCGGCGTTGGCTTCTGACAGCCCGCAAGGTCGGCTGTGGGCGACCATCATGCAACACCGGTTCGGCGGTAGCGGTGCCCTGTCGGGGCACCCGATCGGCAACCTGCTGCTTGCCGGCCTCAACGAGGTACTCGCCGATCCGGTTGCCGCCCTCGACGAAGTCGGCCGGATATTGGGTGTGCGGGGCCGGGTGCTGCCGATGTGCCCGATCGCGCTTCAAATCGAGGCCGACGTGTCCGGCCTGGAAAGCGACCCGCGGATGTTCCGGGCTATCCGGGGGCAGGTCGCGATCGCCACCACCCCGGGAAAAGTCCGCCGAGTGCGACTGCTGCCCGGAGACCCGCCGGCCACCCGGCAGGCCGTCGACGCGATCATGGCCGCCGATCTGGTGGTGCTGGGTCCTGGATCGTGGTTCACCAGCGTCCTCCCGCACGTGCTGGTACCTGAGCTTGTCGCGGCGCTGCAGGCGACCTCGGCGCGTCGTGCCCTGGTGCTCAACCTGGTGGCCGAACCGGGGGAGACGGCAGGGTTCTCGGTCGAACGTCATCTGCACGTACTTGCCCAGCACGCTCCGGGTTTCACCGTCCACGACGTGATCATCGACGCCGAGCGGGTGCCGAGTGAGCGGGAGCGCGAGCAGTTACGCCGCACCGCGACGCTATTGAATGCCCAGGTTCAATTCGCTGATGTGTCCAGGCCTGGTACACCTTTACATGACCCGGGCAAACTGGCTGCGGCGCTCGACGGGGAGAGTGTGCGAGATACCGGTCGGCCGTCGCCTGCTGCGACGTCCACCGACGCGGTTAAACAGGGTCGCAACGGACCGAGGGGTGACGACGCGTGGCGATGACGGCCGAAGTCAAAGACGAGTTGAGCCGCCTGGTGGTGACTGCGGTGAGCGCGAGGCGCGCCGAGGTGACCTCATTGCTGCGTTTCGCCGGCGGGTTGCACATCGTCGCCGGCCGCGTGGTCGTCGAAGCAGAGGTGGATTTGGGCAGCATCGCCCGACGGTTGCGCAAGGACATCTTCGATCTGTACGGCTACAACGCGGTAGTACATGTGTTGTCTGCCAGCGGAATCCGCAAGACCACGCGCTACGTGTTGCGGGTCGCCAACGACGGCGAGGCGCTGGCCCGACAGACCGGCTTGCTCGATCTGCGCGGCCGGCCGGTGCGAGGCTTGCCAGCGCAGGTCGTCGGCGGGAGCATCGGTGACGCCGAGGCCGCGTGGCGCGGTGCGTTCTTGGCCCACGGTTCGTTGACCGAGCCGGGTCGTTCGTCGGCGCTGGAAGTCAGCTGCCCAGGACCCGAGGCTGCGCTGGCGCTGGTGGGCGCGGCGCGCCGGCTGGGTATCAGCGCCAAGGCGCGCGAGGTCCGCGGCGCCGACCGGGTGGTCGTGCGTGACGGTGAGGCCATCGGAGCGTTGCTCACGCGGATGGGTGCTCAAGACACCCGGTTGATCTGGGAAGAGCGGCGGATGCGCCGCGAAGTACGGGCGACTGCCAACCGGCTGGCCAACTTTGACGACGCCAACCTGCGGCGCTCGGCACGCGCAGCGGTCGCGGCAGCAGCCCGCGTTGAACGGGCGCTGGAAATTCTCGGCGACGGCGTGCCCGATCATCTGTCTGCGGCAGGCAAGCTGCGCGTCGAGCACCGGCAGGCCTCGCTGGAGGAGTTGGGCCGGCTGGCCGACCCGCCGATGACGAAAGACGCTGTGGCCGGTCGCATTCGGCGACTGCTGTCGATGGCCGACCGCAAGGCGAAGGTCGAGGGGATTCCGGACACCGAGTCGGCGGTGACCCCGGATCTGATGGAAGACGCCTAGAGTCCGAGGCTCGTCAAGTCGGCGAGAATCGTCAGCGTTTCCGATGCGCCTTGCGCGTCGCTCGCTATCCCCAACGCATCGGCGATGATCGCGGCGTTGTCCTCAGTCAGCCCGGCCGGACTGGCGGCGGCCAGTTCGTAGCCCAGGTTCACCAGAGTGGTATCCAGGTTCAGTTCGTTGTTGTACAGCGCGCTCAGATCGGCGATCAGCAGCGGATTCGTCTCGTCTTGAGCCGGAATCGACGGCAGGAAGGCGATGGATTGGTTGATCTGATCTTGAAATGTCAGGGCTTCGGCGATCAGCGGTAGCTCCTTGGAATCCGTCGCAGCCTGAACGGACGTCAGGTCGGGGTATTCGAGAGCGCTGAGCTCATTGTTCAGCTTGGTGCCCTCGGTCGCTATCGCTCCAACGTCATCTGTCGCAGTTGCGCCTGCCGGAAACGGATCCCCACCGAAGTCAATCCCGCTGGCGCTGAACAGATTCGCGGAACTGGTGAGGTCGGAGAAAAAGAGTGTGTCTTCATACGACCCGAAGGAGTTGGCGAAGGCGAACGCGTCGCCGTAGATAGCTGAAATGTCGGCGTAGGCACCGCCGGTATCGGCGTGGGTGAGTGGGCTTGCAAGCAACGCCAGGAAGGCCGCTCCCGCTCCGGACGCCAGCAGTCGAGTGCGGGGGCTGAGATTGGCCATTGATATTCCTTAACGAATCTTAAGAGGACGATACGTTCGTACCGGCCGGGACTCGTCGCGGTCAAGCGATCAACGGACACTCACAGCAATCCTCAAGACTGGCTTGGTGATCCCGCTAGATTGTTCTCGCCAACGGTGGCAGACCTGAAACGAGGCCGTGATGGGATTCATCACCCCGGATCTTCCCGATGTCGACCCAGAAACCTGGTTGAACCGCTCGGCGGCCGACCGGATGCAGGTGGTGACCCGGCACTGGGTTGAGCACGGCTTCGGCACTCCGTCGGCGATCTACCTGCTGTACGTGATCAAGATGGCCGCCTATGCCGCAGGCGCCGCGGCGGTCATCTCGCTGACGCCGGGTCTGGGCGGGCTCGGCCGCATCGAGGACTGGTGGACGCAGCCGATCGTCTACCAGAAGTTCATCATTTTCACGCTGCTGTTCGAGGTTCTCGGCCTGGGCTGCGGGTCCGGCCCGCTCACCGCGCGATTCATGCCGCCGATTGGGGGATTCCTCTACTGGTTGCGGCCCAAGACAATTCGGTTGCCGCCCTGGCCGAACGACGTGCCGTTCACTCGCGGCGACACCCGCACCCTCTTCGACGTGGCCCTTTACGTAGTGGTCCTGGCGTCCGGCGTCTGGGCGCTGCTGGCACCCGGCCACGGCGGCTCGGTCACCGGAAGCGGCGACGTCGGGTTGATCGACCCGCTGATGGTTCTGCCGACGATCATCGCGCTGGCCTTGCTGGGGTTGCGCGACAAAACGATCTTCCTGGCCGCCCGGGGAGAGCACTACTGGCTGAAACTGGTGATCTTCTTCTTCCCGTTCACCGACCAGATCGCCGCATTCAAGATCGTCATGCTCGGACTGTGGTGGGGCGCTGCGACTTCCAAGCTCAACCACCACTTTCCCTACGTGGTCGCGGCAATGACGAGCAACAACGCGCTACTGCGCGGCAAGCCATTCAACTGGTTGAAGCGCCGGCTTTATCGCGACCCGGTCAACGACGTCCGGCCCACCTGGATTCCGAAGGTGATGGCTCACGTCGGTGGTACCACCGCCGAACTCATCGTCCCGGCGGTTCTGGTGTTCGCCGCCGGCAATCACCCGTGGCGGTGGGCATTGATCGCTTTCATGGTGATCTTCCACCTCAACATCATTTCCAACCTGCCGATGGGGGTTCCGTTGGAATGGAACATCTTTTTCATCTTCTCGCTGTTCTACCTGTTCGGGCACTACAGCGACATCGTGATCTACGACCTGAGTTCGCCGCTGCTGCTGGCGATGTTGATGGCGGCCCTGCTTGTGATACCTATCGTGGGAAACATGTTCCCGCAACAGATTTCATTTCTGCCCGCCCTGCGGTATTACGCGGGGAACTGGGCGTCGAGCGTCTGGTGCTTCCGCGCGGGCGTGGAAGACAAGATCGAAGAGAACGTCGTCAAGAGCTCGGCTCTGACCACCAAGCAAATTGCCCGGCTGTATGACCCGAACACCGCCGAGATCATCAGCGACAAGGCCCGCGCCTTCCGGTCCATGCACGTCCACGGTCGCGCGCTCAACGGTCTACTGCCGCGCGCGCTCGACAACGAGGAGGACTACGCGCTGCGTGAAGGCGAAACCGTCGCGGGGCCGCTGATCGGCTGGAATTTCGGCGAAGGCCACCTGCACAACGAGCAGCTGGTCGAGGCTGTTCAGCGGCGCTGCCAGCTCGAGGAGGGCGACCTGCGGGTGATCATCCTGGAAGGCCAACCGATCCAGACGAAAAAGCAGTGGTACCGCATCGTCGACGCCAAGACCGGTTTGATCGAGGAAGGCTACATCGCGGTCGACGACATGCTGGCCCGCCAGCCCTGGCCCGAGCCCGGCGACGAACTGCCCGTCCACCCCGTCACCACGCGACAAGCGTGACCTAAACCACCGAATTCGCGACCGGCATATCTGCAGCTACTAGGCTGGCGCCGAGCATCGAGTCAGCGTCGAAGGAGATACACGTGACGGTCCGGGTAGGCATCAACGGCTTCGGTCGCATCGGCCGCAACTTCTACCGGGCCCTGCTGGCGCAGCAGGCCGCGGGAGCCGACACCGAAATCGAGGTGGTAGCGGCCAACGACCTGACCGACAACGCCAGCCTGGCGCACCTGCTGAAATTCGACTCGATCCTGGGCCGGCTGCCTTTCGACGTCAGCCTCGAGGGCGAGGACACCATCGTCGTCGGCGACCACAAGATCAAGGCGCTGGAGGTCAAAGAGGGCCCGGCGGCGCTGCCGTGGGGCGACCTCGGCGTCGACGTCGTCGTCGAGTCCACCGGAATCTTCACCAACGCCGCAAAGGCCAAGGGCCACTTGGACGCCGGCGCCAAGAAGGTGATCATCTCCGCACCGGCCACTGATGAGGACATCACCATCGTGCTGGGCGTCAACGACGACAAGTACGACGGCAGCCAGAACATCATTTCCAACGCGTCGTGCACCACGAACTGCCTCGGCCCGATCGCCAAGGTGCTCAACGACGAGTTCGGCATCGTCAAGGGTCTGATGACCACCATCCACGCCTACACGCAGGACCAGAACCTGCAGGACGGTCCGCACAAGGATCTGCGCCGGGCCCGGGCGGCGGCGCTCAACATCGTGCCGACCTCGACCGGTGCCGCCAAGGCGATCGGTCTGGTGCTGCCCGAACTCAAGGGCAAGCTGGACGGCTACGCGCTGCGGGTGCCGATCCCAACCGGTTCGGTCACCGACCTGACCGCGCAGCTGAAGAAGTCCGCCACCGCCGACGAGATCAACGCCGCGATGAAGGCCGCCGCGGACGGCCCGATGAAGGGCATCCTCAAGTACTACGACGCGCCGATCGTCTCCAGCGACATCGTCACCGACCCGCACAGCTCGATCTTCGACTCCGGGCTGACCAAGGTGATCGACGATCAGGCCAAGGTGGTGTCCTGGTACGACAACGAATGGGGCTACTCCAACCGCCTCGTCGACCTGGTCGCGCTGGTCGGCAAGTCGCTGTAGCCGTGGCTATCCACAACCTGGACGACCTTCTCGCACAGGGAGTTTCGGGTCGCGGAGTCCTCGTTCGGTCCGACCTGAATGTGCCGCTGGACGACGGCGGTTTCATCACCGACCCCGGCCGTATCACCGCGTCGGTGCCGACGATCAAGGCGCTGGCCGACGCCGGCGCCAAGGTGGTAGTGACCGCTCACCTGGGACGCCCTGACGGCAAGCCCGACCCGAAGCTGTCGCTGGCGCCGGTCGCCGCGGACCTGAGTGAGGCAGCTGGGCAAGGACGTGCAGTTGGCCGACGATGTCGTGGGCGCAGACGCCAAGGCCCGGGCCGGACACCTGAGCGACGGGGATGTCCTGCTGTTGGAGAACATCCGCTTCGATCCGCGGGAAACCAGCAAGGACGATGGCGAACGGCTGGCGCTGGCCCGCGAACTCGCCGAATTGGTCGGCAGCAGTGGCGCTTTCGTATCCGACGGGTTCGGTGTGGTGCACCGCAAGCAGGCTTCGGTCTATGACGTCGCGACGCTGCTACCGCATTACGCCGGCAAGCTGGTCGCTGAAGAAGTGGACGTGCTCGAGCGGCTGACCGGTTCAACGAAGCGGCCGTACGCGGTGATCCTCGGCGGCTCCAAGGTCTCCGACAAGCTCGGCGTGATCGAACAGCTGGCCACCAAAGCCGACAGCATCGTGATCGGCGGCGGCATGTGCTACACGTTCCTTGCCGCGATGGGCCTTCCCGTGGGCACGTCGCTGCTGCAGCCCGAGATGATCGACACCTGCCGAAAACTGCTCGACACCTACGCCGACGTCATCCGGCTTCCGGTCGACATCGTGGTGGCCGACAAGTTCGCCGCCGATGCTACGTCGAAAGTTGTTGCCGCTGATGCGATTCCGGAGGGCCAGATGGGCCTGGACATCGGTCCCGGGTCGGTTATCCGGTTCACCAAGCTGCTGGCCAACGCGGAGACCATCTTCTGGAACGGTCCGATGGGGGTTTTCGAGTTCCCGGCGTTCGCCGCAGGCACCAAGGGTCTCGCCGAAGTGATTGCCGCCGCGACGGCCAAAGGCGCGTTCAGTGTGGTCGGCGGCGGTGACTCGGCCGCTGCGGTGCGCGCGCTGGGGCTGCCCGAGGACGGCTTCTCGCATATTTCCACCGGTGGCGGGGCATCGCTGGAATACCTTGAGGGCAAGACGCTGCCGGGCCTCGAAGTGTTGACTACCTGAGCAAAGGACGACGATGAGCCGCAAGCCGCTGATTGCGGGCAACTGGAAGATGAACCTCAACCACTTCGAGGCCATCGCCCTGGTACAGAAGATCGCGTTCTCGTTGCCCGACAAGTACTTCGACAAGGTCGACGTCGCGGTCATTCCGCCCTTCACCGATCTGCGCAGTGTGCAGACCCTGGTCGACGGCGACAAGCTGCGACTGACCTATGGCGCCCAGGATGTGTCACAGCACGAGTCCGGCGCGTATACCGGCGAGATCAGCGGCGCGTTTCTGGCCAAGCTGGGTTGCCACTACGCCGTCGTCGGGCACTCCGAGCGGCGCACTTACCACGATGAGGACGACGCGTTGGTGGCCGCCAAAGCCGCAGCCGCGCTCAAGCACCAGCTCACGCCGATCGTCTGCATCGGTGAGCATCTCGAAATCCGCGAGGCCGGTGAGCACGTCGGCCACTGCCAGAATCAGCTTCGAGGGTCGCTGGCCGGGCTGTCCGCCGAGCAGATCGGCAAGACCGTCATCGCCTACGAGCCGGTCTGGGCGATCGGCACCGGGCGGGTGGCCAGCGCCGCCGATGCGCAGGAAGTGTGTGCGGCAGTCCGCAAGGAGCTGGCCTCGCTGGCGTCGCCGCAGATCGCCGACACCGTCCGGGTGCTCTACGGCGGATCGGTGAACGCCAAGAACATCGGCGACATCGTCGCGCAGGAAGACGTGGACGGCGCCCTGGTCGGTGGAGCGTCGCTGGATGCCGAGCAGTTCGCGACGCTGTCAGCGATCGCGGCCGGCGGACCGCTGCCGTAACACGACTGTCGGCCTGATTGGCGCACAACGGGGCGGGCCGAGCGCAGCTGCGAGGGACACGCCAAAGTGACCGCCACCTGAACAACCGGTCTGTACGGGTTGCGATCACGGCCTGGGCACGCTTAGCTAAGTCAAACCTGAAAGTTGCACAGGTTTATCTAGTTGCGCTCATAGCTGAGCCATACCAAGTCGGGGGAAACCAAGTGGCTGGTCGGGACGGTAAAAAGCAGGCGCGAAAGGCCGGCGCGGGCCGCCGTCTGCTGGTCGGCGTCGGTGCGGGTGCTGGGGTGTTTCTCGCCGCGGCCGCGATGGCGACCGGATCCGCGGTGACCGCTGCGCCGGCGCACGCCGACTTCGAGGACCTCCTCGACCCGATCATCCAGCCGCTGCTGTCGTCCTTGACGGACTCGCTGACAGCGATCGACCCCGCCGCGGCCCTAGATATCACTAGCTGGACCGACAGCCTGCTGAGCAGCCTGGGCTCGTTCGACCTGGCGTTGCCGTCGGCTGAGTCTGCTCTTGCAGCCGCCGCGACCGCAGCCGAACCCGCTGCGTCGACCGGCGTCTACGACCTTCCGATAACGGTGTTTGAAGGAACCGAGCCGACCGTCAACGCCGCGATCGACGGCGGCACCACCTCGGTGCCTCTCCTGGTCGACACCGGATCCAGCGGCCTGGTCATCCCGGATACCGATCTTGGATCGAACTTTCTCACCCAGCTTGAGGCCCTGTACGCGCTCGGCACTCCTACCGGCATTTCGGAGAGCGGTTATAGCGGCGGGGTGGACTACCTCTACCTGACCTACAACGACGTGCCGATCACGTACGCCGACGGTCTGACCACTGATGGCCCCGTCGACATCGAGGTCTACTCCTGGGATCCGTCGAACTTCCTGAGCTACTTCAGCAATGACGCCTTCCAGAACTTCCTCAGCGGCAACGATGTCAGCGGCATCCTCGGTATCGGGGAAAACACCGCGGGTCCGACCACCAGCCCGTTTGAGAGCTTCAGCAACGTGACTGTCGACATCCCCGGCAAGGAGCTGATTGTCGGCGGCGCCCCCGTGTCGGGGACTTCGCTCGGCGGTGCACCGATCAGCACCGAATACATCTCGATCGACGGTGGTGCACTGCAAGCGGTGTCCAACGACATCGACTCGGGCGGCGTAGGCGGATCAATTCCGTCGTCGTTGTTCACGTCGTCTGAGTACAACTCGACCACGGATCTCGTCAACCCGGGAACCACGATCGCGCTCTTCGCCGACAAGAACGGCACGGAACCGCTGTACTCCTACACCGTGAGCGCCGCCGACGACCCGAGCGTGACGTCGGGAACCACGATGGACAGCGGAGTCGAGCCGTTCCTGCTGGGTCCGATTTCGATGGAAAACTCACCGGCCGGCACTGGGACGACGATCTTCGGCTAGCAGCCATCGCGTGGCGCCTACCTCAAGATTTTGAATTTGGTATGCGCTCGGGTTGTTTGGCAGGGAAGTCACAGCTAACTTAGCGGAACCTGATAGAAACACAGGGTCGTTAAGGTTCATGGGCTGGCTGTGCAGCCCCGCCAACTCCTCGGGGGTCACTCGAATGGCAAGTCGTCTCGGCAAGAACCACGCCGTCAAGTCGGGACGTCGTCTGGTGATCGGGATGGGGGCGAGCGCCGGCGCGTTCGTCACTGCGGCCGCGATTGCCACCGGATCGGCGACACCTGCTCAGGCGGACTTCGAGGATCTACTCGACCCGATCATCCAGCCGATCCTGACCTCGCTGACCGACTCGATCGCGCTCTTCGACCCGGCCGCAGCGCTCGACCTGACCAGCTGGGCCGATACCCTGCTGGCCAGTCTCGGCTCCTTCGATCTCGCGCTGCCGACCGCCGACTCTGCCCTGGCGGCCGCTTCGACGGGGGCGGAACCCGCCGCGGCCGCAGCCTCCTACACGCTCCCGGTCACCATGCAGATCGTCACCGAGCCGACCATCCAGGCCGCGATCGGTGCCGGCGACCCCTCGACGCTGCTGGTCGACACCGGATCGAGTGGTCTTGTCGTCCCATGGGAAGAGCTCGGCAGCAATGACTTCGCGGCACTCGAGGAACTCTTCAAGCTCGGAGCGCCGGAGAACTATGGATTCAGCGGCTACAGCGGTGGCGTCGAATACTTCTATCTGGAGTATGGCAGCGTGCCGGTCTCGTACGGGACCGACGGCTCCGACATCCTGACCACAAACAGCCCGGTCGACGTCGAGCTCTTCTCCTGGTCGACGAACCCGGCGAACATCTTCGAGAACTTCCAGAGCTTCCTCGGCAGCAATCACGTCGACGGCATCCTGGGTATCGGGCCGGACACGGCCGGACCGACGGAAAGCCCGTTTGAGAGTTACGGCGGGGTGCTCGTCGACTTGGTCGGGGCCGACAAACATCTGATCATCGATGGCGACAACCCGCTGACTGGAGGAACCCTGCTGGGCGGATCGCCCATTGTGGGGAACCTGACCGAAACGGTGACGCACAACGGCACTGTGATCGGTGGTGGGACGGTGACCAACGACCTCGACTCCGGCGGGGTCTACGGAACCATTCCGTCGTCGATCGCGGGCTCCGGCAGCCTTCAGGGCGACACGATTTCGGTCTACGACCACAACACGCTGCTGTACTCGTACGTGGTGGGTACCGACAGCCTCAGCCAGAGCACGGCGCCGACGGTGATCTCGGGCAGCTCGATCGACAGCGGTGTCGTTCCCTTCTTCACCCACGAGGCGTACTTCGACTACGCCACGGACAAGACCTACTGGGGCCCGCTGACTTCGTAGCGCCGGTCTGAACCGGGCGTTCGCGGCCCGGTAAGCTGTGCGCCATGGAATTGGCCCTGCAGATCACCCTGGTGGTCACCAGCATCCTGGTGGTCTTGTTGGTGCTGTTGCACCGCGCCAAAGGTGGCGGTCTGTCCACGCTCTTCGGTGGTGGCGTGCAATCCAGCCTGTCCGGGTCGACGGTCGTGGAGAAGAACCTCGACCGACTGACGCTGTTCGTCGTCGGTATCTGGCTGGTCGCCATCGTCGGTATGGCGCTGCGTATCAAATACAACGCCTGACGCCACGAAAGGCGAAGTCGGCCAGCCACCCCGATACTGGTAGGTATGGCTGAAGCACCCGACTCGCTCGAGCCCTTCGGCGCGGTCAAACGCACCCGAATAGGTCGCGAAGCGACCGAACCGATGCGCGACGACATCCGCTTACTCGGTGCCATTCTCGGCGACACCGTGCGCGAGCAGAACGGCGACGAGGTCTTCGACCTGGTGGAGCGGGCCCGTATTGCGTCGTTTCGGGTGCGTCGTTCGGAGATCGAGCGCACCGAGGTGGCGCAGCTATTCGACGGCATCGACATCCACCGGGCAATCCCGGTGATCCGGGCGTTCAGCCACTTCGCGCTGCTGGCCAACGTCGCCGAAGATATCCACCGGGAACGCCGCCGCGCGATTCACGTCGAGGCGGGTGACCCGCCGCAGGACAGCAGCCTGGCCGCCACCTACCAAAAGCTCGACGCTGCGGATCTGGATTCGGCGACCGTGGCCGAGGCCCTGACCGGCTCGCTGGTGTCGCCGGTGATCACCGCCCATCCGACCGAAACGCGTCGCCGGACGGTGTTCGATACCCAACACCGCATCACCCAACTGATGCGGCTGCACGCGCAGGGCCACACCGAGACCGACGACGGCGGCGATATCGAAACCGAACTCCGCCGCCAAGTGTTGATGCTCTGGCAGACGGCGTTGGTGCGGCTGTCTCGCCTGCAGATCTCCGACGAAATCGCGGTCGGGTTGCGGTATTACGCGACAGCATTTTTCGACGTGGTGCCCAAGGTCAACGCCGGAGTTCGCGACGCGTTGCGCAGTCGCTGGCCCGACGCCGACCTACTCCCCGAACCTATTCTGCGGCCCGGCTCGTGGATTGGCGGCGACCGCGACGGCAACCCCAACGTCACCGCCGACGTCGTACGACTGGCCACCGGCAGCGCCGCGTACACCGCGCTGAACCACTACACCGCAGAGCTGAGTGCGCTGGAGCAGGAACTGTCGATGTCGTCACGATTGGTGGCGGTGACCGACGAGCTGAGCAGGCTGGCCGAGGACTGCGACGAACCGGCCCGCGGCGACGAGCCGTACCGCCGCGCCCTGCGCGTCATCCACGGCCGGCTCACTGCCACTGCGGCACAGATCTTGGACGAAGAGCCGGACAATCTCCTCGACCTCGGTCTGCCGGCGTACTCGACGCCGGGCGAGATGCTGGCCGATCTCGATACCGTCGACGCTTCACTGCGCGCGAACGGCAGTAGGCTGCTGGCCGACGACCGGCTGGTCCGGCTGCGAGAAGCCGTGCGCGTCTTCGGGTTTCATCTATCAGGCCTGGACATGCGGCAGAACTCCGACGTCCACGAAGAAGTGGTCGCCGAGCTACTCGCCTGGGCCGGAGTGCACCCCGACTACCTCTCGCTGAGCGAAGATGAGCGAGTCAACATCCTTGCCGAGGAATTGGGGACCCGACGGCCGCTGATCGGCGACCGTGAGCAGCTGTCGGAACTGGCTCAAAAAGAACTCGCCATCGTCTCCGCCGCCGCGCGCGCGGTCGACATCTACGGTCCGCCCGCGGTGCCCAACTACATCATCTCGATGTGTCGTTCCGTCTCCGACCTGCTCGAAGCGGGCATCCTGCTGAAGGAAGCCGGACTGATCGACGCCTCCGCCGACGAGCCCTACTGTCCGGTCGGCATCGTTCCACTCTTCGAGACGATCGACGATTTGCGTCGCGGCGCGTCGATTCTCGAAGCAGCACTTGATCTTCCGGTCTACCAAAGTATCGTCAGGGCTCGCGGCGACAGCCAAGAGGTGATGCTCGGCTATTCCGACTCCAACAAAGACGGCGGCTACTTGACCGCCAACTGGGCGCTTTACCGCGCCGAACTCGACCTCGTCGAATCGGCGCGCAAAACCGGAATTCGGTTGCGGCTCTTCCACGGCCGCGGCGGCACCGTGGGTCGCGGTGGCGGGCCCAGCTACGAAGCCATCCTGGCTCAGCCGCCGGGCGCGGTGAATGGATCGCTGCGGCTGACCGAGCAGGGCGAGGTAATCGCCGCCAAATACGCTGAGCCGATCATTGCCCAGCGCAATCTGGAGACGCTGCTGTCGGCGACCCTGGAGTCGACCCTGCTCGATGTCGAAGGGCTCGGCGACGCAGCCGGCCCGGCCTACGAGATTCTCGACGAGCTGGCCGACCGGGCGCAACGGGCATACTCCGAATTGGTCCACGAGACAGACGGTTTCGTGGAGTATTTTCTGCAGTCCACGCCGGTCAGCGAGATCGGTGCGCTCAACGTCGGCAGCCGGCCGACGTCGCGCAAGCAGACGTCGTCGATCTCCGACTTACGCGCCATTCCCTGGGTGATGGCCTGGAGCCAGTCGCGGGTGATGCTGCCCGGCTGGTACGGGACCGGCACGGCGATCGAGGAGTGGATCGCCGGCGGCGAGGGACGCCTGGACACACTGCGTGAACTGTATGAGCGTTGGCCGTTCTTCCAGACCGTGCTGTCGAACATGGCACAGGTCCTCGCCAAAACCGACCTCGGCCTGGCGGCCCGTTACTCCGAACTCGTCGAAGACGAATCACTGCGTCGGCGGGTGTTCGACAAGATCGCTGCTGAGCACCAGCGAAGCATCAACGCGCACAAGCTGATCACCGGCCAGGACAACCTGCTCGCCGACAACCCGGCGCTGGCCCGTTCGGTGTTCAACCGCTTCCCGTATCTGGAGCCGCTGAATCACCTGCAGGTCGAGTTGCTGCGACGTTATCGCTCCGGTGATGACGACGAACTGGTGCAGCGCGGGATCCTGCTGACGATGAACGGTCTGGCCAGCGCGCTGCGCAACAGCGGCTAGAAACGGCGGCACACGTCATGTCGCTGACACCCGATCTGGACGCGCTTCGACTCGAGCTTGCCGCAGCGTGTTTCGACAGTGTCAGCAAACAGTTCCACTACTTCGCCAAATTCGGTCGCTCCGAAGGTATTAGCGATGACGACGCGACGCGGCTCGGGACAGCCGCCGACGTGATCGGCTGGGTCGGTGAGGAGTACCGCAGGTGTGCCATCAAAATCCGCGCCACCGAAGAGATACTCGCGGCGCCTTTTCTCCATCAGCCGGCCGTGCCCAACGACCCATCGGCCTTTGAAGCGTCGATGAGCAGGCCGCCACCGCCGCAACTTCCAGAGCAGCCGGGATGCGTCGGCAATTCGCTGCTCGACACCGCACGTGGGCGGATCGCGGAGGCGCGTGACGCGCTGAGCCACGGCGACAGCCAGACCCTGCGCGCCGCAACCCAGACCGCGGCACTGCTGCACACCTGGTGCGGCGGCTAGGTCAGCACATCCTGGATCGCTGGGGCGACCAGTGCCACCAGCGTCTCGGTGTCCGCCTCCGCGAGGATCGGAACTCCGACGAGTCGCCGGCTGACAATGATGCCGACCAGCATCGACGATGCCACGCCCGCGCGCAGTGCCGCCAAGGGGTCATCGGCGTGTCCGGAGCCCATCGCTTCGAGAAGCCGGGCCTGGATGAATTCGCGCAGTTGGGTGCCCGCCTGCTCGTTCACGATGGCGCCCCGAAGCATGGCCATCAACGGTTCCGAATCTTCCGGGGCCCCGTCCCACGCCTCTAGGTGAGCGCGCACGACCCGTTCGCCGAGGTGTTCATCAGGGCCCTCGAACACGGTTGCGATGCGCGCCAACGTCTTTGGCGAGATCGACATGACCGCGCCGAACAACTCTTCCTTCGAATTGA
The DNA here is from genome assembly GCA_963749375.1 of uncultured Actinomycetota bacterium. GTDB lineage: Bacteria > Actinomycetota > Actinomycetes > Mycobacteriales > Mycobacteriaceae > Mycobacterium. The sequence continues at coordinate 44,214 of CAVVNB010000038.1, forward strand.
AGAATTGCATGACCAGCGACGGGTTGACCCGGGCATCGGCCGCAATGCGCCTGATAGTGGTGGCGGCGAAGCCGTCGGTGGCGAAGCGGGCGCGGGCCGCATCGAGGATGTCTTGCCGCGTCGTGGTCGTGCCCGGCCGCCGTCCCCGGCGCACCTCGGGCTTTGTTTCGCGCTTGACGCTCACGTATCGAAAGTACCGCGAGATCAATAATATGAACAGCTGTTGATTTAATATCGATTGTTGGCTACGGTCGAAGAGACGGACATGTTCACTAACGAGGGAGACGGCGATGACCGACATCGAGAAACTGTTCACGCCGTCCCACCCCTTGGAGCCGGGCGGTAGGTACGGGGTGCTCAGCGGGTTCGATCCGGGAACCCGCACGCTCGCGGCGGGTTTCCGTCTTGCGCCGGCTTTCAAGGCTGTACCGGTCGACATCGTGCTCGACAAGGACGTCAGCGTCACCATGCGTGACGGTGTGACGACCTATGTCGATATTTTGCGACCGGCGGGCTCCGAGAAGGTGCCGGTCATTGTGGCGTGGAGCCCGTATGGCAAGGGTCAAGGAAGCTCTCCGGCCGCGATGGGGGTGTTCGGGCTGGTCGGTTTGGACAACGGCATCGTGTCGGGTCTGCATAAGTTCGAGGGGCCCGATCCGGCGTATTGGTGCGCCCGCGGCTACGCGATCTGTAACCCCGATGTCCGAGGCGTCTCAGATTCGCAGGGCGACAGCGTTTTATGGGATCGCCAAGAGGGCGAGGATTGCCACGATCTGATCGAGTGGCTGGCCACTCAGGACTGGTGCACGGGCAAGGTAGCTATGAGCGGGACGTCCTATCTCGCTGTCGCGCAATGGTTCGCGGCCGCCGAACAGCCTCCACACCTCGCGGCGATCAATCCATGGGAGGGCGTCAGCGACGTCTACCGCGATCTCGTGATGCGCGGCGGCATGCCCGATACCGGGTTCGCCCGACAGCTCCAAGAAAACAGCTATTGGGGCAAAAGTCGCAAGGAGGACATTCTCGCCGAGGCGGAGCGCTACCCGCTGATGAACGACCTGTGGCGCAACAAGATTCCTCGCGTCGAGCGGATCAACGTGCCGGCCTACGTTGTGGCCAGCTATTCGAACTCGTTGCACACCGCAGGCACGTTCCGTGCCTGGCGAGGGATGGGTTCGGACGACAAATGGCTGCGCATTCACAACAGTCAGGAGTGGCCCGACTATTACGACGAGGCGAACCGGGAAGATCTGCGCCGGTTCTTCGATCACTTCCTGAAGGGGGAGGACAACGGCTGGGAGCAGACCCCGCGGGTCCGGTACTCCGTTCTTGACCTTGACGGCGGAGACAAGATCAATCTGCCTGCGGACCAGTTCCCCCCGGCCGGCGTCGTCTACACGAAGTACCACCTCGACGGCGGCTCGCGGACGCTGCGCACCGATGCGCCCGCGGAGGAGGTGACGGCGGCGTACGACGCGGAAACCAATCCCGGTCTGGTCTCGTTCATCGCCCGCTTCGACGAGGAGACCACGGTGGTCGGCTACCCCAAGGTGCGGCTATGGGTTGAAGCACAGGGCTCCGACGACATGGACCTATTCGTCTTCGTCCAGAAGTTGAATGTGCAGGGAACGCTGCTGCAGGAGTTCACCGTGCCCAACCACGGTGCGATGATCCACGACGTCACCGAGCGGGGGGCGTCAATCCTTCGGTACCAGGGCTCCGCCGGCCGTCTGCGCGTGTCGATGCGGCACCTGGACGAGACGATGTCGACCGACGAGGTCCCTGTCCACAGCTTCGACCGAGTCGAGAAACTCACGCCCGGCGCGGTCGTCGAGGTCGAAATCGATCTGCTGCCAGTCGGTCTCGTGTTCCATCCTGGCGAGCAGCTTCGGCTGGTGATCAGCGCGCAGAATCTGACTGGCCAATGGATGCCCGCGCTTCGCGAATACTCGCCGCAGAACAAAGGCACGCACGTCGTCCACACCGGCGGGATTCACGCGTCGTATCTGCAGTTGCCTGTTCAGTTCGCGACGTAGCTGAGCATGCACGGTCCGTCGGCCCGCGCCACGCCACCGATCTGAGCCGGGACCGGTCGCGGGTGCGTCGTCCAGTTCGGAGTCATCTGGTAGCGGCCGAACAGCCGTGTCATCGTTGCCGTCATCGCGGACAGCGAAAACGGTTGCGCCGGGCAGGAATGCCGACCGTGCCCGAAGGCCGTCACCAACATCGGCGACGGAAGCGATTTCTCGGCGGTCAGCCGGTGCCGCGTCCACCGATCGGGGTCCCACTGCCCGAGTCCGGCAGCCACGGACGTATTGAGCAACGGCAGCAGCGTGGCAATGGTCCAACCGGGCGGTACCTGGTAGCTGACGTCACCGGTGTCGAGCACGACCGGTGACAGCACGGCGCGCGACATGATCGACCGCTGAGCCAGCCGGATCGACTCCAGCGCGCATCGCTGCGCCAGATCCGTATCGCCGGCCGCAACTCGTGTCAGCGGTACGGGATGCTCGAGGAGATCCACCAATGCCCACCCCAGCGCGGCCGCCAGGTTGGACATCGACGCGATGTGGATCAGCGCGACATCGAGGGCGATGCCGCGAATCCGGTTGTCTCCCAACTCGTTGTGCCATTCATCGACGATCCTGCCAAACAAGCCCTCATCGCCGTCGCGGTGTTGCACGGCGTCGGCGATGATCGCGGTTACCTCATCGAGGGCGGCACGCTCGGCGCGCTTCTCCGAGGCGGCCACCGCCGCCATCGCATCGGGATGCACGAAGGCGTCGGAACCGTCGAGGGTGTCGAAGGCCCGGACCAGACGCTCGAACAACTCACCGCGGGCCGACCCGGCCCCCGCCCAGGAGGCCAGCCCCATCCGGTGGCCGAGTCGGCGGGTCAGCGCGAAGACGTCGGTCGATCCCGATGGCCCCAACTCGACGATCGTCTCGTCGAGCGCCCGATCCAGATTGGCCAGATATCCGGCAACGTCGTCGCGGCGAAACAACGTGCCGGGCAGGATGCGGCGGCCCTCGAAGATCTCGTCGGGAAGTTTGCGCCGCAACATCAGATAGTCGGCGACGCCCTTGCTGGCCTTCTCTTCGGGCAGGCCGTAGAACGACTCGACGCCGGCAGGGGAGAACGTGAACAGGTAGCGGTCATCGCCGCTGCGCACGGCGAACGTGTCGCCGTGTTGAGTTCGGGCCGCCCCGATGGCGGCAACGGCGTCGGTGACCGACACGTCCCACGGCAGACCGGTGCCCTCGGCGTATGGCGGATCGGGAACCGGGCGCGGCACGGTCTAGCGGCTACCGCGATTACGTAAGGCGTTGAATGCGTTGCGGACTGCGTGTTCGGTGACCGACAGCGGCGACATCACGGTCTCGCCGACGCCGACCATGTAGTCGATGCGCTCAACGATCGCCTCTACCGGCGCGACGAGCGTCACCAGCCGCTTCATCAGGTCGTCAATGCGGGCGAGGGTGGCCTCGAAGTGGTCGAGCCCACCGTCGAGGCGGTCGACCGCACTGTTCAGGTTCGTCAGCGACGTGTTCAGGTCACCCAACGTGTCGCCCAGGCCGTCCAACACGCCTTCGAGTTGGTTGACGGTGACGTCGGCGTTCATCGCCGCCTGGGTGAGCGTCTTGATCCGCTGCCGTGCTGGGCGATCACCGGCGCTTTTGTCTGCCATGCCGCTCATTATGGCGGTCGGCGGAACCTGTGGGACCGGTTATCCATCTGATCGGATATGCGCCAGCGAGATTCTGACCAGCACTGCGTCGCGGTAATCGGACGCGCGGCACCGCCCGACATCCTGCAGCGGCTTCAGGAGTACCAGCGCGGCTACGCCGACGGGCGGGCGGAGCCGCGGCGCTAGTCGAGTAGCTTGCTCGCCGCCGCCTTATCGAGAAACCAGATGGTGTGTTCACGGCCGATCGCGCCCGCGGCGGGGATGTCCGCCGGAGCCGCGCCATGGATCGCCTCGGCGACGGCCTCGGCCTTCTCTTCGCCCGCCACCAGCAGCCAGACCTCTCGGGACCGCTGTATTGCGGGCAGCGTCAGGGTGATTCGCAGCGGCGGGGGCTTGGGTGAATCCTCCACGCCGACCACCTGTCGGACTGTCTCGCGCACGGCGGGCGTGTGCGGGAAGATGGAGTTGATGTGTCCTTCCGGGCCCACTCCCAGGAGGTGGACGTCGAAATTCGGCGCGGGATCACCCGGCTCGGCGTTCGCCGCCAACAGCTGCTCGTATGCCAGTGCGGCCGCGGCGAGGTCGTTGCCGAATTCGCCGTCCGCGGCGGGCATCGCGTGCACGTTGCGCGCCGGGATGTCGACGTGATCCAGCAGGGCCTCGCGGGCCTGCTTCTCGTTGCGCTCGTCGTCGTCTTCGGGCACATAGCGGTCGTCGCCCCAGAAGACGTGCACCTTGGTCCAGTCGATCCGCTCGGCGTTGGCCGCCAGGAAGCGCGACAGTTTGTTGCCGTTGCCGCCGCCGGTCAGCACGATCAGCGCTTGACCACGAGCGGCGATAGCGCCGTTGACGACGTCGATCAATCGCTCAGCGGCGGCGGCGACTAGCGCCTCGCTGTCATCGAACGTTTGCGCGCTTGTCGTGGTGCTCATACGTACTCCACCTGATCGATCCCCTCCAACGCCGACAAGTAGATCGCGTCCGCATCCAGCCGCCGGAGGTCTTCGGCCAGGCACTCGCGAGTTTCTCTGCGCGGCAACGGAACCAGCGCCTGGGGTTTGGCGGTGCGGCTCAGCGTCCCGGTCAAACCGTCCTGCGGCCGGCTGAGAGTCACCGTCTCGCTCTGACGTACCAGTTCGACTTTGAGTTCGCCGACCGCGCGACGCACGGGCCCGTCGATGCGGGTGGCCAACCAGCCCGCAAGAACATCCAGCGCGGGCTCGGTCTCCAGCCCGGACACCAGCGCCGAGGTGATCGGCTCGTGCGGGGGCTGGTCGATCGCGGAGGCGAGCAGCGCGCGCCAGTAGGTGATGCGACTCCAGGCGAGGTCAGTGTCACCGGGGGCGTATCCAGCCAGCCTGCCTTTGATCGCCGCGAGCGGATCTTTTCCGTTGGTGGCGTCGGTGATGCGACGAAGCGCCAACTGGCCCAAGGGATCCTGAGCGGGGGAGGCCGGGGCTTCACACGGCCACCACGCCACCACCGGGATATCGGGCAGCAGGAACGGTACGACCACGCTGGCGCGGTGCTCGGCGAGCGGTCCGGACAGTCGCAGCACCACGACCTCGCCGGCGCTGCTGTCGCCGCCGACCCGCAGTTGGGCGTCCAGGTGCGGTTCGGTGGCGTCCGCGTGGCCGGTCGTCACCGCGATCACCCTGCTCGGGTGCTCGTGGCTGGCCGCGTTGGCGGCGTCGATGGATTCCTCGAGCAAGGTGTCGTTGTCGGTTGCGATGACCAATGTCAACACCCTGCTCAGGGTCTTCGCGCCGACCTCTTCGCGCAGTTCGTCGAGCTTCTTGTTGATCTCGTTGGTGGTGGTTTCCGTCAAATCGAGGATCACGGTCGCCGCCATTCCCGGCCGGTCCGGCGCAACATCTCGAACGCCGACGCCGGACCCCACGTGCCCGCCTCGTATGGGTCGGGCTTGCCGTGCTCAGCCCAGCGATCGAGCACGGGGTCGAGTACCTCCCAAGCCAATTCGACTTCGTCGTTGACCGGGAAAAGCGAAGGCTCGCCGAACAGCATGTCCAGAATCAGCCGCTCGTAGGCTTCGGGGGAGTCCTCGGAGAATGCCGAGCCGTAGGAGAAGTCCATGTTGACGTCGCGTACTTCCATGCTGCCCGGCACCTTGGACCCGAACCGCAACGTCACGCCCTCGTCGGGCTGTACCCGGATTACCAGCGCGTTGGCCCCCAACTCGTCGGTCATCGTCGCGTCGAATGGCAGGTGGGGTGCCCGTTTGAACACCAACGCGATCTCGGTCACCCTGCGGCCCAACCGTTTTCCGGTGCGCAAGTAAAAAGGGACACCGGCCCACCGGCGGGTGTCGACTTCCACCGTGATGGCGGCGAACGTCTCGGTGGTGGACTTCTTGGAGAACCCATCCTCATCGAGTAACCCGACCACGTGCTCCCCGCCCTGCCAACCTGCGGTGTATTGGCCGCGCGATGTGGTCTCGTCGAGCGGCTCCACGAGGTGCGTCGCAGACAGAACCTTGATCTTCTCGGTCTGTAATTCCTTGGGGTGGAAGCTGACCGGCTCTTCCATGGCAGTGAGTGCGAGCAATTGCATGAGATGGTTTTGGATCACATCGCGCGCTGCGCCGATGCCGTCGTAATAGCCACCGCGTCCGCCCAGGCCGATGTCTTCGGCCATGGTGATCTGCACGTGATCGACATAGTGGGCGTTCCAGATCGGGTCGAACAACTGGTTAGCGAAGCGCAGCGCCAGGATGTTCTGCACCGTCTCTTTACCCAGATAGTGGTCGATGCGGAACACCGACTCCTCGGGGAAGACGCTGTTGACGACGTTGTTCAGCTCGCGGGCACTGTCCAGATCGTGGCCAAACGGCTTCTCGATGACCACCCGGCGCCAGCTGCCATCCTGGGGTTCGGCCAAACCGGCGCCGTGCAACTGCTCGCACACCGCCGGGAAACTCTTCGGGGGGATCGCCAGATAGAAAGCATGATTGCCGGCGGTCCCTCGCTCAGCGTCGAGCTTGTATAGCGTCTCGGCCAACCGTGCGAACGCTTCGTCGTCGTCGAAGGCGCCCTGGACGAAGCGGCAACCCTCTGCCAACCGGTCCCAGATCACCGGTCGAAAAGGTGTGCGGGAGTGGTCTTTGACGAGTTGGTGGACCTCATTGCTGAACGCCTCGTCGTCCCAGTCGCGGCGGCCGAACCCGACCAGAGAGAACGTCGGGGGCAGCAGGCCACGGTTGGCCAAGTCGTAAATCGCCGGCACGACTTTCTTGCGCGCCAGATCGCCGGTGACACCGAAGATCACGACTGCGCATGGGCCGGCGATCCGGGGAAGTCGCTTATCGCGCTTGTCCCGCAGGGGGTTCTGCCAAGTTTCGGCGCTTGTCCGAGAGTTGGCAGGACTCATTTGGATGCGCTGTTGAGTTGCTCCTGGGTCGCGTCGAGAAGTTCTTTCCACGACGCTTCGAATTTCTCGACGCCTTCGTTCTCCAGCACCAGGAACACGTCAGTCAGGTCGACGCCGATCGCCGACAGTTTGTCGAACACCTCTTGGGCGGACGACGCGGTGCCGGTGATGGTGTCCCCGGTCACTGTGCCGTGGTCGGCGACGGCGTCAATTGTCTTCTCCGGCATGGTGTTCACCGTATTCGGCGCGACGAGCTCGGTCACGTAGAGCGTGTCGGAGTAGTCGGGGTTCTTGACACCGGTCGACGCCCACAGCGGACGCTGGACCCGGGCGCCGTCGGCTTCGAGCGGTGCGAAGCGATCTCCACCGACGAACACTTCCTGGTACGCCGCGTATGCCAGCCGGGCGTTGGCCACACCGGCTTTGCCGGCCAAGGCCTTTGCGTCGTCCGAGCCGATTTTCTCCAGGCGTTTGTCGATTTCGGTGTCCACCCGGGAGACGAAAAACGATGCCACGGAGTGGATCTTGGACAGATCATGTCCGGCCGCCTTGGCGGCTTCGAGCCCGGCCAGGTACGCGTCCATCACTTCGCGGTGACGCTCGACTGAGAAGATCAGCGTCACGTTGACCGAAATGCCTTCTGCCAGAGTCGATGTGATGGCGGGAAGGCCTGCTTTGGTCGCGGGGATCTTGATCAGGATATTGGGCCGGTCGACGATCTTCCACAGCTCGATGGCCTGCGCGACGGTCTTGTCAGTGTCGTGCGCCAGCCGCGGGTCGACCTCGATCGAGACCCGGCCGTCCACCCCGTCGGAGGACTCCCACTGCGGCTTGAGCACATCGGCCGCGTTGCGGACGTCGTCGGTGGTGACCGTACGAATCGTCGCGTCGACGTCGGCGCCGCGCTCGGCGAGTTCCGCCAGCTGGCCGTCGTAGGCATCACCGTGAGACAGCGCGGCCTGGAAGATCGACGGGTTGGTGGTGACACCGACGACGCTCTTGGTGTCGATCAGTTCTTGCAGATTGCCGGACTGCAAACGCTGACGGGACAGGTCGTCCAGCCAGACCGACACGCCCGCGGAGCTCAAGGCGGCGAGGTTGGGATTCTGGGTCATCGGCTTTTCCTTCGGTTAGTTGTCGATTGTTCGTTCAGCGGCGTCAACGACGGCTTCCGGGGTGAACCCGAACTCGCGGAACAAGGTCTTGGCATCAGCGGATTCCCCGTAATGCTCGAGCGAAACAATCTCGCCGGTGTCGCCGACCAGCTTGTGCCAGCTCTGCGCGATGCCGGCCTCGACCGCGACCCGGGCCGACACCGATGGCGGCAGCACACTGTTGCGGTATTCGTCGGGCTGTGACTCGAACCATTCGACACAGGGCATCGACACCACCCGAGCGACAACGTCCTTGTCCGCCAACAACTTCTGGGCTTCCACGGCCAGCTGCACTTCGGAACCAGTGGCGATCAACACCACGTCGGGCTCTTGACCTTCCCGGCCGTCGGCCTCTTTACCCAGGATGTATCCGCCCTTGGCCACACCCTCGTAGTCGGTGCCCTCGAGAATCGGCAAACCCTGGCGGGTCAGGATCAGACCGACCGGACCGCTGCCGTTGCCGCGGGCCAGCACGGTCCGCCAGGCGTAGGCGGTCTCGTTGGCATCTGCGGGGCGGACCACCGACAGGTGCGGTATGGCACGTAGCGCCGCCAGGTGTTCGATGGGCTGGTGCGTCGGGCCGTCTTCGCCGAGCCCGATCGAGTCGTGTGTCCACACGTAGATGGTGTCGATGTCCATCAGCGCTGCCAGTCGCACCGCCGGGCGCATGTAATCGGAGAACTGCAGGAATGTCCCGCCGTACGCGCGGGTCGGGCCGTGCAGCACGATGCCGGACAGGATGGCGCCCATCGCATGTTCGCGAATGCCGAAATGCAGGGTGCGGCCGTACCAGTCCGCTGTGTAGTCCTTCGTCGTAATCGACGGGGGGCCAAAGGATTTCACGTTATCCATGGTGGTGTTGTTGCTGCCCGCCAGGTCGGCGGAGCCGCCCCACAACTCGGGCAGGTGCGGGCCCACCGCGTTCAGCACCTTGCCCGACGCCGCGCGGGTGGCCAGGTCCTTATCGCCCACCTTCCATGTCGGAATGTCAGCATCCCAGCCATCCGGCAACTCCTCGGCGGTCAGGCGATCGAGCAGCTTTTTGCGTTCGGGTTCGCGCTTGGCCCACGCATCGAAGTCGACGTTCCACTTGTCGTGGGCTTCCTTGCCACGCTGCACCAGTTCGCGGGTGTGGGCGATCACCTCGTCGCGGACCTCGAACTTCTTGTCCGGGTCGAAGCCGAGGGCTTCCTTGACCGCCGCGACCTCTTCGTCGCCGAGCGCTGAGCCGTGCGCCTTGCCGGTGTTCATCAACTTCGGTGCCGGGTAGCCGATGATCGTCCGCACCGAGATGAACGACGGCTTGTCGGTGGCGGCTTTCGCCTTGGCGATGGCCTCTTCGATGGCGACGACGTTCTCGCCGCCCTCGACGTGCTGCACGTGCCAGCCGTACGCCGCATAGCGGGCGGCGGTGTCTTCGCACAACGCGATGTCGGTGTCGTCCTCGATCGAGATCTCGTTGTGGTCGTAGAACACGATGAGGTTGCCGAGTTGCTGCACCGCGGCCAGCGACGACGCCTCTGAGGTCACCCCCTCTTCGATGTCGCCGTCCGAGGCGATCACGTAGATGTGGTGGTCGAACGGGCTGGTCCCGGGAGCGGCGTCCGGATCGAACAAGCCGCGCTCGTAGCGTGCCGCCATGGCGAAGCCGACCGCTGACGCCAGGCCCTGGCCGAGCGGACCGGTGGTGATCTCGACGCCCTTGGTGTGCCGGAATTCGGGGTGACCAGGCGTCTTGGATCCCCAGGTGCGCAACGACTCGATGTCCGACAGCTCGAGCCCGAAACCGCCCAGGTACAGCTGCAGGTAGAGGGTCAGGCTGCTGTGTCCACAGGACAAGACGAACCGGTCGCGGCCCAGCCAGTGCACGTCGCTGGGGTCGTGCACCATCGCCCGCTGAAACAGCGTGTAGGCAAGTGGCGCAAGGCTCATCGCCGTGCCGGGATGGCCATTGCCCACCTTCTGGACCGCGTCGGCGGCCAGCACCCGGACAGTGTCGACCGCGGCCGAATCGACCTCGCTCCAGTCCTCCGGGTGGTGCGGTTCGGTCAGGGTCGAGATCTCTTCGAGAGTGGTCACGTACTGAAGTCCTCGGGGTCGGCAATCGGCAGATTTTTCTATAGGCAAAACGTCCCAGTCCACCCTAGTGCCGGAACGTTGCGGTTGCGTCAAAGGTTGTTTCACTTCCCGACTGTTCAGGCGTCGTCAACTGTGCGTTGTGCGTCAAAGCTTGCCGATTGGCTGTCAATGGGCCGTGCGGTGCATGCTGGGCAAGTCGTCCGGTCTACCATCGTGCGTAGTAGAAGCTGCGCGCTGCTGTGATCCGAGGAGTCCTTGCGTGAGCATTCGCGAGCGCGTTGCGCCGAGCCGAGTCAGCATTGTGGTGCTGGCTTATTTGGCGCTCACCAAGCCGCGAGTCATCGAACTGTTGCTGGTCACGGCGATTCCGGCGATGTTGTTGGCGCACCGCGGCAGCGTGCATCCGTTGCTGATTCTCAACACGCTCGTCGGCGGGATGCTCGCCGCGGGTGGGGCCAACACGCTGAACTGTGTGGCCGACGCTGACATCGACAAGTTGATGAAGCGGACCGCGCGCCGTCCATTGGCGCGCGCGGCGGTGCCGACCCGGAATGCCTTGATTTTCGGGCTGACGCTGAGCGTCGCGTCGTTTGCCTGGCTGTGGCGGACGACCAACCTGCTCTCAGGTCTCCTCGCGGTGGGCACGATCGCTTTCTACGTCTTCGTCTACACCTTGCTGCTCAAGCGCCGCACGTCGCAGAACGTCGTGTGGGGCGGCGCGGCCGGCTGCATGCCGGTGATGATCGCCTGGTCGGCGGTCACCGGCACGATCGAGTGGCCGGCGCTGGTCATGTTCGCGATCATCTTCTTCTGGACGCCGCCGCACACCTGGGCACTTGCGATGCGTTACAAGGAGGACTACCAGGCGGCCGGGATCCCGATGCTGCCGGCGGTCGCGACGGAACGCCAGGTCACCAAGCAGATCCTGATCTACACGTGGCTGACGGTGGCCGCGACGCTGACGCTGGCGCTGGCCGCGGGCTGGCTCTACACCGCAGTGGCCGTGGTGGCCGGCGCGTGGTTCCTGGCGATGGCGCATCAGCTGTATGCCGGCGTGCGTCGCGGTGAGCCCGTCAAGCCGCTGCGGTTGTTCCTGCAGTCCAACAACTACCTCGCCGTCGTGTTCTGCGCTCTGGCGCTCGATTCAGCGCTGGCGCTGCCGACGCTGCTGCGGGTCTAACCCCGACCTGACCAGGCCCGCCAAGAGTTCCGTTGGCAGCTGAGCCAGCTGATTCAGTTCGGTGACGAATGGGTCCACCGTCACTAACCGGCGAATATGAGGCCGAGGAGCAAGGCCCACCCCTCGAAGATTCCGGGGATGTTCGCAATGAAGCCCAAAGAATCCGAGATGCCCACGTCGTCGCCCCCGATGCCGGTAGCAAACAACGTGTAATCCAGGGCCACGGCGAAGTCACCAATAGCGTTGTCCGGAAGGCCGCTACCGTCCAGAAGGGGCCCATAGTAAGCATCTGGGCTAAACGCGCTGGGGTCCAGCTCCCAGGTGTAGAAGCTGAACGGATCGGCACCCTCAGGAAAGTTAGCGCTAACGGGTACGGACGCCAGGAAGTTGTCCACGCTCGCGTCGAGGCTGGCGGCGAGGGTCGGGTCGCTACTGAGCAGCGAGCTGTCCGCACCGATCGTCCAGCTATTGATCCCGGCCGTGCCGAACAGGTCCTCAAACGGGGCGGCGTCGGTGTCCGCTTGTGCCAGCGGCGCGTTGGCCACTCCGACCAGCGCGGCGACAACGGCGGCCCCAGTCCACCGGCAGATGCAATTGCGATTCATGTCAGGGGCCTCCATATCTGAGAAATTACTGAGCACGTGTGTCACAGAGTCCCCTGCGGCAGAGGTCGGCGCTGAAGTATCCGACTACTTAATCTTCGCCGCGCCGCTGCGCATCTCAGTGGACAGCGGCACCCGTTTCCCGACCTGCAGGTCCCGGAACTGCGAATACCCCATACCCCGACGGGGTCTTGCGACTACGACGCGGCGTAGTTTTCAATGCCCGTCGTGACTTCATCGACGGCTGATCGCACGCAACGATTCGGTGGCGCGGGATGACCGCGCCGATCTGGATGGCGCTGCCGCCCGAACTGCATTCGACGTTGTTGAGCAGCGGTCCCGGACCCGGTTCGCTGCTGACCGCGGCAGGCGCGTGGTCGGCGCTGAGCGTTGAATACACCGAGGTCGCCGACGAGCTGACGACGATTTTGGCGGGGGTACAGGCCGGTGCCTGGCAAGGTCCCAGCGCCGAGCAGTACGTCGTCGCACACACGCCGTACCTCGCCTGGCTGACGCAGGCCGGCGCGGACAGCGCGACAGCGGCGGCTCAACACGAGACCGCGGCCGCGGCCTACACCGGCGCGCTGGCCGCGATGCCGACGTTGCCGGAGTTGGCCACCAACCACGTCGTGCACGGGCTGTTGACTGCGACCAATTTCTTCGGCATCAACACGATTCCGATCGCGCTGAACGAGGCCGACTACGTGCGCATGTGGGTCCAAGCGGCCAGCACGATGAGCACCTACCAGGCCGTCGCGGGATCGGCCCTCGCTGCGATACCGCCAGGCCCGCCCCGCACCGCAGATCTTGTCGACCTCCGGTGAAACCGCCTCTGCCACAACACAAGCCGTGGCCCCCGCGCAACAGGCCGCCGCCACCGCGGCGGACGCATCGTGGCAGGATCAGCTGGCGGCGCTGCTCAGCGACTACACCCAGGGTTTCGCCCAACCTCTCGGCGAGCTGCTCTACCCGAATGGGTGGCCTTTCCCGGCTTTTCCGTTTGCCAGCGGCGTCGCCAACGCACTGCAGTCAGTGATTCCAGGCCTGTCGCCGACGCTGGCAACGGCGCTCGGGTGGACGGTCTTTCACACGATCGTGTTGTTCTGGCCGTTTGTGCAGGCGGCGCCGTTCCTGTTGCCATTCGCCATTCCCGCGGCTTTCGCGACCGGGTTCGCGGGGCTGGCCGGTCTGGCCGGGTTGGTGGGTGTCTCGGCGGTGCCGGTCCCGCCGGTCGCGGCCATGCCGGCCTCGCCGGTCACGCACGCGCCGACGACTACGGCGCCGTCGGTGTCGACCGCCGGCGGTATCGGAACCAGCGGTGGACACGCTCCCGCGGTGTCGGGCGCTCCCGCCACGAGCCCGGTGACCGCAGCCGGGGGCGGACCTTCGGGCGGCGGACCGGGTTTTGCGCCGCCGTATGCGGTGGGCGGCGCGTCGCTGGCTTCGGCGCTCAGTGCGCAGGCCAAGACGCACGAGCCGACGTCGCGGGGCGCCTCGAAAGCTCCAACGGCGGCCGCAACCGTGGCCGCTCGGCGCCAAGGACCGGACCCGGACGCGGCGACGGCGGCAGCGGCAGCAGGCGCACGTCCGCGAATTCATGGATATGAACGTCGACGTCGAGCCGGACTGGGCCGACGGCGGCGTCGGACCGGGGAGCGGGACCGTTGGGATTCGCCGGCACTGCCGGCAACGGCAGCGGCCGCGCGACCGGGCTGGCGACGCTGTCCGACGACGGGTTCGGCGGCGGTCCCAGCGTGCCGCTGCTGCCCAACAGCTGGGGTGGCAACGAGGCCGGTTAATGCCGTGACCGGCCGATACCCCCTACCCGTAACGAGTCTTGTCCTACGACATCGTGTCGTATTGAATTCCGTCGTGATCTCGCTGGTCGGCCTCGCTGATACGGGCCGCTGATGACGGCGCCGGTGTGGATGGCCGCGCCGCCCGAGGTGCACTCGGCCTTGCTCAGCAGCGGCCCGGGTCCCGGCTCACTACTGGCCGCGGCGACCGCATGGAATTCGTTGAGCACCGAGTACGCCTCGGTCGCCGACGAACTCAGCGACGTGCTGGCGGCGGTGCAGGCCGCAGCGTGGCAAGGCCCGAGCGCCGAGCGCTACGTGGCCGCTCACGTGCCTTACCTGGCGTGGCTGACCGAGGCCAGCGCCAAGAGCGCCGCCGAAGCCGCCCAGCACGAAACCGCGGCATCCGCGTACACGTCGGCGTTGGCCACCATGCCGACTCTGCCCGAGTTGACGGCCAACCACGTCGTGCACGGGGTGTTGGTGGCGACGAACTTCTTTGGGATCAACACGATTCCGATTGCGCTCAACGAGGCCGACTACGTACGCATGTGGATTCAGGCCGCCACCACCATGACGACCTATCAGGCGGTGTCGACGACGGCGCTGGCCGCGGCGCCGCCAGACCGATGCGGCACCACAGATCGTGCACGCTCAGCCCGCCGACGGCGAATTCGGTGGCGATGGCGACAGTTCGACGCTGCCGATCATCGACGACGACTCCGGCGATCCCTACCAATTGAGTTGGTACATCAATCGAATCACCGAGGTCACGCAGACCCTGCAGCGCGACATCACGCTGATCGGGCAGAACCCGGCTCAAGGGCTGACGCAGCTGTCGGCCGACATCTCGGGACTGGTGACCGACGAGGTGGGCCACGTGGGGGAGTTCCTCAATGCCTTCCCCGAGCTGTACGCGCTTCCGCTGATCGCACCGATCGGGTTGACCGGAGGCATCGCCGGCCTGGCCGGGTTGGCCGGAATTCAGCCCGATGCAGCGCCAGCTCCCGCCGAGGTTCCGTCGCCGGCGCCCCAGACCTCGGCGATGCCGGCCGCGACCAGCAGCCCCGTCGCGATCGGTGCGCCGGGAGCGCCGACGGCAGCGCCCGCATCGGCGCCGGTTTCCCCGGCCGGATCGGTCGCGACCTCCCGTATCGCCGCCGCCCCCGTCGCCGGGCCGGGCTTCGTTCCGCCGTACGCGGTCGGTCCGCCCGGACTCGGATCGGGCTCCGGGATGGCCAGCACTGCCGGCGCGGGCGACAAGAGGAAGGCCGCCGAGCCGTTTGTCGCTGCTGCGGCCGCCAGTGCGGCCGAGCGCGGGCACCTGCGGTCAAGGCGGCGCAGGCGGGCGGGCATCCGCGGGTACGCTCACGAGTTTATGGAAATGAATTTCAATGTCGATCCAGCCTGGGCCGGAGCGACGGCGACTTCCGATCGTGGCGCCGGCCCGCTGGGTTTTGCCGGCACAGTGCACAAAAGAGTCTCGGCCGCAGCGGGTTTGGCTACGCTGGAGCATGACGATTTCGGCAGCGGCGCGGTGCTGCCGATGGTGCCGGGCACCTGGAACGCAGACCAGGAGCGTGAGGCGGAAGCAGGCGGAGAACACGACTGATGCGGCAGCGCTCACCTGGCGTTCACGCCGAGTTGTCGCTGGCCTGGTTGCTTGACCCGCTCTCCGTCGACACCTTTCTCGACGAGGTCTGGGGCAACGGCCACCACCACGTACCCCGTGGCCGCGCCGGGTACTTCGATGCTCTTCTGCCGGAACCGCCGACAGTCGATGGCCTCCTCGAGGCGTTTCGCCACGAACCGTCCGCGTTGCGACTGGTGCGCGGGAAAGACAAAAAGGGTCCCGACAACTACCGACTGCCCGATGGCAGCCTCGACATCGTCGCTGTCCGCAGCGACTTCGCCGACGGCTACACGCTCGTCGTTGACGGTATCGAGCAGTATGTGCGGACCATCGGAAAGCTGGCCCGCTCGCTCGAGGTCGAACTGAATTTCCCCACCCAGGTGAACGCCTACGTCACGCCACCGGGTTCCAGAGGTCTGGTGCCGCACTACGACGACCACGACGTGTTGATCCTGCAGGTTCAGGGATCGAAGACCTGGCATCTGTACGTGGGCGCCGACCGACCGCCGCGTCAGATCCAGCGCGACGGCGACAAGGCCGTCACACTCGAAAGTCTGCCGGCGCCAACGGACTTACGGCTGGAAGCCGGCGATGTGCTGTACGTGCCGCGTGGTCGCGTGCACGCGGCCGAGACGCATTCCGAGGCGTCGATCCACCTGACCGTCGGAATCCACGCGCCCACCGTGCTCATGCTCGCCATCGGAGCGCTGTACTCGCAGAGCTTTCGCGATGACCGCCTCAACGCCCGACTTCCGGCCCGGCATCTCGATGATCGGCGGCTCGACGCCGCCGTCCGCGAGCTGGGACGCGAAGCCATTGCCGGAGTGGACGATTCAGGCGCGCTGAAAGACGGGCTCAACCTCCTGTCGGATGTGCTGGTGCGTCGTGGCACGTGTCCACCGGTCGGGAAGATTTCGGGTGCCAACGCCCTTGATGGTCAGACCTGGGTGATCAAATACCAGCCGCTGTATGCCCGGGTGAAGACTGTCGATGACGGTGTGACGTTGCAGTTCGCCAGCTTGTCGATCAACGCTGCCGCCGACCATGCTGCTGCGATGCACTTCGTCTCACAACGCGCCGAGCCGTTTCGTGTCGGCGATCTGCCTGGCCTGCGTCCCGAGCAACAGGCGGATCTGGCTCGAACGCTGATCGTGAGCGGATTTCTGGTCCGGTTGCCGGAATCCGAGACCAGCTGATGGAGCAGCATTCGCTGAACTGGTTGCTTCGACCACTGACCGTCGATGTCTTTCTCGACGAGATCTGGGGTAAGTCGCACCACCACGTCAGCCGAAGCGACCCTGACTATTTCGCCAGTCTGCTCGAGGGAGCGGACTCGGTCGACGCTCTGCTGGCGGTGTTTCGGCCGCACCTGTCGCTGGTCAGCCTGGTCCGCGAGGCTGAGCGAAAAGAGCAATACGTCTACCGGCTCGCCGACGGGAGTTTCGACGTCGCGGCGATCGGCCGGGACTTCGCCGACGGCTACACCATCGTGCTGGAGAGCGTTCAGCGATATGTGCGCGCGATCGCCTCGATGGCACATTCCATCGACGTCGAGCTCAATTTCGCGACCCAGGTGAACGCCTACTTCACGCCACCGCAATCGCAAGGCTTCGTCGCGCATTTCGACGACCACGATGCGCTGATCGTGCAGCTTCAGGGATCCAAGATCTGGCATCTGTACGAAGGCATCGACGTGGCACCGCACGAGATGTGGCGCGACGGGTCGATTCCCGCCGCCGAACTCCCCGCTCCCGCCGACGTGCGCCTGGCAACCGGTGACGTCCTTTATGTGCCACGCGGCAGAGTGCATGCCGCCGAGTCGACGTCGGAGCTGTCGGTGCATTTGACGGTCGGCCTCCATGCTCCCACGCTGTATATGCTCGCCACCCGAATGCTGAACGCGCTCAACGACTCCGATGACAATATTCACGCCCAGCTACCGCCTCGCTTCCTGTCCGACCCGCAGGTACGGGCCGGTCTGGGCGCATTCGCACACACACTGGCCGAAGCGCTCGGACAGCCGGACGCCATGGCCGAAGGTCTCGATTCGCTGGAAGCTGATCTGGTCAGGCGGGGTCAATGCCAGCCGCTGGGGACGGACATCTCCGACGCCATCGACATCGATGATCAGACCCGGGTGGTGAAGTACCAGCCGTTGTATGCGCGGGTGACCGAGGATGCCGGTGGGGTGGCATTGCACTTTGCGCAGTCCGTGGTGAACGCCGGCCCTGACCACCGGGAAGCGCTGCAGTTCCTCGCCAGAAATACTGAGCCGCTTAATGTTTGCGATCTGCCAGGGCTTTCTGAGACGCAGCGAACTGAACTTGCCCGAACCCTGATCATGCAGGGGTTCCTGGTCCGCCTGTCAGGTGACTGATGGACATCGCCGACCTGGCCCGGTGGACGCCGATCCGCTTCGACCTGTCCACCCCCAACCCCACCGTCGACTGGGCCGACCTTTCGGCCGAACGTTTCGTGGAGCCGTTCTTCGACCAGACCGTTGCGCGGTGGTCGACGGGCCCGCGGGCGCAGCCGCTCGTCCGAACGGGACTCGAGGCGCTGGTGGCGCTGGATGGGGAGCCGTCACTTGATCCGGCAGGCATCATCTTTCATTTCTCGCGATGCGGATCGACACTCGTATCCCGACTCCTGTCCACCCTTCCCGGAGTCGTGGTCGTAGCCGAACCCTCGCCGCTGAATGCGCTTCTGGGCCTGGACCCCGCGCGGGTGGACGGCGCCACGCTCGTCCGTGTCGTCCGGCTATTGGTTCGGGCGCTGGGCCGACGCCGCCACGGAGACGAGCAACACCTGGTGCTCAAGTGCACCAGCTGGAACATCCGCCGTCAGGAAATCCTCACCGCGGCATTTCCCGATACGCCATGGGTCTGGGTTCAGCGCGACCCGGCACAGGTGGTGGCCTCGCTGCTGGCCACGCCGCCAGGCTGGCTCGGCCATCACGTGCCACCGGCGCAGACCGCCCTGCGTTTCGGCATCGACCCGGCAGCCGTGCCGACCATGACACGAGCCGAATTCGCTGCTCGCGCCCTGGGCGCGATGCTGTTTTCGGCCAGTGTCGGCCCTGCTGGGCGGCTTTGCATCGACCACTCTGAATTGCCCGCCGCGGTATGGAAACGGGCCGCACCGCATTTCGGGATCGAGATCGACGCGGCGAGGATTGAGCGCATGACAGAACAGGCTCAGTTCTACTCGAAAGATGCTGACAATCAAGCCTTTTCGGTCGAGCAGCAAGGGGCCCATCCGGTGACCGACGAGATGACGGAAGCCGCCCGCAGCTTCGCCGAATCGGGCTATCGGCTGCTGTCCGACTCGCCGTAGCTCTCTCGAGTTCCCAATCCCACCGCGGTGTGCTAAAAATGCTAATGAAAATCATGTTCATCACGGTGACCGAAGGGCTGTCATGACATTGCGCGTCGTCCCAGAAGGCCTCGCGGCTGCCAGCGCGCGTATCGAGGCACTGACGGCGCGATTGACGTCCGCGCAGGCGGGTAGCGCGCCGATGATCACCGCCGTGTTGCCGCCTGCCGCTGATCCGGTGTCGCTGCAGACCGCGGCCGGGTTCAGCCTCCGCGGCGGCCAGCATGCGGCCGCTGCCGCCCAGGGCGCCGAGGAGCTTGGTCGCTCCGGTGTCGGGGTCGCCGAGTCCGGCGCGGGCTATGCCGCACACGATGCCGCTGCCGCAGCGTCGTATCACGGCGTCTGGGGCTGACGATGACGGCGCCCATCTATATGGCCGCGCCGCCCGAGGTGCACTCCACGTTGTTGAGCAGTGGCCCTGGGCCCAGCTCGCTGCTCGAGGCTGCGGGGGCGTGGAATTCGCTCAGCGCCGAATACACCTCGGTCGCCGAAGAACTCAGCTCGGTTTTGTCCGAGGTGCAGGCCGGCGCGTGGCAGGGGCCGAGCGCGGAGTCGTTCGTATCCGCGTATGTGCCATATCTGGCATGGCTGACGAAAGCCAGCGCGGACAGCGCCGCAGCAGCTACCCAGCACGAAACCGCGGCCGCCGCTTACACCTCCGCGCTGGCGGTCATGCCGACTTTGCCCGAGCTGGCTACCAACCACGTCGTGCACGGGGTGCTGCAGGCCACGAACTTCTTTGGTATCAATACGATTCCGATTGCCGTCAACGAAGCTGACTACGTGCGGATGTGGGTCCAGGCCGCCACCACGATGAGCACCTACCAAGCGGTCGCCGATACCGCCGTCGCGGCGACGCCGGCCACCGACACCGCGCCGCCGATCCTGAAATCCACGGCGCAACCCGCCGAAAGCGGCGATCCAGCGAGCGGAATCAACTCCGACAACCCGCTGAATATCCCGCAATGGCTGCAACAGGTCCTGCAACAGTTGGGGATCGGTGACGAGCAACTAGCGCACGACCCGACGGTCGACACGCCCTTCGATGACGCTATCGCGCAATGGCTGCAAAACTTCGGCTACACGTGGCAACCGGCCGAAGGCACACTCAACGGAGCGACCTACGACACCTACACCAACCCGGGCATGGCATCGTTCTGGGTCGCTCGCGCCCTCGAACTCACCGAGGACTTCCAATATTTCGGCCAGCTTCTGCAGACGAATCCAGTGCAGGCGTTCCAATGGTTCGTCAGCTGGCAGCTTTTCGACTTTCCCACTCACATACTTGAAGTCACGAACTTCCTGTCGTCGAACCCCGCCCTGTTCGTTGCCTTTGCCCCTGCGTTGACGCCCTTGGCGGCCGGTGGCGCGGGGTTGGCCGGACTGGGCGCGTTGGCGCAGCCGGTGATCCCGATGCTTCCGCTCGAATCCGTCGCCGCGCCGGTTCTGTTCCCGGCCGGCGCGCCGGCACCGGCCGTGCTGGCGTCGTCGGTGGCACCCAGCGCGCCGGCGCCATCACCCACGCCCGCCTCCGGCGCGAGCGCACCGGCCGCCCCGCCGCCACCAACCGCGCCGCCCGCACCTGCGGCCGGGCCCGGGTTCACGCCGCCATACATCGTCGGCGGACCCACGCTGGAATCGTGGATGAGTTCGAAAGCCAAGACCCAAGAGCCGACTTCGCGCGGTGCGTCGAAGGCGCCCGAGGTGGCGGCCGCCGCAGTGGCCGCCGCAGCCAAGCGTCCTACGCGCCGCCGCCGGCGCGCGATGCAACGCGACCACTACGACGAATATGCCGACATGAACGTCGATGTCGACCCCGACTGGGCTGCCTCGACGGCGTCGTCGGACCGGGGCGCCGGGCCGCTCGGCTTCTCCGGGACCATGTCGAAGAGCGGTGAACAGGCAACCGGATTGGCTACGCTTACCGATGACGGTTTCGGAAGCGGGCCGACAATGCCGATGCTGCCCAACACCTGGTCGCCGGAGGATCCGGCGGGAGATGGTGACGACAACTGAATGTCTCTGCATGGCAACGGTAATCGGGCGAGGAAAGGATTTCAGGGATGAGTTTGTTGGATGCTCACATTCCGCAGTTGGTGGCGTCGCAGTCGGCGTTTGGGGCCAAGGCGGGGTTGATGCGCTCGACGATCGGTCAGGCGGAGCAGGAGGCGATGTCGGCGCAGGCGTTTCATGCCGGTGATTCGGCGGCGGCGTTTCAGGCTGCGCATGCCCGGTTTGTGGCGGCGGCGGCGAAGGTGAATTCGTTGTTGGATATCGCTCAGGCCAATCTTGGTGATGCGGCGGGCACGTATGTGGCCGCGGACAGTGCTGCGGCGAGCAGTTACCCCGGATTCTGAGCCGGCCTGACGAAAGGGTTTGTGATGTCGCAGATTATGTACAACTACCCGGCGATGCTGGCGCATTCGGCGGATATGGCCGGGTATGCGGGCACGTTGCAGAGTTTGGGTGCCGATATCTCTGCTGAGCAGGCTGCGTTGCAGTCGGGCTGGCAGGGTGACACGGGGCTGAGCTATCAGGCGTGGCAGGCGCAGTGGAATCAGGCGATGGAGCAGTTGGTGCTGTCCTATCGCGCGATGGCGGGTACGCACGAGAACAACACCATCTCGATGCTGGCCCGCGACCAGGCCGAAGGCGCCAAATGGGGCGGCTAAAAGCCCCTACGGCGTAAGCACGATCGATCCGATGGTCTGACGGCCCTGCAGGTCGCGATGCGCCTGCGCGGCGTCGGCCAGGGGATAGCGATGACTCACCTCGACGCTGAGCGAACCGTCGGCGATCGCGTCGAACAATTCGCCTGAGCGCCAAGCGAATTCCTCGCCGGTGCGGGTGAAGTGCACCAGTCCCGGCCGGGTCAGGAACACCGAACCGGCCGCGTTGAGCCGTTGCGGGTCGACGGGCGGAACCGGGCCGCTGGACGCGCCGAACAATGCCAGCGTTCCCCGCACGGCAAGGCTGGCCAGGCTGGCATCGAAAGTGCTTACCCCGACACCGTCGTACACCGCCGCCACACCCGACCCGTCGGTCAGGTCGCGAATCTGTCTGCCGAATTCGGCCGGATCGTCGCCTGGGTAGTCCAGCACCTCGGCGGCGCCGGCCTGCCGCGACCGCTGCGCCTTCTCCGGTGTCGACACGGTCGTGATCACCCGAGCGCCTCGATGCGTCAACCATTGAGTCAGAATCAGCCCGACTCCGCCGGCCCCGGCATGCACCAGCACGGTGTCACCGGACTGCACGGCGTATACCGACGTGATCAGGTAGTGCGCCGTCAGGCCCTTCAGCAGTGCGGAGGCGGCCACGTCCAAGCCGATCTCCGGCGGCACGTGGGCGGCGAATTGTGCTGGTGCTGTGCTGAATTCCGCGTACGAACCGGAGGCCGCGACGGCGGTCGCGACTCGGTCACCGACGCTCGGATTGGTGACGCCCTCACCGACCGCGGCGACCGTCCCGGCCACCTCGTTGCCCAGCACGAATGGAAGCTCACGCGGATAGCTACCGGAGCGGAAATAGGTGTCGATGTAATTCACGCCGATCGCTTCGGCCTTGATCAGAACCTGGCCCGGTCCCGGGGACGGATCTGGCGTCTCGACATAGCGCAGGACTTCCGGACCGCCGGTTTCGGCAACTTCGATTGCGTGCATGCTGACTATCATCCGCATGCATGGAGTCCGCATGAAGTTGGCCCGTCCCGACATTCGCCATCCCCGAATCGTGCTGGCCGGTTGCGCAGACGGTGACGATGCCGGTCTGGTGGCTGCGCTACGCACCCGCGGCCTGCACGCCCACTGGTTGTCCTGGGACGACCCACGCATCCTCGACGCCGATCTGGTGATCCTGCGGGACAGCAGCGATCAGGCCGAGTTTTTGACGTGGACGAAGCGCGTGCCCAATCTGCTCAACGCCCCCGGGGTCGTCGCCTGGAACACCGGCCGGCGCCACCTGCGCGACCTTGGCCGCGCGGGGGTGCCCGTGCTGCGGGGCCGTCGCCCCTCGGGCTCCGCTGTTCGCACCGCCTTGGTTTTCATCGGCGGCATCCAGTCCCACGCATTCGTCGAGAATTCGCCGATCGATGCCGATTTCGAATTGTGGGACCTCGGGCAGGCCGCCCTGCAGGCGGCCGCCGACCACCTGGATATCGGTGTCGAGGAGCTGCTGTACGCCCGCGCGGAGGTGGTCGAAGAATCCGGTGATGCTGAGCTGGCGGAGCTGAATCTGGTTGCCCCGTCAATGGGTTGGCGACTGCTGGACGACGGGGCTCGCGAGGACGCGCAACGTCGATTCGCGCTGGGCGTCGAGTCAGCCCTCGACCGGTTGGGGTTGGGTCCGCTCTCGCATCGAGGCCCATAGCGCGGCGGTGGCTGCCGTGCAGATCGCCGCTCCGGCGACGTGGACCGCGACCAGGGCCGCCGGCACGCCGGTGAAGAACTGCACGGTGCCGACCGCGGCCTGACCGAACACCGCCACCAGCAGGACGGCCAGCCGCACCAGCACGGGACGCGGCGCGTGCACGGCCCGCAGCCCGAAGCCAAGCCCGACCAGCAGGGCCAGATAGGCGATCAGCAGCGACGTATGCGCATGCACCAGGGTGGTGATCTCGATCCGTAGCCGCGGCACTGTCCGGTTCGGGCTGGTGTCACCCGCATGGGGGCCCGCCGCAGTGACAAGGGTCCCGGCCACCAGCACCGCGGCCAGCGTCACCGCGCTGAGCGCGGTGAGCAGTCGCAGCGGCCTGACGACCTGTTCGCCGACGACCCCGGCCCCGTTGTCATCGGGCTGGCCGACCTTGACGAACAACAGCACCGAGAGCCAGACCATCGTCATCGAGGTCAGCAGGTGAATGGCCACCGTCCACCACAACAGCCCGGTCCGCACGGTGATGCCGCCGATCACCGCCTGTAGCACCGTCGACGCCGGCATCAGCCAGGCGTAGAACAACACCTCGCGCCGTCGGTGGGCTCGGATGACCGCCAGCACCGCTAACGCGGCCGTGAGCACCACGGCGAAGGTGATCATGCGGTTGCCGAACTCGACGGCCTGGTGGATCCGGGGAACTTCGGAGTGGGCGACCGGAGTGAAGCTGCCGGGAAAGCACTGCGGCCAGGTGGGGCAGCCCAGCCCCGAAGCGGTGACACGAACGATCGCCCCGGTGACGGCGATGCCGCCCTGAGTCACGATCACCAACGCCGCGATGATCCGTTGTGCGCGAAGGCTGGGCCGCGAGAACCGCCGCAATGATTGCCCGACAGGCATCGCCCGATCGTAGGGCAATGAAAACTACGTCCCGTAGTAGGGCCGGGGTCAGCTCGAGCGTGACGCTGGCGGCACGTTGGGCCGCGAGCGTGACGCTGGCGTCACGTTGGGCCGCAGCGAGTCAGGTAAACCGGAACCAGCGCAGGGCGGCCAGGCCGGCCAGCGTGCCCCATGCGAGAAGCACCAGCACACCGAACCAGTCCACCGACAGGCTCATCGCGCGCGACAGCGATTCGGTCAGTGCGCCGGCCGGGGTCAGCCGCGCCGCCCACTTGACGGCGGACCCGACCATGCCGGATTCGATGGTCAGCGCACCGAGTCCGGCGAAGACGAACCACAACAGGTTGGCCACCGCCAGTACGATCTCGGCGCGCAGGGTGCCACCAAGCAGGAGGCCGAGTGCGGCGAACACCGCTGTGCCCAGAGCGATAACTGCCGCGCCCAGTGCCAGACCGCCCGGGTGCGGCCGCCAACCAAGCGCAAAACCGATGGCCCCCAGGATGATTGACTGCAGAAACACCACGGTCACGACAGCCGCCGACTTGCCGGCGATGATGCCCCACACCGGCAGCGCTGTCGCTCCCAGTCGTTTGAGAGCGCCGTAGCGGCGGTCGAACGCGACCGCGATGGCCTGGCCGGTGAACGCGGTCGAGATCACTGCCAACGCCATGATCGCGGGCACGAACGTGGCGGCGCGGTGGTCGCCGAACGATCCGAGCGGCAACAGCGTCAAACCGATCAGCAACGTGATCGGGATGAACATGGTCAGCAACAGTTGCTCGCCGTTGCGCAACAGCAGCTTCAACTCCAGGCCGAACTGCGCGGCCAGCATCTTCGGCACGGCGGCCGGACGCGGGTTCGGCGCGAAAGTGCCTGCAGCGAAGTGATTTTCGGTTTTCATGAGCGCAACTCCCGGCCGGTCAGCTCGAGGAACACGTCTTCCAGGCTGCGCTGCTCGACCCGCAGATCGGTGGCCAGAACGTTGATCTGGGCGCACCACGCGGTGACTGTGGCCAGCACTTGCGGGTCGATGGGCCCCTCCACCAGATACTCGCCGGTTGTCGACTCGGAGGTCTGGTAATCCTCGGGCAGCGCCGACACCAGCAGCGACAGATCCAGGCGTGGGGGAGCGCTGAACCGGAGTTGGCCCTTGGCGCCGCTGCGAGTCAACTCCGCCGGCGTGCCGGACGCCACCGTCACCCCGTGGTCGATGATCACCAGCCGATCGGCGAGCTCCTCGGCCTCCTTGAGCTGGTGGGTGGTCAGCACGACGGTCACCCCGTCGCGGCGCAGCGCATCGATCAACTCCCACACCAGAATTCGGGCTTGCGCATCCATCCCCGCCGTGGGCTCGTCGAGGAAGACCAGCTCGGGTCGTCCGACCAGGGCGCAGGCCAGCGCAAGTCGTTGTTGCTGGCCGCCGGAAAGGCGTCGATAGGTGGTGCGGGCCGCGTCGGTCAGACCCAACGTGGCCAGCAACCACTGCGGGTCGAGTGGATCGGCGGCGTACGAGGCGACCAGGTTCAGCATCTCCCCGGCCCGGGCCGCGGGATAGCCGCCGCCGCCCTGCAGCATCACGCCGATGCGGGGGCGCAGCCGCGCGTTGTCCGCGACCGGATCCAGGCCGAGCACTTCAACGGTGCCGGCGTCGGGGCGGATGAATCCTTCGCACATCTCCACGGTCGTGGTCTTGCCGGCGCCGTTGGGGCCGAGCAGCGCCAACACCTCGGCGGTGTGCACCTCGAGGTCGAGCTGGGAGACGGCGGTGGTCGCGGACGCGCCCGAGCCGTACTGCTTGCACACCCCGCGCAGGCGCACAGGGGTATCGGAAGCGGGGCTCACGACGATTTAGCGTAAGCGCCGGGGAGCGGATCAGTCCGCGGGGTCTGGCCGTTGGGCGGCGGATTCAGCTTCGTGGTGTCGGGAACGGGATCGCCGTCGGGAAGCGGACGCCACGGCAGGCGGTCGTAGGTCACCGCGATCAGCAGCGCCACGATGACCGTGCTGGCCAGGGTGGCGTCCACTATCTGGAACAGCGCGAACCGGTCACCGTTGGCCGTCGGGCCGAACACACCGACGCCCATCGTCACGATGATCACCGCAACACGGAAACCGGGCCGCGTGGCCCATGCCGCGAGCGGGATGATCGCCCACAGCAGGTACCACGGCTGCACCACCGGAAACAGCAGTACCGTGCCGCCGAGTGCGACGCCGAGCCCCCCGACCGGATGCAGCCGACCGCGCAGCACCGCCAGTAGCAGCCAGGCGACCATCACGGCGATGATCAAGACGCCGATGCCACGGGTCAGCGACAACACGGCGGTGGTGTGATCGCCCAGACCCAGCAGGATGCCCACCTGCCCGGTGCCCAGCGCGATCAGCGTCGGCGGCGACATCCAGCTGCGGACCACGTTGGCGGTGCCCAGGGTGAAGATCCAGCCGAAGCCCAGCCGGCTGGCCGAGCCGACCGCCGCCATCACTGCCAGCGACAACGCCGCCATCAGCCCGCCGGTCAGCAGGAACGCCTTGAGGCCGCCGCCGTAGCGATGGGCGAGCGCCATCGTGACGAAACCCAGCGCCAACAGCGACGGGAGCTTGATCTGCGACGACAGCACGATCAGCACCGATCCGGCCAGCAGCATGCCCAGCGGCGCCCAGTCCGCCCGATCGCCGCTGGCGCGCGGCCACGGTCGCGGCCACAGCGGGCGGCTGGAGTCGATGCCGCGAAGCGCGAACTCGGTGCCGGTGAGCATCAGCCCGAGCATCGGGGCCTCGTTGTGGATGCCCGCGACCAGATGCATGATCAGCAGCGGGTTGGCCGCCCCGAGCCACAGCGCGCTGACCTCGGCCACCCCGCAACGGCGGGCCAGTCGCGGTGTCGCCCACACGATCAGGCCGACACCGAGCAGCACGACCAGCCGGTGGCAGAGCACCGCGGCGACGATGTTTTCGCCGGTCAACGCCGAGATTCCGCGGCCGATCCACAAAAACAGCGGGCCGTACGGGGCCGGGGTCTCGCGCCACAGGCTCGGCACCGACAGCGTGAAGACGTGACCGAGGCCCAGCCCGGTCGCCGGGCCCACCCGGTATGGATCGAGTCCCAGCCGGCAGATCTGGCTCTGCGCCAGATAGGAGTAGACGTCCTTGCTGTACATCGGGGGCGCGAGCAGCAGCGGCAGCACCCACAGCAGCAGCGTGCGGTCCAGCTCGCCGCGGGACATCTTCCGCTTGCCCAGCGCGAACCGGCCCAGCATCAGCCAGGCCAGCGCCATCATCACCGCGCCGGTGGTCGTCATCGTCAGCGACACCGTCTGGATCCGCGACGGGAGGTTGAGCAGCCGGACCCCGAACGTCGGGTCCTGGACCACCGGCCGGGCACCGGCGCCGAGTGCTCCGATGGCCATCAGTACCGTGCCGGTAGCGCCGAACACCCGGGTGCGACGAAGCGCGCGTTCCTCGGCGTCGTTCAGCGGCTGGCCCACCGCCACCTCGTCGCCATGCAAGCTGGCGATCGACGAGCTCAGCGAGTGGTGGCGGTCTGCCATCAGAGCAGCGTAACCTGGCCGGACCCAGGGTCTCCCACCGCCGAACTGGTCAGGTGTGACCAGCGCAACCCCGGCAGAGGGTAGCCTTGCTGGACCCGTCATCGGAATTGCGTCACACTGGTGTTGTGAAATTCCCGCCCTCCGTTCAAAGCGTCGAAGCAGTTGCTGCCGCGACGCATGACGGTCAGACCCGCAGCGCCGTCGTTCGGCTGCTGCTGGAGTCCGGGTCTATCACCGCCGGACAGATCGGCGACCAGCTGGGATTGTCGGCGGCTGGAGTCCGACGCCACCTCGACGTCCTCATCGACGTGGGTGAAGCCGAGTCGGTTCCCGCCGCGCCGTGGCAGCAGGCCGGGCGGGGGCGCCCGGCCAAGCGCTACCGGCTGACCGCGACCGGCCGCGCCAAGCTGGATCACAGCTACGACGATCTGGCGTCCGCGGCGATGCGCCAACTCCGGGAGATCGGCGGCGAAGAGGCCGTCCGTAGTTTCGCCCGTCAGCGCATCGACACGATCCTGTCCGGTGTCGAAGCGGCCGATTCGGACGCCGACGAAGAGATCGAAGCCACCGCCGAGCGAATCGCCGGCGCCTTGTCCAAGGCCGGCTACGTCGCGACCACCACGCAGGTGGGCGGTCCGATCCACGGTGTGCAGATCTGTCAGCATCATTGCCCGGTGTCGCATGTCGCCGAGGAGTTCCCGGAGCTTGTGCGAAACCGAGCAGCAGGCGATTGCCGAGGTGCTGGGTACCCACGTGCAGCGGTTGGCGACAATCGTCAACGGCGATTGCGCATGCACCACCCACGTCCCGCTCGCCGCGGCCGACGCAAAACCGACTGAACTTCGGCGCACAGCCCGCGCCGAAGCCACCACGAGCACCAAAGGAGTGTCGCTATGACCCTCACCCCGGAGGCCGCCAAGACGGCTCTGCCCCGAGACGCTGACCCAGGAGGAGGCGATCGCCTCGCTGGGCCGCTACGGCTACGGCTGGTCGGACTCCGACGTGGCCGGCGCCAGCGCGCAGCGCGGGCTGTCCGAGGCTGTGGTGCGCGATATCTCGGCCAAGAAGAACGAGCCGGAGTGGATGCTGGAGTACCGGCTGAAGGCGCTGCGGATCTTCGGACGCAAGCCGATGCCGAACTGGGGATCCGACCTCGAGGGCATCCACTTCGACAACATCAAGTACTTCGTGCGGTCCAGCGAGAAGCAGGCCGCCACGTGGGACGACCTGCCGGCGGACATCAAGAACACCTACGACAGGCTGGGCATCCCCGAGGCCGAGAAGCAGCGGCTGGTCTCCGGCGTTGCGGCGCAGTACGAGTCCGAGGTGGTTTACCACTCGATCCGCGAGGATCTCGAGGCCCTGGGCGTCATCTTCCTGGACACCGACACCGCGCTGCGTGAGCACCCGGAGCTCTTCCAGGCAGTACTTCGGCACCGTGATCCCGGCCGGCGACAACAAGTTCTCCGCGCTGAACGCCGCGGTGTGGAGCGGGTGGTTCGTTCATCTACGTCCCGCCGGGCGTGCACGTCGACATCCCGCTGCAGGCCTACTTCCGGATCAACACCGAGAACATGGGCCAGTTCGAGCGGACGCTGATCATCGTCGACGAGGGTGCCTACGTGCACTACGTCGAGGGCTGTACCGCGCCGATCTACAAGAGCGACTCGCTGCACTCGGCGGTCGTGGAGATCATCGTCAAGCCCGGTGGCCGTTGCCGCTACACGACCATCCAGAACTGGTCCAACAACGTCTACAACCTGGTCACCAAGCGGGCCCGGGCCGAGGCCGGCGCCACCATGGAGTGGGTCGACGGCAACATCGGATCCAAGGTCACCATGAAGTACCCGGCGGTCTGGATGACCGGCGAATACGCCAAGGGCGAGGTGCTTTCGGTCGCGTTCGCCGGCGAGGGCCAGCACCAGGACACCGGCGCCAAGATGCTGCACCTGGCGCCCAACACGTCGAGCAACATCGTCTCCAAGTCGGTCGCCCGCGGTGGCGGTCGCACCTCTTACCGTGGCCTGGTCCAGGTGAACAAGGGTGCGCACGGATCGCGTTCCAGCGTGAAATGCGATGCGCTGCTGGTGGATACGATCAGCCGCAGCGACACCTACCCGTACGTCGACATCCGCGAGGACGACGTCACGATGGGCCACGAGGCCACCGTGTCCAAGGTCAGCGAAAATCAGCTGTTCTATCTGATGAGCCGCGGGCTGACCGAGGACGAGGCGATGGCGATGGTGGTGCGCGGCTTCGTCGAGCCGATCGCCAAGGAACTGCCGATGGAATACGCCCTCGAGCTCAACCGGCTGATCGAGCTGCAGATGGAAGGCTCGGTCGGCTAGTGACGGGATTGACTGAAGCGGTTGAGGGTTCGACCCTCGCCGCTGCCAACAAGGGCGAGCTGTTCTCCTCGTTCGACGTCGACGCGTTCGAGGTGCCCGGTGGTCGCGACGAGCTGTGGCGGTTCACCCCGCTCAAGACGGCTGCGCGGGCTGCACGACGGCTCCGCGCCGGCGACCGGAACCGCGACGATCGCGGTCACCGAACGGCCGGGCGTCACGGTCGAGACCGTCCGGCGCGGTGACAAGCGGCTCGGTCAGGGTGGGTGCGCCGTCCGATCGTGTTGCCGCTCAGGCATTCTCGTCGTTCAACTCGGCGACGGTCGTGACCGTTGCTCGGGACACCGAGGTGGCCGAACCGATCGAGATCGTCCATCACCGGTCCCGGCGAGGGCGCGGTGGCCTACGGGCACCTGCAGATCCGCGTCGAAGAACTCTCGCGGGCGATCGTGGTGGTCGACCTGCGCGGCAGCGGCACCTACGCCGACAACGTCGAGATCATCGTCGGCGATTCGGCCGGCGTGGGCGTCATCTGGATCGCGGACTGGGCCGACGACACGGTGCACGTCAGCTCCCATCACGCCCGCCTCGGCAAGGATGCGGTGCTGCGGACACGTCAACGTCACGCTCGGCGGCGATGTGGTCCGCACGACGGCGACCGTGCGGTTCGACGGCCCCGGTGGCGACGCGCAACTGCTCGGCACCTATTTCGCCGACGACGGTCAGCACTTCGAGGCGCGGCTGTTGGTCGACCACTCACAGCCGAACTGCAAGTCCGACGTGCTGTACAAGGGTGCGCTGCAAGGTGATCCGGATTCCGACAAGCCGGATGCGCACACCGTCTGGATCGGCGACGTGCTGATCCGCGCCGAGGCCGACGGAACCGACACCTTCGAGGTCAACCGCAACCTGGTGCTGACCGACGGTGCCCGCGCCGACTCGGTGCCCAACCTGGAGATCGAGACCGGCGAGATCGCCGGCGCCGGACATGCCAGCGCCACCGGAAGATTCGACGACGAGCAGCTGTTCTACCTACGTGCTCGCGGCATCCCCGAAGCGCAGGCCCGCCGACTGGTGGTGCGCGGCTTCTTCAGCGAGATCATCGCCAAGATCGCCGTCCCCGCCGTCCGCGAGCGCCTGACCGAAGCCATCGAACGAGAACTAGCGATCACCTGGCAGAATCGAGAAGTAACTGACCATGACCACTCTGGAAATCAAAGACCTGCACGCCTCGGTGTCACCCCCGAGGGCGAGGAAGTTCCGATCCTCAAGGGCGTCAACCTGACCGTGAGCTCCGGGGAGACCCACGCGGTGATGGGCCCGAACGGATCCGGCAAGTCGACGCTGTCCTACGCCATCGCCGGCCATCCCAAGTACACCGTCACCTCCGGGTCGATCACGCTCGACGGCGAGGACGTGCTCGAGATGAGCATCGACGAGCGCGCCCGGGCCGGCCTGTTCCTGGCCATGCAGTACCCGGTCGAGGTGCCCGGGGTGTCGATGTCGAACTTCCTGCGCACCGCCGCCACCGCGGTCCGCGGCGAGGCGCCCAAGCTGCGGCACTGGGTCAAGGAGGTCAAGGCCGCGATGTCCGACCTCGACATCGACCCGGCCTTCGCCGAGCGCAGTGTCAACGAAGGCTTCTCCGGCGGCGAGAAGAAGCGCCACGAGATCCTGCAACTGGGCCTGCTCAAGCCCAAGATCGCGATCCTCGACGAGACCGACTCCGGCCTGGACGTCGACGCGCTGCGGGTGGTCAGCGAGGGCGTCAACCGCTACGCCGAAGCCGAGCACGGCGGCGTCCTGCTGATCACGCACTACACCCGCATCCTGCGCTACATCCAGCCGCAGTTCGTGCACGTGTTCGTCGGCGGCCGGATCGTCGAGTCGGGCGGCCCCGAGCTGGCCGACGAGCTCGAAGAGAACGGCTACGAGCGCTTCACCCAGACGGCCGCCTCGGGGGCCTGACATGACGAGTCTCGGCCACTCGTCTCGCGGCGCTCGACCTCGCGGCGATCCGGGCCGACTTCCCGATCCTGAGCCGCGTCATGCGTGGCGGAAATCAGCTGGCCTACTTGGATTCCGGTGCGACATCGCAGCGGCCGCTCCAGGTGCTCGACGCCGAACGCGAGTTCCTGCTCACCTCCAACGGCGCGGTGCACCGCGGCGCGCATCAGCTGATGGAGGAGTCCACCGACGCCTACGAGCAGGGCCGTGCCGACATCGCGGCGTTCGTCGGTGCCGACGCCCGACGAGCTGGTGTTCACCAAGAACGCCACCGAATCGATCAACCTGGTGTCCTACGTGCTGGGAGACAACCGGTTCGACGGCGCCGTCGGGCCCGGCGACGTCATCGTCACCACCGAGCTCGAGCACCACGCCAACCTGGTCCCATGGCAGGAGCTGGCCCGACGGACCGGGGCCACGCTGCGCTGGTACGGCGTCACCGACGACGGCCGGATCGACCTGGACTCGCTGCAGCTCGACGACGACGTCAAAGTCGTCGCGTTCAGCCATCACTCGAACGTCACCGGCGCGGTGGCCCCCGTCGCCGAGCTGGTCGCGCGGGCCAAGGCGGTCGGTGCGTTGACCGTGCTGGACGCCTGCCAGTCGGTGCCGCACCAGCCGGTCGACTTCCACGCGCTCGACGTCGATTTCGCCGCGTTCTCCGGCCACAAGATGTTGGGCCCCAACGGAATCGGTGTGCTCTACGGCCGCGCCGAGCTGCTCGAACGCGATGCCGCCGTTCCTCACCGGCGGCTCGATGATCGAAACGGTCACGATGGCGGCCACCACCTACGCGCCGGCGCCGCAGCGCTTCGAGGCCGGCACGCCGATGACCTCGCAGGTCGTCGGGCTGGCCGCGGCGGCACGGTATCTGACCGCTATCGGCATGGACGCCGTCGAAGCTCACGAGCACGAATTGGTGGCCGCCGCGATCGAGGGATTGGCCGGGATCGACGAAGTGCGGATCATCGGGCCGACGTCGCATGGAAAACCGCGGCTCGCCAGTGTCTTTCGTCGTCGACGGCATCCACGCGCACGACGTCGGCCAGGTACTCGACGACGACGGCGTCGCGGTCCGGGTCGGACACCACTGCGCAATGGCCGCTGCACCGCCGCTTCGGCGTTGCGGCCACCGCGCGCGCCTCGTTCGCGGTCTACAACACCCTGGACGAGGTCGACCGACTGGTGGCCGGGGTGCGGCGTGCCATCGAGTTCTTCGGCGGGGCGTGAGCCGGCATGCGTCTCGAGCAGATGTACCAGGAAGTGATCCTCGATCACTACAAGCATCCGCAGCACCGCGGGCTTCGTGAGCCGTTCGGCGCCGAGGTCTATCACGTGAACCCGACCTGCGGCGACGAGATCACCCTGCGGGTGGCGCTGTCGGACGACGGCGAGACGGTCGCCGACGTCTCCTACGACGGGCAGGGCTGCTCGATCAGCCAGGCCGCCACCTCGGTGCTCACCGAGCAGGTGATCGGCCAGAGCGTCGGGCAGGCGCTGAAGACCGTCACCGCGTTCACCGAGATGGTCTCGTCACGCGGCAATGTCGAGGGCGACGAGGACGTGCTGGGCGACGGCGTGGCATTCGCCGGCGTCGTCGAAGTACCCGGCCCGGGTCAAATGCGCGCTGCTGGGCTGGATGGCGTTCAAGGACGCGCTGGCCCAGGCAAGTCACGACGTGGAGGAGGCACACGATGAGCGAAATTGCAACGCCGGACAACGAGCTGCTTGGGTGACGATCGAGGAGGCGATGCGCGATGTCGTCGACCCCGAGCTGGGCATCAACGTCGTCGACCTCGGGTCTGGTCTACGGCGTCAGCATCGAAGAGGCCGAGGAGGGCACCGGTCGCGCTGATCGACATGACGTTGACGTCGCCGGCCTGCCCGCTGACCGACGTCATCGAAGACCAGTCGCGCAACGCGCTGATCGGCGCGGGTCTGGTCGACGAGCTGCGGATCAACTGGGTGTGGAACCCGCCGTGGGGCCCGGACAAGATCACCGACGACGGCCGCGATCAGCTGCGCGCGCTGGGCTTCACCGTCTGACTCTGTAAACGTCGTGTTAAGCCGTCGGCTGTCGCTGGTCTTCGTGTCGCGCGAGCCGGGGATCTCCCGCAGAATTGCGGCACCCAGACCAGAGTGGAGATCGAATGTTGAAGAAGAAATTGGTGATTGCCGCGTTTGTGCAGCGACCGTGCTGCTGGGCACCGGGGTAGCCAATGCAGACCCCACCCCTGCTCCGGCGCCCGGACCTGACCCGAACAGCCCGATGTGCCCGGGGTACGGCGGCGATGACGGTACGAAGTTCCAGTACACGCCTTGCGGCTGGCGTTACGGGGACGAGCGAGGCTGGTACCAGGTTCCGGCACGCGGCTGCCGAAGCTGCGCTCAGTGTTCACCTGCGCAGGGTGTGAATCCAAGCAGCCTTGGCTACCATCGTGAATGTGACGGATGCCGTGAAAGCTCGCGGAATCACTCCGCCGGGAAGCAAAGTTCCTCCGCATGTCGTCGTAATGTTCGGCGCCACAGGCGATTTGGCGCAGCGCAAACTGTTGCCGGGACTGCTTCACCTGTCCTGCTCGAAGCTTGCTCCCGAGATGCGGGTCATCGGAACGTCACTGGACGAAATCGACACCGAGACTTCCGCAAGCTGGCGCATAAGGCCTGCAAGGAGTTCGCTCACCACGCCGTTTCCGATGAGCTCTTCGAGCAGTTCATCGCCAATTTGACCTTCGTTCCGCAGCAGAATGGTCCAGAAGCGCTGGCGAGCGCGGTTGCCGAGCAGACTGAGGTGCTCGGCGGCGAAGTGCATTTGCTGCACTATCTGAGCGTCCCGCCCAAAGCGGTGATGGCCGTGATGGACACGCTGCACAAGGCGGACCTGGCGGAGAACTCGCGGGTCATCATGGAGAAGCCGTTCGGTGTCGACCTGGACAGCGCGCGCAAACTCAATAAGGCCATCCACGAGCGATTCGACGAGCAACAGATCTTCCGGATCGACCACTTCCTCGGCAAGGAAGCCGCGCAGAACATCCTCGCGTTCCGGTTCGCCAACGGACTGTTCGAGCCGATCTGGAACCGCCAGTTCATCGATCACATCCAGATCGATGTGCCCGAGCGGCTCACCGTCGAAAACCGCGCCCAGTTCTACGAATCCGTCGGCGCATTCAAAGACATGGTGGTCACCCACCTGTTCCAGATCCTGGCATTCGTCGCGATGGAGCCACCCACCGAGTTGGCGTCGGATGCGATCAGCAGCGAGAAGAACAAGGTGTTTCGCTCGATGCGCCTGCTCGACACCAGTCACGTGGTGCGCGGGCAATACCGCGGCTACCGCGACATGCCTGGCGTGTCGCCGGAGTCGGACACCGAGACATTCATCGCGCTCAAATGCGAGATCGACAACTGGCGCTGGGCGGGCGTCCCATTCTTCCTGCGCACCGGCAAGGGCTTGGCCGAAGGGCCAGCGCATCATCTCGATCGCTTTCCACGAGCCGCCGCGCAGCATGTTCCCGCCGGGATCCGGTGTGGGACAAAAGGGTCCGGATCACCTGACCTTCGACCTTGCCGACGTGTCCAAGATGTCGCTGTCGTTTTACGGCAAGCGGCCGGGGCCGGGCATGAAGCTGGACAAGCTCAGCCTGCAGTTCACCATGGAAGAGAGTGGCCACGCCGGCGACGTTCTCGAGGCCTACGAGCGGCTGATTCTGGACGCGATGCGCGGCGACCGGACGCTGTACAACACCGCGGAGGGCATCGAGCGACTCTGGGAGGTCTCGGCGCCGTTGCTCGAGGATCCGCCACCGGTCCGCAGTTACGACATCGATTCCTGGGGATCCAACGCGGTGCATCCGCTGATCGCGCCGCGCGCCTGGCGTCTGCCGTTCGAACGCGGTTGGCGCGGCAAGAAATAACGGCGCCTCAGCGCCAAGGCAGGTCGCTCGTTCTCGCCCCGCCACCGTGA
The DNA here is from genome assembly GCA_963749375.1 of uncultured Actinomycetota bacterium. Lineage (GTDB taxonomy): Bacteria > Actinomycetota > Actinomycetes > Mycobacteriales > Mycobacteriaceae > Mycobacterium. The sequence continues at coordinate 80,237 of CAVVNB010000038.1, forward strand.
CGGCGGGATCATCGGCGCCCCACGCAGTCCCGACGCTTCGACATGTCGAAGGGCGGCCGCGAGATGCTGTTCCATCCGGCGCTGCGCCTTCTGAGGATTTTTCGCGGAGATGGCGGCGGCAATCGCGCGATGCGATTTCGCGGCTTCGTCGCGATCGAACTGAGTGATGTTCTGCTCGGCGGCAGCCCAGCGCACCGCCTGTTCGACGCGGCCAAGACCGTTGTGAGGAGCGGGTTTCCGCTGGCTTGCACCAGAAGCTCGTGGAATTCGTGATAGCCGGTGCCGTCGGCGGCGATGCCACCCTCAGCGCGACGGCGACGATACGTTCGCGCTGCGACGTGGTCGCGTGCGTCGGCGACGTGGGCCGCCGCGGCGGGTTCGAGCATGATGCGAAACGACAACAGATCGCCCCACGTCGCGCCGGTAAGGGTAAACAGCTGCACCAATGAGCGCGCGACCCGCTCGGGTTCGGGGTGGCGGATCCGCACGCCACTGCGGCCCTGGCTGGTCGTGGTGAGCCCTTCGGCGTCCAGCAGGCGAAGCGCCATCCGGACCGTTTCACGGCTGACGCCCAGCTGGCTGACCAATTCACCCTCGGTGGGCAGGCAATCGCCCGGCGCGAGGTCGCCGGACAGAATCCGCCGGCGCAGGCGTCGCCGGCGACGACATCGGGTAAGCGGGCAGGTGACGAGGGGTTTGCCAGGGTCATACGACTTAGTATACTAAGTAGCTCATGGTCAATGTGCCCAGATACCGCCGTGCTCACCGGAGCCTTCGGCCGATGCGGTTCGAGGCGACTGTTGAAGACTGTGTGACCACTGTCGGTGAAATACCCGAAAGACCTGGCCGGCGGCTTCTATCGGGTCGGTCCGACATTCAAGCGGCCGACCCGTCAGGGCGCCAACGGACTGCTGGCGATGGACGGCATGGTTCAAGGGCTCACGTTCGACAACGGCCGCGCCGATTTTCGTAACCGTTGGGTCCGCACGCCCAAATATCTCCTCGAGGACAAGCATCAGCGGGGAATGTTCTCCTGGTCCGACGGTGACTGGACCGATTGGCGCAACATCGGTTTCGGCGCCGCCGTGCCCGACGAGCACACCCGCGGAATCCCGCAGGGCGCCAACAACATCAACTGTTTCCCATTCGCGGGGGAGATCCTCGCATCCGGCGAACAGGGCAGCCCGCCGGTGGCGCTGGACCCCATCACCTTGCAGACCCGAGGTGTGGTGTCGTGGTCGCCGCAATTGTCCCGCGGAATCTTCGACAGGGCCGGCTACGGCGATGCGGCATTCACCGCGCATCCGAAATGGGACAGTGCGAGCGGCACGTTGTACGGCTGGGCGTACAGCAACCACAAGCCTACGTCACCATCCATGTGTGCAACCGGATGGCGCGGTCGCATCCCGCGAACTCTGGGATGCGCCGTACACCTCGGAAGTCCATGACATGTGGTTGACGAAGGACTGGATGGTGTTGCCGTTCCAGGGCTTCGCTTCGACCCGGATCGCATCGAGCGCGGCCAGTCGGTGCAGGGCTGGCATCCAGAGCTGCCGACCACGCTGGCGCTGATACCGCGCGACGACATCGAGAACGGCGAGATCCGCTGGATCACAGCGGAAATCGAGCAGCAATACGTCATGCACACGTTGGCCGCCGACGTCGACGGCGACACGCTGACCTTGAAGCCCCGATCTTCGAACGCACCGCCGTTCCCGTTGGACATCGACGGATTCCAAGGTGAGGATGTCCAGCTGTTCTTTAACCTGGCCCGCAGCACCCTCGGGCGCTGGACGGTCGACCTGAACGCCGGAAGCGTGAAATCCGAACTGATCGACGACCAGCCGTGCGAACTGCCGAAGGTCGACGAGCGGTTCTACGGGCACGGACAGCGGTGGGGATACCTGATCGGCGGTGACGCCAAGGGCAAGGGCATGCGGATGCACAGCCTGGTCGTTCGGGACCGTCGCAGCGGTGACGAGCAGCGATACAGGCTCCGACACGAACGACCCTCGCTGGTGATGGAGCCGACCTTCGTGCCGCGCACTCCCGATGCGCCCGAAGGCGACGGATACCTGATGGTGCCGATCTCGCGATGGACCGAAAACCTGGGCGAATACGCCATTTTCGACACCGACGACATCACCGTGGGCCCGATCTGCCGGATCGAGATCCCGTTCCTGCTCGGCTTCACCCCACACGGACACTGGATGGACTTCCGATGATTCTCACCGACACCGAAGAAGCCGAGCTGCGACAGTCGGTCCACGGGATCGTGGCCGAATTCGGCAACGACTACTTCACCCATTGCAGCGAAACCCTGCAACATCCCACCGAACTCTGGAACGCCCTGGCGGCCGGCGGATTCGTCGGCGTCAATCTGCCCGAGGAATACGGCGGCGGCGGAATGGGATTGAGCGCACTGAACGTCGTCGCCGAAGAGGCCGCCGCCGCCGGCTGCCCGCAAATCATGCTGATGATCTCGCCGGGAATTGTCGGCAGCCTGCTGGCCCGGCACGCGACCGACGAGCAGAAGCAGCAATGGTTGGCGCCGATGGCGGCGGGAACGACGAAGATCGCGTTCGCCATCACCGAACCCGACGCCGGATCGAACAGTCATCAGCTCGCCACCACCGCACACCGCGACGGCGACAAGTACTTCATCAGTGGGCAAAAGACTTACATCACCGCCGCCGACCAGGCCGACGCCCTGCTCGTCGTCACCCGCACCGGCACCGACGACCGAGGCCGCGCGCAACTTTCGCTGTTTCTCGTCGACCGTGACACCCCGGGTATCGACATGCACCGCATCCCGATGACCTTCGAGATCACCGACAAATCGTTCACGGTGTTTTTCGACGATGTCGCGGTTCCGGCCGACCGACTGGTCGGCGGCGAGGGCAACGGTCTACGCGTCGCCTTCGACGGGATGAATCCCGAGCGGGTCATCATCGCCGCAATCTGCAACGGCGTCAGCCGCTACGCGCTGGACAAGGCCGTCGCGTACGCGCGCGAGCGCCGGGTATGGCAGGTGCCGATCGGTGCCCACCAGGGTCTGGCACATCCGTTGGCGGAAGCCAAGATTGCCCTCGAGTCGGCGCGGCTGATGACGCGTCATGCGGCCGCCGGCTACGACGCCGGGACTGACGCCGGAGAGCAGAGCAACATGGCCAAGTTTCTGTCCGCCGACGCCGCCATCCGCTGTGTAGACCAGGCGATCGAGGTGCACGGCGGCAGCCGGCTTCACCCGCGAGGTTGCGCTGGCCAACATGTACGAGTTCGTCCGGCTGTTCAAAACCGTGCCGATCAGCCGCGAGATGATCCTCAATCATGTTGCCCAGCACAGCCTCGGGTTGCCGCGGTCGTACTGACAGGCGGGCGACTAGTGCCCGTGGTGCTTGCCGCCGGGTTGCGGGCAGTTACCGTTGTCGGCCTGTTGCACGCTGATGGTCGTGGCCTGCAACGCTCCGCCGCTGTCCCTGGTGCCTTGCGCCGCAATGCATTTGCCTTGAGCGATGGCGTGGGCGTCGGTCGTCGTCTGCTTGGTGTACTTGGTGGTGTCGGTGACGCTCACACTGGTCTGCGACGGGTTGCCCTGCCCGTCAGAGCTATTCAGCGTGATGGTGTTGCCCGTTACAGAGGTGACCTGCCCGCGCGGTGGCCCCTGGTGGTGGTGGGAGCCCTCGCCGGCCGGATGAGCGGGCGCCGGGCACTTCCCGTCGACGGCTGCGCTGACGCGCACTGAACGGGCAACGATCGCGCCGCCTGCCGGTGAACCGCCGTGGTGGTCGGGGAAGATGCTCACGCAGCTGCCCGCGGTGACGTCCGTCAACTGCGCCGGAGTGAGCTCGGAGACCGCGGTCGAGGGCGTGAAGTCAACGCTGGTGGGCCCGGACTTCGCGCTGACCTGAATCGTGCTGCCCGACACCGAATCGATCAGACCTTTCACCCAGTCCGTGCCTTTGCCCGATGCTGACGGCGTCGAGGAGGTGGGGGCGCTGCCGGTCGATGTCGCCGGGGCGGGCTTGGTCTCGTTGGAGCTTCCACACGCGGCGACGGACAGCGCGGTGGCTCCGGTGACCGCGAGTAACGCGACGCGGGACAGTCGCGAGGTCGAGAGGGTGGCAGACATCGGGGTCCTTTCGGTCGTCGGCTGCAGGGAGCAGGTCGACTCTGGCAACGGTTTTCACGATTGATGTCGTGGCTAAGCGCAGGCTTTCGCCCACGTAAGAGCGCCCTGTGTGATCGTCGGATGGGCGTGGGAACACCGCGGTGACACCGAGCGTTAAATAGCTCGTGACTACCCAAGAACTCACCGCCGCGCAGTTCAACGAAACGATCAACGGCAACGACATCGTGCTCGTCGACTTCTGGGCGTCCTGGTGCGGGCCGTGCCGGCAGTTCGCGCCGACGTTCGCCGCGTCCGCCGACAAACACCCCGACGTGGTGCACGCCAAGGTGGACACCGAAGCCGAGCAGGAGCTCGCTGCGGCCGCGCAGATCCGGTCGATCCCCACGCTGATGGCGTTCAAGAAGGGCAAGTTGATCTTCAACCAGGCTGGTGCGTTGCCGCCGGCCGCCCTGGAAGACCTGGTTCAGCAGGTGAAGGATTTCGACGTCGACGCGGCCGTCGCGACGCACGAGGGTGACCAGTCCTGAACTGACTCGGCGTCGTCAGGACCTGATTGCCCGACTCCTCAGCCGGCCGCGGCGCGGCCCGCATCGTCGTCGGGCGCGTTACCGTTCAACGGTGAGCATGGTCCTCGTCGAACACCCACGGCCGCACGTTGCGCTGATCACCCTGAACCGGCCGGAGCGGATGAACTCGATGGCGTTCGACGTCATGGTTCCGCTGAAGGAAGTGCTGGACGAGGTCGCCTACGACAACTCGGTTCGGGTGGTGGTGCTCACCGGGGCCGGTAAAGGCTTCTCCTCAGGTGCCGATCACAAGTCGGCCGGGTCGGTGCCGCATGTGCAGGGCCTGACCCGCCCCACCTATGCGCTGCGCTCGATGGCGATTCTCGACGACGTCATCCTGGCGTTGCGCAAGCTGCACCAGCCGGTGATCGCCGCGGTCAATGGCGCGGCGATCGGCGGTGGGTTGTGCCTGGCGCTGGCCGCCGACATCCGTGTCGCGGCGCACGGGGCGTATTTCCGGGCGGCCGGCATCAACAACGGGCTGACCGCCAGCGAGTTGGGGTTGAGTTACCTGCTACCGCGGGCCATCGGCTCGTCGCGGGCCTTCGAGATCATGCTGACCGGTCGCGACATCGACGCGCAGGAGGCCGAGCGCATCGGGCTGGTGTCCCGCCAGGTCCCCGACGATCAGCTGCTGGAGACCTGTTACGACATGGCCGAACGGATCGCCGCGTTCTCCCGGCCGGGCGTCGAGTTGACCAAGCGCACGCTATGGAGTGGACTGGACGCCGCTAGCCTGGAAGGGCACATGCAGGCCGAAGGTTTGGGACAGCTCTTCGTCCGCCTGCTCACCGGCAACTTCGAAGAAGCGGTTGCCGCGCGCGCCGAGAAGCGCCCGGCGGTTTTCACCGACGACAAGTAATAATTCTGTGCAAGGAGAGTGACCGTGATCACGGCTACGGACCTCGAGGTCCGCGCAGGTGCGCGCACTCTCCTCTATGCGGACGGCCCGGCCTTGCGGATCCAGCCCGGCGATCGGATCGGGCTGGTCGGGCGCAACGGCGCGGGTAAAACCACGACGCTGCGCATCCTGGCCGGCGAGGGGGAGCCGTACGCGGGAGCGGTGACACGCACCGGCGATGTCGGTTATCTGCCGCAGGATCCCAAAGAGGGTGACCTCGACGTGCTGGCCCGCGACCGGGTGCTGTCGGCGCGTGGTCTGGACACCCTGCTCACCGATCTGGAGAAGCAGCAGGCGCTGATGGCCGAGGTCGCCGACGACGACGCGCGCGATCGTGCCATCCGTAAGTACGGCCAACTCGAAGAGCGTTTCGCTGCGCTCGGCGGCTACGGCGCCGAAAGCGAAGCGGGCCGGATCTGCGCGAGCCTCGGTCTGCCCGACCGCGTTCTGACCCAGCAGTTGCGCACCCTGTCCGGCGGTCAGCGCCGCCGCGTCGAGTTGGCCCGGATCCTGTTCGCCGCCTCCGACAGCGGCTCCGGCTCGGCCACCACGCTGCTGCTCGACGAGCCGACCAACCACCTCGACGCCGACTCGGTCGGCTGGCTGCGGGACTTCCTGCGCAGCCACACCGGCGGCCTGGTGGTCATCAGCCACAACGTCGACTTGCTGGCCGACGTCGTCAACCGGGTCTGGTTCCTCGACGCCGTCCGTGGTGAGGCCGACGTCTACAACATGGGGTGGCAGAAGTATCTCGACGCCCGCGCCACCGACGAGCAGCGCCGCCGCCGGGAGCGCGCCAACGCGGAGAAGAAGGCCGGCGCGCTGCGGGCCCAGGCCGCGAAGATGGGCGCCAAGGCCACCAAAGCCGTTGCGGCACAGAACATGCTGCGCCGCGCCGACCGGATGATGGCCGCGCTCGACGAGGAGCGGGTGGCCGACAAGGTGGCCCGGATCAAGTTCCCCAGTCCCTCGGCGTGCGGCCGCACACCGCTGACCGCCTCCGGGCTGACGAAGACCTACGGCTCGCTGGAGATTTTCACCGGGGTGGATCTGGCCATCGACCGCGGTTCGCGGGTCGTGGTGCTCGGACTCAACGGCGCCGGCAAGACGACGCTGCTGCGGCTACTGGCTGGTGTCGAACAACCCGATGCGGGGGCGATCGAAGCCCGGACATGGTTTGAAAATCGGCTATTTCGCGCAGGAGCACGACACTCTCGACGACACCGCAAGCGTGTGGGAGAACATTCGTCACGCCGCGCCCGACACCGGCGAGCAGGAGCTGCGCGGTCTGCTCGGCGCGTTCATGTTCACCGGCAGCCAGCTCGAACAAGCGGCCGGAACGTTGTCCGGCGGTGAGAAGACCCGGCTGGCCCTCGCCGGCCTGGTGGCCTCCACCGCCAACGTGTTGCTGCTCGACGAGCCGACCAACAACCTCGATCCGGCGTCGCGCGAACAGGTTCTGGACGCCTTGCGTAGCTACGCCGGCGCGGTCGTGCTGGTGACCCACGACCCGGGTGCCGCAGAGGCGCTCGACCCGCAACGCGTGGTGCTGCTGCCCGACGGGACCGAAGACCACTGGTCCGACGAATACCGGGATCTCATCGAGCTGGCCTGAGCCAGCGCCCGATTTTTTGCGCTGTAGCACAGGATTTGGTCAATCCGCCCCGCCGGTCAACCAGGGTTCTTACTCTGTGTGCTTTGGGGATGTTGTTAACGGGGAGGGGCCGATGAGGAAATCGAAAAAGCCACGCGAACAGGTGCTGCGTGAATTGCGCAATGCCTACGAGGGTGGAGCCAGTATTCGGACGCTGGTCGGGTCGACCGGTAGGTCTTACGGATCGATCCACAGCATGCTGCGCGAGTCCGGCACCACGATGCGCAGCCGTGGCGGTCCCAATCACCGCACCCGGCCGCGTTAAACGCGCGTCGAATTAGCTCTGTCGGACGGAGCCCTCGACCAGATCGAGGACAGCGGTGAGCAACTGAGTGTCTTCACCGGATGCCACCTTGGCCACCAGCCCGTCCAGCACCAGGTCCAGATAGCACTGCAGGACATCGCTGGGAACGTCGTCGCGCACGCGGCCGGCCAGCTTCTGTCGACGCAGGCGCTCGATTGTCGCCGCCGCCAACTCCGCTGACCGGTCGGTCCACTCCTTGTGGAACTCCGGATCGTGGCGCAGCTTTCGCGCGATCTCCAATCGTGTGGCGAGCCAGTCGAACTGCTCGGGCGCCGCGAGCATGTCACGCATCACCTGGACCAGACCTTCGCGGGACGCGACATCGGCCATCCGCTCGGCGTCCTCGTGCGCCAGCTCGAAGAACAGCGTGTCCTTGTCGCGGAAGTGGTGAAAGATCGCACCTCGCGACAAACCGATCGCCTGCTCGAGGCGGCGTACCGTCGCTCCGTCGTAGCCGAACTCGGCGAAGCAGCGGCGGGCGCCGTCAAGGATCTGGCGGCGCCGGGCCGCCAGATGGTCCTGGCTGACCTTGGGCACGGTGCGCTTCTCCGCTACGGCCTTGAGCATGTTGCGCAACACGTACTGCAAGATGCCGCCGTTGCGGTAGTAGTCGGCTTCACCCGGGGTGTCGATGCGCACCACCGCGTCGAATTCCACGGCCTTTCCACCATCTTTGGTGGCCTTGACGTGCACCGTCTTCGGCGTCTTGCCGTCGTTGAGCTCCTCGATGCCGGTGATGTCGAAGACCTCGGTGCCGTCCAGACCCAGGTCCCCGGCCGACTTGCCCTCCGGGAACTGCAGCGGGATGACGCCCATGCCGATCAGGTTGGACCGGTGGATGCGCTCGAAGGACTCGGTGATCACCGCGCGGACTCCCAGCAGCTGACGTGCCCTTGGCCGCCCAGTCTCGCGACGAGCCCGAGCCGTACTCTTTGCCTCCGAGCACCACCAGCGGAATGTCTTGTGCCGCATAGTTTTGCGCCGCGTCGTAGATGAAGGCCTGCGGGGCGTCATCCTGGGTGAAGTCGCGGGTGTAGCCGCCCGAGACGTCGTCGAGCAGCTGGTTGCGCAGCCGGATGTTGGCGAACGTGCCGCGGATCATCACCTCGTGGTTGCCGCGCCGCGAACCGAAGGAGTTGTAGTCCTTGCGGTCCACGCCGTGTTCGTCAAGGTATTGCGCGGCAGGCGTTCCCGGCTTGATGCTGCTGGCGGGGGAGATGTGGTCGGTGGTCACCGAATCGCCGAGCAGCGCGAGCACCCGCGCGCCGCTGATGTCGCCGACCGGCTCGGGTTCGGCGGGCATGCCCTCGAAGTACGGAGGCTTGCGCACGTACGTCGAGTCGGAGCCCCACTCGAAGGTGTTGCCGCTCGGCGTCGGCAGGTCGCGCCACCGCTCGTCGCCCTTGAACACGTCGGCGTAGTTGTTGACGAACATCTCCTGGTTGATCGCCGAGGCGATGGTGTCCGAGACGTCCTTCTGCGACGGCCAGATGTCTTTGAGGAAGACGTCGTTGCCGTCCTTGTCCGTGCCGAGCGGGTCGGAGTCGAAGTCGAAGTCCATCGAGCCGGCCAGCGCGTAGGCGACCACCAGCGGCGGCGAGGCCAGGTAGTTCATCTTCACGTCCGGGCTGATCCGGCCCTCGAAGTTCCGGTTGCCCGACAGCACCGCGGTCACGGTGAGGTCGTTGTCGTTGATCGCCTTCGAGATCTCCTCGGGCAGCGGGCCGGAGTTGCCGATGCACGTGGTGCAGCCGTAGCCGACCAGGTAGAAGCCCAGCTTCTCGAGATACGGCCACAGTCCGGCCTTGTCGTAGTAGTCGGTGACGACCTGCGAGCCCGGCGCCATCGAGGTCTTCACCCACGGCTTGGACGTCAGGCCCTTTTCGACGGCGTTGCGGGCCAGCAGCGCCGCGCCGAGCATCACCTCGGGGTTGGAGGTGTTGGTGCACGACGTGATCGCGGCGATCACCACCGCGCCGTGGTCGAGCACGAATTCGCCGCGCTCGTCGGACTTGATCATGACCGGGTTGCTCACCCGGCCCTTGGCGTTCTTCGGCGGCCGAATGCACCGGGCGTGGGCGTGGTCGTCGGCGTGGCCATTGGTCGGCTGACCGGGATCGCTGGCCGGGAACGTCTCGTCGATCGTCCTCGTCGAGCTTGGAGTAGTCCTTCTCGTCCGGAGCCGTCGCCGACGTAGTCGGGGATGCTGCTTGCGGAAGGTGGACTTGGCGTCCGACAACACGATCCGGTCCTGCGGCCGCTTGGGGCCGGCGATCGACGGCACCACCTCGGACAGGTCGAGCTCGAGGTATTCGGAGAACACCGGCTCGTGCTCGGGGTCGTGCCACAGGCCCTGCTCCTTGGCGTAAGCCTCCACCAGCGCAACCTGCTCCGGCTTGCGGCCGGTGAACTTGAGGTAGTCGATGGTCTCTTGGTCGATCGGGAAAATCGCTGCGGTGGAACCGAATTCGGGGCTCATGTTGCCCAGCGTGGCGCGGTTGGCCAACGGCACCTCGGCCACGCCCTCGCCGTAGAACTCGACGAACTTGCCGACCACGCCGTGCTTGCGCAGCTTCTCGGTGACGGTGAGCACCACATCGGTGGCGGTGACGCCCGGCTTGATCTCGCCGGTCAGCTTGAAGCCGACGACCCGGGGGATGAGCATCGACACCGGCTGACCGAGCATGGCGGCCTCGGCCTCGATACCGCCGACGCCCCAGCCGAGCACGCCGAGGCCGTTGACCATCGTGGTGTGCGAGTCGGTGCCGACGCAGGTGTCGGGGTAGGCCAGCCCGTTGCGGGCCATCACGACGCTGGCCAGGTACTCGATGTTGACCTGGTGCACGATGCCGGTGCCCGGCGGCACCACCTTGAAGTCGTCGAACGCGCCCTGGCCCCAGCGCAGGAACTGGTAGCGCTCGCCGTTGCGCTCGTATTCGATCTCGACGTTGCGCTCGAAAGCGTCTGCGGTGCCGAACAAGTCGATGATCACCGAGTGGTCGATCACGAGGTCGGCGGGTGCCAGCGGGTTGACCTTGTCGGGGTCGCCGCCCAGATTCGCCGACGGCCTCACGCATGGTGGCGAGGTCGACGATGCACGGCACGCCGGTGAAGTCCTGCATCACGACGCGTGCGGGCGTGTACTGGATTTCGATGCTCGGCTCGGCCTTGGGATCCCACTGGGCGATCGCCTCGATGTGGTCCTTGGTGATGTTGCTGCCGTCTTCGTTGCGCAGCAGGTTTTCGGCGAGGACTTTCAGGCTGTAGGGAAGCTTCTCCGTTCCCTTAACCGCGTCTAACCGGTAGATCTCGTAACTGTCGCCGCCGACCTTCAAGGTGTCCTGGGCTCCGAATGAATTCACCGAATCTTTGCTGCTCACATCAACTCCCGAGATCTATTGTCGGCGGCGACCCGCTGCGTCCGGCTAGGCCGCGCTTGCGGTCTTCGCTCGTTCTGCTCGCCGACGGGCCGTGTCGACGGGCACTCACGAGTCTAACAGTACGCTTGTCCTGCATTGCGCCGGACCCGAAAACTTCCTTTTCTTTCCCCCGACCACCTGCTGTAACGCCGGCGTCGTCAGGCGGTACCGTTCCATCCGTGACTACCCCGCACGCGCCGCTCTACATACCTGGCGAAATCTGCGGCACCGTCGGTCTCGATCCGGCGACCAAGCCCGACGACTGCCTAGCCGTCGTCCAGCTACAAGTCAGTGCGGGGAACATCAGCGCGCCGCCGGCCGTCGCGCCGGCGCTGCTCGACGTGATCAATCAAGCTCACGAGCACAACATCGATCTGAAGATCGTGGTGCTCGACCACAACCCGCCGAACGACACCCCGCTGCGGGATATCGCGACAGTGATCGGCTCCCAACATCCCGACGCGACAGTGCTGGTTCTCAGCCCGAACTTCGTCGGCACCTACAGCACCCACTTTCCGCGCGCCACTCTGGAGATCGGCGAAGACCACGCCAAGACCGGCAATACCGTGGTCTCCGCACAGAATTTCTTGCATCAACTCGAGACGCCGCAGTTCCCCTGGACCTCATTCACCATCGTGGTACTGATCGGGGTACTGGCGGCCGTCGTCGGAACCCGATTCATGCAATTACGCGGCAAGCGTTCAGCAACATCGACCGAGGTTTCCGAGGCCGCCGCAGAAGGCGCCGATCACTCCTTCTAACGGGCGTTATTCCGCTCGTGTCGCATAGCGTCGATGCCCTCACCGCAAACGCGGGCAAATTAGTGATGTCACCGTAGGGTCACAGTTCTCAGAAGAACAGACTTGTAATCTGTGACATACGTTTCCAGTGGGTCAGATGTGACTTACGGTGCAGAGGATGCATTTGGTTTATTCGTGCTTCCAGTGATAGCTGGGGTCCGAATTTCTAGCGCCATCCGCCCGCGTTGAGCCAAGGAGACCCGAGTCGAATGAGACGCAATTGCCGCGGCTCGTCTTTCCGATTGGCGACACCGCTTACCCTGCGGTCGGCCCGGCGGTGCTCAGCGTCGTCCTACTTCTGGGGACGTCCGGTCTGGCCAACGCCGACCCGGACTCGATGGCCAAGCTGATCGCCGACGTTGCCCAGGCCAATCAGCGCCTGCAGGATCTCAACGCGCAGATCCAGACCGAGGAAGAAGGCGTCAATAAGGCGGTCGTCGATGTCGAGACGGCCCGCGACAACGCGGCGGCCGCAGAACATGATGTCGAAACCAGCCAGCACTCGGTCAAGGATGCAGACGCGGCAATTGCGGTCGCGCAGAAGCGGTTCGACCGATTCGCGGTTGCCAGTTACGTCAACGGGCCGGCGGACGGTTACCTGACCGCGAAGAACCCCGACGACATGATCTCCAGCGCGGCCGCCGGCCAGGCGCTGGCCAACAGCTCGCAGCAGGTGATGGACAACCTGCAGCGAGCCCGCACCGAGCAGCTGAACAAGGAATCCACCGCGCGGTTGGCAAAGCAGAAGGCCGACAAGGCCGTTGGCGACGCGCAGGCCAGCCAGAACGCGGCGGTGGCGGCGCTGGCCGGCGCTCAGCACAAGTTCGGTGAGCAACAGCAAGAAATCACTCGACTGGCCGATGAACGTAACGCGGCCCAATCAAGACTCGACGCCGCCCGCAATTGGTCGGCATCCGCGGGCGGACCGGATGCCGGGCAGCGGGCGGCGTCGTCCCCCGGAGACCGATGGGACCCGGCGGCGCCGGGCTCACCCAACCGGCCGCGGGGCAACGGTGGTAACTGGGACGGTGCGTGGGACCCCACGCTGCCGATGGTGCCCAGCGCCAACGTGCCCGGCGACCCGGTCGCGATTCTGAACAAGGTCCTCGGGACGATGTCGACCTCGTCGGAGGTCACCTCCAACATGGGCCGCAGCTTCTTGCAGCAGTTGGGATTGGCGCCGACGCCATCAGGTTTCACCAACGGCAAGATCCCGCGGGTTTACGGCCGGCAGGCATCCGAGTACGTGATCCGCCGCGCCGGCTCGCAGATCGGTGTCCCGTATTCGTGGGGTGGTGGCACCGCGGCCGGCCCGGGTAAGGGCATCGGTTCCGGCTCGGGCACTACCGGCTTCGACTGCTCCGGCCTGGTGCTCTATGCGTTCGCCGGTGTGGGCATCAAGCTGCCGCACTATTCGGGCGCGCAGTATGACCTGGGCCGCAAGATCCCGGCCTCGCAGATGCGCCGCGGCGACGTCATCTTCTACGGCCCCGGCGGCAGCCAGCACGTGACCCTCTATCTGGGCAACGGCCAAATGCTCGAGGCTCCCGACGTCGGACTGAAGGTCCGGGTCGCGCCGGTTCGCACCAGCGGTATGACGCCTTACGTGATCCGTTACATCGAATACTGACGCGTTGAAAGGATCTATGCGCCACCGGGTTACGGATTCCAGGAGTTCACGCCGGACCAGAGTGGTCTGGCCGGTGCTGGCCGTCATCAGCCTGCTGATCGGACTGGCGGCTCCCGCCGAGGCCGAGGACGGCGCATGGGATCCCACCCTGCCGCCGACCATCAGCGCGGGTGCGCCGGGCGACCCGGTCGCCATGGCCAACCAGTCGCTGCAGGCCACCGCCCAAGCTACCCAGACGACGCTCGGCCTGGGACAGCAATTCCTCAGCGGCCTCGGCATCAACCTCGGTGCTAGTCCGCCCAGCACCGGCGCCAACGGGATCCCGCGCGTCTACGGCCGGCAGGCGGTCGAATACGTGATCCGCCGCGGCTCCTCGCAAATGGGTGTGCCGTACTCCTGGGGTGGTGGCACCCCCAATTCGCCGAGCAAGGGCATCGACTCCGGCGCCAACGTCGTTGGCTTCGACTGCTCAGGCCTGGTCCGGTACAGCTTCGCCGGCGTGGGCGTGCTGCTGCCGCGGTTCTCCGGCGACCAGTACAAGGCCGGGCGGCACATCCCGCCCTCGCAGGCCAAGCGCGGCGACTTGATCTTCTACGGCCCGGGCGGCGGCCAGCACGTGACCATCTATCTGGGCAACGGCCAGATGCTGGAGGCGTCGGGCAGTGCCGGCAAAGTCACCGTCAGCCCGGTTCGTAAGGGTGGCATGACACCGTTCTTGACCCGGATCATCGAGTACTGAGCAGGCGTCCTGGGACGGCCACGTCGACGGATGCCGGGTGGCCTGGAATAGTTGAACGAGGGCACGCCGCTGCCCCGCGACGTTTGGCGTGCGAGAGTCACGTCTGAATGAGCTTTGGAAGATTGAGCTGTGGAGGGTAATAGATGACATCAGCAGGCGGGCCGCCCCCGGGCACCAGCGGTTATTCGGGTCCGGGCAGCTCCTCGACGGCACCTGCGCACGCGGCCCCGGGCGGCGGCGGCAACGGGCTGGCTGCCGAGGTACACACCCTTGAACGGGCCATCTTCGAGGTCAAACGAATCATCGTCGGCCAGGATCAGCTCGTCGAGCGGATGCTCGTCGGCCTGCTGTCCAAGGGCCACGTGCTGCTCGAAGGTGTGCCCGGTGTGGCCAAGACGCTGGCCGTCGAAACCTTCGCGAAGGTAGTCGGCGGAACGTTCGCCCGTATCCAGTTCACCCCCGACCTGGTGCCCACCGACATCATCGGTACCCGCATCTACCGGCAGGGCAAAGAGGAGTTCGACACCGAGCTCGGCCCGGTCGTCGCCAACTTCCTGCTCGCCGACGAGATCAACCGTGCGCCCGCCAAGGTGCAGTCGGCTCTGCTCGAGGTCATGCAGGAACGCCAGGTATCCATCGGTGGCAAGAGATTCCCGTTGCCCAATCCCTTCCTGGTGATGGCCACCCAGAACCCGATCGAGCACGAAGGCGTCTACCCGCTGCCGGAAGCGCAGCGCGACCGATTCCTGTTCAAGATCAACGTCAGCTACCCGTCGCCGGAGGAAGAACGCGAGATCATCTACCGGATGGGTGTGAAGCCGCCGGAGCCCAAGCAGATTCTGGACACCGGTGACCTGCTGCGGCTGCAGGAGGTCGCCTCGAACAACTTCGTGCACCACGCGCTCGTCGACTACGTGGTGCGCGTCGTCACGGCCACCCGTCACCCCGAGCAACTCGGCATGAACGACGTCAAGAGCTGGATCTCGTTCGGCGCGTCGCCGCGCGCCTCGCTGGGCATCATCGCGGCTTCGCGCTCGCTGGCGCTGGTGCGCGGCCGCGACTACGTGATCCCGCAGGACATCGTCGAGGTGATCCCCGATGTGCTGCGACACCGCCTGGTGCTCACCTATGACGCGTTGGCCGACGAAATCTCGTCGGAGATCGTGATTAACCGCATCCTGCAGACTGTGGGGATGCCGCAGGTGAATGCCGTTCCGCAGCAAGGGCATTCGGTGCCCCCGGCAATGCAGGCCGCGGGTGCGGCAAGCGGTCGGTGACCGATCCCAAACCCGTCGCGGATTCGTCTGCGGCCAATCGCCCGCCGTCGATGCAGCGCGGGAACATCGACGACCCCAAGCTGTCGGCGGCGCTGCGCACCCTCGAGTTGACGGTCAGACGCAAGCTCGACGGTGTGCTGCACGGTGACCACCTCGGCCTGATTCCGGGCCCGGGTTCGGAGCCGGGGGAGTCGCGGGAGTATCAGCCGGGCGACGACGTGCGCCGGATGGACTGGGCGGTCACGGCACGTACCTCTCATCCACACGTCCGACAGATGATCGCCGACCGCGAGTTGGAGACCTGGCTGGTGGTCGACATGTCGGCCAGCCTGGACTTCGGTACCTCGGTCTGCGAGAAGCGTGACCTGGCGGTGGCCGCGGCGGCCGCCATCACCTACCTCAACAGCGGCGGTGGAAACCGGCTTGGTGCGCTGATCGCCAACGGCGAGAAGATAACTCGAGTGCCGGCCCGTTCTGGACGTCAGCACGAGCAGACGATGCTGCGCACCATTGCCACCATGCCCAAGGCGCCGGTCGGCGTGCGCGGGGATCTGTCGGAGGCCATCGACGCGCTGCGGCGCCCGGAACGTCGCCGCGGGATGGCGGTGATCATCAGCGACTTCCTCGGCCCGATCAACTGGATGCGCCCGCTGCGCGCGATCGCCGCCCGCCACGAGGTGCTCGGCATCGAGGTGCTCGACCCGCGCGACGTCGAGCTGCCCGACATCGGCGACGTCATCCTGCAGGACGCCGAGTCTGGCAAGACCCGCGAGTTCACCATCGACGAGCAGCTGCGCGACGACTTCGCCAAGGCGGCGGAGGCACATCGGGCCGACGTCGCGCGGACGCTGCGCAGTTGTGGAGCGCCGATGCTACCGCTGCGTACCGACCGCGACTGGATCGCCGACATTGTCCGTTTCGTCGAATCCCGTCGACGCGGAGCGCTGGCGGGGCGCCAGTGACTCGCGATGTTGACGAGTCGGGCCTCGACACCACCAAGACGGGTCTGTTATGACATTGCCGCTGCTCGGACCGATGACGCTCTCCGGGTTCGCCCACGCATGGTTCTTCTTGTTCCTGGTGGTGATCGCAGCGCTGGCCGCGCTCTACGTCTTCGCGCAGTTGGCACGTCAGCGCCGGATGCTGCGCTTCGCCAACATGGAGTTGCTGGAAAGCGTTGCGCCCAAACAGCCCACCCGGTGGCGGCACCTGTCGGCGATCTTGTTGGTCGCGTCGTTGCTGCTGTTCACGATCGCGATGGCCGGCCCGACGCACGACGTTCGGATTCCGCGTAATCGTGCGGTCGTGATGCTGGTCATCGACGTCTCGCAGTCCATGCGGGCCACCGACGTCGAGCCCAACCGAATGGCGGCCGCCGAAGTGGCGGCCAAGGAGTTCGCCGGCGAGCTGACCCCGGGCATCAACCTCGGCCTGATCGCCTATGCAGGAACCTCGACCGTGCTCGTCCAGCCCACCACCAACCGCGACGCGACCAAAGCCGCGCTGGACAAGCTGCAGTTCGCTGACCGCACCGCCACCGGCGAGGGCATCTTCACGGCGTTGCAGGCCATTGCCACCGTCGGCGCGGTGATCGGCGGGGGCGACACCCCGCCGCCGGCCCGCATCGTGTTGTTCTCCGACGGTAAGGAGACGATGCCGACGAACCCGGACAACCCCAAGGGGGCGTTCACCGCGGCGCGCACAGCCAAGGACCAGGGTGTGCCGATCTCGACTATTTCGTTCGGCACCCCGTACGGCTTCGTGGAGATCAACGGTCAGCGCCAGCCGGTGCCGGTCGACGACAGCACCATGAAAAAGGTTGCTGAGCTTTCCGGCGGCAACCACTACGACGCCTCGAGTTTGCAGGAGCTCAAGCAGGTCTACGCCTCGCTTCAGCAGCAAATCGGCTACGAGACAATCCGTGGCGACGCCAGCGTCGGCTGGCTCCGGCTCGGCTCGCTGGTGCTCGCGCTCGCCGGGCTCGCGGCGCTGCTGATCAACCGGCGGTTGCCCACCTAGTTCCGTTGCCCACCAACGGCGGGCGATTTCGGCGATGCCGTGGCCAAGCGATAGGTTGTCCGGGTGACTGACGTAGCCACAGACGGCGGCAGGCCCCCATTCGTATCTCGCTCGGTCCTGGTCACCGGCGGAAACCGGGGGATCGGGCTGGCCATCGCCCAGCGGTTGGCAGCCGACGGCCACAAGGTCGCCGTTACGCATCGCGGGTCGGGCGCGCCCGAGGGACTGTTCGCCGTCGAATGCGACGTCACCGACAACGAGGCCGTCGATCGCGCCTTCAAGGCGGTTGAGGAGCACCAGGGCCCGGTCGAAGTCGTGGTGTCCAATGCGGGCGTCTCCGCGGACGCCTTCCTCATCCGGATGACCGAGGAGCGATTCGAAAAGGTCATCGACGCCAATCTCACCGGGGCGTTCCGGGTGGTCCAGCGCGCATCGCGCAGCATGCAGCGAAAGCGGTTCGGCCGGTTGATCTTCATCGGTTCGGTCTCGGGCACCTGGGGCATCGGCAACCAGGCCAACTACGCGGCCTCCAAAGCAGGCGTGATCGGGATGGCCCGGTCAATCTCCCGAGAGCTGTCCAAAGCCAACGTGACGGCCAACGTGGTCGCTCCGGGCTACATCGACACCGACATGACCCGTGCACTGGACGAGCGCATTCAAGAGGGTGCGCTGGAATTCATCCCGGCCAAGCGGGTCGGTACCGCTGCCGAGGTCGCCGGGGTGGTCAGCTTCCTGGCCTCCGAGGACGCGAGCTACATCTCCGGTGCGGTGATCCCGGTCGATGGCGGCATGGGCATGGGCCACTGAATGATCGACAAGAACTGAAGAATTAGGACGGACATGGCAGGACTGCTCGAAGGTAAACGGATTCTGGTCAGCGGGATCATCACCGACGCGTCGATTGCGTTTCACATCGCGAAGGTGGCCCAGGAAGCGGGCGCCCAATTGGTCTTGACGGGCTTCGACCGGTTGCGGCTGATTCAGCGGATCGCGGATAGGTTGCCCGAGAAGGCTCCGTTGATCGAACTCAACGTGCAAGACGAGAAGCACCTCGACACCCTGGCCGAGCGCGTGACGGCCGAGATCGGTGAAGGCAACAAGCTTGACGGCGTCGTGCACTCGATCGGCTTCATGCCGCAGACCGGGATGGGCATCAACCCGTTCTTCGACGCGCCCTACGAGGACGTCGCCAAAGGCATTCACATTTCGGCATATTCGTACGCCTCGCTGGCCAAGGCACTGCTGCCGATCATGAACCCCGGTGGCTCCATCGTCGGAATGAACTTCGATCCGACCCGCGCCATGCCGGCGTACAACTGGATGACGGTGGCCAAGAGCGCGCTGGAGTCGGTCAACCGATTCGTGGCCCGCGAAGCCGGCAAGCACGGCGTTCGGTCGAATCTCGTTGCTGCGGGACCGATTCGGACGTTGGCGATGAGCGCCATCGTCGGTGGAGCGCTCGGCGACGAAGCGGGCGCCCAGATGCAGCTGCTGGAAGAGGGTTGGGACCAGCGGGCGCCGATCGGGTGGAACATGAAAGACCCGACTCCGGTCGCCAAGACGGTGTGCGCGTTGCTGTCGGAGTGGCTGCCCGCCACGACCGGGTCGATCATCTACGCCGACGGCGGCGCCAGCACGCAATTACTTTAAAGCGGATTGCCATGGGCGCTAATGGATTTTGATGCCGTTCTGCTGCTGTCCTTCGGTGGGCCAGAAGGACCGGAGCAGGTGCGGCCGTTCTTGGAGAACGTCACCCGGGGCCGCAACATCCCACCGGAACGGCTCGACGACGTGGCGCAGCACTATCTGCACTTCGGCGGGATCTCCCCGATAAACCGGATCAATCGGGATCTGATCGCGCAGCTGCAGGCCGAGTTGGACATCCCGGTCTACTTCGGTAACCGCAACTGGGAGCCCTACGTCGAAGACGCCGTTTCCGCCATGCGGGACAACGGTATTCGGCGGGCGGCGGTATTCACCACGTCGGCGTGGAGTGGATATTCCGGCTGCACGCAGTATTCCGAGGACCTCGACCGAGCCCGGCAGGCGGCCGGTCCGGATGCGCCCGAATTGGTCAAACTGCGGCGCTACTTCGACCACCCGCTGTTCGTCGAGATGTTCGCCGACAACCTTGCCGCCGCGGCGGACACGGTGCCCGCGGATGCGCGGCTGGTTTTCACCGCGCACTCGGTCCCGATCGCCGCCGACGACCGGCTCGGCCCCAAGCTGTACAGCCGCCAAGTGCGTTACGCCGCAGAGCTTGTCGCGGCGGCCGCCGGATACAACGATTACGACGTGGTCTGGCAGTCACGATCCGGCCCACCTCAGGTGCCCTGGCTGGAACCGGACGTCGCCGATCACGTTGCCGCGCTGGCCGGGGCCGGGACGAAGGCCGTCATCGTCTGCCCGATCGGGTTCGTCGCCGATCACATCGAAGTGGTGTGGGATCTCGACACCGAGTTACGTGCGCAAACCGACGCGGCCGGTATCGCGTTCGCGCGGGTGAGCACACCCAATTCCGACCCGCGATTCGCCCGGCTTGCGCTGGATCTGATCGACGAACTTCGGCACGGAAGCGCGCCGGCACGGGTCAACGGGGCGGACCCGGTACCCGGCTGCGCGGCCGGCATCAACGGCGAGCCGTGCCGTCCTCCGCACTGCGTCGCCGAAGTCGCGGGCCAGGACTAACCGGCCCGGCGACGATGCGGGCCGCGTCGGCCCGAGGAGGAGTGGGCCAGGACTAGCGCTGCCAGGCGGCGTGCAGAATCGCGCTGAGCGCAGCCATCCTCGCCGATCGCACGACGGCGGCCAGCGGCCGTAGGGCGTCAGTGGCGATCTGCGCCTCGGACAACGACTGGGTGCCGATTCTGCTCAGCCCGGCGCTGACCGTGATGATCGCGTCGACGTGTGCCGCGTTCTCCAGTACCCGCAACGCGCGGGTGGGGGCGGGCTCGGGAACCTGGTGGTGCCGGGTGGATTCCAGCAACTGCTCCACCATCCCGCGCGGATCGTCGACATCGACTCCGGTAGATCCGAGCCCGATCGTGGTGAGGGCGTCCGCAGCGGATCGCACCGCCAGCCGCAACTCGTACTCGGCCTCGCCCAGTTCGATCTGGTCGATCACCGTGGCGCCGCGCAAGGAATACACCGTCCACGACAGCGCGGCCAGTTCGGGTATCACCAGTTCGTCGTCGGATTCGTCGTAGTCGAATTCGGGCACCAATCCGACGGCGATCCCGGGATCGTCTGGATGGGTGACGATCACCGCCTCCCCGGCCGCTATCGCGTCACGCTCGAACTGGGTTCCCGGCGGCAACCCGCGGACATCGCCGGCAATCGGCAGCAGCACGGAGATCGACGGTGTACCCGTCGGCGACCGTCCGGCGGCCACTCGCAGCGTCTGCAGCAGCGAGACCACGCCCGCGTCATGGATATCCGGCCAGGGCAGCCCGGTGTGCCCGGCGGCGACCGCGTCGTACGCGGTAACGGATTGTGCTGGGGCCCAACAGGACAGCGCGTCGAGGACGTCGTCGGGCGCGGCCTGGCCGGCCAGCCAGGCATTGGCCCACACCGAGAGCGTTGCGCTTGGGCACCACATGGATTCGCAGTCTAGTTGTTCGCCGTGGGCACGGCCGGTCACGCGATATCCTGACGGCATGTCTGCGGCCGTGATCTGGCTCGTCGTCGCGTTGGGCCTGGCCGGCGCCGAGGCGCTCACCGGCGACATGTTCCTGCTCATGCTGGGTGGTGGCGCGCTGGCCGCGGCCGGATCCAGCTGGCTGCTGGACCTCCCGATCTGGACCGACGGTGCCGTGTTTCTGGTGGTCTCGGTGCTGCTGCTGGCGCTGGTTCGGCCCGCGCTGCGGCGGCGTCTGACCCCAACGGAGAGCCTGTCGACGGGCATCAAGGCGCTGGAGGGTAAAAGCGCGCTGGTGCTCGATCGCGTGGCCCGCGACGAGGGTCAGGTGAAAGTGGACGGTCAGGTATGGACCGCGAGACCATTGAACGAGGGTGACGTGTTCGAACCCGGCGAACGCGTGACCGTCATGCATATCGATGGGGCCACCGCAGTGGTCTGGATCCCGTAATCCTGTAGAAGCAATTAGGAGAATCTCATGGCTGCTAGTGCCGGGTTGTTGTTGTTCGCCGTATTGGTGGTGTTCGCAATCATCGTGGTGGCCAAGTCGGTGACGCTGATCCCGCAGGCCGAAGCGGCGGTGATCGAACGGCTGGGTCGGTACAGCCGCACGATCAGCGGGCAGCTGACCCTGCTGATCCCGTTCATCGATCGGGTCCGCGCCCGAGTGGACCTGCGCGAACGGGTGGTGTCGTTCCCGCCCCAGCCGGTGATCACCGAAGACAACCTGACCCTGAACATCGACACCGTGGTGTATTTCCAGGTCACCGTTCCGCAGGCGGCCGTCTACGAGATCAGTAACTACATCGTCGGCGTTGAGCAGCTGACTACCACCACCCTGCGCAACGTCGTTGGCGGCATGACGCTGGAGCAGACCCTGACCTCGCGCGATCAGATCAACACGAAGTTGCGCGGCGTACTCGACGAGGCCACCGGACGCTGGGGGCTGCGGGTGGCGCGGGTGGAGCTTCGCAGCATCGACCCGCCACCATCGATCCAGGCCTCGATGGAAAAGCAGATGAAGGCCGACCGGGAGAAGCGTGCCGTGATCCTGACCGCTGAGGGAATGCGGCAGGCGTCGATCACGCAGGCCGAGGGTGAGAAGCAGTCGCAGATTCTGGCGGCCGAAGGCGCCAAGCAAGCCGCGATCCTTGCCGCCGAAGCCGATCGGCAATCCCGGATGCTGCGGGCGCAGGGTGAGCGGGCCGCGGCCTACCTCCAGGCACAGGGACAGGCCAAGGCGATCGAGAAGACCTTCGCGGCCATCAAGGCCGGTCGACCGACACCGGAGATGCTGGCCTACCAGTACTTGCAGACCCTGCCGAAAATCGCCGAGGGTGACGCCAACAAGGTGTGGGTGATTCCCAGCGACTTCAACACCGCGTTGCAGGGCTTCACCAAGTTGCTCGGGGCTCCTGGCGATGACGGGGTGTTCCGTTTCGTTCCGTCACCCGTCGACAGCACCCCGCCCAAGCCTGAGGACGACTCGGACGTGGCCGACTGGTTCTCCACCGAGACCGACCCGGCCCTCCTGCAGGCGGTGGCCAAGGCTGAGGCAGATGCCCGCAACCCGGTCGACGGCCCGTTACCGCCCCAGCACGAGCTGAGGCAGTGACGTGGGCGCGCTGACATCGCCGAAAACCTACGCGGGCTTGGCGGCGATCCAGGCTTTCGACGCGGTGGCCTGCGCGATCCCGATCTCGCCGATTGCCAAAAGCCTTGACATGCTGGGTGTTCCGCAGAACATCCGCTGGGTGCTTCCGTCGGCGAAAGCGGCTTCGGTGATCGGATTGCTGTCGGCCGGCCGGGTACCGGCGTTGGCGCGATTGACCACGGCGATGCTGACGCTGTATTTCGTCCTTGCGGTCGGCGCGCATCTGCGGGTCCACGACCGGCTCGTGAACCTCATCCCGGCCGCGTCGTTTCTGGCCACGTACGCCGTCCTGACCGCGAAAGGACCAGACCCGGCATAGGGCGGCGTTGATCACAATTGCTTTGAAAAGCCCACGTAACGGGTAGTTGACCTGCCGATGAACACCGTAAGCCGGCGCGTCGGCCTCCGACGGCGGCGCCGGCGGAGATGGACGCGCGACCAGATCCAGGTCACCGACCCCGAGATGATGCGTCAGTCGCTCAAGGGCGCGTCGATCGGCAACTTCATGGAGTGGTACGACTTCGGGGTCTACGGATACATCGCCACCGTGCTCGCGCAGGTCTTCTACCCTGGCAACAGCGTCAGCGCGGTCCACCTGCTGGCCACCTTCAGCACCCTGGCGGCGGCGTTCGTCGTCCGCCCGATCGGTGGGCTGATTTTCGGCCCCCTCGGCGACCGCATCGGGCGCAAGCGGGTCCTGGTGATCACGATCGTGCTGATGACGATCGGAACGACGGGGACCGGCCTGTTACCGGGGTACAGCACGATCGGTGTCTGGGCGCCGATTCTGCTGGTCGTCGCGCGGGTGTTTCAGGGGCTGTCGACCGGTGGCGAGTATGTCGGGGCGATGACCTACATCGTCGAGCAGGCGCCGGATCGCACACGAGGCAGGGTGGTCGGGTTCCTGCCACTGGGCAACCTGGCCGGTTTCGTGGCCGCCGGTCTGATCGTCACCGGGTTGCAGACCTGGCTGCCGAACCACGAGATGCTGACCTGGGGATGGCGGGTGCCGCTGCTGCTGAGCGCGCCGCTCGGGTTGGTCGCGATATTCATGCGGATGCGACTCAAGGAGTCGCCGGCTTACCAAGGGGAGAGCCAAGAGTCGGCACCCGACGACCCGGGCCAGTACCGGCGCACCATCGTCGAGCAGTGGAAGCCGATGCTGATCTGCGCGGCACTGGTTTACACCTCCAACGCGGCGGACTACCTGCTGACCGGTTACCTGCCGACTTACCTCAAGGTGTTCGTGCACATCAGTCATACGTCCGGGCTGACGGTCATCACCGCGACGCTGACCATCTTGGCAATCCTGCTGGTCCCGCTTGCCGCGCTGTCCGACCGGATCGGGGTGAAGCCGATCATGAGGGCGGGTTGCGTGCTGCTGATCGCGGCGTCGATTCCGGCCTTCTTGCTGATCCGCGGCGGCGGACTCCCGCTGGTTTTCATCGGCGTGCTGCTGATCGGTCTGATGGAGTTGTGCTTCGACAGCACCTCGCCCGCGACGATGCCGGCCCTGTTTCCCACCAACGTCCGCAACGGAGCGCTGGCCATCTCCTACAACGTCTCGATCTCGGCTTTCGGGGGAACGACGCCGCTGATCGCTCAGGCACTGGTTTCCGGCACCGGCAACCTGATGGTGCCGGCGTACATGTTGATCGTCGCGGGATTGGTGGGCCTGGTGACGCTGGCATTCACCCCGGAAGTCGCCGGCCGGCGGCTACCCGGATCGCCACCCAGCGTCGAGACCGAGCAAGAGGCCCGCGAACTGGTCGAGGGTTACGACTAGCAACGAGTAGCCGCCCGCGTGATCAGGATCCGGGTGCCTTGGTCTGGTTCTGACCCCCGTGCGCTCCACCGGGCCCGACGCCCGGACGGGTGATGTTCGTCGTCGGCGGGGTGGATGTGCCGGACCCCATCGCCGGTCCCGGAGCAGGTGCTGGAGATGCCGGTTCCGCGCTGACGGGTCCGATGCCGAAAGTGATTGCTGACAGGCCTATTCCGGCTGCAACAACCGCGGCCCTGGCGATACGAGAAATGTTCATAGTCTTGGGTTCCTCTACTTTTGACCGCGTCGATGAGCGGACTTGGG
This sequence comes from uncultured Actinomycetota bacterium, assembly GCA_963749375.1. Classification (GTDB taxonomy): domain Bacteria; phylum Actinomycetota; class Actinomycetes; order Mycobacteriales; family Mycobacteriaceae; genus Mycobacterium. The sequence continues at coordinate 105,058 of CAVVNB010000038.1, forward strand.
GGAAGCCGATGTTCACCCTCGCCACGCCACGCAGGTAGACGGAGTACCCACTTAGCGGCGACTTGCACCTGTTGCGCAGTGGAAAGGTTTGCTGAGTCGACTGCCGTCGATCAGAACGTGCCGGGACACGGCGGTGGGTAGGACGGTCGACCGCCGCCGGATACCGCATTTCCCGCCCCGGCGCGCCCGTAGGGCCAGCATTTCATGGCGGGAATACCCGGCGCCGGCTCCGATTGGCAGGTCGGGCATGGTGGCGCCGGCGACCAATGGGGCGGCGTTGACCAGTCCTGCCCCAGCCACCAATGTCGACATAGCGAGGGCGACGGCAGTCGCCGCGCCCACGACCATGTGCTTGACGTTCATTGTTCGGCCGCCTCCCCGATCCGCTGTCCCTCAAGTGTCAGGCGTGCCCGGCACACGGCGGCAAAAACCCCGGGATCCCACCGCCGCCTCGTGGGTTTCCACCCCCGGAACGCCCGTACCTCCAGCATTTCTCGGCCGGAATGCCCGGCGCCGGCCCACCGGGATCCGGTTGGACGGCCGGGACTCCGGGGGGCGGGTCTGCCGGGGCGGCGCTGACGAGCCCCAGCCCACTCGTCAGTGCTGATATGCCGACGCCGGCGGAGATCGCCGCCACGGCGGCTAAACGTTTCAGTTCCATGGTGCGTGTGCCTCCCCAGACTTCACCACGCTGGTTACTAGCTGCCTAGCCGGCTACGCGGAAATACCAACGGCGATATGTCACCGTCTTGCCTTTGCTGTCAATTGTGGTAAAGCGCCAATTCTATACGCGACTTGCGGCTATTGCGAGGAGGGAACTAGGCAGATCCGGGTGTCGAACCGACCCGAGCCGTATCAGCCGCGCAACGCCTTTTCGGCGGTGGCGTCGGTATCGGTTGCCGGGACGCTGGGATGCCGACGGTGGAGACGAATCTCGTAGGCCAGCAATGCAATACCGATAAATCCGGTGCACAGCGACACCAGAAACAGCAGCGGGCTGACGTGACCGGTGAGCGCATCGCCGAGGATCACCACCGCCGACGTGATTGGCACCAGACCGGCCACCGTTGCCAACAGATAGGGCAGCGCCCGCACCGTGGACGCGCCGACGGCGTAATTCAGCGGCGCGAACGGTACCGCTGGAATCAACCGCAGCGACAGAACCGCAAGCCAGCCGCGCTCGCGCAGTCGGGCGTCGACCTTCTCGATGGCCCGGTGACGCACCAATCGACTGAGTTGCCAGCCGGCTGTCCGAATCAGAGCGAACGCGATCATCGCGCTGACCGTGCTGGCCGCCACCGCCAGCGCAACACCGAGGACCGGTCCGAACAGCAAACCGGCGGCCAACGTGAATGCAGTACGGGGAAAAGGCAACACGGTCACCACGATGTGGGCGCCCAGGAAGGCCAGCGGTAACCATGGGCCCATCGACGTCGACCAGTCCCTCAATTCCACCGCCGACGGCAACCGAACGAGCAGCACCACCGCGATGACGGCGACGAGCACCACAGACGTCAGGATCAAGCGGCGCTTGGGTACCTGCCGCGCGGTGCCGGCGAGCGAGGAGCCCAGCGGACGCAGCATGTCTGCGAATTTGCTGATGGTCCGCCCCGTCACAGCCTGCAGCCTACGGTCCGGCAGTGCACAACGCCTCAGCGGACGATCAGTGACAGCAGCTTACGGCCCAACGGCATTGCGGCTGAACTGCCTTCGCTGCGAACCTTGATTTTGCGACCGGACCTTCGCCGTAGCTCCCGCTGCAGGTTGTCGTGCAGCGTGCCGGTGGCCGCCGGACATCCGTGGCAGGCCCCCGATAGCCGAACGTTCACGGTGTCGCCCTCGATCGACACCAATTCGATCGAGCCGCCGTGGGATTCGGCGAGCGCGCCGATCGGCCCGGCGAGCAACTCACCCGCAATCGCGGCCAGCCCGGCGGTGTCGTCGGTTACCGGCTCGACCTGCCAGCCCGCCGGATCCAGCAGCGCGTCGCACAGTGCCTGGCGAACGTCGTCGCCGATGTCGCGCCAACTGCTGCCGGAGCGCAGCGTGATCAGCACATCGGCTGGACGTACCTCGATTTCGTCGATCACTCCGTCGTCGAGCAGGCCGCCGAGGCGGCCCGGGGCCTGGCGCACCGCGCCGCGCGCCGGCAACAGGTCCGCCGCCACCACCCAGCGCAGCTGCTGAGGGTTCTCGGTCGCAGTGGCGTGAATCGGGATCATGCGCCCAGCCCCAACGCAATCGAGCGCGCGATGAACGCCATCACCCAGGCCAGGACGAACATGTAGCTGAACGCGAAGGCGGGCCATCGCCAGGTGTTGGTTTCGCGGCGCATCACCGCGATCGTCGACATGCACTGCAACGCGAACATGAAATAGACCATCAGCGCGATCACCGTGGGTGCGGTGAATATGCGATGACCGTGGTCGTCGGTCATCGTGGCCAGGGCTTGCCGCGGAGCTTTCGGGTCGGACGCCGCCGCCACCTGGCCCAGGGTCGAGACGAACACCTCTCGGGCCGACAGCGAGCCGACCAGGGCGATGTCGGTACGCCAGTCGAAGCCCAACGGCGAGAAGACCGGTTCGACCGCGCGTCCGATGTCGGCGGCGTAGCTGTGGTTCATCACGTACGCGGTCGCGTCGGTCGTCGACATGCCCCGGGTATGCGTCTCGCGGACCGGCAGATTCAGCAACACCCACAACACCAGAGATGTGGCCAGGATGATGGTTCCCGCTTTGCGCAGGAACACGCGCGCCGCACTCCACATCGCGGCCAGCATCGCTTGCGGAGAGGGCATCCGGTAGGGCGGCAACTCCATGGTGAACGGCAGCAGATCGCCGCGCAGAATCGTGGACTTGACCAGCAACGCGGCGACCAGCGCGGACAACCCGCCGCCCAGGTAGAGCAGGAACATCGTGACGCCCTGCGCGCTGAGCCCCCACCATCGGGTCTGCGGTGCTACCAGCAGGCCGACCAGCAATGTGTACACCGGCAGCCGTGCCGAGCACGTCATCAACGGCGCGGTGACGATGGTGGCGATCCGGTCTCGCGAGGACGGCAATGTTCGGGTCGCCATGATGCCCGGAATCGCGCAGGCGAACGACGAGAGCATCGCGACGAAGGCGCGGCCTTCCAGGCCGGTCTTGGCCATCACGCGGTCCATCAGGAAAGCCGCCCGCGACATGTAGCCAACGCTCTCGAGGAAGGCGAGCAGGCAGAACAGCAGCACGATCTGCGGAATGAACTGCAGCACGGTTCCGACGCCGCCGATGAGTCCCCTGGCTCAGCAGCCCGCGCAGAACGGGGTTGCCGACGTGGTCGGCCACTTGGCCGCCCAGCCAGGTCAGCGCGCTGCCGATGCCGTCGCGCAGCGGCGCCGCGGCAGTGAACAAGACCTGGAAGAAGTAGAACATCACCGCGAAGAAGATGACCGTTCCCCAGAGCGGGTGCAGCAGCACCCGGTCGATTCGCTGCGTGCGTTGATCTGGTTGCGGGGCAACGTAATCGGCTGCGTCGAGGACGGACTGACCCCATGCGTCGATGTCGTCCTGGCCGGTTGGCGGCAGCACCGGCGGGCGCTGCCACTGCGCGAACGACGCCAGTTGCGCTCGCACATCGTCGATTCCCGATCCGTGGTGCGCCACGACCGCGGTCACCGGGATGCCCAGCGCCGTGGACAGAGCCGCGGTGTCGATGCGGCCACCGCGGGAAGCCAGCTCGTCGCCCATGGTCAACGCCAGCAGGCACGGCAGGTCCAGCCGCAGCACCTGACCGATCAACAGGATCGACCGGCGCAGTGTGGTGGCATCGGCGACCAGGACAATCGCGTCGGGCGGGTCGATACCCGCGCACTTGCCGGCCAGCAGGTCCGTCACCACCTGCTCGTCCGGGCTGATCGGGTCGAGGCTGTAGGTGCCGGGCAGGTCCTCGACGGCAATCGCAACGCCGTCCACTTCGGTGGTGCCGACGCTGCGTCCCACGGTGACGCCCGGGTAGTTTCCGGTTTTGGCGCGTAAGCCGGTCAGATGGTTGAAGACGCTGGTCTTTCCGGCGTTGGGGCTGCCGACCAATGCCACCCGTCGGATGCCTGCGACGGCAACCGCGGAGCCTTCGACGTCATGGCACGCGGTCATCGGTCCGCTTCGGGAACGACCTCGATGAGCTGCTGCCTCCCGACGGCGCAGGCACAGCTCAGTGTCGTGAACCCGGTAGATGGTCGGGTCGCCGAGGGGGGCGCGGCGGATGACGTCGACACGGGCTTTCGCGCGAAAGCCTAACTGCCCTAGTCGATTGACGATGACCGGGTTGGCTTCCGCGACCGTTCCCACCACCGTCGCCCGCTTTCCGGGCGTCAGCTGCGCAAGCAGCGATCACCGAATTGGGTTGATCGCGTGCGCCCTGCGGTCGAGTACGCATGATCGCCTTAACGTTAGCCGGTCTACCTTAGTAAGGTACTCCTTACCTGGAGCGGCGTCATGGCTCGTCAAACCCGGTCGCCGCAGTGTGTGCCGCGACACTAAGGGGCATCATTTAGCCTGGTTGTCGGGTGACAGACCAGTGTCGGGATGTCACGTGCTGGACAAGGAGCCGCCGGTGTCAGTCGATGTGTCCGCTGAACCTGCCGATCTGGAGCAGGGCCGTGCTCGCTGGCGTACCGCGGTGGCCGGGGTCCTGGCCAAAAGCACGCGGCGCGACGTTGACGAGCTCGGGCCGGAGCCCGAGCAGATGCTGGAAACCTCGACGTACGAAGCCGTCGCGATTCGGGCGCTCTACACCGCGCTCGACGAGCTCCCCGAGCCGCCATTGCCCGGCGAGTGGCCCTTCTTGCGCGGGGCCGATGCGCTGCGGGACGTCAAGTCCGGCTGGAAGGTCGCCGAGGCCATCCCGGCCAACCGGGTCGCCGGCGTCGCTGCGGAAGACGTCAACTCCGCGGTGCTGGCCGGGCTCGCCGAGGGGGTCAGCGCGCTGCTGGTCCGGGTGGGGGAGTCCGGCGTGTTGCCCGGCCAACTGGAGCAGGTATTCGAGGGCGTCTATCTGAGCATGGCGCCGGTGATACTCGATGCCGGCGCAGATTATCGGGCCGCCGGCGAAGCGATGCTTGAACTGGTCGGCCGCGTCGAACCCGACCAGCGGGAAATCCTGTCGATCGACCTGGGCGCCGACCCGCTCACCGCGGCGCTCAGTGAGCGGCCTGCCCCCGCGCTCTCAGAGGTCGTCGACATGGCGACGCTAGCTGGCCGACAGCACCGGGGTCCGGGCGATCACCGTCGACGGGCCCGCGTTCCACAATCTCGGCGCCAACGCGACGTGGGAACTCGCCGGCAGCATCTCGGTCGCAGTGTCGTACCTGCGGGAGCTCACCGAATCCGGCCTGCCGGCGGCCAAGGCGCTGGCGCAGATCAGCTTCCGGTTGGCCGCCGACGACGACCAGTTCTTGACGATCGCCAAAGTCAGAGCGTTGCGCCGGCTGTGGGCACGCGTCGCCGAGGTCGTCGGTGCGCCGGACAGCGGCGCGGCCGTCATGCATGCCGAAACATCGCTGCCGATGATGACCCAGCGCGATCCCTGGGTGAACATGCTGCGGACGACATTGGCCGCGTTCGGGGCCGGCGTCGGCGGCGCCGACACTGTGCTGGTATTCCCTTCGACGTCGCGATCGAAGGCGGATTCCCTGGCATGGCAACAAGTTTCGCGCGTCGGATGGCCCGTAACATCCAACTGCTGTTGCTCGAGGAGTCACACGTCGGCCGAATCCTGGACCCCGCCGGTGGATCTTGGTTTGTCGAAGACCTCACCAACCAATTGGCGCATCAGGCTTGGCAGACCTTCCAGGCGATCGAGCAGCACGGTGGATTCGTCGAGGCGCGGCGATTACATCGCGGGGCAGATCGCTGAGATCGCCGGCCTGCGCATCGACGACATCGCCCATCGCAAGACCGCGATCACCGGGGTCAACGAATATCCGAACATCACTGAACCGGCTCTGCCGCAGAATAATACGTCGTATTCCCCGCTGGCGGCCGGAAAGCTGATCCGCTACGCGACCGAGTTCGAAGCCCTTCGTGATCGTTCGGACGCCTATCTGGCTCGCAGTGAGTCGCGTCCGCAGGCGCTGCTGTTGCCGCTCGGCCCAATGTCAGAGCACAACATTCGCACGACATTCGCCTCGAATCTGTTGGCTTCCGGTGGTATCGAGGCGGTCAACCCCGGGACAGTTGATGCCGACGGCGTCGCCAAGGCGGTTGCCGAGGCGGGTTCCCCGGTCGTGGCCGTCGTCTGCGGCACCGACGCTCGCTACGGCGCCGAGGCGTCCGCGGTCATCGAGGCTGCTCACGCCGCGGGAGTGTCGCATGTCTGCCTGGCCGGGCCGCAGAAAGCGGTGAGCTGAGGCGGAGCATCAACCCGACGAGTTCCTGACCGCCAAAATTAATGCGGTGGAGGCACTTTCAGGCCTGCTCGACCGGTTGGGGGCATAGCGACGATGACGACCACCACGCCGGTTGTAGGCAACTTCTCCGACGTTCCGCTGGACAGCGACCGCAGCGTCGCGCAGCCGACCGAGGACGCAGTGGAAAAACACGTTGCGGCGGCCGCGGCCGCTCACTGGTACACCCCTGACCAGTTGGTGTGGCACACCCCGGAGGACATCGACGTCAAGCCGGTGTACATCGCCGCCGACCGCGCCGGCATCGAGTCCGGTGGTTACCCACTGAACACCTTTCCCGGCGAGCCGCCGTTTGTTCGAGGGCCTTACCCGACGATGTATGTCAACCAGCCCTGGACAATCCGCCAGTACGCCGGGTTCTCCACGGCCGCCGAGTCCAACGCCTTCTACCGGCGCAACCTTGCCGCCGGACAAAAAGGTCTCTCGGTGGCGTTCGACCTCGCCACCCACCGCGGCTACGACTCGGATCATCCGAGGGTTCAGGGCGACGTCGGAATGGCCGGTGTGGCCATCGATTCCATCCTGGACATGCGTCAGCTGTTCGACGGCATCGACCTGTCGACGGTGTCGGTGTCGATGACGATGAACGGCGCGGTACTACCGATCCTGGCGTTGTACGTGGTTGCCGCCGAGGAGCAGGGAGTGCCGCCGGAGAAGCTGGCCGGCACCATCCAGAACGACATCCTCAAAGAATTCATGGTGCGCAACACCTACATCTATCCGCCGAAGCCGTCGATGCGCATCATCTCCGACATCTTCGCCTACACCAGCGCGAAGATGCCGAAGTTCAATTCCATCTCCATCTCCGGCTATCACATCCAAGAAGCCGGTGCCACAGCCGATTTGGAGCTCGCCTACACGCTTGCCGACGGTGTCGACTACATCAGGGCCGGCTTGGACGCCGACCTCGACATCGACAAGTTCGCGCCCCGGCTGTCCTTCTTCTGGGGCATCGGGATGAACTTCTTCATGGAGGTCGCCAAGCTGCGGGCGGGCCGGCTGCTGTGGAGCGAGCTGGTCGCCCAGTTCAATCCCAAGAGCGCCAAATCGCTGTCACTGCGCACCCATTCGCAGACCTCCGGTTGGTCGCTGACCGCACAGGACGCGTTCAACAACGTCGCACGCACCTGCATCGAGGCGATGGCCGCAACCCAGGGCCACACCCAGTCGCTGCACACCAACGCCCTCGACGAGGCGCTGGCTTGCCGACTGACTTCTCGGCCCGCATCGCCCGCAATACCCAATTGCTGCTGCAACAGGAGTCCGGCACCACCCGACCGATCGACCCCTGGGCCGGCTCGTATTACGTCGAGTGGTTGACCTATCAACTCGCCCAACGTGCGCGCGCGCACATCGCGGAGGTCGCCGAGGCCGGCGGCATGGCCCAGGCCATCAACGAAGGCATTCCCAAACTCCGCATCGAAGAAGCGGCCGCACGCACCCAGGCCCGCATCGACTCGGGCACCCAGCCGGTGATCGGGATCAACAAGTATCAGGTCGAAGAGGATCAAGAGGTCGAGGTTCTCAAGGTCGAGAACAGCCGGGTGCGGGCTGAGCAACTCGCCAAACTCGAACAGCTGCGGGCGGATCGAGATCAGGCTGCCGTCGAGGCTGCGCTGGCGGAGCTGTCGCGGGCGGCCGCGGCGCATCGGCGGAGCGGGCAAGGGGGACGACGGGCTGGGCAATAACCTGATGGCGCTGGCCATCGCCGCGGCCCGAACAAAGGCGACCGTCGGCGAGATCTCCGACGCGCTCGAGAAGGTCTACGGCCGTCACAAGGCCGAGATCCGTACCATCGCCGGGGTCTACCGGGACGAAGCTGGAAAGGCCGAGAATTTGGCTAGTGCCACCGAACTCGTCGAGAAATTCGCCGAGGCCGACGGTCGGCGGCCACGAATCCTGGTAGCCAAGATGGGGCAGGACGGCCACGATCGCGGACAGAAGGTGATCGCAACGGCGTTCGCCGACATCGGGTTCGACGTCGACGTCGGTGCCCTGTTCTCCACACCGGACGAGGTGGCCCGTCAAGCAGCGGATAACGACGTCCATGTCGTCGGGGTGTCCTCGCTGGCGGCCGGTCACCTCACGCTGGTCCCCGCGCTGCGCGACGCCCTGGCCGAGGTGGATCGCTCCGACATCATGGTGGTGGTCGGCGGAGTGATCCCACCCGGCGATTTCGACGAGCTGTACGAGGCGGGTGCTACGGCGATCTTCCCGCCCGGCACCGTGATCGCCGACGCCGCAATCGATCTGCTGCACAAGCTGGCCGAGCGCCTCGGATACACCCTCTAGCCGGATGGCGACTGACAACGGCGGCAACATCGACAAACTCGCCGCGGCGGTGCGCGACGGCGACCGGGCGGCCCTGCCGCGGGCGATCACGCTCGTCGAGTCGACACGAGCCGATCACCGCGACCGCGCGCAGCAATTGTTGCTCGAGCTGATGCCGGCGGCCGGCAACGCCCTGCATGTCGGGATCACCGGCGTGCCGGGAGTGGGCAAGTCGACCGCCATCGAAGCGCTCGGCATGTACCTGATCGGGCGCGGTCACCGGGTCGCGGTGCTTGCCGTCGACCCGTCATCGACCCGCACCGGCGGATCGATTCTCGGCGATAAGACCCGAATGCCACAGTTGGCAACGCATCCGGACGCCTACATCCGCCCATCGCCGACATCGGGCACCTTGGGCGGGGTCGCCAAGGCCACCCGGGAAACCATCGTGCTGTTGGAGGCAGCGGGCTTCGACGTGATCCTGGTCGAGACCGTAGGTGTCGGCCAGTCCGAGGTCGCGGTGTCCAACATGGTCGACACCTTCGTCTTCCTCACCCTGGCCCGCACCGGCGATCAGCTGCAGGGCATCAAGAAAGGTGTGCTCGAGCTCGCCGACATCGTCGTTGTCAACAAGGCCGACGGCGATCACCTGACCGAGGCCCGCAAAGCCGCCCGCGAGCTTTCCGGGGCGATCCGGTTGATCTATCCCCGCGAAACCCTCTGGCGTCCACCGGTCCTGACGATGAGCGCCTTGGAAGGCACTGGGCTGGAGGAGTTGTGGGATACCGTCGAGCGGCATCGGGACGTGCTCACCGAAGCGGGGGACTTCGAGGCGCGTCGGCGCGCGCAGCAGGTCGATTGGACCTGGCAGATGGTCCGCGACACGGTGCTGGACCGGGTGATGTCCAACCCCGCGGTCCGCAAAGCGCGAGCCGATGTCGAGCGGCAGGTTCTGACTGGGGAATTGACCCCGGCCCTGGCGGCTCAGCAAATATTGAAGCTAGCTTCAATAACGGATAGGTAAATCCCACTTCGTTCATAGAGTGAAAAGGTAAGTTCGACATCATGACCCTCGAAGTAGTGGGCAATCGCCGGTCCGTGCTGCCGCGCGGTGTTCACGGCGCAGCCGACCCCCATTTCGCCTGCGCGGTGCGCAGCTTCGCCAGCACGTTCCATGGCAGCCGGTTCGGCGGCGGGGCGCTGGCGGTCTATCTGGACGGGGAACCCGTCGTCGACGTGTGGACGGGCTACGCGGATCGGCGCGGGCGGGTGCCGTGGACGGCCGACACGGCCACCATGGTGTTCTCCGCGACGAAGGGCATGGCCTCGACCGTCATCCACCGGCTCGTCGACCGGGGCCTGATCGAGTACGACGTACCGGTCGCCCAGTACTGGCCGGAATTCGGCGCGAACGGTAAGGCCGACATCACCGTCCGCCAGATCATGCGGCATCAGGCCGGGCTGTCGGCGCTGCGCGGCGCCAGCCTGCAAGACCTGCTCGATCACGAGCTGATGGAACGTCGCCTCGCGGCAGCGCGCCCGGGTTACTCGTTCGGCAAATCCGCCTACCACGCGTTGACCTACGGTTGGCTGCTGTCCGGATTGGCGCGGGCCGTCACCGGTAAAGGTATGCGGCAGTTGATCCGCGAAGAGGTGGCCGAACCGCTGGGCACCGACGGATTGCACCTGGGCCGTCCGCCTGCCGACGCCCCGACGCAGGCCGCGCAGATCATCATGCCGCAGAGCGCTTTCCAGAATCCGGTGTTCAATGCCGTGGCGCCGATGATCGCCGCGATACCAAGGGCCGCCGGCTTCAGTTCGATGTACTTCCCAGGCGTGAAAGCGGTTGCTCAAGGCGATATCCCGTTGCTGGACGCGGAGATCCCGGCGGCCAACGGTGTGGCGACTGCACGCGGCCTCGCGAAAATGTACGCGGCGATCGCCAACGGCGGCCGGATCGACGGCACCCAGTTTCTGTCGCCGGAAGTCGCGGCCGGACTGAACGGGCGGCGAAGCCTGCGCCCGGACGGAAACCTGGTGATACCGCTGGCATTCCACCTCGGCTATCATCGCCTGCCGTTGGACGTGGTACCGGGGTTCGGGCATGTCGGATTGGGTGGGTCGGTCGGATGGGCCGATCCGGACAGCGGCCTGGCGATCGGGTTCGTGCACAACCGACTGCTGACGCCGTTCGTGCTCGTCGACCACGCCGGGCTGGTCGCAACCAGTGCGCTGTGCAAGATCGGTGCCACTGCGGCGCGCAAAGACGGGTTTGAGCGGGTGACGGAATTCGGGTCGCCCCTCGCCGAACAGGGAGCCGTTGCCCTCTAGCGGATTTGCCGAACAGCGTGACGACTGACCGAGAAGGCCGCGTTCCCCGTCTCCCACTGGACGAGGCGAAGTCCGCCGCGGATGAGGCGGGTGTCCCGGACTACATGGCCGAGCTGGCCATCTTCCAGGTCCTGTTGAACCACCCCAAACTGGCATCCGGTCTCAACGACCTGCTGGCCAGAATGCTCTGGCAGGGAAAGCTGGATTCGCGGCTGCGCGAGCTGGCCATCATGCGGATCGGCTGGCTCACCGCTTGTGAGTACGAATGGTCACAGCACTGGCGAGTCGCACAGGGTCTCGGTGTGAGCGCCGACGACTTGGCCGGCGTTCGAGATTGGCAGTCCTACAAGATATTCGGCTCGGCGGAGCGGGCCGTACTTGCGGCCACCGACGACGTGGTCCGGGACGGCGTGATTGGTGCGCAGAGCTGGGCGGCGTGCAAGCAGGTGTTCGGCGACGATCACGCGACGCTCGTCGAGTTGGTAACCGCGATCGGCGCTTGGCGAATGGTTTCATCGATTCTGCAGAGTTTGCAGGTGCCGCTGGAGGACGACGTGGCGAGTTGGCCACCGGACGGGCTAACGCCGCGTACATAACTGACTGACATGTCAGTCATTGTCCGCCAACGCTTTTGGACTTCGCTTAGCGATTGCGCCTGCTGCCTGCGGCGGTAAGGTGACGATTGTGGCCGAATCGACCATTCCCAGTGTCCTGCGTGAGCGCGCCAGCCTGCAGCCGAATGAGAAGGCGTTCACTTACCTTGACTATGAGCAGGATTGGGATGGCGTCGCGGAGACAATAACCTGGTCGCAGCTCTACCGACGGTCGCTGAATGTTGCGCAGACAGTGCGGCTTCACGGGTCGCCCGGCGACCGGGCAGTAATTTTGGCACCTCAAGGACTCAACTACATCGACGCTTTTTTTGGGACGCTGCAAGCTGGGCTCATCCCCGTTCCGCTGTCGGTCCCCGTGGGTGGTGTGGTCGACGAACGGGTCAATTCCGTCCTGCTCGACGCGGCACCTTCGGTCGTTCTGACAACGTCTGCGGTGGCCGGTGACGTCGCCGACTACGTCAAGGCCCAGCGCCGCGGAGTTGTCCCACATCTGGTCGAGGTCGACCTGGTGGATCTCGATTCCAGGAGCGCATCCCGGGCCGGCCGCGACCTGCGCTCCGATACGGCGTATTTGCAGTACACGTCCGGATCGACCCGCGCACCAGCGGGAGTCGAGATCACGTATCGAAATCTGATGGCCAATTTCGAGCAGATGATGGCTGACTATTTTTCCGAGTTTGGGAATGTCACGCCGTCGGACACCACCTTCGTGTCGTGGCTGCCCTTCTACCACGACATGGGTTTGCTGGTCGGAGTCTGCGTGCCGCTGTTGGCTGGGGTGCACTCCGTGCTCACCAGCCCGGTGTCGTTCCTCGCGCGACCGGCGCGGTGGCTGCAGCTACTGGCGAGCCACACCCACACCTTTTCGGCCGCGCCGAATTTTGCGTTCGAGGTGGCCGCCCGGAAGACGTCCGACGAAGAAATGGCCGGCTTCGATCTCGGCAACGTGATCGGCATCATCAACGGCAGCGAGCGGGTGCAGCCCGCAACGCTCAAGCGCTTCACCGAGCGGTTCGCCCCGTACAACTTTCCCGCCAAGGCGCTTCGGCCTTCCTACGGAATGGCCGAGGCGACCGTGTATCTGCTCGCCCGACAAGCCGGTGAGCCGCCACGCGTCGTTCATTTCGATTCCGGCAGCCTCGCCGACGGCCGGGTGAAGCGGTGCGAGAGTCCAGCGGGCACAGCGCTCGTCAGTTACGGAGTGCCGCGGTCGCCGATCCTACGGATCGTCGATCCGGACACCCTCGTCGAATGCGCGGCGGACACCATCGGTGAAATCTGGGCCCACGGCCCCAACGTCGCCGCCGGCTACTGGCGCAAACCCGAAGAGAACAAGCACACATTTGGCGGCCGGCCGGCAAGCCACTCGGCCGACGCCCCCGAGGGCACCTGGCTGAGAACCGGAGATCTCGGCTTCTTGCACCAAGACGAACTGTTCATCATCGGCCGCATCAAAGACCTGCTGATTGTGTACGGCCGCAACCACTCTCCCGACGACATCGAAGCCAGCATCCAGTCGGTCACCCGCGGTCGCTGTGTGGCGATATCGGTACCGGATGATGGGACCGAAAAGCTGGTCGCCATCGCTGAATTCAAGAACCAGGGCGAATCCGCCGAAGAGCTGGCGCACAAGCTTGCCGTCGTCAAAAACGATGTCACCGCGTCCATCTCAACTTCGCATGGTCTCAGCATCGCCGACCTCGTCTTCGTGCCGCCGGGCTCGATACCGATCACCACCAGCGGCAAGGTGCGGCGCCGGTCGTGTGTCGAGCTGTACCAGCAGGATCAGTTTGCGCGCCTGGGCGCATAGGAGGCACCTGCCATGAGTGGGACCCCCGAACTCCGCAGCGGGACAACGACATTGACGGACACTGACTTGGCCGATCGTGAGCCGCGCAGGACGCTCGGGCAAGTATTCGACCCGCGGGCCAACGCGTTGAATGCCTGGCGACTGGGGCTGGCGCTGGCGGTAATCGTCTGGCACTCCGTGGTGCTCACGGGGCGTCCACTACCGCCGTTCGCCCTCCACCAGTTTGCGACCCAAGATTTTGTCGACGGATTCTTTGCAATATCGGGGTTTCTGATTCCCGCCAGCTGGCTCAGCAATCCGCGTCTGCGGAACTATGCTCTCGCTCGCGGTCTTCGCATCCTGCCCGGGATGTGGGTCTGCCTATTCGTGACCGCATTCGTCATCGCGCCGATCGGTATTGCGATACAGGGCGGTTCAGCCGCCAAGCTGCTGACGTCCGGCGGGCCGTTGCGTTTCGTTGTCAGAAACAGTGCGGTTGCGTACGTGCAATTTGACATTGCGGGAACACCGAGTGGCGTTCCGTTTCCGGGCATGTGGAACGGTTCACTGTGGACTCTCCAGTACGAGGTACTTCTCTACATCGCGGTCGCGATCCTGGGTCTGGTCGCGATCCTCGGTCGCCGATGGCTGTTCCCGGTGGCCTTCACCCTGGCATTGGTGTGGTCGACGCTGGCTCCGTGTCCGCTCGACGGCGGGACCGTAGCCGAGAGAACGGCGCGTCTGGCTGTGATGTTCGCGGCGGGTGGGTTGATGCACCGTTTCCGTGACGTCATTCCCGCGCGATGGTCGCTCGTCGCGGTGGGCGCGGCAATTGTGCTGGCGGCCAACCTGTTATTGCCTGACTACCGATTGGTTGGCGCGATACCGCTCGCCTACACGGTGATCGTCTCCGGTGCGCTGATCCATAACCAGCGGCTGAATTTGCGGACAGACCTCTCCTACGGCACCTACATCTACGCCTGCCCAATTCAACAGGTCCTCGTCATCGCCGGGCTTGGCACGCTGAACCCCCTGGTGTTCGCGATCATTGCGACCACTGTGACTTTGCCCTTCGCCGCGATGAGTTGGTTTCTCATCGAGAAACCCGCCATGCGACTGAAGTCCCGAATCACCAGGAAGAGAGGCCGGCCCGGACTTACCAGATCAATTCCTTAGATGTCGCGTGCCGGGCCACGAGACCATTAGCGGATAAGGGAGCCGAATGCACAATCAGACTGTGGCACTGCTGATTACGGTGCCGGTCTACGGACAGCACGAGTACACCCATGCGCTCGTGCGCGATCTGGAGCGGGAAGGCGCGGCTTACCTCATCGTCGACAACAGGGGGGATTACCCCGCGCTTGGCAACGAACGGGTGGTCAAGCCCGGACAAAACCTGGGCTGGGCCGGTGGCAGTGATCTGGGTTTTCGGATCGCGTTCTCCGAAGGCTATTCCCACGCGATGACACTGAACAATGACACGCGTATTTCCAAGGGTTTTGTCGACGCGTTGGTCGACCGACGACTTCCCGCTGACGCCGGGATAATCGCACCCGCCATTGATCATGGCTTCCCCTCCGCGGAGTCGAACGAGAAGCCGGCAGCCGCGGATTACCGCCCGATTCACCGGTATCGAAACGTTCCGGTCATCGAAGGGACCGCACTCGTCTTGTCGCGGGAGTGCTGGCAGACCATCGGCGGGCTGGATCTGCAGACGTTCCGGCGACACGGCTGGGGGGTCGACTTGGATCTCGCGTTGCGGGCCCGAGACGCGGGGTTCGGCCTGTACATCACCGAAATGGCGTACATCAACCATTTCGGCCACAAGACCGCCGTCGCTAGCTTGGGCAGGCGCCGTTATGAGTGGCACGCCAACTTCGAAAAGGTGCGCGGCTTGCGACAACTGCACGGTCGTGACTGGCGGAAGCGCTTTCCGCGCGGTTCATGGGTGCGGCCGATGTTCGGCACGATAGACGTGAGCACGACTTTCCAGGCTTACTCCTTTCAGCCAGTTCGTCACGAGTCGCGGGTCACATCGTGAACGTTGTCATGGATCGTGCACCCTTGATGATCCCTAATCCATTACGCTGCAATACTTTCAGGGGCCACGATTAAGAGCTTGAGTTTTCGACGTTTGGGCCATGCGTTGTTCACCAGCACGGGCGTGGGACTGTTGGCACTGCCCTCGTTGACAGGGCCCGCAATCGCGCTCGCCGATACCGACGATGTGCCGTTCTATGTGATGGGTGGCAGTGGACTGTCAACACCCTCACAAGAACTCATCGACACGTTGCAGTCGCTGTACTTCCCATCGGCGGCCAATTTCGCGGGCCAGCCGACATTTTCGAATGTCGATCCGGTGGCTCTGACCACGCCCGAGCAGTTTTACCCCGTCACCGGCGTATACCAGGAGACTCTTACCAACTCGGTGGCGCAGGGCGTGCAGATTCTGGACAACCAGATCTCACCGATCCTCAGCGCGGGCGGCCCGGTCGACATTTTCGGCGCCTCCCAGAGCGCTGTCATCGCATCCCTGGAAATGGAGCAACTGGAGCAGACCGATCCTTCGGCGAACGCAAGCTTTGTGCTCATCGGGGATTTGATGAATCCGAATGGAGGGATCTTCGAACGTTTTGCCGGTCTTGATCTTTCAGCCCTGGGAATCGACTTCTACGGCGCCACACCGGCCGACGACTTTCCCACCACCATCTACACGCTCGAGTACGACGGCTACGCGGATTTCCCGAAGTACCCGCTCGACATCTTTTCCGACCTCAATGCCATCGAGGGCATCAACGTCGTACACGGTGACTATCTCGACCTGACCGCGGCTCAGCTTGCAACCGCAATCGAGCTACCCATCTCCGGCGCGACCGACACGACGTACTACATGATCCCCGTGGACGACCTGCCGCTGCTGGAGCCCGTCCGCGAAATCCCGGTCATCGGTAATCCAATCGCCGACCTGCTGCAGCCAGACCTGACCTATTTGGTGAATCTGGGGTATGGAGATCCGGAATATGGTTATTCGACCGACCCTGCCAATGTGGCCACCACATTCGGCCTGTTCCCGGACCTCACTGAGATCGAGAAAATGCCCGGTCTGCTGCTCAGTGGCGCCGAACAAGGCATTCAAGACTTCGTCGGGGACTTCACCGGCACCGGCCCCAACCCGGTCGACCTCTCGCTGGACACGCTGACCTCGACCACGGATTCGGGAACGGCGACGAGCGCGCTGACCGGACTCGAGGCCGGATTGGCAAGCCTCGCCAGCAATCCCACCGGAGCGCTCAACGACTTCGTGGATACGCTGTCCACCGATCTCCAGACCGCGTACAGCACGCTGCTCCCGACGGCGGACATCGTGAACGATCTTTTGACCAGCTTGCCGGCCTACGACGCCAGCCTGTTCCTCGACAACCTGTCCAACCCGATTGAGGCCATAGGTTTGCCGATCGCGGCCGACCTGGGGATCGATATCTATTTGGCCAACTACGAGGCTGACGTTCTCGCCACGGCGGCCGAGACGATCCTGAGTTCGTTCAGCTCTTAGCCCGGGCGGACGACATGTCGTTGTCCAGTTTGCGCTGTATACGAGAGCTTCTGAGGTAAGCGAGCGGTCCCTTCAACATGCCGAGAAGTTGCGTGACGACCAGGATCGCGGGGGAGTCACGCATCGCGGCCATCCGAGCGGGATCTTTGGTGGGCCAATTGTCTTTGACCGCACGTGGGATCAGGCGCAGCACACTGAGCAGCAATCTGGGCTTCCACAGGATGAGCGAGGTGTAATGCGCGGTCGTGCCGATGCTGTAGTTGTGCAACTGCGCCTTGAGTTCGGGCAACGTCTCCCGGTGGTAGTGGGAGACTATCGCGCTCGGTTGATACACGATCGTGTGCTCAGCGAGTCGCGTGCGGGCGAAGGCAAGCGTTTCCTCGGATGCTTTGGCCGGTGTTCCCGCGCCCAGGGCCACATCGAAGCCACCGATGTCGGCTAGGACATCGCGTCGGAATGCCATGTTGGCGCCGGCGCCGAACGGGGGAAACGGGTAGAGCGGGCTTTGCGCGTGCCGGGGGTCAAAGATCTCTCGGGCGAAGCCGCGTCCTTGCCTGAAGCCCCCGAGCGCCTCAAACCATTGTTGCGGTTGCGTTCTCAGTTCGGCCGGGAGAACCATTCCGGTGACGCATCCGACCGTTGATGTTGCCGAGAAGCCGCGGACCAACTCTGCCAGCCAGTGCTCGTCGGGTATCTCATCGTCATCCAGGAACGCGATGATGTCCGCAGTCGCGGCTTTCCACCCGGCATTTCGAGCCCAGGACAGGCCGCCGCGAGTTTCCAACACGTAGCGCATGGGTACGGGTGTGTCCAGAGTCTCCAGGACGGCGGGGACAGCGCCCAGGTCTTGCGGTGCGTTGTCGACGACCACGATTTCGTACGCCGGATATTGTTGGCCCGCAACCTCCCGAATGCAGTCGGCAACCCGCTTCGGACGGTCTCGGGTGCACAGAACTACCGATACGGCAGGAGCGTTCGCCAGCAGATGCCGGCGTTCGGCCACGAACGCCAGCTGATTCGCGTCGAGCTGCAATCCGGTCACCGATAGTTCGTTGACGGTGGGCAGCCCGCTTCTCGCCAAGCCGGCATCGATATGAGACCCGAAGGCGCACAATGCCGAGGCTGCCGCGGCGCTGGGAAACGAAGTGCACTTTTCGACGTCCAGGTCGACAAGTCCAAGCGGCTCTGACCCGAGCCGCACCAGCATCCGAACTTGTGCGCTTTGGTGATCATCAGTGACATCCAGGGCAGGGACCGGCGCCAGGACGTCCCAGTCGACGACATGAATCGGCCTGAACGTTTCAGCTCTCAGGTCAGGATTGGCCATCGCTCCTCATATCCGAATTCGTCAAAGTTTGCTGCTCACGCCATGATTGGCGTCGTATGATAAGGGGAACCCGCATAATTCTGTGCGCGGTTGACGTAAGGTCTGACTGATGAGCCATCCCGAGCAACGTGGATTCTTCGAGGCGGTCGTCACCGCCAATCGCTCCTTGATTTCGGGCGCTAAGGTTTTGGAGATCGGCTCCTACGATGTCAACGGCAGCTTGCGCAGTTTGTTCGGCACAGCCGGCGAGTACACCGGGGTGGATCTCAAGGAGGGGCCCGGCGTCGATCTCGTCGCCTTCGGCCATGAGATCGACGCTCCCGATGGCAGCTACGACATCACGCTCTCCGGTGAATGCTTCGAGCACGACCCGCACTGGCAGGACACCTTCGTCAACATGGCACGCATGACCCGTCCCGGCGGATTGGTGACATTCAGCTGCGCTTCCCTGGGGCGGCCGGAGCACGGCACCTCGCGCACCGACAAGACCGATTCGCCCGGCACTCAGTCGCGGGGACTGGACTATTACCGCAACTTGACGGCTGCCGATTTCGAGGGATTGCCACTGTCGTCCATGTTCAGCCGATGGCAATTCTGGTATTTGCCAACTCATTTCGACCTGTATTTTGTGGGAGCGAGATGCGGCGACACCAACGTCGAGTTCCCGAGCGACGCGGCGATCAGCAAGTTGCGGTCGCTGATGCCGCTTTCCGACCGGCTGGCCAGGGTGCCCATGCGCCTGCTGGCCCGCAGCGTATCTCCGGCGCGTTATCAATCGATCATTCTTCCTCTCTGGTCGTGACCGCCTGGGCCGCTGATTGGCTTCAGCTGCTGCCGTTGACGACGAGGCAGACTCCCAGCACGCCGACGATGACGGAGACTATTTGCCGTCGATGGGCTCCCACCCAACCGTTCAGTCGCCCGACGATCGCCTGTGTCCTGCCCGGCATCGCCAGGTAGCTGACGAGTGTGACCTCACAGACGGAGAGCATGACGAGGTTGAACATCACAGCGAGGCCGATCTGCGTGCCGATCTGACCTCCCGAGGCGAGAATTGCCACGAGGGCGACGAGGTATTCCGGCGGTGCCGGACCTTGGCCAAGGCCGGCTGCCAGCGCCACCCACAAAGATTCCCCTTTCAGCATTCCCTTTGCGCGGCTGAGCCATTGCCATTCTGAAACCCTGATCGGCGCGTTCGGCTGCAGCAACAGCGCCGACGGATTGCCAGTGACGCCGACCGGCACGGGCACCTCGACCGGCACCGGCACCGGCACCGGTACGGGCACCGGCCACCCCAACCGCTGGCGAGTCGGTAAGCCGGTGTTGATCAACGTGGCGAGCAGGAGGGCGAGCAGGCCGGCGACGAGCTGGGTGTGCCGCACCGCCGGATTTGCGGTGAACGAGCTGAAATTTCGCAACAGTGCGGGTGCGAAGTCACGCATCATCGTCAGTACGACGACGCCGGAGGTGACGCCGACCGCCATGACGCCGAGCCAGTACACCAGCAGATTGAGGACAGGCCGTGGACGCGAAATCAGGAGCAATGTGACGCCGAGTCGCATCGGATCGGTCGCCATTGCCAGTGCCAGCACGAGAACGGTGCCCATCAGCGCAACCGGCCCTGGCCCGCGGTCCGTTCCAGGAGATCGGCTGTGGCGACGATACTTTCCGCGGGCGCCGTCATCTGCCCGGCAATCTCTC
Source organism: uncultured Actinomycetota bacterium (assembly GCA_963749375.1). Classification (GTDB taxonomy): domain Bacteria; phylum Actinomycetota; class Actinomycetes; order Mycobacteriales; family Mycobacteriaceae; genus Mycobacterium. The sequence goes on from CAVVNB010000038.1 coordinate 125,089, forward strand.
GTGCCCGAGCGGTGTACTGCGGGGTCAAGATGCGGCGAAGCTCGGTTACCAACGATTCTGTGCTGGTTCCCGAAAAGCGCCGAGCGGATCCGACTCTCAGGCGTTTGACCTGGGCGGCCCAGATGGGCTGGTCGGCGGTGACCCATAGGATCAGGGTCGGTACTGCGGCGCGCATGCCGGCGGCGGTGGTACCGGCGCCGCCGTGGTGGACCACGACGCGGCACATGGGAAAGATCGCCGAGTGGTTCATCGCCTCCGCGATCATGACGCGATCGGATTGCAGACTTTGGTCGATGTTGTGGGCGCCGGCACAGATCAATGCGCGCTCACCCAATTCCGCGCAGGCGTCGCGGATCATGTTCACCGTCGCGCTGAACGATCGGACCGGCATGCTGCCGAAACCGAAGTAGATCGGCGGCGTCCCGGCCGCGCACCACGCCGACACCTCGTCATCGGCGTCAGTTGGCATCGTCATGCTCAAGGCACCCACGAAGGGCCGCCTGTCATTCCATCGCGTCCACTCGGCAGCCAAGCCGGGAAAAAACAACTCGTCGTAGGCCTGTATCTCGAGTGAGCCGCGTTCCATGATGCGCCGCGTCGACGGTCCGGTTGCGCCCGGTAGTCCCAGTCGCCGACGCTGGCCGTCCTCGGCTCGCTTCGTCATGCGCCAGTGCGCCCACCACAGCACCGAAATGCCGGACCGGATCAGGGGTGACGGAAGGTCCGGGAGAATCTGACCGTTGACGCGCACCGGGAAGCAGTGCAGCTCCGCGAGTGGAATCCGATGATAGTCAGCGACATTGACGGCAAGGCCCTGCTGGACCATGCCGGTAACCAACAGGTCGGCTCCCTCAGCCAACAACGTCAAGGTGGTGCCCATCTCCGCCCAGACCTCGCCCAGGTAGTACTTGCCCGCGCGCACCACTTTGATCGGGGTCGAGATGTTCCAGAAATTGCGGACGAAATCTTCTTCGTTCACTGCTTGAGAACTCGGCCCGTAGGCTACGGCGTTCAGCCCCACCGATTTGACGAAGCCAAGCATGTTGGGTGGCACTGCCATTCGTACTTCATGACCGCGGTGCTGGAGCTCCAGGCCGACCGCGGCAAAAGGTTCGACGTCGCCGCGACTTCCATGGATACCCAGGGCGAACTTCATCGGTCGAGCCTCCCTCCGACGCGATAATTCAGGGCAACTGCGAGTACCGCAGGCTGGCATTCGGCCGGTTGCAGGTGATCGGTTTCGGGTGGTCCTGGCTCGACGATCGGCACCGATGAGGTGGGGCCGTCAGCGGGCATGGCGTCGTTCGGTTGATCCGTGGTCGTTGGCCGGCGGCGCTTGATGACGAACCGCGGTGTCACGGCTTTTCGTATCTGCGCCAGTCGATTACGCTTCTTTACGCGTGTGATTTTGCGTTGCTGCGGTCGTGACGGCCACCAGTTGCCCTTGCCCACCAGCGTGGCAATCGCCGGCACGGTGACGGTGCGCACCAAGAAGGTGTCCAGCAGAATTCCCATGCCGAGCACGAACCCGGCCTGGACCATCATCGAGATACTCGCAAACAGCAGGCCGAACATGGATGCGGCGAAAATCAGTCCCGCCGCGGTGATCACGCCGCCGGTTGATCCCACGGTGCGGATCACACCAACGCGAATGCCGTGCGGTGACTCGTCGCGTATTCGCGAGATCAGCAGCAGGTTGTAGTCCGCACCGACCGCCACCAAAATGATGAACGTCAGCCCTGGGACGGTCCAATGTAGTTCTTGGCCAAGGATGAATTGGAACACGATGGTACCGATGCCGAGCGCGGACAGATACGAGACGATCACCGAGCAGATCAGGTAGAGCGGCGCAACGATCGCTCGGAGCAAGCCGATCAGGATCAGAAAGACGATGACGACGGTTGTCAGGATGATGAAGTTGAAGTCTTTGTTGTAGTAGTCGCGGGTGTCGCGGAGTCCTACCGAGATGCCGGCCATCGAGACTTTCGCGTCCGCCAACGTCGTATTCGGTTGAGCTTGGCGAGCGACGTCGAGAATCGAGTTCACCTGATCCATCGCGGCGATGCTGAACGGATTCAGCTTGGTCTGCACCAGATAACGCGCCGCGTGCCCGTCGGGTGAGACGAAGATGCCCGCCGCCTTCTTGAAGTCGTCTCGGGTCAGCACTTGCGGCGGAATGAAGAAGCCCGCCATCGGTGGGGCGGATGCGCCGTTCTTCATGGCCGTGAGGAAGCCGGAGGCATCGTTGAGACCAGCGCCCATCTGCTTGGTCTGGCCCACGAGTAGCGCTACGGCGTCGGCCAATTTGCGGCTGCCTTCGGCGAGTTGCTTGGCGCCGCCCTGCAGCGTCGCCAGCTTCGCCGACAATCCGCCGCCGGCCAACAATTGCGTCGCGCTGTTGAGCTTGGTGATCAGCTCCTTCAATTTGCCTGTTGTCGCCTCCAGGCTCTCGGTACCCTCGGTTGATTCCAGCTGTTTCGACAAAGTCCCGACGCCAGTCAGCGCGCCACTGTCGTGCGCGTCGGCAATACGCTGTAACTGATTGCGGGCGTTGACACAGCTCGGGTCCAGCGAGCACACCGGGGTCGCATCGAGCGCGTTCAAGATCGGCCTTGCAAGACTCGCAATGTTGTTGACGTCGACGAGGTTCAGATCGAGGGTCTGTCCCAACGACCGCACGTTGGTGATCAGCTTTGCGGCGTCGTCGAGCTGGTTGAGCGTCTTTTGTCCGCCGAAATTCTTCTGTAAGAACTCGAGGGAGTCGACGAGACCGGTGATATTGGGCAGGGCCTGGTCGACTTGGTTGCGCAAGTCGCCGAGTGCGTCGGCCAGTTGGTTGGCACCGCTGCTCATCGTATCGAGATCGTTGGTGTGGCCGTTGATCTGTTGCGAGGCGTCACCGAGCTTGTCGCCCACTTGCCCGGCCTGCCAGGCCAATCGGGCCTGCTCCAGCGACTCACCGGTGGGACGCGTGATGCCCCGCACCAACGAGATGCTGGGCAGCTGACTCACCCGCTGAGCCATCTGCTCCAGGTCGGCAAGCACTTTCGGGTCCCGCATGTCGCGCGGTGACTGGATGAAGAGGTATTGCGGAATGATCGTGTCCAGCGGGAAATGTTGCGCCATCACCTCGTAACCGGCGGTGCTCTCGACCGAGCTCGGCAAGGTCTTGCGGTCGTCGTAGTTGTAGTGCGCATAGGCAGAGCAGCCCGCGAGTGTGATCAGGATCAACAGGCTCGCGACCAAGTGAATCTTGGGGCGACGCACGATCCGCACGCCCGACCGTCGCCAGAATCGGGTGGTCAGTTCGCGGCGCGGCTTGATCCAACCGCGGCGACCGACGAGCGCCATCATGGCCGGCAGCACAGTGATCGCGGCGACGAACGCCACAGCGACGGCAATGGCCAGGGCGGGCCCGACCGTCGAGAACACGGGCAGCTTGGTGAACACCATGGCGAGAAAGGTGACGGCCACCGTGGCAGCCGAGGCGGCGATGACTTTCCCGATCGACGCCAGCGCGCGCTTTACCGCCTCGTCGGAGCTCTCGCCGAGCCGGACGTAATCGTGGTAGCGGCTGAGCAGAAAAACGGCGTAATCAGTTCCGGCGCCGAACATCACCCCGCTCATGAACACCATCGTCTGACTCGAGACACCGAGACCCAGTTCGGCCAATCCGGCCAGAATGCCCTGAGCCGTTGCCAGCGATATGCCGATGGTGATCAACGGCAGCATCATCGTGAGCGGGTTTCGATAGACGATCAGCAGAATCAACAACACCATTGCCGCGGTGCCGATTTCGATCACCTGTAGGTCTCGTTCGCTGATCGCGCTGAGATCTGCGGCCGTGGCCGCCGGTCCGGCCAGGTGGGAGACTAGCGTAGAGCCCGCGACCGTCTGCTTGATGAGTTTGGCCGCATTCGCGAAAGCCACACCGCCCTCAGCAGAGCCGGCGTGGCCGGCGAGGCTGATCGGCAGATACCACGCCTTGTTGTCCGGACTGGTCAACACCTGTCGGACTTCGGGGGAGCTGAGGAAATCCTGCAGCGACACGACGTTCGCAGAGTCGTGCTTGAGCTTGTCGACAAGCGTCCGGTAGGTGGTCTCGTCGCCAGGGCTCAGCCCATTGTCGTCGGTCAGCACGACCAAGACGACGTTGTCAGTTCCCTTGTCGTGGAAGGCGTCAACCATCTGACGCGTTGTGACCATGACCGGCGCGTCGTCCGGCATGATCGCCGCTTGCTTCTGTCCGATGACCACAGCCAGCGGTGGGATGGCCAACGACACCACGGCCGCCAGAGCGATCCAGAGGCCTATGACGAGGAACGGCCTTCTGCTGACGAGACTGCCGAGCCTCGCGTAAATGCCAGTGTCCGCGGTTGTATCGGTCACGTCGGTCCGCCGTGACATTTCCTCGCGCCCGCGCAGGCGGGGCAATCCAAAGCGCACTTAAGCCGGCAGGGTAAGAGCGACCTCGGACAACGATGTCGCCGAGTAGCGACGCTCGGCCACACGTACATATACCGACTTCAGCACTGCGAGAAATCGGGCGACCGAGTCGCGCGCTACCGGGTTGTCTGGGTACATCACGACTGCGCGCGTCTCGTTTTCCAGCCGAGTCACCCGGATGTCGAACTGGGCCGGCGCCCCGCCGTCCTGATAGATGCGAGCATTCAGTCCCTCCAACTTCTCCGCCACCAGAGCTGAAAATGGCGGAATCCCAAGGTCGATGTGGAACAGAAGAGGAACCCGTCGGTCAGGCCGACGCAACCACGGCGCCAACTGCAACACCCGGCCAACGGGAACTTTGGCCAGCTCGCGTCCCGAGTCGAAGGACGCCTGCGCGGCACGCACCGTGTCGTCGAACGACGGGCCGACAGGCACGGTGATAGGGACAAAGCCCGTGATCCAGCCCGACGTCATGAAGTCCTCAGGTGTCGAACGGATATCGGTCACCACGTATCCGTAGTACGTGTCGGCACCGGTCAGTTCATGCTCTACCAGCGCTGCGCACGCAAATACGCCGCCGCTGAACCGCGAACCCGCCGCTACACACACGGATTCGAAAGCAGCCGTCTGCTTTTCGTCCAATAACGTCACGCTCGCGAAGTTGCAGATTCCCGAACCGTCACCCAGCGATACCGGGCATTCGGGCAGCGTCCCGGAATTGCTCTCGAAGTAGTCGATCCAGGCCTTGACTTCGGGTGACTCGGCGGTGAGAGAGGAGAGGTACTGGGCCTGGCGGTTGCAGTAGTCGAGGTAGCTGCCGGCTTTCGGTAGCGCGATGGGTGCTCCACCGCCCACCAGAGCGGCGTACATCAGGTGGATTTCCGGGAGCAGCACGCTGGGGAACGTCGCGTCGACGTTGATGTGATCAATCGACACACAGAAGGTGAAGTGCCCAGCGTGCTGAATGATCATGAAGCGAAAGCTGTCCCACTGCAATGGATCCGGGGTGGCGCTGGCCAGCCGCTGCCACTGGGCGGGTGTCATGTCACCATGCTTGGTAGGGACGAACTTGATCGCGGCCGGATTGTCGATGGTGCGCCGGACGATGTTGTCGCTGTCGACGTACTCGAACCAGCTGTGATACGTGTCGTGGCGACGAAGGTGGGCGTTGATCACGTGTGTCATGGCCCGGATGTCGCACTGTCCGGGGATCTCCCACGTCGCGATGCACAGCCGCGACATGTCGACGCCCTGGGCCGCGAATTCATGCCAGCTGCGCAAGTGCTCGGCTTGCATGTAGCTGGCGGGCGTCGGATTCGGCGGCGCCTGCTGGATTTTCGTCAGTGTTGCCGGCGACGGGTCCCACGACACGACCGCGCCAGGGTCCGGAATCCAGTCGTGCACACTCTTCACCTTGACTTTGCCAACTTCAAGCATTGTCGCCTCCTCGTCCGTTGTGGGCTTCTCGCTGGTGTTCGCGGCCTACATCACGCCGGCACCGCATCGAGATCTGCCAACTCGTCACACAGATGACCTGCCAGTCCGCGAACGGTGGTGATGTTGGTTGAGCTGATCCGGATGCCCGTCTCCGTCTCGATGCGGGTGCGCAGTTCGAGGTTGCCCAATGAATCCAAGCCGTATTCGGCGAGCGGACGATTCGGGTCGACGCTGCGCCGCAGGATCAGACTGACCTGCTCGGAGACCAGCCGGCGGAGCCGGGTCGGCCACTCGTCCGCGGGCAGATCGGTGAGCTCGACGCGGAATCTGTCTGCGTCCGTGGCTTTTCGGCCCGTTGTCTGCAGCGCTTCAGCGAACCGGCTGCGTTGCGCGAGCGCGGTCAACCACGGTGTTCCGGTGATCGAGATGTAGCCCGTGTAGGCGCGATCGTGGCGCAGCAATGCCTCGAAGGCATGAGCGCCCTCCGCCGGCGTGATCATGGTTGTTTCGCCACCTTCCGCCAGTCCGGCTCCACGGCCGATCTCGTCCCACGCCCCCCACGCGATCGCCGACGCCGGCAGGCCTTGAGCCCGTCGCCAGTGCGTGAATCCGTCGAGCCAGCTATTGGCTGCGGCGTAGGCGCCCTGCCCGCGCGAGCCGAGCAGCGCGGCCGCCGACGAGAACGAGCAGAACCAGTCCAGGGGCTGATCGGCCGTCGCGTGGTGTAAATGCCAAGCGCCGGATACCTTCGGCGCCCAATCACGGTCGATGAGCTCATCGGTGATGCTGTTCAGCGTGGCGTCTTCGACCACCGCCGCCGCATGCAGCACCCCGCGTACCGGAAGCCCGGTCGCAGTCGCCGCCGCCACTAGGCGGCCCGCCGTTTCGGTGAACGTGATGTCACCGCACTCCACCACGATGTCGGCTCCGGTGCCGCGGATGCGGTCAATGGTGGCCTGCGCCTCCGCATTCGGCTGAGAGCGCGAGGTGAGAACTATCCGGCCGCAACCGGCGGCCGCCATCTTCTCGGTGAGGAACAGCCCGAGGCCGCCGAGTCCGCCCGTGACCAGGTAGGCGCCGTCAGCGCGGAAGACGCGCGCCGACTCCGGCGGCACCACCGCGTTGCCGGTGCCGGTGTGGGGAATGTCCAGAACGAGTTTGCCGGTGTGTTCGGCTGCGCTCATCACCCGGATGGCGGTGGCCGCCTCGGTGAACGGGTGCGCGGTGTAGCCGGCAGGTGGCAGCCCGCCGTCGGCAACCTGGTGGAACACGGTCTCCAACAACTGTCCAATCCGGTGCGGATGACTCTCCGACATCAGCGCCAGGTCGACATAGTGGAACGTGAGGTTACGGCGGAACGGGTACATCCCCAGCCGCGAGTTCGCGTAGACGTCGCGTTTGCCGATCTCGACGAATCGTCCGCCGTCGGCCAGCAATTCGAATCCGACGCGTTGGGCGGCGCCGGTCAGCGAGTTGAGCACGATGTCGACGCCGTACCCGTTGGTGTCACGACGAATCAACTCGGCGAAGTCGGTGCTGCGCGAGTCGTAGACATGCTCGATTCCCATGTGGTGCAGCAGTTCCCGACGCCTCGGGCTGCCCGCCGTGGCGAAGATCTCGGCGCCGGCGGCGCGCGCGATCGCCACCGCGGCCTGGCCCACCCCGCCTGTCGCGGAGTGAATCAGCACGCGGTCGCCGGTGGCGATACGCGCCTGGTCGTGCAATCCGTACCAGGCGGTGGCGTGGCCGGTTGACACGGCGACCGCCTGATGGTCGGTCAGCTCGTCCGGCAGTGTGACGGCGACGCGGGCGTCGCAGGTGACGAAGGTCGCCCAGCACCCGTTTCTGGCGAACCCGCCGACGCGGCTACCGATCTGGTGATCGGAAACGTCTGCGCCGACCGCGGTGACGACGCCGACAAAGTCCACGCCCAGTTCGGGTTCACGCTCGTCGATAGTGGGGAATCGGCCCATGGCCACCAGCACATCCGCGAAGTTCAGGCTGGATGCCGTGATCGCGACCTCAATCTGCCCGGGCCCGGGCAGAATCCGGTCGAATGCGACCAGCTCCGTGGTTTCCAAGTCACCGGGGACGCGAACACGCAGGCGCACAGCGTCTTCCGTGTGGTCGACGACGGTGGTGTGTCGCTCGTCGGGACGCAGTGGGCTCGGACGCAAACGCGCCGCGTACCACTGCCCGTCGCGCCAAGCCGTCTCGTCCTCGTTCAAGCCGGCGAGCAGCTCTTGGGTCAGCTGCTGGGCGTCGGTGTCGTTGTCGATGTCGATCTGGCTGACGCGCAGGTGCGGGTGCTCCGCGCCGATTACCCGCAGCAGCCCACGCAGGCCCGCCTGCTCCAGGTTGATCTCACCCGGTATCTCGACGGGCTGCGCGTGCCGGGTCAGGACGAACAGTCGTGGAGACTTTCCGGGCAGCTCTGTCAATTCACGTGCGATGCGGACCACGTGACGCACCTGCTCGCGGCCCGCGATCAGGCTCTGCTCGTCGGCCGCGCCGTTCCATGGGGCCGCCACGACGGCGACGCCAGTGAATTCTTCCGCGCCGAGGTAGCCGGCGAATCGTTCGGCGTTCACCCGGTGATCGCCCCGCGCCGACCACGACAGCGAGGTGACATCGTGGTCGCGTTGCTTCAGGTTGTCGGCCAGTTTCGTCGCCAACAGGTCTGCGGCGTCGGAAGTGTCGATCAGCAACCATTTTCCGGTCTGCTCGTCGGTTGACACGGGTAAAGATTGCGGCTGCCATTCGATCGTCAGCAGGCTCTCGCCGAGTAGCCGATCGCGGTTGCTGTTTTCCGACGCCCCGGTGCCCATCTGCAGCCCGCGCGCGGTCAGTAGGACCACGCCGAGTCGGTCGACCACATCGAGGTCGGCGTCGAGGCCGGTGGCGGACACGGTGACCCGCGCGTAGCAGTACCGCGCATCGCGAACCGGGCCGTAGACCCGAAGCTGGCGCACGCCCAGCGGCAGCAGCAGGCCGCCGCCGCGGACTCCCGGATGGGCGGCGACCGACTGGAAGCAGGCGTCCAGCAGCGCGGGATGCACACCGAAACCGTTGCGGTGCTGACGAATCGATCCGGGCAGCGCGATCTCAGCCAGGACGGTGCGAGCCGAGCCGTCAGCGGTGTGCACTGCGGTGACACCGCTGAACGCTGGACCGAACTGGATACCGCGCTGGTCGAACGACTCACGCAGTCTGGCGCCGTCGACCCGTACCGGATGTGCCGCCTCTAGCGCGCTGAGGTCGTGCGCGGGAGGTCGGTCGCCGTTGTCGGTGACCTGCAAAACTGCAGAGGACCAGCGGGTGTTGGTGCCGTCCTCGTTGGTCTCCACCGAGAAGTTAGCGACGCCAGGCGTTTCGAGAGACGCGGTCGCTCCGACCGTGGTCTGGGCATCCAGCAACAGCATCTGCTCGAAGCGGATGTCGCGGACTTCGGAAGCCTCACCAAAGATGGACCGGGCGGCGGCGAGCGCCATCTCGCAGTAGGCGGCCCCGGGAAGGGCAGCAACGCCGTGGATCTGGTGGTCGACCAACCACGGCGACGCGTTCGTGCCGACCTCTGCCTGCCACACGTGTCGTTCCGGCTCCTCCTGCAAGCGGACGTGTGCGCCCAGCAATGGATGCACCGCAACCGTTGTCCCATGTGTCGAAGACCCCTGGGAAGTCAGGATCAGCTGGCGGTGGGTCCAACTCGGCAGGGGAACATCCACCAGGTGACCCGCGGGATAGAGCGCCGAGAAATCCACCGCGGACCCGGCCGCGTGCAGATCAGCCAGGAGCCCGCGCATTCCGTCGGGCAGCGGCTGCTGACGGCGCATTGCGGCGAACGCGGCCGCAGACGTCTCCAGACCCTGCGACGTCTGCTCGACGGCCCGGAGGAGCAATGGGTGCGGCGACAATTCGGCGAAGACCCGGTAGCCGTCCTCCAGTGCTGCCTGCACGGCCGCGGCGAACCGCACCATCTGCCGCAGGTTTTCGACCCAGTAGTCGGCATCGCAGTACGGCGCCTCGCGCGGATCGATCGATGTCGCCGAGTAGTAGGGGATCGTCGGCGTCGCCGGGTCGAGGTCGGCCAGGATCTCGGTCAGTTCGTCAAGAATCGGGTCGACCTGAGGGGAGTGCGATGCGACGTCGACCGCCACCTCGCGCGCCATGATCTCGCGCTGCTCCCACCCGGCGACGAGTTCGCGGACGGTCTCGGTGGCGCCACCGATCACCGTCGACGACGGGGAAGCCACCACCGCCACCACGACGTCGTTGATTCCACGATCTGCAAGCTGCGAAAGCACCTGTTGTGCCGGCAGTTCGACCGACCCCATCGCGCCGCCACCGGCCAGGGCGAGGCACAATCTGGAACGGCGGCAGATGACCCGCACGCCGTCCTCCAAGGACAGCGCTTCGGCGACGACGGCCGCGGCGACCTCGCCGAGCGAGTGTCCGATGACGGCGCCGGGAGTCACACCGTAGGACTTCATGGTGGCGGCCAGTGCCACCTGCATCGCGAAGAGGGTCGGCTGAACCCGGTCGATACCGGTCACTGTCTCGGGCGAGGTCATGGCCTCGGTCACCGAGAAGCCGGACTCTTCGGCGACCAGCGGCTCCATCCGCGCGATGGTCGCGGCGAAAACCGGTTCGCCGGCAAGGAGTTCGACGCCCATGCCGGCCCACTGGGAGCCCTGGCCGGAGAACACCCACACCGGTCCACGCTTGTCATCGCCGACTGCGGGCAGATACGGCAGATCGTTCTGCGCGGCCTCGCGCAACGCCGCGGCCAGCTGCGGGGTGTCCCCAGCCAGCACCGCGGTGCGCACGGGTCCGTGGGAGCGCCGCCGAGCCAACGTATACGCGACATCCCGCAATGCGATTCCGTTCGCGCTCCGCTGCACCCAGTCGGCCAGCCGGTCCGCGGTCTGGCGCAGCGCTGCGTCCGAGGTGGACGAGACCGGGAACAGCAGCGGGTTCGTCATCGCGGAATCGACTGTGACGCCGTTGTGTTCGGCAGTCTCCGGGGCCTGCTCGAGGATGGCGTGCGCGTTGGTGCCTGACATCCCGTACGACGAGACGGCGGCCCGTCGTGGATGGGCGCCATTCATCGGCCACGGCGTAACATCCTGCGGTACAAACAGGTTGGTCTGAACCTGGGCCAGGTCTTCGGGCAGCCCGGTGAAGTGCAGCATGCGGGGTATCGTGCCGTGTTGCAGGGCCAACACCGCTTTGATGAGTCCCACTGTGCCTGCGGCGGATTCGGTGTGGCCTAGGTTGCTTTTGACCGATGACAACGCGCAGCGGCCATCGAGGCCGTAAACCTCTGCCAAGCCGCGGAATTCGATGGGATCACCGACGGGTGTGCCGGTGCCGTGCGCCTCGACCATGCCGATGCTGGAGGCATCCACGCCCGATGCCTCCAGCGCCGATCGGTACGCGGCGACCTGCGCATCCATTGACGGCATCGTGATGGTGTCGGAACGACCGTCCTGATTAGTTGCGGTTCCGCGGATTACGGCCAGCACCCGGTCGCCGTCGCGCACCGCGTCCGGGAGTCGTTTGAGCGCCACCATGGCGCAGCCTTCGGAACGCACAAAACCGTTTGCACGGGAGTCGAAGCTCTGGCAGCGACCCGTCGCGGACAGCATGCCGATCGCCGACATCGAGGAATTGACCCGCGGCTCCAGCATCAACATGCAGCCACCGGCCAAGGCGAGGTCGCTCTCGCCCTGATGCAGGCTGCGGCAGGCCAAGTGCACTGTCACCAGACCCGACGAGCACGCGGTGTCCATCGTGATCGCCGGCCCGTTGAGGCCGAGCGTGTAGCTGATTCGTCCGGACGCCATGCTGAACGCGGTACCGGTGTATCCGTACGGTTCATCCAGAGCGTCCGCATTGCCGGTCACCAGCGTGTAGTCGTCGTGCGCCAACCCGACGAACACTCCGGTCGACGAACCCGCCAACGAGGTCGGGTCCAGCCCCGCGTGTTGCAAAGCCTCCCAGGACGTCTCGAGTAGCAACCGGTGCTGCGGATCGATCGCGGTCGCCTCCCGTTCTCCGATCCCGAAGAACTCCGAGTCGAAACCCGCGACGTCGTCGAGGAATCCGCCCCACTTGGAGACCGAGCGGCCCGGGGCGCCACGCTCGGGGTCGTAGAGGTCGTCGGCGTCCCACCGGTCGGTGGGGATGTCGGTGATCAGGTCGTCGCCGCGCAGCAACGCCTCCCACAACAGCTCGGGGGAGTCGATGCCGCCGGGAAGCCGGCACGACATCCCGACCACCGCTACGGGAGTGACACGTGATTCAGCCACCGTCGTCACTCCTCCTTGGCCGCCGAAATGGTTTGCGAGGCCGCCAGCTCATCGGCGAGGAACTGCGACAAGGCCCGCACCGTGCCGTGCTCGATGATGTTCTGTGCGTTGATGCGAATGCCGGTTTCGGATTCGACCCGGGTGCGCAACTCGAGCGTTCCGAGGGAGTCCAGCCCGTATTCCGACAGCGGGCGGTCCGGGTCGACCGAGCGTCGCAACAGCAGTCCGATCTGCTCGGACAACAACTTCCGCAGTCGCCCTGGCCACTCCTCGAGGGGCAGATCATTCAGTTCGGCCCGCAGCTTGGTCGAGCCCTTGGCGCCTTGGCCCGCCGACTTGAACATCTCAGCGAACTTGCTGCGTTGCGCGAAGGTGGTCAGCCACGGCGTGCCGATCAGCGGGGCGTATCCGGCGTATGCGCGGTCATGCCGCAACATCGATTCGAACGCGTAGGCGCCCTCATCCGGCGCGATGGCGGTGTCTGTCTCTTCGGCCAGCGCGGTGGCCCGTCCGACCTGACCCCATGCTCCCCACGCGATAGAGGTCGCCGGCAGCCCCTGAGCCCTGCGCCAATGGGTGAAGGCGTCCAGCCAGCTGTTGGCCGCGGCGTACGCGCCCTGCCCGGGTGAACCGATGAGCGAAGCCGCGGAGGAGAACGAGCAGAACCAGTCCAGGGGCTGGTCGATCGTGGCCTCGTGCAGGTTCCACGCGCCGTAAACCTTTGGCCGCCAGTCGCGGTCGATCAGGCCCTCGGTGATGTTGACGAGTGTGGCGTCTTCGACGACCGCGGCGGCGTGCAACACGCCCCGCAACGGCAGACCAGTGCTCGTCGCCGCTTGTACCAATCGGTCCGCGGTGGCGCTCTCGGCGATGTCGCCACACTCCACCACGATGTCGGCGCCGCCGGCCCGGATCATGTCGATGGTCTCGCGCACCTCGTCACTCGGCTGCGAGCGGGAAGTCAGCACGATCCGGCCACAACCTGCCGCAGCCAGTTTCTCGGCCAGGAACAGTCCGAGTCCGCCCAGCCCACCGGTGATGAGGTAGGCGCCGTCCGGCCGGAAGACCCGGACCAGCCCAGGCGGTACCGCCACCCGGGTCGATTCGGTCCGCGGCACGTCGAGCACGAGCTTGCCGGTGTGCTGCGCTCCGCTCATCGCGCGAATGGCGCTGGCCGCCTCGGTAAGTGGATAGTGGGTGCTCTCCGGCAATGGCAGCACACCGTCGGCGGTCAGCCGGTAGACGGTGTTCAGCAGATCGTGAAACCGGGCGGGGTGACTGTGTGACATTAAACCGAGGTCGACACCGTGGAATGCGAGGTTGCGACGGAACGGGAACAGGCCCAGTCGACTGTCGCCGTAGATGTCCCGCTTGCCGATTTCGATGAATCGTCCACCGAGCGACAATAATTCGATGCCGGCCCGCTGCGCGGCGCCGGTCACGGAGTTGAGCACGATGTCGACACCGTAGCCGTCGGTGTCGGTGCGGATCTGCTCCGCGAAATCGACGCTGCGGGAGTCGTAGACATGCTCGATACCCCAGTCGCGCAACAGTTGTCGACGTTCATCACTGCCGGCAGTGGCGAAGATCTCGGCACCGGCTGCCCGGGCGATCGCGATCGCCGCCTGTCCGACCCCACCGGTGGCAGAGTGAATCAGCACCTTGTCACCACGACCGATTCGGGCCAAGTCGCTCAAGCCGTACCAGGCCGTGGCGTGTGCGGTGGTCACTGCCGCCGCCTGGTGTTCGGTGAGGCCTTCGGGCAACGTGACCGCGAGGTCGGCGTCGCACGTGACGAACGTGCCCCAGCAGCCATTAGGGGAGATGCCGCCGACACGATCACCCACCCGATGCGTTGTCACGTCGCTGCCGACCGCACTCACCACACCGGCGAAGTCGGTGCCCAGCTGTGGCAGTCGTCCCTCGAAGCTGGGGTAGCGGCCGAAGGTGACCAGAACGTCGGCGAAGTTGATGCTGGATGCGGTGACCGCGATCTCGATCTCGCCGGGTCCCGGTGGAGTGCGGTCGAATGCGGTGAGCTCGATCGTCTGGAGATCTCCGGGTGTGCGAATCTGCAGGCGCATACCGCCGTGCCGAGGGTCGACCGACGCGGTGAGACGCTCTTCGGCTCGCAACGGGCTCGGGAAGAGCCGCGCGGTGAACCATTCGCCATCCCGCCACGCGGTCTCGTCCTCTTCGGATCCGCTGAGCAGTTGGCGCGCGAGTCGCTCGTGGTCGGTCCGCTCGTCCAGATCGATCTGCGTGACCCGTAGATCCGGATACTCGTTGCCGATCGACCGCAACAATCCGCGTAGCCCGGCCTGCTCCAGGTTGGGCCGGTCGTCGGCGACGACGCTCTGCGCGTTCCTGGTTGCCACGAACAAACGCGGTGGCTCGCTGCCGCTTTCGGGCAGACCCCGGATGATGCGGACGAGATGATGCACATAGTCGCCGCCTCGCAGCGCGCACTCTTCGTCAGGGTTGCCGTTCTTCGGCCCGGTGAGCACGACCATGCCGGTGAAGTCGCCACCACGAAGGTGACCGGCGAGCTCGTCGGCGTTCGACGCGTGATCGGCTTGCTGCGGCCAGCACATCGTGGTGGTCTGCGCGCGTTCGACCTTCAAGGCGTCGGTGAGTGCCGTTGCCACGACATCAGCGCCCGCGGAAGTGCTTATCAGAAGCCAGTTTCCAGCGTCGCGCTGTTCGGGTTCGGGCAATTCCCGTTGCTGCCATTCGATGGTCAGCAGTCGCTCGTTGAGCAGCCGCTGCCGGTTGGCGCTTTCGGAAGTGCCGCTGCCGATCTGGAGTCCCTCGACTGCCACTACCACCGCGCCGTGCTCGTCCAGCAATTCGAGGTCAGCCTCGACCCAGGTGGCATCGGCGCGGATCACCCGCGAGAAGGAGTAGCGGACGTCGCGAGCCGGCCCGTGTGTCCGCAACCGGCGAACGCCCAGCGGCAGCATCAAGCCGCCGATGCCGGCCGCCTGGATCGCGGGGTGAGCGGCGACCGACTGGAAGCAGGCGTCGAGCAACGCGGGGTGGACGTTGTACGCGGTCTGCTGAGACCGGATCGACGGCGGCAGGCCGACTTCGGCGAGCACGGTCTCGACGCCGCCCTCGCCGATCAACACGGCCGCCAGCCCGCTGAAAGCGGGACCGTACTGCAGACCGCGCTTGTCGAACCCCTGCCTCAGCTCGTTGCCGTCGACCCGGCGTGGGTGTTCGGCGAGAAGCGCGGTGATGTCGTGGACCGGCGGGTGGTATTCGGCTTCCCCCGTGTGGAGGACCGCGCTGGCCCGGCGCGCACGCTCGCCTTCCTGTTCGGCCTCGACGGCGAATCTGACGACGCCGGGCGAGGTGACCGTGGCGGAGGCCGCGACGGGTGTCTTTTCCTCGAGGAGTAGCATCTGCTCGAACTGGATGTCGCGGATTTCTGCTGTCTCGCCGAGGATTTCGCGTGCCGCAGCCAGGGCCATCTCGAGATAACCGGCACCCGGAAGAATGGCGATGTCGTGGATCTTGTGGTCGCTCAGCCACGGCAGCACGGCGGTGCCGACCTCGGCCTCCCAGGCGTGCCGCTCCGGCTCCTCGAGCAGCCGAACATGCGAGCCCAGTAGTGGATGCACCGCGACTGTGTTGATGCCTTGCGACCGAAGGTCCTTGACGCCGGGTTCGTAGACGAACTGGCGGTGCGTCCATGACGGCAGCGGCGCGTCGATCAGTTGCCCGCCGGGGTAGATCACCGAAAAGTCCACCGCAGCACCGGCGCTGTGCAGGTCGCCAACCAAGCCGCGCAGGCCGTGCGGCATTTTCTGCTCACGCCGCATGCCGGCCAAGGCCGCCGCGCGCATGTCGAGACTCTTGGCGGTCTGGTCGACGGCGTGGGTCAGCAGCGGGTGCGGTGCCAGTTCGGTGAACACCCGGAAGCCGTCTTCCAGCGCTGCCTGTACCGCCGAGGCGAAACGCACTGTGTAGCGCAGATTCTCGACCCAGTAGTCGGCGTCGCAATGCGGCAGGTCGCGCGGATCGAAGTGAGTGGCCGAGTAGTAGGGAATCTCTGGCTCGCTGGGCTCGAGGGCTCCCAGCACCTCGGCGAGTTCGTCGAGTACCGGATCGACCTGAGGGGAGTGCGATGCAACGTCGACGGCCACCTCGCGCGCCATGATTTCGCGCTGCTCCCACGCCGCGACCAGCTCACGCACGGACTCGGTCGCCCCACCGATCACCGTCGATTTCGGGGAGGCCACCACGGCGACCACGACGTCCTTGATGCCGCGGGCCATCAGCTCGGAAAGCACTTGCTGCGCAGGCAGTTCCACGGATGCCATCGCACCGGCTCCGGAGACGCGCAGCATCAGCCGCGAACGACGGCAGATGACCCGGACGCCGTCCTCGAGCGACAGCGCTCCTGCCACGACGGCTGCCGAGGCCTCTCCCATCGAATGTCCGATGACGGCGCCGGGCACCACGCCGTAGGACTTCAGGGTGGCGGCCAGCGCGACCTGCATGGTGAAGATCGTCGGTTGGACGCGGTCGATGCCGGTCACGGTCTCCGATGCCGAGATGGCCTCGGTCACGGAGAAGCCGGATTCGGCAAGGATCAACGGCTCGACCTGTGCGACGGTCGCGGCGAAAACAGGCTCCTTGGCGAGCAATTCGGCGCCCATGGCGGCCCACTGCGAACCCTGCCCGGAGAAGAGCCACACCGGCCCCAGGTCGTCGCGGCCGGCGGCCGGCTCGTACGGAACGTCGTCGGCGGCGATCTCCCGCAGCGCCGCCGTCAACTCCGGCAGATCATCGGCGGTGACCGACGTCCGCACCGGGCGGTGCGCCCGTCGGCGCGCGAGCGTGTAGCCCAGATCCGAACTGGTGATCTCCTCTGCGTGCGCATCGACCCAGTCCGCCAGACGTGCGGCGGTCTGACGCAGCGCATCGGCCGACGTCGAAGACAGCGGGAAAACGAGTGGCCCCTCTGCGGGTGGGATGGCCGTCTCGCTGTCGGCAGCAACAACCACCGGAGCCTGTTCGAGCACCGCATGCACGTTGGTTCCGGAGAAGCCATAGGACGACACCGATGCCCGTCGCGGGTGACCGCCGTTGGTCGGCCAAGGGGTGGTGGCCTGCGGGATGAAGAGTTTGGTCTGAATCGGGGCAAGGGCGTCCGGCAACCGCTCGAAGTGCAGGTTCTGGGGAACCACACCGTGCTGCAGCGCCAATATCGCTTTCATCAATCCGAGTGGGCCCGAGGCGGATTGGGCGTGGCCGAAGTTGGTCTTCACCGAAGCCAACGCCGTCGGGCCGGTGATGCCGTACACGTTGGCGAGGCTTTCGTACTCGATCGGGTCACCCACGGGTGTCCCGGGGCCGTGCGCCTCGACCATGCCGACGGTGCCGGCATCGACGCCCGCTGCGGCCAACGCCGCGCGATAGACCGCCGTCTGCGCCGTGACCGACGGAACGGAGATGTTGACCGTGCGACCGTCCTGGTTTGCGGCCGTTCCGCGTAGCACCCCGAGAATCCGGTCGCCGTCGGCCAGCGCTTCAGGCAGCCGCTTGAGCAGCAGCACAACGCTGCCCTCGGAAACCGCGAATCCGTCGGCCGCCGCGTCGAACGCGTGGCAGCGGCCGGTCGGCGACAGCATGCCTTCGGCCGACCCCGCCGCGAACTTGCGCGGTTCCAAGCTCACCGAGGCACCGGCCGCCACCGCGAGGTTGCTCTCCCCGCTGTGCAGGCTGCGGCAGGCCAGGTGCACCGCCAGCAGGCCGGACGAGCACGCGGTGTCGACTGTGAGCGCCGGACCGTGGACGCCCAACGCGTACGAGATCCGTCCGGACCCCAGGCTGAAGTTCGTTCCGGAGAACCCGTAAGGCCCCTCCAACGCCGCGGCATCGGCAGCAAGGTACGAGTAGTCCGAGTGGGTCAGTCCGACAAACACACCGGTCAGGGTTCCGGCGATCTGGTCGGGGGTCAGACCGGCGTGCTCCATGGCTTCCCACGCCGTTTCCAGCAGAACGCGGTGCTGTGGGTCACTCGCGAGCGCCTCCCGATCGCCGATGCCGAAGAAGTCGGCGTCAAAGCCGGTGGGGTCATCCAGGAACGCGGCCCACTTCGAGATTGATCGGCCTGGCACACCGGGCTCGGGGTCGTAGTACAGGTCCATGTCCCAGCGATGGGCGGGCACCTCTTTGACCAGGTCGTCGCCCCGGAGCAGCGCCTCCCACAGCTGCTCGGGGGACTCGATCCCGCCTGGCAGCCGGCAGGACATGCCGATCACCGCAATCGGAGTTGTCGTGGTCTGGCCCTCGCGCGGACCCGAGTCCGAGTATGACGACGGGATCTGATTCGTCTCGGAAGTACGCAATTCGCCTTCTTTCTATACGTAACGCGCAGCGACGTTAAGCGCGCGGTACCTGTCCGGGTCCAAAAGGGCAACGGCCTGTCGCCGATCCAGCGTAATTTCGATTGCCAGATCATTATCACGTGGCACGGTTTGCCGCAAACAGTGCAAAGAAAACAGGTTCCCACTCGACCGAGACACGCCGTCAGAGATGCCAACTGTGGTTGTCACTTCGTTGGCTCGAGAAGGAAAGGGTGTAGCCGAATCCGGGTCCGTCAAACGGATGACAATGGCCTTAAAAGCAGTCATTTCCCCCCTTATGGCAATAGCAGGCAAAGCTACGGGGGCCGGAATGGGAGCCGAAGCCTCTCCCCGGGGTGCTGCAGGCCTCTACGTGGGCGCCGACTCCCTCGGGTCCCCCAGTCCAGTGTTTCCTTGCATGTCAGAAGGCCTTCCGATGTTGAGAACGTTATTGGACAGCCATCCGGCGCCGTTGTCCATGGTTGGGATCGTGGCTTTATCGTGGGGTCGCCCGGAAGCTCAGTCAACTCGTGGGAGCCTTCTTTATCGGCGTCTTACCCGATTCTCAGCGGCACTTCAGCCAGCCGGCGTTCTTGGCAAGTTTTTAGCGGCTCGCCGCATTTTTATAGTTGCCTTCTCCGACGGCTTGCTGTAGGCGCATCAAGTTCATCCTGGTGGCATAAAAACACACGATTTCCCATACACCAAATTTGACTGATGTATCAGTCAGTTAAATACATAGTGCGATTGACATATCAATCAGTAATTTGCGCGACATATTGACATGCCAATCAGTAATTCGTAGCGTCATTGCGATGCGAACGAGGGTGGCCGAAATGCTCGGGGTGGAGTTCCCGATCTGCGCGTTCAGTCACTGTCGGGATGTGGTCGCCGCCGTCTCGAACGCGGGCGGCTTCGGCGTCCTCGGCGCCGTCGCCCACAGCCCGGAGCGTCTGGAAACCGAGTTGAGCTGGATCGAACAGCAGACCGGCGGAAAGCCCTATGGCGTCGACCTGTTGCTGCCGCCCAAATATGTCGGAGACGACCTGGGTGGCATCGACAATGACCGGGTTCGCGAGTTGCTACCCGAGGAACACCGCGCGTTCGTCGACGAGCTGTTAATCCGTTACGGGATAACGCCTTCCAGTGACGATGAGCGCCGACCGCCCGGCCAACTCAACATCTCACCGAAGGACTACGAACCGCTGCTCGACGTCGCGTTCGGCCATCGCATCCGGCTGATTGCCAGCGCGCTCGGCCCCGCGCCGGCCGACCTGGTCATCCGGGCGCACGACAACGACGTACTCGTCGCGTCGCTGGCCGGGAGCACTCGGCATGCACGGCGCCATGCGGAGTCCGGTGTCGATCTGATCGTCGCCCAGGGAACCGAGGCGGGCGGGCATACCGGTGAAGTCTCGACGATGGTGCTGGTGCCCGAGGTGGTGGACACGGTAGCGCCGGTCCCGGTGCTGGCGGCGGGGGGAATCGCCCGGGGTCGCCAGATCGCCGCCGCGCTCGCGTTGGGCGCCGAAGGCGTGTGGTGCGGTTCGGTGTGGCTGACCACCGAGGAAGCCGAGACGCCGACCGCCGTGCGGGACAAGTTCCTTGCCGCCACCTCGTCGGACACCGTGCGGTCGCGCTCGTTGACGGGCAAGCCGGCGCGGATGTTGCGCACAGCTTGGACCGACGAGTGGGAGCGCACCGATCACCCGGACCCGCTTCAGATGCCGCTGCAGACGGCGCTGGTTGGCGACGCCCAAGTCCGCATCAATAGTGCTGCTGCTCAGACTGATTCGAAAGCTCACGAGCTGGCCACCTACTTTGTCGGGCAGGTCGTGGGCTCGATGGACAAAGTCCAGCCCGCCAGGGCGGTCGTGCTGGACATGGTTGCCGAATTCATCGATGCGACAGAACATCTCAGGGGGGTAGTTGAATAGTGAGTGACGGTGGGGGCACCCGCAGGCGGCGGGCGGTCAGTAAAGAAGACAAGACGCGGCGGCGCGAAGAAATCATGGCTGCAGCGAAGAAGGTATTTGCGCGCAATGGTTTTCACGCCACGACGATCTCTCATATCGCCAAGGAGGCGGGGCTGGCATACGGGTCGGTCTATTGGTATTTCGACTCGAAGGACGAGCTCTTCCATGCGTTGATGGCCGCCGAGGGTGAAGCTGTGCACGCCCACATTGCCGCCGCGATCGCCGCGGCCGGCGACCGAGCAGATCGGGATTGGGAGCCGCTGCGCATCACCGTCCAGGCGGTGCTGGAGTTCTTCGAGGCGGACAAAGCCGTGACCAAGCTCTTGCTGCGTGACGCTTACGCGCTCGGCGGCCAGTTCGAGAAGCACCTCGGCAGCATCTACGAGCGTTTCATCGACGACATCGAGAAGCACATGATCGTGGCCCAGCAGCTAGGGACGGTGATCAGCGCTCCGCCGCGGATGCTCGCCTTCAGCCTGGCTGCGTTGATCGGCCAGCTGGCGCATCGCCGACTCACCACCGACGACGGGGTGAGTGCGACCGATGTGGCCGACATCGTTGTGTCGTTTGCCCTCCATGGACTCCGGCCCAGAGAGCTGGAGGACCGGGTCACAGATCCATAACGGCTGGTCAGCGTCTCCGGGGTGGCGAATTGACCCAGGCGGGATGTTCGGGCATCATCAACACGGTAAGCACCTCGTTAGGTGAGGCGTCTACACGGATACAGGCCACTGACCCCGAACGTCGAGAGACGCCCAGGGTCAGGACAGCTCCTCCCGGCTTAAGGGTTGAGCCCAAGTGGCTTCCGGGCCTTCCCGGATACGGCGTGTAGTGCCGAAACTCTGACGAGTGGGGTGCGGGCTTCCCGAGGATTTTCGGGTGCTGTATTCCTGCTTGCACGTGAATGTGCGGTATATCCGCACGTGGCGCGACCGCGAGGAGGTGAGGGACGCATGAGTTCCAGTTCTAGTCCGGATCGATATCCGGGCTTTGTTTCGTCCCGATCCGGCCTGCGGCGCGTTGCCTTCTAGCTGAGCGTTCTTTCGCCTCACACGGCATCTCGCCCCATCGCAGCGGTCTGTCGCAGATCTGTCTACGCCGGTTCGGACGGACACCGAATCCCATTGTGCCCGTTAGACTTTCTGCGTAGGAGGCGATCATGACCGCAATTCTGCACGACGAGGTAGTAGCGGCGACGTCCGCGCCACGGCTCAGGGTGGTGCCTGACCTGGCACCGACGGCACCGCCGACGCCGAAGACCTCCAAGCGGCCCGACCCACGCCTGATGGGGGCCGACCCGCTGCTCGACGGGGCCGCCCGGCTGCTGTGCGTTCCGCTGCGTCAGCTGTACGCCGCGCTGTGGCGCGCGGGCGTCATCGAGGTCGGCGCCTAAACGGCGTTCCAGGCTCCCGGTAGCCGAAGTGCTCGCCCACTTCGGTAGCCGGGAGCCTTTGCCGTTATTGCTGGGCAGTGATGTACGCCGACAATCCGTTCTGATACGCCGCCAGGCTGTGCCGCCAGCCGATCTGGACCGCGCCACCGCTGTCGACGGAGATCTGCGCGCCCACGTGCACGTACGGTGCCGGGGGCAGATAGGGCACGAGGTCGAGAAAGTTCACCACGCGAAAACAGCTCTCGATCAACGCGTTGAACTTTGCGGCAAAATCGTCCAACCCGACCCGCGGCCCGGCGAAAGTGATCAGCCGGGGTTCGATCGTGTTCGGGGGCATGTTGCGGGCGATGTCGGGCGCCGCGAGAACGGCGAGCGCCGCACCGAGACTGTGGCCGATGACCAGGATCTGATCGCAGCCGATCGTTGCCGCGGCCAACTGAGCGGCGATGTCCGCGCGGACGAGTTCATAGACGTCCTGAAAGCCCGAGTGCACTTGCCCGAACCCGCTGGTCGGGCGGTAATCGTCGGGCACCGCGTCGATATCGGCCACCCACTCCGGGGTAGTGGATGTGCCCCGGAATGACAAAAATGCGGTGCGGGTGGCCGGGTTGTGCCCCATCAGCCCGAAGATGTTGGTGTTCTTGGTCATCGCGGCGACCGCGGGGTGCGGGGCGACCATCGCTGTGAGCTTCACGGGGTCGGCCTGAATGAGGCTGGTTTGGCGGTATCCGGCCGGCAGGACGGCGGCACTGCCATCCATCACGGTGTAGGCGGCCTGCGCCAACGGCAGGGCTACGTCACGAGCGAACACCGGATCGAATGCCACAGCCGAAGTCTAGCGATTGCCGTCCTGTCTTGAGGCGAGTTGAGCCAGATGTAGGCTACGGGCAGAATGCGCTGACGATCGCGAACCCTGCTGTAGCAGAGTCGAACTCAGGAGATGTGTTGCCGATGTCCGAATTGCATCCGTTGGACCGCGCGATTGAACTCGACGTCGTGGACGACGATGTCGTGCGGGGCCGGACCCAGGCGGAGTGGGCGAATATGGTCGGTCCCTTCGGTGGCGTAACGGCGGCGGCCATCCTGCACGCGATCGAACTGCATCCGGACCATCTTGGTGAGCCGGTGGCGCTGACCGTGAATTTCGCCGCGCCGATTACCGACGGTGACTTCGAGATCTCCCGTCGAGCTCCGCGTACCAACCGCACCAATCAGCACTGGATCGTCGAACTCAGCCAGGACGGCGAGGTCAAGACAACGGCGACAGCGGTTTTCGGCAACCATCGTGACACCTGGTCTGACACCGAGGCGGCCATGCCGACGGTGCCGTCACCCGATGAGATCTCGCACACTAACCACACGAGCCTGCCGACCTGGGTTCAGATGTACGACCTGCGCTTTGCCGACGGTTCGTTCTCCGGCGGCAACGTCGAGACCGGCCCGTCGTCGGTATCGACGCTGTGGGTGCGCGACGCCGCCCAGCGCGTGGTTGACTTTCCCGCGCTGACCGCCCTGTCCGACATTTTCTTCCCGCGAATTTTCCTGCGCCGTGGCATTGTGCCGTCCGGCACCATTTCGATGACGACGTATTTTCACGCCGACAGCCGGCACCTCCAAGCCCTGGGTGGCGACTTCATTCTTGGTACGGCACACGCCAACCGCTTCGACCGTGGGTTTTTCGATCAGAGCGCGCAACTGTGGAGTCGCGACGGGGCGTTGCTGGCCACCACGTATCAGATCGTCTATTTCAAGGGCTAGGAGTTCAACGCTTCTTTTTCTTGCCGATCCGCGCTTCGGTCTGATCGATCGGCACCACATGGCCGTGCGCGCACTGCACTTGAGAGACAATTTTTGCCCCGCACCCGTCGCCGTGCACCAGGTCGAGCCGTTTTGAATCGCCCTGCAGCAGCAACCCGAATTCGAGCAGGCTGACGATCACCGGGAATAGTTCACGCCCGCGGCTGGTCAGCACGTACTCGTACCGGGTCCGCTGCCCGGGTTCCTGATAGGGCTGCTTGGTCAAAATCCCGGCTCCGACAAGCTGTTTGAGCCGGATTGCCGCCATCTGCTCGGTGATGTCGGCTTTGCGGGCCAGCTCATCGAACCGTGTTGCGCCCCAGAAGATCTCGCGCAAGAGCAACAGTGCGGAGTTGGTGCCGATCTCTTTCAGCGTGCGCTCGATGGGACACCATTCGTGTGCGCTCGAAGGATCGTCATCGGTGCCGCGGCCGCGAAGCGTCATGACATCGGAGGATGCGGTCATGTCGCCAGCGTAGTCGAGCTGACGCTAATTATCGTGAGTCAGCAGGCCGGGACGGTCCAGCTTGCGCCGATCCGTAGAATTGCGACAGCGGCGTCGATCCGGCCATCACCGGGGAGCCTTCGGAAGAACAGCCCGCACCTGCAGTTATGCGGACCCAGTAGAGCCGAACGGGTAGGCCCGTCACAGCCGAGCGATGAGCGGCCACATCCAGGTGTGGCAAGCGGGGTGGTACCGCGGCGCATGCGCACCAGCGCACCGTCGTCCCCGTGCCAGACAGCGGCACATGGAGACGACGCGCAGTGACCGAGAACACCTATCCGAAGCCGGCGGGCGGCGCTCCTGACTTACCGACGCTCGAACTCGAGGTCCTCGACTACTGGGCCAGCGACGACACATTCCAGGCCAGCATCGCCCATCGCGCCGACGCTCCCGAATTCGTGTTCTACGACGGGCCGCCGTTCGCCAACGGGCTGCCGCACTACGGGCACCTGCTCACCGGCTACGTCAAGGACATCGTCCCGCGCTATCGCACGATGCGAGGTTTCAAGGTCGAGCGCCGCTTCGGCTGGGACACCCACGGCCTGCCTGCCGAACTCGAGGTCGAGCGACAGCTGGGGATCACCGACAAGTCCCAGATCGACGCGATGGGCATCGCCGCCTTCAACGACGCCTGCCGGGAGTCTGTGCTGCGCTACACCGACGAATGGCGGGCCTACGTCACCCGCCAAGCCCGCTGGGTCGACTTCGACCACGACTACAAGACACTCGATCTGCCATACATGGAATCGGTGATCTGGGCGTTCAAGCAGCTGTGGGACAGGGGATTGGCCTACGAGGGCTACCGGGTGCTGCCGTATTGCTGGCGTGACGAGACCCCGCTGTCCAACCACGAGCTGCGGATGGACGACGACGTCTACCAGAATCGCCAGGATCCGGCCCTCACCGTCGGATTCCCCATCACAGAAGGCGATTTGGCGGGCGCGCACCTGCTGGTGTGGACGACGACGCCGTGGACTCTTCCGTCGAATCAGGCCGTCGCCGTCAACCCCGACGTCACCTACGTCCAGGTGCAGGCCGGCGAGCACCGAGTCGTCCTTGCCGAGGCCCGGCTGGCCTCCTACGCAAGGGAATTCGGTGAAGAACCCGAAGTGCTGGGCACCTACCGGGGCAATGAGCTAGTCGGCACGCGGTACCGGCCGCCGTTCCCGTACTTCATGGATTCCGCCGGCGCTTTTCGGGTGCTCGAGGCCGACTTCGTCACGACCGACGACGGTACCGGGATCGTCCACCTGGCGCCGGCCTACGGTGAGGACGATAAGGCGACCGCCGACAAAGTCGGCATCGTGCCGGTCACGCCCGTCGACGCCAGAGGCCGGTTCGACGCCACCGTGCCCGATTACCAGGGCCAGCATGTGTTCGACGCCAACCCGCAGATCATCCGCGACTTGAAAAACCACACCGGCCCGGCCGCCGCCAACGGAGCGGTATTGATCCGCCAGGAAACCTACGACCACCCCTACCCGCACTGCTGGCGGTGTCGCAATCCGCTGATCTACCGGGCGGTTTCGTCGTGGTTCATCAAGGTCACCGATTTCCGCGACCGCATGGTCGAACTCAACCAGCAGATCACCTGGTACCCCGAGCACGTCAAAGACGGCCAGTTCGGCAAGTGGCTGCAGGGGGCGCGCGACTGGTCGATCTCGCGGAACCGCTACTGGGGCACCCCGATTCCGGTGTGGGTCTCCGACGATCCGGCCTACCCGCGGATCGATGTCTACGGCAGCCTCGACGAGCTGGAGCGCGACTTCGGTACCCGGCCGGACAATCTGCACCGGCCTTACATCGACGAGCTCACCCGGCCGAACCCGGACGACCCGACCGGGCACTCGACCATGCGGCGCATCCCGGACGTGTTCGACGTGTGGTTCGACTCCGGCTCGATGCCGTATGCCCAGGTGCACTACCCGTTCGAGAACCGCGACTGGTTCGACACGCACTACCCGGGCGACTTCATCGTCGAGTACATCGGGCAGACCCGTGGCTGGTTCTACACCCTGCACGTGCTGGCCACCGCGTTGTTCGACCGACCGGCGTTCAAAACCTGTGTGGCGCACGGGATCGTGCTGGGCAGCGACGGCCAGAAGATGAGCAAGTCGCTGCGCAACTATCCCGATGTCAGCGAAGTTTTCGACCGCGACGGCTCCGACGCCATGCGCTGGTTCCTGATGGCCTCGCCGATCCTGCGCGGCGGCAACCTGGTCGTGACCGAGCAGGGCATCCGCGACGGTGTGCGCCAGGTATTGCTGCCGTTCTGGAACGCCTACAGCTTCCTGGCCCTTTACGCGCCGAAAGTCGGCACCTGGCGCACCGATTCGAAGCATGTCCTGGACCGCTACATCCTGGCCAAGCTGGCGGTGTTGCGCGACGACCTGACCACGTCGATGGACGGTTGCGACATCTCGGGGGCCTGCGAGCAATTGCGTCAGTTCACCGAGGCGCTGACGAACTGGTATGTGCGCCGGTCGCGTTCGCGGTTCTGGGAAGAGGATCCCGACGCGATCGACACCTTGCACACCGTGCTGGAAGTCACCGCGAGGCTCGCCGCTCCGCTGCTGCCCATCACGACCGAGATCATCTGGCGCGGCATCACCGGCGAGCGCTCGGTGCATCTGTCCGACTGGCCGGAGGCTGAGCTGCTGCCCGCGGACGCTGCGCTGGTCGAGGCGATGGACCAGGTGCGCGAGGTGTGCTCGGTGGCCTCGTCGCTGCGGAAGGCCAAGAAGCTGCGGGTACGGCTACCGCTGCCGAAACTGACTGTGGCGGTGGAGAACCCGACACTGTTGGCCCCGTTCACCGATCTGATCGCCGACGAGCTCAACGTCAAGACGGTCGAGCTCACCGACGACATCGCCGGCTACGGTCGCTTCGAGCTGACGGTCAACGCCAAGGTCGCCGGTCCGCGATTGGGCAAGGATGTCCAAGCCGCAATCAAAGCGGTGAAAGCGGGAGAGGGCGTGGTCAACACCGACGGCACACTGACCGCCGGCCCGGCGGTGCTGCAGCCCGAGGAATACAGCTCGCGGTTGGTCGCCGCCGATCCCGAATACACCGCGCCACTGCCGGGCGGCGCCGGGCTGGTGGTGTTGGACGCCACGGTCACCCCCGAGCTCGAGGCCGAGGGTTGGGCCAAGGACCGTATCCGCGAACTGCAGGAGCTGCGTAAGTCGGCCGGTCTCGATGTCTCCGACCGGATCAGCGTGGTGATGTCGGTGCCGGCGGAGCGCGCCGAGTGGGCAGCGGCTCATCGCGAACTGATCGCCGGGGAGATCCTGGCCACCAGCTTCGACTTCGGTGAGCCGACCGAGGGCGCCGAAATCGGCGACGGTGTGCGGGTGTCGATCGCGAGGGTGTGACCGCCCGCTAGCCCCGGGTCGCGGCGGTGGCCAGGGTGACGTACTGCATGGTGAACTCGCCGCCGATCGAATCAACCGCTGCCCCAACGGTATCCAGCACGGTGGTCAGTTGGTCGGGTGACAGGATGGTGAGTTGACCGGTGGTGGCCAGATGGTCCAGCCACTCATCGCGGGTGTAGTGCCGCTGCCATTCGAAGCGCCACTGCTCGGGTTCGGCGAAGCCGCCGGAGGTGCGGATACCGTCCACGGCCCGGCTGAGATTGCGTTGTTGGAGGTCGAGACCGGGGCTCTTCAGCGGTCCGTCGGGAGCCACCCGGCTCAGGACTTCGTCGAAGGGGTCGGCGATCTCGGCGGGCGGGTCGAAGACATGCCAGTACAACGCCAGCAGCCCGTGCGGCCGCAGCACCTGCGCTGCTTTACCGGCGCCGAGCACGGGGTCGACCCAATGCCAGGCCTGCCCGGCGACAACGGCGTCGAAGGACCGCCCGCGCGGGTCCCAGTCCTCGAATTTGCCGATCTCGACGTCGATCCCGGTCTGCCTGGCGAATTCGGCCATCCTGGTGTCGACATCGACGCCGAGCACATTGATGCCGGCAGCCCGGTATTGCCGTGCGCCGATGCCGGTGCCGCAGCCGACGTCCAAGAAGTCGGTGCCGGGGCTGGCGGCGATGACGCGCTGTATCAGCTCGTCGGGGTAGGCCGGCCGCGCGCGGTCGTACCGTCCGGCGTCTATTCCAAAGGACTCTGCTACCTGTCGCATCCGGTGCGGCAGCTCTTCAATCGACATAGTTTCGACGTCTACACCACGAAACCCTGTCCTTACCAGGGGCTGTGGAAATCGGTGACGGTGTGTGAATGATCTTCTCTACGATCTGACCGCGAAAGTGCATCTGCCGAGGGATTTCTCGAGTGGACGCGTCGGTGGTGGCACTTTCGACGATGAGGATGGGTCTTGGAATCACCGTTCGTAGGAACTGACGCGCTGCGTGCAAAGCGTCTGACCGAACATGAGCTGCGTCGGTCGTGCGCGCGTGTCTACCGCAACGTCTATCTGCGTCGTGGAGTAGAGCTAAGCGCCGAAAGCCGTGCCGTTGCTGCCTGGCTCTGGTCGGGAAAAGAAGGCATTGTCGCGGGTAACTCGGCGGCAGCGCTGCTCGGTGCGAAGTGGGTCGACGCGCAGCAACCCGCAGAACTCATCTCCGCTCGCAAACATCCGCCGCCGTTGATCATCACACGTAACGAGACGCTGCTGGCCGGTGAGACCGTGACCGTCAATGGGATTCCGGTGACATCGCCCTCGCGCACCGCCTTTGACCTGGGCCGGCGATCCGGGCTGCAGCGCGCCGTCATCCGTACCGACGCGCTGGCTCGCGCCACGGCAGTGACGGCTGCCGACGTCGAAGCGCTGATCGGCGTTCACCGTGGCGCTCGCGGCCTCCGGCAGTTGCGGCGAGTGCTGCAACTCGTCGATGCCGGCGCCGAGTCACCTCAGGAGACGCGGACGAGGTTGCTGGTCATGGCCGCTGGGTTACCACGGCCGCAAACGCAGATCGAGGTACTCAACGACTGGGGGAGAGTGCTGGCGCGGATCGACATGGGTTGGCCGGAGATCAAGGTCGGCATTGAGTACGACGGTGCACAGCACTGGACCGACTCCCGTGTCCGCACCAACGACATCGACCGAACCGCAGACCTGCAGCGTAGGGGTTGGATACTGATCCGCGTGAGTGCCGATCTGCTGCGCTATCGCCCTGATGTGGTCATATCGCGCGTTCGCGAGGCGCTACGCTCGCGCGGTTTGCCGGTATGACACCGCGAGAGTGCAACTGCCGAAATGTTTCTCGAGTGGACGACTCGGTGGTTGCACTCTCGGCAAAGGTTAAGGCTTGACCGCCTGCCAGCGCGGACTGCTGCAGAAAACCGCGATGGCACAGGTTCATTGCCATGGACAGCGACGTTAGCGCAATAGCATCGGTGATTGTGGATTCCCGCTGGGTGCTGCACCTCGACATGGACGCGTTCTTCGCGTCGGTCGAGCAACTCACCCGGCCCACCCTGCGCGGCCGCCCAGTGCTGGTCGGCGGCTTGGGCGGACGTGGTGTGGTCGCCGGCGCCAGCTACGAGTCACGGGTGTTCGGGGCGCGCTCGGCGATGCCGATGCATCAGGCGCGCCGGTTGATCGGTGTGACGGCCGTCGTGCTGCCGCCGCGCGGAGCGGTGTACAACCTGGCCAGCCGCCGCGTCTTCGCCACCGTGCGGGCGATGGTGCCCGTCGTCGAGCAGCTGTCGTTCGACGAGGCGTTCGGTGAGCCGCCCGAATTGGCCGGCGCAACAGCGGCGGAGGTCGAAGACTTCTGCGCGCAATTGCGACGACGGGTGCGCGAGGAGACCGGGCTGATCGCCTCGGTCGGCGCCGGCTCGGGCAAGCAGATCGCCAAGATCGCGTCCGGCTTGGCCAAACCCGATGGCATCGAAGTGGTTCGGCGTGCCGACGAACAGCAGCTGCTGGACGGTCTGGCGGTGCGCAAGCTGTGGGGGATCGGCCCGGTCGCCGAAGAGAAACTGCATCGGCTCGGTATCGACACGATCGGTCAGCTGGCAGCGCTGAGCGAAGCCGAGGTGGCCAGCATCCTGGGCGCGACGATCGGGCCCGCGTTGCACCGGCTGGCCCGCGGGATCGACGAGCGCCCGGTGGCCGAACGTGCGGTGGCCAAACAGATCAGCGCCGAATCCACCTTCGCGGTCGATCTGACCACGCTCGAAGAGCTGCGCGAGGCGATCGCGCCGATCGCCGAGCATGCCCATGAGCGGCTGTGCCGCGACGGCCGGGGTGCGCGGACCGTCACGGTCAAGCTCAAAAAGTCCGACATGAACACGCTGACCCGCTCGGCGACTCTGCCGTATGCGACCACCGACGCCGCGGCGCTGTCCGCGATGGCCCGTCGGCTGCTGCTCGATCCGCGCCAGATCGGGCCGATCCGCCTTCTCGGCGTTGGCTTTTCGGGCCTGAGCAGCGTGCGGCAGGATTCCCTGTTTCCCGACCTGGAACTGGCCATGTCCGACACCGAGCCAAGTGACGACAGTCCGCAGGCCGAGCGGGACGCCGTGGTTCCGTCGACAACAGACACCCCGTGGCGGATCGGAGACGACGTCACCCACCGCGACCTGGGCCACGGCTGGGTGCAGGGCGCCGGGCACGGCGTGGTCACCGTACGGTTCGAAACCCGTGCCACGGGCCCGGGTCCGACGCGAACATTCGGCTCCGACGCCGACGACATTGCTCCGGCGAACCCGCTCGACAGCCTGGACTGGGCGGATTACCTGGCAGCGCTGGCCGAAGCCGCGTCAGAGCAGCCGGTCGACGACGTCGCGCAGGGGTAGCCCGGCGGCCAACGCGGCTATCGTCAGAACCCGCGTCTGGCTGGGCGGCAGCCACGAGATCATCACCGCGCCCGCATCGGCGAGGTCGCGCCCCGGGCCGTAGTCGGGGGTGACGCGTCCGCCCGGGACGCGGGTGGACACTGCTACCAATACGCCGTTGCTGCAGTGCTGCCGAACACCGTGGACTACCGAGGCCCCGGCATTGCCGGCGCCCAGCGACTCGAGCACGATGCCGCGGGCCCCCGCGGCCACACAGGCATCCATGGCGACAGCGTCACTGCCCGGATAGGCCGCGATGATGTCGACGCGTGGCGCGGTCGCCGCACTCAGCGCGCCCAGCGACGCGGGTCGACCGAGCGGGTCGAGAACCACGCCATCGCCCACGGTGCCCACCAGATCGCCGACGAAACCGTCCTGGGCTGCCACTTTGCGAAGACCCCGCGGCCGCAACACCCGGCCCGCGAAACACACCAGCACCCCGAGATCGTGAGCGGCGGGATGCGATGCCACCGCGATGGCGTCCCGCAGGTTTGTCGGTCCGTCGGCGTCGGGTGCGTCCGCGCTGCGCATGGCGCCGGTGAGCACAATCGGAACACCGCCCGAGTAGGTGATGTCGAGCCACAGCGCCGTTTCCTCGAGTGTGTCGGTGCCGTGCAGGACGACCACGCCCCGGGCGCCGCCGTCCGCCGCGGACTGGGCCGCCGCGCCGATCACGTCCCAGTCGGCCGGCGCCAGCTCTGAGCTGTCTTTGGACATCACCTCGACGACGTCGACGTCCAAGCCGGCAGTCAACTGGGCGCCGCCTTGCGTCGGCCGGCGGACGCCCTGGGAGTCAGTCGTGGTAGCGATGGTGCCACCGGTGGCGATGACGGTCACGCGGCTCATCCAGAGATCATCCCGCAGGCGCGGCGGGTCGTGGACGGCGCGGTCCCTAGTGGATGATGTAGGCGTGACTGACCAACCAGCGGGGTCGGCGGATCCGGTGACCAAGGCCGATCCGGCCGAAGAAACCGAGATCACGCCGCAGCGCCGTCAGCCACTCCTCTTGTCGGTCGCGGCGGTCGTCTTGGCGCTGGACATCGTCAGCAAGGTGCTCGCGGTCAAGCTGCTGACCCCCGGCCAGCCGGTGCCGATCATTGGCGACACCGTGACCTGGACGCTGGTCCGCAACTCTGGTGCCGCGTTCTCCATGGCGACCGGCTACACCTGGATGCTGACGCTGATCGCCAGCGCCGTGGTGGTCGGCATCTTCTGGATGGGCCGGCGGCTGGTGTCGACATGGTGGGCCATCGGCCTCGGAATGATCCTGGGCGGCGCGATGGGCAACCTGGTCGACCGATTCTTCCGCTCGCCGGGACCGCTGCGCGGGCACGTCGTGGACTTCTTATCGATCGGCTGGTGGCCGGTGTTCAACGTCGCCGACCCCTCGGTCGTCGGCGGGGCCATCCTGCTGGTGACGCTGTCGGCGCTCGGGTTCGACTTCGACACCGTCGGTCGCCGGCGTGCCGACGATGAAGTAGCAGCGACAAGAGACCCGGCGGACGAGCCTGCCGAGGGCGTCGACGAGCCTCGATGACCGATCGGTCGATGCCCGTGCCGGAGGGCCTCGCCGGGATGCGCGTCGACGCCGGGGTCGCGCGGTTGCTCGGGGTGTCGCGCACCGCGGCCGCGGCGATGGCTGAAGAGGGCGGCGTCGAACTCGACGGGGTGCCGGCCGGTAAGTCGGATCGGCTGAACGCGGGGGCGTGGCTACAGGTGCGTTTGCCCGAACCGCCGGCACCGGTGGAGAACACGCCCGTCGATATCGAGGGCATGGCAATCCTGTACTCCGACGACGACATCGTCGTCGTCGACAAGCCGGCCGGGGTTGCCGCCCACGCGTCGGTCGGCTGGACCGGGCCGACCGTGCTCGGGGGGCTGGCGGCGGCCGGTTACCGGATCACCACCTCGGGCGTGCACGAGCGACAGGGGATCGTGCACCGCCTCGACGTCGGCACTTCCGGGGTGATGGTCGTCGCGATCTCCGAACGGGCATACACGTTGCTCAAGCGCGCCTTCAAACAGCGCACCGTCGACAAGCGTTATCACGCACTGGTGCAAGGACATCCGGATCCCTCCAGCGGCACCATCGACGCGCCGATCGGCCGTCATCGCGGCCATGACTGGAAATTCGCGGTCACCTCCGACGGCCGGCACAGCCTGACCCACTACGACACCGTCGAAGCCTTCGTCGCGGCAAGCTTGCTCGACGTGCACCTGGAAACCGGCCGCACCCATCAGATTCGGGTTCATTTCGCGGCGCTGCATCATCCGTGCTGCGGCGACCTGACTTACGGCGCCAATCCGAAACTGGCGGAAAAGCTTGGGCTGGAACGCCAATGGCTACACGCGCGATCGCTGTCGTTCACGCATCCCGCCGATGGTCGGCAGGTTGAGTTCGTCAGCCCATATCCGGCGGATCTGCAGCACGCGCTCGACGTGCTGCGGGCCGAGCACTAAGTCTTGACGCGCCGCGGATAGCTTTTCGCCTCGTCGACCCATTGCCGTTCGACCCGGCCGATCTCCAGCGACAGTAATGCCACAGTCGGGTTGTCGCAGTGGATTTCGTGAGCTGTCCGGAAGGTGGCCGCTTCGCCCGTCGATCCCAGATGCGGCCGCAATCCCTCGAACCACTCGTCGCCGACGGCGTTGGGCGCGTCGTTGTTGCGAGGACCGACGGCCCACTGCCGATAGGTATCTCGTGCGCACGCCAAGCCGGCCCGCCAATGCTGGACGGTCTCGTGCCGCTGCGCCTGCAGGCTCGCGATCATCTGGTGTTTGCGTTCGGAGTTCGATGCCATCCGCGGAAGCCAGTGGTCACCCATCAATCGCATGACGCCCAGGATCCCCGCGGTGGAGGCGCCCGCCGTCAGACCCATCACGCCCATCCCAGCCATGCTCATACGGTGATCGTCGCATCCGGGCCGACCGGCCGCTACGGCTTGCGGGCTTCGACCAGGAGCCTTGTCGAGTGCGCGACGAACGGCCCATCGGTCTCGATGCGCTCGTGCATCTCTCGCAACCGTCCGCGATAGCGGTCGATGGTGAAGTCCGGCACGGTCCAGACCACCTTGCGCAGGAAATAGATGACGGCGCCGACATCGAAGAATTCCGCCCGCATCCGTTCCATCCGCATCTGGACGACCTCCAGACCCGCGGCTTGCGCCTGCGCAGCTTGGGTATCTGGTTGCAGCTCAGCCCATTTGGCGGGCTGCGGTCCGAGAAAATACTCGAACAGCTCGGCCATCGTCGCGGGACCGATCTGCTGCGCGAAATAGCTGCCGCCCGGGCGTAGCACCCGCGCGATCTCCGTCCACTTCACCCCCGTCGCGTGCCGGCTGGTCACCAGGTCGAACGCGGCATCGGCGAACGGCAATGTCGGCTCGTCCCGTGTCGCCACCACCACAACCCCGAGCGGGTGCAGCAGCTGGGTGGCCAGTGCCGCATTCGGTGGCCAGGACTCGGTGGCGACCATCGTCGGCGGAAACGTCTCCGCGCCGGAAAGCACCTCGCCGCCGCCGGTGTCGATGTCCAGGCCCGCGGTGGCGGTCGCGAGCCGACGGCTCATCAGTCGCTGATAGCCCCACGATGGCCGCTCCTCGGTGGCCCTACCGTCCAGCCAGGAGAAGTCCCAGCCGTCGATGGGTGCCGCGGCGCCTTCGGAAACCAACTCGTCGAATGACCGGCTCATCCCTGCATTGTCGCCGAAACAAGCGCGCCTAGGGGGCAAGCCTGACGTGGCCCGGTGGTGCCGGCTGGTCCGGGGTCGGACTGGCCGGAGCGCTGCCGCCGCCTGCACCGCCCCCGGGCGGCGCATCAGGCGCCGGAGCGTTTCCTCCACCTCCGGGCGCGGCGGGAGCCGGGGGTGGAGCCTCGGGCGGAGGTGCTTGCGGCGCCTCGGGCGGCGGCGGCGCTTCCTCCGGCGGCGGTGGTGCTTGCTTGGGCGCGGGTGGCGGGTGCCGCGGCGGAGGCGGCGGTTGTTGAGGCGCGGGCTGGATCTCCGGCAAGGGCAGCGGTGTTTGCGCGGGGACCGGTAAGGGCTTCGTCGGCGCGATTTCGCCGACCGGTAGGGGGCCGAGGAACGACACCAGCGTGATGCGCTCAGAGACGTCTGGCGGCTGATACGCGGCAATGGACGCGATCTTGCCCTTGTTATTGGGGCAGTAGGCCTCGACGGCCGCGGTGATGAATCGGTCGATGGTCCGCGTCACGCGGCCTTGGGGTTGTAGACGGGTCAACGGATTGTCGTTGAAGCCGTTGTTTCTGATCAACTCCACCATGTCGCCCACCGACATGCCTTCATCGAGTTTGGAGCACACTTTGTGGGCTGTGGTGACGAGGCCGTTTTCGCCGTCGACGGGGGGAATGTCCTTCTCGCCGAGGAGGTCAAAGAATTTCTGATCCTGATTTGGATCAGCAGATGCGATGTCTCCCAACGGCGCCAGCCCCGCGCCGATCAAGGCGACGGCGATCGTCGTGACGCGGAGGTGGCGGATGAAGCCGGAAATCATCGCCGGGTTTCCGTTCTGCCGAAGCCATCAAGCTGGTGACTTCTAATTTAGGCCGCGCGAACCAATTTGGCAGAACTGATCTTTGGTGAAAGGGGGTTCGCCGAGCGTGCGGCCACGCGATAACCCAGGCCGCTAACTCGCAGACCACGCACGCTCGGCGAAGTTTTGGGGGGTACTCAGACGACCGCTTTGACGTCCTCCGAGGCGATCTCGCCGGCCAACGGCGCAATGGAGTGCAGCACTTCGGTGATCGTGTCGGGGTGCAGCCCTGCCGCGCACAGCGAATCGGCCAGATGCGCGGCGACCATGGCGAAATGATGCATGGTGATGCCGCGGCCCTCGTGCACCTGCCGCATCGACGAACCGGAGTAGGGCCCGGGCCCGCCCAGCACG
This sequence comes from uncultured Actinomycetota bacterium, assembly GCA_963749375.1. Taxonomy (GTDB): domain Bacteria; phylum Actinomycetota; class Actinomycetes; order Mycobacteriales; family Mycobacteriaceae; genus Mycobacterium. Next base: position 161,011 of record CAVVNB010000038.1, read on the forward strand.
GCGCTGAGGAATTCGACCTGTCGCGCCTTCACGCACCTCATGTCCGAGCCGGCGTAGAAACCGGCCAGTTGATCGTCGTCAAGCACCCGGCAGTAAAAATCCTCGACAACGACTTCGAGGGCGTCGTGACCGCCGACCTTCGTGTACAGCGACGCCACGCCCGGCCTGCGTAATCGGGTGAGTATTCCCATGCGAGACAGCGGACCATGCGGGGATTGCCCGACAGTTAGAACGCCATCACCACGCGATTACCCCTCGTAACAACCGGATTGCCGGAGAATCACCTCAACTTCGCAGCGGTGTAGCAGACTCGGGTGGGCAATCAGGGGAGTCACCACGTGGAGCGGGGATGCTATGAATCTGGGTGATCTGACCGGCCTAGTCGAGAAGCCGTTCGCCGCCGTGTCCAACCTCGTCAACACCCCGAACTCAGCCGGCCGGTACCGGCCCTTCTACCTGCGCAATCTGCTCGACGCGGTGCAGGGCCGCACGCTGCACGAGGCCGTCGACGGCACGATCACCCTGATCACCGGGGGATCGTCGGGAATCGGTGAAGCGGCAGCCAAGAAGATCGCGGACGCCGGCGGCGAGGTGGTCCTCGTCGCGCGCACCCAGGAAAACCTGGACAAGGTCGCCGACGACATCCGCAGCAACGGCGGCACCGCGCATGTCTACGCCTGCGACCTGACCGACATGGACGCCATTGCCGCGATGGCCGACAAAGTGCTGGCCGACCTCGGCGGCGTCGACATGCTGATCAACAATGCCGGGCGGTCGATCCGGCGTTCACTGGCGCTGTCCTACGACCGCATCCACGACTATCAGCGCACCATGCAGCTGAACTACCTCGGCGCGGTGCAGCTGATCCTCAAATTCATCCCGGGCATGCGGGAACGCGGATTCGGGCAGATCATCAATGTGTCCTCGGTTGGTGTGCAGACGCGGGCGCCGCGGTTCGGTGCCTACATCGCCAGCAAGTCCGCGCTGGACAGCCTCTGCGACGCGCTGCAGGCCGAGGTGGTAGACGACGACATCAAATTCACCACGGTGCATATGGCGCTGGTCCGGACGCCGATGATCAGCCCCACCAAGATGTATGACAAGTTCCCGGCGTTGACTCCGGACCAGGCCGCCGGCGTGATCACCGATGCGATCGTGCAGCGCCCCCGGCGGGCCAGCTCGCCGCTCGGCCAGTTCGCCGCCGTCGTCGACGCGGTCAATCCCGCCGTGATGGACCGGGTGCGCAACCGGGCCTTCAGCATGTTCGGCGACTCGACCGCAGCAAAAGGCGACCAATCCGACAGCAGCACAGACGATTTCAACAACCGAAGCGAAACATTCGTGCGGGCTACCCGCGGAATCCACTGGTGAGGCGATCATGAGTCTTCCGAAACCGACCAACCAAGCGCACGTCGTCATCACCGGCGCCTCCAGCGGCATCGGCACCGAACTGGCCAAAGGGCTGGCCCACCGCGGCTACCCGCTGCTACTGGTCGCCCGTCGCAAAGAACGGATGGATGAGCTCGCCGGCGAATTGCGGGCGCAATACTCGGTCGACGTCGAGGTACAGCCGCTCGACCTGTCCGACGCCGGGTCGCGCGACCAGCTGGCCCACCGGCTACGCACGGAACCTGTTGCGGGACTGTGCAACAGCGCGGGCTTCGGCACCAGTGGCGTCTTTCAGGAACTGCCGATCGACCGCGAAAGCGAAGAGGTCGTGCTCAATTCGTTGACGTTGATGGAGCTGACCCATGCCGCCCTGCCCGGCATGGTCGAGCGCGGATCCGGCGCGGTGCTCAACATCGCCTCGATCGCCGGCTTCCAGCCGATGCCCTTCATGGCGGTGTACTCGGCGACCAAGGCCTTCGTGCAGACCTTCTCCGAAGCCGTCCACGAGGAGCTCAGTGGAACAGGCGTGTCGGTGACGGTGCTGTGCCCGGGTCCGGTGCCGACCGAGTGGGGCGAGATCGCCAACGCCGAGCGGTTCAGCATTTCGATCGCGCAGGTGTCGCCACGCGACGTCGCCGAAGCCGCCATCGCCGGAATGGTCGACGGCAAGCGCAGCGTGGTGCCCGGGCTGGTGCCGAAGGCCGTCAGCATCGGCGGCCGGTTCATGCCTCGCACGCTGCTGTTGCCCGGGCTGCGGATCGGGAACCGCTTGCGCGGTGGACCCAACCACTGATGGCGAAGGTCGACGTCACGGCGGACGTACCAATCACCCCACAGGACATGTGGGATCACGTGTCCGACCTGTCCGAGCTGGGCGAATGGCTGACGATGCACGAGGCGTGGCGCGGCGAGCTGCCCGACGAGCTGACCGAAGGCGCCCAAATCGTCGGTGTTGCCCGAGCGAAAGGCTTTCGCAATCGGGTGACCTGGACGATCACCACCTGGGACCCGCCACACCAGATCGCGCTCTCGGGCTCGGGTAAGGGTGGCGCAAAGTACACCGTCACGCTCAGTGTCTCGCCCAATGAAAAGGGCTCCACGCTGGGCGTGCGTCTCGACCTGGGCGGACGGGCACTGTTCGGACCGGTGGGCGCGACCGCTGCCCGCGCGGTCAAAGGTGATGTGGAGAAATCGCTGAAGCAGTTCGTCGAGCTGTACGGATAGCGCCGCAGCCGACGCGCCTCGTCCGAAGGCCCTACAGATCCAGCCATCCGGAGTACCCTGACCGGGTGTTGCGGGGGGCGCATGAAGCGACGTTGGCCGACGGCAGGGGTGTCTTCGGCTGGATCGGCGTGTTCGTACGGCGGTGGCCGTGGGTTGTGATCGGCTGCTGGATCGCACTGGCTGCTGTTTTGTCGGTGACTATTCCACCGCTGACCGAAATGGCCAGCAAGCGGCCGGTACCGATCCTGCCGGCCGACGCCCCCGTGCTGCAGACGACGAAACAGATCACCGAGGCGTTTCACCAGTCCGGGTCGGAAAACGAAAACGTGCTGTTGATCGTGTTGACCGACGACAACGGATTGAACCCCTCCGACCTCACCACCTACCGAACCCTGGCCAACAACCTGCGCCCGGACACCCGCGACATCGTCATGCTGCAGGACTTCGTCGACACGCCCGCCCTGCGCGACGCGATGACCAGCAAGGACCACAAAGCCTGGTTCCTGCCCCTGGTCCTGGCCGGCGGGGTGGGGACACCCGAGTTGCACGAGGGATTCGGCAGGGTCTCCGACATCGTCAAGAAATCCGTCGCCGGCTCCACCCTGACCGCGCAGCTGACCGGGCCCGCGGCCAGCGGCGACGACCTGATGTACCTCGGCATTCGCGACATGCACGTGATCGAGGTCGCAGTCGTGGTGATGGTGTTGGTGATCTTGTTCGTCATCTACCGAAATTTCTTCACCATGATGTTGCCGTTGATCACCATCGGTATCTCGGTAGCGGTTGCGCAATCCGTCGTGGCGGGAATCGCCGAGCTTGGTCTGGGCGTATCCAGCCAGACGATCACGTTGATGACGACGATGATGGCGGGCGCCGGAATCGACTATGCGGTCTTTTTGATCAGCCGCTATCACGACTATTTGCGGCAAGGCATGGATTCGGACGAAGCCGTCGCCAGGGCATTGTCGTCGATCGGCAAGGTCATCGCCGGTTCCGCGGCCACCGTGTCGGTCACCTTCCTCGGGATGGTCTTCACTCATTTGGGAGCCTTCAGGAACGTCGGTCCGGCGTTGGCCTGTTCCATTGCGGTAGCACTGTTTGCGGCCGTGACGTTCCTGCCGGCCCTGATGGTGCTTACCGGCAGACGAGGCTGGATCAAGCCGCGCCGCGATCTCACCAGCCGCTTCTGGCGGGTGTCTGGAACACGCATCGTGCGCAAACCGGTGGTCCACCTGGCCGGCAGCCTCACCGTGCTGCTCCTCCTGGCCGGCTGCGCGATGTTCGCCCGTTTCAACTACGACGACAGCAAGACCCTCCCGAAGGACGTCGAGAGCTCGGTCGGATACGAGACGCTGGGCCAACACTTTCCGTTGAACGCCACCATCCCGGAATACCTCGTCGTGCATTCGTCAGAGGACCTCCGCAAGCCCCCCGCCCTGGTCGAGCTGAAGCAGTTGGAACAGCGGGTTGGCCAACTTCCCGACATCGCGGCGATCCGTCCCGCCCCGGTGCCGTCGGCAAAATCGCGCGATCACAAGTCGACGGCCGACGGCACGCTGCCCGACAAGATCGACAAGGACGGTAAATCCGCCGGCACGTCGGGCAACAAAGACCTCGAGGGAGCCGAAGGTTTCCCCAACGTGGCGGCCCTGCTGTATTCGGTGTCCAGCGCCGGATCGGTCGACCTCACGCCGGACCTCGCCAGTCTCGGCCTGCCGCCCGGCATGACCCTCCCGACCTCACCTGCAGCACCGGCCAAACCCGTTGATGACACGGCCATGTTCGTCAGTACCGTGCGTGGCCTCGGTTTCGCGATGTCCGTCGACATCGCGGAGATCGCCAACACCGTCAACGCCGCACCCGTGACGGTGCTGGACGTAGTCGCGACCGCCGACCGCGACGGCGGTGCGCTGAAGAAGATGTCCGAGTTTGCCGAGCAGTTGTCGTCGTTCCCCGACGAGCCGTCCATGGAGTCGGCGTCGCGTGAGGTGCGCCGGATCGTGCAGAGCGCCAGAAACGACATACGAATTCTGAACAACGACGCCCCTCTCGGGAAGGACCGCACGGCGCCCCGGCCGAAAGATGCGCACACGTATGCGGACGCTGTCCAGCAGATGATCGACGAGGTCAAGGCGTTGATCAAGGACACCTCACACACCGGGGGAGGTCTGAACAGCGCGCTGACAGCGTTCATCTCACCCGACGGGCACACCGCGCGTTATCTGGTGCAGACCAAACTCAACCCGTTCGCCACCGACGCGATGAATCAGATTCGCGGAATCACCGACGCGGCCCGCGGGCCGCACCCGCGCCCGCTGATGAAGGACGCGTCGATCTCGGCGTCGGGTGTCACCGCGATGCTGCGCGACACCCGGGCCTATTACGGGCAGGACATCAACCTCATCATCGTGATGACGATCCTGATCGTGTTCCTGATTCTGGTCGCGATACTGCGCGCCGTGGTGGCACCGCTGTATTTGATTGCGTCCGTGGTGATCTCGTACCTATCTGCGCTCGGTGTCGGCGTGATCGTCTTCCAGTTCATCCTCGGTGAGCCGCTGACGTGGAGCATCCCCGGGCTGACCTTCATCGTGCTGGTCGCGATGGGCGCCGACTACAACCTGTTGCTGATCTCGCGGCTGCGGGAAGAATCACCGCACGGAATACGAACCGGCGTCATCCACACGGTGAGCTCGACGGGCGGCGTGATCACCGCGGCGGGTGTCATCTTCGCCGCGTCGATGTTCGGCATGCTGTTCGCCAGCATCAGCACGCTGGTCCAGTGCGGTTTCATCATAGGGACCGGGCTGCTGCTGGACACCTTCCTGGTGCGCACAGTCACGGTGCCCGCGATCGCTGTCCTCGTCGGCGATTGGAACTGGTGGCCGTCGAAGCCACCCCCGCGCGCTACGCGTGAGCGGCCCGTGAGGCGGGCTGAGCCGGAGCCGCAACCGGCGCCGACCGGCAACGGGCACAACTCGGGGGCACGGCACGCCGCCAGCGATCCGGACACCGTCGCGCTTCGCTCGTGAGTGAGCGAAAAGGTGAGACACACTCTGCGACACGCCGGGTACGCGTCGGTGTCCGGTCATAGACTGGCGTCCCTATGAGCAAGTCGTTCGTGCACCTGCACAACCACACCGAATACTCGATGTTGGACGGTGCCGCGAAGGTCTCGCCCATGCTGGCCGAGGCGCAGCGGCTGCAGATGCCCGCGATCGGGATGACCGACCACGGCAACATGTTCGGGGCCAGCGAGTTCTACAACGGAGCCACGGCGGCCGGCATCAAACCGATCATCGGCATCGAGGCCTACGTCGCGCCGGCGTCCCGTTTCGAGACCAAGCGGATCCTGTGGGGCGATCCGGGGCAGAAGAGCGACGACGTATCCGGCAGTGGCTCCTACACCCACATGACGATGGTCGCCGAGAATGCCACCGGCCTGCGTAATCTCTTCAAGCTGTCGTCGCTGGCGTCCTTCGAAGGACAGCTGGGCAAGTGGTCGCGGATGGACGCCGAGCTGATCGCCGAACACTCCGCCGGCATCATCGCCACCACCGGTTGCCCGTCCGGCGAGGTGCAGACCCGGCTGCGGCTCGGCCATCACCGCGAGGCGCTGGAGTCCGCGGCCAAGTGGCGGGAGATTTTCGGGCCTGAGAACTACTTCCTCGAGCTGATGGACCACGGGCTGTCCATTGAGCGCCGGGTGCGTGACGGGCTGCTGGAAGTCGGTCGCGCGCTGAACATCCCGCCGCTGGCCACCAACGACTGCCACTACGTCACCCGCGATGCCGCGCACAACCATGAGGCGTTGCTGTGTGTGCAGACCGGCAAGACGCTCACCGACCCGACCCGGTTCAAGTTCGACGGCGACGGCTACTACCTCAAGTCGGCCGCCGAGATGCGCGAGATCTGGGACGGCGAGGTCGACGGCGCGTGTGACTCCACGCTGCTGATCGCCGAGCGCGTCACCTCGTACGCCGACGTGTGGGCACCCCGCGACCGGATGCCGGTCTTCCCGGTGCCCGACGGCCACGACCCGGCGTCCTGGCTGCGCCACGAAGTCGAGGCCGGCCTGCAGCGCCGTTTCCCCGATGCGCTGCCCGACGGCTACTCCCAGCGGGCCGCGTATGAGATCGAAGTCATCTGCGACAAGGGTTTTCCGTCCTACTTCCTGATCGTGGCCGACCTGATCAACTACGCGCGATCGGTCGACATCCGGGTCGGGCCCGGCCGCGGCTCGGCGGCCGGATCGCTGGTGGCCTACGTGCTGGGCATCACCGACATCGACCCGATCGAGCACGGGTTGCTCTTCGAGCGGTTCCTCAACCCCGAGCGCGCGTCGATGCCCGATATCGACATCGACTTCGATGACCGTCGCCGCGGCGAGATGGTGCGCTACGCCGCCGAGAAGTGGGGGCAGGACCGGGTCGCGCAGGTCATCACCTTCGGCACCATCAAAACCAAAGCGGCGCTGAAGGATTCCGCCCGGATTCACTACGGGCAGCCCGGCTTCGCGATCGCCGACCGAATCACCAAGGCACTGCCGCCGGCCGTCATGGCCAAAGACATTCCACTGTCCGGGATCACCGATCCCACCCACGAACGCTACAAAGAGGCCGCCGAAATCCGCGGGCTCATCGACACCGATCCCGACGTGCGCACCATCTACCAGACCGCGCGCGGCCTGGAAGGTCTGATCCGTAACTCCGGTGTGCACGCCTGTGCGGTGATCATGAGCAGCGAGCCGCTGACCGACGTGATCCCGCTGTGGAGGCGGGCACAGGACGGCGCGATCATCACCGGCTGGGACTACCCATCGTGCGAGGCGATCGGCCTGCTGAAGATGGACTTCCTCGGGCTGCGCAACCTGACGATCATCGGCGACGCGCTGGTGAACATCAAAGACAACCGGGGAATCGACCTCGACCTGGAATCGGTTGCGCTCGATGACCCGGCCACCTTCGAGTTGCTGGGGCGCGGCGAGACGTTGGGAGTGTTCCAGCTCGACGGCGGCCCGATGCGCGACCTGCTACGCCGGATGCAGCCCACCGGGTTTGAGGACATCGTCGCGGTGCTCGCCCTCTACCGGCCCGGCCCGATGGGCATGAACGCCCACAACGACTACGCCGACCGCAAGAACAACCGGCAGGCGATCAAACCGATCCACCCAGAGCTCGAGGAACCGCTGCGCGAGATCCTCGCCGAGACCTACGGCCTGATCGTGTATCAGGAGCAGATCATGCGCATTGCGCAGAAGGTGGCCGGCTACTCGCTCGCCCGAGCCGACATTCTGCGCAAGGCGATGGGCAAAAAGAAGCGAGAGGTGCTGGAGAAGGAGTTCGAAGGCTTCTCAGAAGGCATGACGGCCAACGGATTCTCAGGCAAGGCCATCAAAGCGCTGTGGGACACCATTCTGCCGTTCGCCGACTACGCGTTCAACAAGTCGCACGCCGCCGGATACGGGCTGGTGTCCTACTGGACGGCGTACCTCAAGGCGAACTACCCCGGCGAATACATGGCCGGGCTGCTCACGTCGGTCGGTGACGACAAAGACAAGGCTGCGGTGTATCTGGCCGACTGCCGCAAACTCGGCATCACCGTGCTGCCGCCGGACGTCAACGAATCCGGGCTGAACTTCGCCTCGGTGGGTACCGACATCCGTTACGGGCTCGGCGCGGTGCGCAACGTCGGCGCGAATGTCGTTGCATCGCTGATCAATACCCGCACCGAGAAGGGCAAGTACACCGACTTCTCCGATTACCTGAACAAGGTCGACATCGCGGCGTGCAACAAGAAGGTCACCGAGTCGCTGATCAAAGCCGGAGCCTTCGACTCGCTCAAGCACCCGCGCAAGGGGCTGTTCCTGGTTCATACCGACGCGGTGGACTCGGTGCTCGGCACCAAAAAGGCCGAGGCGATGGGGCAGTTCGACCTGTTCGGCGGCGACCCGAACGACGGGGGAGCCGGCGCCGACGCGGTATTCACCATCCGGGTTCCCGACGAGGAGTGGGACGACAAGCACAAACTCGCGCTGGAGCGCGAGATGCTGGGACTCTACGTGTCCGGGCACCCGCTCAATGGCATTGCACATCTGCTGGCCGCCCAGGTCGACACCGCCATCCCGGCGATCCTCGACGGCGACGTCGGCAACGAGACGATGGTGAAGGTCGGCGGCATCCTGGCGTCGGTGAACCGGCGGGTGAACAAGAACGGAATGCCTTGGGCCTCGGCCCAACTCGAAGACCTCACCGGTGGTATCGAGGTGATGTTCTTCCCGCACACCTATTCCGCATTCGGCGCTGATGTCATCGACGACACGGTGGTGATCGTCACCGCGAAGGTCGCGATCCGGGACGACCGGATTTCGCTGATCGCCAATGACCTAGTGGTGCCGGACTTCACCAGCGCTCAGGCGAATCGGCCACTGGCGGTGAGCTTGCCGACGCGGCAGTGCACGATCGACAAGGTCACCGCCCTCAAGCAGGTGCTGTCGCAACACCCGGGCACGTCGCAGGTGCAGCTTCGTCTGCTCAGCGGTGACCGGATCACCACGCTGGAGTTGGACCCGTCGCTGCGGGTGACCATGTCGCCGGCTTTGATGGGCGATCTCAAGGCGCTACTCGGTCCGGGGTGTCTAGGCTAGCAACCATCGGCCTCGCCGAAACCGGCCGCGTGAGTGCCGAGCGCTCCGCTAGCCGCACACTCGGGGTCGAGCGCTCCGCTAGCCGCACACTCGCCGACCGGAGACGCTCGAATCCTTGTAGATCACGCCCTCTTTCATGACGAAGTCCACCCGGCCGGTGACGTCGATGTCGGTGAACGGGTCACCCGGCATAGCAATCACATCGGCGATCTTGCCCTCGGCGATGGTGCCGAGGTCGTCGAGGCCAAGCATCTCGGCGGCCACGCTGGTGGCCGACTGCAAGGCCCGCAGCGGGGTGATCCCGCTGGACACCATCGTCGGGAACTCGCGCCAATTCTCGTGATGCGGAAACATTCCGGCGTCGGTGCCGAACGCGATCCGAACGTCGCTGCCCGCCAGGCCTTCTGCCGCATCCAGCAGTGCGCCGCTGAACTTCGTGAATTTGCGCCGGGCATGCTCCGGAAGCATGGCCCAGTTCGGATCGTCGTCGCTCTGGCGGGCCTTGGACAGGATGACGTATTGGGTGGGCACGATGAACACGCCGGCGTCCTGCATCATGCGCAGCGTCGCCGGTGACGCCAGGTTGCCGTGCTCGACGCTGCGCACACCCGCCCGGACAGCGCGCTGGATCCCCTCATCTCCGTAACTGTGTGGGGTGACCGGTATTTCGAGATCTTTCGCCGTTGCGACCAGGACGTCCATCTCCTCCTGGCTGTAGGTGGCATGCCCGGGGTCATCCGACGGTGAGGCGAAGCCACCGGTGGCGCCGAACTTGATCCAGTCGGCGCCGGCCCGGATTTGCTGCCTGACCCGGGTGCGGATCTCATCGGCGCCATCGGCGGCGGCCAGTTCCAGCGGACGGCAGGGATCTTGATATTCATCGGCGACCATCCCGCTGAAGTCACCGTGTCCCCCGCGGGCCGAGATCATGTGTGGAGCGACCAGCATCCGCGGACCGACGACCAGTCCAGCTGCCACGGCGTTGCGCAGGTCGATGGTGGGGTAATCGATGTCGCCACAACCCAAGTCGCGCACGGTGGTGAATCCGTTGTCGAGTAGTGCGCGCAGCACCGGCAACGCTTTCAAAGTCTTGGTGATGCTCGAATCGAGCGCCATCAACAGCCCCACCGGAGGTGCGAGCGTCACGTGGGTGTGGCAGTCGATGAAGCCCGGCGTCACGGTATGGCCGGGCAGATCCACCACCCGAGTGTCGGGTGGTGCCTGGATCGTGTCGGCGACATGCTGAATGCGGCCGTCGACTACCAACACCTGCTGCGGTTGCGCCTGCGCGGAGATGCCGTCCCACACCCTCGCGCCCGTGATCAGAGTCGACGACATGATCGTCACCTTTCAAAAGCGGTAGCGCAGGATCCGTGCCGTGCGGGCGCCGGATTTGGTCATGCCCATCAGCCGCGTCGATACCCGCGCGGCCGTGGGATACAGGTCGACTTCCGCGGCCTGCGACAAGCTGGTCTCTTCCACCAACTGCAGCCGGGGACTCCAGCTCTCCGGGAGGTGAGCGTCGCTGAAACCCCGGTATATCCATTGGGTTCCGACCGCGCTGAAGGCGACCTTCATGGCGGCGATACTGAGGGCGCTGACTCTCCCGTAGTCGTTGATCGCCAGCTCGCCGGTCCGGAAATGCTCAGGAATATGCCGAAAAAGGTTGATGAGTAACGACTCTGGGACGAACGCAAGTAGGCCGTCGGCGAACAGAAAGGTGGGCCGGCCGGAGGGGATCTGTTCGGTCCAGGCGTTGTCGGCCAGCGACACCGGTATCGAGTGTGCATGGTCGTCGTCGGGCACAAGGTGGTCGCGCAATGCGATGATGTTGGGCAGGTCGACGTTGTACCAGTCGACGGTGGGCGGCGGGCTGACCCGTGGCATGGGAGTCGCCAGGCCCGCGCCGAGGTCGACGACGACGGCGTCGGGATGCTCGGCGACGAACTGGCGGGCCCGGTCATCCAGCAACTTCGCGCGCAACGCGGTCTGGCGAATCGCGCTGGCCGGAACTCCCAGACCGTCGAAGTCGTAGTCGATTTTGGCGACGATCTCGGCAGCCAGGTCGTCGCCGAGTATCGGCCTGGGCCAACGGCTGTCGACCGCTCGGGCGTACTGGGTGACAAACGCGGTCAACTCGACGGGCGTCAAGTCGGTGATCGCAATTCCCATACCGGCAACGTACTCCGCGACTAGCCTGGGCTGAGTGACCGATTCGAAAACCCCCTCTGCGGCACCCACCACATTGTGTGAGGCCTTCCAACGGACCGCGGCGATCGAGCCGGATGCCATCGCCCTGCGGATACCGGGCGGCGGCCAGACGATGACGTGGCGTCAGTACGCGGCCGACGTACGCAAGGTGGCGGCCGGCCTGCACGGACTAGGGGTCCGTCGCGGCGACACCGTGTCGCTGATGATGGCCAACCGGATCGAGTTCTATCCATTGGAAGTGGGCGCCCAGCACGTCGGCGCCACCTCGTTCTCGGTGTACAACACCCTGGCCCCCGAACAACTGACCTACGTGTTCGACAACGCCGGCACCAAAGTGGTGATCTGCGAACAGCAGTACGTCGACAGGATCCGCGCCAGCGGCGCGACGCTGGACCACATCATCTGCATCGATGGCGCTCCGGAGGGCACGCTGCCGCTCAACGATCTCTACGCGGCCGCCAAGGACGATTTCGACTTCGACGCGACCTGGCGGGCGGTGCAGGCCGACGATGTGATCACGCTGATCTACACCTCGGGGACGACGGGCAATCCCAAGGGTGTGGAGATGACGCACGCTCATCTGCTGTTCGAGGCGCAAGCGCTCGACGACGTTCTGGGCGTGCGTTTCGGCGACCGCGTCACGTCATTCCTGCCCACGGCGCATATCGCCGACCGCACGATGGCGCTGTACAACAACGAGGTGTTCGGCGCTCAGGTCACGGTGGTCTCGGATGCCCGCGAGATCGCCGCTGCGTTGTCCGATGTGCACCCGACCACCTGGGGTGCGGTCCCGCGTGTGTGGGAAAAGCTCAAAGCCGCAATCGAATTCGCAGCCACCCACGAGCCGGACGAGACCAAGCGCCAGGCTCTGCAGTGGGCGATGTCGGTCGCGTCGAAGAAGGCTGCGGTCCTGCTCGCCGGCGAAGCGTCGTCCGACGAGTTGGCGGCGGAATGGCAGCAGGCCGACGATCTGGTGCTGTCGAAGCTGCGCGAAAAGCTCGGATTCGACGAGCTGCGCTGGGCGGTCTCCGGTGCGGCGCCGATCCCGCGGGAGACGCTCGCGTTCTTCGCCGGCATCGGCATCCAGATCGCCGAGGTATGGGGGATGTCGGAGCTGAGTTGCGTTGCGAGCGTGACACATCCGCAAGACGCGCGACTGGGTTCGGTGGGCAAGCTGCTGCCCGGGCTGGAATCCAAGATCGCCGCGGATGGTGAGTACCTGGTTCGTGGACCCCTGGTGATGAAGGGCTATCGCGGCGAGCCGGTCAAGACGGCCGAGGCGATCGACCCCGACGGCTGGCTGCACACCGGCGACATCCTGGAGGTGGACGACGATGGCTATCTGCGGATCGTCGACCGCAAGAAGGAACTGATCATCAACGAGGCCGGAAAGAACATGTCCCCGGCCAACATCGAGACCACGATCCTGGGCGCCTGCCCGATGGTCGGAGCGATGCTGACGGTCGGCGACGGCCGCCCGTACAACACCGCGTTGCTGGTCTTCGACGCCGACTCGGTGGGGCACCACGCGGCCGCCCTCGGGCTTGCCGACGCCTCGCCGGAGGCCTTGGCGGCGCATCCGGAGATGCTGGAGAAGATTGCCGCCGGGGTGGCGTCCGGAAACGCCAAGTTGTCGCGGGTGGAGCAGATCAAGCGCTTCCGCGTGCTGCCGGCCGTGTGGGAGCCGGGCGGCGACGAGATCACCTTGACAATGAAGCTGAAACGCCGGCCGATCGCGGCCAAGTACGCCGCGGAGATCGAGGAGTTGTACGCGAAAGAACCGGGTTCGGACGTGCACGAGCCCGCTCGTACGGCAGCTCAGCCCGCGTAGCGGCGCGCTCCATCCGATGTCAGCGTGCGGTGGTCGCGCAGAGCCGACACCAATCCACGCCGCTGGATGACCGCCTCGTCGCAAAGCACTTCCGAACCGTTCCTGACGTTCTGGAATTTCTTCTCCGAGGCAGTCTCGGGTGCGTCGTCGCAGGTGGCGGACAGACATCGATCCGGCAGCGCCAACTTGCAAATTGTGCGCACTGTGAGCAGGTACTGACGCAGCAGGGGACCGGTCGTGTACGGCAAGTCATAGGCGACGCACAAGGCACGCACCCGCACGGCGATCTCGGGATACCGATTGTGCGGCAGGTCGGGGTAGAGGTGGTGTTCGATCTGGTAGCACAGATTTCCGGTCATGAACCGGAGCGTCGGACCGGCGTCGAAATTCGCGGTACCCAGCATCTGCCGGAGGTACCAAGCCGGCTTTGTCTCGTTCTCGAGCACTGACGGCGCGAACTTCTCCGCACCGTCCACGAAGTGACCGCAGACGATCACGATGTACGCCCAAGCGCTGCGTAGCCCGTTGGCGATAATGTTCGCCCCCAGTGTGCGCCGCCATCTACGACCGCTCAGGGCGGGATACAGCACGTAGTCCTTAGAGGTCTGGCGAGCCATTTTGCGCAGCATTGCTTGTTTCTGAATAGCCCGTCCGGCTTCGCTGGACTCCTCCTGTTGCACGGAAATGACGCCGTAGAGCGCGATGCCCCATTCGAAGGCCGCCCCGAGCATCACTGCGAACAGCGGTTGGAGCAAGGCGATGGGCCGCCACTTCTGGTCTCGGGTGACGCGCATGATGCCGAAGCCCAGATCGGCGTCGACGCCGACGACGTTGGTGAAGACGTGGTGTTGGTAATTGTGGGTATAGCGCCACTGCGACGTGGGCCCGGCGATGTCCCACTCCCAGGTATTGGAGTGGATTTCCGGATCGTTCATCCAATCCCATTGGCCGTGGGTGATGTTGTGGCCGAGTTCCATGTTCTCAATGCATTTGGCCGCGGCCAGCGCGGTGGTTCCCAGGATCCAGCCGAATCTGCCCTTGGTTCGGGCGATGATCAGCCTCGCCCCGACGTCAAGGCATCGCTGAAAAGCGATCGCGCGCATGATGTAGGCGCGGTCTTTGGTGCCGCGGGACGCCTCGATGTCGCTACGGATCTCGTCCAAATCGGCGGCAAGCGCCGTCAGATCGGCATCGCTGAGGTGGGCGAATTCGGGTACATCGGTGATGGCCAAAGATAATTACCCGGACCCGGGAAAGCGGGAGTAATGGCCGCGCGCGCGAACCGACCTCGTGTACCGCGCCATGGTGCGTCTTGTCCCATCGTTGGGTAGATGCGCAACCTCGCGGCGCGAGGATATGTGCGACTACGGAAAATCGAGCGGAGTCGATCGCAGACTGTACAGGCGAACACTGAGCGACAACTGAGGCACGGCCCGAATGGATAGGCGCCCCCGGACGGGGGTCCTAAGGTAGAGGCATGCCACTCGAAGGTGAATATGCCCCGTCCCCGTGGGACTGGTCTCGCGAGCAAGCCGACAAAATTGCCGAATCCGGTGGAACCGATGGCACCGACATGAAGGGTATGCCGGTCATCCTGCTGACCACCATCGGCGCCAAGACCGGCAAGCTCCGCAAGACGCCGCTGATGCGGGTCGAGCACAACGGTGAGTACGCGGCGGTGGCATCGCTGGGCGGAGCGCCGAAGAACCCGGTCTGGTACTTCAACATCGCCAAGAACCCGCGGGTCGAGCTGCAGGACGGCACCGTGACCAAGGACTACGACGCCCGCGAGGTTTTCGGCGACGAAAAGGCCGTCTGGTGGGAGCGGGCCGTGGCGGCCTACCCCGACTACGCCGACTACCAGCTGAAGACCGAGCGACAGATTCCGCTGTTTGTACTGACCCCTGTGCACTGAACACGCAGTTTGGTGGCACCATTGACCGGTGTCTGCCGAACTGAGTCAGAGCCCGGGCACCCGGGGCGGTGGGCCGCTCGCAGCGGCCGACGTCGACGCGGCGGCCACCCGAATTGCCGGCGTGGTCAGGGCCACACCGCTGGAGCTGTCCGACCGGTTGTCCGCGACGACCGGCGCGAACGTCTACCTCAAGCGCGAAGACCTGCAGAACGTGCGCTCCTACAAGCTGCGTGGGGCCTACAACCTGCTCGTGCAGCTGTCCGATGAGGAAAGAGCGGCCGGCGTGGTGTGCTCGTCGGCGGGCAACCACGCGCAGGGCTTCGCTTACGCATGCCGCACGCTGGGCGTTCGCGGGCGCGTCTACGTTCCGGCCAAGACGCCGAAGCAGAAGCGAGACCGCATCCGTTATCACGGCGGGGAGTTCATCGACCTGATCGTGGGCGGATCGACCTACGACCTGGCCGCCGAGGCCGCGCTCGCGGACGTGGCGGGCACTGGAGCCACGCTCGTGCCGCCGTTCGACGACCCGCGGACCATGGCCGGGCAGGGCACCATCGCCGTCGAGATCCTCGACGCCCTGGACGATGAGCCGGACCTGGTGGTGGTCCCGGTCGGTGGTGGGGGATGCATCGCCGGCATCACCACGTATCTCGCCGAGCGGACCAGCAGGACCGCCGTGCTCGGTATCGAGCCGGCGGGAGCGGCCGCGATGATGGCCGCGCTGGCCAACGGCGGACCGGTGACTCTCGATCACGTCGACCAGTTCGTCGACGGCGCCGCGGTCAGTCGGGCCGGAAATCTGACCTATGCCGCCCTGGCCGCAGCCGGGAACATGGTCTCGATCACCACGGTCGACGAGGGCGCGGTGTGCACCGCGATGCTCGACCTGTACCAGAACGAGGGGATCATCGCCGAGCCTGCGGGCGCGCTCGCGGTGGCCGGCCTGCTGGAAGCCGACATCGAACCGGGATCCACGGTGGTGTGCCTGGTCTCCGGCGGCAACAACGACGTCTCCCGGTACGGAGAGATACTCGAGCGCTCGCTGGTCCACCTCGGCCTCAAGCATTACTTCCTGGTCGACTTCCCGCAGGAGCCGGGGGCGCTGCGCCGTTTCCTTGACGGTGTGCTCGGACCGAACGACGACATCACGCTGTTCGAGTACGTCAAGCGCAACAACCGCGAGACCGGCGAGGCGCTGGTCGGTATCGAGTTGGGGTCGGCCGACGGGTTGGATGGCCTGCTGGAACGCATGCAGGCCACCGAGATGCAGATCGAGACCATCGAGCCGGGCTCGCCGGCCTATCGCTATCTGTTGTAGACCGGCAAGAACGACTTATCGCGCCGGTTACGGCTTGCCACGCATGGTGCGTGCCCGGTCGACGGCCGCTGCGGCGGCCGAACGTGCCGCGCTCAGGGCTTCCTCCTCCGTGCGGTATGCGGTGTCGGCCGGGCCGGAGATCGCCTCGTCGGGCGCTTCGGCCTCCCATGCCCACGACCCATCGTCCGTTGGCTTCGTCGTCAGGACGATGGGCCGACCCTGATAGGACTCGTGGTGCCGCACGATTCGACTCTACGCAGCTGGACGCGCTGCACTCAGCAGTTGCCGCCGGGTCCGCCGAACCAGAGCGTTTCGCTCCACGGCGCTCCGTAGAGATTGGTTTGGGCTGTGTAGCAACCCGGCCACGCTTGGGACGCAGTGAGATTCGCGTTGACCAACGCTCCACCGGCCGGAGGGTAGTAGCCGATCGCGCTCTGGTAGGCGGCATGTTGCCAACCCTGGTTCGCGAACGCGCCACTTCCCATGCCCGGAAAGGTTGTGGTGCCGACTGTCTCGCCGCCGTAATCGATTTCGGTGGCAGCCGTCTTCAGGGCGCCGTTGCCGTACAGGGTATCCGGGTAGTAGCCGATGGCGTTGCTTCCCTGGGTTCCGTTCATGTAGAGCCACCATCGGCCGTTGGCATGCCAGTACGCCAACTCGATCTGGTATTGCTGGCCGCCGGCGATGCTGACTGGACCCAGGGCCATGCCTGGCGACAGTGTCGACGAGGTCTGGACGAATTTGTTGCAGCTCAGGTTGTAGCAGCCGGTCGTCTGGTAATCGTCTGCGGTCCAGTAGCAGAACAGATGCGGCTTCGCATCGCCGTACAGACCGGGGTAGACCTGCCAGCCGCACTCGGCTGTCTGCAGATTGCCGCCGCTACCGCCGACGTACCAGTGCTGGGAGAGCGAGAAGACCTGATTGGTCCCGATCGGAGGGCTCCACACATTGAGGAAGCTATGTCCGCCCCCGTTGGTCACCCCCTGATACGCGTGAGCCCAGCGGTGAGTCGCGGGGACAGTGTCGGGCTCAACCGCCCGAGGAGGTCGGCCGGCGCCTCCCGGGCCCTTTCGCATGAATGCCCGCAACGTGGGAAATCGCGTCACGTCCTCGAGGGTGACCCGCCGCATCGGGATGGTGCCTTGCGGGCAGTGCATGACATTTCCATGCCAGTCCTTGCGGTTGGGGCTCAGCGGCGACCCCGCAATGCTTGCCCGCATTTCGGGTTCCGCCCCTTGTGGGGTTTTTTCGGAGGCATCGGGGGATGCGATTGGGGGTAGGTCTGGCGCCTTCGGCACGCCGTCCTTTGAACCCCTTAGTGCCGGCTGCTGCTCGACCGGGATGCAGTCGAAGATCGCGCCGGTCTCGTCGACGAAACTACGCACTGGATCCACACCTTGATAGAGACCCAAAACGTGGTCCTTCATTTCCGAAAACGCGTCCTCGTTCGCCACGCGGCTCTGCGCTCGCGCCGCGAAGAGTTGGTGTTCCGCCGACTCCAGCGATGCGAGATATGTCCGCAGCGAAGGAATTCCTTTCGGCTCGGGCGCTTTTCGCGGCTTAGTCATGGCTTTGCCTTTCGTTTGTGGAGTCAATGTCCGATTTGACATCGCTCGGTGTCCGGTCGGTGAGTGGGCCAGCCGAACACCGAGCGCCCGTGCCGAGATTGGGTTCTAGTAGGCGATCAGACTTGGCCCTTGCCGTGCAGCACCGTGACGTCGCCCTGGTGTTCTAGCAGCCCTTGGTAGTCCGCGAAGCCAATCGCGAAGTAGCCGCCTGGTTTACAACCCGGCCAGGCGTCTTGGTCGCCCCAACTGTTGCGGAATTGCAGCACTTCTTCGGTGTAATCGATACCGCAGCAGAGGTATTCGTGGCCACCGGCGATGTTGCTGTCCACGAGTTTGCCGACCTTGACCAGGCCGTTTTGCGGTTTGAACATGTTCTTGGTCCACACCGTGCCATTGATAGTCGGCGTCGTTTCGACCGCGGCCTGCAACGCGGTGAAGCTGAAAGTGTGCTCGTACTTGTCGAGGTAGCCGAGCTGGACGCCTGCTTTTGCCACCGCGAGACCGGTCGAACCGGTGTCGTCAGGCGGGTAGCTCCCCGGATTGCTGTCGAGGGTCGTGCCGAGTGAATAGATTTTCAGAGCGTCGGCTTCGGTCAAGAACTGATTGTCATGGGTCAGCTTCCGCGTCGCCGCAGCGAAATCAGTGTTGAGCCATTGCGCTTCGGCATTGCCGGTGCAGGCACCCACTTGGCCCTGGTTCAGGGGTCCCGTAGAGGAGGCCCAAAAGGTGTTTTGTCCCTTGGGCTGCGCGTCACGTGGCAGGTATTCGAACCGCAGCGAACGCTTGTCGTGTTCGACGTGACGGCCGAGGCGCGGGTCCGATGGCTCATATCGGCCGACTTGAATTTCGTGCATTTGCCTTGCCTCTCAGTAGGATTCCGAATTATCCGGATGGCGGGGCCGGCTACCACAGAGCTTTCGAGTCAGACGTGCTTCGGGAATGCCGACAACAGCATCACCGGACTTGATCGGCAGCAGATCCCGCTCTTATTCAGTTCGATTACTTTGCCGCGGCTCGATCTCAAGGTCGTGTAAGAACTTTCCGCGCTACTGAGTGTGTGGTCGCACTCGGCGCGGCGCATAGCGTAGTGAACTACTCGACTTTTCCGAGACGAAGATTTCGCCGCACCCCGGCGGTCTCAATTCGACTCAACCGGCGAGGCGACTACTCAGTGCGCCGTCCTGCCACGTCCGCTCTGGGCGGGTCGCTCAGCGGATGGCTTCGACGGCCTTCTTCGCCTCTGCCAGCCCAGCGCCGGTGATGCTGCGGTATTCCTTGATGGCTGCGATCATGTTGCCGCCTCGGGCTAGCGCGATCACGGCCGCCGGCATGCCGGCGGGATCGGACGCATCGAAGGGCACATAGCTGTCCGGAAACAGCACCTGAAGTTGGTTTTCGATGTAATCGAGACGGGCTCGGGCGCCGTAGTCGATGTCGCTCACACGCGAAAGCTACCCGATTGAGTGTGGTTCCTGGCTGAATTATTGGCCGCCGAGGTTGATGACCGCGCCGAGCGCCGCCGTGCCCGCCGCATCACCGACGCCAAATTTCCTCGTCTGAAACGGCTTTCAGAATTCAACGTTGATGCGGTCACGACCATCGAACCCGCACAATTGGCGACGTTGGCATCGGGGAACTATCTCAATGCTGGCGAACCCGTGGTCCTTGCTCGATGACAGCAGAACCGCCAAAACTCACCTACTCATCGGCCTGGGGCTAGCCGCCTGGGGAAGCATTACCGGTGACTCGCGTCCGCAGCTTGCCGCGCTCCCCGACGCCGGGACGGGGCACCCAACAAACTTTGACGCTTTTTTCGCCCCGCCGGGACCACTCCCGGGCTAGCTTGACGAAACCGGAGATGGAAAGCCTCGATGGGGAGGTTCAAGATGGCTGGTCTAAGCCACTGCTCGGACCGCACGAGCCCGTCACATCGGACCGTGGATCGCTGGCGTCGTGTGATCGGCTGGGGCAGCAGTGCGGGCGCGGCTCTTACTTTCACCATCGGTCCGCTTGCCGCCATCCCCGCGGCTCATGCTGACGGTTTGGATGTCATTGTCGACCCGATCATCAACGCCGTCGATCACGCCATGACAGGTATGGACGTGTTCGCAAGTCTCGACTCCGCTGCGAACGTGGATCTCGGTGGCCTAGGCGGTAGCGCGTTCGATCAATGGTTGGCGCTGCCAACGGATTCGGTCGCCGGTATTGGTACGGCTACCGGCGCGGTAGCCAGTGTGAGTGCCGCTTCGGATGCCGTAGCCGGAGCAGGCAACGCCGCTGAGGGCGCCGCAGCATCGTCGGATCCCGCAGCGGGGTTCGACGCGACGTTCTTGCAGGCCATCCATACCGATGAGCAGAACTGGATCAACAGCCCCCTAGGCGAATCCATCGACAACACGATCAATAAAGATTTCGGGGAATACCTGATCGGCAACGGCGCCAACGGCATTGATGGTGGCACCTTGGCCGAGGCCACCGGTGGTGACGGTGGTTTGTTGTTCGGAGATGGCGGCGGCGGTGCCACCGAGGCAGCGGGCCAGGGTGGTGCCGGCGGGGCCGCGGGACTTTTCGGTAACGGTGGCGATGGCGGCGTCGGGATCAACGGCGGCGCTGGCGGTGACGGCGGTGACGCCGGATTAGTCGGTAATGCCGGAGCGGGCGGTGCCGGCGGGGATGGCGCCGACGCGACACTTGCCGGCGATAACGGCGGAGCGCGGCGGTGCGGGCGGGGCGGGCGGTCACGGCGGCGTGGCGGCCGGCGACGGCGGTAACGGCGGCGCTGGCGGCGCTGGTGGTGACGGTGGTGCGGTCAGCGGCGGCACCATCAACTCGGGCGACAACGGTGGGGCAGGCGGAGCGGGGGGCGCTGGCGGCAGGGCTGCTGGGGTCGTCGGTGATGCCGGAGACGGAGGGGCCGGCGGCGCCGGGGGCGACGGTGGTGCGATCAGCGGCGGCAGCATCGTCTACTCCGGTGACATCGGCGGTGCTGGCGGGCAGGGTGGCGATGGAGGCGTGGGCAACGGCATCGGCAGCGGCGGCAGCGGCGGTCTCGGCGGCAGCGGCGGTGACGGTGGGACGGTCACCGACAGCACCCTCTTCTCAGGCGATACCGGCGGGGCTGGCGGGGCCGGAGGCGCCGCCAGTCTTGACACGCTGATCGGCCCAGGCGGCGACGGGGGTAACGGTGGCGGCGGCGGCGACGGGGGCGCGGTCAGCAACAGCAACATCGGCTCGGGCGACACCGGCGGCACCGGTGGCGACGGTGGTGCCGGCGGCTCTGGCGGGTCGATCGGCACCGGCGGCAGCGGCGGACAGGGCGGCGCTGGTGGAGCCGCCGGGGCCGTCACCAACGGCACCGACATCACCTACACCGGCGACGTCGGCGGCGACGGCGGCATCGGCGGCAACGGGGCGATCGGCGGCTTCGTCGGCGACGGCGGCAGCGCCGGCAACGGCGGGGCAGGCGGTGACGGCGGTACGGTCACCGACAGCACCGTCTCTGCCGGCGACGACGGCGGTACCGGCGGTAACGGCGGGCTCGGCGGGCAGGCAGCATATGCCAGTGTCGCGGCCAGCGGAGGCGGCGGCGGGGCAGGCGGTGACAGCGGTGCGGTCACCGACAGCAGCCTCACCACCGGCGATAACGGCGGTACCGGCGGTGCCGGCGGCCAGGGCGGTAACAACGCCGACGGCCCTGCAGGTGATGGTGGAATCGGCGGTGCCGGCGGTACCAGCGGGACGGTAACCGACAGCACCGTCGGCACGGGCGATAACGGTGGAGCGGGCGGAGCGGGCGGAACCGCCGGGCTTTCCGATAGCAGCGGTGCTGCAGGCGGGGCAGGCGGCGACGGTGGCGCCAGCGGCAACGTCATCGCCAGCACGGTAAGCATCGGCGACAACGGCGGGACCGGTGGCGCGGGCAGCGATGGCGCGGCGGCCGGGTATCTCGGCGACGGTGGGGCCGGAGGAGCCGGAGGCAACGGCGGCGACGGCGGTGCTGTGAGCCAATCGAGCACCGTCTCCGTCGGCGACCACGGCGGAGCAGGCGGAGACAGGCGGAGACGGCCGCGAGGGCGGGGCGATCGACGGCAACGGCGGGGCCGGCGGGGCCGGCGGGGCCGGCGGGGACGGAGGTGACGTGAGCCAATCGAGCACCGTCACCACCGGCGACGTCGGGGGTGACGGCGGTGCCGGCGGCAGTGGCAGCAGCGCCTACGTCTTCGGCGTCGGCGGTGCCGGCGGCAGCGGCGGGTCCGGCGGCACTAGTGGAACCATCACCGACAGCAACGTTGGCGCGGGCGACAGCGGCGGCGCCGGCGGTGACGGCGGCGCTGGTGGTTCCGGCATAGAGGCCTACCAAGGCGGAGCCGGTGGCGCTGGCGGTGGCGGCGGGTCAGCCGGGCCCGTCACCGAAGAGCACCCTGATGACCGGCGACGTCGGTGGTGCCGGTGGTGCCGGCGGTGCCGGTGGCGGCGTCAACTTTGGCACCGGCGGGGCCGGCGGGGACGGCGGGGCTGGCGGCACGTCAGGAACTGTGACCGGCAGCGACGTCACCGACGGCAACGACGGCGGACCCGGCGGAACAGCCGGCGACGGTGGCCAGAGCTTCACCTTCGGAAACGGCGGTGAAGGTGGCACCGGCGGCGCAGGCGGCAACGCCGCGACGGTGCACAGCAGCACTCTCACAACCGGTGGATACGGCGGCGACGGCGGAAACGGCGGAAACGGTGCCTCTTCCGGGGTGATTGGCGGCTCCGGTGGTTCCGGCGGCCCCGGCGGCATCGGCGGAACCGGTCCGGTCGCCGGCGGCGCCACCGGTCAAACCGGTCAGCCCGGCTAAGCGCAGTCCGACAACCGGGGCTCGAGCCATAGCTGCGCCCGGGGCCAAAATTTGTGCGGCGAACCAGAGGGGCCACAAAACTTGACGAAACCATACCCGATCGACGTCGGCTAAGCCCAGTAGTACGACCGATTCGTCGTTGGCCCGAAAAATCGGTTCCAGCGGGATGGCGAACCTGTCGGCCATCTCGGTCAGCGACTTCGACCAGACCAGTTCGATGGTCGACGCTGGCCCTCGCCCGGGACCGGACAACAGCAGCGCCACTGTAGTTCCCGGCTCCAGGTCGTCGAGCAGGGTCCGCAACGACGACATCAGGTTCCACACGATCCGGCCCCGGGGCCGCGGGCGGATCGGGACCTGGCAGAGCTTCTTGGCGAAGCAGCGGTCCGGTCCGATCAGGCCGAACCACAGCAGTCGTGTCCCAAATCCCAACGGCCCCATCAGTGCGCGCCACCGCTCACGCAGATCCTGCGTCGAATGCACCGGATCGCAGGCGGTCTGGATGGCTGGGATCGGCAACAACTCAGAATGGCTCATCCGCGCATCATGAGTGGTTGGGGACGAGGCCGGTAGTCAGTTATCCACAGCGCAGGATCGCGAACGAATGCGACGGCAGCTCGGTGTGCTCCTCGCCCACACTGACCCGTTCCGAGGACAGCGCCAGTTCGCCGGCGAAGGGAACAGACACCGGTGCAGAGCCGAGATTGCAGGCCACCGTCAGGCTGCCGCGGCGCAGCACGATCCAGCGGTCCTCTTCGTCGAAGTCGACGATCAGGTTCTCCAGCCACGGATCGGCAAGCTCGCTTTCATTGCGCCGCAGCGTAATCAGATCCCGGTAAAGCCGCAGCAGCTTCGCGTGCTCCCCGGCGTCGACCTCCGACCAGTCCAGCTTGGAGCGCTGAAAGGTCTGAGGATCCTGCGGATCAGGGATCATGTCGGCGTCCCAGCCGTGATCGGCGAACTCCCGCTTGCGTCCTTCAGCGGTGGCGCGGGCCAACTCGGGCTCGGGATGGGAGCTGAAGAACTGGAACGGGGTGGACGCTCCCCACTCCTCACCCATGAAAAGCATGGCCGTGTAGGGGGAGCTGAGGACCAGCGCGGCCTTGACCGCAAGTTGTCCGTAAGTGAGGTTCTGCGACGGCCGGTCGCCGAGAGCCCGGTTACCGACCTGATCGTGGGTGCAGGTGTATGCCAGCAGCCGGGTGGCCGGAATCGTCGAAGTGTCCAGCGGCCGGCCGTGGCGTCGTTGCCGGAACGACGAATAGGTGGCGGCGTGGAAGAAGGCGCGGCGCAACGTCGTTGCCAGGGTGGCCAGCGATCCGAAGTCGGCGTAGTAGCCCTGGCGTTCCCCGGACACCGCGGTGTGGATGGCGTGGTGGATGTCGTCGTCCCATTGCGCGGTCATCCCGTGACCGTGCTCTGAACGAGGGGTGATCATGTTCGGGTCGTTGAGGTCGCTCTCGGCGATCAGAGACAGCGGTCGGCCGAGTTCTTCTGCCAGTGCGTCGGTTTCTGCGGCCAGCTCCTCCAGGATGTGGATCGCGGTGGTGTCGAAGAGCGCGTGCACGGCGTCCAGTCGCAGTCCGTCGGCGTGGAAGTCGCGCATCCAGCGCAGCGCACAGCCGATGATGTAGCGCCGTACTTCGTCCGATTGGGCGTCGGCGATGTTGATCCCCTCGCCCCACGGGTTGCTCGCCGACGACAGATACGGCCCGAACCGGGGCAGGTAGTTGCCCGACGGTCCGAGGTGGTTGAACACCGCATCGATCAGCACTGCGAGCCCGCGGCGATGGCAGGCATCGACGAAACGAACCAAACCGTCTGGGCCGCCGTAGGGTTCGTGCACGGCGTACCACAGCACGCCGTCATAGCCCCAGCCATGCGTGCCGGAAAACGCGTTGACCGGCATCACCTCGACGAAATCGACGCCGAGGTCGACCAGGTAGTCGAGCTTGTCGATGGCCGCGTCGAACGTCCCTGCCGGCGTGAAGGTTCCGATGTGCAGCTCGTAGATCACCGCGCCCTGCAACGGCCGGCCGGCCCACTCCACATCGAGCAGTTCCCGAGGCTCCCACAGCTGGGAGGCTCGTGCACTCCGTCGGGCTGACGGGGCGACCGCGGGTCGGGCAGCAGCGTCGGATCGTCGTCGAGGAGAAAGCCGTAGCGCGCGTCCGGCGCTGCGTCGACGGTCGCCCGCCACCAGCCGTCATCGCCGCGGGTCATCGGCGACACCACACCGTCGACCTCGAGGCGGACGGTCTCGGGTCTAGGCGCCCAGACGGCGAATTCAGGCATCGGCGCGCTCCAGCAGTGCGACCGGCAGCTCAGCGAACAACTCGGCGGCCGGCACTGTCCCGCGACACCGTTCGCCGGTCAGCGACATCGGTCCACGAGCCTTCGGCAGCGTGAAGCGGTGTCGTCCCAACCGGACTGTTCGAGATGCACCGTCCAGCGGGTCACCGCGACCAGCACGTCATCGCCGCGCCGGAACGCCACCACGTGATTCGCGGCGGCGCCGGCGGCCAGCACCGGGTGGTAGCCGCCGTGCAAAAGGTGTCCGGTCGGGCACGCCTTAACTGCAGGGCAGCTTTGACGACACGAATTTTGCTGTGCTGCAGGCGACTTCAGCGCGTCCGGCGGATGGCGTAGTCCACCTCGCGCCGGTTGTCGGGATCGACCAGGCTGTCGTCCCACAACTCGGTGCCTTGGTAGATGTCGGGAATGCCGGGGGAGGTGAGTGACAGCAGCTTCTGGCCCAGCGCGTCGTTCTCGGCGTGCGACTCGAGCCGGACGAACCAGGTTGGTCAGCTCGCGCGCCACCGGGCCGTCGAGCACATCGTCCAGCCAGCCGTGCACGGCGCCCTCGAACTCGGTGTCCGGGTCATTCCACGAGGTGTGCCACGCCGCTTCGCGGATCGCTTTCTCGGCGTAGGCATGCAGCCGCTCGCGTAGCCCGTCAGTGACCTTGCCGTCGGCCGGCCACACACCGAAGATGTTCTGCAGCAGAAACAATCCAGTTGCCGGGTCGGGGGAGGGGACGATCTTCTCCCAACGGTTGATGAACTCCGCCCACAGCGACGGCACCTGCGACAGCACGCCGATGCGGGCGCGGACATCCTCGCCGCGTTTGGTGTCGTGGGTGGACAGCGTCGTCATGGCGTGCGGCCACAGCTGGGCCCAGCTGGCTGCGCGCTGATGGAACTCCGCCAAGGCCGACCCGAAGTGCTGCGGGCTCGCCGCCGACCTCGTTGAGCGACACCAGCCGGGCGTCACGGTAGAACAGGCAGTCCTCGACGGCCTTGGCGGTGACCGCCCCGCACAGTTGCTGCAGCCGCACCGCCGCCTCGCCGCCGTCGGCTACTGCAGCGGCGATCAGTTGCAGTGGGACGTCCAATTCCGGCGTCGCCGAATGGGTTGCGGCCAGGGCCGTCGGCAGTACTGCGGCGAGGCCCAGGTAATCGCTGCGGTAGACGTCGATGTGGGTCAGCAGCGCGGCGACCGCGTCGGGCAGGTGCGGGTGGTCCGCACCGGCCGCGGCGACGATGCACCGTCGCAGCCGGCCAACTCACTGGCCAAGGTTTCGGTCGCCGAGGAGATTTTGAGGTCGGCCAGCATGGGCGCAGATCTGCCCGTAGTCGAACCCGGCCGGATGCGACCAACTCCGTCAACGCCTGCGCGCCTTGGGGGTCGACGAACACGCCGCCGATCTCGCGCAGCGCGTCATATCCGGTGGTCCCGGCGACCGGCAGATGTCAGCTCCAGCGCCTCGTCGACAGCGAGGATCTTCTCGATCACGATCCAGGCATCCAGGCCGACCAACTCGCGCAGCCAGCCCAGATAGCCGGTGGGATCCGCCAGGCCGTCGGGATGATCGATGCGCATTCCGTCGACCAGGCCGTCGGTGAACCAGCGCGCGACTTCGGCGTGGCTGGTGTCGAACACCGACGCGGTCCTCCTGGCGCAGCCCCGCCAGCGAGGTGATCGAGAAGAAGCGGCGATAGCCGGTCACGCCGTTGCGCCAGCCGATCAGCCGGTAGTGCTGACGGTCGTGCACTTCGGGGCCGCTGCCGTCGCCGGTGCCCGGCGCGATCGGCAGACGCCAGATCGCCTAGCCGTAACAGGTCACCGTCGACGGTGAGGTCGGCGGCGTCATCATCAGAACCGAGCAGCGGCAACACAATCCGGCCATCGCCCAAGATCCCAGTCGATGTCGAAGAACGACGCGTATGCCGAGGATTTGCCGTGCTGCAGGACATCCCACCACCACGGGTTCTGCTCCGGCTTGTCCACCCCGACATGGTTGGGCACGATGTCGACGATCAGGCCCAGGCCCCGCGCCCGCGCCGCCGCCGACAGCTTCGCCAATCCCGCCGGTCCGCCGAGTTCGGCAGACACCGTGGTCGGATCGGTGACGTCGTAGCCGTGTGCCGACCCCGTGACCGGGGTCAGGATCGGTGACAGGTACAGATGCGAGACGCCGAGATCGTCAAGGTAATCGAGCAGATTCTCGGCGTCGGCGAAGGTGAACCCGAATCCGCTCGCGGCACCGCGCAGCTGCAACCGGTAGGTGGACAGTACCGGAAAGACCATGCGTCACTTGGTCTTACGGAAGACGAGCAATGCGCGTGCGGGCAGTGACACCTCATCGCCATCGTGCACGACCAACGACACCGACCCGGTCGCGTCGGTGGTGTCCAGGACGGCCGTCCATTCCGAGGCATAGTCGTCGGGCGGAATGACGAAATCGACCTCGTGGTCGTGGGCGTTGAAGCACATCAGGAACGAGTCGTCGACGACCCGTTCGCCGCGGGCATTGGGTTCGGGGATCGCCTCGCCATTGAGGAATACCGCAATGCTCTTACCGAATTCGCCGCCCCAGTCCCGGGCCTGCATCTCCTTGCCGGCCGGTGTCAGCCAAGCGATGTCACGGACCTCGTCGCCGCTGCGGATCGGCTCGCCGTCGAAGAATCGGCGACGGCGAAACACCGGATGCTGCTTGCGCAGTGCGGTGACTTTGCGGGTGAACTCCAACTGGTCGCTGTTTTTCTCGACCAAAGACCAGTCCATCCAAGACAATTCGGAGTCCTGGCAGTAGACGTTGTTGTTGCCGCGCTGGGTCCGGCCGATCTCGTCGCCGTGGGCGATCATCGGCGTCCCCTGGCTGACCATCAGCGTGGCCATGATGTTGCGCATCTGGCGACTGCGCAGCTTCAGGATGTCCGGGTCATCGGTCGGGCCCTCAACGCCGCAGTTCCAGGACCGGTTGTGGCTTTCGCCGTCGCGGTTGTCCTCGCCGTTGGCCATGTTGTGCTTCTCGTTGTAGGAGACGAGGTCGTTGAGGGTGAATCCATCGTGGGCGGTGACGAAGTTGATGCTGGCGCCGGGCCGGCGACTGGTCGCCTCGTAGAGGTCCGACGACCCGGTCAGCCGGGACGCGAACTCGCCGAGTGTCGCGGGCTCACCCCGCCAGTAGTCACGCACAGTATCGCGATACTTCCCGTTCCACTCGGTCCACAAACCCGGGAAGTTGCCGACCTGGTAGCCGCCTTCGCCGATGTCCCACGGTTCGGCGATCAATTTGACCTGGCTGACGATCGGATCCTGTTGCACCAGATCGAAGAACGCGCTCAACCGGTCGACGTCATAGAACTCGCGGGCCAGCGTCGAGGCCAGGTCGAAGCGGAAGCCGTCGACGTGCATCTCGGTCACCCAGTAGCGCAGCGAGTCCATGATCAGCTGCAGCGTGTGCGGGTTGCGCGCGTTGAGGCTGTTGCCGGTGCCGGTGAAGTCCTTGTAGAGACTGCAGATCCTCATCCAAGAGCCGGTAGTAGGCGGCGTTGTCGATGCCGCGAAAATTGATCGTGGGGCCGAGGTGGTTCCCTTCGGCGGTGTGGTTGTAGACCACGTCGAGGATCACTTCGATGCCCTGCTGCGTGAAATGCCCGGACCATCGACTTGAACTCGGTCACTGCGCCGCGGGCACGCCGGTTGGCGGAGTACTGGTTGTGCGGGGCGAAGAATCCGAACGTGTTGTAGCCCCAGTAGTTTCGCAGGCCCAGGTCCACCAGCCGGTGATCGTGCATGAACTGATGCACCGGCATCAGTTCGATCGCGGTGACGTTCAGCGACTTCAGATGCTCGATGATCGCCGGGTGGCCGAGGCCCGCATAGGTACCGCGCTGCGCCTCGGGGATCGCGGGATGGTTCTGGGTCATCCCCTTGACGTGCGCCTCGTAGATCACCGTCTCGTGGTACGGGGTGCGCGGCGCGCGATCGTTGGCCCAGTCGAAGTACGGATTGATCACCACGCTGGTCATGGTGTGTCCCAGTGAGTCGACCCGCGGCGGCGTGCCGGTTTCGGTGGGGTCCTCGGCGGCGACGTCCAAGTCGTAGGAGTACAACGCCTGGGTGAATTTGAACTCGCCGTCGAAGCATTTGCCGTACGGGTCGAGCAGCAGCTTGCTGGGATCGCAACGGTGACCGGATGCGGGGTCGAATGGGCCGTGTACCCGGAAGCCGTAACGCTGCCCAGGTGTGACGTCCGGCAAGTACGCATGCCAGACGTAGCCGTCGACCTCGTCGAGTCGGATGCGGGTTTCCCGACCGTCCTCATCGATCAGGCAGAGCTCGACCTTCTCGGCGATCTCGGAGAACAGTGCGAAGTTGGTGCCGGTGCCGTCGTAGTTGGCGCCCAACGGGTAGCTGCGACCCGGCCACACGGTGGCCAGCGCGGGCGGAGCCGCGGGCGCGCCACTGGTCTGGTCTGACGGGGGCATCACTCGACCTTAGTGGCGGCGGTTCCGGTGCGGTCACGGCTCTCTCAGCCGCGGGCGGCGATCGTGGCCGGACGGTCACCACCAACCCGTGGCAGGCCCGAGCTGGTGGCCCAGCTCGTTGGTCATGGTGCGCATGTATGTGGCCGACAGGTGATGAGCGTCGTGATATACCAACACGTTTCCCTCGACGGCCGGGCAGATGTCGGCACGGCACACGGCGTTGCTCATGTCCAGCGGTTTGAGCATCGGGAACTGCTCGACCCAGTCGAGGGTGGGATTGCGATCGGCGAGCACCTCGGAGCGTTTGATACCGCACGACACCGCGTCGCCGCCTTTGGCCAGGCAGTCCGACGGGTTGAACGGCTGCCCGTCTTTCACCAGCCAGGGGGTGTCTCGCATCGCCAGGATAGGAATGTTGTTGTCCGAGAACGTCTGCCAGATCCCGACGTAGGTGCCCGGCATCACGTCGCCGGGCTTGATGTTCCACGGCCGCGTGGAGGTGGTGAAGACGAAGTCCGGGTGATCGGCCACCACCGCGTCCATCGCTTTGGGCACCCAGTCGCGGCATTCCGGGTACGGGTCGTTGTTGCCCATCACCCGCGGCATCTGCTCGGTCGACAGCGCGCAGCCCATCTTGAGATAGGTGGTCACCTTGAAGTGGTACCTGTGCCCGAGCAGATCCAGCGCGGTCAGCCAGTGCTCGGCGTGCGAGCCACCGGCCAGCGCGATCGTCCTGGTGGCGTTCTTGTCCCCGTAGCTGCACTTGAGCACGTCGGTGTTCTTGAAATCACTGATACAGCCGTCGCGGGTGGACGGCGGGTAGTCGGTCTGGGCCTCTAGCACCGTGGGCCGCATCCGCAGGGCCGGCACCCGCACATGCTTGACCAATGCGCGGGCGCCGGGATAGTCGCTGGGGCTGAGGCCGCTGAGTTCCTTGCCGCTGGCGCGTTCGACGTTGACGTGCTCGCGCCAGGTGAATGCCGTCGCCGTCAGCGTCACACCCATCAGCGCCGACCACCGATCCCAGCACGATCGTCGGGCGACGCAGCCGGGTCCGCCAGGGCACCACCGCGGTGGTCTGTGGTGCCGTGCTGGCAGGTTTGCGCTGTCGCAGCGGCTCTTCGATGTAGCGGTTGGTCAGATACGCCAGCAGGCCGGAGATCAGCAGCACCGCGGTGCCCTCGACGACGTTGGCGTGCGCGTGGCCGGTGTAGGCGAGCCAGAAGATCAGCAGCGGCCAGTGCCACAGATACAGCGAGTAGGCCATCTCGCCGAGGCGCACCAGCGGGCGGGTGGCCATCAGCCGGTTGGGCAGCGGAAGGCTCTCGCCGTCAGCGCGGTTGGCGCCGGCCAGGATGAACAGCACGGCCGCGCCGACGGGCACCAACGTCCACGGGCCGGGGAATTGCCTGACACCGTCGATCAGTGCGCCGCAGGACAGCACCGCCGCCAAGGCGATCGTCGCGGCGGTGGTGCGCAACCACATCGGCCACCGGATGTAGGGGACCAGCGCGCCGACCAAGGCCCCGAGCAGCAACTCCCACGCCCGGGCAAAGCTGTTGTAGTAGGCCACTGCCTGGCTGGCCTGGTGGGCGAAGATCGCGTAGACGAACGACGCGATCGCCAGCGCGCTGAGCAACACCACGAACGCCGTCCGCAGGTGCTTGCCCAACCGGCGCCGAAAGAGATACGCGAAGCCGAAAACCAGCGCCAGGAAGGCGATGTAGAACTGGCCCTGCACCGACATGGACCAGATGTGCTGCAGCGGGCTGACTGATTCGCCGGCCCGCAGATAATCGGCGACCGTGCTGGCCAGCTCCCAGTTCTGGTAGTAGCCGAGGCTGGCCAGGCTCTGGTCGGCGAAGGTCTCCCAACGCGTCTCTGGCTGGATGAGGATGGTCAGCACCGCGCATCCGGCCAGCACCACCACCAGCGCCGGCAGCAGCCGCCGCACCAGCCGGACCACCTCGGGAGCCGGCGACAACGACGACTCCGGATTGAGCGCGGCGCGAAGTAGCTTGCCGCCGAAGAAGAAGCCGGACAGCGCGAGGAACACATCCACCCCGCCGGAAACCCGGCCGAACCACACATGGAACATCGCGACGAGCGCGATGGCTATGCCGCGCAGCCCGTCGAGATCGTGGCGGTAAAAGCTGGCCCGGCTTTCCACCGCGGGTTGCGCGTGGCGCACAACGCCGGCGTCGGCCGGGCGGGTTGGCGAGATCGTCATGATTGACAGACAATCTACCTAACCCGCCGGCCGACGCGCGTGCTCGAAAACCGGTCGGTGACCGGTCCGGTCAGGACTCCAGAATGCGAGTCAGGTAGGGAACCATCCCGCTGGTGCGTGCCGGGGTGACCGTGACGGCAGGCTCGGTAGCCTCGATCATTTGGTTGCTGCCGAGGTACATCGCGACGCTCTGGGTGCCGCCCGGGCCGTAGCAGAGCAGATCGCCTGGGCGTGCCTGGGCAGGTGCGACCTTGCGGCCGACGTTGCACTGTTCGGCCGAGGTACGCGGCATCTTCACCCCGGCTCCGGCGTACGCGTACTGGATCAGACCGGAGGCATCGAACCCGACGACGTTGGCTTTCAGGCCGGTGCCGCGGGTGGGTCCGGCCGAGTTGCCACCGCCGTACAGGAACGGCACGTTGCGCTGCGATAGCGCGCGCTGGATCACGTAGCTGGTGGTCTGCTGGTAGCCCACCAGGGTCGGGCCGGTCGGGTCAGCACTTGCGATGTGTGGGTTGACCATTGGCAGCATCAACAACAGCGCCAGGCTGCACGGTACGGCGGTGCTGCGCTTCATGTAGATCACCTCTCTGTGGCTTCAGCGCGGTGACTTCACGCCTCTGCCGCCATTTCGCCGGTTCACCCCAGAGACTCGTGTGTTGGCCCGCCCCATCGGGGGCCGCGCCGCCCCCGCCGGTGAACCGTTGAATTCACAACAGTCACTACCAACACTGTGGCAACAAATGCCTCGTAGAGCCACCTTGCAGGGGCTTTCGGCGAGATTTTTTGTCGTACCGTGACCGAACGGTGATCGCTGATGCGTTTGGTGCTCAAACCTGGGTGCGCAGTTGTGATTTCGCTCTCACTCGGGCGCGTCGACCACCCCGAGGTCGGTGTGCCAGTACGGGCTGCTGAACTCGGTCAGCGCCGTGCCGGCCGCCGACGCGAACAGCACGAGCGCGATCGCCAACGGCGGCCAGAAGGACAGGTACCAACCCTTCAGCAACGAGACCAGCGGCCCGAGCAGCACCGCGGCGACGGCGGCGCCGATTCCACCCCACACGAGCGGATAGATGTAGTAGTCGACTCCGAACGGCGCCGGCGGGCAATCGCCGACGCAGACGTCTTTGAGAAAGCCGAAAAGCCTGGAATACCAATTTGTCCCGAAGGCGAGCGCGGCGAGTAGTGCCAGCAACGCCAGCAATGACGTGACATCCCACGGCACGAGCCGCAGCCGCAGAAGGCGTGGCGGAGGATCGTCGTGTTGGCTCGGGGACGGGTCATCGAAGTGCTGCGGCGAAGCCATGATGGCTCAATGCTGCCGGATGCCGAACGATTCTGCGACTGAACGCGCGGCGCGCTGGTGCCGCTCCTTCGCATTGGTGCGCTCTGCGACGTCGCCGGCTGCTTTAGTCTCGTTCTCTATGACTTCCGGGGCCGCACGGCTGTCCGGGCTCACGCCCGAGCAGATCAGCGCGATCGACGCGGCCCATCTCTGGCATCCGTACAGCACGATCGGGGCCGAAGCGGTGCCACCGGTGGTCGCAGTCGCAGCCCGCGGCATCTGGCTGACCCTGATCCGCGACGGGCAGCAGATCCAGGCGATCGATGCGATGAGCTCCTGGTGGACGGCGGTCCACGGGCACGGCCACCCGGTGCTGGACGCCGCGATGACCCGCCAGCTGGCCACCATGAACCACGTCATGTTCGGCGGGCTCACCCACGAACCCGCCGCCCGGCTGGCGCAACTGCTCGTCGAGATCACCCCGGCCGGCCTGGAGACGGTGTTCTTCAGCGACTCCGGATCGGTGTCGGTCGAAGTCGCGGTCAAGATGGCGCTGCAGTACTGGCGCAGCCGCGGGCTGCCGGACAAGCGGCGGCTGATGACCTGGCGCGGGGGATACCACGGCGACACCTTCACGCCGATGAGCATCTGCGACCCCGACGGCGGCATGCACTCGTTGTGGACTGACGTCCTCGCTCATCAGGTGTTCGCCCCGCAAGTGCCCCGCGACTACGAGCCGGCCTACATCGCGGCGTTCGAGGCGCAGTTGGCCGAGCACGCCGCCGAGTTGGCCGCCGTCGTGGTCGAACCGGTGGTGCAGGGCGCCGGCGGGATGCGATTTCACGACCCGCGGTACCTGAGCGATCTGCGCGAGATCTGCCGACGCCACGACGTGCTGCTGATCTTCGACGAGATCGCCACCGGATTCGGCCGCACCGGCGAATTGTTCGCCGCCGACCACGCCGCCGTCAGCCCCGACATCATGTGCGTCGGCAAGGCCCTGACCGGCGGCTACCTGAGCCTGGCCGCGACCTTGTGCACCACCGACGTCGCGCACACGATCAGCAACGGCGAGGCCGGGGCGCTGATGCACGGCCCGACGTTCATGGCCAACGCGCTGGCCTGCGCGGTGTCCGTCGCGGCGGTGGAGTTGCTGCTCGGCCAGGACTGGCGCTCGACCGTCGCCGAGATCGGCGCCGGGTTGGCCGCCGGACTCGAGCCGGCGCGGGCCCTGCCGGGGGTGGTCGACGTCCGGGTCTGCGGAGCGATCGGCGTCATCGAATGCGACCGCCCCGTCGACCTGGCGATGGCCACCCCGGCGGCCCTGGACCGCGGCGTCTGGCTGCGGCCGTTCCGCAACCTGGTCTACGCGATGCCGCCGTTCATCTGCACGCCGCAGGAGATCGCGCAGATCACCTCCGCGATGGTGGAGGTCGCCCGGCTCACCGGCTCTCGTAGGATCTAGCGCGATGACGCGGATCGAAACCTCGCCCGCTGGCCTGGCTGGAGGCGCATGCCGAGCAGCGCCGACAGGCCGGGCTGCGACGCGCGCTGCGGCCGCGGCCCGCGGTGGCCACCGAGCTCGACCTGGCGTCCAACGACTACCTCGGCCTGTCCCAGCACTCGCACGTCATCGAAGGCGGAGTGGATGCGCTGCGCACCTGGGGAGCCGGCGCCACCGGCTCGCGCCTGGTCACCGGCAACACGTCCCTGCACGAGGAGCTGGAATCCAGCCTCGCCGAATTTGTCGGCGCCGCTGCGGGTTTGGTGTTCTCGTCGGGCTACACGGCCAACCAGGGCGCGGTGGTCGGGCTATCCGGCCCGGGTTCGCTGCTGGTGTCGGATGCTCTGTCGCACGCCTCGCTGGTCGACGCGTGCCGGCTGTCCCGGGCCCGGGTCGTGGTCACGCCGCACCGCGACGATCGACGCCGTCGACGCGGCGCTGGCCGCCCGGGACGAAGAGCGCGCCGTCGTCATCACCGAGTCGGTGTTCTCCACCGACGGTGCGCTGGCCCCGATGCGCGAACTGCACGAGGTCTGCCGCCGGCACCGGGCTCTGCTGATCGTCGACGAGGCCCACGGATTGGGTGTGCGGGGCACCGGCGGCCGCGGGTTGCTGCACGAGCTGGGCTTGGCCGGCGCACCCGACGTGGTGATGACGACGACGCTGTCCAAGGCGCTCGGCAGCCAGGGCGGTGCGGTACTGGGATCGGTTGCGGTGCGCGATCACCTGATCGACGCCGCCCGGCCGTTCATCTTCGACACCGGACTGGCGCCGGCCGCGGTCGGCGCCGCGTTGGCCGCATTGCGGGTTCTGCAGCGCGAGCCGTGGCGGCCCGAGGCGGTCCTGCGCCATGCGGCCGCGCTGGCCGAGATCTGCGGCGTGCATGCAGATTCCGCAATCCGCGGTGGTGTCGGTGATCCTCGGCGAGCCTGAGGTGGCGCTGGCCGCCGCGACGGCGTGCCTGGACGCCGGTGTCCGGGTGGGCTGCTTCCGTCCGCCGACCGTGCCGGCCGGCACCTCGCGGCTGCGCCTGACCGCACGCGCGTCGCTGGACGACGATGACCTCGAGTTGGCCCGCACGGTACTCACCGACGTGCTGGCCGCGGCCCGGCGTTGACGGTCCTGGTCGTCACCGGGACAGGGACCGGGGTCGGCAAGACCATCGCCACTGCGGCCCTGGCAGCGGCCGCCCGCCAAGCCGGCATTCCCGTCGCCGTCTGCAAGCCGGTGCAAACCGGGACCGCGGCCGGGGATGACGACCTGGCCGAGGTGACCCGACTGACCGGGATGAGCAAGGTGGTCGGGCTGGCCCGCTATCCGCAGCCGATGGCGCCGCTGGCCGCCGCCGAGCAGGCCGGAAGGGCGTTGCCCAGCAAGCGCACCATGCTCAAACTCATCAATGCCGTCGACCATCCGGGGCAGCTGACCCTGGTCGAGGGCGCCGGGGGACTGCTCGTCGAAATCGCCGACGGCGGCGTGACGCTACGCGACCTGGCCGCCGACCTGGGAGCCGCCGTGCTGGTGGTCACCACCGCCGAGCTCGGCACCCTCAACCACACCGCGTTGACGGTGGAATCGCTTGCGGCGCAGAAACTTTCCTTCGCGGGGCTGGTGATCGGCAACTGGCCGCTGCCACCCGGCGTGGTGGAGGCGTCCAACAGGTCTGCGCTGGTGCGACTCGGGCCGATGCGCGCCGCGCTGCCCGCCGGCGCCGGCGAACTGAGCACCGCCGAATTCACCGCGATGAGCGCGCACGCGTTCGACCGCGACTGGGTGAGAAGTCTGCTCGGCTGATGGTCCATTCGGTCGAGTTGCTCTTCGACGCCGACACCGAGGCGAGGCTGCGTCGCATCTGGGATGACCTGGACGCTGCGGACCTACCCAGCCGCGTTCCGGCCGGCCGGCCCCACGTCACGGTGGCAGTGGCCGAGCGGATCGCACCCGATGTCGACGAGTTGCTGCTGCCGATCGCGCGGCAATTGCCGATCGCGTGCAGCATCGGGGCGCCACTGTTGTTCGGCCAATCGAACGCGGTGCTGGCCCGGCTGATCGTCCCGACTACCGAGTTACTCGGCCTG
Source organism: uncultured Actinomycetota bacterium (assembly GCA_963749375.1). GTDB lineage: Bacteria > Actinomycetota > Actinomycetes > Mycobacteriales > Mycobacteriaceae > Mycobacterium. The sequence goes on from CAVVNB010000038.1 coordinate 197,827, forward strand.
CACGCCGCGGTGCACCGCGTGTGCGGCCCGCATCTGCTGCCCGGCCCGCTGCCGCACAGCCTGCCCGGGCAATGGACCGCGCACGTGACACTGGCCCGCCGCATCGAAGGCGCACCACTGGGTCCGGTGCTGCGACTGGCCGGTCAGCCCGCCGAAATCGGCGGGAGCCTTAGCGCTCTGCGTCGTTGGGACGGCACCGACCGCGTCGAGTATCCGATCGGTTGACCTACTTGCCGCTGCTGCCGGGGCTCGAGCCACCGCCCGCGGTGTAGGACGACTTGCCGGTGCCGGCCAATCCGCCGCCGGACACGATCAGGTACTCGTCGCGAATCGGCTTGTCGGCGAAGAAGTCCTCGAGGATCTCCCGGGCCCCTGCGGCGTAACGGGCCTGGGCGGACAGTGTTGTCCCGGACACGTGTGGCGTCATGGCCTCGTTCGGCATGCTGCGCCACGGGTGGTCGGCGGGCGGCGGCTGCGGGTACCACACGTCGCCGGCATAACCGGCCAAATGACCGCTCTCCAGCGCTGCCACGATTGCGTCGCGCACGCAGATTTCGGCTCGGGCCGTGTTGACGATGTACGAGCCGCGCCGCATGGAGGCGATCAGCTTCTCGTCGAACAGGTGATATGTCTGCGGGTGCAGCGGAGCGTGGATGGACACCACGTCCACCGAGCGCGCCAGCGAGGCGGCGTCGGGGTGGTAGGTGACGTTCAGTTCTTTCTCGACGTCCTCTGGCAGTCGTCGCGTATCCGTGTAATGCAGGTTGACGTCGAAGGGGGCCATCCGGCGCAGCGTGGCCAGGCCGATCCGGCCGGCGGCAATCACGCCGACATCCATGCCCTCGACGTCGTAGGCGCGTTCGACGCAGTCGGCGATGTTCCAGCCGCCGTCGACCACCCACTGATGGGACGGGACGAAGTTGCGCACCAGCGCCAGGATCTGCATGACGGCGTGCTCGGCAACGCTGATGCTGTTACAGAAGGTGACCTCGGCGACGGTGAGCCCACGGGCAATCGCCGCGTCGAGGTCGACGTGGTCGGATCCGATACCGGCCGTCAGGGCCAGCTTGAGATTCTTCGCTATCGCGATTCGTTCGCCGGTCAAGTAGGCCGGCCAAAATGGTTGGGAGATGACCACATCCGCGTCGGGTAATTCACGTTCGAATTCCGAGTCGGGACCCTCCTTGTCCGACGTCACGACCAGCTGGTGACCGCCGTCTTCGAGGAACTTTCGCAACCCGAGCGCGCCGGACACGCAGCCCAGCAGCTCACCTGGGGTGAAGTCGATCGCCGACGGCGTCGGCAACGTCTGACCACCGGGATAGCCGTGCAGCACCGGGATGCTGTCGCGCGCGTAGACCGGGGGATAGCCGGTGACCGGGTCTGGGTAGAGGACAAGTAGAACTTTCGCCATAACAGTCTCCTTTGACTCCTGTGCCGGGATCCTCTCAGCCTTCACCACTCCCGACGTCAAAGAGCAAGCAGGGTCTGTCGCCGCGTTGACGATGGGGAACTGCACTACGACGTCGTCGAATGACGAGTCAGGCGCTGAACAACAGATACAACCCGGTGAAGGTGTAGCCCACCATCACCAGCATCATGGTCAGCTGTCCGGTCAGCTGATGGCCTTTGGGTAGCAGCCGGATTGCCTTGTCGTGTGCCGCGATCACCGCCACGATATGTCCGGTCACCACCGACGTCACCTTGATGACGGCAAGCACCGCAGGATGCATCGACAGCACATAAGCGACGTGTAAGTGCCCGAGCCCGAACAGGTTCCAGTCCTTGCCGAGGGGATCGGCCAAGGCGAAGATCGCCTGCTGTCCGCGCTCAATCAGATACGACAAGTAATGGGCGAAGATGTAGCCGACCACGATCGGGATCAGCGAATGCGCCAACTCGCCCGGCAATGCGCGGCGTCGCGCACGGTCGAGGCCTCCCGTCGCACGGGCGGCCAGCGAAAATGTCGTCGCCACGACCGCGGCGAAAATCAGCAGTCCGATGGTTCGCAACGCCGTCAGTGAAACCGACACTGGCACAGCGTGAACAGATCTGGCAAGCCCATCTGCGAAATTGCGCCACGTGACCGACGACGAGAAGCTGTCGAACGCCGTGGAGCCGAGCAACACCGCCAGCACCGCGACCACGCCCGGACGAATCGGCAGCGAGACAAGATGGTCGAACGGATTGCCGATGCCGATCTTCTGCGTCTTCGGGTCGCGTCGCAATGGCGACAGTCGCGACACCGCCATGCTGTACACCTCGAACGGATCCGTGCGAGCGAACCACCGCTGCCCGCACAGCAAGGCTCCGGCCAGCAATACGAGCGTATAGATCAGCAGCCACGATTTGACCCAGGGGAGCGCGGCAGGGTTCGGGCTGGCCAATTCCAGCCAGACAAAGGCGAACAGACCCAAGGCGGCCGGCCGGTAGCCCCAGGATTCCGGATAGGAAAGCCGCGGCGTCGGTGTAATACGTTGCAGCAGAACATAGATCGTGCGCACGGGTGATATGACTCGCCACACCTGTCCAACAAGCAGCGAGACAGCTACCAGCCCAACCCACAACAGCACGTAAAAGACTCCTAGTAACGCGTTGGCCTGAGTCTGCGGTCCGCAAGATCCCGGCGAGCAGCATCCATCCCGTGAACGCCAACGCCACGGCCGCGGCGACGCCCCGGGTCACCGCGAATCGACGAACGTGGTAACCGCGTCCGGCAGTGCGCGGGCCGGATTGTCCGGATCAAACCGTGGGCGCTTCCACGCAAACGCGACCAGCGCGAATGTGAACGTCAACGCCCATGCCGCGCCAATGACCGAAAAGGCATACGGGACAGGAAGATCGCTCGACCCACCGAGGCCGTGCGCGAGAACCGGTTCGGTCACGGATGCACGTGGATGGTGGCGACCGTCCGATCTAGGTGATGCAGCTCGACGTCGACATTGCCTGGCACGTCGACGCTGAACTGGAAAGTCTGGTTGGCGGCCGCGGCCACCTCGAACTTGTGGTCGGGCACCGAATGCACATGCAATTCGTCTGTCGACGTCGCTGTTGACATGCAGCGTGATCGGCTGTCGAACGGTTGCCTGCAGAGTCGCGTTCGCGGGAGTGACTTGGCCGTGTGCGATCGTGATGTCGACCGTGAGGCCAGCGCTGGTCGACGGCTTCGACGTAGTTGCCGCACCCTGCGAGGCGCACGTCGCCGAGATGCCGCAACACCACCGCTAAAGGCTGCCGACGCCCTCATGCCGCCTTCGGGGTGGAGTGGTCCAACGCCGGTTCCTGTGGTTGCGGCGGCGCGGTGTCCTTCGCATTGATCCGGCCGGCGCCCCAAGTCAGCACGCTGATAACAGTCAAGGTCAAGAACAGCACCACGATTCCGCCGGCGGTGAACAGCCATGCCGGGACACCGGGATCGCGCTCGCGCTGCAAGATCGAGACCTCGAAGGCGAAGTTCCGCGTCCCGTTGGTCAACACCGGAATCTCCGGCACCGGGATCGCTGCGTCGGCCGGCGCCCAGATCGGCACAGCGGCGAGATCCCGGCCGTCGTGCACACGCAGCAGCGTCTTCCAATCACCCCACACCGGAACCGGTTCGGTGGAGACGTAGTGACCCGGCCCGACTTTCTGCAGCCGGTTGATAAACAGGCCGCGGTGGTTCTGCATCTTGCCTTGCCAGGCCAAAATAGTGACCCAATCCGGGTGGTCGCCGGCCATGTCGGACGGGTGCAGCTGGATGTCGGCCGACGCCAAGCGCTGTCCGGGTGGACTCGGCAGGTCGGTCAGCTTGACGGTCGCGGTGTCCTGCTTCGGAACGTTGATGTGCAGGCCGTTGGCGACCGTGCCGCCGATGACGAGCACGGTAAGCGCCACCGCGGTGATGCCGAAGGCACGGCCCGGTAGCCGCTGGCTGGTCAGCACCATGCCGAACAGGGCCGCGCACACGCCGGCGAAGATGGCCACCGGCACCGCCGTCGGCAGAGCCTCGCGCCACAGGTCGACCGGCCATGGGTAGTGGTAAACCTTGCCGATCCATAGCGATTCGAGCCACAGGCCCACCGTGCCGATGCCGAGACCTGACACCGCGCCGAAGAGGATCGGCCGACGGAACAGCGGGGTGAGGGCGACCAGTTCGACAACCAAGGCCGGGCCCAGATACAGCGGGAACCAGTTGATCGGGGCGCCGAGGATGGGTCCGACGATCAGCGCGACGCCACCGCGCAGCGCGATCGCGAACAGCGCGGCGATGATTGCCGCACCCTTACCCAGCGTCATGCGCGCAACGATGGTTCCGATGGCGGCGGCCGCGGCGATCAGCATCGGCTGGAAGACCAGTCGGAACTGGGGTACGCCGAAGTCGAATTCGATTTGATAGACCGACATTCCGATCAACAGCCCGCCGCAGGACAGATAGCGCACGATACGGACGAAGGGACGGTCTTTTCGCTCGAGCGCACCATTGGCAGGTGCGTCTGCCTGCAGGTATCGCGCGCCCTCGTACTCCAGCATGAGCACCGCGAACAGGGAGAAGTTGGCGCCGCCGATCATCATCAGATGTGTTGGGCCCCACAACGTCACGTCCTGACCGAAGATGCGATGCCAGACGTCGTCGAGCGGGAAGCCGATCATCGCGTACATGCCGCAGGCGGCCATCAGCAACCCGCCGACGGGCGCGTACCAGTTGCGGGTGATGCGTAGCGCCGCCGGCCCCGGTTTGTCGAACGGCAGCACCACGGCCAAACTGCCCGCCACGAAGATGCCGAACAGGCCGATGATGATGAAGTAATGCGCCGGGTTCGCCAGCGGACCTGGGTCGCGGCCATTTCCGATGTGCCAGCTGACATCCCAGATGAAGCCGAAAAGCGCGCAGATGATCGACGTGGTGAACACCAAGACGGGCAGCGCGACCCACGACGGGCGATCGAACTTGCCGCCCAGCCACTCCGCAACGCTGGTCAACCACGTGATCCGGTGACTGCGGTGCGCCCAACCGACGTAGAGCATCACAGCGCCGATGATCATCGCAGCGATCGTCAGACCGATCACCTGGTTGAGTCCGGCGCCGCGTGCGGGCGGCTCCGCCGCAAGAAGTGTCAGAACCACCGTATTGCCTCCCACCGCGCTGTGGCCGCCCGGAAACCTCCGGGCGCTTAACTTACTTCACAGTAGGTAGCCTGCGGGTCCTACGCTCAAACTTCGCCGATTTGCTGAATGCGCGGCTCAGCCGCGCGTGTCATCGATGGTGTTGGCGGTCGAAGCCTGCTGATCGTCATCGTCGGGCGTGCGTCGGTCTTTGATGGCCACATACAACACCACGGCGACAACGACAACGGCCGGCAAAAACGCGGGGCCGGCCAACAGCAGCCAATGATGGGCTACGTATTCGAGTTGTGGGTTAGGCAATTGACGTCACTCCCGGGGCTCTCAGGCTTACCCAGGCTGGGTACCCATCGGCGGCCGAGCTGACCACATGACGTTTGTGCAGGTGCACACCGCTAGCCTAGCCTGGGCACCGTCCAACGCTCGTTGTGATGAGCCGGGGGCAATGTGCGTCCCGCGTGCGTGGACAGGACAAGACAAGACTTAAGGAGTAGCTGGTGACTCAGGCGGCGACTCGGCCAACGTCCGACACCGAAAGCACCGACATATTGGCGGTGGCCCGCCGACAGGTGCTCGAGCGCGGTGCAGGGCTGAGCCAGCAGCAGGTGCTGGACGTGCTGCAGCTGCCCGACGAGCGGCTCGAGGAGCTGTTGGCCTTGGCACACGAGGTGCGCATGGCCCACTGCGGTCCCGAGGTCGAGGTCGAGGGCATCATCAGTCTGAAAACCGGTGGCTGTCCGGAGGATTGCCACTTCTGCTCGCAGTCGGGGTTGTTCGCCTCGCCGGTACGCAGCGCTTGGCTGGACATCCCGAGCCTGGTCGAGGCGGCCAAGCAGACCGCGAAGTCCGGCGCCACCGAGTTCTGCATCGTCGCCGCTGTGCGCGGACCCGACGAGCGGCTGCTGGCGCAGGTGGCCGCGGGCATCGAGGCCATCCGCGACGCCGTCGACATCCAGATCGCCTGCTCGCTCGGCATGTTGACCGCCGAGCAGGTGGAACGGCTTTCGGCGATGGGTGTGCACCGCTACAACCACAACCTGGAAACAGCTCGCTCGTACTTTCCCAACGTCGTCACCACGCACAGCTGGGAAGAGCGCTGGGAGACGCTGTCGATGGTGCGCGAGGCCGGCATGGAGGTCTGCTGCGGCGGCATCCTCGGCATGGGTGAGACCGTCGAGCAGCGTGCCGAGTTCGCCGCCAACCTGGCCGAGTTGGACCCCGACGAGGTGCCGCTGAACTTCCTCAACCCCCGGCCCGGTACGCCGTTCGGCGACCTTGACGTCCTGCCCGCCAGCGAAGCGCTCAAAGCGGTGGCCGCGTTCCGGTTGGCCCTGCCCCGGACGATGCTGCGATTCGCCGGTGGTCGCGAGATCACGCTGGGCGACCTGGGCGCCAAACAGGGGATCCTGGGCGGCATCAACGCGGTGATCGTCGGCAACTACCTGACCACGCTGGGGCGTCCCGCCGAAGCCGATCTGGAGTTGCTCGATGACTTGCAGATGCCGATCAAGGCCCTCAACGCCAGCCTGTAGCGCGTGATGGTCCGCGATCAGCCCGCGCCGATCAGCGCCGGCCTCTACAACGTCTATACGGGTAAGCCGACCGCGGATGGCGCCGCCATCCCGACGGCGGCGCAACTGGGCTTGGAGCCGCCCCGATTTTGCGCCGAGTGTGGCCGCCGGATGGTCGTGCAGGTGCGCCCCGACGGCTGGTGGGCCAAATGTTCGCGGCACGGGCTGGTCGATTCCTCCGAACTCGAGGCGCGCCGATGACGGATCCGCGGACCGCCGGCGCACCGCGGATTTCTCGACGACGCGCGGCGATCACCGTCGCTGCGGGACTGCTGCCGGCGGGCGTGCTCGTCGGCGCCCTGTGGGCGTGGCTCGCCCCGCCGATCAGAGGCGTCCTGGTGTTGGCGCACAGCGGGGAACGACTCCATGAGTACCTGGGCCCGGAGTCCGACCACTTCTTCGTCGCCGCATTCCTGATACTCGGGATGCTCAACGTCCTCGCAGCCACCGCAGCGGTGCTGGCTTGGCAATGGCGGGCGCATCGCGGACCCGCAATGGTGGTCGGACTGTGTGCCGGCATGGTGATCGCCGCCGCCGCCGCGATCGGCGTGGGTGTCTTGGTGGTCCACTTACGTTATGGCACGGTCAATTTGGCGACTGTACCGCTGAGCAACGACCACGCACTGCACTACTTCGCAGAGGCGCCGCCGGTGTTCTTCGGCCCGTCGCCACTGCAGATTGCCTGCACGCTGCTGCTGCCCGCGGCTACCGCCGCACTGGTGTACGCCGTGCCGTCCGCGGCTACCTCGCGCGACGATCTCGGCGGCTATCCGCCCGTCGAGGCCATGTATCCGACGCGCACAGCTGTCGACGCCGTCATAACGGACGGCGGCTCACCGACTTCCCGGTGATGACTTTGGCCGCGATCATGGCCAGTCGCGCCATCCCGACGTAGGTCGCCGGGTTGAACATCGTCGGCCATTTCGTCCTGACCAGGTGATCGCTCACCGGCCGACGCGCGAAGCGATCCTGCAACCAGCGCAGCGCCATTGGCGCCGAGAGCGGGTGCAGCAGCAGGTGCTCGTTGAACGCGTCGCGGTGATAGGTGACGTCGGCGCCGCCGGCCGAGTAGGCGTCGGCCAACCGGTCGATGTCTTCGACGTCGATCAGGTAGTCGTGCACCGCCTGCACGATCAGCACCGGCGGGGTGGGCACCTTGGCGCCCAGCCTGATGCGGTCGAAGACGTCTTGAACCTCCGGCATCGTCAAAATGTCTTCCAGCGGCCGGTCGAGGTAGTCGCCGACGTCCTTCTTGATCATCCGGAGCACGGCGCCGACCGTCGTCATGCTTTCCAGTCGCCGCAGCAGCGCGCGCCCCTCGTCGTTGGCGTGCTCCTGGATGACCCTGTTCAGATCGGGATAGACGTGCATCAGCGCGGCGATCACCATTGCCGGCAGACCGGACAGGTAGGTGCCGTTGAGGCGGCGGAAGGTGTGGCCGAGGTCGCCGACCGGGGATCCGAGGACCGCGCCGACGATGTCGAGCATCGGGCGCGTAGTCGGCGCACAATTCAGCGGCCCACGCGGTCGCCAGCCCGCCACCGGAGTAGCCCCACAGTGCCACCGGCGCCGACGAGGACAGTCCGAGCCGCTCGGCGCTCAGGGCTGCCCGGACGCCGTCGAGGATGAAGTAGCCAGGCTCGAACGGCGCGCCCCACATTCCGGTGCGGCCTTCGTGGTCCGGTATCGACACCGCCCAGCCCTCGGCGAGAGCGGCGGAGATCAGCAGGTACTCCAGCTGGGCCAGCGAGCCCAGCGCCTGGGCCCGTCGCCGCAGTGCGTAGGACGGAAAGCAGCGAGACGACACCGCGTCGATCGCGCACTGATACGACAGCACCGGACAGGGCCGGTCGGGACTGGCGTCGGCGGGCACGATCACCGTCGTTGCCGTCGCCTCCGGTTGTCCGTTCATGTCGGTGGTGCGGTAGAGCAGCTGGGTCGCCATCGATCCGCTGCGGGATCAACCCGAGAAACGCCAGCTCAACGTCGCGCGAACGCAGGACGGTGCCGGGCGCGGCGTGCTGGTATCCCGCCGGTGGCTCGTAGAACGGGTCCTCGGTCGGCAGTAGCTGGGCGCGCCTTGGCCTGCAGTTCTTCGTGCGGCGCGCGTCCGATCCACTCCGCACCGGTAGCGGTCGCAAGGTTGCCAATGTCCATCAGGGCATTGTTGCTTAAGAGGGCTTTAAGAATCCAGTCGGCCCGCCGGTGAGTCGCCCATGTCACGCCGAACCGGGAGGTCGCAGCGCCGCGAATTCGTCGGTAACGCGCAACTGGGAATCGGTGAAGCGGTACAGCGCTGCCGGACGACCCCCACTGCGCCCGGACTGCGCGACGGTGCCGGTCGGACTGATAACCCCACGGCGGGCCAACACGCGTTGCAGGTTGGTGGTGTCGACCTGGTAGCCCAACGTGGCGCTGTAGATGTCGCGCAGTGTCGACATCGCGAATTCGGTGGGGGCGAGCGCGAATCCGATATTGGTGTACGACATCTTGGCGGCCAGCCGGGTGCGGGCATGTTCGACCATCGGGCCGTGGTCGAACGCCATCGGCGGCAGCGCGGTGACGGGGTGCCAGCTGGTGTCGGAGGGCAGTTCCGGGGTGGCAGGGGAGGGCACCAGGCCCAGGAAGGTCGACGCGATGGTCCGGGTGTCGGGCAGTCGCTCGGGTTCGGAAAACACCGCGAGCTGCTCCAGGTGAGCGACTTCACGCAGGTCGACCTTCTCGGCGAGTTGGCGCCGCACCGACGTCGTCATGTCCTCGTCGTGACGTAACTGCCCGCCGGGCAACGACCACGCACCGCGCTGCGGATGCCGCGCGCGTTGCCACAGCAAGACGTGGAGCTCGGGTTTCTGCGTCTTGGGGCCTGGTCCGAGCCCGCGAACCTGGAATACGACAGCGAGCACTTCGTGCGCAGTGCTACCATTAACCATGTTTTCGATTGTAAGTCGAAAACCCTTGCCGGGAGGCGAAAGGATCGACTATGACAGTCGTGAATCGCACCGAGGTGCGGTCAAACGGACTGGACAATCACGTGGCAACCGATCTGGCCGCGGGAATCACTAACTCTCCCAACGGTTTCGGCGGCATTGACGGCGACAAGCGATGGGCGGCCGAGATTCGTCGGTTGGCCGATCTGCGAAACGCCACGATCTTGGCGCACAACTACCAGCTGCCGGCCATCCAGGATGTCGCCGACCACGTGGGCGACTCGCTCGCACTGTCCCGGGTCGCCGCCGAGGCGCCCGAAGACACCATCGTGTTCTGCGGCGTCCACTTCATGGCCGAGACCGCGAAGATCCTCAGCCCCGACAAGACGGTGCTCATCCCGGATCAGCGCGCCGGTTGCTCGCTGGCCGACTCGATCACCGTCGACGATCTGCAGGCGTGGAAGGACGAGCACCCCGGCGCGGTCGTCGTCTCCTACGTCAACACCACCGCCGCGGTGAAGGCGCTCACCGACATCTGCTGCACCTCGTCTAACGCCGTCGAGGTCGTCGCCTCCGTCGACCCCGACCGCGAGGTGCTGTTCTGTCCGGATCAGTTCCTCGGCGCGCATGTGCGCCGCCTGACGGGCCGCGACAACGTGCACGTGTGGGCGGGCGAATGCCACGTGCACGCCGGGATCAACGGTGAAGAGCTCACCGCGCAGGCGCGCAAGCACCCGGATGCCGAATTGTTCGTCCACCCCGAGTGCGGTTGCGCGACCTCTGCGCTGTATCTGGCCGGCGAGGGAGCCTTCCCGGAAGACCGGGTGAAGATCCTGTCGACCGGCGGCATGCTGGACGCGGCCCGCGAGACCCGAGCCCGGCAGGTGCTGGTGGCCACCGAGGTCGGGATGTTGTATCAGCTACGCAACGCCGCCCCGGACGTCGACTTCCGCGCGGTGAACGACCGCGCGTCCTGCAAATACATGAAGATGATCACCCCCGCAGCGCTGCTGCGTTGCCTGGTCGAGGGCGCCGACGAAGTCCATGTCGACGCGCAGACCGCTGAGCGGGCACGCAAGAGTGTTCAGCGGATGATCTCGATCGGCCAGCCCGGCGGCGGCGAATGAGCCTGCATCCGGTCTGGCAGGAGAGCGCCGACGTCGTCGTCATCGGTACCGGCGTCGGCGGTTTGGCCGCCGCGCTGGCCGCGCACCGGGCCGGCCGACGGGTCGTCGTACTCAGCAAATCCGGACGCAAGCCCGGCGGAACGGCCACGCATTACGCGCAAGGCGGCATCGCCGTGGTGCTGCCGGACAACGACGACTCGGTCGACGCGCACGTTGCCGACACTCTCGCGGCCGGCGCCGGGCTGTGCGATCCGGACGCGGTGACCTCGATCGTCGCCGACGGCTACCGTGCCGTCTCCGAATTGGTCAGCGCCGGAGCACGATTCGACGAATCGTCATCCGGCGGTTGGGCATTGAGCCGCGAAGGGGGGCACACTCGGCGACGCATCGTGCATGCCAACGGCGATGCCACCGGCGCGGAGGTACAACGCGCCCTCGATCATGCGGCGGACACGCTGGACATCCGCACCAAACACACTGCGCTGCAACTGCTGCACGACGCGGGATCGGTGACCGGGGTGTTGGTCGTCAACCGGCAGGGGATCGGCATCGTCCATGCGCCGTCCGTCATCCTGGCCACCGGCGGGCTGGGGCATCTCTACAGCGCGACCACCAATCCCGAGGGCTCGACCGGCGACGGGATCGCGCTGGCGCTGTGGGCCGGTGTGGCGGTGAGCGACATCGAGTTCATCCAGTTCCACCCGACGATGCTGTTCGACGGCAGCAGGCGGGGGTCGTCGCCCGTTGGTCACCGAGGCGATCCGGGGCGAGGGCGCGGTTTTGGTTGACAGCCAAGGCAACTCGGTGACCGCCGGCGTGCACCCGATGGGCGATCTGGCCCCCCGCGATGTGGTGGCATCGGCCATCGACGCCCGGCTGCGAGCCACGGGCGAGCCCTGCGTGTTCCTCGACGCCCGCGGTATCGCCGATTTCAAGCGCCGCTTCCCGACCGTCACCGCATCGTGCCGGGCCGCCGGCGTCGACCCGGTCACCCAGCCGATCCCGGTGGTCCCGGGCGCGCACTACAGCTGCGGTGGCGTGGTGACCGATGTGCACGGCCAGACCGAGCTGCCCGGGCTGTTCGCCGCGGGTGAGGTCGCCCGCACCGGGATGCACGGCGCCAACCGGCTGGCGTCCAACAGCTTGCTTGAAGGTCTGGTGGTCGGGGGAAGAGCCGGCAAAGCCGCGGCCGCACACGCGGTGGATACCGGGCCGGTGCGCGCCGGAACGGCGGAGCCTGTCGGTCGCGCGGCGCTGGTCCGCGGCGACCTGCAGCGGGCGATGAGCCGCGACGCGTCGGTGGTTCGCGACGCCGACGGCCTGCACGGGTTGATCGACACGCTGTCGGCCGCGCCCGAGGCGGCGGTCGTCACCCGCGCCGGACTCGAAGACGCCGCGCTGACCGCCGCCGCCCGCGCGTTGGCCGCCGCCGCGCTGGCTCGCGAGGAGAGTCGCGGTTGCCACCATCGGGCCGAATACCCCGATGCGGCAGGCACTCCGCCCCGCAGCATGATTGTCCGGCTGGCCGCTGATTACGGAGCGCATATCGAGACACTGGCGGCGGTCTGCTGATGGCCCTCTCGGCTGGTGAGCTAGCGGAGGCTCGCGCCACGATCAGCCGTGCGCTCGATGAGGATCTGCGCTACGGACCCGACATCACGACGCGCGCGACGGTCTCCGACGGGGCCAGGACAACGGGGTCGCTGGTCACGCGCGAGGCCGGGGTGATCGCCGGGGTGGACATCGCGCTGCTGGTGCTCGACGAGGTACTCGGTGCCGACGGATACCGCGTGCTCGACCGCGTGGACGACGGCGCACGGTTGCAACCGGGCGGGCCGCTGCTGACCGTGGAGGCCCAGACGCTGGGGCTGTTGACCGCCGAGCGGACCTTGCTGAACCTGGTGTGCCACCTGTCCGGGATTGCCACCGCGACCGCGGCGTGGGTGGACGCAGTGGATGGCACCAAGGCCCAGATCCGCGACACCCGCAAGACGCTGCCCGGTCTACGAACGCTGCAGAAGTACGCGGTCCGGGTCGGTGGCGGCGTCAACCACCGGCTCGGGTTGGGTGATGCGGCGCTGATCAAGGACAACCACGTTGCCGCCGCGGGGTCGGTGGTCGCGGCGTTGCGTGCGGTGCGGGCCGCAGCCCCCGATCTGCCGTGCGAGGTCGAGGTCGATTCGCTCGAGCAACTCGATGAGGTGCTTGCCGAAGGTGCCGAACTGGTGTTGCTCGACAATTTCCCGGTCTGGCAGACCCAGATCGCGGTCCAGCGCCGCGATGCGCAGTCGCCGACCACGAAACTCGAGTCGTCCGGCGGGCTTTCACTCGACACCGCCGCCGAGTATGCCGGGACCGGTGTCGACTATCTGGCCGTTGGCGCGCTCACTCACTCGGTGCGGGTGCTCGACGTCGGGTTGGACGTCTAAGCGCGCAGCAGCCGCCGCGCCGCTGGTTTGGCGGCCTCCAGCGGGGTTGCGGCCCCGGCGACCCGGGCGAGTATCAGAGCGCCTTCGATCAGTGAGATAACCGCGACTCCAACGCTTTTCGCGTCCTCTATCGGCCAGCCGTCGCGTTGTAGTCGCTCCTCGATCGCCGTGCACCATCCGTCGAACGCACGCGCCGACGCCTCGCGGACCAGCGCGCTGGCATGGACTGCCTCGGTGGCGATCGGCTCGATCGGGCATCCGTCTCGCCAGTCCTCGGCCAAGCCGGCGATCAAGAGGTCGGCCCAGCGATCGATGATGTCGGCGACGGGGATGTCTCTGGCCAGCAGCCGTCGCAGCAGCTCTCCGATGGCGGCAGCGCGGCTGTCGACGACCGCGGCCGCCAACTGCTGCTTGCCCTGCGGAAAGTGGTGATACAGCGAACCGGGCCGCACACCCGCCTGGTCGAGGATCTGGTTGAGCCCAGTCGCGGCGTAACCCTGCCGGCGGAACAACGAGGCCGCGGTGTCGAGGAGCGCGGCGCGGCTGCGATCGGATCTGGGCACGCCATTGACTTTACTTGAGTGATCACTCAAGAATGCTGTGATGAGGCAGCTGACGTTCGAAGAGTCCGGGCGTTACGCCTGGCGTGACGTACCCGAACCCGAAATCACGCAGGCGCAGCAGGCCCTGGTCCGGCCGCTTCAGGTGGCGTGTTGCGATCTCGACGTCGTGGTGGCTCACGGCGCCGCGCCGCTGCCGCCTGGATACGCGGTCGGTCACGAGGGACTGGCGGAGGTCGTCGCCGTCGGTGACGACGTCGCGAGCGTGAAGGTGGGCGACCGCGTGGTCGTCCCGTTCCAGATCAGCTGCGGGTCCTGCCGCGAATGTCGCCGCGGCGTCACGAGTTCGTGCAGCTCGGTGCCGTTGATGGCGATGTATGGGCTGGGCCCGTTGGCCGGTCTGGACGGCGGCGGGTTCATGTCCGACCTGGTGCTGGTGCCCTATGCCGACGCCATGCTGATTCCGCTCCCGGCGACCATCGACCCGATCGCGGTCGCTTCGCTGTCGGACAACATCCCCGACGGTTGGCGTGCGGTCGGCCCGTTCGCTGACGAGCTGGCCGGTCTCGATCCGGTCGATCGTCGGGTACTGGTGATCGGCCGGTTGTCGATTGGTTTGTATGCCGCGGCACTGGCCGTCGCCCTGGGCTGCAACGTCGACTACGTCGATACCGACCCGGGCCGCCTCGCGGCGGCGGAGAGGGTCGGCGCGGCCGCGCACGACGTCGCCAAGCCGGACAAAGCGTGGGAGCCGTTTCCGGTCACCGTGCACACCACCGGTGACCCGGCGCTACTGGCCGCGGCGCTACGCGCAACCTGGCCTGATGGCGTCTGCACCGACACCGGGATCTACTTCCAGCCCACCGTCGAGATGCCGATGTTGCAGGCCTATACGCGAGGAGTGCGTTTCGCGACCGGCCGAGTGAGCGCGCGGGCGGTCATTCCGGAAATCCTGGAGCTGCTGGCCGGCGGCTGCGACTTGTCACCGATCGTCGAGCGTGTCGTCGACTGGGACGACGCGCCGTCGGCCTGGCCGACGATGGTCGGCAAGACCGTCTTCACGCGGGTTTAAGTGCAAAGGTCACGAGACAGCACGGAGGGCTGTGATTTCTCGAGAAACACAACCCTGAGTCCTGTCTCGCGGCGCCTTCAGGCGATGTCGCCGACGAAGACCGCGACCCGGCCGATCTGCTGACGCGCGAAGAACGGCAGCCCCGTGCCGTCGCTTCCCGCGGGCAGCACCCGTGGGTTGGTGATGTGCACGTCCTTGCGGATGAAGTGCAGATCGGCCTCGCCGGCGGCCAGCACGTTCTTGACCCAGTCGGTCTTGCCGTGGGCCAAGCCGATGGCCAGCACGTCGCCCTTGCGGTAGGCCGTCACGATGGTCTCGTACGGCTTGCCGGATGTGCGGCCGCGGTGCTTGATCACCGAGAACGTCGGAAGGTAGCGCGCGATCGGCTTCACCAGCGGGTTGAAGTACTTGACCTGAAAGTTCTCGAACCAGACCGGGAAGACCATCGGGACGCCCGGGGTGTTGTTGGGATGGTCCTTACGGGACATGTCAACTCCG
Organism: uncultured Actinomycetota bacterium; assembly: GCA_963749375.1. Taxonomy (GTDB): domain Bacteria; phylum Actinomycetota; class Actinomycetes; order Mycobacteriales; family Mycobacteriaceae; genus Mycobacterium. The sequence goes on from CAVVNB010000038.1 coordinate 213,111, forward strand.
TATTCTTCGGGTGCGGTCACACTACCGGTCCGATATGCAGTTGCTCTGTTCTGGGACAATGGTTGGCGTGACTGTTATGGCGCGCATCGACCTGCGGGGTGCTGACTTGTCCGTCGCCCGACTGCGGGCGGCGTTGCCCCGCGGCGGAGTGGACGTGGAGGCGGCCCTTTCCACGGTGCGACCGATCGTCGACGCCGTCGCCGATCGAGGCGCCGAGGCTGCCCTGGAGTATGGCGAATCGTTCGACGGGGTGCGGCCGCCGTCGGTCCGGGTGCCCAGTAGCGAGTTGGACTCCGCGCTGGCCGGACTGGACCGCGATGTCCGGGCCGCGCTCGAGGTGGTGATCGAACGCACCCGCGCGGTACACGCCGATCAGCGTCGCATCCGACGTGACGACGACCCTGGGCCGGGCGCCACCGTCACCGAGCGGTGGGTGCCGGTCGAACGGGTCGGCCTGTACGTGCCCGGCGGCAACGCGGTTACCCGTCGAGCGTCGTGATGAACGTGGTGCCGGCGCAGACCGCCGGTGTCGGCTCACTGGTGATGGCCAGCCCGCCGCAGGCCGAGGGCCGCTCCGAACGTTTAAAGGCCTGCCGCACCCGACGATCCTGGCCGCCGCCCGGCTGCTCGGCGTCGACGAGGTATGGGCGGTCGGCGGGGCCCAGGCGGTGGCGCTGCTGGCGTACGGCGGCATCGACACCGATGGCGCCGAGCTGGCGCCGGTCGACATGATCACCGGGCCGGGCAACATCTACGTGACCGCCGCCAAGCGTCTGGTCCGCTCGCAGGTGGGCATCGACGCCGAAGCCGGGCCCACCGAGATCGCGATCCTGGCCGATCGACACGGCCGACCCGGTGCACGTCGCCGCCGATCTGATCAGCCAGGCCGAGCACGACGAGATGGCGGCCAGCGTGCTGGTGACGCCCAGCACCGAGCTCGCGGACGCCACGGACGCCGAGCTGGCCGCCAGCTGGAGACCACCGTGCACCGCAGCGGGTGACGGCCGCGCTGGCCGGGCGACAGTCGGCGATCGTGCTGGTCGACGACCTCGATGCCGGCATTCGCGCCGTCAACGCGTACGCCGCCGAGCACCTCGAGATCCAGACCGCCGACGCCGACGCGGTAGCCGCGCAAATCCGTTCGGCCGGAGCGATTTTCGTCGGCGCGTGGTCGCCGGTCAGCCTCGGTGACTACTGCGCGGGTTCCAACCACGTGCTGCCGACGGCGGGCTGTGCCGGGCACTCCAGCGGACTGTCGGTGCAGACCTTCCTGCGCGGTATCCACGTCGTCGACTACACCGAGGCGGCGCTCAAAGACGTGTCCGGGCATGTGATCACGCTGGCGCAGCCGAAGACCTGCCCGCGCACGGCGAGGCCGTCCGGCGAAGGTTCGGAAAATGACGAACCGCCCGACGCTCGACGACCTGCCGCTGCGCGACGACCTGCGGGGCAAATCGCCCTATGGCGCTCCGCAGCTTGACGTTCCGGTCCGGCTGAACACCAACGAGAACCCGCACCCGCCGAGCCGAGGCGCTCGTCGACGATGTCGTCGCGTCGGTGCGCGAAGTGGCCGTCGACCTGAATCGCTATCCCGACCGCGACGCGGTCGCGCTGCGGACCGACCTGGCCGCCTACCTCACCGTCCAGACCGGCGTTGCGCTGAGCGTGGAAAACCTCTGGGCGGCAAACGGATCCAACGAGATCCTGCAGCAGCTATTGCAGGCCTTCGGCGGCCCGGGGCGTAGTGCGATCGGCTTCGTGCCGTCGTATTCGATGCACCCGATCATCTCCGACGGCACCCGCACCGAGTGGCTCGAGGCGGCCCGGGCAGCCGACTTCAGCCTCGACACCGACGCCGCGGTGGCCGCGATTGTCGAGCGCCGACCCGACGTCGTGTTCGTCGCCAGCCCGAACAACCCGACAGGTCAGAGCGTTTCGCTGGCCGACCTGCGCCGGCTACTGGATGTTGCGCCCGGGATTCTGATCGTCGACGAGGCGTACGGCGAGTTCTCCTCGCAGCCCAGCGCGGTGGCGCTGCTCGACGAGTACCCGACCAAGCTCGTCGTGACCCGCACCATGAGCAAAGCGTTCGCCTTCGCGGGCGGCCGACTGGGCTACCTGGTCGCCACCCCGGCCGTGGTCGACGCGATGCTGCTGGTGCGGCTGCCCTATCACCTGTCCTCGATCACCCAGGCCGCCGCCCGCGCCGCGCTGCGACACGCCGACGACACGCTGGGCAGCGTCGCGACGCTGATCGCCGAACGGGAGCGGGTGTGAAACGGCTTTGAGCGACATGGGTTTTCAGGTCGTCCCGAGCGATGCCAACTTCGTCTTGTTCGGGCGCTTCGCCGACGCGCCGGCCACCTGGCAGCGTTACCTCGATGCCGGTGTGCTGATCCGCGACGTCGGTATCCCCGGATATCTGCGCGCGACCATCGGGCTGGCCGCGGAGAACGACGCATTCCTGGCGGCCAGCGTAGATCTGGTCGCCACCGAACTGGCCCAGCCCCTAGGAGCGTCATGACCGCCGGCCGTCGCGCACGCGTTGAGCGCACGACCAAGGAATCCGACATCGTCGTCGAGCTCGACCTCGACGGCACCGGCCAGGTGGACATCGACACCGGTGTCCCCTTCTACGACCACATGCTGCACGCGCTGGGCAGCCACGCCAGCTTCGATCTGACCGTGCGCGCCAAGGGCGACGTCGAGATCGAAGGTCACCACACCATCGAGGACACCGCGATCGTGCTGGGCCAGGCGCTGGGCGAGGCGCTCGGCGACAAGAAGGGCATCCGCCGGTTCGGCGACGCCTTCATCCCGATGGACGAGACGCTGGCGCACGCCACCGTCGACGTCTCCGGCCGGCCGTACTGCGTGCACACCGGCGAGCCGGACCACCTGCTGCACATCACGATCGCCGGAAGCTCGGTGCCGTATCACACCGTGATCAACCGGCACGTCTTCGAGACGCTGGCGAACAACGCCCGCATCGCGCTGCACGTGCGCGCGCTCTACGGCCGCGACCCGCACCACATCACCGAGGCGCAGTACAAGGCCGTCGCCCGGGCATTGCGGCAGGCCGTCGAGCTAGATCCGCGGGTGTCCGGCGTGCCGTCCACCAAAGGTGCTCTGTGAGCAGCTGAAATCGGTTGTGGTGCTGGACTACGGATCCGGCAACCTACGTTCGGCCCAACGCGCACTGGAGCGGGTCGGCGCCGATGTCGAGGTGACCGCTGACCTCGAAAAGGCCGCTGCCGCGGACGGACTGGTGGTCCCGGGAGTCGGCGCGTTCGAGGCGTGCATGACCGGGTTGCGGGGGATCAGCGGGCAACAAGCCATCGCCGACCGGGTTGCCGCCGGCCGGCCGGTGCTCGGCGTGTGTGTCGGCATGCAGATCCTGTTCGCCCGCGGCGTCGAGTTCGGGGTGGAGAGCGCCGGCTGCGGCCAGTGGCCGGGCGCGGTGACCCGGCTCGACGCGCCGGTGATCCCGCACATGGGGTGGAACGTCGTGGACGCCGCGCCTGGCAGCGCACTGTTCAAGGGCCTGGACGCCGGCGCCCGGTTCTACTTCGTGCATTCCTATGCGGCGCAACAGTGGGAGGGCCGAGCCGACGCGCTGCTGACCTGGGCCACCCACCGCGTGCCGTTCCTGGCCGCGGTCGAGGACGGTCCATTGTCGGCGACCCAGTTTCATCCCGAGAAGAGCGGTGACGCCGGAGCGGCTGTCTTGAGCAATTGGGTTGAGAGGGTTGTAGACGTGTCGTTGATCTTGTTGCCCGCCGTCGACGTCGTCGAGGGCAAGGCGGTGCGGCTGGTGCAGGGCAAGGCCGGCAGCGAAACCGACTACGGCTCAGCGCTGGATGCCGCGCTGGCGTGGCAGCGCGACGGCGCCGAGTGGATACACCTGGTGGACCTGGACGCGGCGTTCGGCCGTGGCTCCAACCGTGAGCTGCTGGCCGAAGTGGTCGGCAAGCTCGACGTGCAGGTCGAGTTGTCCGGCGGTATTCGCGACGACGACTCGCTGAGCGCCGCACTGGCCACCGGCTGTGCGCGGGTCAACCTCGGGCACCGCCGCCTTGGAGAACCCGCAGTGGTGCGCCAAGGCGATCGCCGAGCACGGCGACAAGGTCGCGGTCGGCCTGGACGTGCAAGATAGTCGACGGCGAGCACCGGTTGCGCGGCCGCGGCTGGGAGACCGACGGCGGCGACCTGTGGCCGGTGCTGGAACGCCTTGACAGCGAAGGATGTTCGCGTTTCGTCGTCACCGACGTCACCAAGGACGGCACGCTGACGGGTCCCAACCTCGACCTGCTTCGCGCGGTCGCCGACCGCACCGACACGCCGGTGATCGCCTCCGGCGGGGTGTCGAGCCTCGACGATCTGCGGGCCATCGCCACCCTGACCGGCAGCGGGGTCGAGGGCGCGATCGTCGGCAAGGCGCTGTATGCCGGGCGATTCACGCTGCCGGAGGCGCTGGCCGCGGTGGCAGGCTAGGGCCGCAATGGATCTCGATGCGCTGGTGGCCGAGGCTTCGGCGATCCTCGACGCCGCGGCCAAGCCGTTCGTCGCCGGGCATCGCGCGGAGTCTGCGGTCAGCAAGCGGGGCAACGACTTCGCCACCAAGGTCGATCTGGCCATCGAGCGACAAGTGGTCGCTGCGTTGATGTCTGCGACCGGCATTCCGGTGCACGGTGAGGAGTTCGGCGGCGCCGACCTCGACTCGGAATGGGTGTGGGTTCTCGACCCGATTGATGGGACCTTCAACTACGCTGCCGGTCTGCCGATGGCCGCGATCCTGCTCGGCCTGCTGCACGACGGTGAGCCCGTAGCGGGTTTGACCTGGTTGCCGTTCATGGGCGAACGCTACGCCGCGGTGGACGGTGGCCCGGTGCTGAAAAACGGTGTGCCACAGCCGCCGTTGGCTCACGCCGACCTGAATCACGCAATCATCGGTGTCGGGACCTTCAACGCCGACTCGCGCGGCCGGTTCCCCGGGCGTTATCGGGTGGCGGTGCTCGAAGAACTCAGCCGGGTCTCGTCGCGGATGCGGATGCACGGCGCCACCGGAATCGATCTCGCCTATGTCGCCGACGGGGTGCTGGGCGGTTCTATCAGCTTCGGCCATCACGTGTGGGATCACGCCGCCGGTGTGGCGCTCGTGCGGGCCGCGGGCGGCATCGTCACCAACCTGGCGGGCGAGAAGTGGACACCCGCTTCGCGCTCTGCGCTGGCCGCCGCCCCCGGTGTGCACGCCCAGCTACTCGACATGCTGCAAACGGTAGGGCTGCCCGATGAATACTGAATTCCCCACCAGCACAAGCCTTGCCACCCGCGTCATTCCCTGTTTGGACGTCGATGACGGCCGGGTGGTCAAGGGCGTCAACTTCGAAAACCTCCGCGACGCCGGCGATCCCGTGGAGTTGGCCGCCGCGTACGACGCCGAGGGCGCCGACGAGTTGACCTTCCTCGACGTGACCGCGTCGTCATCGGGCCGCACGACCATGCTCGAGGTGGTCCGCCGCACCGCCGAGCAGGTGTTCATCCCGCTCACCGTCGGCGGCGGCGTGCGGACCGTCGCCGACGTCGACGTGCTGCTGCGCGCGGGCGCGGACAAGGTGTCGATCAACACCGCCGCGATCGCGCGCCCGGAGTTGCTGGCCGAGATGGCCGCCCAGTTCGGTTCGCAATGCATCGTGCTGTCCGTCGACGCCCGCACGGTGCCGGCCGGTTCACACCCGACGCCGTCGGGCTGGGAAGTCACCACCCACGGCGGGCGGCGCGGCACCGGCATCGACGCTGTCGAATGGGCGGCCCGCGGCGCCGAGCTGGGAGTGGGGGAGATCCTGCTCAACTCGATGGATGCCGACGGGACCCGGGCCGGGTTCGATCTGGCGATGCTGCGCGCGGTTCGAGCGGCGGTGACGGTGCCGGTGATCGCCAGCGGCGGCGCCGGATCGGTCGACCACTTCGCGCCCGCCGTCGCCGCCGGTGCCGATGCGGTGTTGGCCGCCAGCGTCTTTCACTTCCGACAGCTGACCATCGGGCAGGTCAAGCAAGCCATGGCCGCAGAAGGGATCACGGTGCGATGAGCCTCGACCCAGACATCGCGGCACGACTCAAGCGCAACGCCGACGGACTGTTCACCGCGATCGTGCAGGAACGCGGCAGCGGTGACGTGCTGATGGTCGCGTGGATGGACGACGAGGCGCTGGCCCGCACCCTGGAAACCCGCGAGGGCACTTACTTCTCCAGATCCCGCGGCGAGCAATGGGTCAAAGGCGCCACGTCCGGCCACACCCAGCGGGTGCATTCGGTGCGGCTGGACTGCGACGGTGACGCGGTGCTGCTGGTGGTCGACCAGGTCGGCGCCGCCTGTCACACCGGCGACCACAGCTGCTTCGACGCCGACGTTCTGCTGGCACCGGACAACGATTGATCGGCGGACCCCGAGCGCGAAACCGCTCCGGCCAAAACTGAAGAATTATTACCGGCCACTTAGGCCCAACTTATTAACTATCTGCTCCGAATCTCAGGTATCCGCGGCCGCCCGGGGCGCGGAGCCGAGCAGGGGAAGATCAGATGGAGTGCACGAAGTTTCTTGGTCGCGTTGGGGGAGTCGCAGTAGGGCTGGGTATCGGGTCGGCGCTGGCTGCGCTGCCCTGGATGGCGTCCGCTGACGTCAGCGACACGCTTACGCCGGACATCGCGTCGGCGATCGATGTCCTGCCGTTCGCGTCAGCTGCCGCTGGGTCGACGCCGGACTTCGCGATCTCTTACGACGGGATGTCGCTATTGCAGGAAGGCAACGCGTCGGCCACCACCGTGGCCGGCAATTTCGGCCTGGCCATCGCCTACGGCGACGGCAGCAGGGCGTTCGATAATGGCATGTACGGTGACTCCTACGCCAATGGCGCCGGCAGCACGTCATACATCGGCGCCGGCACGAACAACATCAGCATCGCCAACGGCGCCGACAGCATCACCAACGTCAACGGCGACAACAACTTCGTCGACGCCACCGGCTACATGAGCAACGCGAGCGCAGTGTTCGGCAACGCCAACACCGTCATCGCCGACGGCGCCGGCAGCCAGTCCCAAGATTCTGGGCGGCAGCAACGACTTGATGACTGTGTACGGCGCCAACGACCTCGCCGACACCGGAAACAGCAACGACGTCCTCACGATCGCCGGCAATAACGACATCCAGGCGTTCACCCAGGGGCTGAACGATATCGCTGCGATATTCGGCAATGGCGACTCCGCCACCGCCGGCGGTGGCGACTACAACCTCGCTGCGGTCTTCGGCGACGGCAGTACGGCGTTCGCCGGGCTCGGCAATAACGATCTGGCCATCGCTTTCGGTGACTTGCTCAACGCGAGCGCGGACGGAGGCAATATGACCGACATCGAGCCGGCGATGACCGCCGCCATGACAGATCTATTGGGCGGCTCGGCTTCTGCCGGCTCGTTCGTGACCGACCTGTTTGATGGTTCTTGGCTGACCAGCCTGTTCTGATCTGATTGCGCGAAGTCTGCTGCGGCAGAACGAGTTCGCGCGATTCGCTCTCTCACGAAACGGCACCGACCGTGTCCCACGCGAATAGGGGCACGGTCGGTGTCATTTGTCTGGCCCGGGCAGGAAATCGGGCACCGGATTCACATTTCAATTTATCGGCTATGTTTGCTGATCGATCCAGCAACCTGGGTGGAGGTTTGAAGCCGCATTCTGCTATTCGGAAGACGCGTCCGTCGGCAACGAGCAGTCGACTGTTTATTGCATTGAACATTAAGTCCGATCGACCGGACTCCGCGAACTCGAAAATGCAGGCGAACACCGAATATCCGCCCGAACGGCCCGGTGGAACGGTTGCACTTTGCTAACTTTTCAACCGCGGCAATGGCAGCCACACAATTGAAGTCGGACAACAAACCATGGGTGCAGTGGTAGGAATATCGACCGCATCGCAGCGACTCCTCCGGATTGCTGCGGTGCCTGCTGCTGTGTTCTCGGTGTTCGCTATCTGGTTCATCTCTGGGTGGGGCGGCCCATCGGTGGTGAGCGCCTTGCGCTTCGGCGGGACGCTGGGGTTCCCGGCATTTGCGGCCGTATGTGCCGCCGTTGCGGCGCGACGGGGGCGCAGCAGGCAACGGCAGGCATGGCTCGTGATGGCCATTGGCCTAGTCGCGTTAGAGTTCGGTTCGATCGCAGTGCTTTACGACCGACTGCGGGGCAGTGCCTTACCGCTGTACCCGGCAACCGCGATGATCGGATTCCTGGTCTTTCCGTTGGTCGCTTGCATTGCATTGCTCCTATTTCCGTCCGGCAATCCGGGCGTCGCGCGGTTCCGGATGCTGCTGGACGGTGCGATCGTCGGCGCGTCGCTCTTCGTGGTGGCCTGGGTGACGCTGCTCCGCGACGTGTACGCCGCGACCGGCGTGGGTCGCCTCGACGAGTTCCTGTCAATCACCTGTCCGATCGCGGGAGTGGTGACCGTCACAGTGGCGGTGCTAGGGCTGGCCCGCGCGAACGCTCAGTGGCGCCGAACGCTGATTGCGCTGACGACCGGTCTAACTCTGATTGCCGCCGCCGGCGGTGCCTACGTCTTCTCATTAGCTAGCCACACCTTCCGCTACCTCGCCGACAGCGCTTGGAGCTTGGAATGGCCGGCAGGATTGGTCTTACTTGGCATTGCGGCACTCGACTGTCCGGCGGATACGCCCGAGTCTGCTAGGCACTTCGAGGCGCGGACGGCGGCTTCGTTGTGGCTGCCCTACATTCCGTTGGCTATTGCCGGCGGCCTCGAAGTCGCTGAGTTCCGCCACAGTCTGGAGTCCGACCCCGCGCTGGCCGCCGCGCCCTGGCTGGTTTTCGCGGTGCTCGGCCGCCAGTTCCTGGTGGTCGCCGAAAACCGCCGACTGCTGCACAGCGCGTCCGACCGGGCTCTCCGCGATCCACTGACCAACCTGGCCAACCGGGTGCTGTTCCACGACCGGCTCGAGCATGCGATCCAGCTCTTCCATCGCGATCAGCGTTCGGTTGCGGTCCTGTCGATGGACCTCGACGACTTCAAGCTCATCAACGACAAGCTGGGTCACGCCGTCGGTGACGCGCTGTTGGTGCAGGCCGGCCAGCGGTTGATGAGCTGTGTGAGAACGGGCGACACCGTCGCCAGGCTGGGTGGAGACGAATTTGCGGTGCTCATCGAAGATGCCGGGGAGAACGCGCATCTGACCGTTTACCAGATCATGGAGGCGTTCGAGCGACCGTTCCGCACAGATGACGAGGTCATCTTCATGCGACCCAGCGCCGGCCTGGCCGTCGCCGGCCTGGACGATCCCGTGCTGAGTGCATCCGGATTGCTCAAACACGCTGATATGGCGATGTATTCGGCCAAACGACTCGGTGGCGGGCTTCAGACTTTCAGCCCCGACATGCACGTCGACGACGACAACTCCGGGTCGTTCTCCACCTCCGAAATTCAGTCGTCACGCGGCGGGTTGGTCGAGGTACGGCTGCTCAGCGATCTACGTCAGGCCATTAGCCATCGCGCACTCACCGTGTGGTATCAGCCCAAAGTCGACCTGCAGACAAGCGATGTCGTGGGCTCCGAGGCGCTGGTGCGATGGCCGCACCCGGTGTTCGGAATGGTGCAGCCGCACCAATTTCTGCCGTTGGTACGCCAGCACGGTCTGATGCGCAGCTTCACCGACTTGGTCCTGGACCAGGCGCTCTGCGACGCCGCACACTGGCGGCGCCGGGGCATCGCGATACCCGTTGCGGTCAACCTTTTTCCGCCGCTGGTCGGCGATGTCAATCTGCCCGCCCGTATTTTCGAGGCGTTGGAGCGACACGAGTTACCCGGCGACTCGCTGATCGTCGAGATCACCGAGGACCTGCTGCTGGACGACATCGACCGGACCCGGCAGGTGCTGGAAGCGTTGCGCGAGAAGAATATTCACATCGCGCTCGATGACTTCGGCAGCGGCTATTCGGCGTTGACCTATCTGCGCAAGCTGCCCATCGATGAAGTCAAGGTCGACTACGACCTGATCAGCAACGTACTGACGGATTCACGCGCCGAAGCGATCGTCAGCGCAGTCATCGACCTGGCACACGCGCTCGATGTGACAACGGTCGCTGAGGGAGTGGAGAACGCGGAAATCGCGTCGTGGCTTCGTGATCGCGGATGCGAGGTCGCGCAAGGCATGCTTTACAGCCCCCCGATCACCGGGGCCGCGATGATGGAGCTCCTGATGTCACCGGCGTCGCACTGACCTAGCTGTACTGACCTGAGAGGTTAGGTACGCGGGTGGCGGGTGGTTGGCCGCCGAGTGCGGTGTGGCCGCGGTGGTGATTGTAGGTGTGCAGCCAGCGGGGAAACTCGGTGCAACGTTCGGCGTCGCTTCGGTAGAGCCGGGCGTAGGCCCATTCGTCGGCCAAAGTGCGGTGAAATCTCTCCACTTTGCCGTTCGTCTGGGGTCGATACGGTCGGGTCCGGCGATGTTCGATGTCACCTAAGACGTCAGCGAAGGCGTGCGAGCGATAGCAGGAGCCGTTGTCGGTCAACACTTTTCGAATGGTGATCCCACGCTCTGCGAACCACGCGTTGGCCCGGGCCCAGAAAGCCGCGGCGGTCTCTTTGCGTTCGTCGCCGAGAAGCTCGGTGTACGCCAACCGCGAGTGTGCATCCAGTGCGGTGTGCAGGAAGTGATAGCCGCGCACAGGATTGTGGTAACCGTTGCGCTTCCCGCTGGACTTGTCGGCCTGGGAATGGCGTTGGCCAACGGAGCGGCCCAGCATCCGCCAACCACCACCAGCGGGGATCTTGCCCAGCTTCTTGACGTCGACGTGAACCAGGTCCCCGCAGTGCTCGGAGTGCATGCGGCGCACGACGCGTCCGGTTGGACGGTCCAGCCAGCGCAGCTTGGCCAGCCGGTAACGGGTCAAGACCCGATGGACCGTCGAAGGATGCAGGCCCAGCAGATACCCGATTCGGGCAGGCCCCCAGCGGCGCAACACCCGAACCTTGATGATGCGACGCTCCGTGCGCGTCGGGGTCCGCGCAGGTGAATGGCGCGGTCGCGAAGACCGATCGATCATGCCGGCTACACCGTGGAGCCGATACCGACCTGCCCAGCGTGCCGCAGTGGTCGCCGACACCTGGAACCGCTCCGCAGCACGCCGTAACGGCCAGCGATCCTCAACGACACAACGCGCCAGCCTCAGCCGACCTAGTTCTGACAATGGAGCATTACGGTGGGACACGAAGACCTCCGGTGAATGAGTGCGTTCCTAAGCAGCTCGCACTTCACTCGGAGGTCTTCGCTTTGTCACCACGCCACGCCGTCACCAACGTCTGTGGTCAGTACACCTAGCCGGCGGTTTCCAATCCGTTGGCCGCTGCCACGGCGGCCCGCGCCCACTCGTTGTGGCGCACGGCCGGCGCGATCCGTTCTTTACGAATCAGCTCGGCGTTGACGTGAGCGCCACCCGCGCCGTGGCTCATGATGGCCGGCACCCGGAAGGCGAAGGTGTGGTTGGCGGTGTCGATCGCCAGCAGGCCATCGATGTCGGTGAAACCGTTGGCGCGCATGGTGTCCTCGGCCCAGCGGGCCGGGGTCAGTCCAGCGAAGTCGTCGAGATACGCGACCCAGAGGTGGACGTTGTGTCGGGTGGACAGTCTCGCCAGGGCGTCCTCGACTGCGGTTCGCCCCACAGTCGTCAGCTTGCCCGACGGATCGGTGACGTACCGCGTCAACTGAACGGTCGGGGCGGTACCGTGACCGCCGGCGTCGACGCTCGCCGACTCGGCCGCTCTGTGGTGCATGACTTTGGCGCCGACTACCCCTGCCAGCAGTAGCAGCGCCACAGTCACTCCGGCAGCCAGCAGCACCGCGGGACGTCGTCGCTGGCGAGCGGGCTTCACCGGTGCGACCTGAGCCGGGGCGGACATCTGTGTGGTCGGTGTCTCCGCCGCATAGCCGGCGACCGTGTTGCCGGCGCCGATGCCGGGTTGGCCGGTCAGGGCCGCGGCGAAATCAGAACAGCTTGGATAGCGAACTGCCGGGTCTTTCGCCAACGCCTTCGCGATCACGCCATTGAGGTCGACGAGGTCGGGCCGCAGCTCGCCGATCAGCGGAGGTGGTGCGGAAAGGTGCTGCGAGATCACCACGGCCGCGTTGGATTTGTCGTAGGGCGCTGATCCGGTGAGTAGGTGAAATGCTGTGCAGGCCAACGCATACTGGTCGGCACGCCCGTCGATGTCTTTGCCCAGGAGTTGTTCGGGGGCGGCATACGCCGTCGTTCCCATCACCATGTTGGTTGCGGTCAGCCCACTGATATCGCCAACCTGTCGGGCGATTCCGAAGTCGGCCAGCAGGATTCGCCGCCCGCGCGGGTCGGTGTCGCTGATCAGGATGTTGGCGGGCTTGATGTCGCGGTGTAGCAGTCCGCGCTGATGTGCGTAGTCCAATGCATCGGCAATCGCGCTGATGACCGTGAACGCTTCGGCCCTGGGCATTCCGGACGGATACCGGCTGCGCAGCAGTTCGGCGGCGTCAGTTCCGTCGACGTAATCCATCGACAGCCACAGCTGTCCTTCGAATTCGCCACGGTCGTGGACGCCGACGATGTGGGGATTCCACAACTCCGAGGCGAGGTCTGCTTCCCGGCTGAATCTCAGCCGATACTCCTGATCCGCAGTCAACGCGGCCGGCAAGACTTTGAGAGCGTCCCGACGGGGCAGCCGCGGATGCTGCGCAAGGTAAACCTCGCCCATGCCACCGGTCCCCAGCCGCTGGACAATGGTGTCGCCGGCGAACGTGGCGCCGTCAGTCAGCGGCATGCCGGCTAGCTGCGCGCCTGCAGCGTCTGTAGTGCCTTGTCGGCGTGGGAGTCCATGCTCAACTCGCTCGAGATCACATCGAGCACTGTGCGGTCGGTGTCGATGACGAAGGTCGTGCGCTTGACCGGAATCAGCTTGCCCAAGAGCCCACGCTTGACGCCGAATTGGTTGGCGATCGCGCCATCGGTGTCAGACAGCAGCGGGTAGTCGAACTGTTGGCTGTCGGCGAACTTCGCTTGCTTGGCGACGGGATCGACGCTGATGCCGACCCGGTTCGCCCCGACAGCGGCGAACTCTTGAGCCAGATCGCGGAAGTGGCAGGCTTCCTTGGTGCACCCGGGCGTCATCGCCGCCGGGTAGAAGAACAGCACGACCGGCCCGTCGGAGAGCAGCGCGCTGAGCTTGCGCGGGGTTCCGGTCTGGTCGGGAAGTTCGAAGTCAGCCACGGTGTCACCGGTTTTCATGGCCGTCACGCTACGCCAGTGGCGAGCGGAACCGAACTGCCTATCTGGGAGGATGGCTGCGTGCACGCCAATCTCGCCGCCGCCACCACATCGCGGGAGCATTTCCGTGCGCTGGCAGCCGAACATCGTGTGGTGCCGGTGACCCGCAAGGTGCTGGCCGACGCCGAGACCCCGCTGTCCGCGTACCGCAAGCTGGCCGATAACCGGCCCGGCACCTTCCTGCTGGAGTCGGCCGAGAACGGGCGGTCGTGGTCGCGGTGGTCGTTCATCGGCGCGGGTGCTCCCTCGGCGCTGACCGTGCGCGACGGGCAGGCGGTGTGGCTGGGCACGGTGCCCCACGACGCGCCGACCGGCGGCGACCCGCTGCAGGCATTAACCGAGACCTTGGCGCTGCTGGCGACCGCGGCATTGCCAGGCCTACCCCCGCTGTCCGGTGGCATGGTCGGCTTTTTCGCCTACGACCTGGTGCGGCGCCTCGAGCGGCTGCCCGAGATCGCGGTCGACGACCTGAACCTTCCGGACATGCTGCTGCTGCTGGCCACCGACCTGGCCGCCGTCGATCACCATGAGGGCACCATCACCCTGATCGCCAACGCGGTGAACTGGAATGGCACCGACGAGCGGGTGGACGAGGCCTACGACGATGCGATCGCTCGGTTGGACGTGATGACCGCTGCGCTCGAACAACCGTTGCCCTCGACCGTCGCGACGTTCACCCGACCCGAGCCGCAGCACCGCGCGCAGCGCACGGTCGAGGAGTATGGCGCGATCGTGGAGCGCCTGGTCGGTGAAATCGAGCGCGGCGAGGCGTTTCAGGTGGTGCCGTCGCAGCGTTTCGAGATGGACACCGACGTCGAACCGATCGACGTCTACCGAATGCTTCGCGTGTCCAACCCCAGCCCGTACATGTACCTGCTCCACGTGCCCAATGGCGAAGGGGGAACGGCATTTTCGATCGCCGGATCAAGCCCTGAGGCATTGGTGACGGTGCAGGACGGGTGGGCGACGACGCACCCGATCGCCGGCACCCGGTGGCGTGGCGAGACTGAAGACGAGGACCAGTTGCTGGAAAAGGAGCTGCTGGCCGACGATAAAGAACGCGCCGAGCACCTGATGCTGGTCGACCTGGGCCGCAACGACCTCGGTCGGGTGTGTGTGCCCGGAAGTGTTCGCGTCGAGGACTACAGCCATATCGAGCGCTACAGCCACGTCATGCATCTGGTCTCCAAGGTGACCGGGATGCTCGCCGATGGGCGCACCGCCTTGGATGCCGTGACGGCCTGCTTCCCGGCCGGCACTTTGTCCGGTGCTCCCAAGGTCCGCGCGATGGAGCTGATCGAGGAAGTGGAGAAGACCCGACGCGGTCTCTACGGCGGCGTGCTCGGCTACCTCGACTTCGCCGGAAACGCGGATTTCGCCATCGCGATCCGCACTGCTTTGATGCGTGACGGCACCGCCTACGTGCAGGCCGGCGGCGGGGTGGTGGCCGACTCGAACGGGCCCTACGAGTACACCGAAGCGACGAATAAGGCGCGGGCGGTGCTCAGTGCGATCGCCGCTGCGGAGACGCTGCGCAACCCGGACGCCGACCCGGATGGCTGATGCCCAACCCGCTGTCGGCGACCGACGGTCCATCCGGGTGGCGCAGTTCCTGCTGGTGGTCTCGGCCGCCGGCCTCTGGGCGGCCTCGCGGCTGACCTGGGTCGAGCTGAACACGTTCGACGGCCTGGGCCCGCCGAAGCTCGTCACGCTGTCCGGGGCGGGATGGTCGTCGGCGCTGCTGCCGCTGGCGCTGCTGTTGCTGGCCACCGCGCTGGCGGCGCTGGCGGTGCGTGGCTGGGCATTGCGGGTGCTCGCGGTACTGGCGGCGCTCGCCAGCCTGGCAACGGGTTACCTGGCGGTCAGCACGCTGGAGATCTCCGACGTGGCCGTGCGGGGTGCCGAACTGGCGCGCGTGCCGTTGCAGGAGCTGGTCGGCAGCATGCGGCACTACCCGGGCCCGGTGATCACCCTGGTGACCGCCGTCGGCATCCTGGTCGCGGCCGCCCTGTTGATGCGCGCGGCGACCTCGGCTGGGGGCACCGCCACGAAGTACCTGGCGCCCGCGGCACGCCGGTCGGCGGCACGGCGTGCCGACGAGGCCCCGTCGGAACGCACGATGTGGGACGAGCTCGACGAGGGCCGTGACCCGACCGATCCAGCGGACGATCTGCCTGACGAACCTGACACCGAGGGTCGGTGACGAAAGCCACCTTGGCGCTCGCTACCCTCGATGTACGCCGTCAAGAAATCTGGCGGCCGGGGAGAGGAACCGACAGCATGAGTTCGGCAAGCGTGCTCGACTCCATTATCGAAGGAGTCCGCGCCGACGTTGCCGCCCGCGAAGCGGTCGTCGGCATGGCCGAGATCAAAGCTGCAGCCGAAGCTGCCGCACCACCGCGTGATGTGTTGGCTGCGTTGCGCGAGGCCGGTATCGGCGTCATCGCCGAAGTGAAGCGGGCCAGTCCGTCGGCGGGTGAACTCGCGTCCATCGCCGACCCAGCTGCACTGGCACGCGCCTACGAAGACGGTGGCGCCCGGATCATCAGCGTGCTGACCGAAGAGCGCCGTTTCCACGGCAGCCTGGCCGATCTCGATTCAGTTCGCGCCGCGGTATCAATACCGGTGCTGCGCAAAGACTTTGTGGTGGGGCCCTACCAGATTCACGAGGCTCGCGCGCACGGCGCAGACATGCTGCTGCTGATCGTGGCCGCGCTGGATCAGCCGGCGTTGGAGTCGATGCTGGAACGCACCGAATCGCTGGGCATGACCGCGCTTGTCGAGGTGCACACCGAAGCTGAAGCCGACCGGGCTTTGAAAGCCGGAGCCAGGGTGATCGGCGTCAACGCCCGTGATCTGCGCACACTTCGGGTCGATCGGGATTGCTTCGCGCGCATCGCCCCCGGGCTTCCATCCGACATCATCCGGATCGCCGAATCCGGCGTGCGGGGCAGGGCTGACCTGCTGGCTTACGCGGGCGCGGGCGCGGATGCCGTGCTGGTCGGCGAGGGCTTGGTGACCAGTGGGGACCCTCGCGCGGCCGTCGCCGATCTGGTCACGGCCGGCAAGCACCCCTCGTGCCCCAAGCCGGCCCGTTAGCCCTACGCGGTGGTTGAATCCCATGCGCCGCTTACCTGTTGAGCGTCTTTGATGGCTGACCTCTCACGCCCGGAACTTCCGCGTTCCAGCGCCGCCATCGCCGAGCCCACTACCCACGATCCCGACTCTCGTGGTCACTTCGGTGTGTACGGCGGGCGGTTCGTCGCCGAGGCATTGATGGCCGTGATTGAGGAAGTCACCGCGGCCTACGAGAAGGTGCGCACCGACCAGGCTTACCTCGACGAACTCGATCGCTTGCAGACCCACTACACCGGCCGGCCGTCGCCGCTGTACGAGGCGGCCCGGCTCAGCGAGCACGCAGGCGGCGCGCACATCTTCCTCAAACGGGAAGACCTCAACCACACCGGTTCTCACAAGATCAACAACGTGCTGGGTCAGGCCCTGCTGGCACGCCAGATGGGTAAGACCCGGGTGATCGCCGAGACCGGCGCCGGCCAGCACGGCGTGGCCACCGCGACCGCCTGTGCGCTGCTCGGTTTGGACTGCGTGATCTACATGGGCGCCGTCGACACCGCACGGCAAGCACTCAACGTCGCCCGGATGCGACTGCTGGGCGCCGAAGTCGTCTCGGTCGAGTCCGGATCGAAAACCCTCAAGGACGCTATCAATGACGCGTTCCGCGACTGGGTGACCAACGCCGACAACACCTATTACTGCTTCGGCACCGCCGCCGGGCCGCACCCGTTCCCGACGATGGTTCGCGACTTCCAACGGGTGATCGGGCTCGAGACGCGAGTGCAGATCCGGGATCAGGCCGGTCGCCTGCCCGATGCCGTCACCGCATGCGTGGGCGGGGGATCGAACGCGATCGGCATCTTCCACGCTTTTCTCGACGACCCCGGAGTCCGGCTCGTCGGCTTCGAGGCCGCCGGCGACGGGGTCGAAACCGGCCGCCACGCGGCGACGTTCACCGGCGGGTCGCCGGGCGCCTTTCAGGGGTCGTTCTCGTTCCTGTTGCAGGACGAGGACGGGCAGACCATCGAATCGCACTCGATCTCGGCGGGACTGGACTATCCGGGCGTCGGCCCAGAACACGCCTGGCTGAAAGACACCGGGCGGGCCGAATACCGTCCGATCACCGACACCGAGGCCATGGACGCGTTCCGGCTGCTGTGCCGCACCGAAGGCATCATTCCGGCGATCGAATCGGCGCACGCGGTCGCCGGCGCGCTCAAGCTTGGCCTCGAGATGGGTAGTGGGGCAATCATCGTCGTGAATCTGTCCGGCCGAGGAGACAAAGACGTCGAGACTGCGGCAAAGTGGTTCGGCGTACTCGACAGCGGACGATCATGACCGTCGGGCAGAGCGAAAAAAGCCGACTGCAAACACTTTTCAGTGCATGCCGGGACGAGCATCGTGCGGCGCTCATTGGATATCTACCGACGGGGTATCCCGATGTCCCGACATCGATCGACGCGATGAAAGCTTTGACCGAATCCGGTTGTGACCTGATCGAGGTCGGCGTTCCGTATTCGGATCCAGGGATGGACGGCCCCGTGATCGCGAACGCCGCAGAGGTTGCGTTGCACGGTGGTGTACGGGTGCGCGACACGTTGACGGCCGTCGAGGCGATCAGCGCGGCGGGCGGTCGCGCCGTGGTCATGACATATTGGAACCCGGTGCTGCGCTACGGAGTTGACGCTTTTGCGCGCGACTTGGCTGCAGCGGGCGGATTCGGGCTGATCACTCCGGACCTCATCCCCGACGAGGCCGAGGAGTGGCTCGCAGCATCTGACCAGCACCGACTCGACCGTATCTTCCTGGTCGCCCCGTCGTCGACACCGCAGCGCCTCGCGGACACCGTCGGTGCGTCGCGCGGATTCGTCTACGCCGCGTCGACCATGGGCGTGACAGGTGCCCGCGATGTGGTGTCGAACGCCGCACCGGAGTTGGTCGGCAGGGTCAAAGCGGTTTCCGATATCGCCGTCGGAGTCGGACTGGGCGTTCGGTCGCGGGAACAGGCCGCCGAGATCGCAAGTTATGCCGACGGAGTCATCGTGGGTTCGGCGCTGGTCTCTGCGCTATCCGAAAGTCTGTCCACGATGCGTGGCCTGAGTGAAGAACTCGCAGCCGGTGTCCGCCAGAGGATTTCGACTCCATGACCACGACCGTCCTGGCCTATTTCCCCAGCCCATCTCAAGGGGTTTGGCATCTGGGGCCGATCCCGATCCGGGCCTACGCACTGTTCATCATCGCCGGGATCATTGCGGCGTTGCTGATCGGCGACCGTCGCTGGGCGGCCCGCGGCGGTGAGCGCGGCGTGATCTACGACATCGCGCTGTGGGCCGTGCCGTTCGGCCTTGTCGGCGGCCGGCTCTATCACCTGGCCACCGATTGGCGGACGTATTTCGGTGAGGGTGGTGCCGGACCCATTGCCGCGCTGCGCATCTGGGACGGCGGTCTGGGTATCTGGGGCGCTATCGCACTCGGTGGGGTGGGCGCGTGGATTGCCTGCCGGCGTCGGGGCATTCCACTGCCGGCGTTCGGCGATGCTATCGCGCCCGGCATCGTTCTCGCGCAGGCGATCGGTCGCCTCGGGAACTACTTCAACCAAGAGCTTTTCGGCCGTGAGACCACTATGCCGTGGGGCCTGGAGATCTTCTATCGCCGCGATCCGGCCGGATTCGTCGATGTGCATTCCCTCGACGGGGTGTCGACCGGGCAGCTCGCAATGGTCGTACAACCGACCTTCCTTTACGAATTGCTCTGGAACCTACTGATTTTCGTCGTTCTGCTCTATCTCGATCGCCGTTTCACGATCGGGCACGGTCGGCTATTTGCGGCGTATGTCGCGGGTTACTGCATCGGGCGTTTCTGGGTCGAATTGCTGCGCGACGACACCGCGACACATATCGCGGGGATCCGCGTCAACTCCTTCACGTCGACGTTCGTGCTCATCGGCGCGGTGGTGTATCTCGTTCTGGCACCCAAGGGCCGTGAAGATCCGGCAACGCTCAGCGGCTCGGCAGCTGAGTTGCTGGAGCCGGACTCGATCGAGGACGACGGCAATGACTCCGGGGCGGCGGAAACCGAGTCCGCGGAGAAAGACTCCGAGCCGGCGATCGCCGACGCGGCGGACGCCGATGCCGAGGCCGTCGTCGCCGAGGCCGAGGCCGCCGAAGTCGATCCGCCCGTAGTCGAGGTCGAGCCGGCTGAGGAGCAGGGCGAGAGGCCTGAGTCCGACGAGGCAGAGGAAGCCAAGGACGATGAGTCCGACGAGGCGGAGGAGGCCCCGGACGATGGCTCCGATGCCGATGAGCCCGTGGCGACCGAGAAGAAACCGGACGACGACTGATGTCCGGCCCAGCCGCGCAAGGCGCCGACCGGCCCGCTGCACGCTGGGATCGACGACACCTGTACGCGCTGTTGGGGTCGGGTGCGCTGGCGGCAGGCGCACTGGCCTATGTCGGCCTGGTCGACCCGCACCAGCCGGATTCGTTCTTTCCGGTCTGCCCGTTCCGGCTGCTGACCGGATGGAACTGTCCGGCATGTGGCGGCCTGCGGATGGTGCATGACGTGCTGCACGGTGACCTGGCCGCAGCGATCAGCGACAACGTCCTGCTGCTGATCGGGGTCCCGCTGCTGGTCGGGTGGGTTCTGCTGCGCCGCCGCAGGGGGGAGTGGCCGTTGACACTCCCGGTGGCCACGACCGTGATGGTCACCCTGCTGGCGTGGACAGTGGTGCGCAACCTGCCCGGATTCCCCTTGGTTCCGACGCTGCTCACCCATTAGCCCGCTGCGCGAAGCGGAACTGACGCGAGATGATCAGCTCGCGCGACTATGCTTTTGTCGTGGCAAGACGCGGAAAGATCGTCTGTACTCTCGGTCCGGCCACCAGCTCCGACGAGTCGGTCAGAGCGCTGGTCGAGGCCGGAATGGATGTCGCCAGACTCAACTTCAGTCATGGCGACTACGGCGATCACAAGACCGCCTATGACCGGGTGCGTGCCGCCTGCGACGCCACCGGCCGCGCGGTCGGCGTGCTGGCCGATCTGCAGGGCCCCAAGATCAGGCTCGGGCGGTTCGCCGACGGGCCGACCTACTGGGCCGACGGTGAAACGGTGCGGATCACTGTCGCGAACTGCGAAGGCAACCACGACCGCGTCTCGACCACTTACAAGCAGCTGGCCCAAGACGCGCTGCCGGGGGACCGGGTTCTGGTTGACGACGGCAATGTCGGTCTGGTCGTCGACCACATCGACGGCGACGACGTGGTGTGCACAGTCACCGAAGGCGGGCCGGTCAGCAACAACAAGGGAATGTCGCTGCCTGGCATGAGTGTCTCGGCGCCCGCTTTGTCGGAGAAAGACATCGACGATCTCGAGTTCGCGATGCACCTAGGCGTCGACATGGTGGCACTCTCGTTCGTGCGCTCGCCATCGGACGTCGAACTCGTCCACGAGGTGATGGACCGGGTGGGCCGCCGTGTTCCGGTCATCGCGAAACTCGAGAAGCCGGAAGCCATCGACAATCTCGAAGCCGTGGTGCTGGCATTCGATGCGGTGATGGTCGCCCGCGGCGACCTGGGTGTCGAGCTGCCGCTGGAGGAGGTGCCGCTGGTTCAGAAGCGGGCCATCCAAATGGCAAGGGAGAACGCCAAACCCGTGATCGTGGCGACCCAGATGCTCGAGTCGATGATCGAACACTCACGACCTACCCGCGCCGAGGCCTCCGACGTGGCGAATGCCGTGCTCGACGGTGCCGACGCGGTGATGCTGTCCGGCGAGACGTCGGTCGGCAAGTATCCGTTGGCGGCGGTCCAGACGATGGCCCGAATCATCTGTGCGGTCGAAGAGAATTCGACGGCGGCGCCGCCGCTGACGCACGTGCCGCGGACCAAGCGCGGTGTGATCAGCTACGCCGCCCGCGACATCGGCGAGCGGCTCGACGCCAAGGCGCTGGTCGCGTTCACCCAGTCCGGCGACACCGTACGACGCCTGGCGCGACTGCACACACCGCTGCCGCTGTTGGCGTTCACCCCGCTGCCCGAGGTGCGCAGTCAGCTGGCCATGACATGGGGCACCGAGACGTTCATCGTCGGGATCATGCAGACCACCGACGGGATGATTCGCCAGGTCGACAAGTCGCTGCTGTCGCTGGGCCGCTACAAACGCGGCGACCTAGTGGTGATCGTCGCCGGCGCGCCGCCGGGCACGGTCGGGTCGACCAACCTGATCCACGTGCACCGCATCGGCGAAGAGGACGTCTAACCCGGACCGTTAGGCTGTGCCCGGTGTCTGACTTCGACGAGCTGATGGCGGTGCTGGACCTGCGCGACAAGGGCGACGACCTGTTCGCCGGAACCCATCCCAGCAAGAATCCACCGCGGACTTTCGGCGGACTGATGATGGCGCAGTCGTTCGTGGCGGCCAGCCGCACCCGCACCCGCGACCTGCCGCCCAACGCGCTGTCGGCGCACTTCATCAATGGTGGCGACATCGACAAAGACCTGGAATTTCAGGTGGTTCGCCTGCGCGACGAGCGGCGCTTCGCCAACCGCCGTGTCGACGTGACGCAGGACGGCGTTCTGCTGGCGTCAGTGTTCGTCTCATATCTGGCCGGCGGCCGCGGCATCGAGCACAGTGTCGAGCCGCCCGATGTCGCCGATCCCGAGGACGTGCCACCGCTCGGAGATCGGCTGCAAGGCTACGAGGACAAGGTTCCGCTGTTCGTCAATGCTCTGCAACCCATCGAGTGGCGTTACACCAACGATCCGTCCTGGGTGATGCGCGACAAGGGCAATCGGCTTGACCACAACCGGGTTTGGGTCAAGGCCGACGGCACGCTGCCGGACGACCCGGTACTTCACACCGCCACCTTGCTGTACTCCTCGGACACCACGGTGCTGGATTCGATCATCACGACGCACGGCCTGTCATGGGGATACGACCGAATCTTTGCCGCGACGGTCAACCACTCAGTCTGGTTCCACCGTCAGGTGGATTTCAACGACTGGGTGCTGTACTCCACGTCCTCTCCGGTCGCGGCGGACTCCCGCGGACTCGGAAGCGGCCATTTCTTTGATCGCTCCCGGCAGCCGGTGGCCAGCGTGGTGCAAGAAGGTCTGGTGAAATACTTTCCGGAGGCCCGCTGAGACCGCAGAAACTGCTGGCGCAGAACGACTTTAAGGTAGCGACGCCGGCGTCAATGTGACGCTCAGCCGATCCTGCACGCTGTGTAGAAACTGATCCGCGCAGTGCTGCTCCGCGACCTGGTTGTCGCCGGCTTTCTGTATACAGTCGATGTAGTCGCCGCCTCGGACGTCCTTCCAGATCGTCGTCCAGATCGCGATAAACGCCACACCGACGGCGATCGCCAAGGCGCCCAATACGATACCGGCGATCGCGACCCCGCCGTTGTCGGCGATACCACGCTTGGCCCGTCCGCGCCCGACGGCGCCGATGATCACCGCGATGGCGCCCAGAGCGATCGGGGCGAACACCGTCGCGACGCCGAGCAGACCGACGACGGCCAGCACCAACGCGGCGATACCGAAACCGTTCTTCGGAGCCACCGGCTGGGCAGGTCCGTAGGAGGGCGGCGGATAGCCGGGTGGGTATGGATAGAGCGGCCCGGTGTGCGGTGCTCCCGCGGCGTTCTCCCGTCTAACCGGCTGATCCGAAGATCCGGTCATGGCTCGCTCTCTGATCGGGCGACGTGGACGACTGCTGGCCAGAGTACGCGTCTGCGTAGCTACGCAAGATGCATCTCCGGCTTACCGCACAACCGAATTCACCGTCCGTGAAAGACGCGCCGAGAGTCAGACTGCGGGCGGCGCCGCTCCTGCCAGAGCCTTCTCCGCCCGCCTGGAGGCAGTGCGAATACCGAACGACGACACGATCTCGAAGACCCCGATCACAATCAGCCAGATCGCGACCACCACCGTCAGGATCTCAATAGATTCCAGGGGAGACCCAAGCATCACGACTCCGGCCAGCAGGCTGACCAAGCCCAGGAAAATCTGCCAGGGGCGGCCGGGTAGATGAGGATCACTGATAGCCGAGATCGAGGTGGCCACACCGCGAAAGATGAAGCCGATGCCGATCCAGATGGCAAGCAACAAAACCGCGTTGATCGGATCAGTACCAAAATGCCGGAAGCACAACACCCCCAACACCAGCGAGGCTGCGCCGCTGACGAATGACAGCACTCGGCCGCCGGCCGCGACGTGCAGAGCGAAGGCGAAGAAGACTTGTGCGGCGCCCGTGACCAGCAGATAGATGCCGAATAGGGCCGCCGCGAAGATGATGGAATGTCCGGGCAGAACGTAGACCAAGATGCCCAGGGTCAGCGAGAGGATGCCGGACAGCAGGGTCGACTTCCACAGGTGCGGCAACAACTTTGGAACAGCGTTGGTTTCCATCCAAGAATTTTCCCACAAACCGTCACCAAGGTGGACGATTTGCGGGCTGTCAGACGCCGGCAGTCTGAGGCGCCTTGGTGAGGACGTCGCCAGAACCGGCGTCCGGCTTGCGCCCGATGAGGTACCAGGTGTGCATACACCCCTTGCCCTTGATTTCGATATCACCGCGCTCTTGGAGGATGAAGTTGTCCTTCAGTCGTCGATAGACATCCTCGGGCACCTGAATCCGGCCGACCGAGTCGGTGGATTCCATCCGGGATGCGACGTTGACCGCATCACCCCACACGTCGTAGAAGAATCGGCGCGACCCGACGACGCCGGCGACGACGGGCCCGGATGCCAGCCCGATACGTAGCGGTAGCGGATCACCTCGCGAATCCTTCAGTACGCGTACGACTTCGGCCATGTCGAGAGCGAAAGCTGCCAGCGCCTCGACGTGATCGGCACGCGGCTGCGGCACTCCACTGACCACCATGTAGGAGTCGCCACTGACTTTGATCTTCTCCAGGCCGTGCTTGTCGACCAGCGCGTCGAAATCGCCATAGAGCTTGTCCAAGAACAGGATCAACTGATCCGGCGGCATATCGCTGGCTCGCTCGGTGAATCCTGCGATATCGGCGAACAGCACTGAGGCGTCTTCGTATTTATCGGCAATGATGTTGCGCGCCGGGTCTTTCAGCCGTTCGGCGACGCTGGCGGGCAGGATGTTGGCCAGCAGCGCCTCGGAGCGTTCGTACTCCAGTTCCATGGCCGCTTCGGCGCGCACGATTTCACGCACCGCGTACCAAACGGTCGTCACCACCATGACGCATGCCGAGACGGTGGTGACAACAAAATTCAGCGACAGCGCCCACGGCGGTTGAGCACCGGTGTCGCGGGGGACCAGGAACTGCAACGTGATCACCATGCCGGCGGCGATGGCGGCCAGAATCGATGCGAGAAAAATTCGGTCGACCCCGAGCTGCAGTACCACCAGGCAGGCGGCGACCAAGAAATAGAACTGCAACCCCGAGCCGGTGCCCACAAACCAGCAGATCGTGAAGATCGACAGATACGCGGTGCCGATAAACGCCAACGGGGGTATCAGTTCGCCAAAGCGGTGCAGCACCGGCACCGTGGCGTAGATCGCGGCGCCGACGATGTTGATGACGCCGATCCACCACAGGTTCGGGGCCGTGAAAATCTGGACGAACCCGAAGCCTCCGCTGACGAGCATTGCCATCGTCGCGGTGAGGTTCAGGACGCGGTGGCGGCGCTGGATGCGTTCGGCGTAGACCTGGCTGCGGGCGCGCGGCTGCTCGCGCGCTGCCGCTACACAATCCGGTGTTCGCCGCGAACCTGCTGGTCGTTGGGCCGCGCACCGCTTGGCCACCACAGCAAAAGCCTAACGGCTGGATAGGAGGCTGTGTGGAGTCTTGGGATGCCCATGGTGCGATTCGGCCTGGGAGTCGGTCCGCGGCCGACCACGACGAACGCCCGCTACCTTGGCATTGGCCTGGAAATTGGCTATCCGACGAGGCCCACCAACTCACCTAGCTTGCCGGTCCATTACGGATTCGGTATCCCCGGTGTCATCGCTCCCGGTATCCCCGGTGTTACTTGCAACGCGGGTGCTGTTGGCCCCCGTGCGGGGATTGGTCGTCCCGGTATTTCCGGTGCTTCCGCTGGTCGCTCATCTGGCGGGACTCCCTCAGTCGGTAAAACCGGTTCGCCCCAAAAACCGTTCGGCGCCATGTGGTCTTTGCAGAAATTCGTAGAGTTCATTACCACCATGTATTCCCTCCACAAGCCTGGCGGGTTGGGTGCCGGTGCCATCGCGCCGTCTGGACAGCGCCACGTACAACTAAGAGCGCCGATACCGGCGCCACCGAATGCGAAGCTACCGCCGCCGGTAGTGGCTCCGCCGATAATGCCGTTGACGCCGAATCCACCTGCCTCGCAATGCATGTGCGAGCCGTTGATCTCGGTCGGGTAGTCGCAGAAGCCGCCTTGCGCGAACAACGCGCCGCCACCGGACCCAACGCCGGGATACGGGCAGAGGTCGGCGTGAGCCGATCCAGCCGGGAGAAATATTGATGCACAAAAGCTGAAAAATACCAATGGAGCGCAAGTTGTGATTTTCTTCATTGATTTCATGCGATTCCTGTACTCCAACTTTGACCCCTACGCATTCGGATTCTGCTCCGTCCTATCGCCGAATGTGGTCCGTTTGATCCAGCTTGCTAAATGAACGGTCGGTCAACTCGGGGGTAGGGATTGCGAATGCCGGATCATCACTTCATGGTGGCAAGGTTGTGCCAAAAATTCTTGAGGCTGTCGGTGCCGCCGAAAAGCGTGGTGAAGTTCGTGGAGTCGACGAGAACCATGTCGCCGGCACGCCAGCCCGACGGCGGCATCCAGATCAGCGCGTTGAATTCGGTGTTGCCCGCCGCGGTGAAGGGATGGGGCCTGCTGGAATCGATCCGTTGACGAGCCAGCACGCGCAGTGAGTCACTCTCCGGAGCGGTGAGTTCGTAGTGCGGCAGGTGGGGATGGAAGTTGAACGTGGTGACATCGTCGAGCAGCCGCGCAGCGTCCAGGTCGCGGACCGCGGTCAGGGGCGCGATCTGCTTGGTGCCCTCGATAACGGCGGGACGCAGTCCCCAGGTGTTGTGCACCGGGACCTCGAGGGCCGTCATCAGGGAGCGGGTGTATTGCCCGAACCGCTGTTGGCGAGGCACCAGTGGGTCGCCGTGGTGCTGGAATTCGACCTGACGCTGGGCGAAATCGTCGGTAAAACCCACGTCGTGATGCGGGGCCAGCAGCAAGCATGTGCCTTCTCGTCGCAGCCATTCCCGGATGGCACTGATCTCTTCTGGAGCAGCTTCTTGTTTCGACAGGATGTGGTCCAGCCCGAACACCATCAGGGTGTCGGTGTCTGCGAGGATCCGCTCGTCGATCGGGAGCCGGTAGCCCGCCTGGTCGATGCGCTGGAAGACGGCGACCGGGTGGCCGGTGGCTTCGCCAGCCAGGTCCTGGAACGCCAGCGCCGAGCGGTGGAAAAGTTCCAAGGTGCCGGCGATGCCCTGGAGGAAGTGCTCGGCGTCGTACTCGGGTGTTTCGTAAGAGGGCCACGTCACGTTGCGGACCTCGGTCATGGTGGAGAAGCGGTTATACATCGCGGCCGGATCGCGTTGGGCTTCCCAGGGGTAGCTCCAGTCCCAGTAGATGCTGATGCGCCGTCCGCCGGTGTGCGGACGGGGGATGTGGCTTTGGTTGTAGGTCCGCGCCGGTGGAAGTGCGCCCATGATCGTTCCTTGGTGTGATCAGTCGAGTGCCGCGAGGTGCCGCATGGCGTTGATGCCGGGCAGGAAGAAGTACGCCCCGCCCTTCAGGGTGGTGAAGGCAGGCAGACCTTTGAGGGTTTTGCGGATCGGCCGGTTGGGGATTTTGAAGTCCAATGTCCCGTCCTGCGTTCCACAGATGGGGTCGTGCTCGTTGCCGAGTTCGTGGAACGTGCGGTCGTTGATCCACACGTTCTGCGCGAACTCGAACTGACGGACCAGGCTGGCGCAGATGATGAACGCCGCGATGCCGCGATCCGCCCCGTCGTCGGGTTCGCCCTCGGGCAATGCCGGCCCGTAGGTAGCACCGCGGCGAATGATCCTGTGCCGGTTCATGTTGTGCGCGGTGTCGCGCGGATTGAGGCGTCGCGCATGCGATCCCAACGGGCAAGCATACCCGTGCGGATCCATCTCTTTGTAGTTAAAGTCGTTGTTGCGCATAGGGTCCGCGCCCAGTTCGGGATCGTCCTTATCCGGCGCCAACACCAGCGGGGCACCGCTACGCCAGCGGCCCATGAACTTCGCGGCGAGCAATTCCTGATCGTCCAGCGTGTCGGCGTGCTCGAGCAGATAGTCGCGGAACAGTCCAACGTGCTCCTGCAACCGCCGATAGGCCATATAGCTTCCATTGCGGCACAGTACTTCTGGCTGCGGAAGATCTGGCGACCCGTGCTCGTCGGGATAGCCGAGGATGAACTCGCCCGGCTTCAGTGGCGCGCCCGACCCCGGCGTCGGCTGTTCACCAGAGCCTTCGATCACCGGCTGAGACATTCGGTCCCGGAAGCCGAAGTGATCGTGTGCGTAATTGAACGGCGGCGTCGCGTTCAAATCCAACACCGACAGACTGCGTACACCATCGCACCGGGCTACCAGCTCGTCGTGCACCCCGGTGGCGCGCGCATGTTCAGCGTCATCACGCGCGAACAGGATCGCGATCGCATGTAAATCGGAGCCTGCCAGTCCGCCCACCCAGTTGTCGGGGTGGGCGGCTCCGCTATCACCCAGGATGTCTGCCCGAGCCGCCATGCCCTGGCGAAACGCCTCCGGGAAAGTTGCCAGGGACTCCTCGGGAACCCCGAGGGCTCGCAAGCCATTCCACGTGAATGCCAGCGTGACCCACCGCTTCGTCTCACCCATCGAGGCTTGCGCCGCGGTGGCCGATTCGACCACGGGGATCAGCTCGGACAGCCACGCCCGACCCCCCGCCGGGTTGTCGAATGTCAGAAACTCGTAGCGCCCCGTCATCGCCGGCGTGCGGGTCAGCAGGATGTGCTGAATGTCGTCCAGCTCAAGCATCGGCGCACGTTTCGGTGCGGATCACTGCATCTGGTCGAGCATGTCGGAAAACGCCGCTTTGAGCCGCAGGGCCTTTTTGATCTCGTCGGCAGTGACGTACGGATACTCCCCGTACTCCAGGAAACTAGGGCATTGATGCTCACGAACGAACTTGACGAAGGCGTCAGGATTCTCTTTCCAATCCTCCGGGAATCCCTCGAGATTGGTGAACACCGTCGTGATCCCGGTCTGGCTGAACAGCGCCACCGCATCCTCGGTGTATTTGTCGAAATCGGTGTCGAAGATGCCCTGGTACTGAAAATGCAGCCCTGAACCGACATCGAACAGTACCCACCGCAAGTAGTGCAGCCGCAGCGGTGCGAGCACGTCGGGACTCTCGGCAATCGCTTCCTCGATCTGCTTTCCGTAGGCGCGGACAGCCTCTTCGCGTCCCTCTTTGACCTTCGCGATGATCGAAAAGCCATAGCAGGCAGGAGTTCTCGGATAAACGGGGCCGTACCTGCCTCGTTCGAGCTCGAAGTATCCCTCTTCGGGAATGGCGATCGCAGCCGGCTTGCTCCAGTTATGAACGCTCATCGGCATCCTCTGACTTCCGTCTGTGTTAGCCGTCCGAACACTACGCCGCGGTCACGCGCCCCTGGCCCGTTTCGCCGACGCTATTCGACGGCGCTACCCCGTTGCTTCGGCGCTACAAAGTCCCGGATTATCCAGAAACGCACCCTGGCGGGCCTGCGCGCTGCGATCAGGCGCGGACTCGCCAGCAGGACGGGTGACGTTAGAACGAGCCGGAGAAGTTTCCGAACAGCGAGACGACGTCGTACAGCAAATTGGCTGTCCCAGCGATGGTGTTGCCGTGCGCGAACAACACTTCGGCCAGGTCGTTGTTGAAGCCAAGACCGGAGATCGCGCTGTCGGGCACACCCACGGCGCCGAAGGGGTCACTGATGTAGGCGATGTCGGAGTCGCCATAAGCGGCGAACGCCTCGCTGTTGGCGGGGCCGTCGACGTAGGCGTAATCGCCGTTGCCGCCGACGCCGAAGGAGCCGTCGCCCTCGAGGTTGTTGTTGCTGACGTCGATAGCGGTGTCGTGGACGCCGGTCCCGCCGTCGGCGCCTGCGGCCAGGTCGGAGTTCCCGGCGTAGGCGCCGACGTCGGAACCGTAGGCAATGGGGACGTCGTTGTTGCCGATGTCGATCGCGGTGTCGTAATCCGCCCCAATGGGAGCCATCGAGAGCGCGCCGGCCTCGGCGTTGGCGTTGGTTCCCACAGCCTCGGCCACATCACCGGCGCCCCCGTCGGCCATGGCATCAGCACCGCTGCCGGCGGCGACGGCCAAGCCGCCGGTGCCGTAGTCCTCGGCGAAGGCGCCGTCGCCGTAAGCGATCGCCAGGCCGAATTCCCCGGGGGCGGTGTTGGCCCCGGCGCTGCCGCCTCCCTCGAAGAGGGTGTAGCCGTCGAACGAGATGTCGAGATCTATAGGTGTCGCCGCGGCGGGAGAGGCCCCACTCAGCAGGTTATCGATGGTCGACGACCAGTCGCCGGATGAGTCAGCCGACGCCACCGGCATCTGGGCCCATCCAGCCCCAATGCCCAACCCCACCGCCAGCACGCCCAGCCGAGCCACACCATGAACGTTCACCACTGGGGTCTTCTCCTGCTTGACCGGCGCCAGCCGTTGGCGGGTTTTAGCGTGCACGCTCAGACAGCCCCGCCCATGGGGAATCGGTCTTTTCATTGAAAATTAACTCAGGACGGGGCCTAGGTCCTCTCAGCAAGCCCGAATCCGGTGCGTACTGAAGATACTGAGTGCCCTCGGTGAGATTCGTGGTTTGGTCAGGCGAAGGGTTTTGGGTTCTCGTTCCAAGTGGTGATCCAGTCGCGGATGTCTTTCTCCAGGGCCTGGATTGAGCGGTGTGTGCCGCGCCGCATTGCTTGTCGGTGAGCAGACCGAACCATCGTTCGACTTGGTTGAGCCACGACGAGTAAGTCGGGGTGTGGTGCATGTGGAACCGGGGATGCCCAGCGAGCCAGTTGGCCACGGCCGGAGCTTTGTGGGTGGCGTAGTTGTCGCAGATCACATGCACGTCGAGGTCAGCCGGGGTGTCCTTGTCCAGCTTGGTGAGGAACTTCTTGAACTCGACCGCGCGATGCCGGCGGTGAATCGAGCCGGTGATCTCGCCGGTGGCCACGTTCAACGCGGCGAACAGGGTGGTGATGCCGTTTCGTTTGTAGTCGTGGGTCACGCCGCTCGAGCATGCCTGGGAACAGGGGAAGAACGGCTTTCTGAGTCGGTCGAGAGCCTGGATCTGGCTCTTTTCGTCCACACACAACACCAGCGCGTGCTCCGGCGGGTCCAGGTACAAGCCCACCACGTCCACCACTTTTTCGGCGAAATGTGGATCGTTGGAAACCTTGAACGTTTTGACAAGGTGAGGCTTGAGTCCGAGCTTCCAGATCCGACCACGTGGACTTCGACAACCGGTCGCCTCGGCCATCGACGCCCGCGACCAGTGCGTCGCGTCCTTGGGTTGGCGCTCCAAGGTCCCCACGATCAGCTCCTCAACGGCCTCATCGGTGATCCTGCGCGGTGCGCCCGGACGCGGTTCATCAGCCAGCCCATCAAGGCGAGACTCCATAAACCGCCGCCGCCAAACCCCCACCGTCTGCGGCCACAATACGACCTCCGTAGCCACCTCTTTGTTGGATTTTCCTGCCGCGCAACCCAGTACGATCCACCACCGCGCGCCACCGCCGCGACGACGACCAGCACCGCGCCCAGCGGTGCAAGGTTCGAGCTCTTCGTCGGTCACCACCAACTCCGCGACCGGCCTGCCCCTTTTCGCCACACGCCAAGTCTACAATTAATGACCCAACTTATGGCGCAAGACACTAGGTCCTCTCAGCAAGCCCGAATCCGGTGCGTACTGAAGATATTTAGTGCCCTCGGTGAGATTCGAACTCACACTGGACGGGTTTTGAATCCGTTTCCTCTGCCAGTTGGGATACGAGGGCTTCCGTGTCCGGACTTAGAGCGGCCTCCCACCATAGAGGATCGGTCTGCGTGCCGACTCACCGCCCCGCGGTCGCTGGATCGGCGCGGCTCACGACACAATGTCCGTCATGACCGGCCCCACGACCGACGCCGACGCCGCACCGCCGCGCCGGGTCCTGATCGCCGAAGACGAAGCGCTCATCCGGATGGATCTGGCCGAGATGCTGCGAGAGGAGGGTTACGAGATCGTCGGCGAGGCCGGCGACGGCCAGGAGGCCGTCGAACTGGCCGAGCAGCACAAGCCCGACCTGGTGATCATGGACGTGAAGATGCCGCGCCGCGAC
Source organism: uncultured Actinomycetota bacterium (assembly GCA_963749375.1). GTDB lineage: Bacteria > Actinomycetota > Actinomycetes > Mycobacteriales > Mycobacteriaceae > Mycobacterium. The sequence continues at coordinate 244,897 of CAVVNB010000038.1, forward strand.
GGCATCGACGCCGCATCGGAGATCGCCAGCAAGCGCATCGCGCCGATCGTGGTGCTGACCGCGTTCAGCCAGCGCGACCTGGTCGAACGCGCGCGCGACGCCGGGGCGATGGCCTACCTGGTGAAGCCGTTCACCATCAGCGACCTGATCCCGGCCATCGAATTGGCCGTCAGCCGATTCAGCGAGATCACCGCGCTGGAACACGAAGTCGCGACGCTGTCCGACCGGCTGGAGACCCGCAAGCTCGTCGAGCGGGCCAAGGGCCTGCTGCAGGCCAAGCAGGGCATGACCGAGCCCGAGGCGTTCAAGTGGATTCAGCGCGCCGCGATGGACCGGCGGACCACGATGAAGCGGGTCGCCGAGGTCGTCCTGGAAACCCTCGACACTCCGAAGGACGCCGCTCGGAGCAGAGCGCCCCGGCGCCGGGCGTGACGCTGGAGCGACGACACGCCTGCGCGGCTGGCAGCTGCACGCTCGAAGCACCGAGCTAGCGCGCGACGATCACCGACGAGCCGTGGCCGAACAGGCCCTGATTGGCGGTGACGCCGACCGTGGCGTCCTCGACCTGCCGGCCGGTGGCCTGCCCGCGCAGCTGCCAGGTCAGCTCGCAGACCTGCGCGATCGCCTGGGCGGGGATGGCCTCGCCGAAGCACGCCAGCCCGCCCGACGGGTTGACCGGGACCTTGCCGCCGATGGTGGTGGCGCCGCTGCGCAGCAGCGCCTCGGCCTCACCCTTGGCGCACAGGCCCAGGTGCTCGTACCAGTCGAGTTCCAGCGCGGTGGACAGGTCGTACACCTCGGCCAGGCTCACGTCCTCGGGCCCGATGCCCGCTTCGGCGTAGGCCGCGTCCAGGATCTGGTCCTTGAACACCCGGTCCGGTGCGGGCACCACGGCCGTGGAATCCGTTGCGATATCCGGCAATTCGGGCAGATGCTGCGGGTACCGCGGGGTCACGGTGCTCACCGCGCGCACCGACGGCACGCCGTCCAGCGAGCCGAGGTGCTTGCGCGCGAAGTCCGCGCTGGCCACGATCAGCGCGGCCGCGCCGTCGGAGGTGGCGCAGATGTCGAGCTGGCGCAGCGGGTCGCTGACGACCGGGCTGGCCAGCACGTCCTCGACCGAGGACTCCTTGCGGTAGCGGGCATTCGGGTTCTGCAGGCCGTGCTGGGAGTTCTTGACCTTCACCTGCGCGAAGTCCTCCGACGTCGCGCCGTAGAGGTCCATCCGGCGCCGCGCGAGCAGCGCGAAGTACACCGGGTTCATCGCGCCGATCAGGTGGAAGCGCTGCCAGTCGGGGTCGTTCTTGCGTTCGCCGCCGACCGGGGCGAACGCGCCCTTGGGGGTGGTGTCGGCGCCGATGACCAGCGCGACGTCGCAGAACCCGGCCAGGATGTGGGCGCGGGCGCTCTGCAGGGCCTGCGAACCGCTGGCACACGCGGCGTAGCTGGAGCTGACCGGGACGCCGTTCCAGCCGAGCTTCTGCGCGAACGTCGACCCGGCGATGAAGCCCGGGTAGCCGTTGCGGATGGTGTCGGCGCCGGCGACCAGCTGGATCTGCCGCCAGTCCAGGCCGGCCTCCGCCAGCGCGGCGCGGGCGGCGACGACGCCGTATTCGGTGAAGTCGCGGCCCCACTTGCCCCACGGGTGCATGCCGGCGCCGAGGATGTACAGCGGTTCGGGAGTGCTCATGATGGCGATCCTCCACGCGTAGCACGATGCGCTCGACGCCGTCGTCGTCGGTGAACAGGGTCATGGTGGTCAGCTCCATCTCCATGCCGACCTTCAGGTCGGCGGCCAGCGTGCCCTCGACGACCTTGCCCAGCACGATGATTCCCTCGTCGGCCAGCTCCACCGCGGCGATGGCGAACGGCTCGAACGGATCCGGCGCGGGATAGGGCGCCGGCGGCGGATAGCGGTTCTCGGTGTAGCTCCACAGCGTTCCGCGCCGCGACAGCGCGACGGCCTCGAGTGCGTCGCTGTCGCAGGCCGGATTGGGGCAGTTGTTCTCCCGCGGCGGGAAGACGTAGGTGCCGCACTGCGGGCACTTACTGCCGATCAGATGCGGGTTGCCGGCGTCGTCGGTGGCGAACCACCCGTCGATCGCGGGTTCTTGGCTGGTGACCTCGGGCACCGGGCCAGACTACCCAGCGCAGGCACAAAACTGAAACGTGTTGCAGTTTGTCGCCGGCGCAGCGGCAGCGGCTACTTGGTGTCACGACCGAGTGCCTAGAGTTAGGGCCGTGAGCCCAGCCAGGACCGCGAGCAAGAAGACCGAGGCCGGCAAGGCCACCGACGACAAGCCGACGCTGATGCTGCTGGACGGCAATTCGCTGGCGTTCCGGGCGTTCTACGCGCTGCCCGCGGAGAACTTCAAGACCCAGCGGCGGGCTGACCACCAACGCGGTCTACGGCTTCACCGCGATGCTGATCAACCTGCTGCGCGACGAGGCGCCGACGCACATCGCCGCGGCGTTCGACGTGTCGCGGCAGACGTTCCGCTCCGAGCGCTACCCGGAGTACAAGGCCAACCGGTCCGCGACGCCCGACGAGTTCCGCGGTCAGATCGACATCACCAAGGAAGTCCTTGGCGCGCTGGGCATCACGGTGCTCGCCGAGCCGGGCTTCGAGGCCGACGACATCATCGCGACGCTGGCCACCCAGGCCGAGAACGAGGGCTACCGGGTGCTGGTGGTCACCGGTGACCGCGACGCGCTGCAGCTGGTCAGCGACGACGTGACGGTGCTGTACCCGCATCAAGGGCGTCAGCGAGCTGACCCGCTTCACCCCGGAGGCCGTCGTCGAGAAGTACGGCCTGACCCCGACGCAGTACCCCGACTTCGCCGCGCTGCGCGGCGACCCCAGCGACAACCTGCCCGGCATCCCGGGCGTGGGGGAGAAGACCGCGTCCAAGTGGATCATCGAATACGGCTCGCTGCAGGCGCTGGTCGACAACGTCGACTCGGTGCGCGGCAAGGTCGGCGACGCGTTGCGGGCCAACCTGGCCAGCGTGGTGCTCAACCGGGAGCTCACCGAGCTGGTCAAGGACGTGCCGCTGGCGCAGACGCCCGGACACGCTGCGGATGCAGCCGTGGGACCGCGACCAGATCCACCGGCTGTTCGACGACCTGGAGTTCCGGGTGCTGCGCGACCGGCTGTTCGACACGCTGGCCGCCGTCGAGCCCGAGGTCGACGAGGGCTTCGACGTGCGCGGCGGCGCGCTGGAGCCCGGCGCGGTCGGGCAGTGGCTGGCCGAGCACGCCGCCGACGGGCGGCGCGTCCGGGCTGGCGGTGGTGGGCACGCATCTGCCGTACGACGGCGACGCCACCGCGCTGGCCATCGCCGCCGCCGACGGCGACGGCGGCTACGTCGACACCACGACGCTGACGCCGGACGACGATGCGGCGCTGGCGGCCTGGCTCGCCGATCCCGGCGAAGCCCAAGGCGCTGCACGAGGCCAAGCTGGCGATCCACGACCTCGCCGGGCCGCGGCTGGACGCTGAACGGCGTCACCTCCGACACCGCGCTGGCCGCCTACCTGGTGCGGCCCGGGCAGCGCAGCTTCACCCTCGACGACCTGTCGCTGCGCTACCTGCGCCGCGAGCTGCGCGCGGAAACACCTGAGCAGCAACAACTTTCGCTTCTCGACGACAGCGAGGGCGTCGACGAGCAGGCGGTGCAGACCGCCGATCCTGCGGGCCCGGGCGGTCGTGGACCTGGCCGACGCGCTCGACGACGAACTGGACCGCATCGACTCCACGGCGCTGCTGGGCGAGATGGAGCTGCCGGTGCAGCGGGTGCTGGCCGGCCATGGAGGCGCGTCGGCATCGCCGTCGACCTGGACCAATGCTGACCGCTGCAGAGCCAGTTCGGCGACCAGATCCGCGACGCCGCCGAGGCGGCCTACGCCGTGATCGGCAAGCAGATCAACCTCGGCTCGCCCAAGCAGCTGCAGGTGGTGCTGTTCGACGAGCTGGAGATGCCGAAGACCAAGCGGACCAAGACCGGCTACACCACCGACGCCGACGCGCTGCAGTCGCTGTTCGACAAGACCGGGCACCCGTTCCTGCAGCATCTGCTGGCCCACCGCGACGTCACCCGGCTGAAGGTCACCGTCGACGGGTTGCTGAATGCGGTGGCCGCCGACGGCCGGATCCACACCACCTTCAACCAGACGATCGCGGCGACCGGCCGGCTGTCGTCGACCGAGCCCAACCTGCAGAACATCCCGATCCGCACCGACGCCGGCCGGCAGATCCGGGACGCGTTCGTGGTCGGCGGCGGCCCGACGGATCTACGCCGAGCTGATGACCGCCGACTACAGCCAGATCGAGATGCGGATCATGGCGCACCTGTCCCGCGACGAAGGCCTGATCGAGGCCTTCAACACCGGCGAGGACCTGCACTCGTTCGTCGCGTCGCGGGCGTTCGGCGTGCCGATCGAGGAGGTCACCGCCGAGCTGCGGCGCCGGGTCAAGGCGATGTCGTACGGGCTGGCCTACGGGCTGAGCGCCTACGGGTTGGCCGCCCAGCTCAAGATCTCCACCGAAGAGGCCAAGGTGCAGATGGACCAGTACTTCGCCCGGTTCGGCGGGGTGCGCGACTACCTGCATGGACGTCGTCGAGCAGGCCCGCAAGGACGGCTACACCTCGACGGTGCTGGGCCGCCGCCGCTACCTGCCCGAGCTGGACAGCAGCAACCGCCAGGTGCGCGAGGCGGCCGAGCGGGCGGCGCTCAACGCGCCGATCCAGGGCAGCGCGGCCGACATCATCAAGGTGGCGATGATCGAGGTCGACAACGCGCTCAGGCCGAAGCGGGGCTGGCGTCGCGGATGCTGCTGCAGGTGCACGACGAACTGTTGTTCGAGGTCGCCGAGGGCGAGCGCGAGCAGCTCGAGGCGCTGGTGCGGGACAAGATGGGCGGCGCCTACCCGCTGGACGTGCCGCTGGAGGTGTCGGTCGGCTACGGCCGCAGCTGGGACGCCGCCGCGCATTGAGCGCGCGACGGTAATCCGTCCCTACGTCCGCCGACGTGCGGACGCCATCTCGGTCCGAGATCCTCATTCCTTTCGGCCGCGCATCGCTGTCTGGGGTTCCTCGTCCGTGGGTACGCGGCAGAAGGCAACAAGGAAGGCGTGGCATGAATGCAGCCTGGATGATTCCCTTCATCATCCTCGGCGGCGCTCTGCAGACCTGTGGCGCGGCGATGAACAGCCAGCTCTACAAGCACATGATCAACCCTTGGCTGGCGTCGGCGATATCGGCCGCCGTGGTCGCGGTATTCTTCGTCGCGGTGTTCCTCGCTCGGTCGAAACCACTGCCCAGCATGCAGACGCCACCTCGATGCCCGGTGGGCCGTGATCGGCGGCTGGTCGGAGCGGTCCAGGTGTACGCGGGCCTGACCTGGTGCACAGGGTCGAGCCGGCACCTTCATGGGCCTCACGGTGACCGCGGCGCTCATCATGTCGCTGCTGGTCGATCACTTCGGTTGGCTTCGCGTCGATCCGCACCCGCTCACCACGGCCGAATCGTCGGCGGCGTCCTGATGTCGGCGGGGTGGCACTGATTACCACGTTCTGACGTGGTGGCGCGTGCGCGTATTGACGTCGCCGCAAGAATTGCGGTGAATTCCGGGCAAGGCCGCCGAGGTGGGTTTGTCCAGCGTGTACACAGTCGAGTAGCCTCGACGGGTAAACCAGCTTGTCCCTACGACCTCAACCTGTCCGGAGCAACCCAACAATATGCCGAGTCCCACCGTCACCTCGCCGCAAGTAGCCATCAACGACATCGGCTCGGCCGAGGATTTTCTCGCCGCCATCGATAAAACAATCAAGTACTTCAACGATGGCGACATCGTCGAAGGGACCATCGTCAAGGTCGACCGGGACGAGGTGCTCCTCGACATCGGTTACAAGACCGAAGGGGTCATCCCTCCCGCGAACTCTCCATCAAGCACGACGTCGACCCCAACGAGGTCGTTTCCGTCGGCGATGAGGTCGAGGCCCTGGTCCTCACCAAGGAGGACAAAGAAGGCCGGCTGATCCTGTCCAAGAAGCGCGCTCAGTACGAGCGCGCCTGGGGCACCATCGAGGCGCTCAAGGAGAAGGACGAGGCCGTCAAGGGCACCGTCATCGAGGTCGTCAAGGGTGGCCTGATCCTCGACATCGGGCTGCGTGGCTTCCTGCCCGCGTCGCTGGTCGAGATGCGCCGGGTCCGCGATCTGCAGCCGTACATCGGCAAGGAGATCGAGGCCAAGATCATCGAGCTCGACAAGAACCGCAACAACGTGGTGCTGTCGCGCCGCGCCTGGCTCGAGCAGACCCAGTCCGAGGTGCGCAGCGAGTTCCTCAACCAGCTGCAGAAGGGCGCCATCCGCAAGGGTGTCGTCTCCTCGATCGTCAACTTCGGCGCGTTCGTCGATCTCGGCGGCGTCGACGGCCTGGTGCACGTCTCCGAGCTGTCCTGGAAGCACATCGACCACCCGTCCGAGGTGGTCAGGTCGGCGACGAGGTCACCGTCGAGGTGCTCGACGTCGACATGGACCGCGAGCGGGTTTCGTTGTCGCTCAAGGCGACTCAGGAAGACCCGTGGCGCCACTTCGCCCGTACCCACGCCATCGGCCAGATCGTGCCGGGCAAGGTCACCAAGCTGGTGCCGTTCGGTGCGTTCGTCCGCGTCGAAGAGGGCATCGAGGGTCTGGTGCACATCTCCGAGCTGGCTGAGCGTCACGTCGAGGTGCCCGACCAGGTTGTCACCGTCGGTGACGACGCGATGGTCAAGGTCATCGACATCGACCTGGAGCGTCGCCGGATCTCGCTGAGCCTCAAGCAGGCCAACGAGGACTACACCGAGGAGTTCGACCCGGCGAAGTACGGCATGGCCGACAGCTACGACGAGGCGGGCAACTACATCTTCCCCGAGGGCTTCGACTCCGAGACCAACGAATGGCTCGAAGGCTTCGACAACCAGCGCACCGAGTGGGAGGCCCGGTACGCCGAGGCCGAGCGCCGCCACAAGATGCACACCGCGCAGATGGAGAAGTTCGCCGCGGCCGAGGCCGAAGAGGCCGCCAGGCCGCAGTCCAGCAGCTCGTCGAGCGCGGCGAGCCCGCCGGCGGCTCGCTGGCCAGCGACGCGCAGCTGGCCGCACTGCGGGAGAAGCTCGCGGGCAACGCCTAACATCTAGATCCTCGCGAAAGCCACGGCTCAGACGAGTCGGGACGTTCGTCTGGCGTCTTCCGGCGTCCTGACGGACTGGGCTGGTGCTGCGAATCGGACTGTCCGGCGGGATCGGCGCCGGAAAGTCGACGGTGTCCGCAACATTCGGCGAGCTCGGCGGAATCGTCGTCGACGGCGACGTGATCTCCCGCGAGGTCGTCGAGCCGGGCACCGAGGGCCTGGCCCAGCTGGTCGAGGCGTTCGGCGAGCAGATCCTGTCCCGATGGCGCGCTCAACCGTCCCGCGCTGGCCGCGATCGCCTTCAGCGACGAAGGGAACGCCAGACGCTGAACGGCATCGTGCACCCGCTGGTCGGCAAGCGGCGCTCGGAACTGATCGCCGGTGCCGGGCGAGGACGCCGTGATCGTGGAGGACATTCCGCTGCTGGTCGAATCCCGGATGGCGCCGATGTTCCCGCTGGTCATCATCGTCAACGCCGACGAGGATCTGCGGGTCAAGCGGCTCATCGAACATCGCGGCTTCAGCGAAGAGGACGCCCGAGCGCGGATCGCGGCCCAGGCCACCGAGGAGCAGCGCCGCGCGGTCGCCGACGTCTGGCTCGACAACTCCGGCAGCGCAGATCGAATTGGTCGAGCAGGCGCGGGACCTGTGGCATCAGCGGATCCTGCCGTTCGCGCACAATCTCGATGCCGGCGAACCCGCCCGCTCGCGCCCAACCTGGTGCCCTACGACCCGTCCTGGCCCGAACAGGCGCGCCGCATCCCAGCCCGGCTGAACACGGCGTGCGGGCATCGGGCATGCGCATCGACCACATCGGCTCGACCGCCGTCCCCGGGCTGGACGCCAAGGACGTCATCGACATCCAGGTGACGGTCGCCTCGCTGGACGCGCCGACGAGTTGGCCGAGTCGTTGACGACCGCGGGATACGTGCGTGGCCGATCACGCCGACGTGGGCAAGCCGGACGCCCGCAGCACCGTCGCGGAGTTCGACCACGCCGACGACGAATCGTTGTGGCAGAAGCGGATTCATGCATCAGCGGATCCCGGCCGGCCGACCTACGTCCATCTGCGGGTCGACGGCTGGCCCAACCAGCAGTTCGCGCTGCTGTTCGTCGACTGGCTGGCGGCCAATCCCGATGCGCGCGACGACTATCTGGCGGTCAAGCGGGACGCCGAGCAGGCCGACGACACTGCGAGCTACGTCGACGCCAAGGAGCCGTGGTTTCTCGACGCCTACCGCGAGGCATGGGCCTGGGCGGACGCGACGGGCTGGCGGGCTAAGGGGCCGGGTTAGGCAGCGGGGCGCCGCAGGGCAGCACGCCGTTCATCGGGTCGGTGCTGCCCGGGGCGGGATGGGCGACCTGGTCGACCTGGACGAAGACCTTGTCGTCGACGTCGATCTCGCAGTGCACATTCGCCGAGTACGGCCACTTGACGGCCACCTGCATGCCGGCGTGGTGTGGATCGGGAAGAACCGCGTTGGCCTGGAACGAGCTGCCCGGCAACGAACCCAGCTGGGCCATGTTGGTCTGGTTGTCGGCGGTGATGAAGCTGGCCATGCTGCCGGGGGCACGCCGTCGACCCGCGCAACGTAGATGACGTTGTGTAGATCGGCCCGCGCGGTCGCGGGAATCAGCTGCGCACCGGCAACCACTGTGGCGACCACCATCCAGCTGCGCTTCATGCCCATGACCGCACAGATTACCGTTACCCGTTCAGGCGATTCACCGCGTCCGCAACGTCGTCGCGGCGCTTGACCAGCAGCCAGTCTCCTCGGCACCCTCGCGGACCCGGGTCAGCGCGTATCCGCCGTGCAACTTTTCGCCGTTCAACAAAAAGGCCAGGTGCCCGCGGCATAGGCAAGTCGTCATCTCGCGCCCGGTGCTGTTGGCGTAGGTGCCGCAGTCCCAGACGAAGACGTCGTCGTCGGCCGCGGGATAATTCGACGTCGTCCAGCGGGTGATCCTCGGTGCGGCGGGCCATCCTGCGATCCTGCGGGCTGACTTCCGGCCCGCGAGGGATCGCCCAGGACACGAGGGTGCCGTCGATCTCGAGACGAAAGTCGTAGTAGTCCTCGCGTTCCTCATGGTGCTGGATGACGAAACGTGGACCTCGCTTGCTTGATCGCCCGCGGCGCGCCCCGTGGGTCGGGGCTTGGCCCGGTACGCCGATCAGACCGGTGATTGCGGAAAGCCATAACGGACCCGCCGGCCCCGTCTCGGAAACTGCAGAACCCTAGGACTCTACGGTCCGCCCCGCCAGTGTTCGATCCGGTGGTGGTCAGGGGTGAACCCATGGTCCACCCCCCACAGCACGGCCTGAGTGCGGCTGCCGACACCGAGCTTGCGGTAGATCGTGCGGATGTAGGACTTCACCGTGTTAGGGCTCAGATACGTCAAGCGCGCGACGTCGGCGTTGCTCATGCCCTGGGTGATGAGCGCGAGGATTTCCGCTTCGCGTTCACTGAGACCTTCGCCGCGCCCCGGCCAGTCCAGACCGGGCGCACCCCGTGCCCGCGTTCGACTTCGCTGATGACCACTTCGCCGGCATGCACGGCCTCCAGCGCGGCCACCAGGTCGCGGGCTGGCAACGTTTTCGACAGATACCTGGCGCCCTGCTGCCGGGCGCTGTCGACGAGGTCGGGGTGAAAGTTCCAGGTATAGACCACAACTCGGTGGGCGCGAGGATTGGCGACCAATACACCGATCTCTTCGTGGTCGGATTCCGGTTGCGCGAACGAGTCGTACAACACGATGTCCCGCGTCCTTGACGGACTGGTGGAGTCGAGCTCGGCGATCACGATCCGGTCGCTGTAGGGGTCGAGCATGTTGGCCACACCTTTGACGACGACGTCGTAGTCGTCGACAAGCGCGACGGTGATCGGCGCTGCGGGAGCTTGCGGCATGTTAGGGAGATTACCTCCCTAAGGGTGTAGTTGCACCCCCCAAAGGAGTGGTCGACTGAAATGAGCCGAACCGACGGACCAACCGTCCTGGAGGAAAGGCTCGAAACATGATCACTCTCGGCGTCATCCTGCTCATCGCGGGATTCGTGCTCAAGATCTCCATCCTGTGGACCCTCGGCATCGTCGCCCTGGTGGTCGGCGCAATCCTGGCGATCCTGGGCGGCACCGGACGGGCCATCGGTGGCCGGCGGCATTACTTCTGACCGGGACACCCCTCGCCCGACGAGGCGGTGCCGCGGCATCAGCGAAATGCGTTTGCTTTGCCGGCCGGTGGGTTATTCGACACACGTAGAAAGGAGTACGCGATGCCTATCTGGGAATGGATCGTGATCGCGGCCGTAGCGGTCGTCTTCGTCGCCGCGGTTGTCGTGATCGGCATGGTCAGCTTCCGCACCAAAACCAAGCGGCTCAAACAGCACTACGGACCCGAGTACGAGCGGGTCGTCGACGAGAAAGGAAGCGAGAAGGGTGCCGTGCGCGAACCACCACGCGCGAACGCAAGCGGGACAAGCTCGACATCGTTCCGCTTCACCCTCGGCGCACTCCGCGTTCACCGCGGGCTGGCAAGAGGTACAGGCCGGATTCGGGACAACCCCGCGACCGCCGTCGGAGACGCGGACCGTCTAGTGACCGAGGTGATGCGCGAACGTGGTTATCCTGTCGACGATTTCGAGCGGCGGGCCGCTGACATTTCCGTCGACCACCCGCAGGTCGTGGACAACTACCGGGCGGCACACGGTATCCACGTTTCAGAGCAGCACGCCGACACTGAGCAACAGCGCAAGGCGTTCGTGCATTACCGGGCGCTGTTCGAGAAGCTGCTCGAGACTTCTGCCGACAGCGACACATCACAGGAGAGAAGCGCATGACCACCCACGAACCCATACGACCGACACGTCCGAGGAGCCTGCAGTGGCTGTCTCGGAGCCACCGTTGACGCCCAACGATGACACGACGGCATCGGTAGCGGAAGCTCCCGTTAGGAGGTCCCCGATACGGCGAATCATCCTCCGACAACATGCTTTTCGCTGACGACGACGTCGCCGATCTGCGCTCACGGTGGGCGGGCGTTCAGGCAGCGTTCGTCGATGATCCCAAGGAATGCGTACAGAAGGCGGACCGTCTAGTCTCCGATCTGGTCGAGCAACTCACCCACGGATTCGCCGAGGCACGGTCACGGCTGGAACAACAGTGGTCGCGAGGCGGAAAGCGTCGACCGAAGATCTCCGGCTGGCCCTGATGCACTACCGCGAGTTCTTCGATCGGGCTGCTCGCATGCGTCTCGCATGATCAGCGCCACGCGAGCTGCATGCCCTCGCCGGTCAGCCAGGCCTTGAGGTCGTAGTTGCGGGCCAGGCCGTCGACGGCGCGCATTGCGCGCTGCACGGCCAGCTCACCGACCTCGGGGGCAACAAGGCCGTGTCGCACGGCGTCCAGCAACTCGTCGACGTCCTCCAGATCGACGCCGGCGTGGGTGCGGACCTCCAGATCGAGATAGTGGTCCTCGGACCTCCACTCATCGGGGCCGGGCGTGTATTCGCCGATGTCCAGGTAAAAGTCGTGATCGCGCTCATGGCCCGGGTTGTAGTGAAAAATGTTGGCGCGCAAGCCCAACGATGGCAGCAGCCACGACTCGAGGTAATGGAATTGGGCGCGGCCGGGAGTGGGACGGGCCAGGTAGAGGCCCCACGGCTGGACGGCGTACTCGTCCACGGCCCGCACGACGCCCTTGGGGTCGGTGTTGGTGCGGGCGCGCAGGTCGAATGTCTCGTGCTTGGGCGGGTGCATGGGTTACGCGCCGCAGCCGGATTTTCCAGCGGACGAAGCAGGCGTAGAAGACCGTCAGGCCGGCCAGCATGCCCATGTCCATCAGCCAGAAATGTCGGGTGTGCTGCCAGAACTGGTCCTGGGGGAGCAGCGTCGGCGGTACCAGGTGCCGCAGGTCGACCGTCGATGCGGCCGCCGCGTAGCCCCAGCGCGCTGGCATCAGCCAGGACAGCTGGTCCAGGCCGATCCGGCCGGTGACCGGGACCATGCCGCCGCACAGCACCAACTGCGCCATCACCGCGACCACGAACAGCGGCATGATCTGCTCGCTGGACCGGACCAGCGACGAGATGGCCAGGCCGAGAACGGCCGAGGCGACACAGGCCGCGGCGACCGTCAGGAACAGCTCGCCGGTTGCAGCGACCGTCGAGTGCCGAGCAGCACCGCGCCCTGGCTCGGCGCGCCTTTACCGACCACCACGATCGTCGTGACGATGGCGGCCTGCAGGATCGCGAACCCGCAGAACACCAGCGTCTTGGCCAGCAGGTATGCCGTCGTCGACAGGCCGACCGCCTGCTCACGCTGGAAGATGGCGTGTTCGCCGACCAGGTCGCGAATCGTCAGCGCGATACCCATGAACGCCGCAGCCGGCAGCAGCAGTGCCAGGATCTGCGCGGCCTCGTCGGGCGTCCCGGGGGGGCGCGGGTGAATCCCGTGCTGCCCGGCACGGTCAACGACAGCGCGCCCAGGATGAACGGCAGCACGGCCAGGAAGACGAGTAGGCCCGGTCGGCGACGACGAGCCGGACCTGCCGCCGCGCGATCGTCGAGATCTGGCGAGGCACGCTGGTGTGCACCGGCTCGCCGAGGTCGGCCGGCTGGTCCGACTTGGACGGCGGCTGGGTTCCTCGCGCTCGCGGAAGCGGCGGTTGGCCTCTTCCGGGTCGGCGCCGACCTGGCTGAAGATCTTGGCCCAGTTGGTGGTGCCCATCACGTCGCCGATACCGTCGGGCGGCCCGCAGTAGGCCGTCTTGCCGCCGGGTGCCACCAGGAGGACCTGGTCGCAGACGTCGAGGTAGGACAACGAGTGGGTGACGACCAGGACCACGCGGCCGGCGTCGGCCAGTTGGCGCAGCATCGTCATGACCTGCAGGTCCAGCGCCGGGTCCAGTCCCGAGGTGGGCTCGTCGAGCATCAGCAGCGACGGGCCGGTGAGCAGCTCGAGGGCCACCGAGGCGCGTTTGCGCTGCCCGCCGGACAGCTTGTCGACCCGGGTGTCGGCGTGCTTGGTCAGGTCGAGCTCCTCGAGCACCTGCGAGACGACCTTGGTGCGGTCGGCCGTGCTGGTGTCGGGCGGCAGCCGCAGCTCGGCGGCGTAACTCAGCGCCTGGTTGACCGTCAGCTGTCGGTGCACGACGTCGTCCTGCGGGACCATGCCGATCCTGCTGCGTAGCGAGGCGTACTCGGCGTGGATGTCGTGGCCCTCGAAGGTGACCGAGCCGGAGCTGGGCGTCGTGTAGCCGGCGATCAGCCGGGCCAGCGTGCTCTTCCGGCGCCGGACCCGCCGATCACCGCGGTCAGCGTTCCGGGACGCGCGGTCAGCGAGATGTCGTTGAGCAATTGTTTGCCGTTCTCGACGACGTACTGGACGTTGCGCACTTCCAGGCCGCCGGTGCTGGTCGCGGCCTCGGTTTCGCTGCGGCGGACCAACAGGCCGCCCTGACCACCAGGTCGATGTTGCCGACGGTGACGACGTCGCCTTCGCTGAGGATCGCCGAACCGACCCGGGTGCCGTTGACGAACGTGCCGTTGACGCTGGTGTCGCGGATCTCGGTGCCCAGCGGCGTCAGGGTCAGCGTCGCGTGATACCGGGAGGCCAGCACGTCGGGAACGACGATGTCGTTGTCCGCGGCCCGGCCGATCGTGACCGCACCGGCGGGCTTCGACGACGGCGTCGCATCGCGGCGCGAGGCGTTGACAAAGCGGGTGGCGAAGTTCGCTCCTTCGCGGCGCGGCACCGAGCATGGTGACCTCGGTGGGCGACACCTCGTCTGCACCGGCGCGCGACCGCGCGTTGACCACCGTGACCTGATCGGGCGGCGGACCGGCGGGCGGGCGTCCGGCCTGCACGGTCGTCGGATATTCGGACGGCGAGCAGCGGCGGCGCGGGCCGGGGCGGCGGAGCGGCCGCGGTGGGCGCGTGTGGCCGGCGCCGCGCCGCGGCGCCGGCGGGCGGAACGGGTGGCCCGGGGCGGCCGGGCGTCGCCGGAGTCGACCAGGTCATGGTCTGTGCGTGCCGGGCGGGCCGCGCGCCCGGCGGCGGCGCGCCTTTACCGCGACGCGCTCCGATCTTGAAGGTCAGCTGCGGCCCGCCGGCGTTGCCGATGTTGATGCTTTGCCCGTCATGGATGTCGATCACCGGTCGCCGGTAGCCGTTGACGAAAGTGCCGTTCACCGAGCCGTTGTCGATGGCGACCCACTTGCCTTGTTCGAAGCGCAGGATCAGATGCGCGCGAGAAATCCGCGGGTCGGCGATCCGGACGTCGGCCCGCAGGTCGCGCCCGATGATGACGTCGTGACCCGGATGAAGGTGCTTTCTGACCCGTTGTGCCAAATGGTCAGAATGGGCGGGGCTGGTCGACTCACCACTCCAGTATCGACTCCGCGGGAGTGTGCCTTCCACGTGACGCACTGTGATTCCCCTATGTGTTGCCGCGAGCTGCTCTGACTAGGCCTCGATTCACAGCTGTTTCATAAGCGGCACAACAGGGAGCACCGCTACTGGCGGCATCATCGTCAAGGGTGAGCCAGTTCTGCCGATCACGCTCGCGCCATCGGGGGAATGACTGAAACGTCCGGCCCGCAACGATTCACGTTTTCATTCCGGCGGGTAACCGGGAGTGGTGAAGCACTCGCCAAGCGAGCGAAGAAAGGGGGAACGGCAGATGGACGAGGCGAACAGAGCTACCGAGCGCTGGGAGGCCGGGTCAGGGCCACCGGCGCCCCAGTCGACCCGCCGCGCTCCCGCAGTCTGCTCGAACGCGGCTACGCTCGCTTCCCGATCTCGGCGATCACCCGCCTGCTGACCCGCGTCCCGCTGATCGGGTCGCGGCCGCAACGAGAGCCCGTCGCCGTCCGGCGCGACCGGCGCCCCGTCGGACAGCGCGCTGGCCACCCCGACGTCATTCGCCGGCTACACGATCCTGCGGCCGCTGGGCTCCGGCGGAATGGCCGACGTGTACCTCGCCAAGCACCCCCGACTGCCGCGCCGCGACGCGCTCAAGATCCTGAGCGAAGGGACGACGGCCGACGCCGAATTCCGCGAACGATTCAACCGCGAAGCCGAACTGGCTGCGACGCTGTGGCATCCGCACATCGTCGGCGGTGCACGATCGCGGCGAGTTCGACGGTCATCTCTGGATCGCGATGGACTACGTCGAGGGCACCGACGCCGCCCGGCTGATGCGTGAGCGGTTCCGCGGCGGGATGCCCGAGCAGGACGTCTGCGCGATCGTCGCCGCCGTCGCCGGCGCGCTCGACTACGCCCACGCCCGAGGTCTGCTGCACCGCGACGTCAAACCCGCCAACATCCTGCTGACCCATCCCGACGAGGATGACCATCGAATCCTGTTGGCGGACTTCGGTGTTGCCCGCCAGCTCGCCGACATCAGCGGAATCACCGAGACCAACGTCGCGGTGGGAACGGTGGCCTACGCCGCCCCCGAACAACTGGTCGGGTCGAACATCGACGGCCGCGCCGATCAGTACGCGCTGGCCGCGTCGGCGTTCCACCTGCTCACCGGCGTGCCGCCGTTCCAGAACTCCAACCCCGTCGCGGTGATCAGCCAACACCTGCATGCCGCGCCGCCGCGGCTCAGTGACTACCGCCCCGATCTGGCCGGCCTCGACGACGTGTTCTTCACAGCGCTGGCGAAGGACCCCACGGACCGATTCGGGCGGTGCCGTCAGTTCGCCGCCGCCTTCAGCGACAAGATCAGCCGGCTGCGGCGCGAGGCGACCGTCCGCGGCCGGTGATCCGGCGCCACCGGGCGGCGACGGCCGGCGGAAGTTGTCGCTGAAGACTGGTCTCGCGGCCGCGCTGGTCCTGCGCTGCTGTCGCTGACCGTGACGTGGGCGATCTCCTTCTTCTCGTGGGACGACCAGCCGCTGGCGAACCCCGCGTCGCCACCGCGGGTCAACAAGACGTCGACGTCCGGGTCGGCGCTGGCCGCGCCGCCGCTGAGCGGCAGCTACCGGCTCGACTACGACCGCGCGAAGCAGACGTCAAACGGCGTCATCCGCACCAACGGCGGCGACACCACGTGGTGGGCCTTCTCCTCGGCGTGCACCGCGGCGGGCTGCGCGGCGACGGGCACCAAACTCGACGACACCAGCCACCAGATCGCGAAGAGCACCGGCACCGGCAAGACCGGCGTGCTGCATTTCGTCGACGGACACTGGCAGAGCGAGCCGCGGCAGATCCAGGCGCAGTGCCGCAAGGCACGCGGCGCGCCGATGGTCACACAGTCCGAGACCGTGGTGTGGACGTTGACGCCCGAACCGGACGGCACGCTGCGCGGCGTGCAGACCCAGACCGTGCAGAGCAACGAGTGCGGTTCGCAGGGAGCGACGCTGCGGATTCCGGTCGTCGCGTCCCGCACCGGCGACGCTCCGCCGGATGTGACGTGGCCGATCCCGCCAGGCAGCCAACCGACCGCCGCGCCGATCGGGGCGCCGTCCCCGCCGGTGCTGGGCGGCCCGTGCACCGACATCGACAAACTCGCCTACGACTCAACGTCCAACGAGCAGGTCGTCTGCGAGGCCAACACCTGGGACAAGGCGCCGCGACCGCGGGCGTGCATCCGGTCGGGCACCTCGTGCAACCGACGCCGGTGTTCACCATGTCGAAGTCCGAGGACGGACACCTGATCGAATGCGACCCGGCACCCGGGTGTGGACGCAGCACAGCTGACCCGGCGGATCACCCGCGCGACTGTCGGTGCCGGGCTCTACCCTGGTGAACATGGCGTTTGCTACCGAGCATCCAGTGCTCGCGCACTCCGAATACCGCCCTGTCGAGGACATGGTGCGGGCCGGCGGCCGCTTCGAGGTGGTCAGCCCGTACTCGCCGGCCGGTGACCAGCCGGCCGCGATCGACGATCTGGAACGACGGATCCGGCAGGGGAGCGCGACGTCGTACTGCTGGGCGCGACCGGTACGGGTAAGTCGGCCACCACCGCCTGGCTCATCGAGCGGCTGCAGCGGCCGACCCTGGTGATGGCGCCGAACAAGACGCTGGCCGCGCAGCTGGCCAACGAGCTTCGAGAGATGTTGCCGCACAACGCCGTTGAATACTTCGTCTCGTACTACGACTACTACCAGCCCGAGGCGTACATCGCGCAGACCGACACCTACATCGAGAAGGACAGCTCGATCAACGACGATGTCGAGCGGCTGCGGCACTCCGCGACGTCGTCGCTGCTGTCGCGCCGCGACGTGGTGGTGGTCGCGTCGGTGTCGTGCATCTACGGCCTCGGCACACCGCAGTCCTACCTGGACCGGTCGGTGGAACTGCAGGTGGGCGGCGAGGTACCGCGCGACGGGCTGCTGCGACTGCTGGTCGACGTGCAGTACACCCGCAACGACATGTCGTTCACCCGCGGCTCGTTCCGGGTGCGCGGCGACACCGTCGAGATCATCCCGTCCTACGAGGAGCTGGCGCTCCGCATCGAGTACTTCGGCGACGAGATCGAGGCGCTGTACTACCTGCACCCGCTGACCGGCGACGTTGTGCGCCAGGTCGACTCGCTGCGGGTCTTCCCGGCCACGCACTACGTGGCCGGACCGGAACGGATGGCCCACGCGATCTCGACCATCGAGGAGGAACTCGAGGAGCGGCTCGCCGAGCTGGAGGGCCAGGGCAAGCTGCTGGAGGCTCAGCGGCTGCGGATGCGGACCAACTACGACGTCGAGATGATGCGCCAGGTCGGGTTCTGCTCCGGGATCGAGAACTATTCGCGGCACATCGACGACCGCGGGCCCGGCTCGCCGCCGGCGACGCTGCTCGACTACTTCCCCGAAGACTTCCTGATGGTCATCGACGAGTCGCACGTCACGGTGCCGCAGATCGGCGGCATGTACGAGGGCGACATGTCGCGCAAGCGCAACCTCGTCGAATTCGGCTTCCGGCTGCCGTCGGCGTGCGACAACCGGCCGCTGACCTGGGAGGAGTTCGCCGACCGGATCGGGCAGACGGTGTACCTGTCGGCCACCCCAGGCCCCTACGAGCTGAGCCAGGCCGCCGGGGAGTTCGTCGAGCAGGTGATCCGCCCGACCGGCCTGGTCGACCCGAAGGTCGTGGTCAAGCCGACCAAGGGCCAGATCGACGATCTGATCGGCGAGATCCGCAAGCGCGCCGAGGCCGACCAGCGGGTGCTGGTGACGACGCTGACCAAGAAGATGGCCGAGGATCTCACCGACTACCTGCTGGAACTCGGCATCCGGGTGCGCTACCTGCACTCCGAGGTCGACACGCTGCGGCGGGTGGAGCTGCTGCGCCAGCTGCGGATGGGTGACTACGACGTGCTGATCGGCATCAACCTGCTGCGCGAGGGCCTCGACCTGCCCGAGGTGTCGCTGGTCGCGATCCTCGACGCCGACAAAGAAGGCTTCCTGCGGTCGTCGCGCAGCCTGATCCAGACCATCGGCCGCGCCGCCCGCAACGTGTCGGGCGAGGTCCACATGTACGCCGACAAGATCACCGACTCGATGAGAGAGGCGATCGACGAGACCGATCGACGGCGGGCCAAGCAGGTCGCCTACAACGAGGCCAACGGCATCGACCCGCAGCCGCTGCGCAAGAAGATCGCCGACATCCTCGACCAGGTCTACCGCGAGGCCGACGACACCGACGCGCGTGGAAATCGGCGGCTCCGGCCGCAACTCGTCGCGCGGCCGCCGGGCACAGGGCGAGCCCGGCCGCGCGGTCAGCGCCGGCGTCTTCGAGGGGCGCGACACCGCGAACATGCCGCGGGCCGAACTGGCCGACCTGATCAAGGATCTCACCGAGCAGATGATGACTGCGGCGCGCGACCTGCAGTTCGAGTTGGCCGCCCGGTTCCGCGACGAGATCCCCGATCTGAAGAAAGAGCTGCGCGGGATGGACGCCGCCGGCCTGAAGTGAGCGCAGCTGCGGCACACGCGGCGGACGACGGCTGGCGGCGCTACTGGGCCCGAGGTACCTGGGCACCTCGACGCTGCTCGCCGGCGGCGTGGCGCTGTATGCGACCAACGAATTCCTGACGGTCAGCCTGTTGCCGAGCGCGATCGCCGAGATCGGCGGCGAGACGGCTCTACGCGTGGGTGACAACGCTGTACCTGGTGGGGTCGGTGGTCGCGGCCGCCACGGTCAACGCGACGCTGTTGCGGGTCGGGGCGCGATGGTCATTCCTGTTGGGACTGGCCGTATTCGGGATCGGCAGCGTGGTATGCACGGTCGCGCCGAGCATGGGTGTGATGCTGCTGGGCCGCACCCTGCAGGGCGCGGCCGGGGGATTGCTGGCCGGTCTGGGCTACGCGCTGATCACCACCACGCTGCCGCGAGTCGCTGTGGACCCGGGCGTCGGCGCTGGTGTCGGCGATGTGGGGCGTCGCCACGGTGGTGGGCCCGGCGGCCGGCGGCCTGTTCGCCCAGTTCGGTTTGTGGCGCTGGGCATTCGGCGCGATGGCGATACTGTCCGCGGCGATGGCGCGCGCTTGGTTCCGCTGGTGCTGCCGGCCGGCCACGTCGATCCAGATCAACCCGCTCCGCGCTGCAAGGTGCCGGTGTGGTCGGTGCTGTTGTTGGGCGCCGCGGCGCTGACGGTCAGCATCGCCCAGGTCCCGCACAACATCGCCCGACCGCGGCGTTGCTGGTGGTCAGCGTGATCCTGATCGTCGTGTTCGTGGTCGTGGACCGGCGGATGCGCAGTAAAAGTGTTGCCGCCGAGCATGTTTGGCCCCGGTCCACTGAAGTGGATCTATCTGGCGCTGGCGGTGCTGATGATCTCGGCGATGGTCGACATGTATGTGCCGCTGTTCGGGCAGCGTCTGGCGCACTGATTCCGTGGCGGCCGGATTTCTGGGCGCCGCGCTGGCGATCGGCTGGGCGGTCAGCCGAGTTGCTCAGCGCGTCGCTGAAGAGCAGGAAAGCCATCAACCGGGTGGTCGTGGCCGCGCCGCTGGTCATAGCGGTCGGCCTGGTGCTGGCGGCGGTCACCCAGGTCGACAATGCGCCGGCGGGCCTCGTCGTCACGTGGGCGGTGGCGCTGACGATCACCGGAGCCGGTATCGGCGCGGGCTGGCCGCATCTGTCGGCGTGGGCGATGCAGTGCGTCGACGAGCGAAGGAGGGGGCGCGGCGGGCGCGGCGATCAACACGATCGAGGTGATCGCCGGGGCGTTCGGCGCGGGGCTGGCCGGTGTCGTGGTCAACAGCGCGGAAGGCGGTGTGGTGATCGCCGCCCGGGCATTGTTCGCGGTGTTCGCCGCGGTGGGCGTGCTGGGCGCGCTGGCCTCCCGTCGCGCCGTCCGGGGTCTGCAGTGATCAGCTGGGCGGCAAGCGGTTTCGACGACCGCCGAGCTCGGCTACGTGCCCAGCGCTAGTAACGCGACCCTCAGCGGGTCGATTTGATGACCTGGGTGCGGTGGAATTGCCAGCGCTCGACAGATGCGGAACCCCACGTTTTGCGGCACCAGGTACGCGGGCGCGCGGCCCAACACCCGTCCCGGCGGCAACGATTTCCCGGCTTGATGATTGGGCAGTTTGGTGTCGTGGGTGGAAATCGTCCACAGCGTCGTGCATTTGTACAGTCGGCCGACAATCAGCCAGGCCGCGATATGGCCATCCCACAACGTCTCGCGCTTGGGCGCCGGGACGCCACGGCCGATGTCCACCAACGGGCGGAAAGCGGCCGGACGGGCCGCGAGCAGTGCGCGGACCGGACCGGGCAGCCAGCCGACCGTGTTGTCGACCAGCAGGCAGTCGCCGGGTGCGGCCTGGGCGGTGATCAGGTCGGCGACGTCGCTGTAGTCCCAGCCCTCCTTGGCGTATCGCTGCCGTTGCGACAGCAGGTAATTCGGGAAGGCCGCTACCGCGAGCACGACCAGGGACAGCGCGATCCACCGCGGCCGGCGCGTGACCGCCACGATGCAGATGGCCATCACGATCGCCATCGCCGGCGTGGTGAAGAACAGATACCGCGGGTAGTAGAACGGATCGCCGATCGCCGAATAAATCAGGCTGATCGCGGTCGGCATCACAATCCATGCCGCGCAGATATCAGCATCCGGCGGGTGTCGCCGGCGGACTGCCATCGACCGGTGAACCGAATCGTCAGCGCAGCAACGAAAATGAGTGCCGCCAGGATCGCGAAAGGAACACTGTTGTCGAAGTACTGGTGTAGCAGGACGTCGAGCATGCTGTGCCAGCTCAGCGAGTGAATCCAGGCGACCTGGAATCTTTGCCCATGCGCGAACAGCATCAGCGGCGTCAGCGCGCCTACCGCCACCGCGGACGTGATGGCCCACGACACCATGACGGATCGATGCCGCCGCAGCATCGGAGTGACGACGGCGTACACCGGCACCAGTAAGCACCAGATAGATGTTGAGCAGGATCGCGACCATCAGCGCCAACGAGTAGAGCACCCACAGCCACCACCGGTGCCGCCGTATCGCGGTGATCAGCAAGATGGTCAGCCAGACCGCCGCGACCGCCTGAAGCGCATACGAGCGTGCTTCGACGGCGGCCCACGTCACCCGCGGCAGGATGGCGAACACGATGCCCGCGCAGACCGCGGTGTTCCGCGGCAGAAATTGCCTGCGCGAGGACCACGACGCCGGCGGCCGCGATTCCGACGGCCAGGCAGCTGGGCACCCGCGACCAGAACTCGGTCGGCGGGAAGAGGCAGAACCAGCCGTGCATCAGCAGGTAGAACAAGCCGTGCACGGCGTCGATGTGCCCCACCAGCCGCCACAGCTCGGGCATTGATCGGCCGGCGGAGGCGGAGATGGTGGCGCTCTCGTCGAACCACAGCGACGGGTGACCGGCCCCCACGCGCCGATGACAGCGGCCAACACCGAGACCGCAAGCGGGTCGAACAACCTGCCCGGACGCCGCGTATCCGGATCGGCCGTGATGACCGCCGCGGTGGGTTCTTCGAGTGTGGTAGCAACCATGATGTGTGTCACTTTAAAGGTCTTCCGGTGAAGCTGCTTACCCGTCCGGCCTGCTCACACTGCCTTTTGACGATTCAAACCGAATTCGGCGCCCCGACGCGCCGCACCTCGGATCGTCTAAAAGCTTTGCAGATAACGACGTTTCGCCAAAATTGAGGTCGAGTCAGCCGGTCCGGCGACGTGACGAACGCCCCAGAGTGCATCGCGCCCACCGTGAGCCGGGTCTCGTTGACCTCGTCGTCGTGGCCCAAACACGTCCATCTGTCTGCGGCAAAGCGTTACTGTCTTGGGTTGGCGTAGCAACCAACACCTGGGAGGGTAAATGAGCGCCTATCGGACCGTGGTGGTAGGAACCGACGGATCGGATTCGTCGCTGCGCGCGGTGGAGAAGGCAGGAAGCATCGCCGGGGCGGACGCAAAGCTGATCGTGGCGACGGCGTATTTACCTCAGCACGAGGATGCACGCGCCGCCGACGCTCTGAAGGATGAGAGCTACAAGGTGTCGGGCAGCGCCCCGATCTACGCGATCCTGCGCGAGGCCAAAGATCGGGCCAGCCAATGCGGGAGCCAAGAACATCGAGGAACGGTCGATCGTCGGCGCTCCGGTCGACGCGCTGGTGGGCCTTGCCGAGGAAGTCGGCGCCGATCTACTGGTCGTCGGCAATGTCGGCCTGAGCACCATCGCCGGCCGGTTGCTGGGATCCGTGCCCGCCAACGTGTCGCGGCGGGCCAAAGTCGACGTGCTGATCGTCCACACCTCATAGGCCTCGGCCCGCGTCGACCCGATGATCGACACCGCGAAGTACGGGCCGTGGGCGTTGATCGCGGGCGGTTCGGAGGGGGTCGGCGCCGAATTCGCCCTGCTGCTTGCCGAAGCGGGTCTGAATCTCGTGTTGGTCGCCCGCACAGCGGATGCGCTGGAGCAGACGGCCGACGAGTGCCGCCGCACGGCGCCGAAATTCGCACCTTACAAGCGGATCTCAGTGATCCGGGCGCCTGCTCGCATGTCGTGAAGGCAACGCGCGAACTCGAGATCGGACTGCTGATCCTGGTCGCCGGCGCGAATACCCACAGCCACAAGTTTCTCGACGGCGATCTCGCCGAATTTCACCGGGTGATCGATCTCAACGTGTCGACGCCGCTGGCGCTCATCCACCACTACGGTCAGGCGATGCGGTCCCGGCAGCGCGGCGGCATCGTGGTGCTCGGTTCGCTCTCGGGCTACCTCGGTTCGGCACGGCATACCGTCTACGGCGGCGTCAAGGCGTTCTCCAGGATCTTCGCCGAAGGGCTGTGGCTGGAACTCCGCGAGCACGGCGTCGACGTGCTGGAACTCGTGCTGGGGGTGACGCGGACACCCGCCATGGCGCGGGTCGGCCTGAATTTCGATGCCCCGGGCGTCGTCGTCGCGGAGCCCGCCACCGTCGCACGCGAAGGGCTGGAATGGCTGGGCCGGGGTCCCGTCCACATCGTCAGCGGCAACGAGCGGATCGTGACTGCGCGCAACGATCCTGATCGGGCCTCGACCGTTCTCGCCGCCCATCGCACGATGCAGCGGCTGTTGCACGCCGAGAAGGAGCCCGATGACAGTGGAAGAACGACTGGCGGCGCTGGAACACCGCCTGCGCCGGGTGGAGGATGAGCTGGCGATCAGCCGCCTGATGGCGTCCTACGGGCCGCTGGTGGACGCCGGTGACGGTGAGGCCGTGGCGGCGCTGTGGACCGAGGACGCCCGATCTGGACGCGGCGAACTAGCCGACGACTGCTACCGCTTCACGATCCGTTCAGGCGATCGATCGTGCTCGGCGAGTGCCCTTCGGGTCCGCTCGAAGAAGCCCAACGTGTGCACATCCGTAGGCCCGTCGACGCGGAGGTGCACGTTCAGTTCCTTGAAACGCCGGTAGCGCATGATCCTCAGCTCGATGCGGTGCGGATCAGCGCCCGCGCTGCCGCGCGCTGTATAGGTCACGGAATGGAGTGGGGTTTTCGACGCGATCGAGGCAATCAAAAGATCAGCTCCGACCACCGTGCTCTGGTCGTCCGAATGGCCGACGGAGTAGTCACTCTTGGCGGCGGGCGTCCCGAGCGTCTCGGCGCACTGCGCGACCACGGCTTCGAGCGCGCCCCACGCAGCGACCACGTCAGTACTCACGACCTCCAGTTCGGCCAGGTGACTTGTGCTTGGCACTGGCTGATCGCCTCCTTAGCTGGACCCCGGGTTGATCGTCACACACCGGCGAGGACGCGGCGCTCCAACCGGAAGGTGCGGCTGAGCCGTTCCGGACGCGTGGTGAGCGTCACCTCGACGGCTCCGCCATCGGTGATGACGTAGCGCTCCTCGACGTCCGGTCCGTCGTCGCGGCGGCTTACCGCCCGGCGCGGCAGGTCCTGGTCGTCGCTCAAGTCGGGATCGAACGCGAAGAAGACCGGCTCGTACGGTGTGACGTCACCGTCGGGGTGACCGTCCCGTAACCGGCTGCACTCGACGAAGCGGAAGTGGCCGATGTTGTGCGCCGCGCGGTAGGTCCGGGTCACGACGACCGGAGGCTGACCCGCGGTCGGCAGCGCTGACCCCTTCGGCACGATTGGGTCGAAGCAGACCTCCTCGCCCGCGCAGGCCTCGCGAAAAACCCCGAAGTGACGCGAAAGCCGTTCGGAGAGTGCAAATCCCGCTTCCCGGTCGAGAAAGACCGCCAAGCCGATCGCCGTCGCCGCGAAAGGGTGCAGTGAGCGCTTGACGCGCTTCTCGTCGAACGTCGCGCGCAGCGAGCGCGCCACCAGCGGGAAGCTGCCAGCCCCTCCGACCACGTAGACGCCGGCCACCTCAGACCAGTCGACGTCGCCACCGTCGTGGTCGTGCAGGACACGGGAAAGAGCGTCAACCGTCTTGTCTACCAAGGGAACACATGCCGTGTAGATATCCTCGATCGCACAGGAGAACGGCGGCTTGCCGACCGCGGTCAGATCGACCAAGAATCGCCGGGTGTTCGGCCCGACGGCCTCCTTGCGGGCCGAGCACTCCTCGCGCAACTGATCGCGGGTGCCCGACGGCAACGAACGCAGTCCGGCGCCCGTTGCGGACCAGCTTGAGGATGATTTCATCGAAGTCGTCGCCGCCAAGCCGCTGGATACCCTCGCTGACGACGACCTCGTTCAGTCGACCCGTCATCTTCAGCAGCGACGCGTCGAACGTCCCGCCACCGAGGTCGTAGATGAGCACGTACTCCCGCTTGGCGGTGATCGTCGAGCGGTAACGGTGGGCGTATTCGAAGCCCGCCGCCGACGGTTCATTGAGCAGAGCGACCACTTCGAAGCCGGCCTGCGTAAAGGCATCGAGCGTCAGGAAGCGCTGCGCGCTGGACGCATTGGCAGGCACGCTGATCGCGGCTTCGATGTGTTCGTCGAGGGGCAGTTCGATGTTGGACCGGTGTTGCAAGTCGGTTTTGAGCTGGGCGAGAAACCCCGTGAACAGATCTGCCAGCCGATGTTTGCGCCCCGCGAGCTCGACGGTAGTGGTGGGCCCGGCGTCGTTGAGCAGACGTTTGAACGACCGCAGCACCGACCAGCCGGGTTCGTGACGGACGGTGGCGGCATCCGGGCCGAAGCGCAACTCGCCGGCTTCGTTGGCGGCGATGAGCGACGGCCAGGTGTCGACGCCATCGAACGAGACGACGGGATAGTTGCCGCGATCAACGACCGCAGCGACAGTATGTGTTGTGCCGAAGTCGATGCCCACCCTCATCGGCTAAGAGTAGGCGCAGCACCGGGTTTCGCGGCGCAATTTACCTCCCGCTTACCAACCGCGTTCGCGCCACTCCGCGAGATGCGGCCGCTCGGCGCCGATCGAGGTGTCGTCGCCGTGGCCGGGGTATACCACCGTGTCATCGCCGAACCGATCGAACACCCGGGCGGTGACGTCGTCGATCAGCTGATCGAAATCGCCGGGCTGCCAGGTCTTGCCGACGCCGCCGGGGAACAGGCAGTCGCCGGTGAACAGCTGCGTGACTCCACCTGTCGCCGGCCCGTCGAGGGCCAGCGCGACCGAGCCCGGGGTGTGCCCGCGCAGGTGAATGACGTCGAACGTGAGCTCGCCGATCTGAATGGTGTCGCCGCCGGCCAGCAGGCGATCCGGCGTGACCGGCAGTGGTTCGGCGTCGATCTCATGCGCGGCGGTCGGCGCACCCGTCGCGCCGGCGACGGCTTCCAGCGCCTGCCAGTGGTCGAAATGCTGGTGGGTGGTGACGATCAGCGCGACTTTCGGGGCGTGGGTACGGACCAGGTCCACCAGGGCATCCGCGTCGTTGGCGGCGTCGATCAGCAGCGTCTCGCCGGTGGCGGAACACGTGACCAGGTAGGCGTTGTTGTCCATGGGGCCCACCGACGTCTTCACGATCGTCGCGCCCGGCAGGATGCGGCGGGCTGCGCTGCCCGTTTCGACATGGCCGGTGTAGTTGTCGTCCAGGACGGTCATACCAGTCACGTTACTGGCCGGGGCGTGTCTGTCGGTACGGGCACATAGCATGGGAACGACGTGTCCAGTGAGCGCTCAGAAAGGGATTGCGTGGCTGATCGCCTGATCGTTAAGGGTGCGCGTGAGCACAATCTGCGCAGTGTCGATCTTGATTTGCCACGTGATGCGTTGATCGTCTTCACCGGGCTGTCGGGCTCGGGAAAGTCGTCGCTGGCGTTCGACACGATCTTTGCCGAGGGGCAGCGGCGCTACGTCGAATCGCTGTCGGCCTACGCCCGCCAGTTTCTCGGGCAGATGGACAAGCCTGATGTCGACTTCATCGAAGGTCTGTCTCCGGCGGTGTCCATCGACCAGAAGTCGACCAACCGCAATCCCCGGTCGACGGTCGGGACGATCACCGAGGTCTACGACTACCTGCGTCTGCTGTACGCCCGGGCCGGCACACCGCACTGCCCGGTCTGCGGCGAGCGGATTGCCCGCCAGACCCCGCAGCAGATCGTCGACCAGGTGTTGGTGATGCCGGAAGGCACCCGGTTCCAGGTGCTCGCGCCCGTGGTGCGGACCCGTAAAGGCGAATTCGCCGACCTGTTCGAAAAGCTCAACGCGCAGGGCTACAGCCGCGTCCGGGTCGACGGCGTGGTGCATCCGCTGACCGACCCGCCCAAGCTGAAAAAGCAGGAAAAGCACGACATCGAGGTGGTGATCGACCGCCTGACCGTGAAGGCCAGCGCCAAGCAGCGGCTCACCGATTCGGTCGAGACCGCGCTGAACCTGGCCGACGGCATCGTCGTGCTGGAGTTCGTCGATCAGGATCACGACGCCCACAACCGCGAGCAGCGTTTCTCCGAGAAGCTGGCCTGCCCCAACGGGCACGCCCTGGCCGTCGACGACCTCGAACCGCGGTCGTTCTCGTTCAACTCGCCGTACGGCGCCTGTCCGGAATGTGTCGGCCTGGGCATCCGCAAAGAGGTCGATCCCGAACTGGTGGTACCCGACCCGGATCGCACGCTGGCCGAGGGCGCAGTGGCGCCCTGGTCGATGGGCCACACCTCGGAGTACTTCACCCGGATGCTGGCCAGCCTCGGTGAGGCGATGGGGTTCGACGTCGACACGCCGTGGCGCAAACTTCCAGTCAAGGCGCGCAAGGCAATTCTGGAGGGCTGCGACGAGCAGGTACACGTCAAGTACCGGAACCGATACGGTCGCACCCGCTCCTACTACGCCGACTTCGAAGGCGTGCTGGCGTTCCTGGAGCGCAAGCTGGATCAGACCGAATCCGAGCTGATGAAAGAACGCTACGAGGGCTTCATGCGGGACGTCCCGTGCCCGGTGTGCAACGGAACACGGCTCAAGCCGGAGATCCTGGCGGTGACGCTGGCAGCCGGTGAGCACGGCGCCAAGTCGATTGCCCAGGTCTGCGAGCTGTCCATCTCCGACTGCGCGGACTTCCTCAACGGACTCACGCTCGGTTCCCGCGAGCAGGCGATCGCGGGCCAGGTACTCAAGGAAATCCAGTCGCGGCTGGGCTTTCTGCTCGACGTGGGGCTGGAATATCTGTCGCTGTCGCGGGCGGCCGGCACGCTGTCCGGCGGTGAGGCCCAGCGGATCCGGCTGGCCACTCAGATCGGCTCCGGCCTGGTCGGGGTGTTGTACGTGCTCGACGAGCCGTCCATCGGCCTACATCAGCGCGACAACCGCCGGCTCATCGAAACCCTCACCCGCCTGCGGAATCTGGGGAACACCCTGATCGTCGTCGAGCACGACGAGGACACCATCGCGCACGCCGACTGGGTGGTCGACATCGGTCCGGGTGCTGGCGAACACGGCGGCCATATCGTGCACAGCGGCACCTACGCCGACCTGTTGACGAACAAGGAGTCGATCACCGGGGCGTTCCTGTCCGGCAAGGAACGCATTGCGGCCCCGACGATTCGGCGTCCGATAGACAAGAAGCGGCAGCTCACGGTCGTCGGAGCCAACGAACACAACCTGCGCGGCATCGATGTCGCGTTCCCGCTGGGCGTGCTGACCTCGGTAACAGGCGTATCCGGCTCCGGCAAGTCGACGTTGGTCAACGACATCCTGGCCTCGGTACTGGCGAACCGGCTCAACGGCGCCAGGCATGTCCCGGGTCGGCACACCCGCGTCACCGGGCTGGACAATGTCGACAAGCTGGTCCGGGTCGACCAGTCACCGATCGGCCGCACACCGCGATCCAACCCGGCCACCTACACCGGTGTCTTCGACAAGATCCGCACCCTGTTCGCGGCGACCACCGAGGCCAAGGTGCGCGGGTATCAGCCGGGCCGATTCTCGTTCAACGTCAAGGGCGGTCGCTGCGAGGCGTGCACGGGCGACGGCACCATCAAGATCGAGATGAACTTCCTGCCGGATGTGTATGTGCCCTGCGAGGTGTGCAACGGCGCGCGGTACAACCGCGAGACGTTGGAGGTGCACTACAAGGGCAAGACCATCTCCGAAGTGCTCGACATGTCGATCGAAGAGGCGGCGGAGTTCTTCCAGCCGATCACCGGAATCCACCGCTACCTGCGGACTCTGGTCGACGTCGGGCTCGGCTACGTGCGGCTGGGTCAGCCGGCGCCGACCCTGTCCGGCGGTGAGGCGCAGCGGGTGAAGCTGGCCTCGGAGTTGCAGAAGCGCTCCACCGGGCGCACCGTCTACATCCTCGACGAGCCCACCACCGGACTGCACTTCGAAGACATCCGTAAACTGCTCGACGTCATCAATGGGCTTGTGGACAAAGGCAATACGGTGATCGTCATCGAGCACAACCTCGATGTGATCAAGACTTCGGACTGGGTCATCGACATGGGGCCCGAGGGCGGCGCCGGCGGCGGGACGATCGTCGCCGAAGGCACACCGGAAGACGTGATCGCGGTGCCAGAGAGCTACACCGGCAAGTTTCTCGCCGAAGTGCTCACCGACACCGGCAAGCCATCGGCCCCCACCGCCCGGCGATCGGCCAAGCGCCGCAAGGTCAGCGCCTAGCTGCCCGCCCTCGACGCGCCGACTGTGCAGCTTATGACCGCTCGATTCCCGAAATCACCTGCGCAAGCTGCACACTCGACACGCGTCTGTCAAAACCCAGCCGCCTAGCGATCGTCGCGCATCGATTCGCGGATTTGCGTCAGCCGGTCGGCTGCTGCGCGCTTCCGCGCCTCGAACTGTTCCTCGACGTCACGACCCTCGGGGCTTTCGGCATCCAATTCAGCTGCACCGATTGAGGTTTCGTAACGAGATTCGATCTTTTCACGGACCGAGTCGAACGTCGGCACGCCGGAGCTGCTGTAGCCGGGGTCGACATCGGGCTGATCGGCGGGAGTTTCCGGTTCATCGGGCACGATGCCACGCTACCGGTGTCAGCGACCGACTGGCTCGGCGTGCGGAGCGGCAGGCGGCGCGGGTGGCCAAGTCGACGGCGACGGAATTCGCGGCACTCGGGGGGTGCCCAGTTGGCCGGCCAGCCAGGGCAGTGCCGCGGCGAAAGCGGTGCTGGCGAACGGCCAGTCATGATTGCCCGGCTGCGCGACGATCGTGCAGTTGATCCCGTTGGCGCGACCGAGGTCGCACAACGACTCGGCTGCGGCGGTTTGGTCGCCCGGATTGGGGACGGTCTCCCGACCGCTGCGAGTGGTGTCGCCGGCGTCGGTCACCGAGATGCCGTGATGACGTCTCGACGGGTTGCTCGACGACACATCGAACCAACCCGAGACTCCGGTGTATCGGCCATGTTTGGCGATGACGGTGGAAGGATCGAAGGCGGCCCAGGCCGCGGCGTTCCCGGCGAACAGCCGGGCGATGGTCTGGGCCTTGGTTCCGGCCTCGGGGCCGATGTTGCCGGCGATGTCGACGAATGAGCTGAACAACTCCGGGTGCATGACGGTCAGGTCCAACGCGCACGTCCCGCCCATCGACCAGCCGACGATGCCCCAATTCGCCGCTTCGCGGCTGACGCCGAACTTCGAGACCATGAATGGCACAACATCTTTGGTGAGATGATCGGCCGCGTTGCCACGGCTGCCGTTGACACACTCGGTGTCGTTGTTGAACGCTCCGCCGGAGTCCACGAAGACGAACACCGGAGCGCTGCCGCCGTGGGTGGCCGCCAGTTCGTCGATCGCCGTCCCGGCGTTGCCGGCCCGCAGCCAGTCGGCCGGTGTGTTGAACTCGCCGCCGATCATCATCACCACGGGTAGCGGCGGGGGAGGGCTGCTGGAAAACCAGGCGGGGGGCAGGTAGACGACTTCTCCGCGATGCTTGAAATGCGACGCGTCATCGGAGATCGTCACCGGTACCACCATCCCGTGGGCGGGCTGCAGGCCCGCGGCCGACATCGCGGCAATGCCCGCCGCGTCGGTCTGGTGGGGAAGTGGACCGGCAGAGAGCTGATCCCAGGCGGTCTGCACGGTCGGGAAGTAACCGACCCAGAGATTGAGCGTCAGCGCGGCGCTGAGTAAACACAGCGGTACGGCCATCAGTGACGCAGCACGCCGCCACCAGCGCGCGCTGCCCCAGCCCAGGATCAGGATCGCGGCGGCCGCACCACTCACCGCAATCCACCACCACAGCAGGTGGGGTGCGGGATCGTCGGCCAGACCGGCGCTGGCGATGTACCAGCTCGAGCACGCGGCCAACGCTGCACCCAGGACCGCTGCCACCGGCAGATAGAGCAGCCGCCACAGCCGCGATCGCCACCCGACCGTCACCAGCAGCAGAGCCACCGAGACGGCCTGGACCACTACGGGGACCCAGCCGCGCATCAACGAGGTGTGATTTTCAGCCAGTACCGCAAACGCAAGGTTCGCCGTTGAACCTGTCACGTCCTCCATTGTGAACTTCTTGTTACGCAATAAGCACGACTTTTGCTCATTGGATACCCAAGCGGTATCGGTTACCTCGGCTTTGCCAGCGGGAAGGGCAGCGTTTCGCGGATGCTGCGGCCGGTGACCAGCATGACGACCCGGTCGACGCCCATCCCGAGGCCCCCGGTCGGAGGCATCGCATACTCCATGGCCTGCAAGAAATCTTCGTCGAGCTCCATGGCTTCGGGATCGCCGCCCGCGGCCAGGAAAGACTGCTCCTCGAGACGGCGTCGCTGTTCGACAGGATCGGTGAGCTCGCTGTAGGCCGTCCCCAATTCGACCCCCAGGCCACCAAATCCCAGCGCTCGGCGAGACCGGGCTGGCTGCGGTGCGGCCGGGTCAGCGGCGACACCGACGACGGGAAGTCGATGTAGAAGGTTGGATGCTCGGTGCGGGCTTCGACCAGGTGCTCGTAAAGTTCGAGCACCACCGCGCCGGCATCCCAGCGCGCCAGGTACGGGATCTGCACGGCGTCGGCCAGTCGGCGCAGCGTCGTCAGGTCGGTGCTCGCGTCGATGTGTTCACCGAGCGCCTCGGAGACCGCATCGTGAACGGTCTTCACCGGCCAGGCGCCGGAGATGTCAACCTCTTCCAGCGCATCGCCGGAACCGGGCCGCAGCACCACGTGGGCTCCGTTGGCGGCCTGCGCGGCGTTCTGGATCAGCTCCCGGCTGCCCTCGATCCAGTCTTTGTAATCAGCGTGCGCCTGGTATGCCTCCAGCAGGGTGAACTCCGGGTTGTGACTGAAGTCGACACCCTCGTTGCGGAATGCCCGGCCCAGCTCGAAAACCCGTTCCATGCCGCCGACACACAACCGCTTGAGGTATAGCTCGGGCGCAATCCGCAGATACAGGTCGAGGTCGTAGCTGTTGATGTGGGTGATGAACGGGCGGGCGGTCGCGCCGCCGTGGATCTGTTGCAGGATCGGGGTCTCGACCTCCACAAACCCCTTGTCGTTCAATGTGTCTCGGATCGCACGGATCACGCTGCTGCGGGCCGTGACCAGCTCACGCGACTCGGCGTTGACGGCCAGGTCGACGTAGCGGCTGCGCACCCGCGCCTCGGGGTCGGTCAGCCCTTTCCACTTGTTGGGCAGCGGGCGTAGGCACTTACCGATCAGCCGCCAGCGGCGCACGATCAGCGCCTGGGTACCGGTCTTGCTGAGCCCCATCTGCCCGGTGACCTCGATCAGGTCGCCGAGATCGATGGCCTTGGTGAAATCAGCGATGCGGCCGTGCTCGAGGGTCGAATTCTCCAGCAGCAGCTGCACTTCCCCTGACCAGTCGCGCAGTTGGGCGAACAGCACGCCGCCGAAATCCCGGATCCGCAGCACCCGCCCCGACACCGAAACGTCGGTCTGATCGCCGGTCTCCAGTGCCTGAGCAACGGTGTGACTCGGTGGCTGTCCGACCGGGTACGCATCAATCCCGCTGTCTTGCAACGCCTTCAGCTTGGATAGCCGGACCCGCATCTGTTCGGGCAGTCGGCGACTGCGCTCGTCGCCATCGCTGAACTCGGTTTCCTGCAATGCCAACACGTCCGGGGCGGAGCCGTCGTCGTGCAGCAGCCCGGTCGCCAGCAGAGTCGGCGGGACCGACGGGTGATGTCCGGTGTGCTGTTCATCGCGCCGTGTGAAGGGCAGCACCAGGAAGCCCTCCGCGATCGACGACGCGACCCCCACCCGGGGAATCATCCGGGCGTCTTCGTAGCACGCGAAGCGCGGCACCCAGTCGGGTTGGTACTTCATGTTGGAGCGGTACAGCGTCTCCAACTGCCACCAGCGCGAGAAGAACAATAGGAAACCACGCCACAGCCGCGCCACCGGACCGGCGCCGAGTTGGGCTCCCTGCTCGAACGCGGACCGGAACATGGCGAAGTTCAACGAAATTCGGGTGATGCCGATGCGCTCGGCGTGCAAGGCGAGCTCGCTCACCATGAGCTCGATGGTGCCGTTGGGGGACTGCGGTGAGCGCCGCATCAGGTCCAGCGAGACCCCGTTGCGTCCCCACGGCACCAGCGACAGCATCGCGACCACGGTGTCGTCAGGCCCGATCGGCTTCGACCAGCAGGCAGTCGCTATCGGCCGGATCACCCAGCCGACCCAGCGCCATCGAGAAGCCGCGCTCGGTGTCGGTGTCCCGCCACGCGTCGGCCCGTGCGATCACCTGCGTCATCTCGGCGGGCTCGATGTCGTAATGCCGGTGGATGCGCACCGTCAGCCCGGCGCGACGTGCCCGTGTCACCGCCTGCCGTACTCCGCGCATGTCGCGTCCGGAAAGCCTGAACTCGGAGGTGCGCAGAATCGCTTCGTCGCCGAGCTCCAACGCATTGAGGCCCGCCTCGCGAAATGCTTTTGCCCCAGTCGAACTCGCGCCCATGTTGCCGGGTGTCCAGCCGTAGGTCTGGCACAGCGCCAGCCACGCTTCGATGGCCTGCGGCCACGCCCGCGGGTCGCCGATCGGATCACCGCTGGCCAGGCAGACACCAACCTCGACGCGGTAGGTGATTGCGGCCCGCCCACTCGGCGCGAAAACCACCGACTTGTCGCGGCGGGTGGCGAAGTACCCCAGCGAGTCGTTCTTGCCCCACAATTCGAGCAGCCCGCGGATGGCCGACTCGTCCTCCCCGGTCAACGCGTTTTCGGCGCGCTGCGATTGGAACAGCACGATCGCGGCGGCAATCAGCGCCATCGCGCTGAACAACCCCATCAGCGCGTTGAGGAAGACCGGCGGTCGGCCGGTGAACTGCGCGGATTCGACGACAGCGAACCCGACCACCCGGTTCACCACATAGAACGGCCGATCCTCGGCGGCCAGCGAGCGGGGGAACGTCTCGATCAGACCCCAGGACAGCACGATCCCGATCGCCCACCCGGTCAGCAGGACCCCGGCGGCCTTGTACAACGCACCCGTGCGGACCTTGGCCCAGAACTCCCGGTAGGCGAGCGTCACCACCACCACGGCGGCGAGGTGCAGCACAAGGCCGAGCGTCTCGCCGAAGCTCTTCGCTGGGCTGGGGTGATCGGCGACTAGTCCGGCCACGTTCAATGCCGCGGCGAGCAAGAGGTTGAACTGCAACACCCACCAGGCGACTCGTTTGCGGGCAGTCAACGCTCCCGCCAGCAGGGCCAGCACGAACGACCACGCGAAGCTGGTGTCCGGGAAGTTGAAGACGTAGTCGTTGATGAATTCCCGCGGCACCCGGATGGCCCACCTGATCACCGGTGACACGCTGGCGATCAGCGACAGGGTGGCAATGACCCCGACCGTCCAGCCGGCGGCCGCCGGAACCCAGCGAAGTCGAGAATTCGATTCGCTTCGTTGGCGGGCGGCGGTGAGGGTCACAGACGGCGAGGATATTCGGTATTGCTATGGAATGCCTATGGTGTGGCTGGCAGGAAATCGCTCGTGTCGGCCGTCCGGCACCGTCGACCGGATGCGGTCGGGCAGCGACCTGACCGAGCAGGGCGTTGTGACTGGTAGACTCTCCTGCGCGACCGTCTCCGGCTGAGCCTGAGACAGCAAGTGGAGTCCCGCTCCCACCGTTGGCCACCTAGGCCCAACGGTCCGGTCACCGGCACAACTGATGTGCTGGTTCTGCGTTCAGCAGGCGGCGTTTTGCCGTGATCGGTCGGCACCGGGCCCTGCTTATGCAGGGCTTTTTTGCTGATGGTGTGGTATCCCAGCCGCTGACTCCGCCTGGAGCAGGTGACGGTGGCAATTGACCAGAAGATCAATTAGGGAGGCCCCATCAGCACTGAGACCCGCGTCAACGAACGCATCCGCGTACCTGAAGTCCGTTTGATCGGCCCGGGAGGGGAGCAGGTAGGCATCGTGCGTATCGAAGACGCCCTCCGCGTCGCCGCGGATGCCGATCTCGACCTTGTCGAAGTTGCGCCGGACGCAAGACCACCGGTTTGCAAAATCATGGACTACGGCAAGTTCAAGTACGAGGCGGCGCAAAAGGCGCGTGAGTCTCGCAAGAACCAGCAGCAGACCGTCGTCAAAGAACAGAAATTGCGACCCAAGATCGACGATCACGACTACGCGACCAAAAAGGGTCACGTGATTCGGTTCCTCGAGGCGGGAGCGAAAGTAAAGGTGACCATCATGTTCCGAGGACGCGAGCAGTCGCGACCCGAGCTTGGTTACCGACTGCTGCAGCGCCTGGGCGCCGACGTCGCCGACTACGGCTTCGTCGAAACCTCGGCCAAGCAGGACGGACGCAACATGACGATGGTGCTGGCACCGCACCGGGGAGCCAAGACCCGTGCCCGTGCAGCCGAAGATGCCGCCGGACCTGCCGCCAAGCCCGCACCGACCGGCGACGCCGAACCGTCGCCGAACTAGTAAGAGAACTGAGGACACATGCCCAAGGCCAAGACCCACAGCGGAGCGTCGAAGCGATTCCGGCGCACCGGAACCGGGAAGATCATGCGTGAGAAAGCCGGCCGTCGCCACCTGCTCGAGCACAAGCCGACCAAGCGGACGCGACGCTTGGACGGACGTACCGTCGTGTCGGCGAACGACACGAAGCGGGTCAAGAAACTTCTGAACGGCTGACCGGCAGCTCAGCGCCGGAACAACCACTTCCAACCCAGATAGGAACACCCCATGGCACGCGTAAAGCGGGCAGTCAATGCCCAAAAGAAGCGCCGCACCATCCTCAAGGCTTCCAAGGGCTATCGCGGCCAGCGGTCCCGCCTCTACCGCAAAGCCAAAGAGCAGCAGCTACATTCGCTGACCTACGCCTACCGTGACCGTCGTGCGCGCAAGGGCGAATTCCGCAAGCTGTGGATCTCGCGGATCAACGCCGCGGCCCGCGCCAACGACATCACCTACAACCGGCTGATCCAGGGCCTCAAGGCCGCCGGCGTCGAGGTGGACCGCAAGAACCTTGCCGAGATCGCCGTCAGCGATGCCGCGGCATTCACCGCGCTCGTCGAGATTGCCCGTAAGGCATTGCCCGACGACGTCAACGCGCCGTCCGGAGAGGCCGCCTAACCGCGTCCGGTGCTCACCGAACGATCGACCCGGGTGGTCGCTGCGGTCAAACTGCACCGGCAGCTAGCTCGACGCCGTAGCGACCGCTTTCTGGCCGAGGGCGCCAATCTCGTCGAAGCCGCCTCCCGTCATGGGCTGATCCGCGAGATCTTCGTCACCGAGACGGCGGCCCAGCGACACGCCGATCTGCTGGACCAACACGGCGCAGCGGTCCACGTCGTCACCGAGCGAGCCGCAAAAGCGCTGTCGGACACCGTGACTCCGGCCGGCTTGGTCGCGGTTTGCGAGCATCCCAGCGCCGCTCTGGCCGATGTACTTGCGCAGGCGCCCCGGCTCGTCGCCGTCGGCGTGGAGATCGGTGAGCCCGGTAACGCGGGCACGTTGATCCGTATCGCCGACGCGATGGGCGCCGCCGCAGTGGTGTTCATCGGCCATAGCGTCGACCCGTACAACGGCAAGTGCCTACGCGCCTCAGCGGGCAGCATCTTCGCCATCCCAGTCGTCGTCGCGCCGGAGATGGGGCCCGCGATCACCGCGCTGCAGGGTGCCGGGCTGCGAGTCTTGGCGACCACCGTGGGGGGTGAATTGTCACTCGACGACGCCGACCTCGCGGCACCGACCGCCTGGCTGTTCGGATCCGAGGCCCACGGGTTGTCAACCGACGTCGCCGAGCAGGCCGACGCTCGGGTGACCATTCCAATGTCCGGTGGCGCCGAAAGCCTGAATGTTGCCGCGGCTGCGGCGATTTGCCTCTATCAAAGTGCAAAGGCGCAGCGGAGCTAGGCGGCCTTGCCGCGACCTCGGGCCGGACGCAACCCGGCCAGCGAGAACGTGGTGTGCACCAGCGAACCCGCCCGCTCGATGATGGATTTCCGGGGCGGGAAGTAGTGCATCGGCATCCCGCGACGGTCCGACGGCGGCGCCGTGAAGCGCGGCGCCTCGACGAGTGGGGCATCGATAGACTCTCGTCCCTCGGCTCGACGGTAGGCGGCTAGCGCCCGCGGATGCAGCCGGATCTCGTCGGGGACCGCCAGGAAAGCCAGTTCGACCACTTTTCCGAAAAGCCGTAGTACCACTTCGTCGCCGGGAGTCCAACGCATGCCGGCCTTTTCGCGCACCGACGGCTCGAACAACCCCGCCGCGATCCAACGCTGGCCCGCGACAAGCGGTTTGAACAGCTGATCCCACACCGATGTCGGCATCAGCACGAATTTCGGTTTGGGAATCCGGATCTGGAAGATATCCAGGGTGGCCTGATTGATTTCCAGTTCGTCGCGGCAGGTCCGTTGCCAGTACTCCTGAAACTCCTCCCAGGACGCGGGTACCGGCCGCAAGCTCATGCCGTACATCCGGTACCACTGCACGTGTTCTTCGAAGAGTTGGCGCTTCTCGGCATCGGTCAATCCGCCGCAGAAATACTCGGCCACTTTGATCACCAGCATGAAGAAGGTGGCATGCGCCCAGTAGAACGTCTCGGGATTGAGCGCGTGGTAGCGGCGTCCGCTGGCGTCGACGCCCTTGATGGTGTGGTGATACTGCTTGATCCGCTCTCCGGTCTCGGATGCCCGGCCGCCGTCGTAGACGACACCCATGATCGGGTACACCGACCGTGCCACCCGCTGCAGTGGCTCGCGCAACAGGATCGAGTGCTGCTCGACACCGGCGCCCAGTTCTGGATACATGTTCTGGATCGCGCCGATCCAGACGCCCATCATCCCGGTGCGCAGATCGCCGAAGTACTTCCACGTCAGCGAATCCGGGCCGAGGGGAGCGGTGGGCGGCACCGCCTTGTGGTCCGGTGCG
The DNA here is from genome assembly GCA_963749375.1 of uncultured Actinomycetota bacterium. GTDB lineage: Bacteria > Actinomycetota > Actinomycetes > Mycobacteriales > Mycobacteriaceae > Mycobacterium. The sequence continues at coordinate 283,183 of CAVVNB010000038.1, forward strand.
ACCGGCCCGCGCTGCGTGGGTGGCATCGACGTCACTGTCATCACAGCCTCCTCGTTCCGATGGCGCTGATCAGTTCACGATAATGTTGACAACAGCCGTTGTCTACGATTTGGAGGCGCGCCACGCGCGCCGTTACCGAGCGTCCATCCGCCTGCCACAGGGACGTGATCAGGTGATTCGTCGCGGGTGGTGGCGGACACCACCATCAGGGTCGTTGCCGGTCCTTCAGAAATGCACCTACTGTGAGCGTTGTGGAACTCGGGCCCCAACCGGTGTCCGGCGAGCCCGAGCAAACGGTGACCACGCCGGATTCACCTGAATCGCGACAGCATTCGCCGACCTCACTGCGTAACGCAGCGCATTGGTTGCGCAGCACCAATCAAAGCCCCGGCCTGATCGCGCTGGTCCGACGGGCGCGGCGGGGCCTGCCCGGCGACCCCGATTTCGGCGACCCGCTCTCGACGGCAGGCCAGGGTGGCCCCCGTGCGGCGGCCCGAGCCGCCGGTCGGCTCCTCGGTGAGCGCGGCGGTGCGTCCCGGGAAGTCAGCCTGGGCGCGTTGCAGGTTTGGCAGGCGCTGACCGAGGCGGTCTCGCGCCGCCCGGCGAACCAGGAGGTCACGATCGTTTTCACCGACCTGGTGGGCTTTTCCGCCTGGTCGTTGCATGCGGGTGACGATGCCACGCTGAAGCTGCTGCGGCGGGTGGCGCGCGCCATCGAACCGCCGTTGCTCGACGCCGGTGGGCACATCGTCAAGCGGATGGGTGACGGCGCCATGGCGGTGTTCGCCGATCCGCTCGTCGCGGTAGCCGCGGTGCTGGAGGCCAAACGGGCGCTGAAGTCCGTTGATATCGACGGCTACAAACCGCGGATGCGGGTCGGGATCCACACCGGACGCCCACAGCGCCTGGCCGCCGACTGGCTGGGCGTGGACGTCAACGTGGCCGCGCGGGTCATGGAGCGGGCCACCCGCGGCGGAGTCATGATTTCCGGGGCCACTCTGGACCTGCTGGGCGCCGACGACTTGGTCACACTTGGGGTGGTCGCCAAGCGGGTGCACTGGTCGGTTTTCGCGAGCAAACCCGCAGGTCTACCGGCTGATTTGGCTATCTATCGGCTCAAGCCGTCCAGAGAAACTGTTACGGACTTATCAGGTTTTGACAATCCGGATGAGGACGGTCCGCAGGCATAGTAGATGGCGATGATGGTGCAGGTATTGTCGCGGCTTTCGCGCGTACGGATCACACTCGGCTACGCCGTGGTGCTGATCGGTGTCAGCGCGGCGCTCGTCGAGCTCGGTCCGCGGGCGCGTGCACACGTCATCGCGCAGGCCAGTACGAACCTGCACAATCTCGCCCACGGCCATCTCGCCACGTTGTTGGACAGCGCATTCGTCACCGACGCCGGCCCGATGTACTTCTGGCTGCCGTGCCTGGTCTGCCTGTTGGCTCTGGCCGAGCTCATCTGGCACAGCGGACGGCTGGCCTTGGTGTTCATCACCGGCCATATCGGTGCCACCCTGCTTGTTGCCTGCGGTCTGACCGCGGCGATCGAGCTGCACTGGTTGCCAATGTCGGTGTCGCGCGCAAGCGACGTCGGGGTGAGCTACGGCGCCGTCGCTGTGCTGGGCGCGTTGACTTCGGCGATACCTCGACGGTGGCGTCCGGCCTGGATCGGTTTCTGGGTCCCGGTCGGCCTCGCCGCGGCCGCGCTGGGCGAAGACTTCACCGACGTCGGGCACGCCGTGGCGCTGATGCTCGGCATGCTGGTCTCCACCATGCTGCCCGGCCCGGCACGCTGGACGCGGGTCCGCTGCGCGCTGTTGGCGGTGTCCGCCGTCTTCGGCTTCTTCCTGTTGGCGCACGGTGCCTGGTCAACGGCGGGCGCGTTCACAGTCGGCGCGGTGGGCGTGCTGGTCGCCGTGTTGTTTGCTCGCTCGCGGGTGATGCGTCAACCGCAGGCCGAGGTGACGCCGCAGCCGGCCCTCAACAGCTGACCGCACGTCACGGCACTGCCCGCGAGTACAGCCAGCTGTCCCACAACTGCGTCAGCGACTCATCGGAGTAATCGGCCGCCAGGCTGGTGAAGTCGTCGGTGGTGGCAGTGCCGTGGTGGTAACGGGTCGTCCAGTCCCTCAGTAGCGCAAAGAATTTCTCGTCGCCCAGCCGTCCGCGCAGTGCGTGCAGAGTCAGCGCGCCACGCTTGTAGACGCGGTCGTCGAACATGTCGCGTGGTCCGGGATCGGCCAGCAGCAGGTTTTGCGGTGAGCCACGCAGCTTCTGGTGATAGTGGCGGGCGAGTTCGTCGGCGCTGCGCCCTCCGCTGTGCTCGGACCACAACCATTCCGCGTAGCACGCGAAACCCTCATGCAACCAGATGTCGCGCCACTGCCGGACGGTGACGGAATTGCCGAACCACTGGTGGGCCAGCTCGTGGGCGATCAGCCGCTCGCTGGCCCGCGTGCCGTCACAATGATTGGCGCCGAATATCGAAATCCCTTGAGCTTCAAGGGGTATCTCCAGCTCGTCGTCGGTCACGACGACCGTGTAACCGTTCGCCAACGGGTAAGGGCCGAACAGTTCGACGAACAACTCCATCATCTCGGGCTGGCGGGCGAAGTCCTTGTAGAAGTCGCCCCGAAGCCGTCCGGGCAGCACGGCGCGCATCTGCACCGGCGTCGTGCCAAGCCGGATCAGCTCGTAGAGCCCGATCTGCAGGGTGATCAGGTAGGTCGAGGTCGGTTCGGGCTGTTCATAGGTCCACACGGTCTGCGCTGCGCGCGGTCGACGAGAGGCCAACCGTCCGTTGGCAAGTACGCGGTAGGGATTCTCGGCGCTGATCTGGATCCGATACGAGGCTTTGGCGCTGGGGTGATCGTCGCAGGGGAACCACGAGGCGGCGCCATTGGGCTGCCCGGCAACCAGCGCCCCATTGGTGAGTTCCTCGAAACCGACCTCGCCCCACAACGACCGCAACGGCCGCGGTGAACCGTGATAATGCACGACAATCGTCAGCTCCGCGCCGGATGCCAGCGGGGATGTCAACCGAACGCTCAGTTTGCACTCGCGACAAGCGAAGTGGGCAACGCGCTTGCCGTTCACCAACACCTTGGAGACCGTCATCGTGTCGGAGAAATCGAGGGTGAATGCCTCCAACTCGGTCAGCGCCTCGGCGGTGATGGTGGCCGATGCGGAGAGCCGGTTGATGGCGACCTTGTACTCCAGAATCAACTCGTAGTGAGATACGCGGTAGCCGAAGTTGCCGTTCTTGGGCAGGTACGGGTCGATCACAGGCGAAGCCTGGCCGGGAGCCGACTTCTTGGCGGCACGTTTCACGCGGCGGCCTTCTTGCCGGTTTTCTCCCGGGTCGGGTTCCACGGCCTGATCGGATTGCCTTGCCAGCGAGTCGATTTCGGTACTGAATCGCCGCGGACTACCAGTGACGCGGGGCCGACGGTCACACCGGCGCCGAGCCGGGCCGACGGCAGCGCGACGCCGTGCGGGCCCAGCGTCGCACCCAGCTCGAGCACGACTTCGTCCATCCGCATGATCCGGTCATGGAACAGATGCGTCTGCACCACGCAGCCACGGTTGACGGTGCTGCCCCGACCGAGCGTGACGAGGTCGGCCTCCGGCAGCCAATACGTTTCACACCACGCGCCTCGCCCGACTTTCGCGCCGAGCGCCCGCAGCCACACGTTCATCACCGGTGTCCCGCTGGCCGCGCGGGCAAACCACGGCGCGGCGACGGTCTCCACAAAAGTGTCCGCGAGCTCGTTGCGCCACACGAACGACGACCATAGCGGAAATTCGCCGGCCCGAATCCGGCCAACCAGAAGCCATTTCGCGGCCACCGCCGCGAACGCCGCCAACCCACCCGCGGCCAGCAGCACCAAACCACCGCCGAGCGCCGCGGCCCAGATGCCGAAGATCCGCGCCAGTGCCTGCAGCGCACCCAGCACCGCCAGCCCGATCGCGGCCGTCACCATCACCGGGATCACCCGCAACGCCTCCACCGCCGACCGCATCGCCTTCAACCGCCACGGGGGTTCGTAGGTGCGGGCCGCGTCGGCCTCGGCTGGGCGTCGACGCAAGCGCATCGGGGGACTGCCCAGCCAGGACGAACCGCGCTTCGCCTTCGGGGGAGCCGCCGACAGCACCGCGACCAATCCGTCGTCGGGCACCCGGCGGCCCGGCTGGGTGATGCCCGAGTTGCCGAGAAAAGCGCGCCTGCCGACCGTCGTCGTGGCCACGTAAATCCAGCCGCCTCCGAGCTCGTAGGAGGCCACCAAGGTGTCGTCGGCCAGGAACGCGCCGTCTTCTATCACGGTGAACTTCGGCGTCAGCAACACCGTGGATATCTCGGTGTCGCGGCCGACCTTGGCACCCAGCATCCGCAACCAGGCGGGCGTCGCCAAGCTGGCGTAGAGCGGAAACAGGTAGTTGCGTGCGCCATCCATCAACCGCTCGGTCGCCCACAGTTGCCACCCGCTGCGGCTGCGCACCGGGTGGTAGCCCTCCCGCAGTCCGATCGAAAGCATGCGCACCGCAACCACCGTCATCACCACGTAAGCCGCCAGAGCGGCCACCGTTGCGACCGGCGTCCAGCACAGGGCTGGCAACACCGCTTCAGACAGCCGGTGCGTGTGACGAACGCTCGCGCCGATCACCGCCAATCCCGCCGCCAGCGCGGTCAGCGGCATCGCGGCCAGCAGCAGCGACGTCAGCGCGTAGACCGCGACCCAATGGGTTCGGCGGGCCGGCCGTTCGTCGGGCCAAGGGTGCTTCACCCGACCGGATTTCACTGCGGGAGAGCCCTTCCAGTACTGCCGGCTCTTGACCTTCCCGACGACACCCGAGCCGGGTGCGACGTCGGCGTTCTTGCCGACGACGGCGCCGGGCAGCAGTGTGGTGCGGGCCCCGATCGTCGCGTCGTTGCCGATCGCGATCGCGCCGACGTGGAACACGTCGCCGTCGATCCAGTGCCCGCACAGATCCACCTCGGGCTCGACCGCGCTGCGATGTCCGAGTGTCAGCAGACCGGTGACCGGGGGCACCGAATGCAGATCGACGCCCTTGCCGATGTCGGCGCCCAGCGCGCGGGCGTAGTAGACCAGCCACGGCGCACCGGCCAGGTTCTCGGCGCCGCTGGCCTCGGCCAGCCGCTCGGCCAGCCACACCCGCAGATGCAGCCAGCCGCCGCGCGCATAGCTACCGGGCTGGACACCAGGCAGCAGTAGGCGCGCGGCCACGACGGCGATGCTCATCCGACCCAGCGGTGTGACGAACGCGACGAATGCCGCCCCGACCAGCCACCAGTTCACCGCGACCGTCCACGGCACCAGATGCAGCGCCCGGGCGACGTTGTTGCCCAGCGCCAACCACGTCACCCACGCCCACGCCGTCAGCGTGGCCAGCGGCACCGACAGCAGGATCTGCGCGAGCTGGGTCAACCGTGGGGTCGGCCGCACCAGCCGCTCGACGACGTCCGGTGGCTTCTCCTGCTCGTCGAGGAAGCCGGCGAGCGATCCGAGTCGCGGATGGTCGTACAGGTCGGCGACGGTGACCTGTGGGTAGCGATCCCGCAGTGCGGCGACCAGCTGGGCCGCGGACAGCGAGCCGCCACCCAGGGCGAAGAAGTCGGCCTCTGGGCCGTCGACCGCCGCGCCGAGCAGATCCCGCCACAACCCGGCCAGCCAGCTCGCGGTCCCGACGAGGTCGGCCGCCAGCTCGGTATCGGCGCCACCCGGTGGTGGCCAGGGCAGCGCGTCGCGGTCGACCTTGCCGGAGGTGCGGGTGGGCAGCTCGTCGACCCGAACCAGTCGCGGCACCAGCGCCGCCGGCAGCTGCTCGGCAAGCCGGGCGCGGGCGGTGGTCATGTCGAAGTCGGGATCGGCGCTGGCGACGTAGCCAACCAGAACCGGCGTACCCGCGGCCGTCCGGCGTACCGCGGCGGCGCAGCCGCTGACGCCCGGCAGGTGCATCAGCGCGGAGTCCACCTCGCCCAGTTCGATGCGGCGGCCGCCGACCTTGACCTGGTCGTCGGCGCGGCCGCAGAAGATCAGGCCCTCGCTTTCCAGCCGAACCAGGTCGCCGCTGCGGTAGGCGCGCTGCCAGCCCAGCGTGGGCATCGGCGCGTACTTCTCGGCGTCCTTGGCCTCGTCCAGGTAGCGGGCCAGGCCGACGCCGCCGATCACCAGCTCGCCCGTTTCCCCATCGGCCACCGGCCGGCCTTCGCCGTCGACGACAGCCAGGTCCCAACCCGGCAGCGGCAGACCGATGCGCACCGGACCGCCGGCGTTCAGCTGCGCTGCGCACGCGACCACGGTGGCCTCGGTCGGACCGTAGGTGTTCCACACCTCCCGGCCGTCAACGGCCAGCCGTGCGGCCAACTCCGGCGGGCAACTCTCGCCGCCGAAGATCAACAGCCGCACCGCTTCCAGCGCCTCTGCGGGCCAGAGCGCCGCCAACGTCGGCACCGTCGACACCACGGTCACGTCGCGGCTGACCAGCCACGGCCCCAGGTCCATCCCACTTCGCACCAGCGACCGCGGTGCCGGGACCAGGCAGGCGCCGTGCCGCCAGGCCAGCCACATCTCCTCACACGACGCGTCGAATGCCACCGACAGCCCGGCCAGCACCCGGTCGCCCGGGCCAATTGGATTGTCCCGCAGGAATATCTGCGCCTCGGCGTCGACGAATGCGGCCGCGCTGCGATGTGTGACGGCGACGCCTTTGGGGGTTCCCGTCGATCCGGACGTGAAGATGATCCAGGCGTCGTCGCGGGGCTGCGGTGCGCCGGCCTGCCAGCCTCTCGAGGAACCCGGCTCCCGGGACATACCGGCTTCGGTGACGATGGCGGCGACGTTGGCCTCGCGGAACACCAACTCGGCGCGTTCGTCCGGGTCGTCGGCGTCGACGGGGACATACGCCGCGCCGGTGGCCAATGTCGCCAGGATCGCCTCGTAGAGCGCGAAGCTGCCGGACGGCATCCGGATACCGATCCGATCACCGCGACCGATGCCCCTGGCAGCGAGCCAGGCGACGCTGGCTTCGACGTCGCTGATCAGCTCGCTGTAGGTGAGTTGCACGGTGCCGTCGTCGATCGCCGCGGCCTCGGGAAAGCGGGCGGCAGTGTCGTAGAGGACGTCGATGAGCGTGCGCGGGCCCGCCGCGTGCGGCGACAGCAGGTACTGCGCCGGCACGCGTTCGGGAACTTGGGGCGTCGCCACCCGTACGAAACTACTCAAGCGCGGGCGCTTCAACCGCCAGCGCGCCCCCGGCGTGTGGGAAAGTCGCTGACGGCTTCGGATCGTCGGCCATGTGAACACATATGATCGGCAGTTGCGCGACACGCTGTGTCGCCGGCCCGCAATGTTCACCGAGAAGGAGAGTGTCACCGCGTGGGTTCCCAGCCCCCGTCCACGGAAGCCCTGTCGCCGGTGGCGTTGACCGCCGCGGTGGATGCAGCCCGGCACGCCTTCGCGGCCGCGGCAGATCTCGATGCGTTGGCGCGTGCCAAGACCGAACACCTCGGCGATCGCTCACCGGTGGCATTGGCGCGCCAGGCGCTGGCCGCCCTGCCCAAGGCTGAGCGCGCTGACGCCGGACGGCTGGTCAACATCTCACGCGGCGAAGTCCAGCACAGCTACGACGAACGGCTGGCCGCCCTGCGCGACGAGCGGGATGCCGCAGTGTTGATCGCCGAACGCATCGATGTGACGTTGCCCTCGACTCGTCAGCCGACCGGTGCGCGCCATCCGATCACGATCTTGGCCGAGCACATCGCCGACACCTTCATCGCGATGGGCTGGGAACTGGCCGAGGGACCCGAAGTCGAGACCGAGCAGTTCAATTTCGACGCACTCAATTTCCCTGCCGACCATCCCGCGCGCAGCGAGCAGGACACCTTCTATATCGCGCCGGAAGGCTCACGTCAGTTGCTGCGCACCCACACCTCGCCGGTGCAGGTGCGCGCACTGCTGGAGCGCACGCTGCCGGTCTACGTGATCTCGATCGGCCGCACCTTTCGCACCGACGAACTCGATTCCACCCACACCCCGGTCTTCCATCAGGTCGAAGGGCTCGCGGTGGACCGCGGGCTGTCGATGGCCAATCTGCGGGGAACGCTCGACGCATTCGCCCGCGCCGAGTTCGGACCGCAGGCGCGCACCAGGATTCGGCCGCACTTCTTTCCGTTCACCGAGCCGTCGGCCGAGGTCGACGTCTGGTTCGAGAACAAAAAGGGCGGCGCCGGCTGGGTCGAGTGGGGCGGCTGCGGGATGGTCAACCCGAATGTGTTGCGCGCGGTCGGGATTGACCCGGACGAGTATTCGGGCTTCGCGTTCGGCATGGGCCTGGAGCGCACCTTGCAGTTCCGCAACGGCATCCCCGACATGCGGGACATGGTCGAAGGCGATGTCCGCTTCTCGCTGCCGTTCGGGGTGGGTGCCTGATGCGGATTCCCTACAGCTGGCTTCGGGAAGTCATCAGCGCCGGCGCTCCCGGCTGGGACGTGACGCCCGAGGATCTCGGGCAGGCGTTGGTGCGTATCGGCCACGAGGTGGAACAGGTCATCACCCTCGGCCCGGTCGAGGGTCCGTTGACGGTGGGACGGGTCGCCGCGGTCGAGGAGCTCACCGAGTTCAAAAAGCCGATCCGCGCCTGCAAGGTGGACGTCGGCGAACAGCAGCCGCGTGACATAGTTTGCGGTGCAACGAACTTCGCGGTCGGCGATCTGGTGGTAGTGGCGCTGCCCGGAACCACGCTGCCCGGCGGATTCCATATCGGCGCGCGTAAGACCTACGGCCACACCTCCGACGGGATGATCTGCTCGGCCGCCGAACTCGGTTTGGCCGCAGACCATTCCGGCATCCTGGTGCTGCCGCCGGGGACCGCCGAGCCGGGCGCCGGCGGGGTGGAGGTGCTCGGCCTCGATGACGTGGTGTTCGACCTCGCCATCACCCCGGACCGGGGCTACTGCATGTCGGTGCGCGGACTGGCCCGTGAGATCGCCTGCGCGTACGACCTCGACTTCATCGATCCGGCCCATGTGCCCGCCTTGCCTTGCGAGGGGGAGGCCTGGCCGCTGACCGTGCAGCCCGAGACCGGTGTGCGCAGGTTCGCGCTACGGCCGGTGAAGGGCATCGACGCAACCGCTGTGTCGCCGTGGTGGTTACAGCGCCGGTTGTTACTCAGTGGGATCCGGGCGATCTCACCGGCGGTCGACGCGACGAACTATGTGATGCTGGAACTCGGTCATCCGATGCACGCACACGACCTCAACCGGATAGCCGGCAGCTTGGACGTGCGGTTCGCCCGGCCCGGCGAGCAGGTCGAGACACTCGACGACGTCGAACGAACCCTCAACCCGGCCGATGTGCTGATCGTCGACGATGTCGCCACCGCCGCGATCGGTGGCGTGATGGGTTCGGGCAGCACCGAGATGCGCGACGACTCCACCGATGTGCTGCTGGAGGCCGCGGTATGGGATCCGGCCGCCGTGTCGCGTACGGCGCGGCGACTGCACCTGCCCAGCGAAGCTGCGCGGCGCTATGAGCGTGAGGTCGACCCGGCCATTTCCGTTGCGGCGCTGGACCGTTGCGCCACTCTGCTCGCCGAGATCGCCGGCGGCGACGTGTCGCCGACCCTGACCGACTGGCGGGGCGACCCGCCTCGCGACGATTGGGCTGGGTCGCCGATTCAACTGGCCGCCGACCTGCCCGATCGGATGGCCGGGGTGAGATACCGCCCGGGCACCACCGCGCGGCGGCTGACACAGATCGGCGCCAGGGTCGACGATCATGGCGACGGCCTGACGGTCACACCACCGAGCTGGCGGCCGGATCTGCTGCAGCCGGCCGATCTGGTCGAAGAGGTGCTGCGACTCGAAGGACTGGAAGTCATCCCGTCGGTGCTGCCGCCGGCTCCGGCCGGCCGCGGGTTGTCCGCCGTCCAGCGCCGCCGCCGCGCGATCGGCAAGTCGCTGGCGCTGTCGGGTTTCGTCGAGATCCTCCCGACCCCGTTTCTGCCCGCCGGCGTGTTCGACGCCTGGGGCCTACCCACCGACGACGCCCGGCGGAACACCACCCAGGTGCTCAACCCGCTGGAAGCCGATCGGCCGGATCTGGCCACCACGCTGCTACCCGGCCTGCTCGAAGCGTTGTCGCGCAACGTCTCCCGCGGCATCGTCGACGTCGCTCTGTACGCGGTCGCGCAGGTGGTGCAGCCGACCAAACAGACCACGGGTGTCGCGGTGATCCCGGTGAATCGCCGCCCCACCGACGACGAGATCGCCATGCTCGATGCGTCGCTGCCAGTGCAGCCGCAGCATGTCGCCGCGGTGCTGAGCGGGCTGCGCGAGCCGCGCGGCCCGTGGGGTGACGGACGACGGGCCGACGCAACAGATGCCTTCGAGGCTGTCCGAATCATTGCCCGCGCCAGTGGAGTTGACGTGACGCTGCGGGCCGCGCAGCATCTGCCGTGGCACCCCGGCCGCTGCGCAGAGGTGCTCGTCGGCGACACGGTGGTCGGGCACGCCGGACAGCTGCACCCGGCGGCAATCGAGCGATCCGGCCTACCCAAAGGCACCTGCGCGGTCGAACTGAACCTCGATTCCATTCCGATCGTCGACGCGCTACCGGCGCCGCGAGTCTCCCCGTTCCCCGCGGTGTTCCAGGACGTCAATCTCGTGGTGGACACCGAGGTCCCCGCGCAGACGGTGGCAGATGCTGTCCGCGACGGCGCGGGGGAGCTGCTGGAAGAGGTGCGGTTGTTCGACGTCTACACCGGCCCGCAGGTCGGCGAGAACCGCAAGTCGCTAACTTTTGCGCTGCGGTTCCGGGCAACGGACCGCACCCTCACTGAGGACGAGGCCAGCGCCGCTCGTGACGCGGCGGTCGAACGCGCGGCCGAGCTGGTTGGCGCGGTGTTGCGCGCCTGATATGCCCGGAGAATGAGTTTGCATACGCGTGCATAGTCATGCAACGATGGGTGTCATGACCGAGGCGATACGGGTGGCCGTGGCCGGGGCCAGCGGCTATGCGGGCGGCGAGATCCTACGGCTCTTGCTCGGACATCCGGCCTACCACGACGGACGGCTGACGATCGGCACGCTGACCGCCGCCGCCAGCACGGGCACCCAGCTGTCCGAGCACCATCCGCACCTGATGCCGTTGGCCCAGCGCGTGCTGGAGCCGACCGAGCTCGACGCGCTGGACGGCCACGATGTGGTGTTCCTGGGGCTTCCGCACGGTCACTCCGCCGCGCTGGCCGAGCAGCTCGGCCCACAGACATTGGTGGTCGACTGCGGCGCCGATTTCCGGTTGAGCGATGCAGGTGCGTGGGAGCGGTTCTATGGTTCGCCGCACGCCGGCAGTTGGCCGTATGGGTTGCCCGAGCTACCGGGTAACCGCGACGCACTTCGCGCCGCGCGGCGTGTTGCCGTGCCGGGCTGTTATCCGACCGCCGCCGTCTTGGCGCTGTTTCCCGCGGTGGCCGCCGATCTCATCGACCCTGCCGTCACAGTCGTCGCGGTCAGCGGTACCTCGGGGGCCGGCCGGGCCGCGAAAACCGACCTGCTCGGGTCCGAGGTCATCGGTTCCGCGCGGGCCTACAACATCGCAGGCGCGCACCGGCACACGCCCGAAATCGTTCAAGGTCTGCGCCAAGTCACCGATCACGACGTCACCGTCTCGTTCACGCCGGTGTTGATCCCCACCACGCGGGGCATCCTGGCCACCTGTACCGCGCGGACTACGTCCCCGCTGTCACAGCTGCGGGCAGCCTACGAAAAGGCTTACCACGACGAGCCTTTCGTGCACCTACTGCCCGAAGGGCAGTTGCCGCGAACCGGTTCGGTGGTCGGCAGCAACGCGGCGCAGATCGCGATCGCGGTGGACGAGGACGCTTCGACCTTCATTGCGATCGCGGCGATTGACAACCTGGTCAAGGGGACTGGCGGTGCCGCCGTGCAGTCGATGAACCTGGCACTGGGTTGGCCGGAATCCGAAGGTCTTTCGGTGGTCGGGGTGGCGCCATGACTCGCGCAGACCTCGCACCGTTGGTACGTACCCAGGGCGTCACCGCGCCGGCCGGCTTCCGCGCCACCGGTATTGCCGCGGGCATCAAGGCATCCGGCAAGCTCGACCTCGCGCTGGTGTTCAACGAAGGACCAGATCACGCGGCCGCCGCGGTGTTCACTCGCAACCAGGTCAAAGCGGCGCCGGTGTTGTGGACCCGCCAGGTGCTCGCCGACGGGCAATTGCGCGCGGTGGTGCTGAATTCAGGCGGCGCCAACGCCTGTACCGGACCCGGCGGGTTCCAGGACACCCACGCCACCGCGGAGGCATTGGCCGCGGCGTTGTCCGAGTGGGGGACCGAGATCGGAGCGATCGATGTCGCGGTCTGCTCCACCGGCCTGATCGGCGACCGACTGCCGATGGACAAGGTGCTCGCCGGCGTCGTGAATCTCGTGCAGGAGATGGCCGGCGGCATCACCGGCGGCGAGGAGGCCGCCCGGGCCATCATGACCACCGACACGGTGCCCAAACAGGTTGCGCTGCACCATCCGGAGAACTGGACCGTCGGCGGAATGACCAAGGGCGCCGGAATGCTGGCGCCGTCGCTGGCCACCATGCTGTGCGTGCTCACCACCGACGCCGTCGCCGAGCCGTCCGCGCTCGAGGCCGCACTGCGCCGCGCCACCGCGAAGACGTTCGACCGGCTCGACATCGACGGTAGCCTGCTCGACCAATGACACGGTGCTGCTGTTGGCCTCGGGTGCCAGCGAAATCACGCCCAGCCAAGCCGATCTCGACGATGCGGTGCTGCGGGTCTGTGACGATCTGTGTGCGCAGCTGCAAGCCGATGCCGAAGGCGTCACCAAGCGCATCACCATCAGCGTGACCAGTGCGCTGACCGAAGAGGACGCCGTCACCGCCGCCCGGGTGATCGCGCGGGACAGCCTGGTCAAGACCGCGCTGTTCGGCTCCGACCCCAACTGGGGCCGCGTGCTGGCCGCCGTCGGAATGGCACCGGTACAACTCGACCCCGACCGGATCACCGTGTCGTTCAACGGTTCAGCGGTCTGCATCGACGGCGTCGGCGCACCGGGAGCACGCGACGTGGACCTGTCTGCCACCGACATCGAGGTGGCCGTCGACTTGGGGGTCGGCACCGCGAACGCGGAAATCCGGACCACCGACCTGTCGCACGCCTACGTCGAAGAGAACTCGGCCTACTCGTCATGATCACGACCGACGTCAAAGCGCAGGTGCTCGCCGAGGCGCTGCCGTGGCTGACCCAGTTGCACGGCAAGATCGTGGTGGTCAAATACGGCGGCAACGCGATGACCAGCGACACGCTGCGGCGTGAGTTCGCTGCCGACATGGCCTTTCTGCGCAACTGCGGCATCCACCCGGTCGTGGTGCACGGCGGTGGCCCGCAGATCAGCGCGATGCTCAAACGACTCGGCATTGCCGGCGACTTCAAAGGCGGATTCCGGGTCACCACACCGGAAGTGCTCGACGTGGCACGGATGGTGTTGTTCGGTCAGGTCGGCCGCGAATTGGTGAACCTGATCAACGTGCACGGCCCGTACGCGGTCGGCGTGACCGGCGAGGACGCGAACCTGTTCACCGCCGTGCGGCGCAGCGTCAGCGTCGACGGCGTCGACACCGACATCGGCCTGGTCGGCAACATCGCTCGAGTGAATCCCGCCGTGGTGCTGGATCTCGATTGCCGCCAACCGGATTCCGGTGGTCTCGACGCTTGCGCCCGACATCGACGGCGTGGTCCACAACATCAACGCCGACACCGCGGCCGGTGCGCTGGCCGAAGCGCTCAACGCCGAGAAGCTGCTGATGCTCACCGATGTCGAAGGGCTCTACACCCGGTGGCCGGATCGGGATTCGCTGGCCAGCGAAATCGACACGGCCACTTTGACTCAACTGCTACCGACGCTGGAGACTGGCATGATTCCCAAGGTCGAGGCCTGCCTGCACGCAGTGAAAGGCGGGGTGCCCAGCGCGCACGTCATCGACGGCCGCGTCGAGCACTGCGTGCTGGTCGAATTGCTCACCGATGAAGGGTCCGGGACGAAGGTGGTGAGCGCATGACCAAGACGCAACAGCTGCAGGACCGGTGGTCGGCGGTGATGATGGACAACTACGGTGTTCCGCCAGTGGCCTTGGCCAGCGGCCACGGCGCCGTGGTGACCGATGTCGAGGGAAAGTCCTACCTGGACCTGCTCGGTGGCATCGCGGTCAACGTGCTGGGGCATGGCCACCCGGCCGTGCTCGAGGCCGTCACGCGGCAGATGTCGACGCTGGGGCACACCTCCAATCTGTACGTCGCCGAACCTGGCATCGCACTGGCCGAGGCGCTGGCCGGTCTGCTCGGTGCCGACACGCAGACCCGGGTGTTGTTCTGCAACTCCGGCACCGAGGCCAATGAGGCGGCCTTCAAGATCTCCCGTCTCACCGGCCGGACGAAACTGGTTGCCGCCCAAGGGGGTTTTCACGGCAGGACGATGGGTTCGCTGGCGCTGACCGGACAGCCGAGCAAGCAGGCGCCGTTCGCGCCGCTGCCCGGTGACGTCACCCATGTGCCGTACGGCGACGTCGATGCGCTGGCCGCTGCGGTCGGTGACGACACGGCCGCGGTCTTCCTCGAGCCGATCATGGGGGAGAGCGGCATCGTCGTCCCACCCGACGGCTACCTGGCGGCCGCTCGCGACATCACCGCCCGCCACGGCGCGCTTGCTGGTTCTCGACGAGGTGCAGACCGGGATGGGCCGCACCGGAACGTTTTTCGCGCACCAGCACGACGGCATCACTCCCGACGTCGTGACGATGGCCAAAGGGCTCGGTGGCGGTCTGCCGATCGGCGCCTGCCTGGCGACCGGCCCGGCCGCGCAACTACTGACCCCCGGCCTGCACGGCAGCACCTTTGGCGGTAACCCGATCTGCGCGGCGGCGGCACTGGCGGTGCTGCGGGTGATTGCGGACGACGACCTGGTCCGACGGTCCGGTTCGCTCGGAAAGACGTTGCACCAGAACATCGAATCGCTTCAGCACCCGTTGATCGACCACGTTCGGGGCCGCGGACTGCTGTGCGGGATCGTACTGACCACGCCGGCCGCCAAACAGGTCGAGGCATCTGCCCGCTCGGCCGGATTCCTGGTCAACGCCGCCGCACCCGACGTCGTCCGCCTGGCGCCGGCACTGATCATCACCGAGCATCAGCTCGACACGTTCGTCACCGCGTTGCCGGGCATCCTGGACACCGCCGAGGGGGCAGCATGACGCGACACTTCCTGCGCGACGACGACCTGGCGCCGGCCGAGCAGGCAGACGTCCTACAGTTGGCCGCCGAATTGAAGAAGGACCCGTTCAGCCGTCGCCCGCTGGAGGGACCACGCGGCGTCGCGGTGATCTTCGACAAGAACTCCACCCGTACCCGGTTCTCCTTCGAGGTGGGCATCGCCCAACTCGGCGGGCACGCCGTGGTGGTCGACGGCCGCAGCACCCAACTCGGGCGCGAGGAGACGCTGCAGGATACCGCGAAAGTGTTGTCCCGCTACGTCGATGCCATCGTCTGGCGCACCTACGGTCAGGCCCGACTCAGCGCGATGGCCGAAACCGCGACGGTACCGATCGTCAACGCACTCTCCGACCAGTTCCACCCCTGCCAGGTGCTGGCCGATCTGCAAACGATCGTTGAACGCAAGGGATCACTGCGCGGCTTGCGGATGTCGTTCTTCGGCGACGGCGCCAACAACATGGCGCACTCGCTGATGCTCGGCGGCGTGACGGCCGGCATGCACGTAACAGTCGCGGCTCCAGCCGGTTTCGCGCCTGATCCGTTGTTCACCGCGGCCGCCGAGCACCGCGCCGCGGACACCGGAGCCTCGGTGACCATCACCGCGGACCCGATCGTCGCGGCATCCGGAGCCGACGTGCTGGTCACCGACACCTGGACATCGATGGGCCAGGAGGACGACGGGCTCGATCGAGTACGGCCGTTCCGGGCCTTCCAGCTCAACGCCGATCTGTTGGCCAAGGCCGACTCGGAAGTCGTTGTCCTGCATTGCCTTCCGGCTCACCGTGGCCATGAGATCACCGACGATGTGATCGACGGCCCGCACAGCGCGGTGTGGGACGAAGCCGAGAACCGACTGCACGCGCAGAAGGCGCTGCTGGTGTGGCTGCTGGAACGGTCGACATGACGCGCTCGAAGACGACGCCCGAGATCACCCGCGTGGGCCGGCAGGCCCGCATCGTGGCGATCCTGTCGTCGGCTGAGGTCCGCAGCCAGAGCGAGCTGGCCGCGATGCTGGCCGCCGACGGTGTCGACGTCACTCAGGCCACGCTGTCGCGGGACCTGGAAGAACTCGGCGCGGTGAAGTTGCGCGGCGCCGACGGCGGTGTCGGCGTCTATGTGGTGCCCGAAGACGGCAGCCCGCTGCGCGGGGTGTCCGGCGGCACCGGACGGCTGTCCCGGCTGCTGAGCGAGGTGCTGGTGTCCACCGACGCCACCGGCAACCTGGCCGTTCTGCGCACGCCACCCGGCGCGGCCGACTACCTGGCCAGCGCCATCGACCGGGCCGCCCTGCCCTACGTGGTCGGAACCATCGCCGGGGATGACACCATCTTCGTGGCGGCCCGCGAGCCGATGACTGGCGCAGAGCTCGCAAGCTTGATCCAAAACCTGACGTAACCGCACGAAATAAAAGGAGATCACTTCATGTCCGAGCGCGTCATCTTGGCGTATTCCGGCGGTCTGGACACCTCGGTGGCGATCAGCTGGATCGGCAAGGAGACCGGCCGAGAGGTTGTCGCAGTGGCGATCGACCTCGGACAGGGCGGTGAGGACATGGAGGTGGTGCGTCAGCGGGCGCTGGATTGCGGTGCGGTGGAAGCCGTCGTCGTCGATGCCCGTGACGAGTTCGCCGAGAACTACTGCCTGCCGACCATCCTGTCCAACGCCCTGTACATGGATCGTTACCCACTGGTGTCGGCGATCAGCCGGCCGCTGATCGCCAGGCATCTGGTCAAGGCGGCCCGCGAGCACGGCGGCAGCATCGTCGCGCACGGCTGCACCGGCAAGGGCAACGACCAGGTTCGCTTCGAGGTCGGATTTGCCTCACTGGCACCGGATCTGCAGGTCCTCGCTCCGGTCCGCGACTACGCGTGGACCCGCGAGAAGGCCATCGCGTTCGCCGAGGAGAACGCCATCCCGATCAACGTCACCAAGCGCTCGCCATTCTCCATCGACCAGAACGTATGGGGCCGCGCGGTGGAAACCGGTTTCCTGGAACACCTCTGGAACGCGCCGACCAAGGACGTCTACGACTACACCGAAGACCCCACGGTCAACTGGAACACCCCGGATGAAGTCATCGTCGGCTTCGAACGCGGCGTGCCGGTCACGATCGACGGCAACTCCGTATCGGTGCTGCAGGCCATCGAGCAACTCAACCGCCGTGCGGGCGCGCAGGGTGTCGGACGCCTCGACGTCGTCGAAGATCGACTGGTGGGCATCAAGAGCCGTGAAATCTACGAGGCTCCTGGTGCAATGGTGCTCATCACCGCCCACACCGAACTCGAGCACGTCACCCTTGAGCGCGAACTGGGCCGGTTCAAGCGCCAGACCGACCAGCGCTGGGCGGAGTTGGTGTACGACGGGCTCTGGTACTCGCCGTTGAAGACCGCGCTGGAGACCTTCGTCACCAAGACCCAGGAGCACGTCACCGGCGAGATTCGAATGGTGTTGCACGGCGGGCACATCGCCGTCAATGGCCGCCGCAGCGCCGAATCCCTGTACGACTTCAACCTGGCCACCTACGACGAGGGCGACACCTTCGATCAGTCGATGGCGAAGGGCTTCGTCTACGTGCACGGGCTGTCATCCAAGCTCGCCGCGCGCCGGGATCTGGCCACCGACGAAACGTGAGCACCAACGAGGGTTCGCTGTGGGGTGGGCGGTTCGCCGACGGCCCGTCCGATGCGCTGACCGCGCTGAGCCGCTCGACCCACTTCGACTGGGTACTGGCGCCCTACGACGTCATCGCGTCCAAGGCGCACGCTCAGGTGTTGTTCAACGCCGGGCTGTTGACCACGGACCAGCGCGACGGGCTGCTGGCCGGCCTGGACAGCCTGGCCGAAGACGTCGCCGACGGCAGCTTCGGGCCGCTGGTCACCGATGAGGACGTGCACGCCGCCCTGGAGCGCGGGCTGATCGACCGGGTCGGTCCCGACCTGGGTGGGCGACT
The DNA here is from genome assembly GCA_963749375.1 of uncultured Actinomycetota bacterium. Taxonomy (GTDB): domain Bacteria; phylum Actinomycetota; class Actinomycetes; order Mycobacteriales; family Mycobacteriaceae; genus Mycobacterium. The sequence continues at coordinate 301,454 of CAVVNB010000038.1, forward strand.
GCGGGCGGGCCGATCGCGAAACGACCAGGTGGCCACGTTGTTTCGGATGTGGCTGCGTGACGCAATCCGGCGAGTGGCAGCCGGCGCCCTGGACCTCGTCGGCGCGTTGGCGGACCAGGCCGCGGCTCACCCGGATGCCATCATGCCGGGTAAGACCCACTTGCAGTCAGCCCAGCCGATCCTGCTGGCCCACCATCTGCTGGCGCACGCCCATCCGCTGTTGCGCGACGTCGACCGGATCGTCGACCTCGACGCGCGCACAGCGTTGTCGCCCTATGGTTCCGGAGCGTTGGCCGGGTCGTCGCTGGGCCTGGATCCCGACGCGATCGCCGAGAGCCTCGGCTTCACCGCGGCCGCCGAGAACTCCGTCGATGCGACGGCGTCACGGGATTTCGCCGCAGAGGCGGCGTTTGTCTTCGCGATGATCAGCGTGGACATGTCGCGGCTGGCCGAAGATGTCATCATCTGGAGCTCAACCGAATTCGGCTACGTCACCTTGCACGACTCGTGGTCGACGGGTAGCTCGATCATGCCGCAGAAGAAGAATCCCGACATCGCCGAATTGGCGCGGGGCAAGTCGGGTCGGCTGATCGGGAACCTGGCCGGACTCCTGGCGACGCTGAAGGCCCAGCCGTTGGCGTACAACCGCGACCTCCAGGAAGACAAGGAGCCGGTGTTCGACTCGGTGGCGCAACTGGAGCTGCTGCTGCCGGCGATGGCCGGCTTGGTCCGCAGCCTGACATTCAACGTCGAGCGGATGGCCGCGCTGGCTCCAGCCGGCTACACGTTGGCCACCGACATCGCCGAATGGCTGGTGCGCCAAGGGGTCCCATTCCGGGATGCGCATGAGGCCGCCGGCGCCGCCGTCCAGATCGCGGAAAAGCTCGGCGTCGGGCTCGAGGAGCTGACCGACGATCAGCTGGCGGCGGTCAGCGATGCTCTGACCCCTCAGGTTCGCGAAGTGCTGACGATCGAGGGATCGGTGGCCTCCCGGGATGCCCGCGGCGGTACCGCGCCCTCTGCGGTTGCCCGCCAACGCGATTCGGTGCTTGCCACAGCTGAGCGGCTTCGCGTGCGCCTGAGCCGCTAGCGCGCTATTGAGCTTTGCGCGCCGGGAGCGAGGGAACGAACGGGATCTCGCCGGCCGGCAGCGGACCGCAGAAGTAGTTGCCCTGCACGACGTCGCAGCCGAATCGTCGCAGCCACAGCGCGGTTTCTTCGTTCTCGATGCCCTCGGCGACACTGGCTATGTCGAACTCCTCAGCCAGCTCGATCACTGACCGCGCAATGGTCGCGGCACGCCGGTCGAACAGAATCGGGGCGATCAGCTGGCGGTCCAGTTTGACCTCGTCGATCGGCAGCTCGCGTAGATACGTCAACGTGGAATAGCCACTGCCAAAGTCGTCGATCGAGACCCTGATGCCGGCATCTCGCAGACGATTCAGCACGGCACGACCCTTCACGAAGTCGGCCACCATCAGTTCCTCGGTGATCTCGACCGTCAACAAGCTCGGCGACATCCCATGTGCGTCAAGCACAGTCATGATGCGGTCGGGCAGAGTGTCGTCATCGAGCGACCGGGCCCACAAGTTGACCGCCACCCGGATCTCAGTTCCCGCAGCGTGCCAACCCGCGCCGTCCGCGATTGCACGCGACAGCACCAGATCGGTGACCGCGTCCATCAACCCGTGTTCGCGCACCAACGGCAGAAATTCGCCAGGCTCCAAGGCCCCCAGAGTTGGATGTTCCCAACGCAATAGCGCTTCCGCGCCGCACACTGCGCCACTGAGCATGCCGAATTGCGGCTGGTACACCAGCGTGAGTAGGCGGTCGTCGATTGCGCGCCGCAAATCCCACAACAGTTGCAGACGAGCGATGCCATCCCGGAACGTTTGGCGTCGACCGAGATGGGAGTCCCTGTCGGGGCTGAACGTCTGGACGTCGGTTGCGCTGGTCTGCTCGGCGCGCGACCGGGCCGCTTCGGCTTGATTGAGCAGATCGGCCGCGGTGATCAACGCATTGTCGTCGGGTTGTGCCGTCGCGACGCCGATACTCAAATGGACGTAAACGCGGTTGCCCGCGATGTCGAGGGCGGCGTCGAAAGCTCGAGCGATCCGCTTGGCCACCTGGGTGGCCACCTCCGGGCGGTCTTCGACCAGGATGGCGAACTCGTCACCACCCATTCGCGCGACGGTGTCGCCGGCGCGGACACTGCCTTGCATGCGGGTGCCGACGCCGCGTAACAGCTCATCGCTGGCGGCGTAACCGAGGGTGTCATGGACGACGTTGAAGTCGTCGACCCGAATACTCAGCACGCTCAGCGGCACATTGAGCCGTTGATGCAACTGTGCGGCGTGCGCCAGGCGTTCGTCGAGCAGTCGCCGGTTCGCCAAGCCGGTCACGGTGTCCCGCAGCGCTGCGGCGGCCATTGCGTCCAGCAGCCGTCGCTTTCGGTCCAGAGCCAGAAAGTGGCGCGCAAGGACGGCGGCGACGACCACCAAACCCGCCGAGTAGACGAACCTCTCGCCGCCACTGTCCGGCCAGAAATGCACGGCTCCGACAACGGCAGCGAAGGTCAATGGCACGTATGGCAGCAAGATCGACAGCCGCGACGATGGTCGTGCCAGACCGCTCTCGAGGTCGGGACCCGGGCGGGAGGTGATCGCCGACAACGCGAAGAAGTACGCTCCGCCGATCCAGCCGAGGGCGACGACGCCATCGGGAACCTCATGCGGATTTTGCCGAAGACATGCATGGCCCCGGCGACACCGATTGCCGCAAAGCCCGCGGACATCAGTGCCGGCGAAAGCCTGCGGACGGGCTCAGCTTGCCGCACCACCATCAACACCATGACGAACAGCGCAAGATAAGACACCGTGACGACGGCCAATACGATTCTCGGAAAGTCGACCGAGTCCGTCGCGCCCAGCGTCAGCGTCCCCATCGCCTCCAACAACGACGCGGCAACAAGAACTCCATCGAGCAACAGGCCGATGCCATATCGGGCGTCGTCACGGCTGGGAACCAAAAGTGCTGCGGCCAAAGCGAATAACGGCAGCACCACGTAGCCGAGCTCGGCAACGGAGGAATTCGCGATCGGTGCACGGCCGCCGGCCGCGACGTAAAGCCACACCGCATTGCCGACGGTCCAGCCGCCCAACCCGATCGCCACGACGATCCAGGACAGTCGCTGGCCGCGGTGCGACGCCTTTGCTGCACCCGCCGCGCAAGCGGTCGCGAATCCGCCCATGATCACGGTGCCCACCGGGCCGGCGAGGTCGAGTCCGGTCGGGCCCAAATCGCCTCTGCCGGCGAGCAACACCACGGCAAAGAAGACCACGCCTGCTGTAGCTGAGACGACCAGCGCGATTTGGCGTGGCGTCATTGCGGACATCTCTCTACCTGTCAAACGGTGGTCACCAAATTCCGGGTAAGCGACGTTCGCTCGTGAGCATATTAAAAGACATTGTCGCTGGCCGGGGCAATTTCGGGCGCGCGCAGCATTTCCGAAAATCTGCCGTGGGTACTGGGGTTCGAATTTCCGAGAAATTATTGAGTCGGTCAATTTGCAAAATCACTCAAGAACTTCGGAAACTTCCATCCAACGGTTCTCCTGGCCGGCAACGTCGCTTTCCAGCCCGCGCAATTGCTCAGTGAGGCGGGTGATGCCGATGTGGTCGGATTGATCGTGCGCGGCCAGTTCTTGATGCTTGGCCTCTATTTGTTCGGAAAGGCGTGCCAGCCTGCGGTCGATGGCCGCGAGCTCCTTCTGCGCGGCGCGCAGTTCGGCACCGGAGATCTCCTGCGAGTCCGGCGGTTTGGCTGCCGTGGGGGCAACGCGCCGGGCGTTGAATTGGGCCGCTAATCGTAGGTATTCGTCGATGCCGCCGGGTAGGTGCCGCAGCCGGCCGTCCAGAATCGCGTACTGCTGGTCGGTCACCCGCTCCAGGAGATAGCGGTCGTGCGAGACCACGATCAACGTGCCTGGCCAGGAGTCAAGCAGGTCTTCGGTGGCGGCCAGCATGTCGGTGTCGACATCGTTGGTGGGCTCGTCGAGCAACAACACGTTGGGCTCGGCGAGCAGCGTGAGTATCAGCTGCAATCGGCGACGCTGCCCACCCGACAACTCGCTGACGCGCGCCGAGAGCTGACCACCGGCGAATCCGAGGCGTTCCAACAACTGAGTGGGTGTGACATCCCGGCCATCCACCTCGTAGCCGCTGCGCAACCTACCCAACAAATCGGCGATCCGTTCGCCGGCCAACGGCACTAACTCATCACCGCGCTGGTCGAGCATCCCCAGCCGAACTGTCTTGCCGCGCTTGACCCTTCCGGCCTCGGGCTGGATCACGCCGGTGATGACGCCCAGCAGCGTCGACTTGCCGGCTCCGTTGGCGCCGACGATGCCCGTGCGTTCGCCCGGGCCGATCCGCCACTCGACATCGCGCAACACGGGACGTCCGTCGAACGAGACCGATACGTCCAGCAGATCGATGACATCCTTGCCCAGCCGCGCGGTCGCGAGTTTGGCCAACTCGACCGTATTCCGCAACGGTGGCACATCCTCGATCAGCTGGTTGGCCGCGTCGATGCGGAACTTCGGCTTCGACGTGCGGGCCGGAGGACCGCGGCGCAGCCACGCCAACTCTTTACGCATCAGGTTCTGCCGCTTGGATTCAGCGACGGCGGCCAACCGGTCCCGCTCGACCCGCTGCAAAATGTAGGCGGCGTATCCGCCTTCGAATGGCTCGACGAGTCCGTCGTGTACTTCCCACGTCATCGTCGCCACCTCGTCGAGGAACCAGCGGTCGTGGGTTACCAGCAGCAGCCCGCCGGTGTTGCGGGCCCACCGCTCACGTAGATGAGTCGCCAGCCAGGTGATGCCCTCGATGTCGAGGTGGTTGGTCGGCTCGTCCAGCGCGATGACGTCCCAGTCGCCGATCAGCAGCGCCGCCAACTGGACACGACGGCGCTGCCCGCCGCTGAGGGTGCCGATCACCGCGTCCCATGCGATGTCGGAAACCAGGCCGTTGACCACATCACGGATCCGCGGATCGCCGGCCCACTCATGGTCGGCCCGGTCTCCGACGAGGGTCCATCCGACCGTGCTTTCCGACTCGAGATTGTCGACCTGGCTCAGTGCGCCGGCGCGCAGTCCGCTGCGTTGGGTAACGCGGCCGGCGTCCGGACGAACCTGTCCGGTGAGCAGGTCCAGCAAACTGGATTTTCCATCGCCGTTGCGCCCCACGATGCCGATGCGATCGCCGTCACTGACTCCGACGGTCGTCGACTCGAAGACGACCCGAGTCGGGTATTCCAGGTGTACCGCCTCGGCGCCCAGCAGGTGTGCCACTGGGCCGACCCTAGACGTTCGCCGCGTAGGGGCCGTCCGGAAGGCGGACGACTAGGCTGGGCGAACGGACCGGCACCGTGACCAAAGCAACGGGCGCACCCCCTGCGATGTGCCATGATGTGCACGCTGTCAGGCCCACGCGCAGCACAGCATGGTCTTGGTTTCGAGGGAGCGGCGGCATGGATCTGAAGTTCTCAGCGGTCACCCGACCGGTTGAGCGTCTGATTGCGACTGCGCAGAACGGCCTGGAGGTTCTGCGACTCGGCGGCCTGGAAACCGGCAACTCCCCATCGCCCTCGCAGACCGTCGAGAGCACCCCGATGTACAAGCTGCGGCGGTACTACCCGCCCGACAGTCGACCCGGGCATCCTCAGGCGGGTCCGCCGGTGTTGCTGGTGCACCCGATGATGATGTCGGCAAATATGTTTGACGTCACCCGGGATGAGGGTGCGGTCGGGCATCCTGCACGCCGCCGGCGCTGGATCCCTGGGTGATCGACTTCGGCTCACCCGACGAGATCGAAGGCGGGATGCGCCGCACGTCTGGCGGACCACATCGTCGCGCTGAGCGAGGCGCTGGACGCCATCACCGACACCACCGGTCAAGACGTGCATCTCACCGGCTACTCGCAGGGCGGGATGTTCTGCTATCAGGCGGCGGCCTACCGGCGCTCCAAGGGCGTCGCCAGCATCGTGACGTTCGGCTCGCCGGTCGACACCTTGGCGGCGCTGCCGATGGGACTGCCACCGAACTTGGCCCCCGGGATCGCCAACGTTCATGGCGGACCACGTCTTCAACCGGCTCGACATTCCAGGCTGGTTGGCACGCACCGGTTTTCAGATGCTCGACCCGCTCAAGACCGCCAAAGCCCGGGTCGATTTCGTGCGCCAACTGCACGATCGCGAGGCGCTGCTGCCGCGGGAAGCCCAGCGCCGATTCCTGGAGTCGGAAGGCTGGATCGCCTGGTCCGGGCCGGCCATCTCCGAGCTGCTCAAGCAATTCATCGCGCACAACCGGATGATGTCCGGCGGTTTCGCGATCAACGGCCAATTGGTGACGCTGACCGATATCACCTGTCCTGTGCTGGCGTTCGTCGGCGAGGTCGACGACATCGGTCAGCCGGCCGCGGTGCGGGGTATCCGGCGCGCCGCGCCCAACGCCGAGGTCTACGAATATCTGATCCGGACAGGTCATTTCGGTCTGGTAGTTGGATCCAGAGCAGCGCAGGAGTCGTGGCCGACTGTCGCCGACTGGGCGCTGTGGATTTCCGGAGACGGGGCGAAGCCCACCGACATCTTCCCGATGGCCGATCAGCCGACCGAACCGGATGATCGCGGCGTCGCGCTCAGCTCCCGGCTGATGCACGGACTGGGCGAGGCCTCTGAGGTCGCGATGACACTCGCCCGCGGAGCGGCCGACGCCGTCCTCGCGGCGAACAAGTCCATGCGCACGTTGGCTGTCGAAACCGCCAGGACGCTGCCCCGGCTGGCTCGTCTCGGTCAGATCAACGACCACACCCGAATCTCGTTGGGCCGCATCATCGGCGAGCAGGCGCACGAGGCTCCCAACGGCGAATTCCTGCTCTTCGACGGCCGCGTGCACACCTATGAGGCGGTGAACCGGCGCATCGACAATGTGGTTCGAGGCCTGATCGCCGTCGGTGTGCGTCAGGGCGAACACGTCGGCGTGCTGATGGAGACCCGGCCGAGTGCGCTGGTGGCCATCGCCGCGTTGTCACGGTTGGGCGCCGTCGCGGTTCTGCTGCATCCCGATGCCGATCTGGCCGCCGAAGTCCGGCTCGGGGGAGTGTCCGAGATCATCACCGACCCCGCCAATCTCGAGACTGCCCGGCAGCTGCCCGAGCAGATCCTGGTCCTCGGTGGTGGTGAATCGCGCAATTTGCATCTGCCCGACGACGCCAACGTCATCGATATGGAGAAGATCGACCCCGACGCCGTCGAGCTGCCGGCCTGGTACCGCCCGAACCCGGGGTATGCGCGCGATCTCGCGTTCATCGGGTTCAGCACTGCGAGTGGGCAACTCATCGCCAAGCAGATCACCAACTACCGGTGGGCGCTGTCGGCCTTCGGTACCGCCTCGGCGGCCGCCTTGGGACGCACCGACACCGTGTACTGCCTCACTCCGCTGCACCACGAATCGGGGCTGCTGGTCAGCCTCGGTGGGGCAGTGGTCGGCGGCACCCGGATTGCGTTGTCCCGCGGGCTCAAGCCCGAGCGGTTCGTGGCCGAGCTGAACCAGTACGGCGTCACCGTGGTCTCGTACACCTGGGCCATGCTTCGCGACGTCATCGACGACCCCGCATTCACGCTGCGTGGCAGTCATCCGGTGCGGGTCTTCATCGGTTCCGGTATGCCGACCGGATTATGGCAACGCGTCGTGGATGTCTTCGCGCCCGCGCATGTGGTCGAGTTCTTCGCGACCACTGACGGCCATGCGGTGTTGGCCAACGTCTCCGGTGCCAAGATCGGCAGCAAGGGCCGGCCGCTGCCGGGCGCCGGGCGCGCCGAGCTCGGCGCCTACGACGCCGAGCACGACCTGATTCTGGAGGACGAATCCGGCTTGGTCCGAGTGCCCGAGGCCAACGAAGTCGGGGTGCTGCTCGCCGAACCGCGTGGACCCATCGACCCGACGGCATCAGTGAAGCGGGGCGTTTTCGGTCCGGCCGATACCTGGATCTCCACCGAATACCTCTTTCGCCGTGACAGCGACGGCGACTTCTGGTTGCTGGGCAGGCGAGGCTCCACTGTCCAGACCGAGCGCGGCGTCGTGTACGCCGACCCGATCACCGACGCGCTCGGGCTGATTCCGGCAGTGGATCTCGCAGTGACCTACGGGGTCTCGGTGGACGGCCACCAGGTCGCGGTGACCGCATTGACGACACGGCCGGGCGCAACGATCACCGCCGCGGATCTGACCGAAGCCGTCGCTGCCATGCCGTTCGGGCTGGGACCCGACATCGTGCAGGTCGTGCCGCAACTGACGCTCAGCGCGACCTATCGTCCAACGGTCAGCGCGTTGCGCGCGGCTGGGATTCCGAAGGCGGGACGGCATGCCTGGGTGTTCGACGCCGACGCGAATCAGTACCGGCGGTTGACCGGTCCGGCGCGTGCGGAGCTCTCTGGTGCGCAATGACACACGGAGCCAACGTGATTGACGAGACGCTACTGAGCATCCTGGTCTGCCCGTCCGATAGAGGACCGCTGCTGTTGGTCGATGAGTTGCTGTACAACCCACGGCTGCGCCGGGCGTACCGCATCGACGACGGCATTCCGGTGTTGCTGGTCGAGGAGGCGATCGAGGTGGGCGACGAGGAGCACGCCCGGCTCACGGCGCAGGGAGCTGCGGCAGATCCCCAGTGAGGTAGCGCTGCAAGTTGGGCGCGACGGTGTCCGCGACCTGCTGTGCGGGCAGCGACGCAAAGGGCTCCAATTCCAGGATGTAGCGCGCGATGACAACGCCCACCAATTGCGACGCGACGAATTGGATGCGGACGATTCCGCTGCCGGGCGGGCTGTCGACCCGAGGGCCCACCTCGGCCCCGATGACATCCTGGATGAAGGTCCGAAACAGGTTGACCTCCGAGCCCGCCAGGATCGACCGCAGTGACGCGATGAAGCTCGCACCGATCTCGGAGTCCCACAGCGCCAACAATATTGACGGTATCCGGTGGCCGAGTTCGTCGACGGGCACTTCGCGCAGGGGGCCGATCACGTCCATCGGGTTGATCGGGATGTGGACGGCCGCGGCGAACAACTGTTCCTTGGTGCCGAAGTAGTGATGCACCAATGCCGAGTCGACTTCGGCCGCCGCAGCGACCGCCCGGATTGAGGTGTTGCTGATTCCATTGCGGGCGAACAGTTCTCGCGCGCTGGTCAGAATGCGTTCTCGGCTGTTCGAGTTGCCGGCGGGCCGGCCCGGCTTTTTGCGGCCGGGGTTGTCGACGGTCACGGCGTCTGGCGGCGCAGGGTTGCGGCGGCCAGGCACAGCGCCGCGAGCGCGAAGGCCAACACGATCGCAATGTCGCGGACCGCGACGCCGGTCAGCGCGGTGTGTGCGCTGACCTGCTGCAGTGCTTCCAGCGCATAGCTGGCCGGCAGGACGTTGCTGATCCATTCCAGCCAGGTCGGCATCATCGCTCGCGGGGCGATGATGCCGGCCAGCAGCAGCTGCGGCACCATCACCAGCGGGATGAACTGCACTGCCTGAAATTCTGTGCGCGCGAACGCACTACACAACAGTCCGAGGCCGACACCCAGCACCGCGTTGACGATCGCGATCACGAACACCCACAGCGGACTGCCCGCGGTGTCGAAGCCGAGCAACCAGAACGAAACCCCGCACGCCAGGGTGGCCTGCAATACCGCGGCAATCGAAAACGCTGTGCCGTAAGCGACCAGCAGATCGAGCCGACGAAGCGGAGTGGTCAGGATCCGCTCCAAAGTTCCCGATGCCCGTTCGCGCTGCATGGTGATCGACGTGATGATGAACATCAAGAACAGCGGAAACAGGCCCAGCAGAATCAAGCACGCGTTATTGAACGGCGTCGGCATGCCCGGCCGGTGTGGCGCATTCTCGAACATGAAGTACATCAGCGTGATCACCAGCACCGGCACGAAAAGGATCATCGCGATGCTGCGGTGGTCCGCCGACAGCTGCCGCAGAATCCGAAACGTGGTGGCGCCGAAAGGTTTCAACTGCCCTTGGAGTCCTACCCGGCTCGGCGCGTGATGATCGACAGAAACGCGTCCTCCAGCGACCTGCATTCCGTGTCCTTTCGTAGTTGGGCCGGGGTGGTGTGCGCGACGAGATGCCCGTCCCGCATGAGCAATAGGTCACCGCAGTGGTCCGCTTCGTCCATCACATGGCTGGACACCAGCAGCGTCGTTCCGCCGTGGGCGAGGTCGGTGAACTGCTGCCACAGATCGGCCCGCAGTACGGGATCCAATCCCACCGTCGGCTCGTCGAGAACCAGCAGCTCAGGCTCGCAGACCAGCGCACACGCCAGGGACACTCTGGTGCGCTGACCACCGGAAAGGTTGCCGCAGTAGGCCGTGTCGTGATCGCTGAGACCGACTCGCTCCACCGCGGACATCGCCGCGTGGCCGTCGAAGCCGTACAGCGACGCGAAATACCGAACGTTGTCGATGACACGCAGGTCGTCGTAGATGGTCGGATCCTGCGGCACGTATCCGATCCGTTGGCGCAGCGACGACGACCCGGCGGCGTGCCCGAGCACGTGCACGGTGCCCGATGCGATCTGCTGAGTGCCGACGATGCAGCGGATCAGCGTGGTCTTTCCGCAGCCCGACGGGCCCAGCATGCCGGTGATACTGCCCCGGGCCACCCGGACCGAGAAGTCATGCAACGCCGCCCGTTTACCGCGAATGACCCGCAGGTGGTTGATGTCGATCGCTGCCTCATGACGGTGGAGCGATAATTCATCGTGCGATGAAGTCATCATGTGATGAATAATTCGCCCCTGCTGATCGCCTGTCAAGAGCCGCAGGCAGAATCTGACCGATGGGCGCTGACCAACTCGCGGTCGACCCGGTCGAAGCGGCGCACCGACTTCTCGGCGCCACCCTCGCCGGTCGCGGCGTCACCGCGACGATCGTCGAGGTAGAGGCCTACGGCGGCGTGCCCGATGGGCCGTGGCCGGACGCCGCGGCGCACTCCTACCGCGGTGTGACCGGGCGCAGCGCGGTGATGTTCGGGCCGCCTGGTCGGCTCTACGCCTACCTCAGCCACGGCATCCACGTCTGCGCGAACGTGGTGTGCGCGGCCGACGGAATCGCGGCGGCGGTCCTGTTGCGGGCCGCGGCCATCGACAGCGGGCTCGACGTCGCACAGTCGCGGCGTGGCCCGTCGATCCAGCCCCGGGCGCTGGCGCGTGGTCCGGGGAACCTCTGCGCAGCCCTGGGAATCACCATGGCCGACAACGGCATTGACTTGTTCGACGCGAACAGCCCAATTCGCCTCGAACTCAACGACACCGTCGACGCAACCTCGGGGCCGCGGGTCGGGGTCAGCCAAGCCGCCGACCGGCCATGGCGACTGTGGATACCAGGCCGGGCAGAGGTCTCGGCCTACCGACGCAGCCCGCGAGCGCCGGCGCCGGGCGCCAGCGACTGAGTCGGGCGCGCCCGCGGCGAAGGTGGCATCCAGATGCGAGAAGATGGGTGATCGTGGGAGCTGAAATCATCGAAGAGATGGGCTGGCGTGGGCTGATTGCACAGTCCACCGATCTTGACGCGCTGACCGCGGAAGCCGCCGGGGGTCCCATCACGCTGTATGCCGGCTTCGACCCCACCGCGCCCAGCCTGCACGCCGGACACCTGGTGCCGCTGCTGGCGCTGCGCCGCTTCCAGCAGGCCGGCCACCGGCCCATCGTTCTGGCCGGCGGCGCGACCGGCTTGATCGGCGATCCGCGCGAAACCGGCGAACGAGTGCTCAACACCACCGACACCGTTCAGGAATGGACCGGCCGGATCCGCGGACAACTCGAGCGCTTCGTCGACTTCGACAGCTCACCTACCGGCGCCATCGTCGAAAACAACCTCGAGTGGACCGGCGCGATGTCGGCCATCGAATTGCTGCGTGACGTCGGTAAACACTTCTCGGTCAACGTCATGCTGGACCGCGACACGGTTAAGCGCCGCCTTGAGGGCGAGGGCATCTCCTACACGGAGTTCAGCTACATGCTGTTGCAGGCCAACGACTTCGTCGAACTGCACCGTCGCCATCGGTGCGTGCTGCAGATCGGCGGATCCGACCAGTGGGGCAACATCATCGCCGGCGTCCGGTTGGTGCGCCAGAAGCTGGCGGCCTCCGTGCATGCGCTGACGGTCCCGCTGGTGACCTCCGCGGACGGGACGAAGTTCGGTAAGTCCACCGGGGGCGGAAACCTCTGGCTGGACCCGGACATGACGAGCCCCTATGCCTGGTACCAGTACTTCGTCAACACCGCCGACGCCGACGTCGTCCGTTACCTGCGCTGGTTCACGTTTCTTTCGGCCGACGAGTTGTCCGAATTGGAAGCGGTCACCGAGGAACGGCCGCAGCAGCGTGCGGCGCAACGTCGGTTGGCCCGCGAGCTCACCACCCTCGTACACGGTGAACGGGCCACCGAGGCGGTCGAGCACGCCAGCGGAGCGTTATTCGGCCGCGGCGAGCTGAGCCGGCTGGATGACGCCACGCTGCGTGCGGCGCTGCAGGAGACGTCGATAGCCGAGTTGAAGCCGGGAACGCCGGACGGAATCGCCGACCTGCTCGTCGCGAGCGGACTGGTGCCGAGCAAAGGGGCTGCACGGCGCACGATCGCCGAAGGCGGGGCCTACGTCAACAACACCAAAATCGACGACGAGGCCTGGACGCCGCAGCCGACCGACTTCCTGCACGGACGGTGGCTCGTACTGCGCCGCGGCAAGCGGAACATCGCTGGCGTCGAGCGCGTCGAATGATCTTGTGGCGTACCCCAAACACGCCTTCTAGCAGGCTATTTGACTCTCAGTTTTCTGTCACGTAACTTAATCGAGTCGCTGCGACCCGGCCAGACCGGAGAGCGCGGCGGCATCCCAGAGGGAAATTCCACTTCGGTGGTGTTCCTTCTACGTCCGCAGAACGAGTCAGCGGCTTTGAGCCGCGGGTCTTGTTGCGCGGCCGGCGGGGGTGTTGTTTGAGAACTCAATAGTGTGTTTGGTGGTTTTGTTTTTGTTGTTGTTTTTGTCATGCCTCCTGTTTTTCCCGTTTGTGGGGGTGTGATGTTGTTTTTTTGATGCCAGTTTGTTTGGTGTCTTTTTGCTGGATTGGATTGTTCTGATTCGATTGCTGCCCTGCCTGTTGGTGGGGGGTTTTTGTTTGGAGAGTTTGATCCTGGCTCAGGACGAACGCTGGCGGCGTGCTTAACACATGCAAGTCGAACGGAAAGGCCCTTTCGGGGGTACTCGAGTGGCGAACGGGTGAGTAACACGTGGGTGATCTGCCCTGCACTTCGGGATAAGCTTGGGAAACTGGGTCTAATACCGGATAGGACTACGGACTGCATGGTCTGTGGTGGAAAGCTTTTGCGGTGTGGGATGGGCCCGCGGCCTATCAGCTTGTTGGTGGGGTGATGGCCTACCAAGGCGACGACGGGTAGCCGGCCTGAGAGGGTGTCCGGCCACACTGGGACTGAGATACGGCCCAGACTCCTACGGGAGGCAGCAGTGGGGAATATTGCACAATGGGCGCAAGCCTGATGCAGCGACGCCGCGTGGGGGATGACGGCCTTCGGGTTGTAAACCTCTTTCACCATCGGCGAAGCCGGGGGCTTTTGTTTCCGGTGACGGTAGGTGGAGAAGAAGCACCGGCCAACTACGTGCCAGCAGCCGCGGTAATACGTAGGGTGCGAGCGTTGTCCGGAATTACTGGGCGTAAAGAGCTCGTAGGTGGTTTGTCGCGTTGTCCGTGAAATTCCCTGGCTTAACTGGGGGCGTGCGGGCGATACGGGCAGACTGGAGTACTGCAGGGGAGACTGGAATTCCTGGTGTAGCGGTGGAATGCGCAGATATCAGGAGGAACACCGGTGGCGAAGGCGGGTCTCTGGGCAGTAACTGACGCTGAGGAGCGAAAGCGTGGGGAGCGAACAGGATTAGATACCCTGGTAGTCCACGCCGTAAACGGTGGGTACTAGGTGTGGGTTTCCTTCCTTGGGATCCGTGCCGTAGCTAACGCATTAAGTACCCCGCCTGGGGAGTACGGCCGCAAGGCTAAAACTCAAAGGAATTGACGGGGGCCCGCACAAGCGGCGGAGCATGTGGATTAATTCGATGCAACGCGAAGAACCTTACCTGGGTTTGACATGCACAGGACGACGGCAGAGATGTCGTTTCCCTTGTGGCCTGTGTGCAGGTGGTGCATGGCTGTCGTCAGCTCGTGTCGTGAGATGTTGGGTTAAGTCCCGCAACGAGCGCAACCCTTGTCTCATGTTGCCAGCGCGTAATGGCGGGGACTCGTGAGAGACTGCCGGGGTCAACTCGGAGGAAGGTGGGGATGACGTCAAGTCATCATGCCCCTTATGTCCAGGGCTTCACACATGCTACAATGGCCGGTACAAAGGGCTGCGATGCCGTGAGGCTTAGCGAATCCTTTAAAGCCGGTCTCAGTTCGGATCGGGGTCTGCAACTCGACCCCGTGAAGTCGGAGTCGCTAGTAATCGCAGATCAGCAACGCTGCGGTGAATACGTTCCCGGGCCTTGTACACACCGCCCGTCACGTCATGAAAGTCGGTAACACCCGAAGCCAGTGGCCTAACCCTTGTGGGGGGAGCTGTCGAAGGTGGGATCGGCGATTGGGACGAAGTCGTAACAAGGTAGCCGTACCGGAAGGTGCGGCTGGATCACCTCCTTTCTAAGGAGCACCACGAAAAGAGTGAGGCATCAGGTCTTGCTCGAGCCGTGAGGAATTCATTGCCTGTAGTGGGTGTGGGTTTGGTGCACAACAACAATTTTTGTCTCGTTTTGGGACAGCAATTCTGCCGGCACACTATTGGGTCCTGAGGCAACACTCGTGTTGTCCCGGGCCTGCGGGTTCGGGTTGGGTGTGTGTCGCTCCATCTTGGTGGTGGGGTGTGGTGTTTGTTTAATTGGATAGTGGTTGCGAGCATCTAAGCAAAATTGCTGTATTTGTAGCGTTTTTGTTTGAGTATGTTTTCTTGTGTTTGTAAGTGTTTAAGGGCACATGGTGGATGCCTTGGCATCAGGAGCCGATGAAGGACGTGGGAGGCTGCGATATGCCTCGGGGAGCTGCCAACCGAGCGTGGATCCGAGGATGTCCGAATGGGGAAACCCGGCACGAGTGATGTCGTGTCACCCGTATCTGAATACATAGGGTGCGGGAGGGAACGCGGGGAAGTGAAACATCTCAGTACCCGTAGGAAAAGAAAACAAAAGTGATTCCGTGAGTAGTGGCGAGCGAAAGCGGAGGATGGCTAAACCGTGCGCATGTGTAACCGGGTAGGGGTTGTGTGTGCGGGGTTGTGGGGATAACGCGTCCGGTTCTATCCGACTGGAGGGCAGTAGTGTGTGGTTAGTCGAAGTGGCCTGGGATGGTCTGCCGTAGACGGTGAGAGCCCGGTAGGTGAAAACCGCATACCTGTTTTGTGTTGTTACCCGAGTAGCAGCGGGCCCGTGGAATCTGCTGTGAATCTGCCGAGACCACTCGGTAAGCCTGAATACTTCCTGATGACCGATAGCGGATTAGTACCGTGAGGGAATGGTGAAAAGTACCCCGGGAGGGGAGTGAAAGAGTACCTGAAACCGTGTGCCTACAAGCCGTCAGAGCCCTCCTTCGGGTGGGGTGATGGCGTGCCTTTTGAAGAATGAGCCTGCGAGTCAGGGACATGTCGCGAGGTTAACCCGTGTGGGGTAGCCGCAGCGAAAGCGAGTCTGAATAGGGCGTATCCACCTCTGGGTGGTGTAGTGGTGTGTTCTGGACCCGAAGCGGAGTGATCTACCCATGGCCAGGGTGAAGCGCGGGTAAGACCGCGTGGAGGCCCGAACCCACTTAGGTTGAAGACTGAGGGGATGAGTTGTGGGTAGGGGTGAAAGGCCAATCAAACTCCGTGATAGCTGGTTCTCCCCGAAATGCATTTAGGTGCAGCGTTGCGTGTTTCTTGCCGGAGGTAGAGCTACTGGATGGCCGATGGGCCCTACTAGGTTACTGACGTCAGCCAAACTCCGAATGCCGGTAAGTCAAAGCGTGGCAGTGAGACGGCGGGGGATAAGCTCCGTGCGTCGAGAGGGAAACAGCCCAGATCGCCGGCTAAGGCCCCTAAGCGTGTGCTAAGTGGAAAAGGATGTGCAGTCGCATAGACAACCAGGAGGTTGGCTTAGAAGCAGCCACCCTTGAAAGAGTGCGTAATAGCTCACTGGTCAAGTGATTGTGCGCCGATAATGTAGCGGGGCTCAAGCACACCGCCGAAGCCGCGGCAATCAACTTTTCGTTGATTGGGTAGGGGAGCGTCCTGCATCCAGTGAAGCAGCCTAGTGATGGAGCTGTGGAGGGTGTGGGAGTGAGAATGCAGGCATGAGTAGCGATAAGGCAAGTGAGAACCTTGCCCGCCGAAAGACCAAGGGTTCCTGGGCCAGGCCAGTCCGCCCAGGGTGAGTCGGGACCTAAGGCGAGGCCGACAGGCGTAGTCGATGGACAACGGGTTGATATTCCCGTACCCGTGTGTGCGCGCCCGTGATGAATCCATTCTGCTAACCACCCAAATGGTGGCTAATCCGATCCCTTTCGAGGGAAAGGAGTGCTACCGGCTGCGTGGGACCCGGGTGGGTAGTAGTCAAGCGATGGGGTGACGCAGGAAGGTAGCCGTACCAGTCAGTGGTAATACTGGGGCAAACCCGTAGGACGACATCTAGGTAAATCCGGATGTCACATAAGTCCGAGAGGTGATGCATAACCGGATGAGGTGAATTCGGTGATCCTAAGCTGCCGAGAAAAGCCTCTAGCGAGCACACACACGGCCCGTACCCCAAACCAACACAGGTGGTCAGGTAGAGAATACCAAGGCGTACGAGAGAACTATGGTTAAGGAACTCGGCAAAATACCCCCGTAACTTCGGGAGAAGGGGGGCCCACACACCGTCATGGCCCTCGCGGCCGGCAGCGGAAGTGGGTCGCAGAAACCAGTGAGAAGCGACTGTTTACTAAAAACACAGGTCCGTGCGAAGTCGCAAGACGATGTATACGGACTGACGCCTGCCCGGTGCTGGAAGGTTAAGAGGACCCGTTAACCGCAAGGTGAAGCGGAGAATTTAAGCCCCAGTAAACGGCGGTGGTAACTATAACCATCCTAAGGTAGCGAAATTCCTTGTCGGGTAAGTTCCGACCTGCACGAATGGCGTAACGACTTCTCAACTGTCTCAACCATAGACTCGGCGAAATTGCACTACGAGTAAAGATGCTCGTTACGCGCGGCAGGACGAAAAGACCCCGGGACCTTCACTATAGCTTGGTATTGATGTTCGGTACGGTTTGTGTAGGATAGGTGGGAGACTGTGAAACAATTACGCCAGTAATTGCGGAGTCGTTGTTGAAATACCACTCTGATCGTATTGGACCTCTAACCTCGAACCGTATATCCGGTTCAGGAACAGTGCCTGGTGGGTAGTTTAACTGGGGCGGTTGCCTCCTAAAATGTAACGGAGGCGCCCAAAGGTTCCCTCAACCTGGACGGCAATCAGGTGTTGAGTGCAAGTGCACAAGGGAGCTTGACTGCAAGACTGACACGTCAAGCAGGGACGAAAGTCGGGACTAGTGATCCGGCACCCCCGAGTGGAAGGGGTGTCGCTCAACGGATAAAAGGTACCCCGGGGATAACAGGCTGATCTTCCCCAAGAGTCCATATCGACGGGATGGTTTGGCACCTCGATGTCGGCTCGTCGCATCCTGGGGCTGGAGCAGGTCCCAAGGGTTGGGCTGTTCGCCCATTAAAGCGGCACGCGAGCTGGGTTTAGAACGTCGTGAGACAGTTCGGTCTCTATCCGCCGCGCGCGTCAGAAGCTTGAGGAAACCTGTCCCTAGTACGAGAGGACCGGGACGGACGAACCTCTGGTCCACCAGTTGTCCCACCAGGGGCACCGCTGGATAGCCACGTTCGGACAGGATAACCGCTGAAAGCATCTAAGCGGGAAACCTTCTCCAAGACCAGGCTTCTCACCCTTTTAGAGGGATAAGGCCCCCCGCAGACCACGGGATCAATAGACCAGACCTAGAAATCCAGCAATGGACGCAGGGAACTGGCACTAACCGGCCGAAAACTTACACACACGCAACCACTGATCCGCGCAGACAACCACTGCACCCCACCACCAACAACAACCTAAATAAAGTTACGGCGGTAATAGCGACAGGGAAACGCCCGGACCCATCCCGAACCCGGAAGCTAAGCCTGCCAGCGCCGATGATACTACCCCTACGGGTGGAAAAGTAGGACACCGCCGAACACACACAACAAGCCCCGTGCCCCCCAAAACCCTTGGGGGGCACGGGCATTTCTACATCCAGGCCCCAATGTCACGATGCTCAGCCGGCTCCCGGACACTTTCTGCCCATCTCCCGGAGTCGGCGCTCAGCAAACACCTCGGCGGAAAATCCGCAATCGTTGCATTCAACTTTCCCGCGACGGCCATCTATCCTGAAATGCTAAGATCCACAATGGTTTTCAGTCTACATAGCTCTCTGCCACACGACACAAGATATCGGCAAGGGCTTGGGGTCTTGAAAGCAGCGGTGAATGACTCCCGGGGAGCTCGACAAGATGAGCACCGAGCCTGTCGCGCGCGATCCGTTTCGACCATCTAGGGTCAACGAATCGATCGTCGGCGCACACGACGTAAGTCGAACTGGCAGAGGGAAATTCAGGTAGCGAAAAGGCAAGCAGATTTGGGTAAGACGACTGAGGTCGAAGCCGGTTGATGGCAGCCTCCGCCACAGAATCTTCGCAGTCGGCGCAGATCAACTCTCGCGCCAGTTCCAGGTCGGCCCATGTTGTTCGCAACTGTTCATCAGGCTCGCTAAGCCCGTCGACCCAGCGAGGGTTCAGCATTTGTGGGTCGCGCTGCAATTGATCCAACATGCTGCGCCCGACGTCTGGCACCAGGGAGCATACGTAGACCAAGTGCCGCACGGGACGCCGCGCCGCTACCAATGGGATCGTATGACCTCCATACGAATGACCCACAAGCACCACATCGTCCTGACTCCGCTCCAGCGCATGGCAAACCACGTCGGCGTAGGTGTCGAAGCTTGCCGTCCCGTCTTCGGCAGGCAAGTCCATCGCGACCACTTTGTGGCCAGCTTGCTGCAAGAGCGGGGTGAGCGACTCCCAGGACCACGCACCAAGCCAAGCGCCGTGCACCAGGGCAAAGGTTGCCATGAAGCGAGCGTAGAACGCCACCCCTTGAACGACTCTCATTCGCCGTGGGCCAGTTCATGGGGTCCGGCCAATTGCCTATCGATCTGTTCCGGCCGCAGACCACCGGCAGAAATAGGAGTGCCTAATTGCGCGGTGGCCGGATACCGGCGTAGGTATAGCGGCCTGGGCACTATCAGTAGTTTTGCTGATGTTCTGCGATGCGCTTAATCGCATGCTGGCTAGCATGAGCGAAACTGACTGGAGCGACGTGGGTGTAAGCGAGTTGCCGACCGGAACGGTGACGTTGCTGCTGGCCGATGTCGAGGGGTCGACGCGATTGTGGGAGACCCAGCCTGACGAGATGAACGTTGCTGTGGCGCGCTTGGACCAGGTGCTGTCGGACATCGTCGCCGCCCACGATGGGGTCCGCCCGGTGGAGCAGGGCGAGGGCGACAGCTTCGTGATCGCGTTCGCTAGGGCGGCTGACGCGGTGGCTTGCGCGCTCCAATTGCAGCGGGCTCCGCTGGCCCCGATCCGGTTACGCATCGGGATCAACACCGGCGACGTGCGGCTGCGCGACGAGGGCAATTACATCGGCCCGACGATCAACCGCACCGCCCGGCTGCGCGACCTGGCTCATGGCGGGCAAACCGTGTTGTCGGGGGCGACCGAACCGCTGATTGTCGATGAGCTTCCTCTAGATGTGACCTTGACCGACCTGGGCACCCACCCGCTGCGTGATCTGCCGCGACCCGAGCGGGTGGTGCAGCTATGTCACCCCGATCTGCGCAACGACTTCCCACCGCTGCGCACAACCAGCTTTGGTGTCTCCCATAACATTCCGATCGAGCTCACGAATTTCGTTGGGCGCCAACCTGAAATCAAGAGTCTGCGTGAAGTACTGGCGGCTAATCGGCTGGTCACCCTGACCGGAGCCGGCGGAGCGGGCAAGACACGCCTGGCTGTGCATGTCGCCGCGGATCTGGCAGAGGAGTTCAGCGACGGGGTCTGCTATGTGGATTTGGCGCCGATCACCCATCCCGACGTCGTACCGGTCACGGCCGCCCTCGCGTTAGGGCTGCCCGATCAACCGGGCCGCTCGACGATGGACACCCTGTTGCGGCACCTTCGTGACCGCCAGATTCTGCTGGTCCTGGACAACTGCGAGCACCTGATTGAGGCGAGCGCGGGCTTGGTGGTAACCCTCCTGGGTGGTGCGCCTTGCTTGACCGTGCTTGCGACGAGCCGTGAGCCGCTCGGCGTAACAGGCGAAGCGATGTGGCAGGTGCCGTCATTGTCGCTGGCCCACGACGCGATCGAGCTGTTCGCCGACCGGGCACGGCTGGCCAGGACCGACTTCGCCATCACCGCCGACAACGCCGCCACTGTGGCTGAGATCTGCCGTCGCCTAGACGGGATGCCGCTGGCCATCGAACTTGCGGCCGCGCGCGTTCGCGCCCTGTCGTTGACCGAGATCGTCGACAGCCTGCATGACCGCTTCCGGCTGCTGACCGGTGGTTCGCGCACGGCAGTGCGCCGCCAGCAGACCTTGCGGGCGTCGGTCGATTGGTCGCACGCGTTGCTGACCGATACCGAGCGGATTCTGTTTCGTCGGTTGGCAGTGTTCTTGGGTGGCTTTGACCTCGATGCCGCTCAGGCGGTCACCGGCGCCGATGGTGTGCAGCGCTATCAAGTGCTGGACCAGTTGAGCCTGCTGGTCGACAAGTCGCTGGTGGTCGCCGAAAACGCCGGCGGCAGAACGCGATATCGGCTGCTCGAAACTGTGCGCCAGTACGCGCTGGAAAAACTCGGCGAATCGGGCGAGGCCGATGCCGTCCGGATACGCCATCGCGAGTACTACATCACGATGGCGGCTCCGCTCGACGCACCGGCGGGGAGCAATTATGAGCAACGTCTCCAACAGGCCGATCTTGAAATCGACAACCTGCGCAGCGCATTCGGTTGGAGCCTGGACACTTCCGACATCGAGCAGGCGTTGACACTGGCATCATCGCTGCAGCCGCTATGGCTCGCACGGGGCCGCATCCGTGAAGGGTCCGCCTGGTTCGACGCCGCCCTCGGCGATTCGGGCGGGCCTAACCCAGACGCGGTGAGCCCGGCCCGTGCGCGGGCGCTCGCCGACAAAACGCTACTTTCCGCGTGGATGGGCGTCGCTGACGTCAAGGATCAGGCCGATGACGCATTGGCGCTGGCCCGCGAAATCGATGATCCGGCTCTGCTGGCACGCGCACTGAATGCCTATGGCTTTGTTGCCGTGCAAAGAGGTGAAGCAGCTGGACCGTACTTCACGGAGGCCGTCGGCCTTGCCAGGGCACTAGGCGACCCGTGGCGGCTCAGCCAGATCCTGGCCTGGCAGGCGTACGCAGCGTTCGCCACTGGGGACCCGGTCGCCACGCGCGTGGCCGCCGAGGAAGGACGCGATCTCGCCGACGCAATCGGTGATCGGCTCGACTCGCGCCAGTGTCGCTACTGGCTCGCGATGGCGCAGCTAAACCAGGGTGATCCGACCGGAGCCGCCGCACAATTCCGCGTGATCAACGACGAGGCCGAGGGTGCGCACGATCTGATCTATACGGCTTACGGCCTGGCAGGCCAGGGTTTCGCGCTGGCGTGGCACGGCGATGTCGGCGCGGCTCGGTCCGCGGCCGACGCGTCCCTGGTGGTCGCGTCGGAGCTGGTCGGGTTCATTGCGGGCCTCGGCCACTCGGCGTTGGGGGTCGCGGCCCTGGCGGCCGGCGATGGCCAGACGGCACAAGAGGCCTGTGACGCGGCCTGGCAGTACCTGAATGAGACGACGGGAAACGCGTTGGTGCAGCGGGCCTATAACGCGCAGGCCGCATTGGCCGTGGGGGATCTGGATGCCGCCCGTCGCTGGGCCGACGACGCCGTCGCGACGACCTCGGGCTGGCACCAGATGGTGGCGTTGACGGCGCGCTCCCGGGTGGCGATGGCGCAGGGGGATCCCGAGCAGGCGGAGCGCGATGCCCATGACGCCCTGGCACGTGCCGTCGAAATTCAGGCGTACCTGGGTATTTCGGACACCCTCGAATGCGTCGCCGTTCTGGTGTGCGACACCGATCATCGACAAGCAGCGCGGCTTTTCGGTGCTGCCGAGTCCATCCGGCAACGCACGGGCATGGCGCGGTTCAAGGTCTACGAAGCCGACTACCAGGTTTCGGTGTCCACACTGCGAGAGTCTATGAGCGAGAATGAGTTTGATGCCGCCTGGACCGAGGGCGCGGCTGTGTCCATCGAGGAGGCGATTGCCTACGCACGGCGTGGTCGCGGTGAACGCAAACGCCCGAACACCGGTTGGGAGTCTCTGACCCCGGCCGAGCGCGAGGTCGTGCGATTGGTGTGCGATGGACTGGCCAACAAGGACATCGCCGCGCGACTCTTCGTTTCGCCGCGGACCGTGCACGCCCACCTGGCGCACGTGTACACCAAACTCCGGCTGACCTCCCGCGTACAGCTCGTCCAAGAAGTAGCCCGCCGCGCCTAAACCCTGGGTTGCGAACGAATAGCAGTGTGCGTCACTGTTCTAGCCCTCCCAGGCACCGCCGGCTTGCCAAGGGTTGTACGCAGAATCGGCCTTCAAGCGCACAGCCCGTATCCTTTGTCGGGAAGTACCGGCGTAATTCGAGGTGAAGGGTACGAGTGGGCGACGACAGGCATGGCGACAGGGACCGGCGACCGAAGCGGTCCCCGCGACCCGAAGCTCCCCCTTCAGGCCCGGGTCGAGATCGTCGAGCGCAACCCCGCAATGGCTCTGACGACGACCAGAAAGGGCCGCCGATTCCACGGGAGATCGAGGCCAAGCAACTCGCACCCGAAATCCGCCGGGAGCTCAGCACTTTGGACCGCGTCAACGCCGACGCCGTGGCACGCCATCTGGTCGCGGCGGGGGAGCTGCTCGATGAGGACCCTGAGGCCGCGCTCAGCCACGCGCGAGCCGCACGGGCCCGTTCCGGGCGGATCGCCGCAGTGCGGGAAGCCGTCGGCATCGCCGCATACCAGTGCGGGGATTGGTCCCAGGCCATCGCGGAACTGCGGGCGGCACGCAGGATGGGCAGCAAGTCGCCGCTGCTGCCGTTGATCGCCGACTGCGAACGCGGCCTCGGCCGGCCGGAACGCGCGCTCGAGTTGGCCCGCGGGCCCGAAGCGGCCAAGCTGACCGGCAATGAGGCCGACGAGATGCGCATTGTCACCGCCGGCGCGCGCGCCGACCTCGGCCAGCTCGAGCAAGCCCTGACCGTGTTGTCCACCCCGCAACTGGACCCAACCCGCACCGGCACGATCGCGGCCCGGCTGTTCTACGCCTACGCCGAGACGCTGCTGGCGCTCGACCGCGGCGACGAGGCGTTGCAATGGTTCCTGCACGCCGCCGAAGCCGACGTCGAAGGCGCCACCGACGCCGAGGACCGAGTGAGCGAGCTCGGCTGACGTGGGAACGCTTGCGCAGGAACACGATTGCCTTCTTCTCGACCTCGACGGAACCGTCTTCCGCGGCCATAAGCTGACCGAGGGTGCCGCCGAGTCGCTGGAAAAGACGCCCGGCCGAACTTTGTTCGTCACCAACAATGCGTCCCGCAGCGCCGGCGAGGTCGCCACACACCTGCAAGACCTCGGCCTGCAAGCGGCCGACGACGACGTCGTCACCAGCGCCCAAAGCGCGGCCCACGTTCTGGCCAACCAGCTGGCGCCCGAATCCCGGGTGCTGGTCGTCGGCACCGAATCGCTGGCCGCCGAGATCACGGCCGTCGGGCTCGAGCCGGTACGGCTCTTTGACGACAAGCCGGACGCCGTGGTCCAGGGCCACTCACCCGACACCGCCTGGGCGAACCTGGCCGAAGCGGCCCTGGCCATCCGGTCCGGGGCGGTATGGGTTGCCGCCAACGTCGACGCGACGCTGCCGACTGAACGTGGTTTGCTGCCCGGCAACGGGTCCATGGTGGCCGCACTTAAGGCAGCGACCGACACCGAACCTCAGGTCGCGGGTAAACCTGCGCCGACATTGCTGCTGGATGCGTTGGCACGCGGCGACTTTCAGACACCGTTGGTCGTCGGCGATCGACTGAACACCGATATCGCCGGCGCCAACGCCGCCCGACTGCCCAGCCTGATGGTGCTCACCGGAGTCAATTCGGCCCGCGATGCCGTCTACGCCGTGCCCGAGCAACGCGCGACCTTCATCGGTCACGACCTGCGGTCGCTGCACCAGCACGCGGATGCGCTCGCCGTGGGCCCGCAATCGGCCTGGCACATCGACACCACAGACAACGCGATCACGGTCAGCACCGCAGGCGACGATGAAGGCGACGGGCTTTCGATCGTGCGTGCGGTCGCCCACGCCGTCTGGTCAGCACAGGCCACGACCGTCAAGGCCGGCGACGACACCGCACACGCCGCCCTGCAACGGTGGTCCCTGACGTAAATCCCGTACCGTAGAACAGCGATGACTACCGACCCTGAAGAGATTCGCGCACGGATCGACGACATCCTCGCCAAGCTGCCGGATCCAACCAACCCCGAGAACCTGCCCAGCGAGGCCGATCTCGAAGAGCTCGCGCGTCAGCTTTCCGAGGCGCACGACATGCTGGTCCAGGCTCTGGAGTTGGCGGAGAAGGCCTGAGGCCACCGTGCCGCGGCGTACCCGTGTTGATGCCGAGTTGGTCCGTCGCGGGCTGGCCCGATCGCGCCAACAGGCCGCCGAGTTGATCGGCGCCGGCAAGGTCAGCATCGACGGGATGCCCGCGGTCAAACCGGGCACCGCCGTTGCGGCCACCGCCTCGCTGAAAGTCGCCGACGACACCGAACGCGGCTGGGTGTCGCGCGGTGCGTACAAACTCATCGGCGCACTGGACTCCTTCGGTATCGACGTCGACGGTCGACGCTGCCTCGACGCCGGGGCCTCGACCGGGGGATTCACCGAAGTCCTGCTGAACCGCGGCGCCCGCGAAGTGGTCGCCGTCGACGTCGGCTACGGCCAGCTGGCCTGGTCGTTGCGATCCGACGACCGGGTCGTGGTCATCGAGCGGACCAATGCGCGAGAACTCACGCCGGAGGCGATCGACGGCAAGGTCGACACCATCGTTGCCGACCTGTCGTTCATCTCGCTGGCCACGGTGCTGCCCGCGCTGACTGGATGCGCTTCGCCCGACGCGGATATCGTTCCTATGGTGAAGCCGCAGTTCGAGGTGGGCAAAGGCCAAGTGGGAGCCGGTGGGGTCGTCCACAGTCCCGAACTGCGGGCAAGCGCCGTCCTCAAGGTCGCCGGCCGCGCCGAGGAGCTGGGCTGGCACGCGGTCGGGGTCACCCCCAGCCCGCTGCCAGGCCCGTCGGGCAACGTTGAATACTTCCTGTGGTTACGCGCCGAAACCGATCGGGGTTTGTCTGCTGATGAGCTGGAATGTGCGGTCCGCGGTGCCGTCGAGGCTGGTCCGCAATGACGACTGAGCGCACCGTACTGCTGGTGGTCCACACCGGTCGCGAAGAAGCGACTGAGACCGCCCGACGCATCGAAAAGGTGTTGAGCGACAACAATATCCAACTTCGCGTGCTGTCGGCCGAAGCCGTCGACCGCGGTCCGGTACCGCTGGGGCCGGACGACGTGCGCGCATTGGGCGTCGATGTCGAGCTCATCGACGCCGACCCCGACGCCGCCGACGGCTGCGAGCTGGTCATCGGGCTGGGCGGCGACGGCACGTTCCTGCGGGCCGCCGAACTCGCCCGTAACGCCAACGTGCCGGTATTGGGGATCAATCTGGGCCGGATCGGCTTCCTGGCCGAAGCCGAAACCGAGGCCATCGACACCGTCCTCGAGCATGTGGTCGGGCGCACCTACCGCCTCGAAGAGCGGCTGACGCTGGATATCACGGTGCGGGTCAAGGATGAGGTCATCTCACGCGGGTGGGCGCTCAACGAGGCGAGCCTGGAAAAGGGTCCGCGCCTCGGGGTGCTCGGAGTCGTCCTCGAGGTCGACGGACGCCCGGTCTCCACATTCGGGTGCGACGGCGTTCTGGTGTCCACACCCACCGGGTCGACGGCCTACGCATTCTCCGCGGGCGGACCCATCATGTGGCCCGACCTCGAGGCCCTGCTGGTCGTGCCCAACAATGCGCACGCGCTGTTCGCCCGGCCGATGGTCACCAGCCCGGATGCGCGCATCGCCATCGAAATCGAGGGCGATGGACACGATGCCCTGGTGTTCTGCGATGGTCGCCGCGAGATGCGGGTGCCTGCCGGCGCGCGATTGGAGGTGCAGCGCTGCGACGTGTCGGTCAAGTGGGCGCGGCTGGACAGCGCGCCGTTCACCGACCGTCTGGTACGCAAGTTCCGGCTTCCGGTCACCGGCTGGCGCGGACGGTAGCGGTGCTTTCCGAGATTCGGATCGAGTCGCTGGGCGCCATCAGCGTTGCGACAGCCGAATTCGACCGTGGCTTAACGGTTTTGACAGGTGAAACCGGCACCGGCAAGACGATGGTGGTGACGGGGCTGCACCTGCTTGGCGGAGCCCGCGCGGACGCCAACCGGGTGCGCTCGGGGGCCGAGCGTGCTGTCGTCGAGGGCCGGTTCACCACCGCCGATCTCGACGACAGGGCGGCCGCGCTGCTCGACGAATTGCTGGACGGCTCAGGGGCCGAACGCGACGAGGACGGCAGCATCATTGCGTTGCGGTCGGTCAGCCGCGACGGGCCTTCGCGGGCCTATCTCGGTGGGAGAAGTGTGCCGGCGAAATCGCTGAGCGGATTCACCGCCGAACTGCTGACCCTGCACGGGCAGAACGATCAGCTGCGATTGATGCGACCCGACGAGCAACGCGGGGCACTCGATCGGTTCGCCGGCGTCGAGGCCCGTCTGGAGAAATACCGCAAACTGCGCGACGCCTGGCAGACGGCCCGCCGCGACTTCGTCGAGCGGAGCAACCGGGCGCGCGAACTGGCGCAGGAGGCCGATCGGCTGAAGTTCGCACTCGACGAGATCGACAGGGTCGATCCGGCCCCGAGGGAGGACGAAGCGCTGGTCGGTGACATCCGCCGGCTCTCGGAGCTGGACGCGCTGCGCGAGGCGGCGTCCGGCGCACGCGTCGCATTGACCGGCTCGGGGGATGAGGTCACGGCCGATCCCGCCGCGCAGGCCGCCTCCGCGGCCGACTGTCTGGGACGCGCCAAGGCAGCGTTGGACTCGACTGACGACACGACGCTGCGAGCGTTGGTCGCCCAGCTCGAAGAAGCGCTCACAGTGGTCGGCGATGCCTCGAGGGAGCTCGGCGGATACCTGGACGAATTGCCCTCGGACGCCAGCACGTTGGACACCAAGCTGGCCCGGCAAGCGGAGCTTCGCACCCTGACGCGTAAGTACGCCGCCGACATCGATGGCGTACTGCAATGGGCGCGCGAGGCGCGGGAACGTCTCGCCCAGCTCGACGTCTCCGAAGAGGCGTTAGCCGGCTTGCAACGTCGCGTCGACGAGCTGGCGCTCGAATTGGCAACTGCAGCAGCCGAACTCAGTAAGGCCCGGACCCAGGCCGCCAAACGGCTCGCGAAGGAAGTCACCGGCGAGCTGTCCGGATTGGCGATGGCGGACGCGGAATTCACCATCACGGTGTCGACGATGCCGGCCACTACCGACGACCCCGCCGCGCTGACGCTCGCCGCCGGCACGCAGGCCCATGCCGGCGGCGACGGTGTCGACCTGGTCGAATTCGGCTTCGCCGCGCATCGGGGCATGACCGTGCTGCCGCTGGCGAAAAGCGCCTCGGGCGGCGAATTGTCACGCGTCATGCTGGCCCTGGAGGTTGTACTGGCGGCATCAACGACCGGCACCACAATGGTGTTCGACGAGGTGGACGCCGGCGTCGGTGGGCGGGCGGCCGTGCAGATCGGCCGTCGCCTGGCCCGGTTGGCCCGCAACCGCCAGGTCATCGTGGTGACCCATTTGCCACAGGTCGCGGCTTACGCCGATATCCATCTGACGGTCGACACCAACGGAAAGAACGGCGCCAGCGGAGTGCGGCGCCTCGAGGGCGACGACCGGGTCGGCGAGTTGGCCAGAATGCTGGCCGGACTGGGTGATTCGGACACCGCACGCGCGCACGCCCGTGAACTACTCGAGGCCGCGGACTGTGACCGGATTGCGACCTGAACCTGCCGTCGAGCCTGTGACAGATGTGACACGATATAACTTCTGAGGCGCTTGTTACGGCGCGCCTCCCCACTCATCCTCGGCATCCCCGACAGAATCCCCTCCATGAGCGTGACCACCACCTTGTCCTCACTGTTGTCCCGCAACACCTCGCGGCCGGGCGTCGTCGGCACCGCGCGGGTCGACCGCGACATCGACCGACTGTTGCGCCGGGTCTGCCCGGGCGACATCGTGGTCCTCGACGTGCTGGATCTGGACCGGATCACCGCCGACGCACTCGTCGACGCCGAGATCGCGGCCGTGGTCAACGCATCCCCATCGGTGTCGGGCCGCTACCCCAACCTCGGGCCCGAGGTGCTGCTGGCCAACGGCGTCACACTCATCGACGAGACCGGCACCGACGTCTTCAAGAAGATCAAAGACGGCTCGAAAGTGCGCCTCTACAACGGCGGCGTCTACGCCGGGGATCGCCGACTGATCCGCGGCACCGAGCGCACCGACGAAGAAATCGCCGGCCTGATGCAGGAAGCCAAGAGTGGATTGGTTTCCCACCTGGAAGCATTCGCCGGCAACACCATTGAGTTCATCCGCAGTGAGAGTCCGCTGCTGATCGACGGCATCGGCATTCCCGACGTCGACATCGAATTGCGCCGCCGCCACGTCGTCATCGTCGCTGAGGAGGAAGACGCCGCCGACGACCTCAAGCGGCTCAAGCCGTTCATCAAGGAATACCAGCCGGTCCTGATCGGAGTCGGCACCGGCGCAGATGTGTTGCGCAAGGCTGGATATCGCCCGCAGCTCATCGTCGGCGATCCCAGCAACCTGAGCGCCGAAGTCCTCAAGAGCGGCGCGCAGGTCGTCCTGCCGGCCGATGCCGACGGCCACGCACCGGGCCTGGAGCGCATCCAGGATCTCGGTGTCGGGGCGATGACGTTCCCCGCCGCCGGTTCTCCGGCGGACCTGGCGCTGCTGTTGGCCGACCACCACGGCGCAGCGTTACTGGTCACCGTGGGCCACCGCGCCAACATCGAGACGTTCTTCGATCGGACCCGCCAGGACAGCAACCCCTCGACCTTCCTCACCAGGTTGCGCGTCGGGGAGAAGGTAGTGGACGCCAAAGCCGTTGCCACGCTGTACCACAACCGAATCTCCAGCGGTGCGATCGCGTTGCTGATCCTGACGATGATGCTCTCCATCGTCGCCGCGCTGTGGGTGTCGCGTACCGACACGGTGGTACTGCACTGGGCCACCCTGTACTGGAGTCACTTTCTGGCTTGGTTGCAGCACTGGATCCATTAGGACGGTAGCGACGTGATATCTCTTCGCCAGCATGCGATTTCGTTGGCCGCTGTATTCGTGGCACTGGCGGTGGGAGTGGTTCTCGGCTCGGGTTTCCTCTCCAATTCGCTGGTTTCCGGACTGCGCGACGAAACCCGGAATCTGCACAACGAGATCAACGCGCTCAACGACCAGAAAAGCTCAGCTGAACGCAAAGCTTGCTTCCGCCAACGCTTTCGACGCACAGATGGCCGGCCGGATGGTGCATGACGCGCTCAACGGTAAATCGCTGGTCATCTTCCGCGCTCCCGACGCGAAGGACGAAGACGTCGACGCGGTGTCCAAGATCGTCACGCAGGCCGGGGGAGCAGTCACCGGCACGGTGACATTGACCCAGGAATTCGTCGATGCCAACTCGGCGGAGAAGTTGCGCTCGGTGGTCAACTCGTCGGTTCTGCCCGCCGGCGCCCAGCTGAGCACCAAACTGGTCGACCAAGGATCCCAAGCCGGCGACCTGCTGGGCATCGCGCTGTTGATCAACCGCGATCCCGCCGTCCCGCCGGTTGACGACGGGCAACGCGACACGGTGTTGGCGGCGCTTCGCGACACCGGTTTCATCGGCTACGGGGACCAGCACATCGCCGCATCGAACGCCGCGGCCGTCATCACCGGCGGTTCGCTCAACAACGACGCCGGCAATCAGGGCGTCAGCGTGGCCCGTTTCGCCGCAGCACTCGCGCCGCACGGCTCGGGTGTGATGCTCGCCGGACGCGACGGCTCGTCCGACGGGCCCGCCGCAGTCGGCGTAGCCCGCGCCGACGCTTCGGTGACCCCGGTGATCAGCACCGTCGACAATCTCGACGCCGAGTCCGGCCGCGTGACGGCCGTCCTGGGCGTGGCCGATCTGATCAACGGTGGTCGCACCGGTCAGTACGGCACCGGCCACCGCAACACCGGCCTCACCGTCGCGTCGTAAACGCTTCTCAGTCGCACCACGGCCACCGCCCCGGGCGTGTCAGCAACGAGGCGGCGCAGTCTTTGTTAGGGTGGGTTTCCGTGGGTCGGCAGGCCCAAAGCTGGAAAACAGCCCTCACCAGAGGCTAGCCCTGCGCCGTCTTCACGGAGGTCGCCACATTGCGAAAGCATCCGCAGACCGCCACTAAGCATCTCTTCGTCAGCGGTGGGGTTGTCTCCTCGCTCGGTAAGGGACTGACCGCGAGCAGCCTCGGACAGTTGCTGACCGCCCGCGGTCTGCAGGTGACGATGCAGAAGCTCGACCCCTACCTCAACGTCGATCCGGGCACCATGAACCCGTTTCAGCACGGCGAGGTGTTCGTCACCGAGGACGGCGCTGAAACCGACCTCGACGTCGGCCACTACGAGCGCTTCCTCGACCGCGATCTGTCCGGTTCGGCGAATGTCACCACCGGGCAGGTGTATTCGACCGTCATCGCCAAGGAGCGTCGCGGCGAGTACCTCGGCGACACCGTCCAGGTGATCCCGCACATCACCGACGAGATCAAGAGCCGCATCCTGGCGATGGCCGAGCCGGGAGCAGACGGACGCCGTCCCGACGTGGTCATCACCGAGATCGGCGGCACCGTCGGCGACATCGAGTCGCAGCCCTTCCTCGAGGCCGCGCGGCAGGTTCGCCACGACATTGGCCGGGAGAACGTCTTCTTCCTGCATGTGTCGCTGATCCCGTACCTGGCGCCGTCCGGAGAGCTGAAGACCAAACCCACCCAGCACTCGGTCAACGCGCTGCGCAGCATCGGTATCACCCCGGACGCGCTGATCCTGCGCTGCGACCGGGACGTCCCCGAGCCGCTCAAGAACAAGATCGCGCTGATGTGCGACGTCGACATCGACGGCATCATCTCCACGCCGGACGCGCCGTCGATCTATGACATCCCGAAAGTCCTGCACCGCGAGGAGCTGGACGCCTACGTGGTGCGGCGGCTCAACCTGCCGTTCCGCGACGTCGACTGGACCGAGTGGGACGACCTGCTGCGCCGAGTGCACGACCCGCAGGAAACCGTACGAATTGCGTTGGTGGGCAAGTACATCGACCTCTCGGATGCCTATCTGTCGGTGAGCGAGGCGCTGCGGGCGGCCGGATTCAAACACCGAGCCAAGGTCGAAATCCGCTGGGTGGGCTCGGACGACTGCGAGACCGCAAGCGGAGCGGCCGCGGTGCTCGACGACGTTCACGGCGTGCTGATCCCGGGCGGATTCGGCATTCGCGGCATCGAGGGCAAGATCGGCGCCATCTCATATGCGCGCGCCCGCGGGTTGCCCGTACTCGGACTGTGCCTGGGTATGCAGTGCATCGTGATCGAGGCCGCGCGTTCGGTCGGTCTCACCGAAGCCAACTCGGCGGAATTCGACCCGGACACCCCCGACCCGGTGATCTCCACCATGGCCGATCAGGAAGAGATCGTCGCCGGCGAAGCAGACCTCGGCGGGACCATGCGACTGGGCGCCTACCCGGCGGTACTGGAGCCGGATTCCATTGTCGCCCAGGCATATCAGTCGACCGAGGTGTCGGAGCGGCACCGGCATCGCTACGAGGTCAACAACGCTTACCGCGACCGCATCGCCGAGAGTGGCCTGAAATTCTCCGGGACGTCGCCGGACGGGCATCTGGTCGAGTTCGTCGAGTATCCGCCGGAGATGCACTCGTTCGTCGTCGGTACGCAGGCGCACCCCGAGCTCAAGAGCCGGCCGACCCGTCCGCATCCGCTTTTCACCGGCTTCATCGGCGCGGCGATCGAATACAAGGCCGGCGAGCGACTGTCCCTGGAGATGCCGGAGCGCCGGGCCAACGGCAGCGAGCAGCACGAAAACGCAGAGCCGTCACTGTCTGAGCCCGAATCCGTCACCCGTGGGTGAGCACGTCTTCGAGACGATATCGTCCGAGACTCTGCACACCGGAAAGATTTTCGCGTTGCGGACCGACCATGTCCGGATGCCGGGCGGCAACGTCGCGACGCGGGAAATCGTCGAGAATTATGGTGCGGTGGCGATCGTGGCCGTGGACGACAACGGCCGGATCCCGATGGTGTATCAGTACCGCCACCCGTTCGGCCGACGCTTGTGGGAGTTGCCCGCCGGACTGCTCGACATCGACGGGGAGCCGCCGCATCTGTCGGCCGCGCGCGAGTTGCGCGAGGAAGTCGGCCTGCAGGCGGAGACCTGGCAGGTGTTGGTCGATCTGAATCCCGCACCTGGTTTCAGCGACGAGTCGGTGCGGGTCTTCTTGGCCACCGGCTTGAGCGAGGTCGAACGGCCCGAGGCGCGCGACGAAGAAGCCGATATGACGGTCGAGTGGTATCCGCTTGCCGATGCCGTGCAGCGGGTCTTCAGCGGCGAGATCGTCAATTCCCTTGCGGTGGGCGGTGTTTTGGCTGCCTACGCGGTCACCGAGGGAATCGCCGAGCCGCTAGCCCTCGATGCGCCGTGGCCTGACCGGCCGACGGCGTTCTGGGCACGAAAGGCGGCCAGGTGACGACGCTTGCGCCGCCTCTGGAGGGCCAGCTGCAGGGCTACCTCGATCACTTGACGATCGAGCGCGGTGTCGCCGCCAACACGTTGACGTCGTATCGCCGAGATTTGCGGCGGTATTTCGAACACCTGACCACTCGCGGCGTCGACGACCTGGCCAAGGTCACCGAGGACGATGTCAGCGAATTCCTGATGGCACTGCGCCGCGGCGACACCGATTCCGGTGTTACGCCGCTGTCGGCGGTGTCGGCCGCGCGGACCTTGATTGCGGTGCGCGGTTTCCATCGATTCGCCGCGGCCGAAGGGCTAGCCGAATTCGATGTCGCGCAGGCCGTCAAGCCACCGACACCGGGGCGGCGACTGCCCAAAAGCCTCAGCCTCGATCAGGTGCTCGCGTTGCTGGCCGGCGCAGGCGGCGACAGCCCGTCCGACGGCCCGCTCACGCTGCGCAATCGTGCGCTGCTCGAACTGCTGTACTCCACCGGCGCACGAATCTCCGAGGCGGTCGGACTCGATGTCGACGACATCGACACCCACGCTCGTTCCGTGCTGCTGCGCGGGAAGGGGGGCAAGCAGCGGCTGGTGCCGATCGGTCGGCCCGCGGTACAGGCGCTGGAGGCCTATATGGTCCGCGGGCGCTCGGAGTTGGCGCGTCGCGGACGTGGAACCCCGGCGATCTTCCTCAATGCCCGCGGCGGTCGGCTGTCCCGCCAGAGTGCGTGGCAGGTGCTGCAGGACGCCGCGGCGCGGGCCGGCATCACTGCGGGCGTATCACCACACACGTTGCGGCACTCGTTCGCGACCCATCTCCTCGAGGGCGGGGCCGATGTCCGCGTCGTCCAGGAACTGCTGGGACACGCGTCGGTGACCACTACGCAGATCTACACGATGGTCACCGTGCACGCGCTACGCGAGGTCTGGGCCGAAGCCCACCCGCGAGCGCGTTAGCTGCCCAGGTACTGCGACTCCAGCACCAGATCCGAGACCAGGCTCTGGTATTCCAGGTGCGCCTTGTGCTCGGTGGTGTTCCACAGGCCGCCCTGCTGCTGACGCATGTATTCGCGGTACTTCGGCGCGCCGGGAACCCGGACGTTATCGGCCACCGCGATCGACCCGGTGTGCAGCCAGCCTCGGTCGAGAATGCTCTGCAGATCGACCAGATACGCATCCTTGTCATGGTCGAGAAATACGAAATCCAAAGCACCAGAACCAAATCCATGCTCGCTGGCCAGCGCGTCCAGGGTGCGTCCACCATCGCCAATGGTGCCGACGACGCAAGTGATCCGATCGGCGACGCCGGCATGCGCCCAGATCCGGCGGGCGTTGACCGCGTTGGCTTCGGCGAGCTCGACGGAGTACACCTTGACGCCCGGCGCCGCGCGGGCGATGCGGAGCGCCCCGTAGCCGCAGTAGGTGCCGAGCTCGAGGGCCAGCTTCGCGTTCGCCCGCTGGACTGCCGCGTCGAGCAGCACGCCCTTTTCGTCGCCGACGTTGATCAGCATCGACTTTTCGTAGGCGAACCGGTCGATGGTCGCGATGACGTCGTCGATATCGCCTGCCCGAGCGTGCGCGAGCACGTACTCGACCGCCGCGGCCTCGCGGCCGTCGCCGATCTGACCCGTGGTGGTGATGTTGCGGGCGCCGGTCGCCATCCGCCAGAACGACCACCGCAGCAGGGGGATGCGCTGCTTCAGACTCATGGGCGCCACCCTAGCCCGCTGGACGATCCCATCGGCGCGCCGCAAATTCGCTGGTGACGTTGTTGCGGGTCTCCCGGCACGCGCGCGCATACCCGTTACACTTTCGTGCCATGCCCGCCGTTGTCCGATCGCCACGCTCCTGGTGCAGCGCTCGTGACTGACGACGCCGAGCGCGGCTCCGAAGTCGGCCTGACCGGGCGCCTACCGCGGGCGATTCCCGAACCCAAGCCGCGCACCTCGCACGGGCCGGCCAAGGTCGTGGCGATGTGCAACCAGAAGGGCGGCGTGGGAAAGACCACGTCGACGATCAACCTGGGTGCCGCCCTCGCCGAATGCGGGCGCCGGGTGTTGCTCGTGGATCTCGATCCGCAGGGCGCGCTGTCGGCCGGTCTCGGTGTACCGCACTACGAGCTGGAACACACCATCCACAATCTGCTGATCGAGCCGCGGGTGTCGCTCGACAACG
The DNA here is from genome assembly GCA_963749375.1 of uncultured Actinomycetota bacterium. GTDB lineage: Bacteria > Actinomycetota > Actinomycetes > Mycobacteriales > Mycobacteriaceae > Mycobacterium. The sequence continues at coordinate 336,841 of CAVVNB010000038.1, forward strand.
TGTTGATGCACACCCGCGTCAAAGACTTGGACCTGGTGCCGAGCAATATCGACCTGTCGGCCGCGGAGATCCAGCTGGTCAACGAGGTGGGCCGCGAACAGACGCTGTCCCGCGCGCTGTACCCGGTGCTGGACCGTTACGACTATGTCCTGATCGACTGCCAGCCGTCGCTGGGCTTGCTGACCGTCAACGGGCTGGCGTGCTCGGATGGCGTCATCATCCCGACCGAGTGCGAGTTCTTCTCGCTCCGTGGTCTGGCCTTGCTGACCGACACGGTCGAGAAGGTGCGCGACCGGCTCAACCCGAAGCTGGACATCAGCGGAATCTTGATCACGCGCTACGACCCGCGGACCGTGAACTCCCGCGAGGTGATGGCTCGGGTGGTGGAGCGGTTCGGCGATCTCGTGTTCGACACCGTCATCTCCCGTACTGTCCGCTTCCCGGAGACCAGCGTCGCCGGCGAACCGATCACATCGTGGGCACCGAGATCGGGCGGCGCGGCTGCCTACCGGTCGCTGGCCCGCGAGGTGATCGACCGGTTCGGCGCGTGACCGGCGAAGCGACCTGCGAGGCATCACCCCAGACCGGCTTCCAGGTCAAACTGACCAATTTCCAGGGGCCGTTCGACCTCTTGCTGCAGCTGATCTTCGCCCACCGCCTCGATGTGACCGAGGTTGCGCTGCACCAGGTCACCGACGACTTCATCGCGTACACCAAAGAAATCGGACGCGTCCTGGAGCTTGAAGAGACCACCGCGTTCCTGGTCGTCGCCGCGACGCTGCTCGACCTCAAAGCCGCCCGGTTGCTGCCATCCGGCCAGGTAACCGATGAGGAAGACCTGGCGCTGCTGGAGGTTCGCGACCTGCTGTTCGCCCGGCTGCTGCAATACCGGGCGTTCAAGCACGTCGCGGTGATGTTCGGCGAGCTCGAAGCGGCCGCGCTGCGCAGCTACCCTCGCGCGGTCTCGCTGGAGGACCAGTTCGCCGACCTGCTGCCCGAGGTGATGCTGGGAGTCGACGCCCAGACGTTCGCGGAGATCGCCGCGACCGCCTTCACCCCGCGGCCGGTGCCGACAGTAGGCACCGAGCACCTACACCAGGTGTACGTGTCCGTCCCGGAGCAAGCCAAGCGGCTGCTGTGGTTCCTGGAGCAGCGTGGGATTGGGCAGTGGGCATCGTTTTCCGATCTCGTCGCCGATTGCGAACCCATCGAGATCGTCGGCCGCTTCCTGGCTCTGCTCGAGCTGTATCGCTCGCGGGCGGTAGCATTCGACCAGTCAGAACCGCTTGGTGTGCTCCAGGTTTCGTGGACCGGAGAACAGCCGACCAGCGCAGAATTGCGGGACGAATACTCATGAGTGAACCGTTCGATGCAGACCTGAGCATCGACGTAACCGAGAGCGACACATCCGAGACCAACCTGGGCATCGACGTCGCCACCGCGCCAGAGCTCGAAGAAGGAGAGCTGGGCGCGGTGCTCGAGGCCCTGCTGCTGGTGGTCGACACCCCGGTGACTGTCGAGGCGCTGGCCGCCGCGACCGAACAACCCGCCTATCGGGTGGCCGCCAAACTGCGGTTGATGGCCGATGATTTCACCGAACGCGACAGCGGCATCGATCTGCGCGAGGCCGGCGGAGGATGGCGGCTGTACACCCGGGCCCGGTTCGCGCCCTATGTCGAACGATTGCTGCTCGATGGATCTCGCTCGAAGCTCACTCGGGCTGCCCTGGAGACGCTGGCCGTGGTGGCTTACCGGCAACCGGTGACCCGCGCGCGGGTGAGCGCGGTCCGCGGGGTCAATGTCGATGCGGTGATGCGCACCCTGCTGGCCCGCGGGCTGATCACCGAAGCGGGCACCGACTCCGATACCGGCGCGGTGACGTTCGCCACCACCGAGCTGTTCCTGGAACGCCTCGGACTGTCGTCGCTGATGGATCTTCCCGACATCGCACCGCTGCTCCCGGATGTCGACATGATCGACGACCTCAGCGAATCCCTCAACGATGAGCCACGTTTCGTGAAGCTTGCCGGTGGTCCGGTCGCCAGCGATCAGCCGCTGTCCTTCGACGTGGACCACGACTGATGGTCAACGCCAGTGAGCCCGATGGGGTTCGTCTTCAAAAAGTGCTGTCCCAGGCGGGAATTGCGTCGCGGCGGGTTGCCGAGCGAATGATCATCGACGGCCGGGTCGAGGTCGACGGCCAGGTGGTGACCGAACTGGGCACCCGGGTCGACCCGGATGCTTCGGAGATCCGCGTCGACGGGGCGCGGGTGGTCCTCGACGATTCAATGGTCTATCTGGCGCTCAACAAACCTCAGGGCATGCACTCGACGATGTCCGACGACCGTGGCCGACCGTGCATCGGCGACCTGGTGGAGCATCGAGTTCGGGGCAACAAGAAGCTCTTCCACGTGGGACGGCTCGACGCCGAAACCGAGGGTTTGATCCTGCTGACCAACGACGGCGAACTCGCGCACCGCCTGATGCACCCGTCCTACGAAATACCCAAGACCTATGTAGCAACCGTAAATGGTGCGGTGCCCCGCGGACTCGGCAAGAAGCTCAGGGCCGGAATCGAATTGGACGACGGACCGATCGCTGTCGACGATTTCGCGGTGGTAGACGCGGTTCCCGGCAAGACGATGATCCGGGTCACGCTGCATGAGGGGCGCAAGCGCATCGTGCGCCGAATGCTGGCGGCGGTCGGCTTTCCGGTGCAGTCGCTGGTCCGCACCGACCTCGGGGCGGTGACGTTGGGTGACCAGCGCCCGGGGAGTATCCGGGCGTTGCGCCGCAACGAGATCGGCGAACTCTACAAAGCGGTCGGGCTGTGAGTGCAGCGAGCGGAACGAACGCAGAAAGTGACGGGAGCAGAGCGAACCACCCGGCATTGAGCGCAGTCGTCGCTGTCGACGGTCCGGCAGGCACCGGAAAGTCCTCGGTATCAAGAGGATTGGCTCATGCATTGCACGCCCGCTACCTGGATACTGGCGCCATGTACCGCATCGCTACGTTGGCGGTGCTGCGGGCCGGAGTCGATCCAGCGGACCAGGACGCCGTCGCGGTCGTCGCAGCCACCGCGAACATGTCGGTGGGCCGCGATCCCGACGAAGATCGCAGTTACCTTGACGGCGAGGACGTTTCGTCCGAGATCCGTGGCGACGAGGTCACCAGGGCGGTGTCCGCGGTGTCCTCGGTACCGGCGGTGCGCAGCCGGCTCGTCGACTTGCAGCGCAGCCTGGCCGACGGCTCCGGCAGCGTCGTCGTCGAAGGACGTGACATCGGAACCGTGGTGCTGCCGGATGCCGACCTCAAAGTCTTCCTGACTGCATCGGCCGAGACACGTGCACGTCGTCGTAACGATCAAAACGTCGAGGCAGGCCTGCCCGACGACTACCCGGCCGTGCTCGCCGATGTACGTCGTCGCGATCATCTGGACTCCACCCGCGCGGTCTCGCCGCTGCGCGCCGCCCCGGATGCGGTGGTCGTCGACACCAGCGACATGACCGAGTCCGAAGTGATCGACCACCTGTTGGATCTGGTCAAGCAGCGAAGCGAGGCAACCCGGTGACTGAAGACGGCACCTGGGACGACGAAAGCGACTGGGAATCAACCGAGTTCATCGAATCCCTTGACGACGACGAAGCCAGCGGTCCGCCACCGGTGGTGGCGATAGTCGGCCGACCGAACGTCGGCAAGTCGACGTTGGTCAACCGGATCCTGGGTCGGCGCGAGGCTGTGGTCCAGGATGTGCCCGGGGTGACCCGTGATCGCGTTTCCTACGACGCGTTGTGGACCGGCCGCCGATTCATGGTGCAAGACACCGGGGGATGGGAGCCCGACGCCAAGGGCTTGCAGCAGTTGGTGGCCGAACAAGCCGCGGTGGCCATGCGTACCGCCGACGCGATCATCTTGGTGGTGGATGCCGTCGTCGGCGCGACGGCCGGTGACGAGGCGGCCGCTCGCATCTTGCGTCGCTCGGGCAAGCCGGTGTTTTTGGCCGCCAACAAGGTCGACAGTGAAAAGGGTGAATCCGACGCGGCCGCGTTGTGGTCGCTGGGTGTCGGGGAGCCCTATCCGGTCAGCGCGATACACGGTCGTGGTGTCGCTGATCTGCTCGACGCGCTCGTCGCCGTGCTGCCGGAAGTCGCCGAATTGCGCTCCGGCCAAGGCGGTCCGCGACGGGTGGCGTTGGTCGGCAAGCCCAACGTCGGCAAGAGTTCGCTGCTGAACCGGCTGGCCGGCGATGAGCGCTCGGTGGTGCACGACGTCGCCGGCACCACCGTGGACCCGGTGGACTCGCTGATCGAATTGGACGGCAAGATCTGGCGTTTCGTCGACACTGCAGGCTTACGACGCAAAGTCGGTCAGGCCAGTGGCCACGAGTTCTACGCCTCTGTTCGCACCCACGGCGCGATCGACGCCGCCGAGGTGGTCATCGTGCTGATCGACGGGTCGGTGCCGTTGACCGAGCAGGATCAGCGGGTGCTGTCCATGGTCATCGAGTCCGGGCGCGCGCTGGTGCTGGCATTCAACAAGTGGGACCTGGTGGACGAGGATCGCCGCTATCAGTTGGACAACGAGATCGACCGCGAGCTCGTGCAACTGCGGTGGGCCCAGCGCGTCAACATCTCCGCCAAGACCGGCCGCGCGGTGCAGAAACTGGTGCCGGCGCTGGAAAGTGCCCTGGCGTCGTGGGATGCCCGGATCGGTACCGGTCGGTTGAACACCTGGGTCAAGGAAATCGTGGCGGCAACTCCACCGCCGGTGCGGGGCGGCAAGCAGCCGCGCATCCTGTTCGCCACTCAGGCCGCGTCCCGGCCGCCGACCTTCGTGTTGTTCACCAGCGGCTTCTTGGAGGCCGGCTACCGCCGGTTCCTGGAACGACGGCTGCGCGAGACGTTCGGGTTCGAAGGCAGCCCGATCCGCATCAACGTGCGGGTGCGTGAGAAGCGGAAACCGAAGTCCCGCTGACTGTGACGTAGTCGCCGAAACCGGGCCAGCTACCGTCGTTTCCGTGTCACTGACTCACGCGATCGTGATCGTCATCGCCGGCCTGGCCGCAGGTGCGATCAATGCCGTGGTCGGGTCCGGCACGCTGATCACCTTCCCGACGCTGGTCGCGATGGGCTATCCGCCGGTCACGTCGACCATGTCGAACGCCGTGGGCCTGGTCGCGGGCAGCGCATCAGGGACCTGGGGGTATCGCCGCGAACTGGGCGGCCAGTGGGACCGGCTGCGATGGCAGATCCCGGCGTCGGTCCTGGGCGCAGTGGTGGGCGCCTGGTTGCTGCTGCATCTGCCGGACAAAGTGTTCGCCGAAGTGGTGCCCGTGCTTCTGGTCGCCGCGCTGGCGCTGGTGGTGGTCGGGCCCCGCATCCAAACGTGGGCGCGGGAGCGGGCCGAGAAAGCGGGCCGCGCCGCCGACGAAGTGTCGCCGCGCCGGATGGCGGCATTGGTGGTGAGCACGTTCCTGATCGGTGTCTATGGCGGCTATTTCACTGCGGCACAAGGAATCATGCTGGTCGGGGCTATGGGCGCACTACTACCTGAATCGGTTCAACGCACCAACGCCGCGAAGAACCTATTGGCTTTGCTCGTCAATATCGTTGCGGCACTCGCCTATACGCTCGTGGCATTTCACCGGATCAGCTGGCCGGCAGCCGGTCTGATCGCGGTGGGCTCGCTGATCGGCGGCTGGCTGGGCGCGCACTACGGCCGCCGGCTGTCGCCGAATGCGCTGCGGGCGACGATCGTCGTCGTCGGCCTGATCGGCCTCTACCGGCTGCTGATGGTGTAGCGCCTCAGCCCTTTTGCACGACGTTATCGAAACCAGAGGTCCCGATTTTCGGAGACCCACCGTGATAGGTGACGTGGTTGCCCGAGCCTGAGGCCTGGATCATCTCGGCGGTGTCGACGATGACCTGGTTTTGGATACCGGACACGACGACGCTGTTGCAGTGGCCGGTGATCACGACGCTGTTGGTGATTCCGCTGACGCTGACCGTGCCCCCATTGCAGGCGATGGTTCGGGTCTCGCTGATACCGGAGACCGTGATGTTTTCACCCGCCGGCGCGCTCGTCACTGAGGTGGGTGGCGTCGGTGCCGCCACCGCCGATGTGCTCGGCACCGCCGCGGACGCGGTAGGGCTTATCGAGGAAAAGCTCGGGGCGGACGGGATGGTGGGCAGGCCGCGAGTGACCTGGTGCGCGCTGAAGGCGAAGATCGCAACCGGCAGGGCGATCATGCCAAACACGAACAATGCCAGCAGGATCCAGAGACCTCGGCCCTGTCGCCCGGTCCGTATCGGCGGGCTCTGAAACGAGCCACCGTAAGGCAGCGTAGGCGGTGGCGGCATCGGGGGACCGGACGGCGGCGCCCATTTGCCGGGCGATGGAGTCGACGCGGCTTCGGAAGCGCGAGCAGCGTCGGTCAACGGCTGCTCCAGTTCCCGAATACGGGCTTCTGGATCATCCTCGGATTTCATCTGTCGATGCTCGCATACCTGGAACACGGCTAATAGGGCATTGGCATTCGGTAGTTTCTGCATCGTGCCCGAACTAGCCAACCGCCAGATCCTGCTGCGGCGCCGCCCCAGTGGCCTCGTCCAGCCCGATGACACCGAACTGGTGAGCACGCCGGCACCTGAGCCTGCCGAGGGCGAGGCGTTGGTCCGGACCACCTACGTGGGACTGGATGCCGCGGTGCGAACCTGGCTCAACGACCAGCCGGGCTACCTGCCGCCGGTGCAGTTGGGCGAAGTCATTCGCGCCGCAGGGATCGGCGAGGTGGTGGCATCGCGATGCGACGCCTTCCAGGTCGGCGATGTGATCACCACGCTCACCGGCTTCCAGGAATACGTGATCATCCGCGACGATGTGTTCAGCACGCCGATCCCCGGCGAGAGCGATCAACTCGCGATCATGTCGGTGTACGGCCCGACCGGTGCGACGGCGTACATCGGGATGACCGATGTCGGCAAGCCTCAAGCCGGGGACACAGTGGTGGTTTCGGCGGCCGCGGGGGCCACCGGCTCGATCGCCGGGCAAATCGCCAAGATCGCCGGCGCCCGAGTGGTGGGCATCGCCGGCGGCCCGGAGAAGTGCCGGGCGGTGGTCGAGGACTTCGGCTTCGACGCGTGCATCGACTACAAGAACGACGACCTCGCGGCGGCGCTGAAAGAACATTGCCCCAAGCGAGTCAACGTGTACTTCGACAATGTCGGTGGCCCAGTCCTCGACGCGGTACTCGGCCGGCTGGCGATGAATGCACGGGTTGTGTTGTGCGGCATCATCTCCAGTTACCTGACCGGTGACCACCCCGGCCCGACCAACTACGTCAACCTGCTGTCCAAGACCGCGACCATGCAGGGATTCAACGCGCTCGACCAATGGGGCCGCTTCGACGAGGCCTCGGCCGCGCTTCGTCAGTGGGGGCACGAAGGCCGAATCACGGCCCGACAGACCGTCTTTGAGGGTATCGAGTCGTGTGTCGACGCCCTCAACGGATTGTTCACCGGGGCCAACATCGGCAAGATGTTGGTCAAGTTGAGCGAGCCGGCGACCTAGCTCAGCTCTTGAATGCGGATCATCGTGCCCGCCGGGTCGCGCACCGCGCAGTCGCGGATTCCGTAGGGTTGCTCGGTGGGCTCTTGGACGATGTCAGCCTCGCCGGCCTGTAGCCGTTCGAACGTGCCGTCGAGATCCTTTGTGGCCAAGACGATCATCGCGTAGGTGCCCTTGGCCATCATCTCGGCGATCATCCGTCGTTCGTCTTCGGTGATGCCGGGGTTGGCGGTCGGCGGGCTCAAAACAATCGACGTGCCCGGCTGATTGGGCGGGCCGACGGTGATCCAGCGCATCGCACCCTTGCCGACGTCGAGGCGGACCTCGAAGCCGAGGGTGTCGCGGTAGAACGACAGCGATGCTTCTGGATCGTCGTGCGGAAGCATGCTCGAGTGAATGGTGATGTCCATGACCGTCACGGTAGGTGCAGCCCGACGGCGGGCGCTTCTCGATTCCTGACCGGTTTGGTCACCTGCTTCTCAACGCACGACGGCAGCCCCGCAGCAACGTGTGCTGTCTGCTCCCGGTAGGCGCTGGGTGGCACGCCGACCAGCTCGGTGAAGCGGGTGCTGAACGTGCCCAGCGATGAGCAGCCGACCGCGAAACAGACTTCGGTCACGCTGAGATCGCCGCGGCGCAGCAGCGCCATCGCTCGCTCGACGCGCCGCGTCATCAGGTAGGAGTGCGGCGACTCGCCGTAGGCGACTTTGAATTGGCGGCTGAGATGGCCCGCCGAGATACTCGCGTCGCGAGCCAGCGCCTCGACGTCCAGTGGCTGCGCATACTCGCGGTCGATGCGGTCCCGGACGCGGCGCAGTCGCGCGAGGTCGTGCAAGTGCGGATCATGGGTAGATCTGCCGGCCACCCGCGCGATCGTGCCACGTCGACTTCAGGTTGGGGTCGGCTTCGCGGTCTGCTGTAGGATTTCCCCCTGCTGCCGGTGGAACGATCGGTGGCTTCGGGCTGTGGCGCAGTTTGGTAGCGCACTTGACTGGGGGTCAAGTGGTCGCAGGTTCAAATCCTGTCAGCCCGACCGGAGTCCTTGCAGGTGACAGGCGGTTTCGGAGAAATCCGGGACCGCTTTTTCATACCTGCGCAACCCGTCAGGTAGTCGCCTCGCATATTCACCGAGTTCCTCACCGGCTGGTCAGATCGTTCTAGCGTGAGGTTCGTGACAACAGCCGACATAGCGGACCACGCGTCAACAATGCCCGCCCCTCGCAAACTCCTCTGCGTCGTCTACGGCGCTATCGCTGTCGCTGGGCTCATTGCGACGTTCAGTCAAGGTCTGGCGTATTCGCACGAGGGCGCTGGGTCGCTACTCGCCTTCTTTAACGAGGCCAGGCTCTTACCCGCCTCGCGGGCGCAGACATCCGGCCTTTTTCTATTGGGTCTTGCCGCTGTGATTTTCATGGTGGTGGAGGCCCGCAAACTTGGCGTCAAATTCGTTTGGCTCTACGTAGCTGCCGCATACATCGTCGCGATCAGTGCCGCGTTTCCTGTCTTTCTGATTGCCCGCGAAGTACAGACCAGCAAGACCGACGCACCACGGCTTCGCGCAATCGACACGATCCTGCTTGGGGTCATCGCCATTCTTACCGCGGCCTTGATTATTTGGATAGACATGGCTTGAGAGGCTCACAAGCCGAGGGCCCCGATCCACCCGTCCACCGCGGCCCGCGCCGTGTCGTCGGAGGTGTGGCCGTAGATGTCGCCCGTGATGCTGATGGAGCTGTGCCCCAGCAGGTCCGCCACGGCCTTGATCCGCTGTGGCGATAGCAACCACCGCCGGTCTGGCGGTTCCGTCACCGGCCCGCGCCGCCGGTCTCCGCCGGTTCTCACGTATGCCCTTCGGGCGCGGGGCATACTCGATCCTTGAATCCAGGCGGTGTCAGATAAGACGTGTGAAGACGCAGACTACGCGGCAAGAAGCAAGGGAAGTGCAGCGATGAACGGACCTAAGATGCTCGCGAAAGTTGCCATCGTCGGCATGTTTGTTGGCGCGGCCAGCGCAGCGAGTCTCCAAGCCGCCCAGGCCGACGCGGACGACCCGCTGTCTGGCAGCGACACGGCGATCATCCTCGGCGGAACCTTGGAGCCGACGCCGTCGACCGCCTTCGCGCAGGCCGTCGAGAATCTATATCTGCACCCGCTGGGTTTCGACCATGGCGCGACCTCCTCGACGGTCTGCGACATGATCGCGACCGACCCATGCGCCGCCCCGCTGCAGGTACTGACGACGCCCGAACTGATCCAGCAAAGCACTCTCACCGACGCCGACGACGTCACCCTCGCCGTGGAGAACGAATTCAATGCGAACCCAGGCGCTTTCACCGCCGAGCACCCGCTGACGATCTTCGGATACTCCCAAAGCGCCACCGCCGAGTCGATCGCCATGACCCAACTCGAGGACTATGGCATCCCCAAGGACGATCTGCACTTCGTGTTCATCGGCGACCCCTCCCTCCCGGGCGGAATTGGAGCGGATACCAACGTGACGCCCGATGATCTGTACCCGGCGACGATCTACACGCTCGACGGCGACGGGGTCGCCGACTACCAACAGGACGTCACAGCCGGAGGTCAGCTGGATGCCTTGTACAACCTGTTCACCACGCACGCCGAATATTTGGGTTTGACACCGACGGAAATCGCCAACTCGACCACGTCGATCGACGGCGACCTCACCAATATCGACATTTCCGACAACATCAACGGCTTCGACGCGTTTTTTGGTGCACTCGACAACGGGATCGGCAGCAGCGGACTGTTCGAGAGCCTATTCGAGTCCCTGCAACAGTTTTTGACCACTGCGTTCTGACCTGGAGTCCTAAGTGAGCGCACCGGGCAGCGGTCGCGCGCAAGGGGCGCGCGACGGGTGGGTTCAAATCCTGTCAGCCCTACTTAGAAGACCCAGGTCAGAGGCAATCTTTATGCCGACGCCAACAGTGACGGTTCCGGCGCACACCCGGTGCGCACCCCCACCGCGCGAACCAGCGGCTGGGCTCGGCTTGGCCGCGCCGATCACGGTCCCCACCTGGTAGTTGTCCGGCCATCACCGAATTATTCGAGTCGCGCGTCGCGCGGAGCTTCGCGGAGTTACTCTTTGCCGATGATCGCGGGCGAAAAGGCGCCTGACTTCACCCTGTACGACCACACCGGTCGGCCTCGGACACTGTCCGCGCTCCTGAGCGACGGACCGGTTGTGCTGTTCTTTTTCCCACTGGCGTCCTCGCCGATCTGTACCGCCCAGGCGTGCCATTTTCGGAATCTGAGCGACGAATTCGCCAGGTTGGGCGCCCAGCGGGTAGGCATCAGCACCGACACCGTGGACCGGCAGGCTCACTTCGCCCGACAGCGCTCGTTCGACTATCCGTTGCTCTCCGACGTGGACAGCGTGGTGTCGGAGCTGTTCGGGGTGCGCCGAGGCAGAATGGCCAACCTGCGGAGATCCGTGGTGTCGCGGGATGCGACCCGGCGTAGCCGGCACACTCTGCGCCGCGGCCTGCTGGCCCGGCTGCTGCCGGTCAGGCGGACCACGTTCGTCATCGACACCGACCGCACCATCCTCAAAGTCGTCTCCAGCGAGGTGCGCGCAATGGCGCACGCCGATCAGGCGTTGTGGTTCTTGAAGAATCACAACGTCTCGCAGACTCCGCCACATCTCCGGCACAAGCACGCCGACGCGCATCAGCAGTCCGACGGCCACGCCGAACCGAGCGACGAGTGGTTCACCGAACCGCAAACCACGGGTGAGCCGAGCCTGGTCCGGCCGTACACGCTGACCGCAGGCCGTACCGATGCTGGTGTGGACCTCGCGCTCGAGGCTCCGATCGAGGCGCTCAGCACCGCAGCGAAACCGCAGCGCTGGCGGAAAAACGATGTGCGGGGCCAGATCCTGACGTCGTGCGTGCGCAGTTCCTCGGTCGCAGAGATCGCCTCCAGTCTGTCCTTGCCGATCGGTGCTACGCGGTTTCTGGTCGACGACTTGGTGACACAGGGCTATTTGCGGGTGCGCGCTCCCCTCGGCGACTCGATGACGATCGACGAACGACGTGAACTGATAAACAGGACCCTGCGTGGCCTACGGGCACTCCGAGAGGTGGAGACGCCCGCCTCCGCTTAGCGCGTCGCTCTGATTCCGCTTGCGTCCCTGTTTCTTTGCCTTTTGCGGGCGTTGACATCCAAGCGTTCCGGGTGGCGCCAAAACTGAATTGCGCCCTCCGTCGAATCTGAAGCATCATGGCTCTCGGCCTTCCGGGCCAACCAGTCACAGGAGGTCTCATGAAGCTCGCCGAAGCGCTGTCGCTGCGGGCGACCGCACTGCGTCGCATCGAGCAGTTGCGCACACGCATCGTGAACAACGCCCGCTACCAGGAAGGCGAAGAGCCGGCCGAAGATGCCGCGGCGCTGCTCACGGATGTCGAAGGTGTGATCGACGAGTACGAAACCCTGATCCGACGGATCAACCGCACGAATGCAGCAACGACGTTCGGTACCGACGGCACGCTGACCGATGCGCTGGCCCGACGGGATGCGCTGAAGTGGCGTCACCATGTCCTGAACACATCGGCGGATGCCGCCGCCGGAACCAACCAGCAAGGCTACTCACGACAACTGCGCTCAGAGCTGAAGATGCTGTCTGCCTTGCGCGTTGCCGATTTGCGCGCTCGGGCCGATCGAGTCGCCCGCGAACTCCGCGAACTCGATGTGCGGATTCAGCAATCGAACTGGGAGGTTGAGCTGCTGGACTGAGCAGCAGAGGTGGAGCAGGTAGTTGTCGCGAAGGCGTGCACAAGCCCCGACCGGCGGGCCAAGTCCGGTCTCTCCTGGCGCGCGAAGGGCAGTGCAGAGGGTTCGACTCCCTCGCTACAGTGCAGCCCAGCATGGTGCACAGGTGACAGAGCACGGCGCACGGTTCAGCACCGCGTGCAGATTCGGGACAACGAGGGCGGGCACGGGGCATCCACCTCGCGGTGCGGCTAGAGCCGCTATTTCGTGTCGACGACCAGCACTTCGGTCTTGGCGCGGTGACGAATGGCGCGCGGAACGGACCCGATGAGTCGACCGACGACTGAGTTCAATCCGACGCTGCCGACGACGATCAGATCGGCACCGACTTCGTCGGCAGCAGTGAGAAGCGCGTCGATCGGAGCGCCTTCGACCGCCTTTTCCTCGACGTCACGTGCGCCTGCCTGCTTGGCCCTGGAACTCGCGTCACGCAGCATCGCGTAGATCGGCGCGTTTCCCTCGGTGCGGTAACCCTCACCGGAGGCTTGATCGGGATCAGTCCCGGCTGCGCGCGAGCGGGCGTCCTGAAACGCCGATGCCACAATCAATTTCGCCCCGGCCTTCGCCGCGATCGCTGCGGCCTCATCGACCGCACGCAGCGATGTCTCCGAACCGTCGGTGCCAACGAGGATCACTTTGTAATCGGTCACGCTTTTCTCCCACCGCTAAAGAATGCTCCCCAACCCGTGGCCACTATAGAGTACAAGTGTTCACTGAACAACATCGGGCCAGCTAGATGGCTCGCACTAGCTCACAGCGGGAGCGACCACCCCGTCGCGCAGAGGTTGGGGCAACTTGATCTGTGACCGGTCTCGGTGCCGTCCGTAGACCAACTCAAACACAGGCGTTGCCATCAGTGTCGTAATGACGGCGACCAGAACGAGCATGGTGAAGAGCGTCGGCGTGATGATGCCGGCCGCGAGTCCGATGTTGAGCAGGATCAGCTCGATGAGTCCGCGGGCATTCATCAGCGAACCCAGGGCGAGGGATTCCCGGAGCGGGATCTTGTTGAGGTACGCGGCCACGGTGCAGGCCACTCCCTTTCCCGCGATCGCGACGACGAGGATGCCGAGCGTCACGGCCCACAGGGCTGGCGTGTTGACCAGCCCTATCTGCGTATTCAGCCCCGAGTAGACAAAAAACAGCGGCAGCAGAAACGTCGTGACGAGCGGCTCGAGATTGATCGTGAGGCGCTCCGCGAAGAAACCGGACGGCATGGCGATGCCGAGGACGAAAGCACCGAAGATGGCGTAGATCCCGATCGTGTCGGTGAACCAGGCGCACGTCATGAGCAGAATCAGAACGGTGCTCAACACAGGCGGGCTGATGGTTTTACGGCGTTCGGATAGCGTTCCGAAAACGCGAAATGCCTTGCGGCCGACGGTGAGCAGCAGCAGCGTGTACAGAATTCCGCCGACGACTGCTGTGACTGCCACGACGGCGCTGCCCCGGTGGATCGCGAGCACCGTAGCCAACAGGCACCACGAGAATGCGTCGTCGGCGGCGCCGCAGGCCAGTGCGAGCGTGCCCAAAGGTGTTCCGGACAGCCCTCTTTCGTAGATGATCCGGGCGAGCATGGGGAATGCCGTCGTGGCGATCGATGCGCCCAGGAACATCATGGCCATCACCAGCGTGACGCTCTTGTCGAAGTAAATTCCGCTCGACAACAGGGGCACCGCAATGAGCGCACCAAATGCGAGGGGAGCGAGTATGCCCGCCGCCGACACCGCGGCCGCGGTGCCAATGCGATGTTTGATCAGGTTGACGTCGAAGTTGAGGCCAATCAGAAACATGTACAGCACCAGACCGATCTGGGCCGTCGTGTACAGCACGATATTTGCCGGTCCGGCCGGAAACAGGTGGTGCTGGACGTCGGGCGCAACACGACCCAACAGCGAAGGCCCGAGCAGCACGCCGGCAATCATTTCGCCGACGACCGGCGCCTGCCCTAGGCGCTGCACTGCCAACCCGGTCAGGCGGCAGGCAACGAGGATGACCGCCAGTTCCAAGATGAAATGGACCGCAGTTGCAGCAGGCATGCTCAAGTCCTAGGGGTTCGCCTGAGTCTTCGCTTCTCCGCTTGCCAGAGACCCGGTTTAGTGTAGCTTCTTAAATGTTAAGTAACTGTCCTATCCGATCAGCGGGAGGGACTTGTGGACGTTCACGCGCAGCTGTCGCAACTGAGCCCGGAGGCGCGGGCAGCGCTCGCGCAAAGGATCAAAACTCGCCTGGTAGACGGCAACAGTGCTCAACCCGATCACGACGTGGCAATCGTCGGCGGGGGAGTCGCGGCGCTCACGTTGGCACTCGAGTTACGCCGCACCCGTCCCAGGACGCGACTACTCATCGTCGAGCCACGCGACCAGCCGTCACCGGAGATCACCCACACCGTCGGCGAGTCGACCGTCGAGATATCCGCTCAATACCTGCGGGACCGCCTCGAGCTGGCCGATCACCTGAACTCGGCGCAGATCCGCAAAATGGGCCTGCGAATGTTTTTCTCCCACGACGGAAACACCGACATCGCCCAGCGCATGGAACTCGGAAGCTCCTCGTTCACTCCCCAGGTCACCTACCAAATCGACCGCGGCAGGCTGGAGAACGAACTCACCCGTCGCTGCGTGTCCGCGGGTGTCGAAATCACCGCCGGCCGAGTCACATCCGTCGAATTCGGCGCCGGTCATCATCCGCACACTCTCCACGTTCAGCAGGGTGATGCCACCACGTCGACCACAGCCCGTTGGGTAGTCGATGCCTCGGGGCGCAACCGAGCTCTGCCCCGCCAGCTTGAACTCAAGCGCTCCAACGAACACCATTGCAACGCCGTCTGGCTGCGGGTGGCGACCGAAATCGACATCGGCCAGTGGAGCGACGATCCAAACTGGCAGGCCCGCCTCGTCGAAGGCGACCGGGCAATGTCGACCAATCACCTGATGGGCGAGGGCTACTGGGTGTGGTTGATCCGACTCGCGTCCGGCTCCACCAGTGTCGGCATTGTCGCGGACCCCGCCTTTCACGCGTTCAGTGATTTCAACACCCTCGAGAAGGCCCGGTCGTGGCTTGCCGGGCACGAGCCGCAATGCGCTGCGGTTGTCGAGCAGAGCAGACACCTGATCAAGGACTTCAGGGTGATGAAGAAGTACAGTCATGGCGCCACGAAAGTCTATGACGCGCAGGATCGTTGGTGCCTCACCGGTGACGCGGCAGTCTTTCTCGATCCGCTTTACTCGTCCGGACTGGACCTGGTCGCGATCGGCAACGGCCTCATCACCGACATGATCACCCGCGAACTCGACGGCGAAAACGTCGTCGCGCGATCCGGCATCAACGATTCTCTGTTTCGTTCGCTGACCGACATGTGGCTCAACATCTACTGCGACCAATACAAGCTGATGGGTTCGCCGGCCGTCATGACGGCCAAAGTCATCTGGGACATCGCGTTCTATTGGGGCTTCCTGGGCTTGATGTACAGCAATGGCCGATTCGTCAGTGTCGCCGACGATCCCGGGGTGGTCCCGCACCTGGAGGGCCTCATTGAGCTGAGCAACCGGATGCAACGATTCTTCCGGGAGTGGGCAGGGGTCGAGACTGCGCGCCCCTCCTCGCAATTCGTCGATCTGTACTCGGCTCAGAACTTCATGGTGACGCTGCACACCGCGATGATGGGGAGGGCCCCGGACTTCACGGCTCAATTCGATGCCAATGTCATGCTGCTGCGCCAACTGGCGGGCCAGCTGATCGAGACCGTACTCACCGACAAGTGCCGCCTATTTTCCGACGACATCATGCGGCAGGTGCAGGCATGGCAACGCGATACCTTCCTGCGAGAGCTCCGGTCCACCTACCGCCGTGAGCAAGACGGCGACCCGCTCAGCCACGAGTGGATTGTCCGAACCGTGCCCGAACTCGAATTCAGTTGAGCGCAAAGCACGTCCATTCTGGTTGGCGGTCCTGGCATCATCGGACCACAGTTTGTTAGGTCGATAAGTTGAACGTTGCCGAACAAGGCGCTGACAAGCC
The DNA here is from genome assembly GCA_963749375.1 of uncultured Actinomycetota bacterium. GTDB lineage: Bacteria > Actinomycetota > Actinomycetes > Mycobacteriales > Mycobacteriaceae > Mycobacterium. Next base: position 353,218 of record CAVVNB010000038.1, read on the forward strand.
CCTCGCGATCGTCGGGATCGGTTGCCACTTTCCGGGCGGCGCACTTACCCCGGACCTCTACTGGGAGTTGCTGCGGAGCGAAACCGACGCGACCTGCGTCGTCCCCGAAACACGCTGGAATGCAGCCAAATACCATGACCCGAACCCGAAAAAGGTCGGAAAGATGACTACTCGTCGAGGCGGGTTCCTCAGCGAAATCGATCAATTCGATCCCCAGTTCTTCGGCATCTCACCGCGGGAGGCGAACTTGGTCGACCCACAGCAGCGTCTGCTGCTGCGGACCACGTGGGAAGCATTGGAAGACGGCGGGATATCCGCCGATAGTCTGGCCGGCACGGATGTCGGCGTCTTTGTCGGCGGATTCACCCTGGACTATCAGCTCCTTCAAAATCAGGGCCGCACCAGCCGTTACCGATTCAAAGCCCATTCCGCCACCGGCATGATGATGACGATGCTGGCCAACCGGATCTCTTTTGCCTTCGATTTCCGCGGACCCAGCATGACCATTGATACGGCGTGTTCGAGTTCGCTCGTCGCGGTACACCTTGCAGCGCGTAGCATCTGGAACGGCGAATGCGACCTTGCGGTCGCCGGCGGCGTCAACATCATGATCGGACCGAACACGGCGATCGCGGAATCCAAGAGTGGATTCCTTGCCCCCGACGGCCGATGCAAGGCCTTCGACCAGTCCGCTGACGGCTACGCGCGAGGCGAAGGCGGCGCCGTCGTCATCATCAAACCCCTGGAGCAGGCACTGCTCGACGGGGACGACATCTACGCGCAGATCCTCGGCACAGCGGTCTCCCAGGACGGCCACACCGACGGCATCACCGTCCCGAGCGCACAAGCCCAGGAAGCAGCCATCACGGCGGCATTACGACGGGCCGGCGTCCGCCCCAACGACGTTGGCTACGTGGAGGCCCACGGCACCGGGACTCCGGTCGGCGACCCGGTCGAGGTTCGGGCTCTCGCGAACGCACTCGCCTCGGACCGACCGTCGACCGACCCGTTGGTGATCGGGTCGGTGAAAACCAACATCGGCCACCTCGAGGCGGGCGCCGGCGTCGCCGGACTGATCAAAGCGGCCCTGGTGGTCAAATACGGATACATCCCGGCTAACTTGCACCTGCACAACCCCAGCGATCAAATTCCGTTGGGGGAGTTGAGTATCGACATTCCGCGGACCGGCCGCTCGTTCCCCGACACCACGCGACGCGTGGCGGGAGTCAACTCCTTCGGCTTCGGCGGCACCAACGCGCACGTGGTGCTCGCCGAACCACCCGCGCCACTCGGCCTCAACGGCGTTGACCTTTCCCGGCAGCTGCCGCTGAGGGTCCTGCCGATCTCGGCGCGCACCGAGGAAGCGCTGGTGGCATCGGCCCGTCAGTTGGCCGAACATGTCGGCGCACATCCCGATCTCACCCTGCTCGATCTTGGCTACACACTCAGTAGGCGCCGCTCCCATTTGAACTATCGCCGCACCCTCGTCGCGGACAGCATCGCCAATGCGCAAGAACAACTCCGGGCACTCGCCGACGGCGGACAGATCAGCGTAAGCCGCGTCAGCCCGACTGCTCCCAAGCTGGCCTTCGTCTGTACCGGCATGGGCCCGCAGTGGTGGAAGATGTGCCGGGACCTACTCGATGTGTATCCCGCTTTCACCGACAGCATTCTGCGCAGCGATCGTGAACTGTCGCGTTACACCGACTGGTCGCTGGTCGAGGAACTCCGGGCCGACGAAAGTAGTTCCCGGATGGCCGAAACCGATGTCGCGCAACCCGCCAACTTCGCCATTCAGATTGCGCTCACCGAGCAATTGAAACAGTTCGGTATCACCCCAGACGCGGTGATCGGCCACAGCGCCGGTGAAGTAGCCGCCCATCACCTCGCCGGCATCCTCAGCTTCGAGCAAGCGATTCAGGTCATCTTCCACCGAAGTCGCCTGCAGCAACGCACTAGCGGACTGGGTCGCATGCTCGCGGTCGGCCTCAGCGCCGAGGTTTTCATGGAGAAGATCGGCGCCGAGATGGGCGACGCCATGGGGCAGCGGGTATCGATCGCCGCCATCAACGGCCCGTCAACAGTGACCGTCGCCGGCGATAGCGATGTTCTCGACGAGATCGCGCGCCGCCTCGACGATTTGCAGACCTTCAACCGGTTTATTGCCGGGAAAGTGCCGTATCACACCCACTACATGGACGCCATCAAAGACGACCTCGTCAGCGCGTTCGAGAAACTGGCTCCCGGTGCGGCGACGGTCCCGCTGTATTCCACCGTGACTGGCGAACGATTGACCGGATACGATGACGGCGCAGCATACTGGTGGCAAAACACCCGCGCCACAGTTCTTTTCGAACCTGCGGTGCGCCGCATGCTCGACGACGGGTACACCCACTTTGTCGAGCTGGGCCCCCATCCTGTTCTCGCGGCATCGCTGTTCGAAATAGCGGCAGCCGACAAGACTGACGCCGTTGTCCTGGCGACCCAGCGACGCAACGAGGACGACGGTCGTACGCTGATGAATTGCGTTGGCACGCTGCACTGCCAGGGCTATCCCGTCGCGTGGGACGCGCTCTACCCGCGACCAGGGACTCGGCTGCTCAAGCTCCCCTTGTACCCCTGGCAATCCAAGCGCTACTGGAACGAAACTCAGGAAGCGGCCGAGGATCTGCATTACCACCCGGTGCATCCACTGCTGGGACAGCCGGTGAGCGGGATCCATCCGACCTGGGAAGTCGAGTTGAGCACCGCCACCACACCCTTCCTGGCAGACCATCAGGTGCAGGGAAGCATTCTGGTGCCCGGTGCGGTGTACATCGAAATGGCTTTGGCCGCAGCCCAAGCCACCTACGGGTCCACGGATTACAGTGTCGACAACCTCGCACTTCTGCGAGCGACAATCCTCGACGATACCTGCGACCCCGTCCTGCGGACCACGCTCAACCGTGACAGGGGAACCCTGGAATTCGCCGCGTTCACGGCGACGACCGGCGGTGACATCAAGTGGACCGTAACGGCGACAGCAGAACTCAACACGCTCGTGGGGTCACCTGGCCGAGTCAACACATCCCGCCACGCAAAGCCCATCACCACGATTGGCCGCGACGAGTTCTACACCCGCGCCCAAGCGGTCGGATTCACCTACGGTGACGCATTCCAGACCATCGCCGGAATCGCATCGGGAGACGGCTGGGCCACCGCCGACATCATCACACCCGCACCGATCGCCGACGACATCGAGCACTACCGATTCCACCCGGCGCTGATCGACGGCGCCTTCCAAACGCTAATCGGCACAACTCTTCTCGAAGGGGTGGCCGATGAAGACGCCTACCTTCCCAGCCGAATCCGGCACAGCGCCATCTACGGCGCGGCCCAACAACGCATGACCGCCCACATTTCTGTGGTGTCGGCGACCAAGGACGAGATCGAGAGTGACATCACGCTCGTCGGCGACGACGGTGAGCCGCTGGCGGTCTTCACCGGTTTCACGTTGCAAGCATTGAGCGCGTCGTCGCGCATGTCGCCCGAGCGGGTCGACAAGGGACTGTACGAGATTCAGTGGGTGGAACGCTCCGAGAAGACGAGCGATCAAACCCGGGTATCAACGTCACGCGAGGACCTGTCCTGGTTGATTTTTCTCGACGCCAACGGGTTCGGGACAACGCTGGCCGATCAACTGCGCCGCAGCGGCCACCGCGTCCGGGCGGTCCTGCACCGGCCGGTTGCGGAGCTGACCAAGGTCGACGGTGGATACGCGTTGAACCCGCAGCAGCCCGAGCAAATCCACCAGCTGATCGAAGCTCACCTCGAAAACGACGGTGAGCTTGCCGGCATCATCAACTGCTGGCCGCTCGACATCGGCGCCGAATCAGACGCTCGTCAGGCGGACAGATCCGACGAAAGCAACAATCATCTCGGCGTTTTCACAATCCTGCATCTCGTCAAAGCGTTCGCACAGCACGACACCATTGCGCCACGGCTTTACCTCCTCACCGCCAATGCCCAATCGGTGCTCGGAACCGAATCGCTTGCCGTCGACCAGGCCGCCGTCTGGGGACTCGGGCGGGTTGTCGGCCACCAGGAGTTCGCCAACCGTTGGGGCGGATTGATCGACATCGACGACGCCGACGACCACACGGAAGCGGCGTCGCGCATCTGCGAGCACATCCTCGAGCACGACCCCGAGGATCAGATTGCGATCCGCGGATCACACCACGTACGTCCCACGTCTTCGCGCGAGCACAAGCCTGACACCAGCCTTCCCGACGAAGCTCACACCCAACGCGACCTACGTGGTCACCGGTGGAGCTGGAGCCCTCGGCCGAATCGTGGCCACCTACCTGGCCGAACGTGGCGCCCGTCATATCGCACTGCTGTCCCGAAGCGAGATTCCGCCGAGAGATCAATGGTCGGTGCTGCCCGAAGACCACCGACACCACGAGACCGTCAGCGCGATCCGCAAGATCGAGCACCTCGGGGCCCGGGTGACCACGGCCGGCGTCGACATCACCGACGCCGATCAGGTGAAAGGTTGGCTGCGTAGGCATATCCAAAACGGAGGCCGACCGGTCCGTGGAATCATCCACGCCGCAGGGTCCGTCGATGATCGGCTTTTGGTGAACATGACTGAAAGTGACTTCACCAAAGTCACGGCGCCGAAGATCAAGGGTGCCCGTGTGCTGCACAACACTTTCCGTGGGAGTGATCTGGAGTTCTTTGTGATGTTCGGGTCGGCGGGATCGGTGATCGCGTCGCCCGGCCAGGGTAACTACGCCGCCGCGAACGCGTTCCTCGACGTCTTCGCGCAATATCGGCGCGCCCAGGGGTTACCGGCGCTCACAATCGGTTGGGGCCCATGGTCGGTGGGGATGGTCGAAGAACTCAAGCTGGAGAAAATCTACGCACAGCGGGGAATCGAGCTCATCACGCCTGCGGCGGGCACTCGCATCCTTGATCGACTGATCAACCAAAAGGTTGCCAACGCCGTCGCGATCAGCGTTGACTGGATGCGGGCTCGCCGCGCCGGACTCGGGGGTCAACTGCCACCAATGTTCTCCGAACTCGGCACGGCCGAGATTTCGCCCGACACAGTCGATTCAGACTCGTCAGTGCTCGACCTTCTATCAGGGTGCCCGAAAGCCGAAAGGCTCGACGCCGTCGCCGGCCTTGTTCAACAGATCGCTGCCGCGGTCTTCGAAATCGCGACCGCGGACATCGGACCCGACGACTCCCTCGACGACATCGGCCTGGACTCAATGATGGCAATGGATTTCAGGCTCCGGATCAACGCGATGTTCGCCATCGATCTACCGCTGCTCGAGTTACTCCGGGGCGTCAGCGTCAATTCGGTCGCCGCCCGGATCCTCTCCGAGCTTCAGTTGGCGGACGCCGATTCGGCCGCGGCCACCTCCGAGATGCACGAGCCCGCCGCAGCCGACGACGGCGTCGACCTATTATTCGAGCAACTGTCCGACGCCGAACTGCGGGAAGTACTGGCTGAACTCGAGAAGCAGGGCGGGGCGCCGTCGTGAATTCCGCTGTGCAGGTCCGTCGTTTGTCGAAGTCCTACGGCCAACTACAAGCCGTGCGCGATGTTGACCTCGATGTCGGGTACGGCGAAGTATTCGCGATCCTCGGGCCCAACGGGGCGGGCAAGTCGACGACCATCGAGATCCTTGAAGGTCACCGAAAGCGCGATTCCGGACACGTCAGTGTGTTGGGCGAAGACCCCGGAAACGCGGGCCGGACCTGGCGCGCCAAAATCGGCATCGTGCTCCAAGAGGTCAGCGACGCGGGGATGCTGACAGTCAAGGAGACCATCCGGATGTTCGCGAAATGCTATGGAGCGGCCCGCATCCCCGAGGAAGTGCTCGAACTGGTTGGGCTGAGCCCGGTGTCGGAGTCGAAGGTCAGGACGCTATCTGGTGGCCAGCGCCGTCGACTCGACGTTGCTCTCGGCATCATCAACCTGCCGACACTGCTGTTTCTCGACGAACCGACGACGGGATTCGATCCCGCAGCCAGACTGCGCTTTTGGGACCTCATCCGGCTACTGGCCCGCGGGGGCACGACGATCCTGCTGACCACCCACTATCTCGAGGAGGCGGCAGCGCTGGCAGACCGTGTCGCGGTGATCGCCGGGGGACAGGTGGTGGCAGTCGACTCGCCGCAGAACTTGATTCGACACGTCAACTCGGCAGCGACCGTCCGGTGGAGGGTGGGTGACGAAATCCACACAGAGGAAACCGATCACCCGACTGGGCTGATCAGGCAACACTCGATGGGCGGGGCCGAGTTGACTGATCTGACAGTCTCTCGCCCCACGCTCGAGGACGCCTACCTGCAATTGATCGGCAGACAGTGATGCGTACCGACCGGCTAACCACCGCCGCCCCTGCGGCGCAGCAGCAGGGACACATTCAGCCTGGGCCGACACTGCCATCCCCGGTGCGTATCGGCCTGTCGCGAGTTGTCCCGGAGCTCAAGATGTTCTACCGCCGGCCAGAGCAGATGGTCCTGACGTTTTCACTGCCGGCGGTCATCTGCATCCTGCTGGGTTCCATCTTCTCCACCAAACTTCCCAACACCGAGACCAGCACCGGCGCCGTCATCGCGGCGAGCATGCTCGCCTACGGGATTCTGTCGACATCCTTTATCAACCTGGGCATCAGCATCGCGGGCGACCGCGATACCGGCGCCTTGCGTCGTCTCCGCGGGACGCCGACAACCGCGTTGTCGTACTTCATCGGGAAGATTTTTCTCGTCGCAATCGTCAGCCTTGCCGAGGCCGTCATCCTGCTGGCGGTGGGGTTACTGTTCTTCGACTTACGCTTGCCAACAACGGTTTTCGGATGGTTCACGCTGACCTGGGTATTTAGCCTGGGGATCGTCAGCTGTTCGCTGCTGGGCATCTTCATCAGCAATTTGGCCAGCAACGCAGTCGCGGCCGCCGTGGTCACCAACGGTCCGGCGGTTGGGTTGCAGTTCGTGTCGGGGACCTACGTGCCGCTGATCGTATTGCCGACGTGGATGTTGGTCGTGGGCTCCATCTTTCCGGTCAAGTGGATGGCGCAGGGCTTCCGGTCGGTACTGCTGCCGTCGAAAATGGCCGCCTTCGAGCCGGCCGGGAATTGGGAGCACTGGCACGTATTCTTCGTGCTGACCGCCTGGACGGTTGGCGGTATGGCCGCCTGCCTCGCAGTCTTCCGGTGGTCGGACCGAGACTGATCAGGGACGACTCGCCAGAATCTGTTCTGCCGTTCGCCGCCCGCTCACCAGGGCACCCTGGATCGAAGCGGTGTCGCGGTGATCGCCGCACCACCAGAGGCCGTCGCCCACGTCGACCGACTGGCGAACTTGCAGCGGCGCGGGCTGGGTTGGTAAAGCATGGCGAATAGTACTGCGCGTCAATAGCTTCCACGGCCTGCCGTCAGCGCCCAAGATGTCAGCGGCATGGCGTCGCGTGGCTGTTTCCGGCGGAGGTGCGCCATCGGCGCCCAGCAGCGCGGACGCGGCAATCAGCTGTTGTCCCGTCGGTGCATAGCTCGGCGCGGCAGCACTGATAACCGCGGTGTTGAGCACCGGCCCAGGTGCCTCGCGCCGTGCGTCAACCCACAACATCGGTCGCGCCGTCGGCGCCTCGTCGGCGGCCCACCAATCGGTGACCACGCCACGGGTGGTCGGGACAGGCGAACCGGTCAGACTCGCTGCGGTCAGCGGATCGGTCGCCACCACTACATCGTCAGCACGGATGCTGCAGTCGGCGCCCCACACCCGCCAGCTCGATCCGTCGCGCTCGATGCGAGTCACGCGTTGGTTCAGAGTGATTCGCCCGCTGAGCGGCTTGGCCATCAGCCGCGGAAGTGCTTGCATGCCCGCGGCCGGCAGTGCGGGAACACCGAGCAGAAACATCCGGGCCAGCAACAGGGCGAAGGCGTTCGAGGTGCTGCCGGTGTCATCCAGCAGCACGCCGGCCAGGAAGCGGTCAATGACGCGGCGCAGCTCACCGCGCACGCCCGACTTGTCCAGTGCCGCTTTCAGTGTGATGTCGCGGTCGGCGTGCGCTTTGAGGGCGCCCGGGCGCAGCGCGGGAAGCGCCCACCGCAAGATCGCGACGACGTCGGCGGGCCGTACAGCACCAGAGCCCAGCATCTTCGGCACGCGCGTGGGCTCACGGAGGGGGTGAACCAGGACAGCCGAGTTGGACTCGCGCCGGACCGCGACGCCCGCCGCGAACGGCCGTAGCTCGAGCGCGGCGATGTCGACCGCCCGCTGCAATTCCGGATACGCCGGATTCAAGACCTGGAAACCGCGATCACAGAGAAAGCCATCGATCGCGTCGGTGCGGACCCGGCCGCCGACATCGCCGTGTTGCTCCCAGACCTGGACCTCGCGGCCCGCCGCCGCGATCACGCCGGCACACCGCAAGCCGGCCAGTCCGGCGCCGATCACCACGACATCAACATCATCGGCCATCGCCTGCGCGCCCTTCGTCACTCCGACCCGCTTCGAACCCTCGCATTGCCACGAACGGCGCCGTCAAAACCCGATGTACTGCGGCCCGGCCGGCATGAATCTCGAAAAAAACGGGAACACCAAAAAGCCCCGCGGCGACGCGGGGAGCTGACGTGCGCAGTCATCGAGCAAAGGCTCTACGGCTGAGGCTGGCGGCTAGAGCTCAATAGATGGTTGTCTTGGCACAGCGACGCTAACAATTCGAGAGGATGTCAGTGGTTTTCCGCGCAGACCAAGAGATCGGACGCGATCTTGCTGCTGTCGATTGGGCGGCGACCCCGCTCGGCCCGGTGGACGGCTGGCCGCAAAGCCTTCGTACGGCCGTCAACATTCTGTTGTCGTCGCGCTTCGCGATGTGGATGGCCTGGGGTCCGGACCTGACATTTTTCTGCAATGCGGCCTACCGCCGCGACACCCTGGGCGGTAAGTACCCGTGGGCGTTGGGGCGTCCGGCCAGTGAAGTGTGGGCCGAAATCTGGGATGACATCGGCTCTCGGGTCGAGAGCGTCATGTCCGCGGGCGAGTCGACCTGGGATGAAGCGCTGATGCTGCTGCTGAAGCGGTCTGGCTACCTTGAGGAGACGTATCACACCTTCTCCTACAGCCCGCTGCGCGACGAGGACGCGCGGGTGGTCGGCATGCTGTGCGTGGTCAGCGAGGAAACCGACCAGGTGATCGGTGAGCGTCGGATGGCGACGTTGCGCGATCTCGGCTCGGACTCCAGCGTGGTTCGCACCGAGAAGCAGATGCTGGACTTTGCTGCCGACCAGCTCGCTCGCAATCCCTACGATCTTCCGTTCACCCTTACCTACCTGTTCGGTGACGACGGCAACGCACAACTTGCCGGGGTCAGCGGCATCATGCCCGGCGATCCGGTTGCGCCACAGACACTGCCGAGCGATGGCAGCTCTGCGTTGTGGCCGGTGCGAGACAGCCGCCCGGGGTGGTTCCGAGCTGGTCGAACTCGACCCCTCGCTGAATCTGCCAACCGGCGGCTGGGGCGAGCCACCGGAAAGCGCGCTCGTCGTACCGCTGATGCAGCCGGGCGGCCCGCCGTATGGATTCTTGGTGGCGGCGCTGAACCGGCATCGACTGTTCGACGACGCCTATCGCGGCTTCGTCGAAATGGCAGCCGGCTACATCGCTGCCGGAGTGGGACGGACGCGCAGCTACCAGGCTCAGCAACAGCGCGCCGAGGAGCTGGCCGAACTGGACCGGGCCAAGACCACGTTCTTCTCCAGCGTCAGCCACGAATTCCGTACGCCTCTCACCCTGATCCTTGGCCCAGTGAACGAATTACTCGGCCAGACAACGGGACTCGACGAGCGGGCACGACAGGAACTCGAGCTGGTCCATAGCAACGCGCTACGGCTGAGCAAGCTGGTCAACACCCTGCTGGATTTCTCCCGGATCCAGGCCGGGACGAATGGAAGCGCATTTCGAGCCGCCGACTTGTCGGCTGTCACCGCCGAACTCGCCAGCATTTCCGCTCGGCGATCGACCGGGCCGGCTTGACCTTCACGTGGATTGTCCGCCGCTCGATCGGACCGGTCCATCTCGATCGCGAGATGTGGGAGAAGGTCGTACTCAACCTGCTCTCCAACGCGTTGAAGTTCACCTTCGAGGGCTCAATCACCGTCCGGGTCGGGCACGACGATGCGAACGCGATTGTGACCGTGACCGATACCGGAATCGGGATACCTGCGGCGGAGATGCCGCGGCTTTTCGAACGTTTCCATCGCATCGAGAACGCGCAGGCCCGGTCTACCGAGGGCAGCGGAATCGGGCTGGCTCTCGTCAAAGAATTGGTCGGCATGCACGCCGGCACCATCACTGCCGAACAGCCAGGAGGGCGAGGGCACGACATTCACGGTGCGTCTGCCGTTCGATGCTGCGCATCTGCCCAAGCGAAGGACCGGTCTCGGTGCCGGCACCACCCGCAACCCCAAGTGCCATCGCCGGGCCCTACCTACAAGAGGCGTTACGTTGGCTGCCTTCCGGCACCGGAATCGCCGCCCCGGCTGAGACCACCACTGCCGGCGTGATTCCGGCTGATGGCGACGGGGAACGCGCCCGGGTGCTGATCGCCGACGACAACGCCGACATGCGCGAATATCTGACCAACCTGCTCAGGAACTCCGGCTATCACGTCGGTGAAGTGGTCGACGGCGAAGAAGCGCTCAAAGCCATCCGGACGCAGGTTCCAGACCTGGTCATCAGCGACGTCATGATGCCCGGCATGGACGGCCTGCAACTGGTGGCCGCACTGCGTAGCGAACCGCGAACCGCCGCGGTCCCGGTGCTGCTGTTGTCGGCGCGCGCCGGACAAGAAGCATCGATCGAGGGATTGCGGGCCGGGGCCGATGACTACCTCGTCAAGCCGTTCGCCGCCGCCGAGTTGCTGGCGAGGGTGCGTGCCAATATCGAGCTGGCTCGGCTGCGCAACCATCAATCCCGTTGGCGCACCGCGCTCGTCGACTCATTGCAAGAGGCATTCTTCGTCTGCGACGAGGACGGCGCCGTCGTGGAAATCAACAACGCATTCACCGAGATTCTCGGCTTCGGCCCGAGCAGACCTCCCGTATCCGGCCATGCATCCGTGGTGGCCCGACGCCGAGACCGACCCCGAAGCTCACCGACTCGTCGAAGAAGCATTCGAACAAATGCTGAGCAGCACCCAAGGAGCCTTCACGGTTCCGGTCAATCACGCTGACGGGCACCGGGTGTGGGTAGCCGCCACCTTCAACCACGCCGAAGACCCCGATACCGGCCGGCAGATGATGGTCGGCACAATGCGAGATGTCACCGCGGAGCACTACTTTGTGCAACGCCAAACCGCGCTGGCCGCGCTCAATCAGCAACTGGCTCAAGCAGATACGGTCGACAGTGCCCTGAGTGGAGCGGCGCAGGAGCTGCGTCGGGCCTGGAAAGCGCGGCGGGTTCTGGTCGCGACCTTCGACGGCAACGACGAGTCTGTTGCGCCGGATCTGGCATCCGCAGGGGAGCCCGTGGAGTGGTCCGAGCTGTTGCCCCGAGAGCGACAGCTCATCGAATCACTGCGTGACGCCGAGCTGCTGACCACCGTCGCCGAGGAACCGGGCGCGGCGGGCATCACACTGCGCCATCTCCGTGGAGTGTCGGTTTTTTGGGTCGAATTGGCCGAGCACCGACCGTTCAGCGCGGAGGACCACACCCTGCTCACCGTGTTGGCGGGACGCCTCGGTCAAGGCTTGCAACGCGTTTACGAGGTTGACGAACAACGCGAAACCGCGGTGGCGCTGCAGCATGCGATGCTCGGTCCCGCGAGTCTGCCCGGCGGGTTCGCGGTGCGGTACCACCCGGCAAGTCGGCCGTTGCAGGTCGGCGGCGACTGGTATGACGTCGTCAGCCTCGACGCCGGCCGGGTTGCACTGATCGTCGGCGACTGCGTCGGTCACGGACTGGCCGCGGCCACGGTGATGGGTCAGCTGCGCAGCGCCTGCAGGGCGCTCTTACTCGAGAAGTCCAGCCCGAGCGCCGTACTGGCCGGGCTCGACCGGTTCGCCGCCCTGCTACCCGGTGCCGACTGCACCACCGCCTTCTGCGCGGTTCTTACGCTGTCCACCGGCGAACTTGTGTACTCGAGCGCTGGGCATCCACCGGCCATCATCGTGCATTCCGATGGCGCCACCCAGATGCTGGAAAGCGGGCAGGGATTTCCCTTGGCGATTCGGGCGGAGCAAGTCCGACCGGAGGCCAGGACGACAATGCCGCCGCGTTCGACGCTGCTTCTCTACACCGACGGTTTGGTCGAGCGCCGAGGTGACCCGATCGAAGATGGCATGGCCCGCGCTGCTGACCTCGTAGATGGCGGCCGCTCAAGCGAACTCGATGAGCTCGCCGATGAATTGATGTCCCGCCTCGAACCCACCGGTGGCTATCCCGACGATGTCGCCATCTTGCTGTACCGACAGCCAGCCCCGCTGAAGATGGACTTCGCCGCCGACGTCCGATACCTGGCTCCGAGCCGGGACGCGTTACGAGGTTGGCTGACCGAGGCGGGCGTCGAGCCAGAACAGATCCAAGACATGCTCGTCGCCACCGGCGAAGCCGTCGCCAACGCAATCGAACACGGCCACCGCAACCGGCCCGAGGGCACCATCTCGCTGCGAGCGACGGCCGTCGTCGACGGGCTGCATGTCAGCGTGATCGACACCGGCGTCTGGAAAATACCGCGCCAAGTGCCCAGTGAGTATCGCGGTCGCGGAATCTCGCTGATGCGATGTTTGGTGCAGGACTTGAGCATCCATTCCAACGACGCGGGTACTACAGTTCATATGTACGCAAGGATCACGTAATTATGACTCCGCTCACCCTTAACACCGACCGTGGCGTCGACGGGACGCCCCGGGTGACTGCGGCGGGCGAAATCGACATCAGCAACATCCACGTGTTCACCGAAGCGTTGACCACCGCCAGCGAAGGCAACAGCAAGCCGATCACCGTCGACATGAGCGCGGTCAAGTATCTAGATAGTGCGGGCGTCAACGTGCTGTTCAAGCATGCCGACGAAATAGACCGCCTTCATCTCATCGTTCACCCCTTGCTGGTGCGGGTTTTCGCGATCACCGGTTTGAGTGAGATCGCGACGGTCGAATCCGCACCGGCCGGTGAAGGTAGGGGCAACTAGAGGTGCTTAGCGGCCTTTGTACCGCCGGAAGAGAACAACCCCGTTGGCGACACCAGCCACACCCGCAATCAACAGCGCCATCGATATGACTGCTGTGACGGTGAGGCCGAGCAAGCCATGCAATGGCACGTTCACGAACAGGGACAAGAGGATGAGGGCCGCACCCGCGGCAATCAGAACGCGGGCACGGGTCATCGATCAATCCTCCTGAGTGTCAACGGCAAACCGGGTAGCCCACGTTACTTCGACGTACCTGCGGACGGAGCGGGTGCGGGTGCCGGCGCAGGCGCCATGACCGGCGCTGGCGCGGATGGTGCCTGCATCGCCGGCGCGCTGGGAGCCTGCATCGCCGGCGCGCTGGGAGCTTGAATTGCCGGCGCCGGAGCGATGGGTGCGGCCACCGGCGCGTGCGGAGTATCTACCGCCGGAGCCGGTCCGATCGGTGCCGGAACCCCCGGGGGCGGCACGGCGCCAGGCCCACCCGGGTGATCGCCCGCAGGAGGCGGCGGTCCACCGGGCCCACCTGGGTGATCGCCCCCAGCGGGAGGCGGCGGTTGTCCAGGCCCACTTGGGTGATCGCCCCCAGCGGGAGGCGGCGGTCCACCGGGCCCACCCGGGTGATCGCCCCCAGCAGGTGGCGGCGGTTGTCCAGGCCCACCCGGGTGGTCACCCCCAGCAGGCGGCGGTTCGCCAGGCCCACCTGGGTGATGGTGCGGCGGCGGTTCGTGACCTGTCGAAGGCGGGGGCGGCGGCGGTGGACTGGCAGGAATGTTGCCGGGGCAACCTGCCATCGCCGGCGTGCAGTTGATGCTGTTATTCGGATCGAAGGGCCCACCAACACAGGCAGCGGTGTAGCGCCATCCGCCGGCACATTTCGCATCCGCCGGCCCGGTCGGCGGGCACGATGGGTTAGCGGGGTTGTCCGCGCACGAGTTCTTCAGGGGTGGCGCGGGCGTCGAATCGCTTTCGCACAGCGGGGCTAAACGCCACTGTGGCAGCTGGCATTTGGGGTCGCCCGTATTCGTAGGCGGACACGAAGGGTCGGCGGGGTTGTCCGTGCACAGGTCCGTCGGAACGGGAGCACGATCGATCGAAACGTTCTGGAAGGGAAGCGAGGTATCGGGCAAGCTGCCGGCTCCGAGCGCCAAGCCGACGACCACGGCTCCCACGCCGGCGCCCCTCGCGACGATGCCAACCGAAGAGGCGGATTTCTTCAGAAAATTTGGCGATTGGATGTGGGGGATCACCCTCTCGAGCTTTGTTAGAAAACCTATGAATGACTCCGGGCCCAGCTATGGCTCACCTAGGAAACGCAGCTCAGCGCCCATAGGTTCAGAGAGCCTTCATGCCGACCGTCATAATCGACCAGTGACAACACCGTTCGTAGTGGCGCGTTACCGATGAGCCCAGTCATGCTGACGAGCGGCGTCGCGGTCGTCGAACTCGGCGGAGTCATCGCGCTCGGGGTGCTGCTGATCATCTCCCGGCATCAGTTGAAGCAAACGCGAACCGAATTGGAGCGTAGTCGCCAAACCCGGACAGGACGTCGGCGACGGCGACCGGGACTCGCGCCGTTCGCGATTAGGACGGCGTGGCGGACAGCTGACTCCTTGATAACCAAAGGCATTGGTGCCACAGTCCGTAACTCGATCGAAGACCTGGCCGGGTGGGCCCAGGTCGAACGCCCCGATCTGGCGCGACTGACCGCTGACGGCGACGTAGTGATCGTCTTCTCCGACATCGAGGATTCCACCGCGCACAACGAAGAGCTGGGGGATCGGGACTGGGTGAGAGTCCTCGAGCGGCACAACCGGCTCATCGAGAAACTCGTCGCCGATCATGGCGGACATGTCGTCAAGACCCAGGGCGACGGCTTCATGATTGCATTCGCCGACGCTGCACAGGCTGTGCTGTGCGGGATCGGGGTGCAGCGAGCGCTGCTCAAGAATGCCGAGCAGTGGGGCGGGATCCGCGTCCGAATCGGCGTCCACATCGGGCCGTCCGTCCGACGCGGGGACGACTTGTTCGGCCGTAATGTCGCGATGGCCGCGCGGATCGCGGACCAAGCCGGCGGTGGCGAAATCCTGGTTAGCGACGCGGTCTGCGAGGCCGTGGACGGTGTGGCCGGAATAGATCTATGTGCACCCCGCGAGGCGGAACTAAAAGGGCTGCAGGGCACCCACCAGCTTTACGCCGTCAAGATTCCCGACTGACGATTTACGGCCTTATCTCCACCTGGTCGTTGGGATTGAAATAGCGCTCGGTCCCGTCGGTGAATATCACCGTGCACACTTCAGGCAGGAAACCGCCTTCATGCGGAGCCAACTCCGAGACAACGCGCGTCTTGACCCGCTTCCACGCGTCGTCACCTTCGCCATGTTCGCGCAGCTGGTAACCGGGTAAGCGGTTGGTGAGATCGACTGCCCGCAATTGGAGCACCCGGCTTGATGGCGTCGGCATAGTTCTAATTCTGCCCAGCAATTCTTACGAGCAGGTGACGTCTAGTTTCGGGCTGGCTGCGGATCCGACGGTCGCCGGCGTACCACTGTCGGCCACCAGAACCACGGTCCCAGGATGGCGAGGATGGACGGCACGACGAACGAGCGCACGATCAGCGTGTCGAGCAGCAGGCCGATGCAGACGGTTGAACCCATCTGACCGATGGTTCGGAGACCGCTTGTGAGCATGGCCAGCATGGTGAACGCGAACACCAGACCGGCCGATGTCACCACGCCGCCCGTGCTGCCGAGAGCGCGGATCAGACCGGTGTGTATTCCACCGTGCAGTTCTTCCTTGACCCGGTTGATCAGCAGCAGGTTGTAGTCCGATCCCACCGCCACCAGAATGATGAACGTCAGCGGCAATATCAGCCAGTGCAGTGGCAGCCCGATCAGGTGCTGCCAGAGCAAGATCGATAACCCGAACGCACCGGCATAGGAGAACGCCACCGTGGCGGGAATCACCAAGGCCGCCACCAGACTTCGGGTGATGAACATCATGATCAAGAAGATCAGCACGAAGGCCGCGATCGCAGCGATCAGCAGATCCGATGCGGCGTAATCCTTGATGTCCTTGTCGGTGGCCCCTGAACCGCCGATGTAGACGCGAGCGCCTGCCAGCGAGGTTTCTTTCAAAATCGTCTTGATCGCATCGGGGAACATTTCGACATGTTCCACGCCTTCGGGTCCCATCGCATCACCCTCGTGGGTGACGATGAACCGGGCTGCCTTGCCGTCCGGCGACATCATCAGTTTCTCGCCGGTTTTGACGTCTGCATTGTCGAAACCCTCGTGCGGGATGTAAAAGAAATCATCGCTGCGGGACTTGTCCCAGTCGTTTCCGACGTTGATCGAGTCATCGAAAGTCTGCTCGGTCGCTAGGGATTGAAGATCGGCAGAGCCGTACGAGTTGACCAACTTTGCTTTCAGAGCCTCAGTGTCATCGGCCGTGGCCTTCAACTCGGCAATGATCTTCGGGAAGGTCTCATCCACCACCGCGAGAGAGATCCTGGCGTATTTGATGTCTTCGGCCAGATGGTCGATCTGATCAATGGTCGCGAACACCGATCTGAACGTCCAGCAGATGGGAATGTCGAAGCAGTGCTTCTCCCAGAAGAAATAGCTCTTGATCGGACGGAAGAAATCGTCGAGATTCGAGACGTCGTCGTTGATCTCGTTGCTGACATGCTCCAGATCCTCGATGGTGAGAACCGTGTTGTGCAGTTCATCGGAGACCCTTTGGAAAAAGGTGATCTCTTTGCGCAGCACCGCGACTGAGTCTTCCTGGATCTTTGCCTGTTCGTCGGTGTTGGTGTTCTGCTCCCGGTTGAACGGCAGCTGTTGACCGTTGCCGCTGCCCTGGGTGGTGAAAAGGTAAGGGATGCTGGCGTGTTGAAGCGGTCGGCCCAAGGGTCTGGTCATGCCTTGGACCATCGCCACACCGTGCAGGCGGATCAGAGCTCGAGCGACGCGGTCCAGCGAGATGAAGTCGGCCGAGTTGCGCATATCGTGGTCGGTTTCCACCATCAGCATTTCGGTGAACAATTTGCTCTTGGGGAAATGTCGGTCGGCGGCTTGGAAACCCAGATTCGACTTCGAGTTGTGTGGCTGGTACTGCCGATCGTCGTAGTTCTGCCGATAGCTCGGCACGAAGATCGCACCCAACATGACGATGGCCGAACTGGCGACCAGGATCGGTACCGGCCAGCGCACCACGCTCGCACCGATCCGTCGATACACATGCGCCTTGGCGGCCTGTCGCGGATCGAACATCCCGAACAGGCTTCCCGCCGTCAAAATCGCCGGGCCGAGTGTCAACGCCGCGGCGATGGTGAACAGCATGGTGATCGCGACAGCTGGGCCCATGGTGTGGAAGTAGTTCAAGCGCGCAAACGTCAGGCAGTAACACGCGCCGGCGATCGTCAGCCCGGACCCGAGGATGATCGGCGTGACGCCCTTGTAGGCGATGTAGAAGCTGTCTTCTCGGCTCTCTCCGGCTTGCCGAGCTTCGTGATAGCGCCCCATCAGGAAGATGCCGTAGTCCGTCCCGGCTCCCAACGTCAGCGCGATGACGATGTTCACGGCGAACGAGGACAACTCGAGCCATCCGTGATGCCCGAGCAATGAGATGAGCCCCTTGGCGAACAGCATTTCGATGAGGACGCCGAGCAAAACGGGCAGCAGCGTGGGTGGTGAGCGATAGACGAACATCAACATCACCAGGATGAGGATGATCGTGATGATCGTGACGTTGTTCAAGCTCGAGTTGGCGATACTCAACGTATCCGAGGCCAGTGGCGCGGCACCGCTCACGAAAGTCTTGAGACCCGGCGGTGGCGGGTCTTTGGCGATGATGTCGCGGACCGTGTTGACCGACTCATTGGCCTGCATTTGGCCGATGTCGCCGGCCAGACGTAGCAACACGTACGTGCACTTGCCGTCCACACTTTGTGCCCCGGCCGCCGTGAACGGTTGGCCCCAGAGATCCATTACGTACTGCACGTGCTTGGTGTCGCGCTGGAAGCGCTTCACCAAATCGTCGTAGTACGTGTGGTCCTGGTCGCCCAACCGTCGGTTTTGCGCCTCGAACACCACCATGGTCAGGTTCGTCGAATTGGACTCGTGGAACTTTTCGCCGATGTGCAGCAACGCCCGCTGCGACGGTGCATAGTGCGGGACCATCGGGCCGGCGAGTTCTTCTGCGACGTCCTCCACCTTGGGTGTGAACGCCGTCATCGTGACCGCGGAAAAACCCCAGAAGAAGATGAGTGGTATCGCGAATCTACGCACCATCCTGGGAAGGAACGGGCGTTTGACCCGGGGTTCATCCAGTCGGTGTTCGCTCACGCGGATTTCACCCTGCACTGGACGTCAGCGTCCGGATGATTATCCGAAGCCTCGGGGACGCCGGACTCCGGGGGTGGCGGCACGCCATTGACCAGCATCCGGCAGCGCAGCGGACCGCCGTGGACGTGCACTGAAATGGCGCCGGATGCCACCGTCAGTGTGGTGGTCTCGTCGTGGGTCCAGGGCTCATTCGTGAACGTGACATCGACCGGATGCGGGTGCCCGTCGATGTCGACGTAAACGATCTTCCCGGTCTTTCCGACGGGGCCGAACACCTGATACGTGAGCCGTTTGATGTTGAATTCCTCCGGCGCCTGCGGACCGTTGACCGTGATGACG
Organism: uncultured Actinomycetota bacterium; assembly: GCA_963749375.1. Lineage (GTDB taxonomy): Bacteria > Actinomycetota > Actinomycetes > Mycobacteriales > Mycobacteriaceae > Mycobacterium. The sequence continues at coordinate 372,088 of CAVVNB010000038.1, forward strand.
GGCTCCGGCTCGGAGAATTGATGCACTTTGTACATGCAGACCAGGCCGACGCTCACTGCGATGACGGCAACCAGCGGCATCCAGATTCGCGCCAGGACAGTCCGCGCGTTTGGACGAGGGCTCACTCCATCACCCTTTCGGAACGCATTTCCCCGAGTCTCCCGCTTCGGATCCGACCTCATCGTCTGGCCATATATCAACTAGGTTGATATGCGACCGATTTGACGTTACCAGTACAGAACGGAGACGACTACAACTTGCGGAACGTTATCACCACCCCGCGCGCGCGGCAGCCCGGACAACTGGGCCTCAGCCCACGACCTGCGCGGTCCGCAGACGACCCTTGAGTCGCTTTGCGCGCAGCAGCTGAATGGCGAGGTTTGATGAGGTGATCATCGGGATCACGCCAATGAAATGCCGCTCGGACGGGGTGGCTCCCTGCAGGTATTCCAGGCACGCGAAGATGTAGTAGGTCGACATCGCGAACAAGGTAAGGGGGATGCAGAAGGCCATGGGGTTGCCGCGGATGGCGACAATGCGCTCCGCGTACTCGAACTCGTCCGGCGTCATGGTTTCGCGTTTGCGCAGCTTCTTGATGACTCGCGGCGCGGCCCCGATTTCTTCGCTGATCGGCAGCTTGGGTTCCGCCTCCAACCGCCGCGCGTAGAAAGTTCCGATCGACAACAGCAGCAACGTCACCGCCAGGGCGATCAACGCAAGCAGACCCCAGAAATACGTACTCACATCCCACTCCTTCTCGCCGCTTGAACCTAACATCGAGGGCAGGATCCGGCCCGCTCGTCGAGGGCCGCAGAGCTCCAGCAGCCCGACTGCAAGACTGACGGCATGCCAGTGATCAGCCCCCGGGTGCGCGCAGCCGGCCCGCAGGATGCGGCCGGCTGCCTAGCGATTTACCGCCCCTACGTCGAGAACTCCGCAGTGAGTTGGGAACTCGATGTCCCCACGGCCGACGAGATGGCTCAGCGCATCACAGCGGCGTCCGATACTCATGCCTGGCTCATCCTCGAAAGCGGCGACCAGACAATCGGATTCGCGTACGCGCACGCCTTCAATCTCCACCCGGCCTTTCGGTGGTCGGTCCAGACCGGCCTCTATGTTGCCGGCGACCAACATCGCCGCGGAGGCGGCCGCGCGCTATACACGCAACTCTTCGACCGGCTCGGTGAGCGCGGCTATCGACGCGCGTTCGCCAGCATCACTCAGCCCAACGAGGCCAGCAATGAATTTCACCGATCCCTGGGGTTCGAAGATGTCGGTCTGTATCGCCGCGTTGAATGGAAGCTCGACCGCTGGCACGACGTCGCCTGGATGCAGCTGGACCTGCCGGGCACAGCCGGCAGCGCTGATCCGCCCGGGTTGATCACCTGAGACTCGCCGGGACCTGACGAGAACGGAGCGACATGAGCGAAGGTGCCCAGACCGGAACCATCAGCACCCGCCTTCCCGCACGCCTGGATCGGCTGCCGTGGTCACGGTTTCACTGGCGCGTCGTCGTCGGACTCGGCGGAGTCTGGGTACTGGACGGGCTCGAGGTCACGATGGTCGGAAACGTGTCGTCGCGCCTCACCGAGCACGGCAGCGGTATCGCGCTCACGCCCGCGGACATCGGCACCGCCGCCGCCTTCTACATCGCCGGAGCATGCTTGGGCGCGTTGTTCTTTGGCCACCTGACGGATCGGTTCGGCCGGCGCAACCTTTTCATTCTGACCCTGGCGGTCTACCTGGCCGCGACGGTTGCGACGGCATTTGCTTTTGCGCCGTGGTATTTCTTCCTGACCCGATTCTTCACGGGCGCCGGTATCGGCGGCGAGTACGCCGCGATCAATTCGGCGATCGACGAGTTGATTCCCGCGCGAGTGCGCGGACGGGTGGATCTGGTGATCAACGGAACGTACTGGCTGGGATCGGCCGCCGGCGCGGCCGGGGCACTCCTGCTTCTAAACACCTCGAACTTCCCAGCCGACATCGGATGGCGGCTCGCGTTTGGTATCGGCGCGATCTTCGGAATCTTTGTCCTTCTCGTCCGGCGCAGCGTGCCGGAAAGCCCACGCTGGCTGTTCATTCACGGACGCAACCAAGAAGCCGAACAGATCGTCGGCGACATCGAAGCGGACGTCGAGCGGGAAACTGGCCGACCGCTTCCGGAACCGCAGGGCCGGCCGTTGAAAATTCGTCAACGCGAGACGATTTCGTTCGTCGAGATCGCCAAGGTTGCCTTCAAGCTGTATCCGCGACGGGCCGTCCTCGGGTTGGCCTTGTTCATCGGGCAGGCGTTTCTCTACAACGGCGTCACGTTCAACCTGGGCACGTTGCTCAGCGGTTTCTTTGGCGTCGACGCCGGGAAGGTGCCGCAGTTCTACATGCTGTGGGCGCTGAGCAACTTCCTCGGGCCCCTGGTGCTCGGCCGGCTGTTCGACACGGTCGGCCGCAAGCCGATGATCACCATGTCGTACCTGGGCTCGGCCGTCGGGGCCGTTGCGCTCGCCGTCCTGTTCGTGAATCAGACGGGGGGAGTCTGGGCGTTCATCGCCGTGCTTGCCGCCACGTTCTTCCTGGCCTCGGCGGGCGCGAGCGCGGCATACCTGACCGTCAGCGAAATCTTCCCGATGGAGACCAGAGCGTTGGCCATCGCGTTCTTCTACGCCGTCGGTACCGCGATCGGCGGTATCAGCGGGCCGCTGCTGTTCGGTCACCTGATCGAATCCGGCCAGCGCGGCGAGGTGATGTGGTCATTCCTGATCGGTGCCGCCGTCATGGCGGCGGCAGGACTCGTGGAACTGTGGCTCGGAATCGCCGCAGAACAACGTCCCCTGGAGGAACTGGCGCTGCCGCTGACGGTGGCCGACGCCGAAAGTGACGACGAATCTCAAGAGCACTGAAAGCGTCGCGCGAGCGACGTCGCCGTTAACGTTGGCTGAAATTGCTTGGGCCACCAGCGCATATCTGCCGAGGCGGGCTGCGTCTCGCGCGCAATTTTGGAAGACTCGAGTCTCATGAAACGCCTATTGATGCTGCTCAGTATCCCCACCATGATCATCGTGGCTGCGCCGGCGTACGCCGACCCGGGCTCCCAGCAACGACGCAGACTTCCTCAAGCAAATCAACGCCGCCGGACTCAGCTATCAGGACGGCCCCAAGGCGGTCGAGGTTGCCAAGAACTTGTGCGATTTGGCCGACAAGGGGACACCCACTGCCGACATCGAGAAAAACCTCAAACGGGCAACCCGTCACTCGCCGGGAACGGTGCGGCGAAGTTCATGACCCTTGCGGCCGCCGAGTACTGCCCCAAGAATCTGGGCACCGACGCGGACAATTCAGCCAAGCCGGCCGACAACAAGTAACTAAGCGCCGCTGCGGACTACCCTCGTCGGCCGCGGCCCGCATCCGCTCCGACAGGCGAAGCAGATCGTGTTCGCCGATCCCGTTTTGCAGGGTGTACGCGAGTTGCCGCAGCTCGACGGCGCAGTTGCGCAACTCGTCTTCGAGCCGGGTTTGAACTGGGATCATGACTTTCTCCTCGAGCAGGACGGGCGAGAAGCCCGACAATTCAATGTGAAAAACCTACGTACTCCGGCGACCATTCGGCGAGGGTCGCCGAGCGGTTTTTACAGGACTCTGACATGTGATTTACACCCCAAGCTTCTTGGCGCACACGTCAATTGCGACTTTCGACCCGGACGCGGAGCGCATCCCTCACGTCCGCCGGAAGCGACTGGCGACGACGGCGTCAGCCCGACGAAGCAGATCGCATTGCGCGCTTATCGAAGGCTCGTATGTCATTGCGCCACAATGACATCGCCAGGTTTGGTGTCGGCCGCACGAGCAAATCGCGGTCTTGTTCACGATCCGTTCGGCTCTCATCAAATGGCCGCGTGGGCAACGCAGCGGCGGCGGCGCGTTGCGGATCGGTGGGAATCGAACCAATTCCCCGACCGCGGACATAGGGCGACCGTAGGCGCCATCCCTGCGTGCGGCATTAATAAATCAGATGGACTCGCTGAGAAAAATTCAGCTCGTCGCGACCTTGCGACGGGGGCTGGTTTCGACGAAAGAAACTGAGCATTGCTATGTTTCGGGTGCTGCCGGTGTGGGCGAAGTGTTAGCTTCGGTCCGTGTCTGAACCCGGAGGGTCGCTACGTATCGGTGTGCTTGGCGCGGCCCGGATCGCGCCATCGGCCCTCATAAAACCAGCAAAGGACAACCCTGAGGTGGTGGTGGCTGCGGTAGCCGCGCGCGACGGCGCACGTGCGCGGGCATTTGCTGCCAAAAATGGCATTGCGCGCGTGCACGACAGCTACGAAGCGCTGATCGCCGACCCAGACCTGGATGCGATCTACAACCCACTACCGAACGGCTTGCACGGCAAGTGGACTCGGGCCGCAATCGACGCCGGCAAGCACGTGCTCTGTGAGAAGCCGTTCACCGCCAACGCCGCCGAGGCTCGCGAGATTGCCGGATTGGCGGCGCAGTCCGATCGGATCGTGATGGAGGCATTTCACTATCGCTACCATCCGCTCGCGCTGCGCATCGAACAGATCGTCGCCTCCGGCGCGCTGGGGAAGCTGAAGCGGATAGAGACCGCGTTGTGCTTCCCGTTGCCGAAGTTCTCCGACATCCGCTACAGCTACCCACTCGCCGGCGGCGCGCTGATGGACGCCGGCTGTTATGCCGTACACATGGCCCGCACGTTCGGCGGGTCAACGCCCGAAGTGGTCTCGGCCCGGGCCAAACTCCGCGATCCACAAATCGACCGGGCGATGACGGCCGAATTGCAGTTTCCAGAGGGCCACACTGGCCAGATCCGCTGCTCGATGTGGTCGGCGCGATTGCTGGAGATCAGCGCCCGGGTGATCGGTGAGCGCGGTGAATTGAGGGTGTTCAACCCGGTGACTTCCGCAGTTTGTCAACCGGCTTGCCGTCCGCTCCGCCGACGGTAAGCGCGTCGAGCGCTTTTCCCGCCGGCCATCATATGCGTATCAACTCGACGCGTTCGCCGGCGCGGTCCTGCGTGGTGAACCGGTGAAAACCACACCGGAGGATGCGATCGAAAACATGACGGTCATCGACGCGATCTATCGTGCGGCCGGCCTTCCGTTGCGTGAACCGAGCTGATCATCGAATGCCGATCATCCGCGTGACCCGTCGCCATATCATCGGTTGATGAGTGCCGGCGGCTTGGACACCGTAGGCTCGCCGGCCTTCACCGACGAGGAATCCGCCCGCTACCGCGCCGCGGGCTGGTGGTCGGACATCACGCTGTCCGATGCAGTCACCCGCAACGCCGTGCAGCGCCCGGACCGTATCGCTTACGTCGACCACCCCGGCGCGCCACTGACTTGGCGTGAATTTGATGATGCTGCAAGTTCTTTAGCTGAACAGTTGGCCGGCGCCGGCGTGAGACGCGGTGACCGGGTCGCGGTGTGGCACGGCGACTCCGCCGCCATCCACGCCCTGTTTGTCGCCGTCGAGCGCTGCGGGGCGGTCGTGGTCGGCATCGGCGCGCGGGCCGGCACCCGCGAGGTGGTCGCGATCCTGCACACGTCACAGCCGAAAATGCTGGTCAGCGACGCTCGGCGCCACGAGGACGCAACTCGGGCCTGCCGGCTCCTCCCTGCCGGTCGTGCTGCTGACGCAGGGCAGCGGGGGATTGCGACTGGATCTCGAGGCGGCGCCGGGCGCGCTGCCCGTCGGCCGACCACTCGGGCCCGACGATGTGTTCCTGATCAACTCGACGTCCGGGACCACCGGACTGCCCAAGTGCGTGGTGCACACCCAGAACCGCTGGTTTTACTTCCACCAGAAGGCGGTTGCCAACGGGCACCTGACACCCGACGACATTTTCCTGCCCGTCATCCCCATGCCGTTCGGGTTCGGGATCTGGACCAGCCACACCACGCCGATCTACCTCGGTGCCGGCGCAGTCATCCTGGATCGCTTCAGCGCACGCGCGACGTGTGAGGCGATTGCCCGACACCGGGTCACTGTGTTGTGTTGTGTCAGCACGCAGTTGACGATGCTGATTGCCGACAGTGCCTCCCGGGAGTTCGACCTGAGCTCGCTGCGCGTCGTGTTCACCGGCGGTGAAGCGTTACCCTACCGGCCCGCAGACGAATTCGAGAAGCTCACTGGCGCAACGATTCTGCAGTTCTACGGGTCGAATGAGACCGGCATCCTCAGTGCCACCACGCTGAACGACTCGCAGTCTCGTCGGCTGCGTACGGGCGGCCGGATCGTGCCCGAGATGTCGGTGCGGCTTTTCGACGGCGACCGGGACGTCACCGATGCGGGCCACGGCCAGCCCGCCTGTCGAGGTCCGGCGACCAGCCTCGGCTACCTCGGTGGCACCGATCACGACAAACTGTTCACCCGCGACGGCTGGATGCGCATGGGTGACATCTGCGAGATCGACGCCGACGGCTACCTGAGCGTCACCGGCCGCACGTCGGACTTCATCCTTCGCGGCGGCAAGAACATCAGCGCGGCTCAAGTCGAGGACGCGGCGACCGAGACACCCGGCGATTGCGGTCGCGGCGGCGGTGGCCATGCCCGATCCGGTATTCGGCGAAAAGGTATGTCTCTATACCGAACTCGTCGACGCACAGTCGATCGACCTGCCGAGTCTGGTCGAGTTCCTCTTGGCGGCAGGGGTTTCCAAGGAGCTGCTTCCCGAGCGGCTTATCGTCGTCGACGAATTGCCTCGGTCATCGGGCGGCAAAATCGCCAAAGGTCGCCTGCGCGAGGATATTCAGTCCAGGATGGAGGCACATGATGAACGCTCCTAACCCTCGCCGAGGCGGCCTGGAAGTGTGGGCGCCCTCGGTGGTTCCGCCGATCGGCGTTGACCTCTCCGACGAGCAGGCGCTCGCGATCGCCTTCCGCCACCTGGCCGGCATCGGGTTCGCCGAGAATCTGGCCGGTCACATCACCTGGCAGCCCGACGGACAGACTGACATGTTCGTCAACCCGTGGGGACTGTGGTGGCAGGAGATCACCGCCTCGGATATCTGTGTAGTCGACGCCGATGCGCGGGTCGTCCACGGCCGGTGGGATGTCACGCCGGCGATCCACATCCACACCGAGCTGCACCGCGTCCGCGATGACGCTCGCGTGGTCATCCACAATCACCCCTATTACGTCTGCGTGCTGGCTGCGCTGGGCAGGCTGCCGGAGCTGGTTCACCAGACCGGCTCGCTGTTCCTGGACGACCTGTGCCTGGTCGATGCATACGACGGCGAAATCGACAGTGCCACGCGCGCAGCCGATCTCGCGGCTCGCATCGGAGGTGCCAACCTCACGATCCTGGCCAACCACGGCGTCATCGCCACCGGCCGCAACCTTGCCGAGGCCGTCTACCGCGCCGCGTCGATCGAGCGGGTCTGCAAGCTGGCCTACGACGTGCTGCTCACCGGCAAGGAACCCACGGCAGATGAATTGGTCGGACATGGCGGGCATGCAGCGATCACTCATCGAACGGGCGGCCGACGTCTATTGGGCGGGCGCGGCCCGCCTGACCATCAAAGCCGATCCCGCGGTACTGAACTGAGCGGAGTGCCATGAAATCGATCGACGAGCTGGCCACCAACATGAGCTTCACCACCGCCAAAACCGGTGCGGACCGTTCGGTTACGTTTCTTCCCGATCCCCCGAGGGCGTCGCGCCGCTACACGCTGATCTCGGTGGACGATCACATCGTCGAGCCCCCGGACACGTTCACCGGGCGTCTGCCGCGACGGTTCGCCGACCGCGCGCCGAAAGTGGTCGATACTGCCGACGGCGGCCAGACGTGGGTCTACGACGGCCAGGTGCTGCCGAATGTCGGGTTCAATGCCGTCGTCGGGCGACCGGTGTCGGAATATGGTTTCGAGCCGGTCCGCTTCGACGAGATGCGCAGGGGTGCATGGGATATCGATGCGCGTGTCAAGGACATGGATCTCAACGGCATCTACGCGTCGCTCAACTTTCCGTCGTTTCTGCCGGGCTTCGCCGGCCAACGGCTGCAGCAGGTGACCAAGGACCGTGACTTGGCGTTGGCCTCGGTGCGGGCATGGAACGACTGGCACCACGACGTCTGGGCCGGTTCGCATCCCGGCCGGATCATCCCCTGCCAGTTGCCCTGGCTGCTCGATCCCGAACTTGGCGCACAGATGATCCGTGAGAACGCCGAGCGCGGGTTCCACGCCGTCACATTCAGTGAGAATCCCTCGATGCTGGGCTTGCCCAGCATTCACTCCGGCCATTGGGACCCGATGATGGCCGCATGCGCGGAGACCGGGACCGTGGTGAACCTGCACATCGGGTCATCGGGTTCATCTCCGTCGACCACCGACGACGCGCCACCGGATGTGCAGGGCGTGCTGTTCTTCGCCTACGCCATCTCGGCGGCGGTCGACTGGCTGTACTCCGGATTGCCGAGCAGATTCCCCGATCTGAGGATTTGCTTGTCAGAGGGCGGAATCGGCTGGGTTGCAGGACTATTGGATCGACTCGACCACATGCTCAGCTACCACGAGATGTACGGCACGTGGGCAAACCTGGGGGAGAGCCTGACTCCGGCCCAGGTGTTCACCCGCAACTTCTGGTTCTGCGCTGTGGAAGACAAGTCTTCGTTCGTCCAGCACGACCGGATCGGTGCCGACAACATCATGCTGGAAGCGGATTACCCGCACTGCGACTCGACATGGCCGCACACCCAGGAGACGGTGCACGAGCAGATCGGCGATCTGTCGCCCGAGCTGATTCGCAAGTTCACCTGGGAGAACGCGTCGCGCCTGTATCGCCATCCCGTGCCGGCCGAGGTACAGCGGGACCCCGAAGCGTTCTAACGACTCGATGACAAATTGGCGGAAGTTGTTGTGGGGCATCGCAGCTGGCGCCTTCGTGCTCGGCATAGCCGGAGCGCTTGGCCGCGGATTCTGGGGTGTCCGCGACGACTGCCAGTCCTGGGTGAACAGCCATGACTACCACTCGTCCACAACGATTGGTGGGCCAAGGACGACCGCGGCCGCGTGGCGAGAACACCGGCCGGCGACGAGGTCGTACACAGCGAGGATTTCGGCAGCAAGGCGACCGGCTGGGCGTGGCAATTCGCGATCTTCGCGGTCGGCGCGCCGCCGGCCGCAGGGATGATCGTTTACGTCGGCAGACGCTAGCCGTCGCTGTGTTGCAATGCGGGCAGCACCGCTTCGTCGACGTAACGCAAGTACTTCCAAGCAATGTCGGGCGGGATGCCGCCGCACAGGGGTGCCAGCGTCAGCATGCCACCACCACGGACATGCGCTATGGCGTCATCGGCGGTGAAGATTCGATGCGGGCGCGACGTCGCCCGCAGCTCGTCGACATCGCTGACGTCCGCGATACCCGCCGAGGTCTGATTGTCGGGGTTCCACTGGGCGTACATGCGTGCGTCGTGCAGCAGGTGTTCGCCGATTTCCCGCCAAGCCTGGTCCACATCCGGCGCGACGAAACACACGCTCGGCGTATCGCGATTGGGCAACAAAGTCATGCCCGGTTCGTGTCCGTTGGCACGGCACGCCTCTTCATACGCCTCCTGCGAGCCGGGTGCATCGCCCTGCGCAAGATAGCCCAAGCCATAGCGTCCGGCGCGCCTTGCTGCCGCAACGCTGCCGCCACCCCACATCATCAACGGCGGCGATAAGGGCAAGGGCGTCAGCTTGATTCGCCGACCCTCGTGCTCGACGACATCGCCTTCGAGTAGGCGCCGCAGCAGGGCGAGCTTCTCGTCCGCGATGCGTCCGCGCGCTCTGCGGTCGAGGCCGAAGTGCTGGTACTCCTCGGGCCGATACCCAAGCCCGAACACGTAGGCGGCGCGACCTTTGCTGATCAGGTCGAGCACCGCGATCTCTTCGGCGAGCCGAACCGGGTCGTAGAACGGCAAGATGACGATCAGCGTCATCATGAGTTGCTTCGTGCGTGCGGCGATCGCGCCGCCAAGAATCATCGGCGTCGGCAGATAACCATCCGGCGAACTGTGATGCTCGCAGATCACCGCGGCCATGCATCCCCGGGTCTCGGCCCACTCGCACATATCGACGGCAGCTTCGTACAGTTCGACCGCTGGAGCACCAAAGTCGGGTGCTCGCATGTCGAAGCGCATCGAATACACGACGGGTTACCTGACTTCGTTGTTCGGTCGACGGATAGACTCCGCGGCCATGACGGTACCGCGACCCTTACTGGAAGGCCGGCGAATTCTGGTGACCGGCGCCGCCACCGGAATCGGGGCTGCGGCCGTACGCGTTCTGCACACCGCGGGGGCCGAGCTGGCCGCTACCTATCACCGCACCTCTCCGGCCGATGACGCGCCGGCTGTGACGTGGCTGCAGTGCGACGTGCGCGATGCCGACTCGGTGGATAGTGCCTTCGGTCGCGCGGTGCAGGAACTCGGCGGCCTGGACGTGCTGGTCAACGCCGCCGGACTGTGGCAGCCGGGAGTACCCGGATCCATCACCAGCGATGAGATCGACTTTCTGTTGGCTACCAATGTGAAGGCAACGGTGCTGACGAATCAGGCGGCCCACCGGGCCATGCGCGAAAATGGCGGCCAGATCATCAATTTCGGGTCCGCCGAGGCCGTCATGGGCAGTCCGATCGCGGCGGTGTACGCCGCCACCAAAGGCGCTGTTCAGGCCTGGACCCGCTCGGCGGCCAAAGCGTGGGGCGCAGACCGCGTCACCGTGAACGCGCTTGCGCCCGCGGTGCAAACACCGGGTGCGGACCGATTGCGAGAGTTTCTCGGGCCCGACGTCGCCCCGTACATCGATCAGCAGATGAAACTGTCCATCCCGCTGGGCGGCAAGCTCGGCGACCCCACCGACGATCTGGGACCAGTGTTGGTGTTCCTGGCCGGCACCGGAGCCCGATTCATCACGGGCCAGTTGATCCCCGTAGACGGCGGCCTCGCGATGGTCGGCGGCTGAGCGGGGATCACGACATGGACCGTCTTGGCATCGAGATGCTCAGCGTCTTCGGCATGCCCCCCATCGAATACGTGAATCTCACCGCCGATCTCGGCTGTCGATACATCACGACCGGCATGGTCGGTTTCGCGCCCGTGAAAGCCCTGAACTATCAACCATTTTCACTGCGCGATGAACCCCAGTTGCGGAAGGACCTGCTTTCGGCCATGGACGACCGTGGGGTATCGATCTCGCTGGGCGAGGGGCTGCTCATCGCACCGGGTGTCGATGTTCGCTCCTACGCCACCGACCTCGACGTGATGGCCGAGCTGCAAATACCGCGGATCAACACGGTCAGCCTGGAGCCCGACCGGGCCCGGGCATTCGACGAACTGGCCGTACTGACGGCATTGGCAGCCGAGCGCGGCATCGCCACCTGCGTCGAACCTGTTGTCGGTCTTAGCATCGCGGACCTGCCATCGGCGATCGCCGCGGTGGAGTACGTGGACCGAGACGAGATCAGCCTGCTGATCGACACGATGCACGTGGCCCGCTTCGGCGCATCGCCCGACGACCTTCGGGTCATTCCCGCTGAGCGGATCGGCTACATCCAACTGAGCGACACCACGATGCAAAAGCGCACGGAGCACTACGCCGAGGAAGCCATGTTCGAGCGGATGGTGCCCGGCGAGGGCGAGTTGCCGCTGCTCGACATGCTCACAGCGCTACCGAAAGATCTGGTTGTCGGGTTGGAGATACCGATGCGCTCGCGCGCAGAGGCCGGCATCAGCGCCACCGACCGCCTTCTGCCGTGCATCGAAAGCGCGCGTTCACTATTGGATGCAGCGCGCGAAAACCACTGATTGACAGTCGAATTCAAGTGCGGAGCGTCAGCTCCCGAGTGCCTTTTTGATCACTTCGTCTTGCTTTTGGCCGACTTCGGCGACGAATTCCGTTGGCGCCAGCGCGTAGGAGGGTCCGTCGAATTCCATCGTGACCAGCGCCTTGCCTTCGGTGAAGACCAACACCGTCACTCCCTTGGAGTGATCTGGCGACAGCCCTGTGACCGTCGCGCCTCCCACCCCTACTTCGACCCGCAGCGACTTGGCGAGCAGTGTTTCGCGGTGCGTCGCCTTGGCCGAGTCGAGCGCACTCGCCGCAGCTTCGATGTCAGGCAGGATCTCGATGGTGTCGACGATCGAGTGGCTGTGGTCTGCGTCGGTGAACGTGATCGTCGCGCCCTGCTGACCGTTCGGGTTTTTTGTTGCCGGACCGCCCGTGAAAGCGTCCGGCGCGTGGATGTCGCCGGCCTTGATCAACAGCGTGGTGTAGTCGCTGATCGCCGGGTGCGTGGGAGCGGCGGACCCCGAAGACGGCGTCGACGGCTTCGAATCATTGCTGCAGCCGACGGCCAACGCGCCCACCAGCGTCGCCACGATCGCCGTCGTGGCTATCACCGGCGGCGGAATCCTCGTCACACCAAGCTCCTTTTTACGTTGCGTAACGGAAACGGTATCCCAGAGCCATATGCGGTGCCGATCGGTCGTCCTCTTTTGCACCGCGGAATCCCTGGCCACGGCCGTGACGGCCGAAATGCCGGCGCCGGCATCGTCGTGCCGGTGTTTGGCTGGGCGCCTGCCGGGGAAGTCCCTCAGTGCGAATGAACAACAGTTGATCATCGATGCACCGAGACTCGAATGCGCTTGAAGCGCAATGTAAGTGGTGCACATCAGCCGTGTTCGCACCGATAAGCGTTAGCGACGTTGACGAGAGGGAGCACTCATGTCGGATCAGAAGAACAGTGGGCCAGAAGAAGCCATCAAGGGCGCGGTCGAAGGCATCAAAGGGAAAGCAAAAGAGGTCGGCGGCACGGTCGCCGGTCGCGACGACGTAGTCCGAGAAGGTAAGGCCCAGCAAGACAAGGCCGATGCCCAACGCGATGCGGCGAAGAAGGAAGCCGAAGCCGAAGCAGCGCGTTCCGGCGCGGCGGCGGCCGAAGAGCGGCAGAAGAAGCACCAGTAGACCAGTGTCAACGGTCCGGTCCGCGATGTCGGACCGGACCGTTTCGCCTTCAGGCGCTTTTCAGCCGGCCACAACTTCTTCGCGGGCATACAGCCCGCTTCCAGTGATGAACGGCAGATCCAGTGTCGTCCTGATGCCCGGCGACGCGGCAATCACGGCCGGAATCGCGTTGACGATACGCCCGGCGGCGCCGGAGATCGCCGCTTGATTGTGGTCGCCGAAACGACTACTCGGAACGATGTCCACGGCATACGAAGGCTCACCGGTGATCTCGACACGGTACGAACCGCCGCCCGCGGCGGGCTGCGGCAAGTCGGGCCGCAGGTCGGGTCGCAACCGGGTGATGTGCTCGATGACGATCGCAGGCTGGCCGTTCACCATGCCGCGGATCTCGAACTGCAGGACGGCCAGCGTGCCCTTGGCCACGTGACCGATCGCGATATCGAAATCCTCTGGCGCCGGTTCGCGCTGGTAAGACTCGGTGATCTCGTCGACCTCGATGCCCAGGCCAGCCGCTAGCTGCCGAATCGCCGTGCCCCAGGCAATGCTAAGTATGCCCGGTTGCAGCAGCATCGGAATCTCATCCATCGGCCGGGCGAATCCCATGTAGTGCATGACCTCTGCGCCGTCGTAGGACGCGTAGTCGTGGATCTCCATGCAGCGCACCTGCTCGATGCGCTGACAGGTGCTGGCGAGCGCGAGCGGAATCAGGTCGTTGACGAAGCCCGGGTCGACCCCGCTGATAAAGCAGGCTTGAATTGCCTTGTCGTGCAGCATCTTCAACGCGCTGAATGTACTTGTCCGGCATCACGCCCCAGGGGTATTGCAGCAACCCGGGTGATGAACCCACGACATTGATACCGGCGGCGAGGATGCGCATCACGTCAGCCATCGCTTCAGGCAGACGAGTGTCACCCATCGCGCAATACACGATGCATTCCGGCCGAGCGGCGATCAGTGCATCCAGGTTGTCCACTGCAGCGATCCCGGTGGACTCATCCAGACCAGCGAGTTCGCCGGCATCCTTGCCGACTTTTTCCGGCGCCGAGACGCACAGTCCGGTCAATTCGAATTGCGGATTGGTGATCAGCTCGATCAGCGCCAGCCGCCCGACGTTTCCGGTGGCGACGTGTGCGACTCGGATCGCCATAGATGTTCTCCATCCCAGGATGCGTGCGACAGACCGCCCTCGACGCTAGTCCACGCCCAATGCCGGCGCGACGAATCGTCGCACCCAGCCGTCGCCGACGTCGCGAAGATAGGGGCTACCGAGTCTGCTACTGAGCCGTCTCTAGCATCTCGAAATGGCGGTCGAACCCGGCCGCGGGCTCAGTTGCCGAAGCCGCCGTGTTGCGCTGCCGTCACTGGGGCCGGACCGCCGGGGCTTTGCAGGTGGTTGGCGGCGAAATCCACTCCCTGAGCGATCACGCTGCCATCGTCGACGTAGCTGTTGTGCGCGGAGAAGTTCATCCCGTCCGAGCAGACCGGGTCTTCGACGGCGCACACCTGGATGGTCTTGGCTTGATACAGCGGCCCGATCACCAACTGCGGCTGGCCGAGGAAATTCATCGCCCGCGACGTTGGGCGTTCCGAACAGCACCACCGCGGCGACATGGTTGGCCACCGCAGGGTCCAGCGGCTTCGGGATGGTCGCCGGGTCGACGTCTGGCGGCACCGAGTCCGGGACGGCGTGAGATCGTCAGGAAGCCCGCGACTGCCGCGCCCTGCGAGTAGCCGCCGAGCACCATCTTGGTATTGGGGCAGGCGTTCGCTTCGCTGACGACGTGTGAGCCGGCGTCCCTGATGCCGTCCAGGCCGGTCGACCACTGGTCGCTGGCCGGGTAGTTCACCGGGTATACGTCCAGCGACCTTCCGCCCAAGCGACCACGCAGCGGCATCGACGAACGCCTGTCCCGTCGGCCCGACACCCGGATCCTCACCGGTGCCGCGCGCGAACACCACCTGGGTGTCGGGACAGGGCTGGGCGGATGCGGATGGAGCGGTGGCGATCGGAAGGGCGGAAACCCCGAGCGTCCACGCCGCGGCGGCCGCGGCACCAATGAGACGAGTGACTTGACGCGCAATCATGACGCTGAAGATTCCCCCACTATTGGTTGTCCAAACTAAGAATTTTCTGGGCATCGTCTGAGTACCCTCGCGCACAATCGTAGCCGTCGCAAGCCATCCGCGCCCGCGGTCAGTTGGTTGCGGCGGCAGAGTGATTCAGCGTGACGCATCGATGCAGCTTGGCGCGTCAGCCACTTTCATCAGCTGTACCTCGGGCAGCTTCGGTACCCCGTCGGCGAGGAACCATCGGAAGGCCAGGTTGCCGCGGGGATAGTCAAGCGTGGTCAGTGAATTCGGGTGTGCCGTCATGCCTCGAGACAGCACCACGGTCACCGAGCCGTCGGAGTTGGGCACCGCGCTGTGGCCGTTGACCGAGCAACGTGCATCGGTAACACCGTGGGTGGCCATGAACTGGTTCCACACCACCAGGTTCCAGAACCTGCACGGCGGCGGCCGGTGGGTGATGACCAGCGCCTCGTCGTCGTCGAGCACAAAGCTGCCGTAGGAGTAGCAGGCGTCGCGGGCCGACCACCCGAAATTGGCGTCCGGCACTTGATAGGGGTCGGCGAATTGGTTTGCTGCGTGCGCGATCTCGTGGCCGAGCGCGTGCGCCTCGTCGACCCGCGCACCCACGGCCAGCGGGACAATCGCGAACATCGTGCGCATCCAGGTCGCCGCAGGCCCGTAGCTTTGCCGCGGTCTCGGCATCGCCGTGTCGAACGCGGCTCGGGCTCGTCGAGCGATTCGATTTGCCAGTGGACCGGGCGACCGGTCTGCGGGTCGGCCTGATAATCGCGGGTCATCAACACCGCCGCATCCGGTGTCGGCCCGAGCTCGAACGAAAAGTTGCCGTCGGCGTCGATGTCGAGATCGTCGTCGCGCACGATCGCCACGATCCGATCCGACCAGGCGCCCGGCGAGGGTTCGTTGTAGGCGGTCAGCGAGAAGTAGACACTGTCGCCCCGATTGCCGCTGATGCGGTAGCGGCGCCCGGGATCGACCGGGCAGATGTAGTAGTAGGCGTCGGTGTTGTCGCCGCCCCAGCGGCGATCCCGCCGAAAGGGCGTGTTGACTGCCACGAACACCGGCCGGCTCGGCTCACCGAACAAGTAGGTGTCGAAGGCGACGCCCAAGGTGGTGGCCAGCATGCGGTAGCCGTCGGCGATCTGCGGTCGTCGGTGACGGCGCGATCGCCGTCGAGGAACGAGCGGTCCAGTCCGCCCAGTGTGTCCAGCAATTCACGCCATGCGGCGGTGGACTCGTGCTCGCTGTTGGTCATCCGCTGATTCCTCTCGTTATCAGTGCTGCCGTGCGGTCCACCCAGGAGTCGTCGAGCGCGTCGCCGCGGGTGAGCAGGGCCAGGAAGGTTGTTCCGGCGACGACCTCGACGATCTCGGCGGCAGTGACGTCGGGACCGGACCTCGCCGCGCGCGACGGCATCGGCGAGTCGATCGGTCAAGTCCGCGAGACAGGATGTCGCCGAAGCGTTCCAGCAGGGCCGCGTGCAGCGTCAGATCGGCCGCCATCTCACCGACCAGTCCAGGCAGCGCCGCCCGCGCCGCGGCGGTGGTCAGCACCGCCGCGGTGCGGCGGACCATCTCGCGAACGTCTCCCGCCAGCGACCCGGTGTCCGGGAGGGCGGTCGCGTCGCTGATCGGAAAGACCGCCTCGTGCACAAGGTGCGCCTTGCTCGGCCAACGCCGGTAGATCGCAGGTTTGCTGGTGCCGGCCCGCCGCGCGATCGCGTCGACCGAGAGGTCGGCGTAGCCGGTCTCGGCAAGCAACTCGACGGTCGAGCGCAGCACCGCGCTGTCGATGCGTTTATCGCGGGGGCGGCCAAGCTCTGTCGTCATTACGGAACTCAGAGTAACATAATTCGCCATGACGGATGCCGCGCCAGCCCTCGTACATCTCGACGACCTGGCCGTGCCGCGGTTCAGCCCCGAGATCGACCAGATCCGCGACCTGATGGCCACGATGGCGCCGGAGTGCCCGCTCGACGCCGACGTGCTGCACGCCAAGGCCACGGCCGAGACCGGCCTGACCGACTTCGGGTCCGACGACTACCGGGAGCGCCTCGACGTCTACCTCGCCGCACTGCGCGAGATCGACGGCCTGCAGGACGCCGGGATCGTCAACTTCCACGCGCAGATGTTGCAGTTGCTGAAGAACCGACTGCTGCTCAACGATCTGCTTGCCCGCCATCCCGAAATTCGCGAGATCGAACTGCTGCCGCCGGTCGTCATCGCGGGCCTGCCGCGCACGGGCACCACCCATCTGCACAACCTGCTGGCAGCGGGCCCGACGTTCCGCACCATCCCGTACTGGGAGAGCGTGGAGCCGTATCCACTGCCGGCCGAGCTGGGTATCGAGCCGGATCCGCGCAAGGCGCGGATGGACGTCGCTGTCGAGTTCATGAACGCGGCGATGCCGCACTTCCCGCTGATGCACGAGATGACCACCGAACATGTCCATGAAGAGATCCAGCTACTGGCCAACGACTTCTCCACGATGCTCTTCGAGACGCTCGCCCACGTGCCGCGCTGGCGGGACTACTACCTAGTCGCACGATCAGACATCGTCGTACGAGCATCTCAAGCCTGCAGCTGAAGGCCCTGCAGTTCCTCCGAGGGGGCCGCCGCTGGCTGTTGAAGTCGCCGCAGCACCTCGAGCAGCTGCCGGTGCTGGACGCGGTGTTCCCCGGTGTCGTCGTGGTGTTCACCCATCGCGATCCGGTACCGGTGGTGCTGTCAATGCTCGCGATGCTGACCTACACGGCGCGGATGCATCGCTCTCCGGTGCCGGTGCATGAGATCGCGGCGTCGTGGTCCGATCGCCTGGAGTTGATGCTGAACGCACTCGTCCGGGATCGGGACCTGATACCGCCGGAGCGGTCGATCGACGTTCGATTCGACGAGTTCATGGCCGACGAGCTGGGTACCGTCGAGCGAATCTACGAGCTCGCCGGAGAGCCGCTCACCGCCGACGGTCCGCGCGGCGACGACCGACTACCTGGACAACCACCAACGCGGACGACTGGGCACGATCGTGACGTCGGCCGAAATGTTCGGTCTCGACGAGCACGACCTGCCCAGCCGTTTCACCCGCTATCGCGAGCGGTTTTCAGTCTGACGTGTACCTAGGCGGCTTCCGGGGGTGCCGGAGCGTCGTTGGGAACGTCCCCGGCCGGGGCGGCCTCAGGCGCCGGCGGCGGGGGAGGCGGAGCGTCGGCGGGTTCCGGGGCCGGCGGAGGCGGCGGCTCGTCGGGGCGCCAGCATGTTGACCAGTACGGGTGCCGCGGCATCCGCAGGGGCATCGCCGTCCACCGGCAGATACATGTGATGGCTGAACTGCGGCTGGAAGGCGCCGCCGCCGCCGATGCGCACGCCGCCGCCTTCGCCGCTGGCGACGGGAGTTCCGTCGGGCAGCGTGACCGCGGTGTGGCCACCGTTCCAGCCGATCACCAGAGCGCCCGGTGCCGTGCCGTATTTGAAGCCGCGCGCCAGCAGGGCGGACTCCTCGTTGCCGGTGTTGAACCTGCCACTGAAGGCCGGCCGGTCGGTTGCGACGTTCGAAACCAGGGAGGCCAGACCGGAGCAGTCCGTCACCCGCGGGCGAGTTACCACCAGTGATGTAAGGCGTGCCTGACATCTGCTCAAGCAGACCCATCAGCGTTGCTAAAACAAACATGAGCCGGGACGGTACTGACAAGATCAATAGAGAACCAAACTTTGTGCACGCCATCACTTTTGCGTATTCAACATGACGTACGTCTCATTTGCGGCCAAAAGTGCCAGGTAGATGATGGTTACGAAACGTCAATTTCACTCGAGTGGAACAGTAACCGATTCTTGACTTTTCGCTCGAGAAAACCTCAGGTCGGTGACTTCAGGGCAGATGCAGCAACTTTAGGCCAAAAGCCGCTCTTTAGCAAAGAGTTATCTACCGCTGTGATCAATATGACCTTTCTGCACCGGATTTCGCGCATCCGCACAGGCGGTCCTACGGTGTTCTGTGCGTTTGTCTATTCGGCGGGCGGCAACTGCCGCGGACCATCATTCGCACGCAACTCGGCAGGACCGTCGCGCCCGGCCAATTCAGATGGCGATTCGCCCAAGCTCGACATCAACGATGGGATATTCCGTTTCGGCGACGGGCGACGAGGCGAGAGCGACTGGGCCGCAGGAGCTCCGAAGTGGCCGTCATGCTCGTCAGCCGAGGTATACGCGGTCGACTCGGCAGTAGGCGCGAAACCGGAACTTTCTTCGGAGTGAACGGTGACCTTGTGAGTGCGCTTGAGCGAGAAGGTGATCTCCTCAACCTCCTCGATCACCTGGCGCGCGGTGCGCAATGGATGGGTTGACGTATCGATTGCGCGGGCCACGAATCCGGGAACCAGCGGGCGGATCCAGCGGGCAGCAGCTCTGGTGACATCGGGGATAGTCGGAATCGTCGGCGTCACAGGGGTATTCCTCCGCTCGGCAATTGCGGGCAGGTTTCCCGCTTCAGCCGCCGCCGGCGTTGTCGACGCAACGATCGCCCGCGGCGACTGCCAGGCTTGCGGCCTCCGCCTCGGCGGCGATCGGCAAGTAGATGTCGTCGACCGGCGGCGTCGGGTCCGGTGTCGCGGGCTCGATCGCGGCGTTCACCCGATGGCGGAGCTGCGCCCGGTCGATCTCCAACTGTGCTTCGACAGCGAGGCGGGCGTGTGCGAGTTGCTTTTCGGCCCAAAGGATTTCGGTGGCAGCACGCATCTCGGCTCGCTTGACCGCGATCGCCGTATCGGCTGTCAGTTCGGCGCGTTCGCGTTCGGCGCGGGCCTGCGCATGGCGATCGTGCGTCGTCTCGCCTCGCCACCGCCGCAGGAT
This sequence comes from uncultured Actinomycetota bacterium, assembly GCA_963749375.1. GTDB lineage: Bacteria > Actinomycetota > Actinomycetes > Mycobacteriales > Mycobacteriaceae > Mycobacterium. The sequence goes on from CAVVNB010000038.1 coordinate 391,982, forward strand.
CGTCGGCAATAAGGCCAAGAATGCGAAGAACCCCAAGGTAAGCAGTTGTAGTACCAGGATGCTCGTGCTGATCGAGGTCAACTGCTGCATGGCGACCCACCGTGCGCCGAGACTGTGATCGCCTCCGCCAACGCTGCTTGTCGGTATCTCGCTGAGTGACCGCTCGTCGTCGATGATGCGCGCGTCCAGATCGGGGGCTCGGCTGTCACGAATAGCAATGGCGTCATCCAGTTCTCGCTGCGAGTCCGCGAGAATCTGGTTGGCCGTTCGGGTTTCGGGCCCCGAACCGGGCACACCTGTGATGCGGGTTTGCGGACATGCGGCGGTGGGGTGGTATTCGCAGCGGGCGACGACCAGGGCCTCGTCGCGATGTGTGCGCGCTACGTCAACAGTACGGTCCAGCGCGACACGCACGTCACGCGTCCGTTGCAGTCTGCTGGATGCTTGGACGACAGCCGGAGCCAAGCCCGCGTTGCGCGTGACCTGCTGTTGAAGATGATGATCGATTGGGCCGGAAAGTATTGCAAGTGAGGCGAATTCGCCCGCCACTGCACATAAGACCAGGCTGACGGCTACCGCCCCGCGTTTCGCCGCGCCGAGCATCGGGCCGGTTGCGGTCGTCCGGCTGATCGCGCCCACCAGCAGTGCGAATACCAGAGTGAACGGTAGGACGGCCAGCACCGAGAGTCGCGTTGCGTGCATAACGGCGAGTGATGTCACCAACCAGGTCAACGCGACAGTGGCGAGCACGACGACGCCGGCGACGGCATGCGCAGAACGCTCGTGACGATCGCGCAGTTCGCGGCGCTCACCGCCGCCGACCCAGGTGAGCCACACCCCGGCTGACGAGCCGGAGGATTGCGGTGCGGTGACATGATAGGCGCACATTGGATCAGATACCTCCGAGAATTGCCATGTCAGGACACGGCCGGGGACATCGAGTAAATGGCTGGCTGAGTGGCGGGACGGGTGGTTAGCGGAATCGCCAGCCCAGATCGCGCCGGTGCGATAGCCGAATTCTCTCATACGCGCTACCCGGCGCGCGGATACGAGGTCGTTCTCAGCTGTGCTTGATCCGTCCGATCATTCGAGCGGTCGCACGCTCGATGGTTTCGCGCCGAGCCTCCGGCGTTCGACGACGCTTGGCTCGTTGCAACGCAGGCGCAATCGTGAGCCCCTGCTCATAAGCCGACACCACGCGAGGGTCCACGTAGGAGCGTCGCGCTACCGCCGGCGTGTTACCCAATTGCTCAGAGACCGCGCGCATCACGGCAGCTTCTTCGCGACGACGAGCTGTCTTGGAGTTCGGTTCGCGGGCAATCGCGAACGCTTCGGCGGCGAGCACCGTGCCGTGCCAAGTCCGCAGGTCCTTGACGCTGAAATCTGCGCCCACCAACTCCCGAAAACGCCCGTTGAGGTCGTCGGCGTGGACCTCGGACCAGCCGTCCGAGGTTCGGTAAGCCAGCAGCCGGTCAGTCGACGTGTCGGCACGCAACAACGATCGGACCGCGCTCAGCACCAACGGATCTTCCAGCGAAACCGTCCGGCGCACACCGCTTTTAGCGGGGTAGTCGAAGTCGACGCAGTCCCGACGCAACCGAACGTGGTCGCGCAGCAGGGTCGACAGTCCATAGCTGCCGTTCTCCTCGACGTATTCCTCGCCGCCTGCCCGGAAGTAGCCCTGGTCGATCAAATGCTGCGCCAACGCCAGCACGCGAGCGCGTCCTACCCCGCGGCCCCTCAAATCGGTGAGCAGGTGCAGGCGCCAATCCGGTAGCTGCTTGGCCAGGCTCACCGCACGGTCGTATTTCTCCTCGGACCTCTCGGCTTGCCATCGCTCGTGGTACACGTACTGGCGGCGCCCCGCGACGTCGCTCCCGACGGCCTGAATGTGCCCGTTGGGATAGGGCGAGATCCACACGTTTTTCCACGCCGGCGGAATGACGAGCGCCTCAATTCGCGCCAGCACCTCTGGATCGTCGATGCGATCGCCGTCGACGTCAACGTAGGAGAAGCCGCGTCCACGACGAACGCGACCAAGCCCGGGCCCGTTGACGGTGCTCTTGCGCAGCCTCATGTCACCAGGCCCGGCCCGATCGCAGATAGCTGCGTAATCATCGGCACCGGTGTACCCCGCGGCGGCGTTTGCCTAACCGGCTATGCGGCTCGGCCGACACGACGCGATCAGTCGTCGTCTCGGTGAGCCGACGTGAGACGGTATTTACTCATGCAGGGCTTTGAGTACGTCAGCTACGAGACCTTTGGGCGGCGCTTCTTCGAGGTGGCGGTGACCGAGGAGCGTGTCGCCGCCGCGTTCGCGGCGATCGCCGGTAGCCAGTTCGAGATGCCGCCGATGGCTCAGGGTCCGGGCAAGATCGCCAGAGTCAGCGCCGCGGTCACCATCAAACAGCCCAAGGTCACGCGTAATGTCGCCGACACCATCACTTTTGACATCCACATCCCGCTGTTGATCGACCTGCTCGTCGACATCCGAATCGACAAGCAGCGGTTCACCGTCGATGGCGACATCGCGCTCAGCGCGACCGCGCGCGCCGCCGAACCCCTGCTACTGATTGTCGATGTCGCCAAGCCGCGAGCCTCGGACATCGCGGTTCACGTGTCGTCGAAAAGCATCCGTGGCGAGATTCTGCGCATCATCGGTGGCGTTGACGCCGAAATCCGCCGCTTCATTGCGCAATACGTCATCGACGAAATCGACGCGCCGGAGTCGCAAGCCGCGCAAGTCATCGATGTGGCCGAGCAGCTTGACCAGACCTGGACGGGCATCTGATCAGCCCTTTACGGTTTATCCCGCCGGCACGTCAGGGTATGTACCGCCCGCAGATGGGCCGGGATCTCCATTCAGCAGAGAGTGAGACGACGTGGCACAAGTGGATGTCTCGACAACGTCGGACCTTTCGCCCGCAGCAGCGTGGAAGCTGGCATCGGATCTGAGCCGATTCGGCGATTGGATGACGATATTCGGCGGTTGGCGTGGCGAGGTGCCGTCAACAATTGAACAAGGCACTCAAGTCTCGTCGCTGATCAAAGTCAAGGGATTCCGCAACATCATTCATTGGGAAGTGACCCAATATGACGAACCCACCGCTGTCGAATTGGCAGGCCGCGGTCGCGGCGGAGTTCACATCACCGTCGCCATGAAGGTCACTGACAACAAACCCGGCTCGACCTTTGAGCTGTCCTCCAACTTGAGCGGCGGTCTGTTGAACGGGCGGCTGGGGAAACTCGTCGCCAAAATCATCAAGTCGGACGTGCGTAAGTCCGTGTGCAACCTGGCCGCCCTGGAATGAGCCCTGGCTCCGATACGCCGACTCAGCGCGCGATGCTGCGGGCGCGATCCGAGTCACGCTGAATCTGGCGGACTCGTCGCACTTCCGCGGACCGCCAGGCCAACGATGCGCCGGCAGAGAGTAACGACACACTCGCTGCACCTACTCCCAGGTCGATCTGTCTGTCGACGAAGCCGGCCACGCACACCACGAACGAGGCAATGGCCATCGCGACGAGAAGTAGGCCGGGACGCTTGGCGGCGGCGCTCACCGACTGCCCGGTCAACGGATGCGCGATGTGCTGGTGGTCGATAACCGTGTTCGCCATCCGCGTCGGCTACCCGAATCGCGGGCAGGGAAACGGCGGCGCGGACGTCGCACGCTTGCCGGGGATCCTCGACCGGGATCGGTTTGTGCTTCCCATCGAGTGGATACTTGGACGTGGTGACATCAGTCGTGGTCGTGGGCAGCGGGTTTACCGGATTCGAATGCGCGCGGCGGCTGGCGCACCGGCTGCGCAAAACCGATGTCGACGTGACGATCATCTCTCCCGTCGACTACATGCTGTACACACCGCTACTGCCGGATGTGGCGGGGGGAGTAGTCGACGCGCGATTCGTCGCTATCCCACTGGCGGGCACGTTGAAGCGAGTGCGCGCGATTCGCGGCCGGGTGGACAGCGTCGATCTGGAGCAGCACCGACTGCAGTTCACCGATCTCGAACAGCGCACCCGCGAATTGTCTTGGGACCGACTGGTGCTGACTCCCGGTTCGGTGACCAAGCTGTTCGACATTCCCGGATTGGCAAAGTATGCAAGGGGTTTGAAGTCGGTAGCCGAGGCGCTCTACCTCCGTGACCACTTCCTCGAGCAACTCGAGCTTTCCTGCTTGGACGAGGCTGCCGAGCTGGCGCAGGCTCGACGCACCATCGTCGTGGTTGGCGCGTCGTATTCCGGCACCGAACTCGTCTTGCAGCTTCGCGCGCTGGCTCACGCCGCCGCCAAGCAGATGAATTTCGATCCGGCTTCGGTGAAATTCCTGCTCCTCGACCTGGCCGAGCAAGTGATGCCGGAGGTCGGTGAGAAGTTGGGGGCGCGCGCGCAGAAGGTCTTGCGACAACGCGGAGTCGACGTCCGATTGGGATTGACACTCAAGGAAGTTCACCAGGGCCACGTCGTCCTAAGCGACGACTCGCGGGTGAATGCCCGCACCGTCGCATGGGTCACTGGCGTGACCGCAGCGCCGCTGATCGAGACGCTCGGGCTACCGACCGAAAAGGGCCGGCTGAAGGTGCAGACGGATCTCACGGTGCCCGGACATCCCGACGTCTTCGCCGCCGGCGATGCCGCCGCGGTGCCCGACGTGACTCAACCGGGCAAGATCACCCCGCCCACGGCGCAGCATGCAACCCGCCAAGGCAAGACGCTCGCCAGAAACGTCGCCGCCAGCCTCGGACACGGTAAGCCGCGCGAATACAAACACCACGACATGGGATTGGTGGTCGACCTCGGACCGCACCGCGCGGTGGCGAACCCGCTGAAAATTCCGCTGTCCGGCTTTCCGGCCAAGGTCGTCGCCCGGGCCTATCACCTGTATGCCATCCCGCGAGGGGTCAACCGCTGGGCGGTCACGCTCGCATTCCTGACCGATGCGATGTTCGCGCGTTCGGTGGTGTCGCTCGGGCTCTCGGCCCAGAGCGATGCCGAATTCTCCACCAGCGAAGGCATCCCGCTGCCTAAAACCGGCTGACGACAACGACATATACCCCTCGGGCGCGACGGCTTCGCGCGAGTTAGGTTATGCCGGTGAAGTTCGCCCTCGCCGCCCATGGCAGTCGCGGCGACACTGAACCCTGCATCGCCGTCGCGGGGGAGTTGCAGCGCAGAGGTCACGACGTACGCATGGCGGTTACGGTCCCATCGGACATGCGTGCCTACGTCGAGTCGCAGGAGCTGGAAGCCGTCCCTTACGGACGGGACTGGCAGGAGCTCTTGAACGACGAGGACTTCACCCGCATGCTGCAGAACCCGATCAGCGCTATCCCGCAGGCCGTCGAGTATGTTGCCCAGGTCGTGGCGGAGAAGGTCGCGACGTTGGTGTCCGTGGCGGATGACGCCGATCTGCTGGTGGCGGGGATGACCGAGCAGACACCGGCCGGCAACGTGGCCGAGTACTACCGCATCCCACTGGCGGCGCTGCACTTTTTTCCGCCGCAGATCCTGCAGCACGGGTCTTCCCTGGACGCGGCGACGACGCAATCGGATCGAGCCCAGCGTCTCTCGTTGGGCCTATCGGCGGAATCCACTGCCGGACAACCGTTGGAGATTCAGGCGTACGACGAAATCTGCGTACCTGGGCTGGCGGCCGGATGGGCGGGTAGCGCCGATCGACGGCCTTTCGTCGGGGCACTGACACTGCAGTTGCCGACCGATGCCGATGACGAGGTGCTGTCGTGGATTGCGGCCGGTTCACCGCCGATCTGTGTCGGATTCGGCAGCATGCCGGTCCCGGCGCCGGCTGACACGATCGCCGTCATCAGTGCGGCCTGCGCCCGACTCGAGGCCCGCGCATTGATTTGCATGGGGCCGAACAACTTTGACGGAGTTCCCGTTCAGGACCACGTCAAAGTTGTGCGCGAGTTGAACCATGCGAGCGTCTTTCCAGCCTGCCGAGCTGTGGTTCACCACGGTGGCGCGGGCACCACCGCGGCGGGTCTGCGGGCCGGAGTACCGGCCTTGGTGCTGTGGAATGGGCTCGATCAGCCAGTATGGGCAACGTCGGTCACGTATCTGGAAGTCGGTGTGGGGCGACGCTTCGCCGAGTCGACTTTGGATTCTCTGGTCGCCGATCTGCATGCGGTGCTCAACCCGCAGCACGCGACCAATGCACAAGCAGTGGCGGGTCAGATGACCCCACCGGCCGAAAGCCTCACTCGGGCAGCGGATCTTCTTGAGGAGGCCGCCGTCCGGGGCTATCAGGGCGCAGTGGGCCGCACCTGACGGACCGGCCGCGTGTCGATCGCGTCAATCGTCAACGCCCGACGGCGAATCCGCCATCCGGCATCGGCGGTGCGCTGATACTCGTCCTCGTAGCGCAGATGCCAGGTGACGTCGCGGACCTGCTCGTCGTGCCGGACCCAGTGATGGGCAATGCAGACGATGCGACCGTGGGCCGCGCCGGCGCGGGCGTCGGCGTCGTACACCTCGCCGACGATGGCGTGCTGGGTACGAATCGTGGATGCCACCGCGGCAACTGCCTCGGCAATGGCGGCATGACCAGAGTGCACACGGACCGGCGTCAGACCCGCCGGCGGGTCTGGCAGAATCAGCACCGCGTCGTCAGCGAAAAGGTCTGCAATGGAACCGAATTGCCGGTCATCCACCCTGGCGGCATAGCGGTGCACGAGGTCGGCCAGCGCCGCTCGGTCGTCTGCGCTGAGCGTCACGTCGGAAGAGCAAGTCGTTGGGCGCAGGCCGACAGCTCATCCTTGGCCTGCTCGAGATCGGCGAGCGGCGGCATGGCCAGCACCACCCGGTCGGCGCCCTGGCCGCCCAGCCGTCCGGCCCGCTCGAGATCGATCTTGCTGACCGAGTGTCCCAGCGTCAGCTCGATATCGGCAGGGTCGCGTCCGGCGGCGGTAGCCTCGTCGCGCATCAGCGTCAGCAGTGCCTCGAGCTGCGCACCCGCCACCCCCAACGGCTGGAAGCCGTCACCCAGACGCCCAGCCCGCCGCGCGGCCGCCTTGCTGTGGCCGCCGACGTGCACCGGAAGATGTTGGCCGGCAACAGGTTTTGGGCTACAGACGACATTGTCGAATTGAAAGAACTCGCCGCGATGGGTGACACCGTCGGGTTGTTGGCTCCACAGTGCCCTCAGCACCGCCAATTGCTCGTCGGCGCGACGGCCCCGACTGGCAAATTCGGTTCCGCAGGCTTCGATCTCTTCTCTGAGCCAGCCGACACCCACACACAGCCGAAGCCGCCCGCCCGACAGCGCATCCAGAGTGGCTGCCCGTTTGGCCAACACGACCGGGTGATGGTTGGGCAGCACCAGAACCCCAGTGGCCAGACCGAGCCGTTCCGTGTGGCCGGCCAGAAACGACAACAGGTCAAGGGGATCGGGGACCGGGCAGTCCGCCGCCAGCTCCACCCGACCCGAGGTGTCGTAGGGATAGACGCTGTCGTATCGGGTCGCGAGGACGGTGTGTTCGACGGCGACAATCGACTCGAAGCCGCACGACTCGAGGTGGCGCGCGAAGGCCGCCATCCAGTGCGGGTCCGCGGTGACGCCGGCCGAGACTGGGGCGACTACGCCAAACTTCAAAGGCTTCATGGCAAATCGAAGCTAACAGGTCGCCTCGGACGGACCGGCAGCCGTCTGCACACGCATTGCCTCCGCGAGGGTGATCGCCCGGTGATCGTTGAACACCTCTTCGAGCAGAATCGGACGACCGTCGGGACCGCTGAGCGGGACCCGCCAGTTGGGATATTCATCGGTGGTGCCCGGCTGATTCTGCGTTCGCTTGTCGCCAACCGCATCGGTGAGCGCAAGCCCGAGCAGCCGTGACGGGGTCCGCCCCAGGTACTGATGCAGGGCAAGCACGGTCTGCTCCTCGTCGGCGTGTTTGGACAACAGCCCGACTCGGCGCAGTTCCGCCAGCCACGCCGCCCGCTCGGTTTCGGCGGCCGCCAGTTCCTGCTCCACCGGGCGGGTCAACAACCCGAGTGAATCTCTCAGTCGCACATGCTCATTGGCCAAATAGCCGGCTGTCGGGGGCAGGTCGTGGGTGGTCACCGACGACAGGCAATACTCGCGCCAGCGTTCGGCCGGCAACGGGCCGCCGGTCCCGCCCCGGTCCAGCTCGAACCACAGAATCGACGTGCCCAGCACGCCACGCGCACGCAGATAGTCGCGGACCCAGGGCTCGACCGTGCCGAGATCCTCGCCGACCACCAGCGCCATCGCCCGATACGCCTCCAACGCAACGACGCCGATCATCGCCTCGTGGTTGTAGCGCACATAGGTGCCCTGGGTCGGCGCCTGACCCTGCGGAATCCACCACAACCGGAACAAACCGATGATGTGGTCGATCCGCACTCCACCGGCGTGCCGCAGCACACTGCGGATCAGGGCGCGGAACGGTTGGTACTCCTGCTCGTCAAGGCGATCGGGACGCCACGGCGGCTGCGACCAGTCCTGACCCAGCTGGTTGAACTCGTCCGGCGGCGCGCCGGCTGAAACGCCGAGGGCCAGCGAATCCTGCAGGGCCCAGGCATCGGCCCCGTCGGGATGCACGCCCACGGCGAGGTCGTGCACGATGCCCAACGACATCCCCGCCGACACCGCCTGGGTCTGCGCGGCAGCCAGTTGCTCATCGAGTTGCCACTGCAGCCAACGGTGGAAATCGATTGCGGCCGAATGTTTTTTGACGAACTTGCCGACGCCGTCGGCATCCGGATGGCGCACCGACGCGGGCCACTGATGCCAGTCGTCGCCGTATTTCTCGGCCAGCACGCACCAGGTGGCGAAGTCGTCGAGCGACGTGCCCTCCCGAGCGCAGTACGCTGCAAATGCGAGCTCACGGCCGGCCGTGCGCGGCACGGCGAAAATCAGCTCCAGGGCCTCACGTTTGGCCGTCCATGCGGTGTCACGATCGATCGAGTCCAGCGCCGCGGCGTGTTTCTGGACGCCATCACGCAGCCGCCGTACCCGGCCTCGCCTCGGCAGCTGCGCGAACTCCGGAATGGCCTCGACGCGCAGATACAGCGGATTGACGAACCGGCGCGAGGTCGGCAGATACGGCGACGGCTCCATGGGCGAGGTCGGCTCGGCCGCATGGAGCGGATTGACCAGCACGTAACCGGCGCCGTGCACCGACGCCGACCAGACGGCCAGGTCCACCAGATCGGTCAAATCGCCGACCCCCCAGGACTGGCGGGACCGGACGCTATATAGCTGTGTGGCCAGTCCCCAGCTGCGGCGGGCGCCCAGCCGCTCGGGCACTCCCAGCCAGGCCGGTGTCACGATTACCGCGGCGTCAGCCTCGTCTTCGCCGGAGTGCAGGCGCACCCGGTGATAGCCCAGCGGCAGATCATCGGGCAAGACGAAACTGGCTTCGCCGATCCGGCGTCCGTTGAGGTCAAACGGTGGGGTGAAGTTGTCGACCTGCGGTATCCCGGTCCGGACACTTCCGTCTTCGAGCTGCAACCACACCTCGGCTGGCCGGCCGTGCGTCACGTGGACCCAGAACGTCGTCGGGGCGCCCGCCTGCGCGATGATGGTCGGGGGTAGCGCACGCGACCAGTGCGCTTTCTCGTGCGCGGCCCGCGCCAAGTTGCGTTTCGCCTCGTCAGCAGCATCGACGCCGAGCGCAGCCAGCACTGATATCAGTGTGCTTTCCGGGACGTCGACGCGGCGGCCGCTCCAGTCTTCGTAAGCGGTGGAGATCCCGAATCGACCCGCGAGTTCGACCAACGACGGCGCCATTTGGCTCATAGGAGACATCTTGCTTGCCGATGCGACTGACATGCGACCCAAGCGTCCACCTCGCCGTCGCTTTTCCGTCAAGCTGAGTCGGATCTTGGCCGTACTATTCGCAATGACGAATCCCACGAATCTTTCCAGTACCAATTGGCAGGTGACAGCACTGTGGCGCAAACCACAAACGGCGCGGACGTGAATATCGCTTCCGCTCAAACTTTCGCGTGGCGAGGTCGCGCGGGGTGCCCTACCGTTATCCCTGTGAATCGTGGGACTACACAATTGTCGGTCGTCGCATCCGACTGGAGCGGGATGAAAAATGGCCGGTGATCAGCAGCGCGGTTCGGGCTACGGCCTCGGACTCTCCACCCGGACCCAGGTAACCGGTTACCAATTCCTGGCCCGTCGTACCGCTATGGCGTTGACTCGCTGGCGGGTCCGGATGGAAATCGAACCCGGCCGGCGGCAGACGCTCGCCGTGGTGGCATCGGTTTCCGCGGCCGGGGTGATTTGCCTGGGCGCCTTGTTGTACTCCTTCATCAGCCCGTCCGGAGCGCTGAATGACACACCGATCATCGCCGACCGTGATTCCGGAGCGCTGTACGTCCGGGTCGGCGACAAGTTGTACCCCGCGCTGAACCTGGCGTCGGCACGGCTGATCGCAGGGAAGGCGGACAACCCGCACAAGGTGCGGGGGAGCCAGATCGCCGAGCAGCCGCACGGACCGCTGGTCGGCATCCCCGGGGCGCCGTCGGAGTTCTCCCCGACCACCCCGGCGACGTCGTCGTGGCTGGTGTGCGACTCGGTGACACCGGTCACCGGCATTAGTGCGCCACCGGTGACGGTCACCGTCATCGACGGCAAGCCCGACCTGTCGAACCGTCGCCACGTGCTGAACGGCTCCGACGCCGTGGTGCTCCGGTACGAGAAGGACACCTACGTGGTCCGGCAGGGGCGTAGGTCGCGCATCGACTCGGCCAACCGCGCGGTGCTGCTGCCACTGGGCATGACCCCGGAGCACGTCAGCCAGGCACATCCGATGAGCCGTGCGCTGTACGACGCGTTGCCCGTCGGCCCCGAGTTGTCGGTACCCAAGGTCCCGGGCGCCGGCCAACCGGCGGCATTCACCGGTGCACCCGGGCCGATCGGAACCGTGATCGTGACGCCGCAAATCAGCGGGCCGCAACAGTATTCAGTGGTGCTGCCCGACGGCGTGCAGACGGTCAATCCGGTGGTCGCGCAGATCCTGCAGAACGCCGGCACGCCGGCCGGCAACTCGCCGGTGGTCGTGGCCCCCGCGTCACTGGCGAAGATGCCGGTCGTCAACGGACTGGACCTGTCGGCCTACCCCGACGCCCCGCTCAGCCCGATCGACCTGAAGGAAAACCCCGCGACGTGCTGGTGGTGGCAGAAGACCGCCGGCGAGGAGCGCGCTCGCATCCAGGTGATCTCCGGGCCGACGATCCCGGTGCCCAACGGCTCGACCGACAAGATCGTGTCGCTGGTCAAGGCGGACACTTCGGGCCGCGAAGCCGATCACGTCTTCTTCGGCCCTGAGTACGGCAACTGGGTCGTCGTCACGGGCAACGACCCGGGGTCGAGCACGGCCGAATCCCTCTGGTGGCTCACGAGTTCTGGTGCGCGCTTCGGCGTGGAGAACACTCGTGATTCCCGTTCCGCACTGGGACTGACGGCGCAGCCGTCGCCGGCTCCGTGGGTCGCGTTGCGACTGCTGGCCCCGGGCCCCGCACTATCTCGCGCGGATGCGCTGGTGCGTCATGACACCCTTCCGACCGATATGAACCCCGCAGAGTTGGTGGTACCCAAGTGAAGCAAGGTTTCGCACGCCCAACGCCCGAGCGCGCGCCTGCCGTCAGGCCGGAGAACATCGTCCTTCCGACACCACTGAGTGTCCCGCCGCCCGAGGGCAAACCGTGGTGGCTGATCGTGGTCGGTGTGCTGGTGGTCGGCCTGCTGGTCGGCATGGTCGGTATGACCGTCGCCAACGGCTCGCGGATGTTCCTGGGCGCCGGTTCGATCTTCCCGATCTTCATGATCGGCGGCGTCGCCATGATGATGTTCGGCGGCCGTTTCGGTGGCCAGCAGCAGATGAGCCGGCCGAAGCTGGACGCGATGCGCGCCCAGTTCATGCTGATGCTCGACATGCTGCGCGAGACCGCCAACGAGTCCGCCGACAGCATGGACGCCAACTACCGCTACTTCCACCCGGAGCCGACAACGCTGGCGGCCGCCGTCGGATCGGCGCGTATGTGGGAGCGCAAACCGGACGGCAAGGACCTCAACTTCGGGGTTGCCCGGATCGGGGTGGGCATGACCCGGCCCGAAGTGACCTGGGGTGAGCCCCAGAACATGCCGACCGACATCGAACTCGAGCCGGTGACGGGTAAGGCACTGCAGGAATTCGGTCGCTACCAGAGCGTCATCTACAACCTGCCGAAGATGGTGTCGCTGCTGGTCGAGCCGTGGTACGCGCTGGTCGGTAACCGCGAGCAGACGCTGGGTGCCATGCGCGCGCTCATCTTGCAGCTGGCTTTCTCACACGGGCCCGACCACCTGCAGATGATCGTGGTCACGTCCGACATGAGCAAGTGGGACTGGGTCAAGTGGCTGCCGCACTTCGGCGACCCGCGTCGCCGCGACGCAGCCGGCAACGCGCGGATGGTCTACGCCTCGGTGCGCGAGTTCGCTGCCGACCAGGCCGAATTGTTCGCTGGGCGTGGCTCTTTCACGCCCCGCCACGCGAGCTCGTCGGCTGAGACACCGACGCCCCATCACGTGATCATCGCCGATGTCGACGACCCGCAGTGGGAGTACGTCATCAGCGTCGACGGCGTCGACGGCGTGACGTTCTTCGACCTGACCGGTTCTGCGCTGTGGACCGGCAACCCGGAGCGAGTGCTCAAGTTCACCAACGACGTCGGCGTGATCGAGGCGCTTCCCCGCGACCGCGACACCTGGATGGTGATCGACGACAACAAGTGGTTCTTCGCTCTCGCCGACGATGTCACCGAGTCCGAGGCCGAGCAGTTCTCGCAGCGGGTGGCCCGCTGGCGACTGGCCGAGGCCTATGAGGAGATCGGGCAGCGGGTCGCGCAGATCGGCGCCCGAGACATTCTGGCTTATTACGGGATTGACGATCCTTCGGAAATCGATTTCGAGACACTGTGGAGCAGTCGGCGCGACGCGCTGTCGAGCCGTTCGCGGTTGCGAATCCCGTTCGGAAACCGTTCCGACAACGGCGAGCTGCTGTTCCTCGACATGAAGTCCCTCGATGAAGGCGGCGATGGCCCGCACGGGGTCATGTCGGGAACGACCGGCTCCGGTAAGTCGACCCTGGTGCGTACCGTCCTCGAGTCGCTGATGCTCTCGCATCCGCCGGACGAGCTGCAATTCGTGCTGGCCGACCTCAAGGGTGGGTCCGCGGTCAAGCCGTTCTCCGGCGTGCCGCACGTGTCGCGCATCATCACCGACCTCGAAGAGGACCAGGCTCTGATGGAGCGCTTCCTGGACTCGCTGTGGGGTGAGATCGCTCGTCGAAAGGCGGTCTGCGACAACGCCGGTGTCGACGACGCCAAGGAATACAACGAGATGCGCTCGCGCATGCGCGCACGCGGTCAGGACATTCCGCCGCTGCCGATGCTGGTGGTCGTCATCGACGAGTTCTACGAGTGGTTCCGCATCATGCCGACCGCCGTCGACGTGCTGGACTCCATCGGCCGACAGGGTCGCGCCTACTGGATCCACCTGATGATGGCCTCGCAGACGATCGAGAGCCGGGCCGAAAAGCTCATGGAGAACATGGGATACCGGTTGGTGCTGAAGGCGCGTACCGCTGGCGCGGCACAGGCGGCCGGTGTTCCCAACGCCGTGAACCTGCCGGCACAGGCAGGTCTGGGCTACTTCCGTAAGAGCCTCGACGAGATCGTCCGCTTCCAGGCCGAGTTCCTGTGGCGCGACTACCGCCGCGGCATCTCGTTCGACGACGACGGGCCGGCCATGCTGACCCACTCGGTGGATTACATTCGGCCGCAACTGTTTACGACTGGCTTCACGCCGATCGAGGTCAGTGTCACCGGCCCGGACGACTTCGATGCCCTGACCAACGGCGACCTCGGCGACGTCTTCGGCGCCAACGGTGCCAACGGGAGCCCAGAAGAAGAGGAAGAAGAAGCGATCCGGACGCCGAAGGTCGGTACCGTGATCATCGAGCAGCTTCGACGGATCGACTTCCAGCCGTACCGGTTGTGGCAGCCGCCACTGGACCGGCCGGTGTCGATCGAGGACCTGGTCAACCGCTTCCTCGAGCACCCGTGGCAGGAGCAGTACGGCCAGACCACGGACCTGGTGTTCCCGGTCGGCATCATCGACCGGCCGTTCAAGCACGACCAGCCGCCGTGGACAGTAGACACCTCGGGGCCTGGTTCTAACGTGCTGATCCTGGGCGCCGGTGGATCGGGCAAGACCACGGCACTGCAGACGCTGATCACATCGGCGGCGCTGACCCACACGCCCGCGCAGGTTCAGTTCTACGTCTTGGCGTACAGCAGTACGGCGCTGACCACGGTGGGCGGGCTGCCGCACGTCGGCGAGGTCGTCGGTCCGACCGACCCGTACGGCGTCCGCCGTACGGTGGCCGAGCTGCTTGCACTGCTGCGTGAGCGCAAGCACACGTTCCTCGAGTACGACGTGCCGTCGATGGAGGTCTTCCGCCGACGCAAGTTCGGTGGGGAAGCGGGCCGCGTGCCCAACGACGGCTTCGGCGACATCTTCCTGGTGATCGACAACTACCGGGCGCTCGCCGAGGAGAACGAAGTGCTCATCGAGCAGGTGAACGTGATCATCAACCAGGGACCGTCATTCGGTATCCACGTGATGGCCACGGCCGACCGCGAATCGGAGCTTCGGCCCCCGGTCCGCAGCGGTTTCGGGTCGCGAATCGAGCTGCGGCTGGCCGCGGTCGAGGACGCCAAACTGGTGCGCTCGCGGTTCGCCAAGGATGTTCCGGTCAAGCCAGGCCGCGGCATGGTCGCCGTCAACTACGTGCGACTGGACAGCGATCCGCAATCCGGTTTGCACACGCTGGTGGCGCGGCCGGCAGCGGCCGACACCGCGGACAATGACTTCTCGTCGGAGAGCATTGCGGCGGCGGTCAGCCAGATCGCGGCCGGCCACGCACCTCCGGTGCGCAGGCTTCCCGCGAAGTTCGGCCTCGAGCAGGTGCGGACGCTGGCGCAGCAAGACAAGCGCCAGAACGTCGGCGCCGGCGGAATCGCCTGGGCCATCAACGAACTGGACCTGCAGCCGGTGTACCTCAACTTCGCCGAGAACGCGCACCTGATGGTGACGGGTCGACGCGAATGTGGCCGTACGACGACGTTGGCGACGATCATGGCCGAGATCGGACGGGTCTACGACCCGGGAGCCACTATCGCCCCACCGACGTCACGTCAGTCGGCACAGGTGTGGCTGGTGGACCCGCGTCGCCAACTGCTGACCACGCTGGGCACCGACTACGTCGAGAAGTTCGCCTACAACCTCGACGGCGTCTCGGCGATGATGAACGAGCTGGGCGAAGTGCTGACCCGTCGCGAGCCGCCGCCGGGCTTGTCAGCCGAAGAGCTGCTGTCCCGCGCATGGTGGAGCGGGCCGGAGATCTTCCTGATCATCGACGACGTGCAGCAACTGCCGCCGGGCTTCGATTCGCCGCTCCAGAAGGCCGCACCATGGGTGACTCGGGCAGCGGACGTCGGCCTGCACGTCATCGTCACCCGCACCTTCGGTGGATGGTCGTCGGCGGGTAGCGATCCGATGCTGCGGGCGCTGGCCCAGGCCAACTCGCCGTTGCTGGTGATGGACGCCGACCCCGACGAGGGCTTCATCCGCGGCAAGATGAAGGGTGGGCCGCTGCCCCGCGGTCGTGGTCTGCTGATGGCCGAGGACACTGGCGTGTTCGTCCAGGTCGCAGCCACGGATCTGCGTCGATAGCTGGATCTGGAAAAGTCCCCCCGCCCGGATGGGTGGGGGGACTTTTTTGTGCACGGGGGAGCGCGGTCGCTCACCGAGGAATCGCTGCCAGACATCTCATAGCCGGCGCATAGCTTCGCCATGACAGCAGCCCATCTTTCCTAGTTAACGTCTCTAACTAGTGACAGATGGGATTTGCGGTGAAGGGAGAGCCAGATGTCGTTTGTCAGTACGCAACCGGCCGAGTTGACGGCCGCCGCGGACAATCTGCAGGGCATCGGGTCGACCATGGCGGCGCAGACCGCGGTCGCAGCGGCTCCGACCACCGGTGTGATACCTGCTGCGGCAGACGAAGTCTCGGCCCTGACAGGGGCCCAGTTCGCCACCCACGCCGAGATGTATCAAGTCATCAGCGCCCAGGCTGCGGCGATCCACGAGATGTTCGTCAGCACCCTGGGCGCCAGCGCGGGTTCCTATGCGGCCACCGAGGCCGCGAACGCAGTCGCGGCCGGCTAGGCGGTTTTAGACGATGTTGGATTTCGCCGCCCTTCCACCCGAGATCAACTCCGGCCGGATGTATGCCGGCCCGGGCCCGGGCTCGATGCTGACTGCCGCGACGGCCTGGCAGTCGCTGGCCGAGGAGCTGAGTTCTGTTGCAGCGAATTATGGTTCGATCCTCGCCACGTTGGCCAGCGGCCCCTGGAAGGGGGCCAGCTCGACGTCGATGGCCGCGGCTGCCGCACCGTACGTGACGTGGCTGAGCGCCACCGGCGATCAAGCGCAGCAGGCCGCCGCGCAGGCCATAGCCGCCGCCAGCGCATACGAAACCGCTTACGCCGCAACAGTTCCGCCCCCATTGATTGCCGCCAATCGAAGCCTGCTGGCAGCACTTGTCGCAACGAACATCCTGGGGCAGAACACGCCGGCCATCATGTCCACCGAAGCCCTCTACGCCGAGATGTGGGCACAGGACGCCTCCGCCATGTACGGCTACGCCGGCGCCTCGGCCACCGCGTCGCAGGTCACTCCGTTCACCACACCGCCGCAGACCACCAACCCGGGCGGAGTGGCAGGGCAGGTGGCGGTTGCCGCCCAGTCGGCGGGCACATCCAGCGGGACCGACGTCGAGACGCTCATGTCATCGGGTCCGCAAGTCATCTCGAGCACACCCGGGGCCCTGCAGAGTCTCTCGGCGCCACAGACTCTGAGCGGCCTGGCGTCCACGGCGACCGACACATCGTCGTCATCCTCATCGTCGACGGCACTGCTCAACGAGCTCAGCACGCCGATGAAGTTTGCGTCGATGCCGATGAGCATGCTGTCCAAGCTGTTCACGGCGGGCAGCACGGCCACCGCCGCCAAGGCCGCGACGACCGCAGCCAACGAGCTGGGCGCAGCCCAGTCGGCCGGAATCGGTTCTGGGACTGGCGCATTGACCTTGTCAGGTTTTAGTGGGCTGGGCCAGAGCATGCCGGCTGTCTCGGCAGGCATGGGCCAGGCCACGACCGCAGGCGCATTGTCCGTACCGACCGCGTGGACCGGCGCAGCGACGCCCGCAGCAAGCTTCGCCGCCGGCACCCCGTTCGGCGGCGCCGTTCCGGTGACACCCGCGGGGGCTCACGCAGGCGTGCCGCCGATGATGCCGATCACCGCGATGGGCGGGCGGGACGCCGCCCCGACCCCGACCCGGTTTGAGCTTCGTTCGACCGTGATCCCCTTCACACCCGCCGCCGGATAACGGCCTGCACTGCGGCCACCGGATGGCTGCAAACCAAACGCAAGCTGAACAACAGTTGATCGCGGATGAACACTGCTTGATCAGGAGTGAATAGTCGGGATCGTCGTCGCAGATCGCCCGCGCGGCCATCTAATGTCTCTGCCAGCGACTGTTCAGCGATGAACGTCCGGGACTCAATGTTGTTGACGCTGAGGGTTACCGAGGAAAGAAAGCGCATTTCGTCTGTGGCCACATACCGCGTTCCGCACGTCGATACCGGTGAGGCGGTCGTCCACCAGGACCCGCCGATTGCTGATCAGCTTACGACAACGCCGCACGTTGCCGCTTTCATGCGGCGGGTGACGGGGCAGACGCAATCTTGGCTCGTTGACGGAGGTTTCTAGTGCTCGATTTCGCCGCGTTGCCGCCGGAGGTCAACTCGGGTCGGATGTACTCGGGTCCCGGCCCCGGCCCGTTGTTGGCGGCCTCCGAGGCCTGGGACAGCCTGGCCGCGGAGTTGGGCTTCGCAGCCACCGGTTACGGATCCGCGCTGGCCGAGCTGACCAGCAACGCGTGGGTAGGCCCCACGTCGGTGGCGATGATTTCCGCCGCCACGCCGTACATCAACTGGCTGACCTCAACCGGCACGCAAGCCGAGCAGACCGCCAACCAAGCTCGCGCGGCCGTCGCCGCATATGAGGCGGCGTTCGCGATGACGGTGCCGCCGCCGGTGATCGCGGCCAACCGCGCGCTGCTGGCCGCCCTGGTCGCCACCAACTTCTTCGGTCAGAACACCCCCGCGATCATGATGACCGAAGCCCTGTACGCCGAGATGTGGGCGCAGGACGCCTCGGCCATGTACGGCTACGCGGGCGCCTCGGTGGCTGCCACACAGGTGACGCCGTTCGCCCAACCCCCGCAGACGACCAGCGACGACGGGACGAGCAACCAGAGCCAAGCGGCGGCCAACGCTGCCGCGACGCCGGCTAGCCAGGCGGCGTCAGCAGTTCAGAACGCCGTCGCGGCCGCGCCGTCGACAACCTCGCAGACCACGGCGATGCCGGCGGCGACCACCGCCGCGACAGCCCCCCCGAATACGTTCATCGGTTGGCTCCAGACGCTGTACACGAACACCGCCGCCAACTTCGGTCAAGGCGGTTGGGGTGTGGGCCTGACGGGCGGGTCATCGGGCAACCTGAACACGATGCGGCAGATCCTCCAGGCCTACTTCGCGGTCGGTCTCGGAAACTTCGGTTACGGCATGGCCCAGCAGTTGATGACCCCTGCACAGGCAACGGCACTAGAACAAGGGCTTGGGTTGATGCCTGCGGCGCCGTCGCTTGGCGCCGGCCTCGGGGGCGGCACCGCAGGCGTGAGCGGCGCACCGTTCACGGCCAGCAGTGTGTCGGCCAGCTTGGGCCAGTCCGGCAGCCTCGGGAGGCTCTCGGTGCCCGCGGGTTGGCAAGGGGCGACGCCCGCAATGGTTGAAGAGGCCCAGCTGGTCAGTGCCGCACGCCCGATCGCGGCGCCGCAGGCCAATGGAATGCTCAACGGTGTTCCGATGACGGGCAACGCCGGCCTTGGAGCTGGTGCTGGACAGCGCGGCAGCGGGTACGTCGTGAAGTACGGTGTCAAGCACGCCGTGATGCCGAAGCCGCCCGTGGGGGGATAGCGAGTTCGGATCCACCCGGCTGCGCTGAGTGGCCAGGTGAGGCTGTTACCCGATTCGATGACCTGTCGGCCATTGCACGACAGGCCAATTCGCGCCCCTCGTCGCACCGCGGCACCGCCGGGAAGATGTCATGCTCAGATCGCCCACGCGGCTTAGTTCAACGCGCCACCCGGCTGAGAATGAGGAGCGAGCACGTGCAGCTTGCCGACTGTCCGGTCTTTCCCGCCGAGGCGGGAAACGCCCTGAGCACGGATCGCGGCTTGGGTTGGCGCCTGGCCCGAGAGGCCGGCCCGGTGCTGCGACATCCCGGGGCTCACGGGGTATTTGCCAACTGGGTGTTCGTGGTCGGACGGGAGGAGGTGTTGGCGCATCTGGACGATGCAAGCCTGGATTGCGCCCGCGCTCTTCCCGAGAGCGACCTCGACGTTCACGAGCAACTGTTCGCACCGAGAGCAGCGCCTGAAGTTGCAGCGGTGTTCCGTCCGACCGCCGTGGCGCTGATCGATCGTTACGTCGCCGCCGGTGGCGGTGACGCGGTGGCCGATGTGACCACGCCGATGGCCGACGCCCTTTTCGACTGCGTGTCGCGCCTGCAGCTATTGCCTGTTGAACACCTCAATGGGCGGTCCGGTCACGTCTTCTTGGAGGCGTGCCGCAACCTGTTCAAACACGCCGGCTGGCACCTACTCGAGTTGGCCCGCAACGCTGAATTGTGCGACGTGCTGCGACATCAGCCCGAGCTCGTGCGCGAGTTCATCGAAGAACTCCTCCGTTTGGAGCCGATGGTGCCGAGTTGCCAGCGTTTTACCACCGAGCCGACGACCATCGGTGAGGTCGAAGTGCCAGCCGATGTGGTGCTGAACTTGTGTATCGGTGCGGTGCAACGGGACGGCAGCGATCCCATGTCCACTGATCATCTTGTGATTGGCGTCAGGGCGCACCGCCATTGGACGTTGGGTAAGGGGTCTATGCGTTGTCGGGGCGGCCACATCGTCCGGCAGATGTTGCACGTGCTGGTTGAAGAGTGGCTTGACCGGGCCGGGGATTTTGCGGTGGCGCCCGATTTCCGGGCGGCGACCGCGTTCCCGGCGACGCAGAGCGTGCTGTGGCTGCCCGAGCTGCCGCTAGTGACGAGGGCTTAGGACTATTCCAAAATCTCGATTGCCCACACTTGATCCGGCACGGCCCCTGACGTCAAAGACATTGCATTTTCTCGTAATTGACGGCTCAGTCCGCGGCGCGACCATGCGATACATGGGCGGAAGCCTCCATTGCGGATGATCCGTGACGCAGCAGGCGAGCTGCTCGCGACGTTTTCGGCTTCGCATCGGCCAAATACCCCTTGGGCGTGGCGTTTTCACACTCGAGCGCGTGGCGCCGCGGTGTACGCTGCCGCCGCACCGAATCGCGCCTACCCTCGCGCGACCTACCGAAAGTACTTGTGGCAAAAGCGTTGCGCGGTAGTCGAGCTGCGGGGCCCGTGGCCGGTTCGGATCGCAGGATTACCGTAGGTGAAAGGTTTGCCGAACTCGGGATGAACAGCCGATGTCGGGGGGTGAATACTCGCCGTCCAGGTATGAACAGTTTGGTCGGCGGCGGCTTTATCCGAGCGTGACCATCTAATCTTTCAACCGAACGACCTTGCCCAAGGTCGTAGACGCGCACGGTTAATAAGGAGGAAGCCGGATGTCGTTCGTGACCACACAGCCGGAAGCATTATCGGCGGCGGCCACCAGCCTGCAGGGAATCGGCTCGGGCCTCAACGCCCAGAACGCCGCCGCAGCCGCACCCACCACCGGAGTGGTTCCTGCTGCCGCCGACGAGGTTTCGGCGCTGACAGCAGCCCAGTTCGCCGCCCACGCTCAGCTCTACCAAGCGGTGAGCGCCCAGGCTGCGGCCATCCACGAGCAGTTCGTCAACACGTTGGGTACCAGCGCCGGTTCCTACGCAGCCACCGAGGCCGCCAACGCGGCTGCGGCCGGCTAGGAGGCATAACACATGGTGGATTTCGGGGCGTTACCGCCTGAGATCAACTCGGCCCGGATGTACATGGGCCCGGGTGCGTCGTCCTTCCAGGCTGCCGCGTCGGCATGGAACGGTCTTGCCGCCGAATTGCAGTCGGCCGCGCAAGGTTACGAGACGACGATCACGCAGCTGGCTAGTGACGACTGGACGGGGACAGCGTCGGCGGCGATGTCCACCGCCGCCCAGCCGTACATCAGCTGGCTACAGGAGACTGCCGCACAGGCCGAGCAGGCCGCGACGCAGGCCCAGTCTGCGGTCGCGGCATACGAGCAAGCGTTCGCGTCGACGGTGGCGCCGCCGCTCGTCGCGGCCAACCGCGCTGAGACCGCCGCGGCGACACAGGCCAACGTGTTCGGTCAGTACACCTCGTTGATCGCGCAGCTCGAGGCGCAGTACGGCGAGATGTGGGCACAGGACGCTGCGGCCATGTACGGCTACGCAGGCCAGTCGGCGGCGGCGACTCAGGTGACGCCGTTCGCCACCCCGGCGCAAACAACCAACCCTGCAGGGACAGCCTCACAAAGCTCAGCGGTCGCCGCGGCCACCGGCAACTCGGCGGCTACGAACTCTCAGAACCTCTTGTCGCAGTTGAGTTCGTCGATGACGGGCCAGCTGCAGAATCTCGCGTCGCCGGCAGCGACTTCGGCGGCCACCACCACGACGCCGTTCCAAGATCTCTTTGCTCTCATATTCGGAACGACCGTTCTACCGACCAACCTGTCGGCGTTGGTCGGTGACTACTCGCCGTACGCCAGCTTGTTCTACAACACTGAGGGTCTGCCTTACTTCAGCGTTGGTATGGGCAACTTCGGCGTCCAGATCGCGAAGAGCGCGGGAATGCTGGGCGGGGCTGCCCCGGCCGCAGCTGCCCCCGCACTCCACGGCTTGGGTGGCCTCGGAGCCGGCCTGGGCGGGGCTGCCAGCGCTGCCGGCGGGGCTGCGCATTCGGTGTCCGCCGTGACGGGCGGCGCCGGTTCAATCGGCAAGCTCGCGGTGCCGGCGTCATGGATCGGTGGAGCTCCGCAGGCGGCGCCACACGGCGTGCAGCTGGTCAGCAGCGTGAGCGCTGCGCCGGAGGCCGCCGCCACCGGCGGCGGTAACCTGATGGGCGGTATGCCGCTGGCCGGTGGCCGCCAGGGCTTCGGCAACGGCTTGGGTCCGCGCTACGGATTCAAACCGACGGTTATGGGCCGTCCTTGGTCGGCTGGCTAACAGCTGATTTGCTTCACACTCTTGGGGTGTCACGTCGCTACGTGGCACCCCAAGAGTGTTGAGCGCACGAAGCGAATAATCGTGGCATCGCAGCCACCCGGCAAATATGGTTACTGTCGTCCCACAACCGGCGGTAACCGAGCTCTCGCTCGCTGGTTGAACTCAGCCGACGCATGGCGTGTACATGTTTCTATGCAGAACGGGCTTACAGCGTCGTTGGCGACGGAGGTTCCCACCGAATCGAGGATCCGATGAGTGACAACTCCAATAGACGGGCCCATCCACTGATCGGGTTCACCACCCGTGACAACCCACCGCAGATCGCCCCGGCACCGCTTAGCCGGGCGTGGATGTCAGAGATGTCAGAGACGCGAAAAGGCTGGCCCAATCGGTGCCTGCCGATGCTCATCGCCAACCAAAGCGGTTGGGAGCTGCGCAATCGGAGCGCGTTCACCGCTACGTGGATCGGTCAGCAAGACGGCGTGGACGTGAGCGTCATACCCGATAAACGCGACACCGCTCAGTTCATGCCGGTCAGCCATTTCGGTAACGGCATCCTGACCTGGCATCTGCCGATACTGTTTCGCACTCCGCCGGGCTATAACTTACTGGTTCGCGGGCCGGCGAACTATCCAAAGGACGCCGTGTGTCCGTTAGAGGGCATAGTCGAAACAGACTGGGCGAGTGCGAGTTTCAGCATGAACTGGAAATTCACCCGCAAACTGATGCCGGTGCGTTTCGAGGTCGACGAGCCGATGTGCATGATCGTCCCGCAGCGCCGAGCCGAACTTGAAGACTTCGCACCCGAACTCAGGGGAATCGACTCTGACGAAGATCTGCATGGCAAGCACAAGTCTTTCCTTCGCGCACGTGACATGGAAGGGCAGGCCCGGGCAGCGGCGGCCGTCGCCGCGGGGGAGTCTGTGCAGTGGCAAGCCGACTACACGCGGGGCCGACACATCGACGGCGAGGCCGGGACACCGGATCACCAGACCCGCCGCCATCTTCGTTCATTTGTTCAGGCACAACATGACAAGCAGCAATAGGACCGCGGCCCGAACGGTTCTGATCATCGCTGCGCCGAAGCACAAGCCGCGCGCCCGTCAGACCCGATTTGAGATGAACCGCCGATGTCTCAATCATGGCTTGAGTATGAACAATTGGGGTGGATTCGGAAGCACGCGAGAGCGGCGGCGTAGGTTTCCGGTAGGTGAACAATCAGGGCCAGGGCAGGAGGGGACACGTGGCGAAATATGCTGATGCGCCTGGTTCGTTGGCTTTGTCACGGCGATCCCGAGACCCCGCCCGCACCTTCCCGAGGCCCGTCGTCGGCGTGTTGCCGCGCCGCCCCGCTCAGCCCGCCGAGATAGCTCAGGCGCGAGTGTTCGAGCGGCTTCTCCAGGCCGAGTGCGCCGAGCTATCCGAGCTTGCGCAACGCATCGCCGCAGATGAGCCGGACGATTCCCGGCCATCTGAAGAAGTGACGCAAATACGTGCTCGCATCGACGAAGTCGTTCACCTGCTGCGGGCACTGCAAGGACGGTTCCCGCACTCCGCGCCTGACGGTGACCGTTAGCCCGCGTGAATTAGGCCCGCTTCTGCTCAGTCCTCGTCCAGGATCAGCGCCATCTCCGGGCAGGACGCCACCCCATCTCGAACTACCTGCACGTCCTCTGACGCAACTTCGTGTTCTTCGAGGATGGAGTAGCCAGAATCATCGATCGGGAAAAACTTGGGGTCAACCGCATAGCACTGGGCGTGACCCACACACCTCGACTGCTCGACGCGAACCTTCACAATGCCGATTCTAAAAGACATCTCGGACGTCGCGCTCAATTCGGCACCCGCCAGCGCGGCGACTACGTCACCGAACCACAGTGGGCCGCATAACATGGCTGCTGTCGCCCGCTCGCCACGGCGCCGGCGAGAGCGAACCAACCGACAACGAAAGATCACGTACATGAGCACCATCGATGAAAGCCTGTACGGCAAAGGCTTTCACCTTCCGCGGCTTGACTACTTCTCCCTGCCGATGGCCGCCGATCGCGGCGCCGGCTGGAAGGTTTTGCGCGACGCCGGACCGGTCGTGTACATGAACGGGTTCTACTACCTGACCCGCCGCGAGGACGTCCTGGCGGCCTTGCGCAGTCCCAACATATTTTCGGCTCGATTGGCGCTTCAACCACCGGGAAGTCCAATCCCGGTGATCCCATTGGGGTTCGACCCGCCCGAGCACACTCGGTACCGCAGAGTCCTGCAGCCATTTTTCAGCCCGCACGGGTTGAGCAAGTCGCGACCGGTGCTGGTTCGCCATGCCGCGGACATGATCGACGCCATCGCCGGCCGCGGCGAAAGCGAGGTGATGAAAGACCTGGCGAAGACGTACCCGTACCAGGTCTTCCTGGACCTCTACGGTCTGCCGTTGGAGGACCGGGACCGCCTGATCGCCTGGAAAGAAGCCGTCCTCTCCGACAACACCTACGCCAGCATGGCGGACGTCGCCCCGGCGGCACAGGCGATGTACAAGTACCTGACGGACGCAATCCAACACCGCCGCGAAAATCCAGGCTCGGACATGTTGTCCACCGTGATGCAGAGCAAAGGCAACTTCACGGATCTCGAACTGTTGGGAATGAGCCATCTGCTGATCCTGGCGGGGCTGGACACCGTGACCGCGGCCATCGGCTTCTCCCTGCTGGAGTTGGCACGCAGACCGGAGTTGCGCGCACAGCTTCGCGACAACCCCAAGCAAATCCGAGTTTTCATCGAAGAGATCGTGCGCTTGGAGCCGTCGGCGCCGGTGGCGCCCCGGGTCCTGACCGAGAACGTCGTCGTCGGTGGCATGACATTGCCCAAGGGCTCATCGGTGTTCTTGTGCATGGCATTGATCAACCGGGACGGCAGCGATGCGATCTCGACCGACGAACTCACCATGGACGGTAAGGTGCACCGGCACTGGGGATTTGGCGGCGGCCCGCATCGCTGTCTGGGTTCCCACCTGGCGCGCATGGAGCTGACCGTGATCGTGGACGAATGGCTCAAGAGGATCCCCGAATTCGAGCTGGCGCCCGGCTACCAGCCGGAAATCAAGTTTCCCAGCAAAACTTTCGCGCTCAAGGAGTTGCCGCTTCGTTTCGGCTGAGCCGCGCCGCGTGACCGCAATCAGCCGGGATCGAGCGAACCGCATCGTCTCCGGTTGCGACCGCTGGGCGTCGTCGGACGGAGCCCCGGCGGCCACCGCGCAGAACTCCGGGTGGCCGTCAAAGGGGCAGCCGGGTGAGTGAAATTCGGTGCGGGCGTTATCCGCGCTCAGATTTTTTCGCCGCACCGGAGTGCCGCGTCGTCCACAGCTGCGCGAGGTCCGAGCGCGCCGACCAGGACGCCGGGACCAGCGCCGGACCCCGGCCCGCGCATTCGAGCACTTCAGGCACCTTTTCGGGCTCCTGGCCGGCGCCCGCTGAGCTGCGCCGGTTACTCAGCTGTTACCGCAGATGAACAGTTGTTGCCACCGGGTGAACAGTTGCAAACACCCAGCTTCTGCCCCAGCACGGGGCGGTGCGCGCGTCTATTCTCATGCACGAACAGATCGCCGGAACTGACTCAGGAGGATCCCGGATGTCGTTCGTGACCACTCAGCCGGAGGCGCTGTCAGCGGCGGCCACCAGCCTGCAGGGAATCGGCTCGGGCCTCAACGCCCAGAACGCCGCCGCAGCCGCACCCACCACCGGAGTGGTTCCTGCTGCCGCCGACGAGGTTTCGGCGCTGACAGCAGCCCAGTTCGCGGCCCACGCCCAGCTCTACCAAGCGGTGAGCGCCCAAGCGGCAGCCATCCACGAGCAGTTCGTCAACACCTTGGGCACCAGCGCCGGTTCCTACGCCGCCACCGAGGCCGCCAACGCGGCCGCTGCGGGCTGAGCGTCACCTATGAAAGCCATCCCACTGTGGCGCCACGCTCGGTGGCAGCCATCACGCGGGGAAGGGGGGAACAGCCGTGTGTTTCAAGTCGGCGGTTACCTCCGGTAACCGATCCGACTACCACGTTCTCTGCAGTCAATCACTACTCACACAAGGAGACAGTTAAGTGCCTACGCGTTTTATGACCGACCCGCACGAGATGCGGTCCATGGCTGGACGTTTCGACGTGCACGCGCAGACCGTCGAGGACGAGGCCCGCAAGATGTGGTCCTCGAGCCAGAACATCGCCGGGGCCAGCTGGAGCGGTACCGCTCAGGCCACCTCGTACGACACGATGGGTCAGATGAACACCGCGTTCCGCAACATCGTCAACATGCTGCATGGTGTCCGGGACGGTTTGATCCGCGACGCGAACAACTACGAGGCCCAAGAGCAGGGCTCTCAGCAGATCCTGTCCAGCTAACTCCATTCGCAGCGTAAACTCTCACAATCAGGAGGACAGATAAATGTCGATCAGTTACCAGTTCGGTGATGTCGACGCCCACGGCGCGTTGATCCGTTCCCAGGCCGCTTCCTTGGAGGCCGAGCACCAGAGCATCGTGCGCGATGTGCTGGCTGCCGGTGACTTCTGGGGTGGCTCGGGTTCCGTGGCTTGCCAGGAGTTCATCACCCAGTTGGGTCGGAACTTCCAGACGATCTACGAGCAGGCCAACTCCCACGGCCAGAAGGTGCAGACCGCCGGCAACAACATGGCCAGCACCGACTCCGCCGTCGGCGGTAGCTGGGCCTGACAGAAGTCAACACAGGGCGCGGCAGCACACCGATTCAGGTGTGCTGCCGCGTCGTGCGATAGCCCAACCACGAGATATGAGAGAAGCGAATGGATCAGACCACCCGCACAGACATCACCGTCAATGTCGAGGGTTTCTGGATGCTGCAAGCGTTGCTGGACATTCGCCATGTCGCACCCGAATTGCGATGTCGACCATTCGTCTCCACCGATTCCATGGAGTGGCTCAACCAGCATCCGGGCATGACCGTCATGCGCGAACAGGGCATCGTGGAGGGCGAGACGGTTAATGAGGCGGTAGCCGCCCGAATGCGCGTCCTTGCCGCGCCCGATCTTGAAATCGTCGCACTGTTGTCCCGCGGCAAATTGCTCTACGGCGTCAAGGAAAAAGAAGAAGGTGGCACCGAGGAGCAGGTGGGCTCGCGCGACATCCCGGACAACGAATTTCGCGTGCTGCTGGCGCGCCGCGGCCAGCACTGGGTGTCGGCCGTCCGAGTCGGCGACGAGATCACGGTCGATGACGTCGCGATCGCCGACACGACCTCGATCGCGACACTGGTCTTCGATGCGCTGGAGTCGATCCATCACGCCGAGCCGGCCGCGATCAACGCGGTGAACGTGCCGCTCGATGAAATGCTTGAAATCACGAAAGCCTGGCAGAGTTCCGGGTTCAACGTCTTCTCCGGCGGAGATCTGCGCCGGCTGGGCATCAGCGCAGCGACCGTGGCCGCCCTCGGCCAGGCGCTGTCGGACCCGGCCGCCGAAGCTGCGGTGTACGCGCGGCAATACCGCGACGACGACAAGGCGCCGAGCGCCTCGGTGCTCTCCCTGAAAGACGGATCAGGCGGCCGGATCTCCATGTATCAGCAGGCGCGCACCGCAGGCTCGAACGAGGCCTGGCTCGCGATCTGCCCAGCAACTCCGCAGTTGGTTCAGGTCGGCGTGAAGACCGTCCTGGAGACCCTTCCCTACGGGGAGTGGAAGACGCACAGCAGAGTTTAACTATTCGTTACGCAGTTAGCGCGCACGCCAAAGATTTTCAGGGCAGCATTTAGCAAAGATGCGGATGCCGCGAAATGCTCTTAGAATCTGCTCAACAATTGTGACGCGATGTCACAATTCCACCTAGCGAGGCAAGACAGATGGACCCACAATTCGTCGACAGAGGGGTGCAGCGATGACCGCAGTAGCTGAGGCGCCACAGTCCGGCACAGAGGCACTTTCGTCGCCTCAGTCGGCCGTGATCGGCATCATCGCCGGTGAGGGCGTCCAGATCGGCGTCCTGCTGGACGCCAACGCCCCGGTTTCAGTGATGGTTGATCCGCTTCTGAAGGTGATCAACGTCCGACTGCGGGAATTGGGCCTCTCGGCGCTGGAAGCCAAGCAGCGCGGCCGGTGGGCACTGTGCCTGGTCGACGGCACGCCGTTGCGGGCCACCCAGTCGCTCACCGAGCAGGACGTCTACGACGGCGACCGGCTGTGGCTGCGGTTCGTCGACGACACCGAGCACCGCTCGCAGGTCATCGA
The DNA here is from genome assembly GCA_963749375.1 of uncultured Actinomycetota bacterium. GTDB lineage: Bacteria > Actinomycetota > Actinomycetes > Mycobacteriales > Mycobacteriaceae > Mycobacterium. The sequence continues at coordinate 420,595 of CAVVNB010000038.1, forward strand.
GCACATCTCGACGGCCGTCTCGGTCAACCTCAGCAAGCGGTTCTCCTCGATCAACCCGTCGGTGGCCATCCAGGTCGGCTCGGCGATGGTCGGATCCGGGGTCCTGCTGGCCTCGCTGCTGCTGGGCTGGTTCCGCTACAAGCACGACTCCTGGGTTCCCGCGCCGTACGCCTTCGTGATCGCGGTGCTGGTGTTCACGGTCGCCCTGCTGATCCTGAACCGTTCGCACACCCCGCAGAACCGTCGCGCCGGCGACATGCTGCTGTGGAGCGGCATCGCGCCCGTTGCGATCGCCGCCGCATCCGCTCCTCCCGGACCCGTCGGCTCGCCCCACGCGGTGATGGGCTTTGCGGCCACCACCGTCGCGGCAATGATGATCATGCGGTTCACCGGCCGTCGCCTGGGTGCCGGTACGGCGGTCGTCACGGTGTCGCTGATCGCGACCATCGCGAGCCTGTGCCGGATGGCCTTCGACACCGGCGCGATAACGCTGCTGACCACCATCCTGCTGGTCTGCGTGTTCGGCTACCACAGCGCACCGTCGATGTCTCGCTGGTTGTCCGGTATCCGGTTGCCGGTCTTCCCGTCGGCGACCAGCCGCTGGGTATTCGAGGCCCGGCCCGACCTGCCCACCACCGTCACGCACGGCGTTGACGGCGGCCGTCCCACCCTGGCAGGGCCCGAGTCCATCCAGGACGTCGTCCTGCGGGCCGAGCGGGCCCGTTCGTTCCTGACCGGATTGCTGGTTGGTTTCGGCGTGCTGACCATCTTCTCGCTGGCCGGTGTCTCCGACCCGCGCACCGCCGACCGCTGGCTGCCGCTGCTGCTGGCCGCCACCACTGCCGGCTTCCTGATGCTGCGCGGCCGTTCCTACGTAGATCGTTGGCAGGCAATCATTCTCGCGGTGACGTCGGTCCTGATTGTCGGCGCGGTCATCGTCCGCTACTCGCTGGTGTTGTCCTCGACTGCCTCGATCGCCGTGACAGCCGGTCTCGCGGTGCTCCTGCCCGCGGCTGGACTGATTGCCGCAGCGACGGTGCCCAACACCATCTACAGCCCACTGTTCCGCAAGCTCGTGGAGCAGGTCGAATACCTCTGCCTGATGCCGATTTTCCCGCTGGCATTGTGGTTGATGAACGTCTATGCCGCGATCCGCTACCGGTAGTCGTCGACTGCGGCCGCTACGCGCGGCCGCAGTCGCGGCCACCACGCTGATCGTCGCCTCGATCGCGTTGTCCGGATCACCGGCCTACGCGATCAACCCGCCAGGTGTCGACCCGGCCGCCACGCCGCCGGACGGTACGCCTGGTCCGGGCGGGGCGATGAAGCAGAACTCGTACTGCACTGAGGTCGGGGTTCTGCCGGGCACCGACTTCCGGGTTCAGCCGAAGTACATGGACATGCTCAACCTGGCCGAGGCGTGGAAATTCGGGCGCGGCGCCGGTGTGAAAGTTGCCATCATCGACACCGGCGTCACCCCGCACCCGCGTTTGCCGCACCTGATTCCCGGCGGCGACTACGTGATGGGCGGCGGAGACGGCCTGTCTGACTGCGACGCACACGGCACGCTCGTGGCGTCGATGATCGCGGCCTCGCCTGGGACCGCAGGGATTCCCGAAGGTGGACCCGGGCCGCGTCGGCCACCGCCGGTGCCGACCCGGGAACCACCGCCGCAGGCGCCGCCGCCGCAGACGATCAGCGTGGCTCCGCCGCCGCCGCAGACCATCACCATGGTTCCGGCCCCACCACCGGGGTCGCCGTCGGAGGAGTCTCCGGCATGTCCGTGGTGCCCACCGGGGGCGCCCAAGACGGGCGGAGCCGCCAACCACGACCACGGCAAAGCGGTGCTGCCCGGCTTCTCCGGCAGCAAGCACGGCCAGGTTGTCTCGGTGGATTACCCGCGGCCGGCCGCGCCGCCGCCACCGCTGGACCCGCCGCCGCCGCCGGCACCGAGTGACGCCTACAGCGGCATCGCTCCGGACGTCGACCTGATCTCAATCCGCCAGTCCAGCCAGGCTTTTGGACTCAAGGACGCCTACACCGGCGACGAGGACCCGCAAACGCGGCAGAAGCGAGACAACATTTTCACCATGTCCCGTGCGATCGTGCACGCGGCAAACATGGGCGCGCAGGTGATCAATATCTCGATGGTGATGTGCATGAGCGCGCGCAGCCTCATCGACGCACCTGACCTGGGTGCCGCGGTCCGTTACGCCGCGGTCGACAAGGATGCCGTCATCGTCGCGGCCGCAGGTGATACCAGTCAGCGCGACTGCAAAGAGAACCCGTTGGTTGATCCTTTGCACCCCAACGACTCTCGTGACTGGAATGGCGCAACCACCGTGGTGACTCCATCCTGGTACAGCGACTACGTCTTGACCGTCGGCGCAGTGGATGCCTCCGGCATGCCGATGGACAAGCTGAGCGTCGCCGGGCCGTGGGTGGGTATCGCGGCACCGGGTACCGACGTGGTCGGACTCTCACCGCGAGATGACAATCTGATCAACGCAATTGACGGTCCGGACAACACCTTGTTGGTGCCGTCCGGAACCAGCTTCTCGACCGCGATCGTGTCCGGTGTGGCGGCGTTGGTGCGGGCCAAGTACCCGAACCTGTCCGCGCATCAGATCATCGATCGCCTGACTCGCACCGCGCGGGCACCCGCTCGTGGGGTCGACAACCAGATCGGCCACGGGATCGTCGACCCGGTTGCCGCGCTGACCTGGGATGTACCCGAAGGATCTGTGCTGCCCAAGGATTCGGCGAAGCCGCTGAAGCTGCCGCCGGCCCCTGCACCGCGCAACATGGTGCCGGTGTGGGTCGCCGCCAGCGGATTGGGCGGTGCGTTGGTGCTAGCCGGTCTCATCTTCGGTGGAGCCGTCTTGATGAGAAAAACAGCAGGGAGACAGGAATGAAAGCGCAACGCGAGTACGGGCTCTCGCTCTCGTGGGCGCGGGTCACCACGGTGTTTCTGATTGACGTTGCGCTGCTGGTGATTGCGAGCCGTCTGCCCGACTCGTGGCAGGCCGGCCGCAACCTCTGCTTCTGGATCGGTGTCGGCCTGGCGGTGATCGTGACCGCCGTCGCCCTGCTGACCAACGGGGGAGTGCCTGTTTCGTCGGCCCCGATCGCACGGGTCCGGAACTGGTACGCCGACCCCGAGGCGTTGACCGTCGGCTGCACCCCGCCCACCGATCACCGCCGTCAGTTCAGCCGCGACACGGTGGGAATCCGCGAATACGACGAACAATTGATCGCAGTGATCGCCGTCGACGGTTCAGGTGAGGCCGGCAAGCATCGTCACAGGGACGGGTCGACGAGCATCCCGTTGGAAGCGGTGGTCACATCGCTGCGCCAGTTCGACGTCCGCCTGGACAGCGTCGACGTCGTCTCGGTCGGAACGCGCCACGGCGACAAAGGCGTCAAGTCCGCCGTCAGCGATGACTTCGGCGGCGATCGACGCCCGATCGACGAGCGCAACACCTGGCTGGTGCTGCGGATGGACCCTCAGCACAACGTGAGCGCCGTCGCTGCGCGTGATTCGGTGGCCTGCACCCTGGCTGCCGCCGCCGAGCGTCTGGCGCACGACCTGGACGGACGCAGCTGCGCCGCACGGCCGCTGAACGCCGACGAGATCGCCGACGTCGACGACGCCGTGCTCGCCGGACTGCAACCGGCTCACGTCCGCCCGTTCTGGCGTTACCTGAAGACCCCGGACGGCTTCGTGACCAGCTTCTGGGTGTCGCCTGGCGACATCACCAGCGAGACGCTCGAGGAGCTGTGGCTCACTGACGCCGACGTCACCGTCATGACCATCCGCATCATCGCAGAGGGCCACGAGGCCGACGTTTCGGTGTGGGTGCGCTACCACAGCCACCAGCGCCTCCGTAAAGAGGCTTTCAGCGGCCTGAACCGACTCACCGGGCGCCAGCTCGGAGCGGTGGCCGCGAGCCTTCCGGCGCCGACGTCGCGTCGGCCGCTGCCGATGCCGAGCCGTACGTTGACTCGTAACGAGGACATTCTGGTTCCGGTAGGTGCAGCGGCGGGGGCGCAGGCGAGCGGCGCCGAAGCCTTACGATGACAGGATGACGCGACCGCAGACCACCGCGCCGGATTCTCGCAACGCGATGGTCGCGGGGCTCCTGGCGTCCGGCATTTCGGTCAACGGGCTTCAGCCCAGCCACAATCCGCAGGTGGCCCAGCGCATGTTCTCGACGGCCACCAGCCTGGATCCGCAGATGTGCGACGCCTGGCTGGCACGGCTGCTGGTCGGCGACCAGAGCCTCGAGGTGCTCGGCGGCGCATGGCACGCGGTGAAGACCTTCGGCTGGGAAATGCGCCGCCTGGGCTTGACCGAATTGGAGTTCCGCCCCGAGATTTCCGACGGGATGTTCCTGAAGCTGGCTGTCACCAGCGTCGAGTCGCTGACTGCCGGTTACGCAGCCGCCTTGAGCGAAGCGAAGCGGTTCGCCGAAGCGGCCGAGCTGCTGGATTCGATCACGCCGAAGCACGCTTCCGACGAAGAACTCGTCAAGTACGTGCGGGGGCTGCTCAACTTCCGCACCGGCCGCTGGCCGGACGTGCTCGTCCAGTTCCCGCCCGGCGCCGGTTGGCGTCATCCCGAGTTGAAAGCGGCCGGCGCCGCGATGGCGACCACCGCGCTGGCATCGCTGGGCGTGTTCGAGGAGGCAACCCGTCGCGCCCAGGAAGCGATCGAGGGGGATCGGGTGCCCAGCGCGGCCAACGTCGCGATGTACACCCAGGGAATGTGCTTCCGCCACCTCGGGCGTGAAGAGGAGGCCGTCGAGTGCCTTCGCCGGGTTTACTCTCGCGACGCCAAGTTCACCCCCGCGCGCGAGGCCTTGGACAACCCCAGCTATCGGCTGGTGCTGAGCGACCCAGAAACCATTGAGGCACGCACGGATCCATGGGATGTGGACAGTGCTCCCACCCGCCAGGAGGCCGAGGCCGCCCGGCATTCCGAGATGGCCAAGAAGTACCTCGACGAAGGCGACGCCGAACTCAACGCGATGCTCGGCATGGAAGCGGCCAAGCGTGAGATCAAGCTGATCAAGTCGACGACGAAGGTCAATCTTGCCCGCGCGAAGATGGGCCTGCCGGTGCCGGTGACGTCGCGCCACACGCTGCTATTGGGGCCTCCCGGTACCGGCAAAACCTCTGTGGCGCGGGCATTTTCGAAGCAGTTGTGTGGTTTGACCGTGCTGCGCAAGCCGCTGGTGGTGGAGACGAGCCGCGCTAAGTTGCTGGGCCGCTACATGGCCGATGCGGAGAAGAACACCGAGGAGATGCTCGAGGAGGCGCTGGGCGGAGCCGTCTTCTTTGACGAGATGCACAACCTGCACGAGAGCGGATACTCCACCGGCGACGCGTACGGCAACGCAATCATCAACACCTTGCTGCTGTACATGGAAAATCACCGCGACGAACTGGTGGTATTCGGAGCCGGCTACGCCAAGGCGATGGACAAGATGCTGGAGGTCAACCAGGGTCTGCGACGCCGGTTCTCCACCGTCATCGAATTCTTCAGCTACAACCCCAAAGAGCTCGTTGCCCTGACCCAGTTGATGGGCAAGGAGAACGAGGACATCATCACCGACGACGCGGTCGAGGGATTGCTGCCGGCCTACACGAGGTTCTACGACGACGAGACCATCTCGACGGAGGGCGACCTGATCCGCGGCATCGACACGCTGGGAAATGCCGGGTTCGTGCGCAACGTGGTGGAAAAGGCCCGCGATCACCGCAGCTTCCGCCTCGACGACGAGGATCTCGACGCGGTATTGGCCAGCGATTTCGATGAATTCAGCGACGATCAGCTGCGCCGGTTCAAGGAATTGACCCGCGACGATCTTGCCGAGGGACTCAGCGCGGCAGTAGCGGAGAAGAAGCCCGACTAAAAGCACTGAAAGGCAATGCTTTCCGGTGTATATGCTCGAAATATGTTGCGCGAGAACCGTAACTGACCTTATTCGGCCTTCGGAGTTCGGCTCGCCGCACATTTGAGTTCGCCCGGGTCGAGTTGACTCCCGCCGATCTTGGTGGAACTATGACCGAAGCAAGCACCTCGCTAGGTGAGGCGTCTGCACGGATACAGGCCACTGACCTCAAATGTCGAAAGACGCCCAGGGTCAGGACAGCTCCTCCCGGCTTAAGGGTTGAGCCCAAGTGGCTTCCGGCTTTTCGGGATACGCCGTGCAGTGCCAAAGCTCTGTCGAGAGGGGTGCGGTGGCCGGCGGTTCTGCCGGATCCACCTCGTCCCGCGTGTACCGTGTCGGCACCCCCGTGTGCCCTGGCCGCGAGGAGGTGAGGCGAAATGAGTCCGAGTGATAGTCCGTATCCGAGACCGGTGACCGTTTCGTTCGGATCCGGCCCCGGCGCTCTCCTCACCCTCTGAATCGGCCTTCGCCGCTTCAATCAGCAACGCACGCTTGATCTTTCATGCGCGCGTCAGGTCGTCGTGCCATGGCACAGGCGCGGCTGGCGCCTACCCTTGTCAAGGAGAATCCGATGACTTCAGCATTCGACTTCGGGGCCTTCCCACCGGAAGTCAACTCAGCCAGGATGTATGCGGGCCCGGGATCGGGATCGATGCGTTCTGCCGCAGCCACCTGGAATGGACTCGCGTCCGAACTGCGTTCGCAGGCAGCCGATTACAGCTCAACCATTTCTAACCTGACCGGCGACGGCTGGCAGGGTCGGGCGTCGACGGCGATGGCGGCCGCGGCGGCGCAGTACACGTCGTGGATGAATGCGACAGCTGCTTCGGCCGAGCAGACCGCAGGCCAGGCGCAGGCCGCGGCGGCCGCCTACGAGGCGGCTTACGGAATGACCGTGCCACCTCCGGTGATTGCCGCCAACCGAACCGAGTTGGCAACGTTGGTCGCAACGAATGTGCTCGGCCAGAACGGACCGGCGATCGCCGCCACCGAGGCCCACTACGGCCAGATGTGGGCGCAGGACGCCGCAGCGATGTACGGCTACGCGGCGCAATCGGCGACAGCGGCTAAGGTGCCGTCGTTCAGCAGTGCACCGCAGACCACGGCGACCGGCGCGCTCGCCGGCCAGGCGGCCGCGACCACCCAGGCCACCGGCTCCAGCACGCAAGCGGCGTTGTCGCAGTTGACCTCTGCGGTGCCGGGCACGTTGCAGGGGATGGCCACACCGGCGTCGTCGACGTCGATGCTCTCGGAGATCGAAGGACTGCTGAGCGGTGGCTCATCCGGAAACTCTCAGCTCGACAGCTTCTGGAGCGCATGGGGACCGAACGCCAACATCTGGAACACGTTGACCTCGACCGGGGCCATCAACCCGCTGCAGGCGGCGCAGATTGTGACGAGCGCCGGCTTTCTGGGGCCCGGCGCGATGGCGGGAAGCGAAGGCCTGGGCGCACTTTCACCGCTGAGCATGGCTGCCGGCCTCGGCTCGGGCGGACCGGGATTGTCAGGTGTGGCCGGACTCGGCGCCACCGGCTCCTCGATGTCAACGGGCCTGGGTCAAGCCGCGTCGGTCGGTTCTTTGTCCGTGCCGCCCAGCTGGACTGCCGCGGCGCCGTCCGCAGCATCGCCGCTCGCAGGGGCACTGGGCAGCACTCCGTCGGCCGCGCCTCCGGAGGTGGCGGGCGTACCCGGAGTTCCCCTGACCGGCGCCGGTCTGGGTGCCCGTGCAGGCGCGAGCGCGGGGATCGCGGACAACCGCTTCCTCATCCGCCCGCCGATGGTGCCGTCCTGGGCCGCGGTCGGGTGAGGCACGACAACCCATTCGAGCCATGAGATTGGGCCTGACGCCGATCCCCGGCGGCTTCGTCCACACTGGTAGGCACCACGGCTCACAGGAAAGGAGAGCCACGTCATGCAGACGCTGACAATTGCGGAGTTCACTCTGCGACTAGGGGTCGGGCTCGGCTGCGGCGCGCTCATCGGAATCGAGCGGCAGTGGCAGGCACGGCGGGCCGGGCTGCGCACCAACGCGCTGGTAGCCACGGGCGCGACGCTGTTCGTGCTGTATGCGGTCGCCACCAACGACAGCGGCAGCCCGACCCGGGTGGCGTCCTACGTCGTGTCCGGAGTCGGCTTCCTCGGTGGTGGCGTGATCCTGCGCGAAGGCTTCAATGTCCGCGGCCTCAACACCGCGGCGACCCTGTGGTGTTCGGCCGCGGTCGGTGTCCTCGCAGCCGGCGGGTATCTGGTGTTCGCGCTGATCGCCACCGGCACCATCGTGGGGATTCACCTGTTGGGGCGTCCGGTGGGCCACCTGATCGACCGCGACAACGTGGTCGAGGAGGACGAAGACGATCAGCCGTACCAATTGCAGTTGATCTGTCGGCCTAAATCCGCGAAATACGCCCGCGCGCAGATTGTGCAGCGCACCGGCTTCGGCGGGGACCGTCTGTTGTTGCGCGGCATCCGCACCGGCCGAACCGGCGACGACAGCGTGGCGTTGACCGCCTACCTGCTCAGTGACGGCCACGCGCCGGCCCGGCTGGAACAACTCGTCGCAGAACTCTCGATTCAGGAAGGGGTTCAGGCGGTGCATTGGTATGCCGGCGACCAGGATGACCGCATGCCTCCGGCACGTGACGTGGAATAGCCCGCGAAGTCTCAGAGTGCAGATGGACGACGTCGTAGGGTATGTGGCGTGAATGCGATCTCCGGCTTCCTATCCGTTCTGCCAGAGCAGATGCGGGACCCGGTGCTGTTCGCGATCCCGTTCTTTCTTGCCCTGTTGATTTTGGAGTGGACGGCAGCCCGCAAGCTCGAACGCATCGAGCGGGAAGGGAGTGCGCAGTCTGACCGTCCGGGCTCGGGTGCCTACCTCGCCGCTGATTCGTGGGCCAGCATCCGCATGGGCCTCATTTCGGTGGCGACGACGGGCGGCTGGAAATTCATCGCGCTTCTCGGGTACGCCGCGATCTACGCCTACGTGGCTCCCTGGCATCTGCCGGCGACACGTTGGTACACCTGGGTCATCGCGATACTCGGCGTCGATCTGCTCTACTACTGCTATCACCGCAGCGCCCACCGGATTCGGCTGATCTGGGCGACCCATCAGGCGCATCACTCAAGCCAGTACTTCAATTTCGCCACCGCGCTGCGCCAGAAGTGGAACAACGGTGGCGAGATCCTTATGTGGATTCCGTTGCCGCTCTTAGGCATTGCACCGTGGGTGGTCTTCTGCAGCTTCTCGGTCAACCTGATTTATCAATTCTGGGTGCACACCGAGCGAATCGGCAGGATGTGGGCGCCATTCGAATTCGTCTTCAACACGCCCGCACATCACCGCGTGCACCACGGCATGGACGCTGAATATCTGGACAAGAACTACGGCGGCATTTTCATCGTCTGGGATCGGTTGTTCGGCAGCTTCCGACAAGAGACGTTTCGTCCGCATTACGGGCTGACAAAGCAGGTGGACACATTCAACGTCTGGAAGCTACAGACTCACGAATACCTTGCTATAGCCAGAGATTTCCGCGCAGCGACGCGTCTGCGCGACCGACTCGGTTACGTGTTCGGGCCTCCCGGGTGGCAGCCCTCATCCGCCATCCGACCCGAAGCTTCGGCGCCACTGACGCCGTCCCGCTGATCAACTGCTCAGCGCTGAGCCCTTGTTCACCCGGCGTTTTTATTACAGCGAGCCGAAAGCCCCCACGGCCTAGCCAAGATCAGTAAGTTCGACGGCGAGGCCGGTATCCGCCTGCCGTGACCACGAGAAGGGAATTGCTGTGGGAGACACTCTCACCGAGGGGCAAAAGCTTGTCAAAGGTGAATCACTCACCTCGAGCAACGGGGCCTACACCCTGACTTTGCAAGACGACGGAAACCTGGTCCTGGCAGCGCGCGGCCACGCGATCTGGTCGTCGGGCACCAACGGCGAAGACGTGGTCCGCGCCGAGGTCCAGAGCGATGGCAACTTCGTTCTGTACAGCGCCGACAAGCCGGTGTGGCACACCGACACCAAGGGCAAGAAGAACGTGCACCTTATTCTTCAGGACGACCGCAATCTGGTGCTCTACTCCGGCGACGCGGCCGCCTGGTCGACCAAGACCGAGACTGACGCACCGCCGCCGCCGGAGCCAGAAGCCGCCGCGCCGGCAGCCGCGGAGGAGCCGGCAGTCGAGGAAGCCGCTCACGCGGAGCCCGAGCCCGCAGCCGCGCGGACGTACACCGTCGAATCCGGCGACACCTTGTGGGCCATCGCCGAGCAGTTCTACGGCGACGGCAACAAGTACCAGATCATCGCCGACGCCAGCGGTATCTCGAACCCGGATCTGATTCAGCCGGGGCAGGTTCTGACCATTCCTTGATCGTCACTCCGAAGCGCGCCGGCCGTGAATGCGGCCGGCGCGTTCCCAACTCACCCGCTCAGCGAGGTCGGCTCGCCTAATATCGGCTAGGTAGCCGAATGGCCGGCCGGTGTGGGGCACCGGCCTCGATTGATCGGAGTCGGTGGATGGGGGGTCCGGTAAACCGAGTTTTCGGCACGATGATCATCGCGGTGGCGATCTCGGGTATTTTTCCCGTCCGCGCCCATGCCGACCCGATCCTCGTTTTTCCCGGGATGGAGATCCACCAGGGCCCCCACCTGTGCACCCTGGGTTACGTGGACCCCGGGCTGCGGGTGGCGTTCAGCGCGGGCCACTGCCACAGCGATGGCCCGGTGCTCGACCGCGAAAACAGGATCATCGGGAACGTAGCCACGTTTAGAGACAACACACCCAACGGCGCATTCGTCAAAACCGACCAGGAGATCTCCGACTACGAGTCGATCGTGCTGGCCCCCGAGGTCGCGGTGAACAACATCATGCCGGATGGCCGCATGCTGCAATCCGACCCCGGCCTGGTCGTCACGCCGGGCGAACCGATCTGCCATTTCGGCGTTGTCAGTGGCGAGAGCTGCGGGACCGTCGAATCCGTCAACAACGGCTGGTTCACCATGGGGCACGGCGCGACCAGCCAGCAGGGCGACTCCGGTGGGCCCGTCTACCTCACTGGCGGTCCCGGACCCGCGCGCATCGTCGGGATCTTCAACAGCGTGTGGGGCAGCTTCCCGTCGGCGGTGTCGTGGCAGTCCACCACCCAGCAGATTCGCCAGGACGTGGGCGTCGGCGGTCCGGCGATCTAGGCGTCGGCCGTCAGCGCAAAGACTGGGATCGACGGTGCCGCCGCCCTGACCTGCTCGTCGCTTGAATCTGGGGTCAATCCCGCGATGTGCCCCTTGACCTCCCAGTACCACCTGTCCAGGTAACGTCGCAGCAGCTCGGGTTTCGCCGCGTCGTCGACTTCGGTGGCCCGCAAGCTGCGGCGGCGCCAGCCCGGCCCCATCTCGACGGTGGCGGCCGCCCGGACGTTACGTGCCCACTGCGTGTTGCCGCGTGGCGACACCAAGTAGTCGATGTCACCGATGGTCAGTACGTTGATCACCACACTGCGAACCTGGCCCGTCTTGCGACCGCGCACGCGCAGAGCCCGGGTGCCAGCCAGGCTGATGCCGGCCTCCGCCAGCCAGCGAATCAGCGTGTTGGCGGCCTTGGCGACGCCGTTGGGCTCGTCGTATCTCACCGGCATGGGATGTCCTCTCTCCACGATTAGAGAGCGCTGCTCTCGGTCAAGTGACCCTGACACATCGGCGCCCGAAAAACAAGAGCACTGATCTCTTTTGTGCGAAACTTACCTGATGGCGAAGCGGCGTGACTCGCGCGAGCGCATCGAGGCGCAGATCATCGAACTCGGTCGTCGCCATCTGGTCGAGCACGGTGCCGCCGGCCTGTCGCTGCGTGCGATCGCGCGCGACCTCGGCATGGTGTCGTCGGCGGTATATCGGTACGTGTCCAGCCGGGACGAGTTGCTGACGTTGCTGGTGGTGGACGCGTACTCCGAACTCGCCGACGTGGTCGATCGCGCCCGCGAGGCCGTGCCGGACGTATGGAGCGACGACGTCGTGACGATCGCGCACGCGGCCCGCACCTGGGCCATCACGCATCCGGCCAGTTGGGCATTGCTTTACGGGAGCCCGGTGCCGGGCTATCACGCGCCGGCCGAGCGGACGGTCGGCCCCGGAACACGGGTGATCGGAGCAGTATTCGACGCTGTCGCGGCCGGGATCGCGACCGGCGACATCATGCTGACCAATCACTCTGCGCCGCAACTGATATCGTCCGACTTCGAACGCCTTAGACACGAATTCGGTTTTCCCGGTGACGATTCCGTCATCGTGAAGTGTTTCGCGATCTGGGCCGGCGTGGTGGGCGCCATCAGCCTCGAGGTGTTCGGGCAGTACGGCGCCGACACGCTCAGCGACGTGCAGACGGTTTTCGACGCTCAGGTGCGATTGCTCGTCGGGCTGCTGACGCACGCCGACGTCGACTCGCCTGTATTTCGCGTCGAAACGCAGAATTAGAACGTGTTCACCTGCCCGCCGCAGGGGTCGCGGCCACCGATGACGGCAACAGTTTTCTGGCAGTTTCAGTCGGGGCGGATGCTGGGTTATTCTGCGAGACGATGAGCGTTTCTTTCGGGTCCCCGGTCCAAACCGCATGGGTAACCCACGACCTGGACGCCACCGAAACCGCTCTCACCGGCCTGTTAGGGGTCAAGAAGTGGGTGAGGCTGCCCGACATCCACTTTGCTCCGGAGACCTGCAGCTACCGCGGAGCACCGGCGGATTTCGTCGCCCACATTTCGCTGAGCTATCTCGGCGACATGCAATTCGAACTGATCGAGCCGGTCCGCGGGCCTAATATCTATAGTGACTTTTTGCAGCGCAACGGGCCGGGTCTGCACCACATCTGCGTCGAGGCCCACACCCTCGAGGACTTCGATGCCGCGCTGGCCTCAGCAGCCGAGCAAGGAGTCGCGGTGCCACAGCAGGGTGTGATGCCCGGCGGCCTGCGGTTCGCGTACCTGTCCGCCCCGCAATACGGGGTTCCGTTCGTGGAGGTCGCGCATTTCTCTCCCGAGATGCGCCAGTTTTTCGACTACATCAAGCAGGAACAGTGTTGAGCACGTGCGCCGACGACGACAGACAGAACAGTGCGATTCGAGTGGGACAGGAGGAGCAGCGCCAATGAGTACCGACATCCCAGCAACGTTGAGTGTCAACGACATCGCGTCGTGGTCGGATGAGGTTGACGTCGTGGTGATCGGCTTCGGCATCGGCGGCGGATGCGCCGCGGTCACCGCGGCCGCCGCCGGGGCGCGGGTGCTGGTGTTGGAGCGCGCGGCCGCCGCGGGCGGCACGACTTCGCTTGCCGGTGGGCACTTCTACCTGGGCGGCGGCACCGCGGTCCAGGAGGCGACCGGGCATCCCGACTCGGCCGATGAAATGTACAAGTACCTGGTCGCAGTGTCGCGTGAACCGGATCACGAGAAGATCCGCGCTTACAGCGACGGTAGTGTCGAGCACTTCAACTGGTTGGAAGACTTGGGCTTTCAGTTCGAGCGAAGCTTTTACCCGGGCAAGGTGGTCGTCCCGCCCGGGACCGAGGGGCTGAGCTACACCGGCAACGAGAAGGTATGGCCGTTCTGCGAGCAGGCGGAACCCTCGCCGCGCGGCCATTCGGTCCCAGTGCCGGGCGAACTGGGCGGTGCGTCGATGGTGATCGAGCTGCTGGTCAAACGCGCCGACGATCTAGGCGTGCAATTCCGGTACGAGACTGGAGCAACCAACCTGATCCTGGATGCTGACGGAGCGGTGGTCGGCGTCGCCTGGAAGCACTTCACCGAAACCGGTGCGGTCAAAGCCAAGTCGGTCATCATCGCGGCCGGCGGTTTCGCGATGAACCCGGAGATGGTTGCCGAACACACTCCCGAACTCGGCCAGCCGCGACGCACCAAACACCACGGGCTGGTCGCGCCCTACATTCTGGGCAATCCCAACGACGACGGACTCGGTATGCGGATGGGCATTTCCGCGGGCGGCGTCGCCGAGAACATGAACGAAAAGTTCATTACTGCGGCCGCCTATCCGCCCGAGATGCTGCTGACGGGTGTGATCGTGAACAAGGAGGGCAAGCGGTTTGTCACCGAGGACTCGTACCACTCGCGCACATCGGCTTTCGTGCTGGAGCAACCGGAGCAGACGGCCTACCTGATCGTCGACGAGGCGCATACCGAGATGCCCGCGATGCCGCTGATCAAGTTCCTCGACGGCTACGAGACGATCGTCGAGCTCGAGACCGCACTCGAAATTCCTGCGGGCAATGTCGCCGCGACGCTGGAACGCTACAACGAATTCGCCGCCAAGGGCGAAGATCCAGACTTCCACAAGCAGCCGGAATACGTTGCACCGCAGGATAACGGGCCGTGGGCTGTGTTCGACCTGTCCCTCGGCCGGGCGATGTACTCAGGCTTCACGATGGGCGGTCTGGCAGTCACCGTCGACGGCCAGGTGCAGCGCAGCGACGAGAGCGTCGTCCCCGGTCTATACGCGGTCGGGGCGTGTGCGTCCAACATCGCGCAGGACGGCAAGGGTTATGCCAGCGGCACCCAACTCGGCGAGGGATCGTTCTTCGGTCGCCGCGCCGGGACGCACGCAGCCGGTCGGCGTTAGACCGGCGCCGGCTCCTTGTCGACTGATCCCAACCGCCACGGGCCGCCGCCAAGCAGTTCGAGGTGCTGTTCGTGGAACAGCTCGACCGCGGGTCGATGACTGACGCTGACTACCACACTCGCCGGTAATTCGGTGTGCAGCAGCTGATAGAGCGCATGTTCGAGGCCCTCATCGAGTGCTGACGTGCTCTCGTCGAGGAAGACCGCTTTCGGTTTGGTGAGCAGGATTCGCGCGAACGCCACGCGTTGTTGCTCACCGGGGGAGAGGACCTTGGCCCAGTCACGCACTTCGTCGAGCCGACCGCTCAGCGGAGCGAGCGCGACTTTGGTCAGCGTCTGATGCAACGTCTCGTCCGAGATGTCGGCCGGCGGGTTGGGGTAGCACACCACCGTGCGCAGCGTGCCGAGCGGAACATAGGGCAGCTGCGACAAGAACATCGTCGCGTTGTCACCTTCCGGGCAGCGCAGCGTCCCTGATGCGTACGGCCACAATTCGGCCAGGCTGCGTAGCAACGTGGTCTTGCCCGCACCCGACTGGCCGGTAATCACCAGTGACTGACCGGATTCCAGCCGCACGTCCAGTGAGTCGACCAACGGGTCGCCATCGGGTGTACGCACCTCGACGCCGTCGAACTCGACCGAACCGTCGTCGGTGGGCCGGGTCAACACCGCGGGCAGATCGCGGCCCTTCGCGTTGGCGTCGATCAGGCCGTGCAGACGGATGATCGCCGCACGGAACGCGGCGAAGGCGTCATAGTTGTTGCGGAAGAACGACAGTGAGTCGTGGATCTCACCGAACGCGGTGGCCGTCTGCCCGACGTCGCCGAAGGCGATCTGACCGGCGAACAGCCGAGGCGCCTGAATGATCCACGGCAGCGGCACAATTGCCTGCGACATCGACCAGTTCCAGCCGTTGAAGACGATCGTCCGGCGCACGAAGCCGCGGTAGTTACCGATGATCGGGGTGAAACGTCCCATCAGCTGGGTCCGCTCGACCTGCTCACCGCGATAGAAGCCGACGGCCTCGGCCGCGTCGCGGAGCCGGACCAGCGCGTAACGGAATGCCGCGTTGAGCTTTTCGTTGTTGAAGCTCAGCCAGATCAGCGGACGCCCGAGCTTGAACGCGACGCCGGTGGCGATCACCACGTAGACGACGACAATCCAGAACATCGCGCGGGGAACCTCGACGCCGAAGACATCCAGCCGCCCGGACAGGTGCCAGAGAATCGCGGCGAACGACACCACCGAGACCACTGCGCGCACCGCACCGAACAGCAAAGTGTTGGCGGTTTCGTTGGATGGGATGTTGGGCGTGCCGCCGGCTCCGGTGGTGAAGATGTCGACATCTTGCTGGATTCGCTGGTCGGGGTTGTCGATGGTGCTGTCGATGAACAGGTCTCGGTAGTAAGCCCGCCCGTCCAGCCAGTCATCGGTCAGGTGAGCCGTCAACCAGATGCGCCAGGCGATGATGAAGTGCTGCGTCAAATAGATGTCGACCAGGAGTCGAACGATGAACAATGTCGCCAGCACGCTGAAGTGCACCAGAGACATCCAAAAGCCATGTATCCCAGACTGTTTGATGTGCTCATTACCCAGAGCGGTGCCCTCGAACGCCGTCTGTAGCGAGCTGTAGAGGTCGTTGCTCTGATAGCTGAGCAGCACGGTCAGTCGCACCGAGAGCAGAACCAACAGCAGCAGCACCGCCAACTGCAACCATGTCGGCACCGCTTGCCGTCCGGTGAAGTAGCCGCCGGTGATCCGCCAGTACTGACGGCCCCACGTGGTGAGGTAGCGAAGCAGGACGAGCACCACCACCACACACACCGCGGCGATCACCCAGCCTTTGGCCAGCCACCACAGTGACTCAGTCGTTGCCGTGGACCAATCGATCGACGGCTTGAATGGCTTGGGGTCCAAGATGGCGTCTCCTTGCTGACGAGGACCGTCCGGCCGACGTCACAGTGGATGCTTCCACGCGAAAGTACCCCAGGTCGGCCGATAGGCTGCGCCCATGGGCAACGACGCCGATGACACCTTCCATGCCGGCCAACTGATCGCCCGCCGGTTGAAAGCCAGCGGAATCGACACCATTTTCACGTTGTCGGGCGGCCATCTGTTCTCGATCTATGACGGTTGCCGCAGTGAGGGCATCCGGTTGATCGACACCCGCCACGAGCAGACCGCCGCGTTCGCGGCCGAAGGTTGGTCGAAGGTGACACGTCAGCCCGGCGTGGCCGCGCTGACCGCGGGCCCGGGCATCACCAACGGTATGAGCGCGATGGCCGCCGCCCAGCAGAACTCATCCCCGCTGTTGGTCCTCGGAGGGAGGGCACCCGCCGGGCGGTGGGGCATGGGCTCACTGCAGGAGATCGATCACGTGCCATTCGTGTCGCCACTGACTCGATTCGCCGCCACCGCGCCATCGGCTGAGGCCGTCAGCGGGCTGATCGACGACGCGCTGCGGGCCACGATCGGCGCCCCCTCGGGGGTGGCGTTCGTCGATTTCCCCATGGACCACGTGTTTTCTGTTGCCGCCGACAGCGGGCAGCCCGGCGCTCTCACCACGTCATCGGCACCGGCACTGCCCGACGGCAACGCACTCGATCGTGCGGTCAGCCTGCTCGGATCCGCCCGACGGCCGGTGATCATGGCTGGCACCAACGCCTGGTGGGGGCATGCCGAGGAGGCGCTGCTGCAACTGGCTGAGCAGCGACGGATACCCGTCCTGATGAACGGCATGGCCCGCGGCATAGTGGCCGCCGATCATCCGCTGGCGTTCTCCCGGGCACGCTCAAAAGCGTTAGGGGAGGCCGATGTTGCGGTGGTGATCGGAGTGCCGATGGACTTCCGGCTGGGATTTGGCGCCGTGTTCGGCCAAGACACCCAGCTGATCGTGGCCGATCGGGTGCAGCCCGATCGCGAGCATCCCCGCCCGATCGCCGCCGGCCTCTACGGTGACCTGGCGGCGACCTTGACGGTGCTGAGCGAGACGACGCGCGCCGAGACGGCCGGCCACGAGGAGTGGGTCGCCGATCTCCGGGCGACTGAGACCGCCGGGCGGGAGCGTGAGCGGAGCGAACTGGCCGACGACCGCAGCCCGCTGCACCCGATGCGGGTCTACGCCGAGCTCGCTCCGATGCTGGATCGGGACGCGATCGTCGTGGTCGATGCCGGTGATTTCGGTTCTTACGCAGGCCGGGTGATCGACAGCTACGTGCCGGGTGCATGGCTGGACAGCGGCCCGTTCGGTTGCCTCGGGTCGGGTCCGGGGTACGCGCTGGCCGCCAAGCTGGCCCGGCCGGATCGCCAGGTGGTGTTGCTGCAGGGCGACGGCGCGTTTGGGTTCAGCGGCATGGAATGGGACACGTTGGTGCGGCACAACATTCCCGTCGTCTCGGTGATCGGCAACAACGGCATCTGGGCGCTGGAGCACCACCCGATGATGGCGCTGTACGGGTACTCGGTGGTGGCGAAACTGCGGCCCGGCACCCGCTACGACGAAGTGGTGCGTGCGCTGGGCGGGCACGGCGAGCTTGTCTCCACACCCGCCGAGCTGCGGCCGGCGCTGCACCGCGCCTTCGACAGCGGCCTGCCCGCCGTGGTCAATGTGCTGACCGATCCCGACGTCGCCTATCCACGCCGGTCCAATCTGGCGTGACTCACCTGACGTACCGTTGACCTGTGCCAAAGACCACCAGCTCTTCGTCCGGTCGCCTGAACGGCCGCTTCTGGCGACTACTCGGCGCCAGCACCGAGAAGAACCAGGGCCGCTCATCGGCCCAGGTCACCGCTGCGGCCGAGTACGACGAGAAAGCGGCGGGTCTCGACGACGAGCAGTTGCTCAAGGCTGCTGGCCTGCTCAACCTCGACGACCTGGCCGAGTCTGACGACATCCCGCAGTTTTTGGCCATCGCGCGGGAGGCCGGCGAACGGGCCACCGGGCTGAGGCCGTTCGATGTGCAGCTGCTCGGCGCACTGCGCATGCTGGCGGGCGACGTGGTCGAAATGGCGACCGGCGAGGGCAAGACGCTGGCCGGGGCGATCGCCGCCGCCGGTTACGCACTGGGCGGCCGGCACGTTCACGTCGTCACCATCAACGACTATCTGGCCCGCCGCGACGCCGAATGGATGGGTCCGCTGCTGGCGGCGCTAGGCGTCACCGTTGGCTGGGTGACCGGAGAGTCGACCGCCGAGGAGCGACGGGCGGCCTACAAGTGCAATGTCACCTACGCGTCGGTCAATGAGATCGGCTTCGACGTTCTGCGCGACCAGTTGGTGACCGACGTCGGCGATCTGGTGTCACCCAACCCGGACGTGGCCTTGATCGACGAGGCCGACTCGGTGCTCGTCGACGAGGCGTTGGTGCCGTTGGTGCTGGCCGGGACCAGCCACCGCGAGCAGCCGCGGCTGGAGATCATCCGGCTGGTCGGGGAGTTGAACGCCGGCGACGACTACGACACCGACTCCGACAACCGCAACGTCCACCTCACCGACGCGGGGGCCCACAAACTCGAAAAGCAGCTTGGCGGAATCGATCTCTACTCCGAAGAACACGTCGGGACCACACTCACCGAAGCCAATGTCGCGCTGCACGCGCACGTCCTGTTGCACCGCGACGTGCATTACATCGTGCGCGACGGGGCCGTGCACCTGATCAACTCGTCCCGCGGCCGCATTGCCCAGCTGCAGCGCTGGCCCGATGGCCTGCAGGCCGCGGTCGAGGCCAAAGAAGGCATCGAGACCACCGAGACCGGCGAAGTGCTCGACACCATCACGGTGCAGGCGCTGATCAACCGCTATCCGACGGTGTGCGGCATGACCGGAACCGCTTTGGCCGCAGGCGAACAGCTACGCCAGTTCTACAAGCTCGGGGTTTCTCCGATCGACCCGAACACACCCAACATCCGCGACGACGAAACCGACCGGGTCTACATCACCGCCGCTGCGAAGATCGACGCGATCATCGCGCACATCATCGAGATGCATGAGACCGGACAACCCGTCCTGGTCGGCACACACGACGTCGCCGAATCCGAAGAGCTGCACGAGCGCCTGCAGCGACGCGGCGTTCCCGCGGTGGTGCTCAACGCCAAGAACGACGCCGAGGAAGCCTCGGTGATCGCCGAGGCCGGCAAGCTCGGGGCGGTCACGGTGTCGACGCAGATGGCCGGCCGCGGCACCGACATCCGGCTCGGCGGATCCGATGAAAGCGACCACGACAAGGTGGTCGAACTCGGCGGTCTGCATGTGGTCGGCACCGGCCGCCACCACACCGAGCGGCTGGACAATCAGCTGCGTGGTCGCGCCGGCCGCCAGGGTGACCCGGGTTCGTCGGTGTTCTTCTCCAGCTGGGAAGACGATGTCGCGGCGGCCAACCTCGAGCCCAACAAGCTGCCGACGCAAACCGACGAGGACGGCCGCATCGTCAGCTCCAAGGTCGCCGGACTACTCGAGCATGCCCAGCGCGTCGCCGAGGGCCGTCTGCTCGACGTGCACGCCAACACCTGGCGGTACAACCAGCTGACCGCCCAACAGCGCGCCATCATCGTCGAGCGGCGCAACACGCTACTCAGCACCTCCACCGCCCGCGAAGAGCTGGCCGAGCTGGCTCCCGAGCGTTACGAGGAACTGTCCGAAAAGCTTTCCGAGGACCAGCTGGAGAAGATCTGCCGGCTGATCATGCTGTTCCACCTCGACCGCGGCTGGGCCGATCACCTGGCCTACCTGGCCGACATCCGCGAGAGCATCCACCTACGTGCGCTGGGACGACAGAACCCGCTCGACGAGTTCCACCGGATGGCGGTCGATGCGTTCGCGTCGTTGGCCGCCGACGCAATCGAGGCGGCCCAACAGACCTTCGAGACCTCGGCGTCCATCGAAGACGAACCGGGCGTCGATCTGTCGAAGTTGGCCCGTCCGACCTCGACGTGGACTTACATGGTGCACGACAACCCGCTGTCCGACGACTCGCTTTCCGCGCTGAGCCTGCCCGGCATCTTCAGATAAGGTCACCGCACATGAACCGGCCGCCCGCGCACGACCGGCTCCTGACGGTGCCCAACGTACTCAGCGGACTCCGTCTGCTACTGATCCCGGTCTTCATCTACCTGCTGCTATTCGCCCACGCCGACGGCTGGGCGGTGGCCATCCTGATGTTCAGCGGCGCATCCGACTGGGCGGACGGCAAGATCGCTCGGCTGATGAACCAGTCCTCGAAGCTGGGCGCGTACCTCGATCCGTTCGTCGATCGGCTCTACATGGTGACCACGCCGATCGCGTTCGGACTGGCCCACATCCTGCCGTGGTGGATCATCGCCATCCTGCTGGTTCGCGACGTGCTGCTGGCCGCCGAGCTGCCGCTGCTGCGCACTCGCGGGATCACCGCGTTGCCAGTGATCTACGTCGGCAAGGCCGCGACGTTCGCGCTGATGTCGGCCTTCCCGCTGATCCTGCTGGGGCAGTTCGACGGGCTGTGGAGTCGCGTCGTATTGGCTTGCGGCTGGGCGTTTTTGATCTGGGGTACATACATGTACCTGTGGTCGTTCATGGTGTACGCCTGGCAGGTCGTCATAGTGCTGCGCCGGATGCCTCCGGTGAAGGTTCGCAATGCCTGACCAAGCACTCGGCGGCTACGAGCCCTATTCAGGGCTCAGCGCGCACCAGGCCGGGCGGGTGCAACGCATCCCGGTGCCGTCACTACTGCGCGCCCTGCTCTCCGAGCATCTGGACCCCGGTTACGCGGCAGCGGCCGCGCAGCGGGATGACTCCGA
This sequence comes from uncultured Actinomycetota bacterium, assembly GCA_963749375.1. Taxonomy (GTDB): domain Bacteria; phylum Actinomycetota; class Actinomycetes; order Mycobacteriales; family Mycobacteriaceae; genus Mycobacterium. Next base: position 441,932 of record CAVVNB010000038.1, read on the forward strand.
GAAACCGACCGGTCGGGCACGCGTCCGCGGCTGGTTCTGGCAGGCGCTGGCCGCGTTACTGGTGGCGGCGGTGTTCGCCGCCGCCGTCGCCCAGGCTCGGCTGGTTGCCCCTGGAGTCAGCGCCGCTCAGCGGGTGTTGGCTACCGGTGTGCGGTCCGAAGAAGCCACCACGGGCCGGCTCACCAAGGAACGCAATACGCTTGCGGCCCAACGCGATGACGTTCAGCGACGGGCACTTGCCGAAGACGACGCGGGCCGGCGGCTGCTCGCCAGCCTCGACCGGCTCAGCCTGGCGGCCGCGAGCACCCCGGTCACCGGCCCGGGTCTGAGCCTGACCGTGACCGATCCCGGCGTCGGACCCAACCTGTCCGACGTGTCCAAGCAGCGCGTGGCCGGTAGCCAGCAGATCATCCTGGACCGCGACTTGCAGCTGGTGGTCAACTCGTTGTGGGCCAGCGGCGCCGAGGCCATCTCGGTCGACGGGGTCCGGATCGGGCCGAACGTCACGATCCGGCAGGCGGGCGGCGCGATTCTGGTCGACAACAACCCGACGAGCAGTCCGTATGCGGTCCTCGCGATCGGGCCGCCGCATGCCATGCAGGACGTGTTCGACAACAGCCCGGGCTTGCGCCGGCTGCGTCTTCTGGAAACCTCGTATGGTGTCGGCGTCGACGTCAGCGCCAAGGACAGCCTCGCGCTGCCCGCCGGTGCTGCGCGAGATGTCAAGTTCGCCAAAGAGATTGGTTCGTAGTGCGAAAACTCCAACGTATAGGAGCGGAGCGCCGATGATCGGGATCGCAGCGCTGGCTGTCGGAATCGTATTGGGCTTGGTCTTCCATCCCAACGTGCCGGAGGTCATCCAGCCGTATCTGCCGATCGCGGTTGTTGCCGCGCTCGACGCGGTCTTCGGTGGGTTACGGGCTTACCTCGAGCGAATTTTCGACCCCAAGGTTTTCGTGGTGTCGTTCGTGTTCAACGTGTTGGTGGCGGCGCTGGTCGTCTATGTCGGTGACCAATTGGGCGTTGGCACACAGCTATCCACGGCGATCATCGTGGTTCTGGGTATCCGCATCTTCGGCAACGCCGCGGCGCTGCGTCGACGGTTGTTCGGGGCATAACGGGTATCAGACCAACATGAGCGACACCGATCCCGAGAGCGACGACTCGGCCACGCAGAAGACCGAGCGTGCCGCCGACGACGCCGCCACGCAGAAGATCGAGCAGGTGGTCGACGAACCTGAAGAGCACGGGCGACACGAGTTGGCGCCGCACCAGCCCAAACCCGTGATCGGCGACCTGCAGCCGCGCGGATTTCTGCGACGTGGTCGTACGGTATTCGGCACTCTGGCGGTGATGCTGTGCCTGCTACTGGGCGTCGCTATCGCAACTCAGGTCCGCCAGACCACGACTGGGGATTCGCTCGACACGGCGCGCCCGGCAGATCTGCTGGTGCTACTGGACTCCCTGCGTCAGCGCGAAGCCACGCTGAGCACCGAAGTCGCTGAACTGCAGCGCTCACTGAACGCATTGCAGGCCTCGGGCAGCAGCGACCAGACCGCCATTCAGAACGCCCAGGACCGATTGGCGGCGCTGTCGATCCTGATCGGCACTGTCGGAGCCACCGGGCCCGGTGTCACGGTCCGGATCGACGATCCGGGACCGGGAGTGGCGCCGCAGGCGATGCTCGACGTGCTCGATGAATTGCGCGCCGCCGGGGCCGAGGCAATCCAGATCAGCGACCGGCAGCAGGCGGTGCGTACCGGCGTAGACACCTGGATCGTCGGCGCCCCGGGCGGGCTTACCGTCGACGGCAAAACGTTGACGCCGCCGTATTCGGTTGTCGCCATTGGTGATTCGCCCACACTCGCCGCGGCGATGAACATCCCCGGTGGCGCGGTGGACAGCGTCAAACGTGTCGGCGGCACCATGTCGGTGCAGCAGGCGGACAAGGTGAGCATCACCGCCTTGCGGCAACCAAAACCGCGCCAATACGCTCAGCCAGGCAAGTAGTCACCGATCAGAACAGGAACACCGTGAGCGAAATCCCGCCAGATTTGCACTACACCACCGACCACGAGTGGGTTCGGCGAACCGGTGACGACACCGTCCGGGTGGGGATCACGGACTTCGCCCAGTCGGCCCTGGGCGACGTCGTGTTCGTCCGGCTGCCTGACGTTGGTGACGAACTGACCGCGGGTGAGGCTTTCGGTGAGGTGGAGTCCACCAAGTCCGTGTCCGACCTGTACGCCCCGGTTTCGGCCAAAGTCGTTGCCGTCAATGAGGATCTGGATGGCAGCCCCGAGCTGGTCAACTCCGAGCCGTACGGCGGTGGGTGGTTGATCGACCTTCAGGTCGACAGCGCCGCTGTCGACCAGAGTTTCGCCGATCTCCTGGATGCCGAGACGTACCGCGGCTCGCTGTCCGAGTGACCCTTGTTATCGTTCCCTGCGCCCGGCGACAACGCCGGCCCGACCGGGGCGGAAGTTTCGCGGCTAGCAGATGTAGCCGTCGATCCGGCGGGGGACGGCACATTGGGCTCCTGTGCGCGGTACGGTCGTCACATCGACGGTCACTGCGGGTGGGAATCCGGCCGGCCGGACCCAACCAGACAACGCAGCAGCGGCCAGTGAGGAGCACCGGGTGACGGACAAGGACAACGACCTGACTTCTGATGAAGTCACCGTGGAAACGACATCTGTGTTCCGCGCCGACTTCCTCAACGAACTGGACGCTCCCGCGCAGACGGGCGCCGAGACAACGGTGTCCGGCGTCGAGGGACTGCCGGCCGGTTCAGCATTGCTGGTCGTCAAACGGGGGCCGAACGCCGGTTCCCGCTTCCTGCTCGATCAACCGACCACCTCGGCGGGCCGCCACCCCGACAGCGACATCTTCCTCGACGATGTCACCGTCAGCCGGCGGCACGCCGAATTCCGTTTGGAAACCGACGAGTTCCACGTCGTGGACGTCGGCAGCCTCAACGGCACCTACGTCAACCGCGAGCCGGTCGACTCGGCCGTGCTCGCCAACGGCGACGAGGTCCAGATCGGAAAATTCCGCCTGGTCTTCCTCACTGGGCCCAAGGCTGGTGAAGACGGAGGGACCGGAGGCTAGTGACCGCGCCCGAGACCCCCGCACTGAGCGGGATGTCGATCGGAGCGGTCCTCGACCTGCTACGGCCGGACTTCCCGGATGTGACGATCTCCAAGATTCGCTTCTTGGAGGCCGAGGGTCTCGTAACGCCGCAACGCGCCGCGTCGGGCTATCGCCGGTTCACCGCGTACGACTGCGCCCGCCTGCGTTTTATCTTGACGTCTCAGCGCGACCAGTACCTGCCGCTCAAAGTCATCAAGGCACAGTTGGACGCTCAGCCTGACGGCGAGCTGCCACTCGCCGGATCGCCTTACGGGGTACCGCGATTGGTGACTGTCGGTGACGGCGCGCCAGCCGAAACGGATCCGGTGACGGTTGCGGCCACCCGCGTCCGGCTCAGCCGCGAGGACCTGCTGGATCGCTCGGGCGTTGACGACGACCTGCTGACGGCGCTGCTCAAAGCGGGGGTGATCACCACCGGTCCGGGCGGATTTTTCGACGAGCACGCGCCGACGATCCTGCAGTGCGCGCAGGCTCTGGCTGATTACGGTGTCGAGCCCCGCCACCTGAGGGCATTCCGCTCGGCCGCCGACCGGCAATCCGACCTGATCGCCCAAATCGCCGGACCCCTCGTCAAGGCCGGAAAAACCGGTGCCCGTGACCGCGCCGACGACCTGGCTCGCGAGGTCGCTGCCCTTGCGATCACGCTTCACACCTCGTTGATCAAGTCCGCAGTGCGCGACGTTCTCCACCGGTGAAGGACTAGACTTCGAAACCACAGCTTGCGTTCGGCGGCTTGGTCTTCCACCACGACGCCGGGGCAGGTCTGATACGGAACGGCAGCACGTGCGGAGGGCAGACACAGATGGGTGAAGTTCGCGTCGTCGGCATTCGCGTCGAGCAGCCGCAGAACCAGCCGGTGCTTTTGCTGCGCGAGGCCAGCGGTGACCGTTACCTGCCCATCTGGATCGGCCAGTCGGAAGCCGCCGCGATCGCACTCGAACAGCAGGGAGTCGAGCCGCCCCGTCCGCTGACCCACGATCTGATTCGCGATCTCATTACCGCACTTGGCCATTCGCTCAAAGAGGTGCGAATTGTCGACCTGCAAGAAGGCACCTTCTACGCTGACCTGGTCTTCGATCGCAATATCACCGTCTCGGCGCGGCCGTCGGATTCGGTGGCCATCGCGTTGCGGGTGGGTGTGCCGATTTACGTCGAAGAAGCGGTGCTCGCCGAGGCGGGCCTGCTGATTCCTGACGAGAACGATGACGAGCCGTCCGGTGCCGTCCGGGAGGACGAGGTCGAGAAGTTCAAAGAGTTTCTGGACAGCGTTTCTCCGGACGATTTCAAGGCGACATAACGCGCTAGCAGGTGCAATCGGCGTTTGGCCGCACATATCGCGGCGCGCCGCGATCGAGCGGATCTCGATCTGAAGTGGCAATATCACGGATGCGTCTCATCTGCGAGTTCGACGTCGACACGCCCGTTGGATAGCGTGGAGACACCGCACCGACCGCCATAATTTGGTTCGACTGATTAGTTCTAAAACACGACAGCGTGTCGAAAAGCGTATGCTCACACACACTCGATTGAGCAAGCGCGAAAACGGCAGCCCGTAGCGAGCGCGCGATCGGCGAGAGGATGCACCGTGGGTGACCAGCCACGTCAGGATCAACTGGATCTCGAGTCTGTGAGCACGCTCGAGGACGGTTCAGAAGCCAGCCCCGAACCGGCGATCCGCGTGTCGAGCGAACCTGTGCAAGGTGGCTTGTTCCCTGACGACTCGGTGCCCGACGAACTGGTCGGCTATCGCGGCCCGAGTGCCTGCCAAATCGCCGGCATCACCTACCGTCAGCTGGACTACTGGGCTCGCACCTCACTGGTCGTCCCATCGATTCGCAGCGCCGCCGGCTCCGGCAGCCAGCGTCTGTATTCGTTCAAAGACATCCTGGTGCTCAAGATCGTGAAGCGATTGCTGGACACCGGCATCTCGCTGCACAACATTCGCGTCGCGGTCGATCACCTGCGCCAGCGCGGCGTACAGGACCTGGCCAACATCACCCTGTTCTCCGACGGCACCACGGTGTACGAGTGCACCTCGGCCGAAGAAGTCGTCGACCTGCTGCAGGGCGGACAGGGCGTGTTCGGCATCGCCGTCTCCGGCGCGATGCGCGAATTGACCGGTGCCATCGCCGATTTCCCCGGCGAGCGCGCCGATGGCGGCGAGTCGATCGCCGCGCCGGAAGACGAGCTTGCCTCTCGGCGCAAGCATCGCGACCGCAAGATCGGCTGACCCGCGCGCTTCTTGTCGATGCCGCCGACTATGCCGGCGGCATCAAGTAGGTAAACTCGAAGATGCATCGTTCTTGCGCGGGAGAGTTCCGTGGCCGCCAGCCACGGACGCCGAAGGAGCAACACCTCTCCGTCAACCTCTCAGGCACCCGGACCGCGCCAGACCCCGATGCCTCTGGAAAGTGGTGACTTGCAGTCGCCCGCCCATGGGGAAAGACGTCACGTCGAATCTCTCAGGCGCCCGGTACGGGTAGACGACAGAGGGGGAGGACGCCTTCTCTGTTTCGTCAGGAGTCCGCCCATGTCCGACTACACCAACCCGCTTTTCGCCGACCGGCACATCGGCCCGGACAGCACCGCCGTCGCGACGATGCTCGAGGTGATCGGCGTCGACTCGCTCGATGAACTCGCGCGCCGCGCTCTTCCCGCGGGAATCCTCGATGCCTTGACCGACTCCGGCGCCGCGCCCGGCCTGGATCATCTGCCGCCCGCGGCCAGCGAGGCCGAGGCGCTCGCCGAGTTGAGGGCGCTTGCCGACCAGAACACCGTCGCGGTGTCGATGATCGGTCAGGGTTACTACGACACCTACACACCGCCGGTGCTGCTGCGCAACATCCTGGAGAACCCGGCCTGGTACACCGCGTACACGCCGTACCAGCCCGAAATCAGCCAGGGGCGGCTCGAAGCGCTGCTGAACTTCCAGACCATGGTCGCCGACCTGACCGGGCTCGAAGTGGCCAACGCATCGATGCTCGACGAGGGCACCGCCGCGGCCGAGGCGATGACGCTGATGCACCGGGCAGTGAAGGGAAACGCCCACCGGCTGGTCGTCGACACCGACGTGTTCGCCCAGACCGCGGCGATACTCGCCACCCGCGCCGAGCCACTGGGCATCGAGATCGTTACCGCCGATCTGCGGGACGGCCTACCGGAGGGCGAGTTCTTCGGCGTGATCGCGCAGTTGCCCGGCGCCAGCGGCCGGATCACCGACTGGTCGGCGCTGATCTCCGAGGCCCACGACCGCGGCGCGTTGATCGCCATCGGCGCCGACCTGCTGGCGCTGACCATGGTGACGCCGCCGGGAGAGATCGGTGCGGACGTGGCGTTCGGCAATACCCAACGTTTCGGTGTGCCAATGGGATTCGGTGGCCCGCACGCCGGATACCTGGTGGTGCACGAGAAGCATGCCCGCCAGTTGCCCGGCCGGCTGGTCGGCGTTTCCGTTGATGCCGACGGCTCGCCCGCCTACCGGCTGGCCTTGCAGACGCGTGAGCAGCACATCCGTCGCGACAAGGCGACCAGCAACATCTGTACCGCCCAGGTGCTGTTGTCAGTGATGGCGGCGATGTACGCCAGCTACCACGGCGCCGACGGATTGACCGGCATCGCCCGGCGGGTGCATGGCCACGCCGTTGCCATCGCCTCAGCGCTCGGCGATAAGTTGGTGCACGACAACTACTTTGACACTGTTTTGGCCCACGTGCCGGGCCACGCAAACGAGGTGGTTGCGGCTGCCAAGGCCAACGGAATCAACCTCTGGCGGGTCGACGGCGACCACGTGTCGGTGACCTGCGACGAGGTGACCACCGATGCCCACGTGGCCGCGGTGCTGGACGCATTCGGCGTCGACGCCGCCAAGGCTTCGTCCGCTGACATCGCAACGCGCACATCGGAATTCCTGACGCACCCGGCGTTCATCAAGTACCGCACCGAGACGTCGATGATGCGGTACCTGCGTTCGTTGGCGGACAAAGACCTTGCGTTGGACCGCAGCATGATTCCGCTCGGCTCGTGCACCATGAAGCTCAACGCGGCGGCCGAGATGGAGTCGATCACCTGGCCGGAGTTCGCGCGCCAGCACCCGTTCGCACCGACATCCGACAGCCAGGGCCTGCGGCGGCTGATCGCCGACCTGGAAACCTGGCTGGTGCAGATGACCGGGTACGACGCGGTGTCGCTGCAACCCAACGCCGGATCGCAGGGGGAGTACGCGGGGCTGCTGGCCATCCACGCCTACCACGCCAGCCGCGGCGAACCGGAGCGCAACATCTGCCTGATCCCATCCAGCGCACACGGCACCAATGCCGCGTCGGCCGCGCTGGCCGGTATGAAAGTGGTCGTGGTCGCCTGCCGATCAAACGGCGACGTCGATCTCGATGACCTGCGGGCCAAGGTCAGTGAGCACGCCGAGCGGCTGTCGACGCTGATGATCACCTACCCGTCGACGCACGGCGTGTACGAGCACGACGTCGAAGACGTCTGCGCGGCCGTGCATGACGCCGGTGGCCAGGTCTACATCGACGGCGCGAACCTCAACGCGCTGGTCGGACTGGCCCGGCCCGGGAAGTTCGGCGGCGACGTCAGCCACCTGAACCTGCACAAGACGTTCTGCATCCCGCACGGCGGCGGTGGCCCCGGCGTCGGACCGGTCGCGGCGCGTTCACATCTGGCGCCGTTCCTGCCCGGCCACCCGTACGCGCCCGAACTGCCGGCGGGACCGCCGGTGTCGTCGGCGCCCTACGGGTCGGCGTCGATCCTGCCGATCAGCTGGGCCTACATCCGGATGATGGGCGCGCCCGGTCTGCGTTTGGCATCGCTGACGGCGATCGCCTCGGCGAACTACATCGCCCGCCGCCTGGACGAGTACTATCCGGTGCTCTACACCGGCGAGAACGGCATGGTCGCCCACGAGTGCATCCTGGATCTGCGGCCGATCACCAAGTCAACCGGCGTGACCGTCGATGATGTAGCAAAGCGGTTGGCGGACTACGGATTCCACGCACCGACCATGAGCTTCCCGGTCGCCGGCACGCTGATGGTCGAGCCGACCGAGAGTGAGAGCCTCGCCGAGGTGGACGCGTTCTGCGACGCGATGATCGCCATCCGCGGCGAGATCGACAAGGTCGGCGCCGGCGAGTGGGCGGTGGATGACAACCCGCTGCGCGGTGCGCCACACACCGCCGAGTGCCTGCTGGTGGACACGTGGGAGCACCCGTACACCCGCGAGGTCGCGGCTTATCCGCTGGGCAAGGGCTTCCGGCCCAAGGTGTGGCCGCCGGTGCGTCGCATCGACGGCGCCTTCGGCGACCGCAACCTGATCTGCTCCTGCCCGCCGGTCGAGTCCTACGCCTGACCTAGAGAGCGGCGCCAGCCAGCTCGCTGCGAACGCTCGGCCGTGCCTATACATTTTGTTCTGTGAGGATTGTCGGTTCATGGTGTGAGGACCATCGGCGATTGATGGGCCAACCCCTCGGGGGCTTCAGGGTGCACCTGCTCCATCGGCTCGGCCAGAGCTAAGGTCGCCGATGGTGGCTCAGCGTCCAGTCAGTCGCCCGACTGAGGCGGCGGCCATCACGGATTTTCTGGAACTTTGCAATGCCGAGACGGCCAGCCTGTCGTTGGTGGGGGAAGCCGGTATCGGCAAGACGACGCTATGGCGCGATGCGGTGCAGCAGGCCCGCATGCGAGGAATGCATGTGCTCACGGCACGAGCGGCCGCAACCGAGTCGGTCACCGCCTACATCTCGTTGGCCGACCTGTTGTCGCCGGTCGAGCCGGAGACGCTGGGTGCCCTACCCGAGCCACAGCGGCTGGCGGTCGACCGAATTCTTTTGCAAGTCAGCGATGATGGGGTGCCAACCGATCAGCGCGCGGTCGCAGCTGCTTTCCTCTCGGTGCTCAAAATCCTGTCAGAGAGCGCGCCGGTGCTCGTGGCGATCGATGACCTGCAGTGGCTCGATCCTTCTACCGCGCGCGTTGTGGCGTTCACGGCACGGCGGCTTTCGGGTCCGGCGGGGCTCCTGACGACCGTACGCACCGGCGACGGCGAAGGTGACGTCTCGTGGCTACTGCCGGGGACGGATGTCACGAAGCGAATTCGGCTGAGGCCATTGACCATCGGCGAACTGCATCAGGTCATTTCCGTGCGTTTCGGACGCGCGATCCCTCGGCAGACCATGTTGCGCATCCACGAAACCTCGGGCGGGAACCCCTTCTACGGCATCGAGTTGGCGCGGGCAATCGCCGAGGGCGAGTCCAACTCCGAGATGACGCTACCGACCACGCTGGCCGGCTTGGTGGCCTCAAAAATCGGTGACCTCGACGCTGACGTCCGTGAAGCCCTGCTTGCGGCCGCGTGTCTGGCCGCGCCGACGGTGGAGATGGTGTCGCAGGCCACCGGCCGTGGCGTCGAACGCTGCGTGCGTGGATTGCTGGTCGCGGAGGTGCGGGGAATCGTCACGATCGACCGCAACCGGCTCAGGTTCACCCACCCCCTGCTCACGGCAGGCGTCTATACCGAGGCCACTCCAGCGCAACGGCGCGCGATGCATCATCGCCTGGCCTCCCTCGTCGATCACGCCGAACTGCGCGCGCGACACTTGGCCCTGGCGGCCACCCACGGCGATCCGGCTACGTTGGACGCGCTCGATGGCGCCGCGCAGCTGGCCAGCAACCGCGGAGCGCCAGCGGCGGCCGCCGAGTTCATGGAGTTGGCACGTGAGCTTGGCGCCGACAGTCCCGAGCGCCAAATCAATTGCGCTGCTTTTCACTTCAACGCCGGTGACGCCACACGCGCACGCGCCATCCTCGAACAGATCACCAGCGCGCCGGCGCCGCCAAAAGTGCGCGCCAAGGCGCTCAGCCTGTTGGGACTGTGGACTCTGCTCGACGGCAGCTCCCACGACGCCGTGGCGCTGCTCGAACGCGCGGTGGCCGAGGAAGCCGAGGACGACGCCTTGCTGGTCCAAATTCTGGTGCCGTTGTCCTTCGCGCGGATCAATATCCGCGCGTTCGACGGCGCCACCCGTGCGGCTCGAGAGGCGGTGACAACGGCGAGTCGGCTGGGCGAACCTCGACTGCTCAGCCAGGCGTTGAGTATGCAGGTGCTGGTGGGCTTCCTGGTCGGGGGCGGTTTCGACGAACCAAATCTGCACAAGGCGTTGCAATTGGACGATGCCGGCGACCCACCTTCGGCCATCACGTCGCCGACCGCGCATCGTGCGCAATTACTGGCCGGGCTGGGAAGACTCGATGACGGGCGCCGTGAGCTATCGGAGATGAGGCAGCGCTACATCGAGCGGGGCGCGGAGGGCGAATGGATGGTTGGCGCGTTTCACAGCGCGCTCACTGAGATATGGCGCGGCGATTTCGCCGAGGCATCGGTGATTGGCGAGGAAGCAATGGAACGTGCACGCCAACTCGACGGCGACCTCCCGATGTCAGTGGCGCTGATGATTCATGGGGCGGTAGCGGCCTACGCGGGCGATGAGCACGCTGCGCGTCGCGACGCCACGGCGGCGCAGGCCGCCGTGGCGCGGTGCGATTCCCCGGCCCTGGTCGCGGTGTGGTCCGCGACGACACTGGGATTCCTTGAGGTGTCATTGGGCAATTATGAAGCGGCGCTGGACATTCTGGGACCGTTGTTGCGCGGTGTCGAGACTGCCCCGCGCGCCACCGAGATTTTCGTGACACCGTTTTTGGGCGATGCCGCGGAAGCCCTGATTCACCTTGGTCGGCTCGATGAGGCCGAGCAGCTGGTCGAGCTACTGGAAGGCAATGGCCAACGGCTGGACCGGCCGTGGATGTTGGCGACGGGCGCACGAGGCCGCGCGATGCTGGAGGCTGGGCGGGGCGACGTCACCGCCGCCCTGGCAAGCGCAGAGCGGGCTCTCACCGAGCACCGACGCCTGCCCATGCCTTTTGAACGTGCGCGCAGCCAGCTGATACTCGGTCAGCTGCACCGCCGACAACGCCGCCGCGACGCCGCCGCGACGGCTCTACAAGATGCACTGAACACGTTTGAGCAACTCGGCACCCCGCTATGGGCTGACCGCGCCAAAGCCGAACTGGCACGGGGTAGCTCAGGCAGAGGTCGTTCTCACGGTCTGACCGCGACTCAGCAACAAATTGCCGAACTGGCCGCGTCGGGAATGACCAACCGCGACGTAGCCACCGCACTGTTCATCAGTCCCAAAACCGTCGACGTCACTCTGAGCCGCGTTTATCGCAAGCTCAACATCAGCTCGCGAACGCAGCTACACCGCGCCCTCGAAGCCCTGAAATCGGAATCCGACACACAGGGATGACCCTGATTGGCGGAGTCCTACGCCTGACTAGAGAGCGGCGAGGATCTGGGCCGGAACCGTGTCCACCAGCTCGGTGATCAGCCCGCCGAACGGATCCACGGTGATGTTGGCCAGATCGCCCAAGCCGAGATCACCGAGTAGGTCGCCCAGATTCAGGTTGGACAAGTCACCCAAGTCGAGGGTCCCCGGCAGGGTAGTCAGGAGCGTGTCGGCGATGCCCAGATCGCTGAGCAGGCCATCGAGGTTCAGGCCGTTCAGCAAGGTGCCGATGTTGGTGTCGAGGATCGTATTACCCGCACCGCCTAGTCCACCCAGCAAGCCGCTCAGCGTCAGGTCACCGGTCGAACTGGGGAAGCCCAGAGATTCCAGCAACCCGCCGACTGTCAGACCGCTCGGCGTGATATCGCCGATACCGAGGCCCGCCAGCAGGTCGGTGAGACTATCGCCGCCCGTAACGCCCAGCAAATCGCCGACAGTGATGCTGCCCAACGCGGTTGAGAGATCACCGGAGGTCAAGACGTTGTCGAGCAGGGGGCCAAGGAGAGCGCCGACGCCTGGGACGGCGTCGAGAATACCGGCGATGCTGGAGTTCAGGTCGGTGAGAACGCCGGACAAAAGCCCAGTATCCGACAACACAGTACTGAGCGAGTCGTTGAGGACGCTGATATCCGGATTCAGGCCGAATGCAGTCAGCACGCTGTCCAGGCTCAAGGTGTTCAGATCCGCGGTCGGGTCCAGACCCAGACCGCTCAACACGGTCGTCAGGTCCAAGCTAGGCACGGTGAGACCGCCGAGGCCAAGGTCGCTGAGGAGTGTGCTCAGAGTCGGGTTGCCCAGCAGGTCGCCCAAGCCTTTGGTGCCCAGCCCGAGGTCGTCAATCAGATTCCCCAGCGACAGGTCACCTAGCCCGAGTTGATTCAGCAAGTCCCCAAGGTTCAGGCTGCCCAGGCCCAGGTTGCCCAGCCCGAGAGCATTTACCAGGTCGGTCAGGTTGATGTCGATGTTCGCGGTTGTTTCCGGGGCCAGGAGGCCGTTGAAAATCGGGATATCGATGATGCCGCCCAGCAGGCTGACGTCGCTGGCGCCGTTGAGCCCGGCGTTGATCACGTTGGCTGTTCCCTCGTAGAGAATGCTCAGCGCGTTCGACGGGTCGGCCGCTAACTGCCCGATGACGGTATTGATCGCCTCGATCTCGGCACCCTCGGCCCCAAGCTGCGCGAGCCCCATCTCCAGCGCCGGCGTCAATTCCACCCCGACCGTTATCGGAAGCCCCGATGCATCTGTGGTGACCGTTGGGTCAAGGCTCGTCAGAGCGCTGAGGACGCCGAGCGGGTTGGTGAAGAGCGCGCTGAAGACGCTCGAGATATCCGACAAGTCGGCGTTGCTGGCGATGGTGTCCAGGTTGGCGGTCGTATCGGTTATGAGTTGCGACCATGCGTCGACGAGTTGTACCGGGCGCGTCTCGACCCTGGGAGGCGGTACCGCCAACGGAGTGACGGCGATGATGCTGGCGCCAACCAGCGCCACTCCGGCGGTGGCGTAGGGGCGAAGGGCGTTTTGCATAGCTGGCATCTCCTTTGTCGAACACCACGCTGTGATGGACATCACATGCTGCGACAGGGGGAGACTTTACCTGAGATCTGTCTGAGTAATTGGACAAACATCGAATGTGAATCGATTCACCAACCCGGCGGCCGGGCATGCGGCGCGCGAAAGCGCTCCCGCCTGCAGTCAGCGTTTATTAGCGCCAGGGCAAATTTATCGCAACGATCGGGACTCAGGATGTGTTTGGAAAAACTCCGGTTCGAGCATCAATTATTCGAATATATTCTGTGACTAACCTGAAGATGATCGGGCGAGCGGTGATTAGCTCAGGAAGTTGGTCACCGCGGTAGCCAGGTCCGGCGATGCGGACGTCGCAAGATTTTGGTAGCTGCCGCCGGAGAGCTTGGCGACGGCCTCCCAAGTTTCCCGATCGGAGTCGGACCCGAAGTCGATGACGTTGACGGCGACCGGCTTGGCAGGATCAGCACTTTGCTTGATGAAGTCTTGCAGGCCCTGGCCGCCCAGACTTTGATCGGTGTGCGGCCCGGACGTGATCACCAAGACCGAATTGGTCTGTCCGGCACGGAAATTGGCTAGCGCATTCTGATAGATCAGCCGCAACGTGGTGAACGACACCGCTCCGCCCGATGTTGCGTGCTGCCGGTCCAGTGCCGCCGTCAACTCCTCCGAGCGCGGCTTGCCGTCGACCTGATCGCCCAGCGGGCCCGCTGACACTTCCGAGCGGCCATCCTTGCCGTCGAAGGTCCACAGCCCGATCACGGCGTTGGGTGCCAGCGCCTTGATCCGGTCGTCGAGCGCGCTGATCACGTTGCCGAGCCGGGTCTTGCCGGCCTCCTCGGTGGTCATCGACTGCTCGAGCATGATGGTCGCGGCGGGTGCGCTCGCCGGCGCGGACACGGTGTTGGCCAGCGCGGCACGCGTCCCGTCGTCACCGACCGACAGGGTCGACGGCACCGCCGGGAAACTGGTCACGTCGCTCTTCGGCGTCTTGGTGCCCTCGGCGCGGAAACCCGCTTTGGCTAATTCCGCCAGCTGATCGGGTTTGTGCATGAAACGCGCGAATTCGCTGGCCGCCGTCACCTGCTCTTGTGACAGCCAGGATCCGCTGAGCAACACGGTGGGGTAGTCCGCGACCGCGGCGGCGCCCGGCGGCAGCCACGCGCTCAGTGTGCTGCCGGCGTCGGCTTGCGCCTGTCCGCGGGCGAAGACCTGCTGTTCTGTCGTCACCACCGCGTGCACCGGGGCGGTTGCCGCGTCACCGGTCTTGAGCAGCGCGTTCATCGCCTCGCCGAGCGAGTTGTCAGCGAGCTTCGGCTGCCCGCCGATCAGTGTCCGCACCGCGCCGTTGCCGTCGGTTGGCGGAGCACCGGGGGGCACCGACGCGGCTGCCACGGCCTCACTTGCGAGGTACGCGGCGTCGCTGTTGCCGCCGATCGGCAGCGCCAGCCGCAGCGAGCCCCACGTCGGCAGCTGCAGCCCCGCCATCGAATCGGGCTTGGTCTGCAGATCGGGCAGCGTCGCCCATTTCTGGTCGCCCAGTGCTTTGTGAAGTTCCGGTCGGACCGCGAGCACGACTGGCGAGGTCACCAGCGACCGGCTGTCGGAGACCGTTTCCTTGCCCGCCGCGGCGGTGAGGCGCGCAGCGGACACCGAACTACCCGGGATCCACAGCGCTGGTCGCTGACCCAGGTCGCCGGGCCACTTACCGATGAAGCCGTCGACGACCGCGTCGGAACCGGCGGATTTCACCCCGATGGCGACGCAGTGGTCGCCGACCGGCGCGGACTGGGCGTTGTACCGATCGGCCAAATGCTGCACCTGGTCGGAGATCGACGCGTCGGCGATCACGGCGACCGGCAGCTTCTCGCCGACGCATCGCGCGCTGTGTGAACGGTTGGTCAGCGCGTCTCCGAAGAAACGCCACAGGATGACGACGCCCACCACGACGACGACCGAGATCAGAGCGGCGACCACGCCGATGCTGACGCCGCGGTGGCCGCCCTCGTTGCGGTGACCGCCGCTGAAGCCGGGGAGGCCGCGATGCCCGCCGGTCGGTGGGCCGGAGGGCGGAGTCGGCGGGTCCGGGTCGCGCCTTGGGAAGTCGGGAAAGTCGTCCGGCGGATCGATCTCGGCGGCAGGCACCTGCTGCTCCGGCGGGGCCGGACGCGCGAATTCCTCGCGGCGATCGTCGACGGGCTCGTCGAAGCCGAAAAACCCTGGGCTGTCGGCAAAGTCGTCGGAGAAATCCTCCGGAGGACGACTCGGATAACTCGGCGCCGAGAACGAACCGGGATACGCGGCTCGTCGGCCGGGGAGGGGGAGCATCTTCAAGGCGCTCCGGCTCGGGATGGTCGTCCGACGGTTCGTCGATCGGTTCTTCGTCGTCGGGAGCTCTATGCCTACCCATGCCGGTCCTCTCCTGAGCGCCGGAGGTGCCTGCAGCCACTAGTCATCGGAGTGGTGAAGATTCCCCGAACAGCCGTCACTCATGGGCGCGAGCCTTGAACTCGCGCCGGCGTCGATGCAGAATCGGCTCGGTGTAGCCGCTGGGCTGTTGTGTGCCCTGCAGGATCAGCTCCTGCGCGGCCAGGAACGCGATGCTGTCGTCGAAGTTGGGTGCCATCGGCAGGTATCCGGAGTCTCCGGCGTTCTGCTCGTCCACCAGCGGAGCCATCCGCTCCAGGCTAGCGCGCACATCCTCTTCGGTGATGACGCCATGCCGTAGCCAGTTGGCCAATAGCTGGCTGGAAATCCGCAGCGTGGCACGGTCTTCCATCAAGGCAACGTTGTGAATGTCCGGAACCTTCGAGCAACCGACACCCGCATCGATCCAGCGCACCACGTAGCCCAGGATCGACTGGCAGTTGTTGTCGACCTCCTCGCGGATCTCCTCCGGCGCCCACGCCAGCTCCTTGGCCAGCGGGACCGTCAGCAGCTCGTCGATGGTGGCGCGCTTCTTGCCTTCGAGCTCTTCCTGCACCGAGGCGACGTCCACATAGTGGTAGTGCATGGCGTGCAGCGTGGCCGCCGTCGGCGAAGGCACCCACGCGGTGGTGGCGCCGGCCTTGGGCTGACCGATCTTCTGCTCCATCATGTCGGCCATCAGCTCGGTCATGGCCCACATGCCCTTGCCGATCTGCGCCTTGCCCTTGAAGCCGGACGCCAGCCCGGTGTCGACGTTGTTGTCCTCGTAGGCCTTGATCCAGGTGGTGCTCTTCATCGCACCCTTGCGGATCATCGGGCCGGCTTCCATCGACGTGTGGATCTCGTCGCCGGTGCGGTCCAGGAAGCCGGTGTTGATGAACACCACCCGGTCGGCGGCGGCTTTGATGCACGCCTTGAGGTTGACGGTGGTGCGGCGTTCCTCGTCCATGATGCCGACCTTCAGCGTGCCCTGCGGCAGGCCGAGAACGTCTTCGACGCGGCTGAACAACTCGCAGGTGAACGCCACCTCGTCCGGCCCGTGCATCTTGGGCTTGACGATGTAGATCGATCCGGTGCGGCTGTTGGTCAGCGGCCCGTTGGCCCCTCCGTTGTGCGAGCCGGACTTCAATCCGTGGGTGGCCGTCAGGCCGGTGAACAGCGCATCCTGGATACCCTCGAAAACCTCATTGCCCTCGGAGTCCACGATCGCGTCGTTGGTCATCAGGTGGCCGACATTGCGGACGAACAGCAGGCTGCGCCCGGGCAGCGTCAGTTCGCCACCGTCGGGTGTCTTGTAGGTGCGGTCTTGGTTGAGCACCCGGTGGATGGTCTTGCCACCCTTGTCGACCTCTTCGGACAGGTCACCCCTGTTCAGTCCGAGCCAGTTGCGGTAGCCCAGCACCTTGTCGTCGGCGTCGACCGCGGCAACCGAGTCTTCGAAGTCCATGATCGTGGTGATCGCCGACTCCAGGACGACGTCTTTGATGCCGGCCTTGTCGGTCTTGCCGATCGAAGACTCCGGGTCGACCAGGATTTCGATGTGCAGGCCGTGGTTCACCAGCAGCACTGACCAATTGGGGGAGCCGAGCTCACCGGTATAGCCGAGGAACTTCTCGGGGCTGGCCAGCTCGACGGACCCGTCGGCGGTCGCCACCTTCAGGTGGCCGTCGTCGACGCTGAGCCCGGTGATGTCGGCCCACGACCCGGAAGCGAGCGGGACGGCCTCGTCGAGGAATGTCCGTGCGTAGGCGATTACCTTGTCGCCGCGGACCCGGTTGTAGCTGGTGCCCTTGTCGGCGCCGTCGCTCTCCGGGATGACGTCGGTGCCGTACAGCGCGTCGTACAGCGAGCCCCAGCGGGCGTTGGCGGCGTTCAGCGCAAAGCGCGCGTTGAGGACGGGCACCACCAGCTGCGGGCCGGCCGTCGTGGTGATCTCGTCGTCGACACCGGCGGTGGTGATGCTGAAGTCAGCGGGTTCAGGCTGCAGATAACCGATCTCGGTGAGGAACTCGCGGTACCCCTCGGGGTCCAGCGGCTCGATGACGTGCTGGCGGTGGTACTTGTCGATCTGCGCCTGCAGGTGATCGCGGCGCTCCAACAGGTCCTGGTTCTGCGGCTGCAGGTCGGTGACGACCTTGTCCACACCGGCCCAGAAGCTGTCGGGGTCTACGTCGGTGCCGGGCAGAGCTTCGTTGTTGACGAAGTCGTACAGCACTTGGGCGACGCGCAGGTTACCCACCGACACGCGATCAGTCATCTTTTTCCTCCGCACTTACCTGTCGAAATCACATCTCAGCCTACCGGCCAGTCACCTACCGACTCGTAACCGGCAACTTGCACCAGCAGGTCACATTGCTTCAGCAGCGCAGTCCGCAACGGCTCGGCGCGAGTTGCAATGGCTTTCTGGCAACGCACGTACTCGGCGCGACCGGCCGCGTCCTCCACAGCAATCGGCGTATACCCGTAACCACTGAGGTCATACGGGCTGGCTCGCATGTCGATTTCGCGCGCGGCCGCAGCCAGTTCCAGACAGTCGAGCAACGTCTCTGAGTCGATCAGCGGGCTCAGCTTGTAGGACCATTTGTACAGGTCCATGTTCGCGTGCAGGCAGCCGGGCTGCTCCCAATCCTGTTGCGTGGCGCGGCTGGGCGAGCCGGCGTTGTGCGGGGCCGCTTCGGCGCTGAAGAACCGGAACGCGTCAAAGTGGCTGCACTGCAACGGCATCGACTCCACTACCGCGTCCGTGCCGTCTCGCCCCAGTCGAAGCGGGACACATGACGTACTTCCTCGGGATCGGCCTTGTAGACCATCGCCCACTCGTGCATGCCAAAGCAGCCAAGATGCGCAGGTCGGCTTGCGGTGGCCGCCAGCAAGCGGCCGACGTGTTCGACGGTGCCGCGACGCTGGGTCAAGTGATCCGGTCGCACGGTTACACCCGAGTCCGTCCGGCCATAGCCACGAAGCTTCGCGTAATGGTCGGATTCAGGACCGGTGAGCGTGACCCCGAACCCGGGATGCCAGCGTCGAAGCTGTCCAGCCGTGAGGTTGTAGTACGTGAACAGAAAGTCGAGGACCGGGTTCGCCCTGCCCTCGCCGCGTTGCCGGAGATAGCCACCGAGCAGCGCTGTCACTCTGCTGCGGTGGCGGTCGCGCCGCGGTAGCCACTGCGCGGGCGTCAGTACGACCGTCACGAGAGGCAACCCTAGCTATTTGACTCGGTGGGGAACGCCGCCCAGTCAGGCACGTCCCGTCCCGTCGCGCACGACGCCGACCAGATCGCGCACCAGATCCTCCAACGCGACCATGGCCACCACGGCGCCGTCGGTGGCGGTGACCAACGCGAGGTGGCTGTTGGTGCGGCGCATTCGCGACAGAGCCTCCGGGACGCTCAACGACTCCGAAATGCGCGGCAGCGGCCGGACCCTTGCCAGGTCGATCACGGCCTGCGGATCGTGGGCCAGCGACAGCACATCTTTGATGTGCAGGTACCCGACGAAGCTGCCGTCGACATCGACCACCGGGAACCGCGAGTAACCCGTTGCGGCCAAAGCTTTTTCGACAACGCCGACTGTCGGTCCGGAGCCCGCCGCGGCGACCGGCACGGCATGGATCTCGGCGGCCGGAATCGCCACATCGGCGACCATACGGTTGCGGATCTGCAGCGCCCGGGTCAGCCGAGTGTGCTCCTCGCGATCGAGCAATCCTTCCGACACCGACTCGGCGATCATTTCGCTGAGCTCGACGGTGGAGACGGTGATGTCGAGTTCGTCGCGCGGGCGCACCCGCAGCGCGCGCAGGAGCAAGTTGTTACAGCGGCTGTAGAAATTGACGACAGGCCGGACCGCGCGCGCATAGACGAGGTACACCGGGATCAACAACATCGCGGCCCGCTCCGGACCGGCCATGGCAATGTTCTTCGGCACGATCTCGCCGAGCAACAGGTGCAGCGCCACGACAATCGCCAACGCCACCACGAACGCCGTGGTGTCCAGCAGCGCCGACGACTTGCCGAGCAGGTCGAACGAGCGCCGCAGCAGGTCGGCGACGGCCGGTTCGCCGATGCGGCCGAGCAGAATCGACGACACCGTGACACCCAGCTGGGCGCCGGCGAACATCAGCGGCAGCTGCTCGCCGGCCCTGATCACGGTGATCGCACCCGCTCGGCCTTGCTCGGCCAGCCCTTCGAGGCGGTCCCGCCGTGCCGATATCAGCGAAAACTCGGCAGCCACGAAAAACGCGTTCGCGCCGATCAGCAGGATCGTCGCCAACAACTCGAACAGATCGCTCATCAGCGACCCCGCAGCGCGCCGGAATCGGCGCGATCCGGCAGCTGGGTCAGCTCGAGCAGGTCGATGCGGCGACCGTCCATCCGCAGCACTCGGGCCCGCCACGCGGAGGCGTGCGGGACGCCGTCGTGTTCGTATCCACTCAGCTGCACCTCGTCCCCGATGACCGGAATGCGACCCAGCTGCTGCAGGACCAGCCCGCCGATCGTTTCGTATTCGCCCTCGGGGGCGTGGTAGCCGGTCGCGGTGGCCACCTCGTCGATGCGCAGCAGTCCGGCCACCCGCCAACCGCTGTCGACAGCCACCACGTCCTGGCTGGCATCGTCGTGTTCGTCGCGGACGTCGCCGACGATCTCTTCGATCAGATCCTCAACGGTGACCATTCCGGCAGTGCCGCCGTACTCGTCGACGACCATCGCGGTCTGCAACGCGTGCGCGCGGATCTGTCCCATCAGCGCGTCGCCGTCGAGCGTCGAGGGCACCTTCGCGACAGGCTGCGCCACGGCGGTGACCAGCGTGCGTTCGCGCTCGGCCGGCGGCACCGCGAAGACCTGCTTGACGTGCACGATGCCGACCGTCTCATCCAGGTCACCGTCTACCACCGGAAACCGCGAGAAGCCGCTCTCGGTGGCCGCCTCCACCACGTCGGCGACAGTGTCGTCGACTTGCAGCGCAACGATTTTCGACCGCGGAGTCATCAGCTCCTCGGCCGTCAGTTCACCGAACTGCAGCGACCGGTCCAGCAGCGCCGCGGTCGCCGGATCCAGCGAACCGCTGCGCGCCGACGTGCGGACCAGCGAAACCAGCTCCTGCGCCGAGCGCGCCGACCGCAGTTCTTCGGCCGGTTCGACGCCCAGCTTGCGCAGGATCCAATTGGCCACCGCGTTGGTCAGCCGGATCGGCCAAGTCATCAACCAGGAGAACAGCAGCTGCATGCCGGCAACGGCTCGCGCGGTCGCCGGGGGACGGGCCACCGCAAGGTTTTTCGGGATCAGCTCGCCGAAGATCATCGACAACGACGTGACGACCAACAGCGTCAGGAACGTGATGATCGCGTTCGCGACGCGGTCGGGCACCCCGAGCGCATCCAGGGCCGGATGCGGCAGCTCCGCGACCAGTGGTTCGGTCAGGTAGCCCGTGATCAGCGTGGTGATCGAAATGCCGAGCTGCGCGCCGGACAGCTGGAACGACAGGGTGTGATGGGCGCGCTGTACGTATTGGTCACGGCGCCCGCCACGGCGTGCGTTGGCATCGACGGTGCTGCGTTCGAGCGTGGTGAGTGAGAATTCTGCCGCGACGAACAGCGCGGTGCCGGCCGTGAGCAGCACAATCGCCAGCAAACTGAGCAGGGTGACCAGCAGATTCACCGAGGCCACCCTGGAGAAGGAGGCTCCTCTGAGTCGGCGTCACACACGCCAGTTGGCGCGGGTGCCTGCGGCACGGGAACCCCTTCTTCGATGTATCCACTGCGGAGTGATCTCTGATGGTAGCGAAACGGCGCCGCAAACGAGTCACGGCTGGCGCGTCGACACGCCCGTCGACGGCTGGTCTACCACCCGAATGGCAGGGGATGCCCCTCGGCGAAGCCCGCGGCGGACTGGATACCGACCACCACCTGCTCGTGTAACTCGGCCAATGTGGATGCTCCGACGTAGGTGCACGTGCTGCGCACGCCGGAGGTGATGTGGTCGAGCAGATCCTCGACGCCTCCGCGGACCGGGTCCAACGCCATCCGCGACGTCGAGATGCCTTCTTCGAACAGCGCCTTGCGGGCGCGCTCGAAAGCATTGTCGGCGGCGGTCCGGGCAACCACCGCCCGCTTGGACGCCATGCCGTAGCTCTCCTTGTACAGCTTGTTGTCCCGGTCGCGCATCAGGTCGCCGGGCGATTCGTAGGTGCCGGCGAACCACGATCCGATCATCACGTTGGACGCACCTGCCGCCAGCGCCAGCGCCACGTCGCGCGGGTGGCGCACGCCGCCGTCAGCCCACACGTGTGCACCGAGTTGCCTTGCTGCCGAAGCGCATTCGAGGACAGCCGAGAATTGGGGCCGGCCGACACCGGTCATCATGCGGGTTGTGCACATCGCACCCGGGCCCACCCCGACCTTGACGATCGATGCGCCGGCGTTGATGAGATCGCGGGTGCCCTCAGCAGATACCACGTTGCCCGCGACCAGTGGCACGTTCAGGTCCAGCGATGCAATCGATTTGATCGCGTCCAGCGCCTTGGCCTGGTGCCCGTGGGCGGTGTCGACGACCACCAGGTCGGCGCCGGCCTCTGCCACGGCCTGCGCCTTGGCGACGACGTCGCCATTGATGCCGACCGCGGCGCCGATGCGCAGTCGGTCTCTCCGGTCGACGGCCGGCGCGTAGATGCCGGCACGGATCGCGCCGGTCCGGGTCAGCACTCCGGCGAGCGTCCCGTCGGCGGCAGTCATCACCGCGACGTCGACAGAAGCGTGCTCGAGCTGATCGAAAACTTCTCGCGGATTCGTTCCCACCCGGGCTTTGACGAAGTCGGTGATCGCGATGTCGCGCACCCGGGCGAAGCGATCGACCCCGTCGCAACACGATTCGGTGACCAGCCCGATCGGGCGTCCCTCGGAGGTCACGACCGCGGCTCCGTGAGCGCGCTTGGAGATCAGCGCCAACGCGTCGGACACCGAGTCGTCGGGCTCCAGGGTGACCGGGGTGTCGACGACAAGGTCGCGGCTCTTGACGAAGTCCAGCGTCTGCTGCACCGCGGCGATCGGAAGATCCTGCGGCAGAACGACAATCCCACCGCGGCGAGCAATCGTCTCGGCCATCCGCCGGCCCGCCACCGCGGTCATGTTGGCCACCACTACCGGGATGGTGGTGCCGGAACCGTCGTTGGTGGACAGGTCCACGTCGAAGCGCGACGCCACATCCGAGTGGTTCGGCACGATGAAAACGTCGTCGTACGTCAGGTCGTATGCGGGGCGGTGCCCCTCCAGGAATTTCATCGAGCCCCGCTAGGCGGGAACTTCACTGCGATCTCCACTCCAGAGGGTGTGGAACTTCTTGCTGGGGTCCTCATCAATCCGTCCATAGGTGTGTGCGCCGAAAAAGTCCCGCAACCCCTGGGTGAGCGCGGCGGGCAGTCGCTCGGTGCGCAAGGCGTCGTAGTAGGAGAGCGCCGAAGCAAAGCCCGGGATGGGGATACCCAATTGCGTGGCGGTCACCACGACGCGGCGCCAACTGTCGACGGCCGATTCGATCGCGCTACGGAAATACGGTGCGGCGATCAAGGTGGGCAGGTCGGGGTGCTCGTCGAATGCCTCCTTGATCCGGTTGAGGAACTTGGCCCGGATGATGCACCCGCCGCGCCAGATGGTGGCCATGTCGCCTGCGTTGATGCCCCAGTTGTATTCGGCGCTGCCGGCCTGGATCTGGTTGAAGCCCTGGGCGTAGGCGATGATCTTCGACGCGTACAACGCCTTGCTGACGTCGTCGACGAACTGCTTTGCATCGCTTGGCTTTTGGCCCAGATCGCCAGATGCCAACCCGGTGGTGGCTTTTCGTTGAGCCACCGAGCCGGACAGCGCACGGGCAAACACGGCCTCGGCGATGCCGGTCACCGGCACACCGAGGTCGAGCGCGGACTTGACCGTCCAGCGGCCGGTGCCCTTCTGCTCGGCCTCGTCGACGATGACGTCAACCAGCGGCTTGCCGGTCTTGGCGTCGGTTTGGCGGAGCACGTCTGCGGTGATCTCGATGAGGAAGCTGTCCAAGTCGCCCTTGTTCCACTCGGCGAACACGTCCGCGATCTCGGGCGCGGTCTTGCCGAGCCCGTCGCGCAGCAGCTGGTAGGCCTCGCCGATGAGCTGCATGTCGGAATACTCGATGCCGTTGTGCACCATCTTGACGAAGTGTCCGGCGCCGTCGGGGCCGACATGCGTGCAGCACGGCACACCGTCGACATGTGCGGAGATCTCCTCCAACAGCGGGCCCAGCGACTTGTAGGACTCGGCAGGTCCGCCCGGCATGATCGACGGACCCTTGAGCGCACCTTCCTCACCTCCGGAGATGCCGGCGCCGACGAAGTGCAGGCCGCGCTCGCGGATGGCCTTCTCGCGACGAATGGTGTCGGTGTACAGCGCGTTGCCGCCGTCGATGATGATGTCGCCGTCTTCCATCGCGTCGGCGAGTTCGTTGATCACGGCGTCGGTGGGGTCACCGGCCTTGACCATGATGATCACCCGTCGCGGCTTCTCCAGCGCGTCCAGGAATTCTTCGATGGTCTCGGAGCGGACGAATTTGCCTTCGTCGCCATGCTCTTTGAGCAGCGCATCGGTCTTCGCGATCGACCGGTTGTGCAGTGCCACCGTGTAACCGTGGTGGGCGAAGTTGCGGGCCAGGTTCGAGCCCATTACCGCCAGGCCCGTGACGCCGATCTGCGCGGTCCCGGTCTTTGATTCCGACGAGCTCATGTGTGCGCCTCTCAATCCGTGACTTCATCCAAGGCCCCGCACCGAACACAGTGGCACAGCGGGATTCATGCCTGAAGCAAAGTATCGCCCTAGTGCGGTGTGTGGCCGGTTGCCGGGTTAGGCGGCGGTGAACAACCGGTGCAGTTCGGTGAGCCAAGGGATAGCCAGCGCGATGGTCGGCACGACCAGCACCGCCGCGGCCGCGAGGTACGCGGCCGTCGACACCCACACGCTGTTGCCATCGCCGGATAGCCGTCGCACTCGCAGCAGAGTGTGAGCACCGCCGGCGGCCAACGCACCCATCGGCGCGTGGCCCGACGCGCAGGCCACCAGCGCGCGGGCCAGGGGAGCGCGGCCCGCCACCCGGACGGCGGCGTCGTCGGCCAGCAGCTCGGCCAGCAATTGCACCGCGTCCAAAGCGCTTGCGCTGCGGACGAATCGGGGGAACGCGGCATGTGCGGCGGTGAACGCCTCGAGCACCAGATCGTGGCGGGCACGCAGATGCGCGCGCTCGTGGCTCAGGATCGCGGCAATCTCGTTTTCGGTCAGTGAGTCCAGCGTGCCTTCGCTGACCACCACGCGGCTGCGGACACCGGGCAGACAGTAGGCGAGCGGCTGCGCCACCTCCAGCACGCGCAGGTCGCGCCCGCGCGCGCACGCCCGGGCGGAGACCAGGTCGGGAGACAGCCCTAGTAGGTCAACCAGCATCCGGTGATGGGCCCGCCGCCGGCGGGTCGCAACGGCCACCCGGACAACGGCCACCAGCAGGCGGACGCCGATCACCAGGGTGAGCCCGAATACCGCGACGTCCAGAATCCACAGCGGCCAGCCGAGCCGACCGATCTCGGCGGCGGGGCTGGCCGTCGGCCGGCCGTTGGCGCCCGGAACGAACAACCGGCTGGCGATGGCAATGCCGGCGCTGAACGCCGACAACACCGCGGCGACAGCGATTGCCTGCCACAGGACCATCGCGGCGCGGGGAGCGCGCAGCGGCCAGGTGGCCCGCGCCAACAGTGCCGGGACCGGGCCGACCAGCATCACCGCAAGAACAGTGAAGGCCAGCCCAGACATGGTCCCAGTGTCCCTCAGTCCTCCGGTCGCGCGCCACCAGACGGGGGTTTCCGATGGCCTGATTCCAATTCGTCGAGTGCCCGCCGTAACGCTTCGGCCTCGTCTGCGCCGACGCGCTCGACGAAGTGCACCAGGGCGGCCTGTCGGCTGCCGGTGTCCGCGGCCTGGTCGAGTGCATCAACCATCAGTCCGGCGACCAGTTCGTCGCGCCCATGGACCGGCGCGTAGCGGTGTGCGCGGTCGTCACGGATTTGCGAAACCAGGTTCTTCTTGGCCAGCCGCTGCAGGACGGTCATCACCGTCGTGTAGGCCAGATCGCGCTTTTCCGAGAGCGCCTCGTGCACCTGGCGGACGGTTTGCGGATGGGGACCGGACCACAGATGGTCCATCACCGCGCGCTCGAGATCCCCGAGTCGCGTCACCTTAGCCATGTTCACTCATCTCCTGTGCAATGCGGCCAGAGTACTCGCGCTTACTACCGGCGGTCGTACCTCTCCCGCCGACGGTGATCCGACGGCCGCCAAAAGCCGCGGTCCATGAGAGCGCTGCACCGAGGATCCCCACTGATTCGAAGTCGGTCATATGGTTAGGCTAACCTTATAACAGGAGGTGTCCGTGACGATAACGATCGACGACCCGCTCATCGCAGCAATGGCCATTGAGCGCGTGCTACCGCTACATGAGTCCAGCCGGCGGCTCCGCGAGCTGTATCCGCAATGCCCCCGGGTCTACGGCGTCGCCGTGCTCGGCGACGTGTCGGTGCGCCGCTGGTGGCCACTGTCCTCGGCACTGAGCACCGACCGGCTGCAGACCATGTTCGACGCCGCCGCGGTCGACATGGACCGGCGCAGTGCCGCGAGGCAATTAGTGGCGACGTTGGTCCACACCGTGATCGGCCGGGTGGTTGCGCTGGTGGTGCTGGAAGCCAGGGCATGGGACGCGGGGTTGGAGAATTTGTGGGTCCATGTCGACTCCGACGGGGTGATCGACTGGGCCGGGGTGGTCGACCCGACGGTCCGGGTGTTGCCCGATGACCCGTGTGCGGCTGATGGCGTGAGCGACGGCGTGGTCCGGCTACCAAGCGAGGCGGCGTTGACGACCTGGGTGGCCCATCGTTGCCACCGCACCCTGGAGCCACTGTTCGTCAAGCTGCAGATGGTCAGCGGCGGCGCGCTGTCGATCGCGACGATGTGGCACATCGTCGGTTCGATGGTGGTGGCGTCGGCGACGCAGGTGCCGCAGCTGGCCGGTACCGACGAGCTGGCCGCGATGCGCCGCGGTCAGGCCGTGCTCGACGCGTTGGTCAACTTCGGCCTGCCGGTGCGCGGCCTGTCGGCGGCGCGCTCGAGAACGCGGGCAACCCCTTGCGAAATTAGGGCAGCCTTGCCTATGCTTCTGGCATCGAGCGTTAAATGACCGTGCCGGTGTCCTGAGGGCTGCAGTGACCCCCGGTCTCTCGATACGGCGAGCCCCGTGCACTACGCACGGGGCTCGCTGGTATCTAGGGGACGCGTGTCTGCGCGTCAGTCTTTGATGAAGTGGTACATCCGGTAGGACAGCCGACCACGCTGCAATTCCTTGTACATCAACGTGTCTGGCGCACCGGCGAACAACTTGCCGAAGGGGCGCAGGAACACCGGCAGCCGGCTGCCGACCAATTCGAGGTATCGGCCCGAGTTGTTGTCTAGCCCGCGCAGCACCTCAGGGTTGATCTCGCGCTTGGACTCCATCCGCAGCGGCAGCGCGGCCAGCGCCGCGTCCCACTCGTCGTACTCGAGGAATCCGCGAAAGTCGACGTACAGGAAATGTCCTCCGGGACGCAGTACTCGCACCATCTCTTTGAGGAAGCGGTCGAAATGCGGGTAGGCGTGTGAGGCCTCGACGTTGAGCACCGCGTCGAAAGACTCGTCGGGGAATGGCAGGGCCTCCGCGTCGCCGTGCACGAAGTCCAGACCAGGCAGGGGATAGCGGCGTTTGGCGAAGGCCACGCCGTCGGGGTTGAAGTCCAGCCCGGTGTAAGAGGCCGGGTGCAGCGTCTTCACGATGTACGCGCCGCCGCCGCCGTGGCCGCAGCTGGGCTCCAGGACTTTCTTACCGGTGAGGTCGGTCTGAGTAGCGGTCCGGTGGTACAGCTGAATGCCCCACCGGTTCTTCTCGTCTTCCGGGGACAGCGGCAGGCCCAGCGGCGGATCTTCCTCGTAGCCCCAATTCAGGAAGACGACATCGTCCTGATCCCATCTGCGGGTGACGAAGGGGTACCAGTACTTGTTCATGGCCAACTTGAACCATGAGTAACTGCCGAGGGGTTTCACGTATTGCCTGAGGCCGCCTGTCACAGCAGGCAAGTATGCCAGTGCTTTACGCGCGGCCGTGTTCAGCCACGGACAGCGAGTCCAATTCGACCGGCGGCTTGTCGGTCCGGCGGTGGACGACCGCCCGCGCGCCCTTCGCCGGGACGGTTGCGACGCCCCGCCAGAACGCCTTCTCGCCGGGCGCATCGGTTGGCGCGAAACGGAATTCGCGCAGCAGCATGCGCAGCACGACGTCGGACTCCAGGTTGGCGAAGGCCGCACCGACGCAACGGTTGACGCCGCCCCCGAACGGGATCCACGCGACCGGCTTGCTGGCGGTGCCCATGTAGCGGTCCGGGTTGAACGCCTCCGGATCGGGGAAGTCCCCTTCCGAGGCGTGGGCCAGCTTGATGCTGATGATGATATTGGTGCCCTCCGGAAGGACCCACTCGCCCAACCGGATTCGCGTCTTGGTGCGCCGCGTCGTGCCGTCGAGTACCGGGCGGGTGCGCTGCACTTCCCAGATCGTGGCCTGCCGCAGTTCGCCACCGCCGGCATCGGCCTCGTCGGCCAGCCGCTTGCACAACTCCGGGTGCCGGCTCAGTCGCTCCAGCGCCCAGGCCAACGACGACGCGGTGGTCTCGTGACCGGAACCCAGCAGCGTCAGCAACTCGTCGGCGATGTGCTCATCGGAGATCGGCTCGCCGTCTTCATAGCGGGCCTGCAGCAGCAGTGCCAGCACGTCTTTACGCTCTTCGATGGCCGGATCGGCGCGGGCCTCGGCGATCAGCGCGGCGATGATGGCGTCGAAGCGGCGCCGCTGCTTCATGTAGCGCCCCCACGGGCTCCACGGCCCGAGGTTCGTGCGCACGATCGGTGGGCAGACCACGAGCAGCGAGCCGAGCGTCACCATCGCCGGCACGGTCTCCCGAAGTTCTTGCAGCGCAGCACCTTCGGCGCCGAATACCGCGCGCAGAATCACCCCAACGGTGATGCGCAGCATCGGTTCCAGTGTCTCGAACTCCTGGCCCTCGGTCCAGGTCGCGATCTCGCGCTGCACCTCTTGTTCGATGATGCGGTCGTAGCTGCGCATCCGCTTGCCGTGGAACGGCGGCGCCAGCAATTTACGGCGGTCACGGTGCTCGTCGCCGGCGAGGCTGAACGTCGATCCCGGCCCGAACGCCCCACCGATCGACCCGTTCCCCGACGGCGGACGCTGGATCAACTCGGTGCCGGTGCTGAACAGCTCCTTGGCCAACGCCGGGTCGTTGACCACCACCGCGTGGTCATTGTGGGGCAGGTTGACGCTCACGACGTTGCTGCCGTAGCGCTTGCAGATGTTGTCGAACATGGCGTGGTTCTGCACCAGGAACTGGACAGTCTGGATCAGCTTCGGAGTCCGGGGACCGGGCGGCAACCGCACCGGCTCGGTGGTCGCCGCTACCATGTCTTCCCCTCCAGTTACGAATGTTATGAGCCCACGAGCCGTCCCCACCGAGGCCATGAATCGGGCCTAACAGTATCGGTTGACCGTGTGGTCCGCACGAAAGTTCCAATACCCCGGAACCACCCGCGTCCTTGCGGGCCGTGTAAACACAGATGCATGCAGCCTTTGCCAGAAGCACCATTTGACAAGGAATTAGGACTGGCGTTCACCGAAATCAGTCCTGACCGGACGCGCGCCCAGTTGGACGTCGTGCCCAAGCTGCATCAACCCATGGGCATCGTGCATGGCGGAGTCTACTGCGCGATGGTGGAGAGCCTGGCCAGTGTCGCCGCCTACACCTGGATCGACGCCAACGGCGGCGGCTCGGTCGTCGGCGTCAACAACAACACCGACTTCCTGCGCGCGATCAGTAGCGGGATGGTCTACGGAACGGCGATTCCGATTCACCGCGGACGCCGTCAGCAACTGTGGCAGGTCTCGATCGTCGACTCCGACGAGCGACTGGTCGCCCGCGGTCAGGTGCGGCTGCAGAATCTCGACACGCCCTAGCTCCTGCCCGCCGCCAGCGCAATGTGCGGTCTGGTTCGCCGAGCCGACCGGACCTTGCCTGAACCTTTGCTGACAGCTACCTTTAGCGCTCATCGCAAAGTCACAACCAGTCGGGGTGGGGCGCCCGGGCAAGGAATCGGACATGGTTAATGCGCGTCGCCTCGCTCAACTCGGCATGCTGGCGGTGGGGGTGGGTATTGGATCAGCGATGGCTGCCACGCCGGGCATCGCCTCGGCCGACAACTCCCAGGTGGATTCGTTAATCGATCCGAGCGGGCTGTTCGCGGCCGCCGATCCAGCACAATCTCTGGATTTCCAGATTTCCATCGACGGGATGGATTTGTTCCCGACAGCGGGTAACAGCGCGATCGCAATCTCGGGCACGGGTGACATGGCGATCGCCTTCGGCGCCGGCTCCCAAGCCATCGCCGACGGCGGCTACGGCGACTTCGCCACCGCCGATGGCACTGACGCTTTCGCCGAGGCCGGCGACGGCGGGGGTGGCACCACCGGCAACAATTTCGACTTTGCAACTGCGTCGGGCACCGACGCGGTCGCACAGGCCGGCGATGACCCAACCTCCGAGTTTGCAGACGCCAGCACCGGCAACAGCTTTGACTCCGCCACCGCCAGCGGCAATGACGCAACAGCCTTCGGTGGGTTTGAGGGCAGCTTTGACTCCGCCACGGCCAGCGGCAACCTCGCTAACGCCAACGCCGGTGACAACGGCACCGCCGACTTCGGCCTCGCCATCGGGGGAAATACCGACGCCGAGGCGGGCGAGAGCGGTGTGGTCGCCGCTAACAATGACACCGCCATCGTGTTGGGCAACCTCGTCGCTGCACAGCCAGGGTTCAGCCAGGCCGATGCCGGGGGTCTTTTTTCCCTCAGTGGCGCTATTGGCAGCAGTGGCAGCAATGACACTGCTATCACCATCGACCCGGTCGACGTTGTGGGCAGCCACGCCATCTCCGGGCTGGACCACAGCTCCGACTTCGCCGGCGCCTTCGCCGACGGTCTCGTTGCCAACGCTATCTCCACCAGCAACATGGTCGACATCCTGCCGTCGTTATGACCGGCCGCTCTGGCGACCTGCTCGCGAATCTCGAAGCCGAGAGCTAGCTGGCCTTAGCCGTCTCGTCCTCGTGCGCCTCGGCAGCCAACACCGCCAGCTGTTCAAGCCGGGTGCGGGCGAATGCCTGCTGCTCGGTGATGGTCAACTGGCCGCGCCGGCCGCTCAAGAACGTCACCACCCACGACAGCACCGTGGTGATCTTGTTCTTGAACCCGATCAGATAGACCAAGTGCAGCAACAGCCAGGCGAACCAGCCGATGATGCCACCGAATTCGACCGGGCCGATTTTCACCACCGCGTAGTACCGCGACACCGCGGCCATCGAGCCCTTGTCGAAGTACTGGAACGGCTCACGCTGGGCGGGGTCGGCACCGGCCAGCTCGGCCTTGATCAGCCTGGCCGCATACTTGCCGCCCTGGATGGCACCCTGCGCAACCCCGGGCACGCCGTCGACGGCGGCCATGTCGCCGACGACGAACACGTTGGGGTGACCGGGAATCGACAAGTCGGGCAACACCTTCACCCGGCCCGCGCGGTCGAGTTCGACGCCCGATTGCCGGGCCAGGTCGCGGCCCAGCGGGCTGGCCGAGACGCCGGCCGACCACACCTTGCAGGCCGACTCGATGCGACGAATCGTGCCATCGGAGTCCTTGACCGTGATGCCGTCGCGGTCGACGTCGGTGACCATTGCCCCAAGTTGGATTTCGACGCCCATCTTCTCCAGCCGTGCGGCGGCCTTCTTGCCCAGCTTCTCGCCCATCGGCGGCAGCACAGCGGGAGCAGCGTCGAGCAGGATGACGCGCGCCTTCGTCGAATCGATGTGGCGGTAAGCGCCTTTGAGCGTGAAGTCGGCTAGTTCCGCGATCTGGCCGGCCATTTCGACACCGGTCGGGCCGGCACCGACGACGGTGAACGTGAGCAGTTTCTTGCGCCGTTCCGGATCGTTGGACCGTTCGGCCGCCTCGAACGCACTCATGATGCGACCACGCAGTTCCAGGGCATCGTCGATGGACTTCATTCCGGGCGCGAACTCGGCGAATTGGTCGTTGCCGAAGTATGACTGGCCGGCACCGGCGGCGATGATCAAGCTGTCAAACGGAGTTTCGTAGCTGTGGCCGAGCAGCTCCGAGACGACGAATTTGCCCTTCAGGTCAATGTGGGTGACGTCACCGAGCAGAACCTGGGCGTTGTGCTGACCCCGCAGGATCATTCGGGTCGGGGGGGCGATCGCGCCTTCGGCGACGATGCCGGTCGCCACTTGATAGAGCATCGGCTGGAACAGATGATGGGTGGTGCGGGCGATCAACTTGATGTCGACGTCGGCTCTTTTGAGCTTCTTGACGGCGTTCAGACCGCCGAATCCGGATCCGATGACGACAACCCGGTGTCGACGATTGAGTGCGGTGTCTTCGGGTCGGGCGTTCATGGCGTCATTGCTCCTCAGCGGCGACTGGGTTCACTCCTACGATAGTCGCCCGGACCTGCAATTATCGACGTCAATGGCGTGTGATCGCCCACACCCGGGGCCGTCGCACGTGACGCATCTCGCCTACGATCAGAGACCCACCAGCGGACGAAGCACGTCAGCGACCGCGGTGACCACACCGGGCGTGTAGAAGGGCATGTTGATGATCACGCCGTCGATCCCGGCGTCGAGCACCTTGGCCTGGACCTGCTCGGCGATGAAGTCGGCGCTGCCGGCCAGCATGCGTCCGCTCTTCGCCTCGGGGATCTGGTCCGGCTTCACCGTTGTCGTCCAGTAGCACGGTCAGCAGCATGCTCGTCTCCAGAGTTGCCGGGTCGCGGCCGATCTCCTCGCAGCGCTCCCGCACGACTTTGACCTTGCCTGCCAGCTCATCGAATCCGGCGATCATGTTGAGATGGTCGAAGTGCCGAGCGGCCAGTGGGATCGTCTTCTTCTCGCCGCTGCCGCCGATCATCAGCGGAACGTGATCGCGGTAGCGCGGGTTGGCCAGCGCGTTCTCGGCGCGATACCACTTGCCGGAAAAGGTCGGTCGCTCACCCTTGAGCATCGGCAAGATGATCTGCAGTGACTCGTCAAGGCGGTTGAACCGATCAGTGAAAGTGCCGAATTCGTAGCCCAACTCATCGTGTTCGAGCTCGAACCAGCCCGTCCCGATACCTAAAATTGCCCGACCCGCACTGACCACATCGAGGGTGGTGATGGCCTTGGCCAGCAGCGTGGGATTGCGGTAGGTGTTGCCGGTCACCAAGGTGCCCAGCTGAACTCGCTCGGTCGCCGTCGCCAGCGCGCCGAGCGCGGTGTACGCCTCGAGCATCGGCTGGTCGGGGGAGCCGAGCATCGGCAGTTGGTAGAAGTGGTCCATCACGAAAACCGAGTCAAAGCCCGCTGATTCAGCCTCGCGAGCCTGCGCGATAACGGTGGGGAAGAGTTGTTCGACGCCGGTGCCGTAGGAAAAGTTGGGGATTTGGAAGCCAAGTCGGATGGTCACAAAACCGACCCTAATGACCGGACGTCTGCTGCGGACCTCGCTGAAGCGAATTACGCGCTCGGCGAACTGCCGCGCTCCTCATCGCACCGCTACACGGCGCGCACCGTCGCCCGGCTAGGCGAACTGCGTCAGCGCGCCGTGGCTGACGTGCAGCGTCTTGCCCGTGATGTGACGGGCGGCGCCGCTGGTCAGGAACAGCGACATCCGCGCGACCTCCGCGGCTACCGGCAGCGGCGTGCTGGACAGTCCCTCGTAACCGGGCTGCGCGCTGCGTCCGGCGGCAACCGCGTTCACGGTGATACCGCGGGTGCCGAAAATCGTCGCCTGGCCGGCGACCCAGCTGGAGAGCGCGGCTTTGACCGCGGCTTCAGCGCTACCCGGGCGGGGGTTCTCCGGCATGACGCTGATGATCGATCCGCCGGATCGCAGGTGGTCGCCCACCGTCTCCAGCGTGAGGACCGCCGACAGCACGGTGTCGTCCAGCGAGGTGCGCCACGCAGAAGCCAGGTCGGACAACGAGTAGGCCCGGGGGTCGCCGGAGTCCCAGCGAGGCGCCGGAACGTTGACGATGGTGTCCAGGTGGTGCGGGAACAGGTGGCGGACCTCCGCCAGCGCGGCCGGATCGGTGTTGTCGCAGACGATGGCATCCGCGTCGATCTCTTTGGCGGCAACTTCGAGGTCGTCTCGGCGGGCGCCGAGCAGCGTGACCGTGTGGCCGTTGTTGTGGAACTCTTCAGCAACGGCGCGACCCAGCTCGGTGTCGCCTCCGGTTACAAGTACCTCCACCGCCATGACCTCCTCGTATTCAGCGTTGAATCCAGGTGCCGGCTTGTCTGGAGCACCGCGGCTTACACCTTGAGCAACGGTTTTCCGATGCTTCGATGGTGGCACACCGCAACGCCGGTCCCTGGGATTTCAGGGCGTGTATGGCATTAACGTTTCCTTATGTTACTGGACGGTAGCTAGATATGAAACTCCGAATCCGGCACGGCGCGATCACTGTTTGGTCAACGCTGAGCACCGTGACATCTCGACTCGGCAGCCTGCGCGCAGCCGGGATGGCTGGGCTGCTGGCACTGGCGCTGGCGACGAATCTGTGCGGATGTGGCCGACAGCCGACGGCGGCGACGGGTTCATCGCCGTCGGTTCACCTACCGGCCACATCGATCATGGTGTTCGCGGCGCTGCCGCTCAAGCCCGCCTTCGCTCTGCTTGCCGGCAAGTTTCAAACCGACAATCCCGGCGCCACAGTGGAATTCGACTTCGCCACGTCCGCGGAGCTGGCGAACAAGTTGGCCCAGGGCGCCAGCGCCGACGTCTTCGCCTCGGCGGACACCGCCCAGATGGACACGGTGATCAAGGCAGACCTGACGGGCGGCGATCCGGTCAACTTCGCGTCCAATACGTTGGTGATCGTTACCGCGCCGGGGGATCCGAAGCAGATCCGGTCCTTCGCCGATCTCGCCAGGCCTGACCTGCGGGTCGCCGTGTGTCAGGCGTCGGCGCCGTGCGGGTCGGCGGTGCAACGTATCGAGGACAACGTCGGAGTGCACTTCAACCCGGTGAGCGAGGAGTCGATCGGCGCCGCGGTGCTGGCGAAAGTCACCGGCGGAGATGCGGACGCCGGACTCGTCTACCTCAACGATGCGCACCGGGCAGGCGACAAGGTCGACACCGTCCGGTTTCCGGAGTCGGCCGACGCGGTGAACATCTATCCGATCGTCCTACTCAAGAGGGCCTCCCAATCGGCGCTGGCGCAGAAATTCGTTGACCTGGTGACCGGCCCGACGGGTCAGCGCGTGCTCAGCCAGGCCGGTTTCGCCAGTCCCTGAGCAGGCAAAATTGCGGAAGTCGTGACGCGCCCGGCCGCACTCGCGTTAGCGAATTGTCACCTCCGCCGCCAGCGCAAGCGGTGAGCTGCGGGTATGGGACTACGTCCGCGCGAGCAGCCCGCGAAAAATCGCCCGAAACGTCTGCAGTTCACACTTGCGTCACGGGTGTTACACGGTAGGTTTTTGCCTCATGGACCAGGTGGACCGCTATTCGACACGGCCCAAAAACCGCAGGATGACGCGCGTAATCGCTGCCATCGGCGGTGCGGGAGCCATCACGTTCGCGTGGCCGACGGCAGCCGGCGCCGATCCAGTACCACCGCCGCCGCCCAGCCCCGCGGCACCCGTCCCAGGTGCGCCCGCCCCGGCTCCTGCGCCCGCCCCTCCGGCCCCGCCGGCCGCTCCCGATGCGGCACCGGGCCCCGGCGGTCCCGCCGCGGTGCCGCCGCCCGCCGCCCCGCTCGGGGCACCGCCGGCGACCGACCCCAATGTTCCGCCGCCACCCCCGGTCGACCCGAACGCCGGACGGGTCGACAACCCGGTCGGCGGCTTCAGCTACGTCCTTCCCGCCGGATGGGTGGAATCCGACGCGACCCATCTGGATTACGGATCGGCGCTGCTCAGCAAGATTTCCGGAGCGGCCAGCCCGGGTCAGCCGCCACCGGTCGCCAATGACACCCGGGTGGTGCTCGGCAAGCTGGACCAGAAGCTGTACGCAAGCGCGGAACCCGACAACTCGAAGGCCGCAGCCCGGCTCGCATCCGACATGGGTGAGTTCTTCATGCCGTACCCGGGCACCCGGTTGAATCAGGAGACCATTCCGCTGGGCGCCAACGGCGCGGCCGGGGGCGCCTCGTATTACGAGGTGAAGTTCAGCGACGCCACCAAACCGAACGGCCAGATCTGGGCCGGAGTGATCACTGCGCCGGGTCCGGCGACCGCGACGAGCCAGCGCTGGTTCGTGGTGTGGCTGGGCACCGGGAACAACCCCGTGGACAAGGCCGGCGCGAAGGCGTTGGCCGAGTCGGTCCGTCCGATGACCCCTGCGCCGGGTCCGGCGCCTGCTCCGGGCGCGCCGCCACCAGCACCCGCTCCGGGCGCGCCGCCACCTCCTGCTCCGGCAGCGCCGCCACCGGGCGCGCCCGCGCCGGCACCGGCTCCCGGCGCACCGCCGCCTCCCGCTCCGGCAGCCCCGGGGCCGCCCGCGCCACCGGCACCGCCACCGGGACAGCCGGCCGGCGGAAACGGCGCGGCACCGGCGCCGGGTGCGGTGTCGACCTAATCGCGCCAGTTGATCCGGCCGGAACAAAAGCCGTCGAGCGATCGACTCGTTAGGCTGAACGGGTACACCCCAACCAGTCCGGCAGTGGGCTAAACACAAATCAATACGCTTAGGAGCCGGTCGTGATTCTGCACATCATCTGGATGCTCATCCTCGGCCTCATCGTCGGCCTGGTTGCACGACTGATCGTTCCAGGCAGTCAGCCACTGGGCGTGATCGCCACGGCCCTGCTCGGCATTGTGGGGGCCTATGTCGGCGGCACATTGGGCAGCGTGGTTTTCCCGCCGCACCAATTCAGCGTGACACCGCCGATCAACCACTCATTCCTAGGTGCGCTCGTCGGGTCCGTGCTGCTGTTGTTCATCTATAAGACGGTCAAATCCCGGAGCTGAGCGGCGGGCCAAACGGTTTGAGCCCCAACGTGATCCCGTCCACCATGCACGCGTGGCGGGTCGCTCGACCCGGCCCGGTCAGCACCGAACCACTTGAGTACGTCAGCGCGCAGGTTCCGCAGCCCGGACCGGCAGAGCTTCTTGTCGCCGTACGGGCGTGCGGAGTCTGCCGCACCGACCTGCACGTCACCGAAGGCGACCTGCCCGTACACCGGGAGCGGGTGACACCCGGCCACGAGGTGGTCGGCGAGGTCGTGGAAGTCGGCGCGGACGCCGGCGGCGAGTTTCGCGTCGGCGACCGGGTCGGGATCGCCTGGCTCCGGCACACCTGCGGGGCATGCGGCTACTGCCGGCGCGGCGACGAGAATTTGTGCCCGAATTCCCGATACACCGGGTGGGACGCCGACGGGGGATACGCCGAATTCGCCACGGTGCCTGCGGCTTTCGCGCACCATCTGCCAGCTGGCTACAGCGACAGTGAACTTGCGCCAATGCTGTGTGCCGGCATCATCGGTTACCGGTCGTTGCAGCGCGCGGCGCTGCCGCCCGGCGGCCGGCTGGGACTCTACGGTTTCGGCGGCAGCGCACACATCACCGCGCAGGTAGCGCTGGCGCAGCACGCCGAGGTGCACGTGATGACGCGCGGCACCCCGGCCCAGAAGCTGGCCCTCGACCTGGGTGCCGCCTCGGCGCAAGGGGCCGCCGACCCGCCACCGGTAAAGCTCGACGCCGCAATACTGTTCGCGCCCGTCGGCCATCTGGCACTGCCGGCGCTGGAGGCGCTGGACCGCGGCGGCACGCTGGCGATCGCGGGGATTCACCTCAGCGACATCCCCGCCCTGAACTATCAGCGTCACCTGTTCCAGGAGCGTCAGATTCGCTCGGTCACCTCGAACACCCGCGCCGACGCGCGGGCTTTCCTTGACTTCGTCGCCCAACACCACATCGCGGTCACCACGCCGGAGTACCCACTGAGCCAAGCGGATCGAGCACTGTCGGATCTCAGCGCCGGCCGCATCTCCGGGGCGGCCGTCCTACTCGTATAGGTCAGCCGGACAGCTGCCAGACCAGCGCAGCGGCGAGTGCTCCCAACCCGTTGAGCGACCAGTGCAGCGCGATCGGAGCGAGCAGGCTGCCACTGCGTCGCCGCAGCCAGCTGAACACAAAACCCGCCGCTGCGGTCGCGACCACCGCCATCAGCACCCCGGCCAGCATGCCGAGCACGCCGCCACCGAACAGCCGGGTGAACCCGACGTTGCTGCTCGTCAATCCGAGCGAGGTGGCGATGTGCCACATCCCGAACAACAGCGAACCGGCCAGCGCCACACCGCGGAAACCCCACGCCCGGTTCAGGGCACCGTGCAGGACGCCGCGGAAGGCCAACTCCTCGGGGATGACGGTCTGCAACGGAATGATGATCATCGAGGCGAGCAGCGCGCCGGAAATCGTCGCGTAGTGGTGGTTCATGAACATCGGTCGGGTCAGCGGCAACAGTGCGCCGACCGCGATCACCGCCACCACCGACGCGACGGCGCCGACGGCGTATACGGCGCCGGATTTCCAGTGCTCACGGCCCAGCCCGAGTTCGGCCCAACCCAGGCCGTTGACGCGCAACCAGGCGACCAGACCGATCGCCGCGACCGGAACCGTCACGATTCCGGCCCACGCCGTGGTGAAGTGGGCGATCAGATTGGTCAACGCCAGCACGACCACCACGACGGCGACGTCGACCTGGATGCGGAATTGGTGCAGCGCCGAGAGCTGCGCGAGTAGCGGATGTGTTTCCGCGGCGGCGCTCTCGTGGTCGGACATCTCACCAGGCTACCGGCGCTGGGGGACCCGCGAACTACGCTGGCCTGATGCCTGACGACCTGCTCGCGTCGCTGCGGGTGCTCGATCTGTGCGACGACGACGGCGACGCGGTCACCCGACTGCTTGCCGACCTGGGCGCCGACGTGCTGAAAGTGGAGCCGCCCGGCGGCAACCCGTCGCGCCTCAGCCGGCCGAGCCTGCGCGGCACCGGCGTGCGTTTTGCACTGCACAACGCGAACAAGCGCAGCACCGTGCTCGACCCGTCGGACCCGGGCGACCGCGAGCGACTGATCGAACTGGCCGGCAGCGCCGACATCGTGGTCGACAGCGGAGTCCCCGGACAAGCCGCCGCGTATGGAACCTCGTGTCACGAGCTGGCCGATCGATTCCCGCAGCTGGTGGCAATGTCGGTGACCGATTTCGGCAGGATCGGACCGCTCGCGTCGTGGCGGGCCACCGACCCGGTGCTCTACGCACTGTCCGGGGCGTTGGCCCGATCGGGGCCCACCACCGGCACCCCGGTTTCACCGCCGGACGGCATCGCCTCGGCCACCGCGGCAGTCCAGGCGGCATGGTCCGCACTCGTCGCGTACTACAACCGGTTACGTTGTGGCGCGGGCGACTACATCGACTTCTCCCGCTACGAGGCCGTCGTGATGGCGCTCGACCCGGCGTTCGGGGCACACGGGCAGGCCGCAGCCGGGGTTCGGCATCCGGACCGGTGGCGCGGGCGCCCCAAGAACCAGGACGCCTACCCGATCTACGCGTGCCAGGACGGCTACGTCCGGCTGTGCGTGATGTCGCCGCGACAGTGGCATGGGCTGCGCCGCTGGCTCGGTGAGCCCGAGGAGTTCCAGGACCCCAAGTACGACGTCATCGCGGCGCGGTTCAAGGCGTGGCCTCAGATCGGCCTGCTGGTTCAGCGACTCTTCGCCGACCATAGGATGAAAGCGCTTGTCGCCGAAGGACAGTCGCATGGCGTGGCGATATCCGCCGTGCTGGACCCGGCACAGATTCTGGCGTCCGAGCACTTCCGGGCGGTGGGCGCGGTTGCCGAGGCCGAACTCGTCCCCGGCGTGCACACCACCGTGCCGACCGGCTACTACTCGGTCAACGGCCGGCACATCGGGTTTCGCGAGCCGGCGCCGTCGACCGGTGACCACGACGCTCGCTGGACCGCGGAGTCGGCGACCGTTGCGGCCCCCGCCAAATCCGGTCCGCGTCCCTTCGACGGGCTGCGCATCATCGACCTCGGCATCATCGTCGCCGGCGGTGAACTCAGCCGACTCTTCGGCGATCTGGGCGCCGAGGTCATCAAGGTCGAAAGCGCGGCCTACCCGGACGGATTACGCCAGGCCCGGATCGGTGACCCGATGAGCGAGTCGTTCGCCTGGACACATCGCAACAACCTGGCATTTGGCGTGGATCTGCGCAGCGACGCGGGCAAGCAGGTGTTCAGCCGATTGGTGTCGGACGCCGACGCGGTGTTCGCCAACTTCAAACCGGGAACGCTTGCCGCGTTGGGCTTTCCGTACGACACCTTGCAGTCGCTGAACCGGCGCGTGGTGCTGGCCGAAAGCAGCGCGTTCGGCGACCGCGGACCTTGGAGCAACCGGCTGGGGTATGGCCCGCTGGTGCGTGCCACCGCGGGCGTCAGCAAGCTCTGGACGGACCCGCACCCGCAGTCGGACGACACCGACTCCCGGCACCGGTTCTACGACGCGACAACGGTTTTCCCCGATCACGTGGTCGGGCGGATCACGGCGCTCGGCGCGCTCGCCGCGCTGATCCATCGCGATCGGGTCGGCGCCGGGGCACGCGTACATGTCTCGCAGGCCGAAGCCGTGGTCAACCAGCTCGACGTCCGCTACGTCACCGATGCGGCGCGCGCCGACGACGCCGCTGAATTGGTCGACGACACCAGCGTCCACGAGGTATTTCCGTGTGCGGGCGACGATGAGTGGTGTGTGATGTCGATCCGGACTGATGCCGACTGGCGTTCGGCCAGCGCGATTTTCGGTTTACCCGAATTGGCCGACGATGCGCGGTTCGCGACCGGCGAGGCGAGGTTGGCGCATCGCAGCGAGTTGCTCGACCTGGCGTCGGCATGGACGCGTCAGCGTAGCCCGCAGCGGGTCGCCGAGGCTCTGCAATCGGCCGGTGTTCCGGCTGCGCAGATGAATCGTCCGCCCGACATCCTGGAAGACCCGCAACTGCGCGAGCGAAAGTTGTTCAGCGACATGCATCATCCGCTGTTCGACCATTCCCTGCCGGCCGAGACGGGTCCGGCGCCGTTTCGGCACATCCCGCCGGCGCCCCAACGGCCCGCGCCGCTGCCCGGGCAGGACACCCGTGAGATCTGCCTCAAGGTCCTCGGCATGAGCAGCGAGGAAACCGAACAACTGATCAAAGACGGGGTGCTGTTCGCATCCACCGACACCGTGGAAGGTCTTGCTTGATGCCCGTCAACCCCAGAACGCCGGTGCTGGTCGCCCACGGCCAGGTCAACCATCGCGAACCGGCCCTGGAGAACACTCTCGAACCGGTCGACCTGATGGCCGCCGCGGCGCGCGAAGCCGCCGACGCCCGGGTGCTCGAGGCCATCGACTCGATCCGGGTGGTCAACCTGCTGTCGGTGTACTACCGCGACCCTGCACTGTTGCTCGGCCAGCGGATCGGCGCCGCCAACTTCACCACCAAATACAGCGGCATCGGCGGCAACGTCCCGCAAACCCTGGTCAACCGGGCGTGCGCGGACATCCAGCAGGGACTCGCCGAGCGTGATCCTGATAGCCGGTGCGGAGATGTGGCGAACCCGAACGCAGTTACGCGCCAACGGAAAGCGACTGGGCTGCTACCGAGCAGGACGACTCGATTCCGCAGCCCGAAGGCAGCGACGAAAACGTGCCGATGGCCGGGGAGGCCGAGATCCGCATCAAGCTGGACCGCCCGGCATATATCTACCCGATGTTCGAGCAGGCGCTGCGCATCAGCACGGGGGAGTCGGTCGACGGTCACCGCCGCCGCATCGGTGAACTGTGGGCGCGGTTCAACGAAGTCGCCGTAACCAATCCGCATGCGTGGATCCGCAAACCTGTTGCCGCTGAGGAGATTGCACAGCCTGGACCATCTAACCGAATGGTCAGCTGGCCGTACACCAAGCTGATGAACTCCAACAACATGGTCGATCAGGGCGCCGCGTTGATCCTGACGTCGGTGGAGGCCGCCACCCGGCTCGGCATCCCGACCGATCGCTGGGTGTACCCGTATGCGGGCACCGATGCGCACGACACCTACTCGATCAGCGAGCGGGCCGAACTGCACCGGTCGCCGGCCATCCGGATCGGCGGCGGACGAGCACTGGAGCTGGCCGGCTTCGGCATCGACGACATGGATTACGTCGACCTATATTCCTGCTTTCCGTCCGCCGTCCAGGTCGCGGCGAACGAGCTGGGGCTGCCGGTGGACGACCCCACCCGG
The DNA here is from genome assembly GCA_963749375.1 of uncultured Actinomycetota bacterium. Lineage (GTDB taxonomy): Bacteria > Actinomycetota > Actinomycetes > Mycobacteriales > Mycobacteriaceae > Mycobacterium. The sequence goes on from CAVVNB010000038.1 coordinate 483,834, forward strand.
CCGCTGACCGTGACCGGCGGGCTGACGTTCGCCGGGGGCCCGTGGAACAACTACGTTGCTCACTCCATCGCCACGATGGCCCAACTGCTGACCGACAACCCCGGCCGACACGGCCTGATCACCGCCAACGGCGGCTATCTGACCAAGCACAGCTTCGGTGTGTACGGCACCGAGCCACCGAAGACCGAGTTCCGTTGGGAGGACGTGCAACCCGCGGTCGACCGCGAGCCGACCCGGACTGCTGCGGTGGAATGGGAAGGCGTGGGGACCATCGAAGCCTGGACCACACCGTTCGACCGGGAAGGTAAGCCCGAGAAGGCATTTCTTTCCGTTCGCACCCCGGACGAACGTCGCACGCTGGCGTTGATCACCGACCCGACGGCGGCCGCGGCGACCGTGCACGAGGACATCGGCGGCGCCAAAGTCAAGGTCGCTGTCGACGGCTTCGCCACATTGCAATGAATGAACAGGGTTAGCTGAAAGCTATCCGTAACCGCCCCGCACGACTATTGTCTTTCAATCGACTAGACGCCGTGGAGGTGCTCGGGGGTGCGGATTCTGCTGACGGGCGTCACCGGCGTGCTCGGGCGTGCCCTGGCCCGGCAGTTGGTTGCCGCCGGCCACGCGGTCAGCGGCATCGCGACCCGCCCGCACGAGAAGCTGCATCCCGATGTCGACTTTGTTCGCGCCTCACTCGCCGACCCGATCCTGCAGCAGCTGGCCGATTCGGCCGACGTGGTCCTACACCTTGCCCCGATCGAACGCGACGTGCCGGATAGCGCCGGGATCGACGGTCTGGTGCGGGTGGCGCACGCATCGGCGCGCGGGGGCGCCCGTTTGATCTACGTGTCTGCTGCGGCGGGCGAGCCAATGCTCTGCGAGCAGGCCGAGACGCTGGTGGCCAGTGGTTGGGCGCCGAGCTTGGTGGTGCGGATCGCGCCGCTGGTGGGCCGCCAGCTGGACTGGATGATCTGTCGCACGGTCGCCGGCTTGCAGCAGGTCAAGACGGTGCCGGGGCAGTTGCGGGTGCTGCATTTCGACGATCTGCTTCGCTTTCTGGTGCTCGCCGTCGCAACCGAGAGCACCGGGGTGGTTGACCTGGCGAGCCCCGACGCCATCGACGCGGCGGCTGCCCGCAGCATGCTGCGGTCTGCCGGGCAGCGCACGTGGCGCACCCGCATTCCCGGCTGGGCCCAGCTGACACCGGACCTCGATGTCGCGGCGCTAGCCGAGGTGTGGAGATTCGAATTTGCCTGGCCTACAACGGATGCCATCGCCGATACCGGGCGCGGGCTGGTCGGGCGCAGATGCACCGCCGCGGGCACAACGACTGTGCCGGGACAACTGCCGCTACCGGTTGAAGTTGCCCCTCCGATCCAGCCGTGGGACGGGACACCGCTGCAGTCGGCCTCGCCGGAGGAGCAGGACGGCGAGTTCGACGATCGGGTCGACCCGCGCTTTCCGGTGTTCGGTGCGGCCCCCCTGGCCCAGACTCTGCCGGGGCCGCTGACCCCGATGACGTTGGACGTCCAACTGCCCGGCTTACGCACCGCCGCGCGGATGATCGGCCCGGTGCTGGGATGCGGCGAAATCGTTGCGGCCGAGTGGGGAAGCAGGGCGATCGCGGTCTTCGGTCACCGCCCCTATGTCGGTGTCTCGGCGAGCGTAATCGCAGCAGAACGGCTGCCCGGCTGGGACGTTGACGAGGTCATCCAGAAGTCGCTGGGCGACTCATCGATCGAAACGCTGTTTCCGCTCGGCCGGCCGCCGCAGAGCGGTCGGCTCGGGTCTGCCGCCGCAAAAGCCGCGGTGGTCAAACGCGCCCTTGCGCTGTTGCGGCATCTGAAGACCACCACCCAGACGTACCTCGCCGCCGCAGGCGCCGAACATCTCCCTGCGGCGCAACTGAATTCTCTGACCGATGCCCAACTGCAGGCGCGGGTTCGCCTGCTGCGCGACCGAATCCACCAGGGTTGGGCGCTGACCGGACTGTGGTTGATCGACAGCGGCATCACCGCGGCGACGGTGGAGCGCCGCGGCGTCCATGTCGCAGTGGCCGGCCTTGGCGCATTGCTGGAAAGCGATGCCGTTGCGGCCAAGACCTCGACTCTCGCAGGCTTGATCCGCAACGACTCGCAGCTGTGTGCGCGGGCGATCGACGGCGATCTCGACGGTATTAGCGCCCGATCGCAGACGATCGGGGCTGCCTTCGCCGCGGCGGTCAGCCAGGTCGGGCACCGCGGACCGGACGAGGTCGAACTGGCCAACCTGATGATCGGCGACGATCCGGCAATCCTGCTCGCCGCCGCCGGACGCGCCGCCATCGAGCCTGTTCAGCGGATGCCGCCGAGCGAAGATGCGAAGCTGCCCGAACGGTTGGCCGCCAGCGCCCGCGCCTCCCGGGAGACGGCTTACGACACCACCATCCGGTTCACGCATGAGTTACGAATGACGTTGCGCGAGCTGGGTTCTCGGCTTGTCACGGCCGAACTCGTCGACGTGGCGGGCGAGATCTTCTATCTCACCTGCGACGAGGTCGTCACCTTGCCGTCTGATGCGCGGCTGCGCATCAAGCGTCGGCGCGCGGAGCGGGAGCGGTTTCAGGGCTCGCGCCTGCCAGACGTCATCACGGTCAGCTGACTGCGTCGCCCAGCGGCACTTCCGGATCGGCCAATTTGTCCGGATCCACGGCGGCCTTTTTGCGGATCAAGCTCTTGATGTCGTCGAGGGCATCCCAGATGTTGACCTGCATTCCGGCCAGCACATGGTTGTCGGTGTCGAGCCAGAACGCAACGAATTTCCGGGCGTCTTTGTCACCTCGGAACACCACCCGCTGATAGTTCGGCGCGTAGCCGGCATACTCCATGCCCAGGTCGTACTGGTCGGTGAAAAAGTAGGGCAGCTCTTGGTATTCACCGGGCTCGCCGAGCATGCCGTCCACCGCTACGTCGGGTTGCTTGAGCGCGTTGGCCCAGTGTTCGGTGCGGATTCGTTCCTCGAACAGCGGGTGCTCGGCGGCGGCGATGTCGCCGACCGCGTAGATGTCGGGGTTGCCGGAGCGCAGCGACGCATCGACGAGCACCCCGCCGTCTTCGGTCGGAAGGCCGGCCCGCTCCGCCAATTCGATGTTGGGTTTCGCCCCGACGGCGATCAGCACGCGATCGGCTGTGACGGTCGATCCGTCGCCCAGCTTCAGGCCGGTGGCTTTGCCGTCCTCGGTGGTGATCTCCTTGACCTCGGTCTCCAGGCGCAAGTCCACGCCGTGGTCGCGATGTAGCTGGGCGAACACCTGGCCGACTTCCGCGCCGACCGCTGCGCTCAACGGAACCTTGGCGGTCTCAACGACAGTCACGTTGACGCCGCGCTCGCGTGCGCTCGCCGCGACCTCCAGCCCGATCCAGCCGGCCCCGACGATGGCCAACGACGTTCCTTCTTTGAGGGCGGTATTCAGGTTGGACGCGTCATCGAACTTGCGCAGGTAATGGACTCCAGTGGAGTCGGCCCCCGGAATCGACAGCCATCGCGAGCGTGATCCCGTGGCCAGCAGCAGTTTGTCGTAGCTGACAGTGGTGTCGTCGGAAAGCGTGACGGTGTGGGCAGCGGGATCGATCGCCACCGCCTCCGTGTCGGTACGTAGGTCGATCTTGTTCTCGCGGAACCACTCTGAATCATGGACGGTGAAATCGCTGAGTGACTTCTTGCCGGCGAGATAGTCTTTCGACAGCGGCGGTCGCTCGTAGGGGAGGTACTCCTCGTCAGCGAGCAACAACACTTTTCCGTCGAAGCCTTTTTCCCGCAACGCCTCGGCGGCCTTGGCGCCGCCAAGCCCGCCACCGATGATGACGATAGATTTCAAGTCGTTGACCATGAGGTACCGCTTACCCGTCAGCCGGGTTCGCAAACGTGCTGGTTACTTCGGTGGTAGCCCGCGCGCATACTCGACGCCACGTGTCACCCACGCCGTCAGCTGCCGCTTGGTTTTCACGCCGTCAGGGTCGACGCGAATCCAACCGCGGGTTTCGCGGCCGGCCATCACCATTGGATTGACATGGGCTCGCGCCAAGAGCTTTTCGGTCTCGTCCGGCGGCACCCGCACCATGATCCCGCCCTGCTTGCTGACAGCCACCGACATGTTGCCGTCGATCAGGAACGCCAGCCCGCCGAACATCCGCTTTTCGTCGACGCCACGCAACGGACCCAACAGTTCCCGGATGCGATCAGCGAGGTCGGTGTCGTACGCCATGCGCTTACCTGACGTCCGGCATGCGTTCGCCGGCAGGTGTCAACTCGCCGTCGACGAGCACCAACTCGAATTCCGCGGCCCCGAGACGACGCCGTCTCACCTCTTGATATGCGTCGCTGTGATACCAGCGTTTGGCGACGTCGATGGAGGGAAACTCGAGCAGCACAATGCCTTTCGCATCCGCGTCACCTTCGAGCACTTCGAACGGGGCGTATGTCACCAGCGGCGTGGCGTCGAAGCCTTCGAAGGTCGCGGCGGCATGAGCCCAGTAGTCCTCGAGCCGATTGCGATCGGAAACGCTTCGACAGATCGAGATGAGATAGGCCGTCATTGTTTCGCCTCAGTCCAGGTCGACCCGAATGGTCAGCAGGTCACTGCCCATCAGCCGGACCAGCGCGCTGTTGACACCACGCAGACCCCTGAGCCGCGCGTTGGACGTCGTCGTCGGGCAGCAGATGGGCGGTGTCGGTGCGCCATTGGCCGTGCAGCCGCAACCGCACCGCGGGATTGGCCTTGATGTTGAGCACATAATGCGAGTGCGCGCCGTGCTCGGACACCATCCAGAACTCGTTGCCGATCACGCGGCCGCCGATCGCGGTGCGGCGCGGCTCACCCGACTTGCGCCCGGTGGTCTCCAGCATGGTCATCGGTGACCGTCGACCAACTGGATTGACCACCAGGCGCTGAGCCGTGTGCACGATGCGTCGCTTGAGCTGCTGCAGATCAGCCATCACCGCAGGCTAGCTGAGATCACGCCGCAGCGGTGACCGTCTCTTGACTCGGTTCCAGTGCCAGGGCGACGATCTCGGCGACGTCGGTCATCGGCTTGACGTCCAACTCCTCGAGCACCTCGGCGGGCACATCGTCCAGGTCGGGCTCATTGCGTTGCGGGATGAACACCGTCTTGAGCCCGGCCCGCTGCGCGGCCAGCAGCTTCTGCTTGACGCCGCCGATCGGCAGCACCCGCCCGTTCAGCGTCACCTCGCCGGTCATCCCGACGTCGGCGCGGACCTGTCGTCCGGTGGCCATCGACACCAGCGCGGTGACCATCGTGACGCCGGCCGACGGCCCGTCCTTCGGGACGGCGCCGGCGGGCACGTGCACGTGGATCCGCCGGTTCAGCGTTTCCGGGTCGACGCCCAGCGCTAAAGCGTGCGCGCGCACATAGGAGAGCGCGATCTGCGCGGACTCCTTCATCACGTCGCCCAGCTGACCGGTCAGCTGCAGACCCGGTTCGCCGTCGTTGGCGCCCGCTTCGATGTAGAGCACGTCACCGCCCAGTCCGGTCACCGCCAGGCCGGTCGCCACGCCCGGCACCGCCGTGCGTTCCGCCGACTCGGGGGTGAAGCGCGGTCGGCCCAGGTAGTCCACCAGGTCGGGCTCGTCGATCGTCAGCGGTTCGTCTGCGATCTTCGTGGTGACCTTGCGTAATGCCTTGGCCAGCAGTCGTTCGAACTGCCGCATGCCCGGCTCACGGGTGTAATCGGCGGCGATCTTGCGCAGCGCCGCCTCGGTCACGCTGACCTCGTCATCGGTCAGACCGGCACGGTCGCGCTGGCGAGGCAGCAAGAAGTCGCGCGCGATGGCGACCTTGTCGTCCTCGGTGTAGCCGTCGATCTGCACCAGCTCCATCCGGTCCAGTAGCGCCGACGGGATGTTCTCGATGACGTTGGCGGTCGCCAGGAACACCACGTCGGACAGGTCCAGATCCAGGTCCAGGTAGTGGTCGCGGAACGTGTGGTTCTGCGCCGGGTCCAGGACCTCCAGCAGCGCCGCACTCGGGTCGCCGCGGAAGTCCGAGCCGACCTTGTCGATTTCGTCAAGCAGCACAACGGGATTCATCGACTCCGCTTCGCCGATGGCACGCACGATACGGCCGGGCAACGCGCCGACGTAGGTGCGACGGTGGCCGCGGATCTCGGCCTCGTCGCGCACCCCGCCAAGGGCGACGCGGACGAATTTGCGGCCCAGTGCCCGAGCGACGCTCTCGCCCAGCGACGTCTTCCCGACCCCGGGCGGGCCGGCCAGCACCATCACAGCGCCGGAGCCGCGGCCGCCGACAACCTGCAGGCCACGTTGGGCACGCCGGGCCCGCACCGCCAGATACTCCACGATGCGATCCTTGACGTCATCCAGCCCGTGGTGGTCGGCGTCCAGGATCTCGCGGGCGGCCTTGAGGTCAGTCGAGTCCTCGGTGCGGGTGTTCCACGGCAGGTCGAGCACGGTGTCCAGCCAGGTCCGAATCCAGCCGCCTTCGGGGCTCTGGTCGCTGGAACGTTCCAGCTTGCCGACCTCGCGCAGCGCCGCCTCGCGGACCTTATCCGGCAGGTCAGCCGCTTCGACGCGGGCCCGGTAATCGTCGGACCCTTCCGGCTCGCCTTCGCCCAACTCCTTGCGAATCGCGTTGAGCTGCTGGCGCAGCAGGAATTCCTTCTGCTGCTTTTCCATGCCCTCGCGGACATCTCCGGCGATCTTGTCATTGACCTCGACTTCGGCCAGGTGATCACCGGTCCAGTCGATCAGCGCCTGCAGCCTCTCGGCGACGTCTTCGGTCTCCAGCAGCTGACGCTTCTGCACGTCGATCAGATACGACGCGTACCCGGCCATGTCCGCCAACGCGGATGGGTCGGTCAGCTTGTTGACCACGTCGACCAGTTCCCAGGCCTCGCGGCGCTGCAGCATCGCCAGCAGAAGCTTCTTGTATTCGCCTGCCAGCGTGCGGGTCTCATCGCTGGGTTCGGGCTCGCTGACCTCGGTAACCTCGACCCACAGCGCGGCGCCCGGGCCGCTGGCGCCGGCACCGATGTGCGCCCGGCGCTCGCCGCGCACGACCGCGGCAGTGCCGCCGCCGGGGATCTGGCCGACCTGAACGATCGTCGCGAGCACACCGTAGGACGGGTAGCGGTCGTCCAGTCGGGGAGCGATCAGCAACGTGCCCGATTCGGTGGCGCGGGCAGCGTCCACGGCGGCGCGAGCGGCGTCGTCCAGGGCGATCGGCACGACCATCCCGGGCAACACGACCGGGTCACTCACGAACAACACCGGCACTGATTTGGCTTCAGCCATCATTCCTCCAAAGTTAAGTCTGATGCGCTCAACCTGGACGGGATCCGATTCATTCCCGGGTGTCGTCGGCGACCATGCCGCGGTGCAACACGCGATCGCCGACGACGCCGAGGTGGTCGGCACGGTGCAGCACGCAACGGTTGTCCCACATGACGACATCGCCGGGCGCCCAGGCGTGCCGGTAGACGTTCTCATCGCGGGTCGAGTGGTGGAACAAATACGCGATGACCTCGCTCGCCGTCCGCGACGACATGCCGCTGATGTGGGCGCAACGCGAGGGAGTGGAGAGATAAAGGAATGTTCGTCCGGTTATCGGGTGAATGCGAAAAAGCGGATGGACAGCGGATTTCTCGTGCGCCCGCCCCAGATCCAGGCCAGTGACCACGTGGGTGATCGTCCGTCCGCTCAGCTCTTGGCGAACGCGGCCGGGCAACGTCTCGTACGCGGCATATTGATTGCTGAACAGCGTCTGGCCGCCGCGCTTGGGCACCGAGGCCGCCCGTAAGGCGCTGTATGCCGGAGGCTTCCGCACATAGCTCGTGTCGGTATGAAAACTTGATCGCGGCGGTCTGGTTCTGCCGATGTTGCTGACAACGTTGAGGTCGGGAAATCCGGGCACCGGGGTTTCGCCGACCGTGAACATCGTCGGTCCGAAGCTTCGCAGAAAGCGCAGAAACCGATCGTCGCCGATGTGCTGGCCGGGAAGCACAAGCACGCCGTGTTCAGCCAGCAGCTGCCGGAATTTCGCGGCGGCGCCCTGATCGAGGCCGTCGACTTGAATCCCGGTCAGCCGGGCACCAACGGGAGTCATCGAGGTCAGGTCAAACATGGCGTCCCTTCGCGTTTCATCTCGGAGAGTCCGATCTCGAACAATTCCCGAACGCTGATTCCGCGCGCGGACGCCATCACGGAAAGCACGCTGCCCGGCGAATACGAGCAGTACAGTCCGGCCTCCAGAAACCAGGGCCGGCCGCCGCGGTCGATGCGAAAGTCGAAGAGGCTGTAATGGCGGCACCCCAATGCACGGTGACAACGCCGCGCCACGTCCCACACTTTTTCGGTGATCGGGTCATCCTCGTCGACGATCCAGGCCTTGGCGGGATCCTTCGCTACGAGATAGAGGTCGCCAATCTCGGTTCGGTCGAGCTTGTCCTCACGCGTTCGAATCGGTTTGCGGATGTGATTCACCGCATACTCTTCTAATGGCAGACAGATCGGTTCGCCGTCGCGAACGACGATGCCGCAGCGCACCTCTCGGCCGAGTTCGACGTATGCCTCGGCCATGATGGCCTCGCCGTAGGCGAGCGCTACAGCGGCAGCGGCCTCGAATTGGTCGGGGTCGCGAGCGAGGGACACCGCGACTGAGTTGTCGGAGTCGATCGGTTTGACCACCACGGGGAACGGCAGCGTGGGCCGCTCACCGGGACTCAGCACCTCCGCGGCGGGTACGGCCACGCCGGCGCCCGCAACGGTCCACCGAGTCGAGACTTTGTTGGCAGCGACGGCCATCACGTCGGCCGGGTTGCCGAGGTAGGGGATACCGAGTTCGTCGAACAACGCCCGATAGGCCGTCATGCCCGGAATGCAGAACATCTGCGGGACCATCGCGTCCACCCCGAGCGCGCGGATGTGGCTGACCGCGTCCGCGACCTTCAAAGCCGGAGCTCTTTCGAGTGCGCGATCGCTTAGTTCAGTTGGGAATCGCCATGATCCGTCCGGAGAGACATAAGCGACGTGTGCACAGTAGTAAGGCGATCCGGCCAGCGCGTCCATGCAGGCGCCGGCGTACAGGCGGGAAAGGTCGGCGTGAAAATCATCGACCGCGGAGCCGACCAGGTGAAGGATCCGTAGCGGCCTGGCTGCGCGAGACACTAGTCGCCGCCCGATTCGACCAATTTGCCGATATTGAAGTCGATTTTCGTCCAGCCTCGGCGGCGGCGGAGGTTGTCGATCAGCAGCGCCGGGATCTGCAGATGGTGGACCATGAGGTACGGCAGCGGATCCCACCGCGCGAAGATGGCATCTTTACCGCGCAGAATGCTTGTGAGTCTTGCGCGTCGCCCGCGTTGGGTGAGTAGGCGCCAAATCTCGTGGTAAATCCAGTAGGTCGGCCGCGCGTCCGGCAGCGGCGTGATGACCGGATGATCCGGTTGCAGATAGGCCGACGCCAGCTGCGGGTGATCGTAAAACATGGTGATCGCCGAGTGCGTCCGCGGATTGCATTCGATGGCGTAAACCTGCCCGTCGGCGGCCTCGATGAAATCGAACGAGAACTGGCCGGTGACGCCGAGGCCGGACACGAAATTTTCGACCCAGGAGCGGATCTCGGGCTTGTCGACCATCGCGTAGTTGAGCTGAGAGGCCGACGATTCACTACAGACATATACCTGGAGCCGGCCGTCGACGGCGGTGCCGTGGGTGCAGTACTCCTTGCCGGCAATGAATTCCTGCATAATCCACGGGTCGTCCTCCGAAACCGGCAACCATCGGGCCTGCGCGGCGTTGTGCTGTGGCGTTCGCTTCGACAAGCGAGGGAGGTCGAGGCGCCCGACCGGGTTGTAGGCGATTCGTTTCAATACATAGTCACGCCCCGCCGGGAAGTCGAAATCGAGGATCTGGTGCGAGTCTGTGACCCGCACCCAGTCAGGCACTCGAAGACCCAGTGCAACAGCAAGTTTCGAGAAGTCCGCCTTGTCGTCGAGCATGCGGACGATGTCTTCGGAGGCGTGCACCACATCGCAGACTTCGTCCAGAAGGTAGCGCGCCCGCGCGTCGGCGACGCTGGACGACGGACTGGATACCGGAACGAAGGTATCTACCGCTTCATACCTGACGATCTCGAACAGCGCGCGCTCGTAGCCCCGCGCGGTTGGCTCGGGAATGCAGTAGAACGCATCGACCGCCCGAGAAAACCGGTGACCGTTGTAGCGATACTTCGCCGACTCGGCCAGGATCACCCGGTGACCGGCGCAGTGGAACGCCCGCGCCAGCCGCAGCGCCTTCGTCATCTTGGCGCCGGTGATCAGGATGGTGCGACGAAACGGTATGGGCTGCAACGCCTCGGGTTGCCGCCCGCGCGACGCCAGCGCCACCGCGACGGCCAGCGCGTCGACTGGCAAAGTGAGCATCAATCCCGCCAGTGTTGCCAGCGTCCGAATCGCGTTGGCGTTGTGAGCTTTCGCCGGTGAGCCGAACTCTGTTTCCGCCACTGTCAGGCCCTGGAGCGACGCGACCTCACACATGACACCTGCCATACGTTGTCGAGGTGAACATGTCGATCCCCTCGCCACCACGCGGGTAATCGAGGCAGACTTTGCGGTGTAGCACCAGGGTTTCGGCCAGTTCATCGACCGTCACATCGTTGAGGAAAAGACACTGCCCGATGGGAGCGGGGACTGCGGCGCGAAGCACGCCGTCACGGGTCCTGAGGATCGCGTCCGTGGCCACGTCCAGTAATTCCGGTGTCAGATGTTCGCTGTCGAGAGCCAGACCCAGCCCACTCATCACGCCGTGAACCCGGTCGCGCTCGTCGACCGATAGATGTCCGCGCTGCTCGGCGAGGGTGGTCGAGAGCGCCATGTCGATGTTGATGGCGTGTCCGTGGAAGAACGGGTCGGGTGGGGTCAACTCCAGCGTCGGGCTCCAGGTGTGGCCGAACGCAATCACCCGGTCGAGGTCGATCTCGTGCAAGTTGGGTGCCTCAAGCTCGAGCATGGTGGCAATCGCCTGATGCGTGAGTCGTTCGCCGACGGAGCGCAACTCAGGTGTGCCGTTCAGATATCCGAACCTGGTGTGCAGCAGCTCGACCCCATATTGTTCGAGCAGCTCGAAAATCTCGGTGTTGCCGACCACCGAGATCTTGATCAGTTCGGCCATCCCGTTGCGCACCTGATCCTCGGGCAGCGTCTTCAGGAAGGAGAAGTCCAGCAACACTTTCTGTGATGCGTGGTAGGCACCGAGCCTGTTCTTGTGTTTGCCGTAGTTCACAGCGACCTTGATCGACACGCTTGCGTCGATCAGCCCGATCAACGTCGTCGGGATGCGGATGTATGGGGTGTTGCGTCGATAGCTCGCGCAGGCGAAGCCGGCGACGTCGGTGATCAGCCCACCGCCGACCACGAGCACCGGCTCTGTGCGCACGAGCCCGAAATCGTTGAACGCAGTGATGATTCGCTCAAAGGTTTCCAGTGACTTCGCGGTCTCCCGTATTTCAACCGCCATCACCTTCAACCCGATGCCGTGGTGCTCGAAATACGACCGGATGTCGTCGCCGTAGAGTCGGTAGACGGTCTCGTCGACCACCATCATGACTCGGCCGTAGGGCCGGTAGGTGTCCGCCAGTTCTAGGTTGTCGAGCGCGAAAACGCCGTCGACGTATACCAGGTCGTACTCGATTTTCTCGTAGCCTTCGACGTGAAAGGCTCTGGAACTGTTGATGACTCGTGCTTGTAGATCACTCATGACAATGTCCTTGCTGCTGTAAGAGGGTGGAGGATCGACACCGCAGCCTGTGCTACGCGGCAAGGCTTACGAGTCGTTCCGCATCAAGAGCGTCGACGGTCTCCGTGGCGGCCGCGAAGTCGCCGTCTGCGGTGTTCTCGTTGGGAAACGCGACGCATCGCACGCCGGCTGCCACCGCGGCAGCGACGCCACCGACGTTGTCTTCGATTGCCACCGCGGCGGCGGCGTTCACGCCGAGCTTTTCCAGCGCGAACACATACGCAGCGGAGTCCGGTTTGGGGCTGACCACCGAGTCACGATCGACGATCAGGTCGAAGGTCCCGGCATCGATGTCGGGACTCAGCGCATCCAGCAGCGCGGAGATGTTTTCTGGTGAGGTGGTCGTGACGAATCCCAGCTTGACGTCGCGACGCTTGGCCTCCCGGACCGTCGCGACCACGCCCGGACGTGCTTTGAGTCCAGCCGTCGCCAGCAGCTCCTGGAAGATCTCCGACTTTCGTTGCGTGCAACTCATCGGCATCGACGTCGTCCCCGCGAGCCTCGGCGTAGTCGGCAATTCGCTGTGCACCGCCGTTCGAGTCGAGCATTGCGATGTAGTCGGCCTGCGACCATTGCCAGTCGAGACCGTGGGCTTCGAAGGATTCGTTGAAGGCTCGGCGCTGTAGCTCGGAGGTGTCGATGAGCGTGCTGATCGAACCAAAAAGGATCGCGGACATGGGATTCCTTGTCATGGGGTGGGTAGCGGGTTCGAATCGTCAAGCTGACCGATTCGTACGGTAACCGTTTCCCGGTACACTACTGATCTAAACGTCCATTAATGATTTACTTTTTCATTACCGAATCAGGTGTTCATCGGCTAACTTCTCTGAGGCGGTTCGACTCAGGGAACGCCAGCGCAAAGGGTGGAGTGCTCGATGGCACTGGATACGGGCGATAAATCGCCTGGCAGTGGTGAAGACGCGCGGGTGGCTCGCACCCGCGCCGACGTCTCTCGCGCTGCGCTCAAGGTGCTGACGGTCGAAGGTTCCGACGCCGTTGCGCACGCCCGGGTGGCCGAGTTGGCGGGCTATTCCAAGACGACGCTCTACACTCACTGGCCGTCCCGAGTCGAGCTGATTGCGCTGGCCTTGGACGCGCTGGGGGAGTTGCCGCACCACGAGCGAAGCGGTGACCTGCGCGGCGACCTGATCGGCGAACTACAGGCGTTTCGGGGGGGCATCACCGAGATGCGGTTGGACCGCATCCTGACCGGGATGGCTCAGTGGGCGTCGTTCGATGAGATGCGCGAGATCCGGGACAAGATCAATAGTTCAGGCCAAGGTCCGTTGCGGGCGATGCTCGAAGAAGTGCTGGCTGGCGTCGAACTCGAGGCCGCCGTGTCAATGCTCACCGGGGTGGTGGCATGTCCGTCCATCATGTTCGGCGCGTTGCCGGATGACGAGGTCATCGCGGCGGCCGTCGATATCGTGCTCCGCAGCGCGCGTCCCCGGAAGTCCCCGAAGCAGTAGAACCCTCTCGAACCCGCATTGAGCTGTGTGAACGGTCACGCAAAAGTGATAAAAGCCGTCGCGAAGGCGCGTAAATTCACATTTCATGTTTCGCGGACACGCGACTCTGATGCGGACCAACCCCCGGGTGAAGTCGGTGATCGGGGCGTCGGTAGCTGCTTCGCTGCTACTCGTTGCGGCAATCGCATTGCTGCCCGGGCCGACGAAAGTGGTCGCCGCTGCGGCCATCCTCGTCGGCTTCATCACCATCTACCCGCGCGCCCTGGCATGTGCACTGGTGCCCAACCGCGCCCCTGTCGATCTGTATGTCGACCAGAACGGCATCTACGCCGACGACGCGCCGCTCGCGCTGCGCGGGGACATTGAGAACGCCTACATCCGGCCGGCACTCGACGGCCACACCAGCGGCCATCCGAACTACGGCAATCCGACACCGACCAGCTACCACGCGGATCTGCGGTCGTACCCCCTGACAGTCGAACTCCAAGTTCGCCACCGTGGCCAGGTCAACATTGACCCCGGTGGGCAAGGTCCCGCCGCTGAAATCCTGACTACGCTTGGCTTTCCGGTGACGACGTGCGCCGCCAAGTACCGAAGCCAAACCAACAATCAGCGGGCCACGTCGGCGGTGCTCGTTGCGCTGTTTGTGGTTGCCTACGTCGGCTACTACCTGTTCATGTCGACTCATCACTGAGAACCGGCACCAGCCGGCGCAACTGGGTGACGTGCTTGGGGGATAGCTCCTCCAGACAGGTCACGCCGAGCAGTTTCATGGTGCGGACCAGTTGCGCGGAAAGGATGTCGACCGCACGGCGAACGCCCGCTTCGCCGCCGGCCATCAGCCCGTACAGGTAAGCCCGGCCGACCAGGACGCTGCGCGCACCGAGCGCGACCGCGGCGACGACGTCGGCGCCGGACATCACGCCGGTGTCGACAAGAATTTGGGTGTGAGCTCCCAGCTCACGCGCCACGGTCGGCAGCAGATGGAACGGCACCGGGGCCCGATCCAGTTGGCGGCCACCGTGATTGGACAGCACAATGCCGTCGACCCCGAGATTCACCACTGCGCGTGCGTCGTCGAGGGTCTGGATGCCCTTGACGACGAGCTTGCCCGGCCACTGCGCTTTGATCCACGCTAGGTCGTCGAAGGTCAGGGTCGGATCGAACATCGAATCCAGGTACTCACCAACGGTGCCCGACCACCGATCCAGCGACGCGAACGACAGCGGTTCGGTGGTCAACAGGTCGAACCACCAGTGCGGCCGCACCGCGGCGTCGAGCGCGGTCCGCAACGTCAACGCCGGCGGAATCGACATCCCGTTGCGAACGTCGCGCAGCCGGGCGCCCGCGACCGGGACGTCGACGGTGGCCAGCAAGGTGTCGAAACCGGCGTCGGCGGCCCGCTTCACCAGCGCCATCGACCGGTCTCGGTCGCGCCACATGTAGAGCTGAAACCACTTGCGGCCCTGGGGCGCCGCTGCCGCCACGTCCTCGATCGAGGCGGTTCCCAGCGTCGACAGCGAAAACGGGATACCGGCCGCCGCCGCCACCCGGGCGCCGGCGAGTTCGCCTTCGGTGTGCATCAGTCGGGTGAAGCCCGTCGGCGCGATGGCGAACGGCAGGGCGACGGGACCGCCCAGCACCTGCCAATCTGTGCGGGCGCCGCTGACGTCGCGCAGGATGGTTGGGTGAAACTCGATGTCGCGAAACGCTTGTCGCGCACGCCCGAGTGATATCTCGTCCTCGGCCGCGCCGTCGGTGTAGTCGAACGCCGCCCTGGGCGTCCGGCGCCTGGCTAGATGTCTCAGATCATCGATGGTCAGCGCGTCGTCCAAGCGACGCTGAACGCGGTCGAGCCGCGGCTTGCGGAACCGGATCAGCGGCGCGAGGTCACGCGCCTTCGGCATCCGCCGTTTGACCACTGTGCCACCGTAGGTCATATGGAATCCGGTCGCGACCCCTTCGATCTGCGGCGGTTCGTCGATGCGCAGGCCCGGGTTTACGGGCAGGTGGTCGATGAGTTGCGAGCCGGCCGCAAGCGCAGCCACTGGATTTGGTTCATCTTCCCGCAGGTCGCGGGCCTGGGCAGCAGCGCCACCGCGGCCCGATATGCGATCGCATCACTCGACGAAGCGCGCGCCTATCTGCGCCACGATGTGCTCGGCCCACGGCTGCGGGAATGCACGCAACTGGTCAATGCCGTGCAGGGCCGATCGATCGACCAGATCTTCGGGTCGCCCGACGACATGAAAGTCCACTCGTCGATGACGTTGTTCGCTCGCGCCACAGACGACAACGGCGATTTCGTCGAGTTGCTGGTCCGTTACTACGACGGCGAACAAGACCCGCTCACACTGCAGCGCCTGGCTTAGATCGGACGCAGCACCCGCCAGCCGTGCGGCTCGACCGACACCTTGCGGACCATTTCCTGTGGCGGCGCTCCGCTGCCGGCGATGACTTCGGCCGGACCGGAATCCAACCGCAACCGCAGTGGGGTTTCATCGATGTTGAGCGCGACGATCAGCGACTCATCACCGTGGCGGGTCTGATACACGTACTGCCGGTTGTCCAGCCGCAGCGCTGATGTCGACGCGGCGTAGAGCCAAGGGTGCCGTCGACGTAGCCCGACCAGGTACTGGTGCAACGACCATATCTCGACCCCTGCACCATCGAGTTGGACTGGGGGAGAGCTGAATTCGGGCCGTACCGCGTCGTCACCCCCGAACCGTTCTTCTTTGACGCCGCGGTAGCCGAACTCGTCGCCGGCGTAGATGCTGGGAACGCCGCCCACGGTCATCAGAACAACGAGGGCGTGGGCCAGATGTTCCGGGCGCTCGAGCTGGCTGGCGATGCGGGTGACGTCGTGGTTGCCGATGAAGGTCAGCGGCGCAAAGCTTTCAACGAAATCGGCATGGCGTTGCAAGGCATGATGCAACTCGAAGAAATTGCCGTCGTTGAGGCCACTCCAGATCGCTTTCCACAACTCGTACTGGGTGGCCGAGTCGAACCCGGTGTCGCGCACCACTGCGGCGTAGTCACCGTGAATGAGTTCTCCGACAAACCACGCATCAGGATGCGACTGACGGACCTTCGGCAGCACCGACGTCCAGAAATGCTGCGGCACGGCATAAGCCGCATCGAGCCGCCAGCCGTCGGCCCCTCGACCCAGCCAGTGCCCCATCACGTCGGCAATGTAATCGACGACCTCGGGGTTGTCGTGGTTCAGCGTGAGAAGGCCGTCGTGGCCTTCGAAGGTGTGGAAGTGGCCTGGTCGGCCGCGAAACCAGCGCGCGGCCGTTTCGTCGTTGGCCGCCTCGCGGTAACGCGGGAAGTCGGCGCCGACGTGGTTGAATACCCCGTCGAGCAGCACCCGCAACCCGCGCCGCCGTGCCTGCGTGATCAGGTGGTCGAAATCGTCGTCGTCACCGAGGCGTGGGTCGATGCGGTAGTGGTCGGTGGTGTCGTAGCCATGGGTGCCTGACGCGAAGATCGGCCCGAGTGCGATTCCGGAAGCGCCGAGTTCGATCGCGTGATCGAACCATTCGACGAGGCGTCGCAGTCGATGCTGGTGAACATCCGGCGCATCGGTCGCCGGAAACGCGCCTACGAAGCCCAGGGGATAGACGTGCCACCAGATCACGTGCTCAACCCAGGCGGGCCCACTCACCGCCGATACCTGACCTCGTATAGCGCTTTCATGTCCTCCTCGAGTTCGGGCGCTGGACCGTCGACCACAGCGCGCGGCGCCACCGCCTTGACCGGCAGCATGGCCACCGGCGGCATCGGCGCGTGCCACTCGGTCAGCCACTTCGTCAGCTGGTCGTTCGAGGTCGCGTAGACGATGCGCCCCAGCCCAGCCCACGCATGCGCAGCCGCGCACATCGGACAGTGCTCGCACGACGTGTAGAGGGTGGCGCGGATACGGTGCACCGGAGCCACGTTCGCAACCGTCCACCGGATGACGCCCAACTCGGCGTGCAGCGTCTGGTCGTGATCGGTGACGCGGTTGTGGTCCTCGTACAACGTCCGCCCGTCGGCGCCCACCAGCACCGCACCAAAAGGACCGTGTCCGGCTTCCAGTGCGGCGCGGGCAAGCTCAACGCAGCGTCGCAGATGCTGCAGATCGACGTCGTTGACGACCACAAGCCCGGAGTCTACGGGCGAGAGCTACCCAGCGGTCGCCAGTGTTTGCGCGGTGGTGATCGCCTGGGCGACTCCGGTGACAATCGCGGCGGCTTTCAGCGCCTCCAGGATCACCTCGCGGTCAACACCTGCCTCGCGCAAGGCGTGCTCATGGGCGGTCACGCAGTGCCCACATCCGTTGATCGACGACACGGCGAACGACCACAATTCGAAGTTGGCCTTGTCGACGCCGGGGTTGCCGATGATGTTCATCCGCAACCCCGGACGCAGGTCGTCGTATTTGCCGTCCAGGAAACCGCGTCCGCGGTAGAACACATTGTTCATGCCCATGATCGACGCGGCGCCCAGTGCCGCCTGGTACGCCTCGGCGGACAGCTCATCGGCCGCCTCGGCGCCAATCTCAGCCAGCACCTGGGTGTTTCGGCTCGCCGCGGCGCTGGCCAGCAGCGTGCCCCACAGCTGTTCGGCGGTGAGCACGGTGCTGCGGCTGATCGAGCCAAGGTTGAGCTTGAGGTCCTTGGCGTACTCAGGCAGTGACTCTTTCAGGTTGTCGATACTCATCAGATCCTCCGATCAGGCCGATGCCTTGAGCAGTTCGCCGGCGTCCAGCGTGGGGTCACCCTTTTTCCAGTTGCATGCGCACAGCTCGTCGGACTGCAGGGCGTCGAGCACGCGGAGCACCTCATCGACGTTTCGGCCCACCGAACCGGCGGTCACCGAGACGAACTGGATCTCGTTGTTCGGGTCGACGATGTAGGTGACGCGGTCGGCAACGCCGTCGGCGTTGAGCGCACCGGTGGCTTCCACCAGCTCCCGCTTGATGTCCGAAAGCATCGGGAACGGAAGCTTTTTCAGGTCGTCGTGCTGGGCGCGCCACTGAAAGTGCACGAACTCGCTGTCCACCGAAACGCCGAGCACCTGGGTGTCGCGGTCGATGAACTCGTCGTTCAGCTTGCCGAACGCGGCGATTTCGGTGGGGCACACGAAGGTGAAGTCCTTCGGCCAGAAGAAGACCACCCGCCACTTGCCCTCGAAATCGCCGCTGGAAATCGTGGTGAAGTAGTCCTCGGGCTGTTGCGCGTCGACCTTCGAGAGGTCGCCACCGATCAACGCCGTCAGCTCATAGGCCGGGAACTGGTCGCCGATACTCAGCAATGCCATGTTGCTCCTCCACTCAAATTGGATTTAGTCAAGAATTCCGCTGTCCCCATCCTGCCCGAACCACACTTTGAATGAAAGGTGATCTTTCCCACTAGACTAATAGGCATGACCGATAAGAGTTATCAGCCGACCATCGCCGGACTCAGGGCTTTCGTCGCTGTCGCCGAGAAGCAGCATTTCGGCAGTGCTGCAACAAGTCTCGGCGTCAGCCAGTCAACCCTTTCGCAGGCGCTGTCGGCGTTGGAGACCGGCCTGGGAGTGCAGCTTGGTCGAGCGATCCACCCGCCGAGTTTTCCTGACACCAGAAGGCAGCGCGCTGCTGCCACAGGCCCAGGCGGTGATCGAGGCGGCGACGGCGTTCACCGCGGCGGCCGCAGGATCCTCCGACCCACTGCAGGGCACCATCCGGCTTGGCCTGATCCCGACGGTGGCCCCGTACGTCTTGCCGGCGTTGCTCGCGGGGCTAAACGAGCGCCTGCCCGGGCTGACCCTGCGGGTGATCGAGGACCAGACCGAACGACTGTTGACCGGGTTGCGTGAAGGGTCGGTGGACGCGGCGTTGATCGCATTGCCGTCCGAAGCCGGCGGCATGACCGAAATCCCGATCTATGACGAGGATTTCGTGCTGGCGTTGCCACCCGGCCATCCGCTGGCAGGTAAGCGGCGAGTGCCGCCGACCGCCTTGGCCGAGCTACCACTGCTGCTGCTCGACGAGGGCCACTGCCTGCGCGACCAGGCGCTCGAGTCTGCCGCAAGGCCGGGGTGCACGCCGAACTGGCCAATACCCGGGCGGCATCGCTGGCCACGGCCGTGCAGTGCGTCGCCGGCGGACTGGGCGTCACGTTGATCCCGCAGAGTGCCGTGCCCGTCGAGACCGCGCGAAGCCAGCTGGGCCTGGCCTACTTCGCCACCCCTCGGCCCGGGCGCCGCATCGGGTTGGTGTTTCGCTCGTCCAGCGGACGTGAAGGGCCGTATCGGCAACTTGCCGGGCTGATCGGCGAACTGCTCGGCGGCGACCAGCAGGTACGCCCGGTGAAGTAGCCACGACCACCCCAGTACGCCGGTCGAAGTGAACGTGTTCTAGTTTCGCTTGATGTTGGACTTCACGCTGGAAAACCTCAGTGCCGAGGACGTCGAACGGCTGCGGGCGGTCTACGAGCCGTTGGCCGAGTCGGTCCGGGCCCTGATCGACGCGACGATCCGGACCGAGGTGGATGCCGACGCGTCGCGGCGGCCAAGGCCGAGATCGACTCGGCCACCACACGTTTGCGCCACAAACAAACCAACGGAAGCTTCGGCGTGCGCTATCTCGCCACCGGTGAGCGGATGGCCTGGGGCAACGCCGTCGTCGGGATCCGCAATCCGCTCGCCCCACCGGTGCAGATCCACCGCGACGACTCGGGCACATCGGTGTGCGATTTCCATCTCGGCGCCGCCTACGAGGGGCCACCCGGTCATCTCCACGGCGGCGTGGCCGCGTTGGTGCTCGACCACCTGCTGGGGGAGGCCGCCAGCGACGGCATCAATCCCCGTTTGACCGGCACGATCAACTTCCGCTACGTGCGCGCCACTCGACTCGGGGACCTGCATGCCGAGGCTGCATCACCCGTACCGAGGGGGTGAAGACCTATGCCGTGGGCCACCTCGCCGACGAAGAGGGAGTCACCGTCGAGGCCGAGGGCGTATTCATCCAACCGCGCTGGGCGCGGGATCGCTCGGACTAGGTTTCGGCTATGGAGAAGGTAGTCGCGGTCCTGCTGGCCGCCGACCGTGACGAGGACTGGTGCCAGCGGCAGCGAGGCTCGGTCGCCGAAGCGATTCTGTCGCTCGGAGTTGCCGGGCTGACGGTCAATGTCCGCGACGCGGCGGTGACTCATTCGATGATGACGCTGACCACGCTCGACCCGCCTGCGGCCGCCGTCGTCAGCATCTGGACACGGCAGTGCTACGGGGATCAGATCGCCGAGGCTCTGCGACTGTTGGCAGCCGAGTGCGACCAACTCGCGGCCTACCTGGTGACCGAATCGAACCCCTTGCCGGCGCCGCTCGAACTAGGCCGGCGCACAACCGGTTTGGCGAACGTCGCGCTGCTGCGCCGCCGGCTGGAGCTGGACTACACGACCTGGCTGCAGCGCTGGCAGCACGATCACACGCCCGTGGCGATCGAGACGCAGTCCACCTTCGGCTACACCCAGAATGCCGTCGTACGCGCGCTGACGCCGGACGCGCCGCCGCTGGCCGGCATCGTCGAGGAGCTGTTCCCGATCGAAGCGATCACTGATCTGAAGGCGTTCTTCGGCGCGGCCGACGATGCCGACCTGCAGCAGCGACTTTCCCGAATGGTGGCCAGCACATCGGCATTCGGCGCCAACGAGAACATCGACACCGTGCCGACCAGTCGCTACGCGCTCAAAACACCGTTCAACAGCTGAGGAGACACCGGTGATACTCCAGATCGACGACGAGAACCGGGTTCGCACGCTCACGCTGAACCGGCCCGACGCGCTCAACGCGTTCAACGAGGCGCTCTACGAGGCAACCGCCGAGGCGCTCCGGCGGGCCGCGGAAGACCCCGACGTCGCCGTCGTGCTGCTGACCGGGGCCGGACGCGCATTCAGCGCGGGCAACGACCTCAAGGAGATGCAGGCCCGCATCACCGACCCTGAAATGGCCAACCAGGGGTCGCATTTCACCACGATGATCGACGCCCTGACCCGATTCCCCAAGCCGCTGATCTGCGCAGTGAACGGCGTCGGCGTCGGGATCGGCACCACCATCCTCGGCTACGCGGACTTGGTGTTCATGTCGTCGACGGCCCGGCTGAAATGCCCGTTCACCAGCCTGGGCGTCGCGCCCGAGGCGGCGTCGTCCTATCTGCTGCCGCAGTTGATCGGCCGGCAGAACGCCGCCTGGCTGTTGATGTCTTCGGAGTGGGTGAGCGCGCAGGAGGCGCTTGGCGATGGGCTTGGCGTGGAAGGTGTGCGAGCCCGACGCGTTGCTCGCCGAAGCCCGCAGCCACGCCGAAATTCTGGCCGCGCGGTCGATTCCGAGCCTGATCGCGGTCAAGCAATCCATTGCCGAACCCACTCTTGCCTGACATCGCGGCGGCAACAGCGCGCGAAAATGCACATTTCGCTGAGCTTTTGGGCGGTCAGGCCAATGCCGCGGCGCTGGCGGACTTCGCCGCAAAACGCGGCAGTTGATCGACTCAGGTGCCGGTGGGCTGCAGCTGCGCGGCGGCCTCGATGATCGCCCGCACAGTGCGTCGGCACCGTCCGCAGTCCAAGCCTGCTCCGCACTTCGCGGCGACCTCTTTGGACGTCGATGCGCCCTCGGCGACGACGTCCGAGACCAGTTGGCTGGTGACACCCTCGCAGAGGCAGACGTACATCAGCGAACCCCTAAATTCTGGGTGCTCGCCGCCCGCATTGCCCGCATGTAGGCAAGTCTAACCTAACTTGGTTCGTGAAGGCTATCCTTAGTTAGGATAGCCTCTGACCAGCACTTTTAGTGAAATCGCCGCTCAAATCAGCACGCCGATGTCGGCAATTTGGACTAGGTTTGTCCTTGGCGGCGGTGGCGTTGCAGCCCAACGTCACCGCCTATGGCCGCGACTCGAATCCGTGCCCAGGGGAGAATTAAGGAGCGATCGTGCAAGGTGATCCCGATGTTTTACGCCTTCTGAACGAACAGCTGACGAGCGAACTCACCGCAATCAACCAGTACTTCTTGCACTCCAAGATGCAGGAGAATTGGGGATTCACCGAGCTGGCGGGTCACACTCGCGCCGAATCGTTCGACGAGATGCGGCACGCCGAGGCAATCACCGACCGCATCCTGTTGCTCGACGGGCTGCCGAACTACCAGCGCCTCTTCTCATTGCGCATCGGCCAGACGCTGCGTGAACAGTTCGAGGCCGATCTGGCGATCGAGTACGACGTGCTGAACCGCCTCAAGCCGGGCGTCATCATGTGCCGCGAGAAGCAGGACTCGACCAGCGCCTTCCTGCTGGAAAGCATCATCGCCGACGAGGAGAACCACGTCGACTATCTGGAGACGCAGCTGCAGCTGATGGACAAGCTCGGCGAAGAGCTGTACTCGGCTCAGTGTGTCTCGCGTCCGCCGACGACGGGTCAGGCCGGCGACTGAGCGGGTATAGCTGCTGCGTATGACGAGAGCGCAGAGCACGGCCCCACCAGACCCGGAGATCAGCGGCGGACTGATCAGCCCGCGGCAGCGCAACTTCGTCTTTCTGGCGATCGTGCTGGGCATGCTGTTGGCGGCGCTGGACCAAACCATCGTCGCCACTGCGCTGCCCACGATCGTCGCCGATCTGGGCGGGGCGGGCCATCAGTCGTGGGTGGTCACCAGTTATCTGCTGGCCTCGACGATCGTCACCGCGCTGGTCGGCCGACTCGGAGATCTGTTCGGCCGCAAGAGGATATTCCAAGCCGCGGTGATCTTCTTTGTCGCAGGATCGGTGTTATGCGGGCTCTCGCAGTCGATGGCCATGCTGGTCGGCGCCCGCGCGCTGCAGGGCATCGGTGGCGGCGCCATCACGGTCACCGCGACCGCGCTGATCGGCGAGGTCATCCCGCTACGGGATCGCGGCCGCTATCAGGGCGCCCTGGGTGCAGTGTTCGGTGTGACGACGGTGATCGGACCGCTGCTCGGCGGTTATTTCACCGACCACCTGACCTGGCGGTGGGCTTTCTGGGTCAACGTGCCGGTCTCGGTCGTCGTCTTTTTCGTTGCGGCGGCAGCGATCCCGTCGCTGGCCGCACGGGTGAAGCCGGTCATCGACTACGCCGGCATCGTGTTCGTCGGTTTGGGCGCCACCGGTCTGACGCTGGCCACCAGTTGGGGCGGCACCACCTATCCGTGGGGTTCGGCGACGATCATCGGGCTGTTCGCCGCCTCCGTGGCTGCGCTGGGCGTCTTTGTCTGGGTCGAAAGCCGTTCGGCTGGGCCGGAATCAGCGCCGATCCTGCCGACGCGACTGTTCGCCAACCCGGTGTTCACGGTGTGTTGTGTGCTGTCCTTCGTGGTCGGGTTCGCGATGCTGGGTGCGCTGACATTCCTTCCGACCTATATGCAGTTCGTCGACGGGGTATCGGCGACCACATCGGGTCTACGCACACTGCCGATGGTGGCGGGGATGTTGTCGACATCGATGGGCAGCGGTGTCCTGGTCGGGCGGACGGGTCGCTACAAAATTTTTCCGGTAGCCGGAACGGCCGTGATGGCGCTGGCTTTCGGGCTGATGTCGCAGATGGACCCATCGACATCGCCAGTGCTGCAATCGGTTTACCTGTTCATCCTCGGCGCCGGTATCGGGTCGTGCATGCAGGTGCTGGTCCTGATCGTGCAAAACACCTCGAAATTCGAAGACCTCGGCGTCGCCACGTCGGGGGTGACGTTCTTCCGGACGATCGGCAGTTCGTTCGGTGCGGCGATCTTCGGCTCGCTGTTCACCAACTTCCTGCGAGGCCGGATCGGTCCGGCACTGGCGGCGTCCGGCGCATCACCGGCGGCGGCGAATTCACCGGAGGCGCTGCACCGACTGCCGCACGCGCAGGCCGCCCCGATCGTCGCCGCCTACGCCGCGTCGCTCACCCAGGTGTTCTTGTGGGCGGTCCCGGTCGCGCTCGTCGGCTTCGCCGTGGCACTGTTCCTGCGCGAGGTGCCGCTACGCGACATCGGACAAAACGCCGCCGACCTCGGCGACGGCTTCGCGATGCCGACCACCCAAACACCGGACGAGATGCTGGAAACCGCGATCGGGCGCCTCATGCGCGGCGAACCGGGGATGCGGTTGCGCAGCATCGCCATGCGGCCGGACTGCCGACTCGACGTTGCGGAGCTGTGGGCGCTGCTACGGATCAACCGCTATCAGCGAGCCCTCGGCATCGCCCGGCTCACCGACATCGCTGAGCAATTCGGCATTCCATACGAAGTGCTCGAGCCGACCTTCGATCGGCTGGTCCGCGGCGGCTACGCCCAACGCGACGTCGACCGGCTGTGGCTCACCCCGGCCGGTACCCGCGAGGTCGACTTCGTCTCGTCGCTGCTGCAGGGATGGGTCATCGACAAGCTCACCCGCTCGCCGAATTTCGAAGGCCGGCCCGACCGGGCTCAGGTCGAGGCGGCGCTCAACCGGATCACGCATCGGATCGTCGCCCAACCGGGATGGGACGAGGAGCGCCCACGATCGATCACCGCCGCGGGCAGAGCTCCTGGGCAGTGATCGAGCGGTTCGCCGAACCCGCTCGACCACGTCGACATCAAAACAAGGACAACCCCGAATTCAGCAGACCGTCAACAACCGGGTCAGCAACTCCGGCGCTGAACGCGCCGGGGTCGAGTGCCGCGATCAGGTCGCTCACCGGGCTCACATCGACACTTTCGGCGGCGGATGGCAACGAAGCGATGATCTCCTGCACGTACGGGTCGATCAAGTTATCAATGCCGAACGGCCCGAACAGGTAGGTGTCGACGAAGTAACCCAGTTCGCCCAGCGGGTCCGTCGGCGTCGAGGGAGGTGGCCGAGGTGAACGCGTCCGGGTCAAGTGCGAAGATCAATTCGCTGATCTCAGGTGTATACGTCCCAGGAGTTCCGGACGAGATGGTGCCCACTAGTTCTTGAACCAGCGGAGCGAGCTCGGCATCGATGCCGGTGGGCCCCAGGAAGTAGGTGTCGGCGTAGTAGCCGACGAGGCCAAGCACGTCCTGGGGTGCACCAGTGGACGTGAACGAGTTCGGGTCGAATGCCTCGATCAAGTAGCTGAGTGCCATTGTGTCGGGGACGTCCGCTGCGGCAAGCGCCTGCGCGTCGGCTGCCCCGATCAGGTCGCTGACCGTGTCCGCACCGAGGACGTCGGCGCCGGCCACGGGCGCGCTTCCCATGCTGAACGACGCGGCAATAAGGGCGGCACCGGCGGCGGTGCCAAGACTTACCGCGATGCGGCGAGCGTTGCGACTCATGTGCGAGGGTCCAATCCGGGTATATGTCGATGGGGAAGCGCATTGGGTTCGCAACCCAATTCCGGCGTCCCGACGGATCGCCGACCGCCCGAGCCTAACTCAGAAGGCATTGTTTCTGTGTATAAATTCTGGCTGCGCCTGAGTTTCTATTAGTAAGCGCTTAGGTGGCAATTAGGCAAAGCGTGTGACCTGGTTAACACATCAAGTACGAGGGTCGCCATCGTGAATTCAGCCGCGAAAACTGCGAGTCAGTTTGCTGTACAACAGTTTACGCGGAGCGACTCTCCGGGATCGCGATTGGCGATGCAGATGCGCATTGCCGCGGCCGACCCGTGAGAGCGGTCATCGTGTACATGTCTAGAAATTAAATAGAATTCGACGTATATATGACATTAAGGTTGCGAATAAGTAGCGCAATTTGTCAATAGACACGACCCGAATGGACGACCGCGCTACGGGTCGACGAGCGACTCGACGCGTTTCGGGGTTGCGGGAGACGACAGCCGAAGGCGTACCATCTCGCCATGAGCCGCATCGGAACATTCCCAGACGACGACGTCGCCGGCTGGGTCTTGAAATCACCGGAACTGGGCAGCGCGATCGGCGCGTTCGCCAACGCCGTCTACAGCAAGAACCGGTTGCCGATGCGCACCCGCGAACTCGCCCGGACCGTCATCGCCCACGACAACGAATGCGAAGTGTGCGTCAATACCCGCGACGCCGACGGACCGGCGGCCGGTGTGGATGAAGAGTTGTACGACCATGCGCGCGAGTGGCGCACCTGGCCCGGATACAGCGACCAAGAACGACTGGCCGCCGAGTTCGCCTACCGATTCGCCACCGAGCACACAAAGTTGCGCGATGACGAAGACTTCTGGACCCGCGCCGGCGAGCACTTTTCCGAAGAGCTGCTCGCCGACCTGGCACTGTCGTGCGCGCTGTGGATAGGCATGGGACGCGTCCTGCGGACGCTGGACATCGGCCAGAGCTGCCAGCTGACGCTGCCAAGCCGGGTGTGACGCACCGAGTTCGGTAGCCCGGAGCCAACTTCCGTCTCCCGGCAGATGACGACCACACCTCTCGCCGCCGCGGCCATCGCCCAACTCGAGGCCGAAGGAGTGAACGCGGTCATCGGTACGGTGATCAACCCGGCCGGGCTCACCCAGGCCAAAACGGTACCGATCCGCCGAACCAACGCCTTCGCCGATCCCGGGCTGGGCGCCAGCCCGGTGTGGCACGCCTTCGCGATCGACCACACCGGCATCGCGTTCTCTGATCGCATCGGCGTAGTCGGCGACCAGCGGGTCCGAATTGACCTGTCGGCCTTACGAATTCTCGGCGATGGACTGGCGTGGGCTCCAGGTTCATTTTTCGAGCAGGACGGTACGCCGGTTGCCGAGTGCAGCCGGGCCGCGCTTCGGAGGATCGAGACCGCGCTCGCCGACGCCGGCGTCGAGGCGTTAGTCGGCCACGAAATCGAGTTCCTACTCGTCCAGCCCGACGGACACCGGCTGCCTTCCACCGTCTGGGCGCAGTACGGGCTGGCCGGCGTGCTCGAGCACGAAGCGTTTGTTCGTGACGTCATCGCGGCGACGTCGTTGTCGGGCATAGCGATCGAACAGTTCCATCCGGAGTACGGAACCAATCAGTTCGAGATTTCCTTGACACCGCAATCACCGGTTGCGTCGGTCGACCAGTTGGTGCTGATCAGGATTATCGTCAGCCGGATCGCCCGACGTTACGGTATGCGGGTCAGCCTGTCGCCGACGCCGTTCGTCGGTGACGCCGGATGCGGTGCCCACCAACACTTCTCGCTGACCAATGCGAGCGGCCCGCTATTCTCCGACGGCACGGGCGCTCACGGGATGACGAGCAAGGGCGAAAGCGCCGTTGCGGGGCTGCTGGGCGGACTGCCCGAGGCCCAGGGGCTGCTCTGCGGTTCGATCGTGTCGGGGCTGCGGCTGCGTCCCGGCAATTGGGCGGGCACGTACCTCTGCTGGGGCACCGAGAACCGCGAGGCCGCGCTGAGATTCGTCGCCGACGGCCCAGGTAACCCCTACGGCGGCAACGTCGAGGTCAAGGCCGTCGATCCGTCGGCCAATCCTTATCTCGCGACGGCCGCAATCCTGGGCTTGGCGCTGGACGGCATCACACAGAACGCAGTGCTGCCTGCGGAGGTCAAGGTCGACCCAGCAGCGTTGAGCGACGCGGACCGCAGTCGGGCAGGCATCGAGGTGCTGTCCGTGTCGCAGCCGCATACCATTGCGGCCCTGAACAAATCGCAACGATTGCGCGGTATTCTCGGCGATCCCGTCGTCGACGCCACGGTCGCGGTCCGGCGTTTCGAGCACGACCACTATGCCCACCTCAACCGCGAGCAACTAGCCGACAAATTCCGGATGGCCTGGAGCGTATGACGGCTCTGGCCGAGCACATCGCCGGCGTGCGACTGGTCGACCAGCACATGCACGGATGCTGGGTGACGGCGGGGGACAGGCGACGATTCGAGAATGCTCTCAACGAGGCCAACACCGAGCCGCTCGCCGAATTCGACTCAGGGTTCGACACGCAACTCGGCTTCGCCATCCGCGCCCACTGCGCGCCACTGCTCGGCCTTCCCAAGCACGCTGAACCGCAAGACTATTGGCAACGCCGCAGCGAGCTCTCGGAAGCCGACTTAGCCGAAATCTTCCTGCCCGCTGCGGGCGTCAGCGACTGGCTGGTCGATACCGGCTACGCCGAAGGAGTCGCAGACGTCGGTCAGGTCGCCGAGATGGTCTGGGCGGCACGCCCACGAAGTCGTTCGTATCGAACAGGTGGCCGAACAGGCTGCCGTTTTACCAGGTAACTATGCAACGGCATTCGAACACATCCTGAGACAGCGCGCCGCCACCGCCGTCGGCACCAAATCCGTCCTGGCGTACCGCGGCGGATTCGAGGGCGACCTGAGTGAGCCATCGGCGGCCGAAGTCGCTGTTGCGGCGGCACGGTGGCGCGACAACGGCGCCAGACGACTCACCGATCGGGTGCTGCTGCGCTTCGGACTGCATCAGGCGCTGCGGGTGGGCAAGCCGCTGCAATTCCATGTGGGTTTCGGAGACCGGGAATGCGACCTGCGCAGTGCCAATCCGCTGTACCTGCGCGATTTTGTGCGCCAATCCGGCGAGGTACCGATCGTGTTGCTGCACTGCTACCCCTACGAACGCGAGGCCGGCTATTTGGCCCAGGCATTCAACAACGTCTATCTGGATGGCGGGCTGAGCATCAACCACCTGGGCGCACGGGCACCGGCATTCATCGCGCGACTGCTGGAACTGGCGCCGTTCCGCAAGATCGTCTACTCATCCGACGGCTTCGGCCCGGCCGAGCTGCACTATCTCAGTACGGTCTTGTGGCGCAACGGAATTCATCGAGTACTGAGCGCTTTTGTCGACCGCGGCGAGTGGAGCCTGTCCGACGCGATGCGGGTCGTCGATCTGATCGCCCGGCGGCACCTCCGCCCGCATCTATCGACTGGGCCAGGTGTGACGCAGATCAAATCCGGGTACAAACCGCGCTATGGCAACGCTGTCCGATCTCAAGAATTGGGTGCGCGAGCAGGTCGCGTCGCGCGTCCCAAAGGCTGATCTGGACCAGCGCGACCCCGACTACATCCGCGACTCTCTGCCCAGCACATGGCTGCTGGCATCGCTGTATTTCCGCGCCGACGTCCAGCATCTCGACCGGATTCCGGCGCAGGGTCCGGTCCTGCTGGTCGGCAACCACAGCGGCGGCAACGTCCCGCCGGACACCTTCGTTTTCACGCTCGCGTTCTGCTCCTACTTCGGTGTCGAGCGGCCGTTCTATCAACTGGCGCACAACCTCGTCGTCTCGGCGCCGCCGCTGGGCTGGCTGCGTAAATTCGGCACCGTCGCGGCCAACCCCGAGAACGCGCGAATGGCGTTGGAATCCGGTGCGGCGTTGCTGGTCTATCCCGGCGGGGACTACGAGGTCTTCCGTCCGTCTTGGGAGCGGCACAAGGTCGATTTCGACGGCCGGATGGGCTATGTGAAGCTGGCCCGCGAGGCCGGCGTCCCGATCGTGCCGGTGGCCAGCGTCGGCGGCCAGGAAGCCGCGTTGTTCCTGTCCCGCGGCCAGTGGCTGGCAAAGTTGTTGATGGCAGATAAACTGCTGCGGCTCAAGAGCATTCCGATCTCACTGGCCCTGCCCTGGGGGCTGAACATCAGCGACTTGGCCGGGCACATCCCGTTGCCGACGAAGATCGCGATCGAAGTTCAGCATCCTGTCGAGGTCGACGGCGACGACCAGGCCGTCCACGACAAGGTGATGGCCAGCTTGCAGGGCGGTGTCGATCGTCTTGCGGCACGACGCCGATTCCCGGTGATCGGCTGATGCGCGTCGACCGCAGTAGCGTCGTCGACGCCGACCGCGACACCGTCTGGAAGATCGTCAGCGATCCGGACCGGTATCCGTCGTTCATGACCCGGCTGGAGCGCTGGGAGAGCGCCAACGACCAGCCACTCGGTGTCGGTGCCCGCTACTTCGTCCACTGGAAGGTCGGCTCGGTGCCGGTGGGCGGCCTGATGGAAGTGGTGGAGTTCGACGACCGACGCGATCTCGCCTGGGTCGGCATCACCGGGGTGACATTGCGTGGCCGAATCCGGTTGCGGGACGCGGGAAATGGCCAGACGAAGGTGACGTTCCGGTTGTCATATCAGGCGCCCGGCGGGCTGTGGGGTTATATCGCCGACCGTGTTGCGGTGGGCCAGGTCGGCCGGATCGTCGCCGATACCCTCAAGCGGCTCGAGCTGCTTGCCGAGCTCGGCGGCTGATCGGACCGCTGAGCTCGCTTGCTGTGAACTTGCCGTGTGCCGCTGGGAACTTGCTGGCATGTCCGGCATATCGGACTGCGGCTGCGCGACCTTAATTTATGCTCAGTGAATCTCAGTCCCGCTTGTATCGGGGCGATCAAAATCAGCGGGGGTCTTGATGGCTAGTGGTGTTCGGCGCTGGGTCGCCGGTGTGGGTGTGGCCGGCGGCGCGGCCGTGGTGGCCGCGATGATGGGAACGCCGCTCGCGCAAGCCGACACCATCGACGATTTCCTGCTCCAAGCCGAGGGCGACATGAGCCAGGCGGGCACCCTGCTGTCAGGGGTGGCCACATCCTCGGGACTGGTATCGAGCTTCCAAGAACAGACCGAATTGATCTCGCAAATTCAAACCCAGCAAGACGGATTCTCCGAAGCGCTACAAACCGGTTCACAGTTGGTCAATGCCGACCAGCAGCTTGCAAACGCCTCGGCCGACCTGGTCGCGGCGAGCCAGACGTTCGTCAACGCCATAAACGCCGGGGACTTACCACTCAGCGCCACGGAAACATTTTCCGACAAGATAACCGGACTTGAAGCAGGGTTCGGCTTCCTCAATGCTGAGCTCTTCCAAGTTCTCCCAGCTGAACTCAATGCCGGATTCGCCACCATCGTCGACGGTGGCACCCTTGACTTCGCCAGCCTCGACCCCGGACTCACCGCTGCGGCAGCCGGTACGACCGACCCCGCCACGCTGCTGAGCGAAGCGACCGCTGACCTCAACGACGCCAGCGCCGTCTTGACTGGAATCGACCTCACCGGCCAACCCTCCGACATCGCATCGCTCGTGCCCACCATGACGCAGTTCATCGGGTCGCAGGAGATGCTGCAGGGGGCGATCGTGAACATCCAGGATGAGCTCGTCGATGCGCAGCTGCAGAACTCGTCGATGCCCGGCTACGACCTGGTGACCGAGGCCACCAACGCGTTGTTCACCAACGCCGATCAGAGTCTGCTGAACGCCGACGCCGCCGTGCTCGCCTCGGATCAGGTTTTCGCAGAAGCGATCAGCAGCGGCACGGGATTCACCGACACCGATGCTCTCGAGGGCGCGGTGACGATGCTCAGCGCGCTCGGTGCCGATTTCAGTGCCTTCGGAACCAGTTTCGACGCCGCCTTCACCCCGTTTCTGGAGTTGTTCTCGGCGTTCTGACACACGGACCGGCAGTTGTGACCTTCTGCTGAGCTGCCCGCTCCTTCGGGTATAAAGACCTCTCCAAGTGTCTGTTCTAGGGTGGCGAGATGGGCGAGGCTGATGGGCCGCAGTGGGAGTACAAGTGGTTCCTTTCGACGGGCGATGATGCCCTCAACGACATGATGCGCAAAGCGAACGCGCTCGGGGAACAAAGATGGGAGATGGTCAACTTCGCGATGGACCAGGCCAAACCCTTCACGGCCACCTGCTTTTTCAAACGGCCGCGACTGCAGGGGGAGACGCCCGAAGCGCCCGAAGCGCCTCGTCGCTTTCTCTGAAGAAAGCGGGGCAGCCAGCGATCGAAGGCGACTGCCCAACCTTCATCACCGGCCTGCGAACGTGCGACGTCTAACGCCTCCGCAGTGTCAGGACACGAAGGTCGTCAGATCAATCCCGTCGGTGAGCGTCGTCGCCACCAGCGGCCCTTTCGCGCGCCACCGATGCGGTATTCGCCGACGATCTGACTCCGCATTTTCTCGCTCACGGATTTGCTGACGAAATATTGAAGAAACATCGTAGAAACATTGATCTTCGCGTTTATCGAGCACATACTGGCCTGACGCCCACAACAGCAGACTTGATGAATTTCTAAGCGTTCTCCGAGGCAGAAGCCTCGGGGCATCCTCAATGAGGAGGAGCAAATGAGGAAATTCAACCAGCGAGTGCTGATTTTGGGCGTCGCCGAGATGGCAATTGTGGGAGCGGTCGGCGGTGTCGGTCTTCTCGGGCAGGCCCAAGCCAGCCCGCCCACCTGCACCAGCGCGACAGGGCTGTGCCAGACGCAGCAGCTGACCGGGCCGCAGACCCGAATCGCGCCCGCTTGCCAACCGATCGGCCCGAAGGCCGGGGCCGCTTGCCGTCAGGTTGCCGGACACCCCGCTTGACCGAGCTATTTGGACTCCAGCAACTGATCGAGTAGCGTCCGCACCCGCTGTTCGATCTCGTCGCGGATCGGTCTTACCGCATCGAGGGTCTGGCCAGCCGGGTCGGGTAGTACCCATTCCTCATAGCGGCGTCCGGGCAGGATTGGGCAGGAGTCGCCGCATCCCATGGTGATCACGACGTCGACGGCTTCGAGCATGCCCATGGTCCACTGCTTGCGGTTGTTCGGCGGCGATGTCGATGCCCTTCTCGGCCATGGCGGCGACGGCGGCGGGATTGACCTCGTCGGCGGGTTCGGACCCGCCCGAATAGACGCTGGCGCGGTCGCCGCGAGGTGTTTGAAGAATCCCATGGCCATCTGGGATCGCCCTGCGTTGTGGGTGCAGAGGAACAGCACGGCGGGCTTAGGCGTTCGGCCATCAGGCGCAGTGACTTCGCGGCGGCGGACGTGAATCGGCCTCGTAGGCCAGCGAGACGTAGACCAGGGCGACGAGGACGGGCACTTCGATGAGCGGGCCGACGACACCGGCCAGCGCCTGCCCGGAGGTGGCGCCGTAGGTGGCGATGGCGACGGCGATGGCCAGTTCGAAGTTGTTGCCGGCAGCGGTGAACGCCAGCGTGGTGGTGCGCTGGTAGCCGAGGCCGCAGGGCTGCGCCGAGCAGGTAGCCGCCGCCCCACATGATGGCGAAGTAGGCCAGCAGCGGCACCGCGATGCGGAGCGACGTCGAGTGGGCGGCTGGTGATCTGGTCGCCTTGCAGGGCGAACAGGATGACGATGGTGAACAGCAGCCCGTAGAGCGCCCACGGCCCGATCCTGGGCAGGAACGTCGGCCTCGTACCAGCTGCGGCCCTTGGCCTTCTCCCCGAGCCGTCGCGAGAGATACCCGGCGAGCAGCGGGATACCGAGGAAGATGAGCACGGATTTGGCGATCTGCCAGGGCGAGGTGCTGATGGTGGTCTGCGGCAGGCCGAGCCAGCCGGGCAGCACCGACAGGTAGAACCAGCCGAGCACGGCGAACATGACGACCTGGAAGATCGAGTTCAGGGCGACCAGGACCGCTGCGGCTTCGCGGTCGCCGCAGGCCAGGTCGTTCCAGATGATGACCATGGCGATGCAGCGGGCCAGGCCGACGATGATCAGGCCGGTGCGGTACTCGGGCAGATCGGGCAGCAGCAGCCAGGCCAAGGCGAACATCACCGCGGGGCCGAGCACCCAGTTCAACAGCAGCGAGCTGACCAGCAGCTTGCGATCGCCGGTGACGGTGTCCAGGCGGTCGTAGCGGACCTTGGCCAGCACCGGGTACATCATGATCAGCAGACCCAGCGCGATGGGCAGCGAAATGCCGTCGACCTGAACATGATTCAGGGCGGCGTTCAGTCCGGGTACGAGCCGACCCAGCAGCAGACCGGCGGCCATCGCGAGTGCCGATCCAGACCGGCAGCAACCGATCCAGCGCGAAAGCTTGCGACGACGGCGGGTGTGCGTCTGCTGCACTGCCTGGCTCACGAAAGTGCTTCTGCCGTGTCGTCGTTCACGGCATCACTGGCTGCTCCGCAACAGGCGCAGCCATGGTCGTCGGCTGTTGCCGACCTGCGGGCCGGAGCCGAAGGTCTCCGAGTCGGCCAGGACGGTGTAGACCTCCCACCTCTCGCCGCCGGGTCCGGTCACCCACACCTTGTCCTGGGTGGCGAAGCAACAGGTCGTCCCGAGTTCCTCTTCGGTGAACATGCCTTCGTCGGTCAGGCGGGCGATCTCGGCGTGCACGGCGTCGCTGGACTCGACCTCGACGCCGAGGTGGTTGAGAGTCCCGCCCTGGCCGGGGTTTTCGATGAGGACCAGCTTCAACGGCGGCTCGGCGACCGCGAAGTTGGCGTAACCCGGTTTGACCTTGGCGGGTCCGGTGTTGAACAACTTGGAATAGAACGTGATCGCCTCGTCGAGGTCATCGACGTTGAGGGCGAGTTGAGCGCGGGACATGAAGACCTCCGACCTCTGTGGCTTATGTCGAACTACCGACTGGCCCGATGATGCCACCTCTTCGATATATGTCAATACTTTGTGGCAAGATGGTCGCATGCCGAAGACGTTGCCGGTCGTCGATATGTCCGCGCCGGTGTGCTGCTCGCCGGTGGCTGCCGGCCTGTCGATGACGATGCGGCCTTGGAGATTGCGTTGCGGCTCAAGGCGTTAGCCGACCCGGTGCGGGTCAAGCTCGTCTCGTTGCTGTTCAGCTCGGATGCGGGCGAGGTGTGCAACTGCGACCTGGCGGCGGCAGTCGAACTGGGCGAGTCCACCGTGAGCCACCATCTGTCCCAGTTGCGTCGGGCAGGCCTGGTCGAGTCCGAACGACGCGGCATGAATGTCTATCACCGACCGCGCCGCGATCACTGGTTGCACTGTGCACGGTGCTCGACCCGAACTGCTGCCGCTAAAACGGATCACCCGATGATCAGGAGCGGTCAGGATGCGCCGCTGCCCGATGGGTTGCGGCGTAGCCTCGGCCTGACCGACGCCGTGGTCATCGGTCTGGGGTCAATGCTTGGAGCCGGGATTTTCGTCGCGTTGGCACCAGCGGCGCGCGCGGCCGGATCTGGACTTCTCCTTGGCTTGGCAGTTGCAGCGGTGGTGGCGTACTGCAACGCCACATCCTCGGCGAGGTTGGCGGCGTTGTATCCCGCTTCGGGCGGGACCTACGTCTACGGCCGAGCGCGGCTAGGGGACTTTTGGGGCTACATCGCAGGGTGGGGATTCGTCGTCGGGAAGACGGCCTCATGCGCCGCGATGGCGCTGACCGTAGGCGCATACTCGTCCGCCTCCGCATGCCCACCAAGTCGCCGTGGCGACCGTGGTGGCGATGACGGTGGTGAATTACTTCGGGGTGAAGAAATCGGCATGGCTCACCCGCCTTGTCGTCGCCGTGGTTCTCGCCGTGCTGGCTGCGGTCGTGGTAGCGGTCGTGGCGTCCGGTGATGCTTCGTTGTCGGGCGTAACGACTCCGGCCAGCGTGTCAGCCGCCGGGGTGTTGCAGGCGGCAGGGTTACTGTTTTTCGCCTTCGCCGGCTACGCCAGAATCGCCACATTGGGCGAAGAGGTGCGCGATCCGTCCCGCACGATCCCGCGAGCCATCCCCCTAGCCTTGGGCATCACCTTGGTGGTCTACTCGGCGGTCGCCGTCGCCACACTGGCGGCCTTAGGTCCAGAGCGCCTTGCGCGGTCACTTGCGCCGCTGAACGACGCCGTGCGAGCAAGCGGTGCCGGGTGGCTGGTGCCGGTGGTCAGCGTTGGAGCCGCCGTCGCTGGACTCGGATCGCTCTTGACGTTAATTCTTGGCGTATCTCGGACTTCGCTCGCTATGGCTCGCGACCGACACCTTCCGCATGTTCTTGCGGCTATCCATCCTCGCTACCGGGTGCCGCATCGGACTGAATTGACCATCGGGGTCGTTGTCGCAATCCTTGCGGCGTTCAACGACATTCGCGGAGCCATCGGCTTCTCGTCGTTCGCCGTGCTTTCCTACTACGCCGTGACGAACGCATCGGCCATCACCCTTCGCGAGGACGAAGGTAGAGCGCCGCGCATCGTGCCTGTCGTCGGGCTAATCGGATGCGTGGTCCTCGCAGTCTTCATGCCCACCCAGTCCATCGTGGCGGGCATGTTGGTGTCCGTGATTGGAATCGCCTACTACGTCGCGCGCAAGGGATTCGAGCGCAGTTCCTGACCGACCGAACGTTGGATCACGGCTGGTACGGCGGCGCCACACCCCATCCCCAACGCGGAACCGGTGCATGCTCGGCGATATCGGTTGCGTCTCCGGAGTTGTGCACCGCCAGCCGTGTGCCCCACTCGGCATATCCCATGATGGCGGCCCGGAACTCGGGATCAGCGGGCAACCCTGCGTCGTCGGCGGCGAGTGACAACAGTGTCACGAAACGCAACCGCTGTTCATCGGAGATGTGTAGCCCACGGTGCTTGGCGAGCATGTGCTCATATCCGCCAAGGGCCGCCGAGTACTCCGCCGGTCCGCCCATTACCTCGGACCACCAGGTGACAACGTCGCGGCGGTGCTGCTCGCTGACTGTCCCGCTGAAGACCGGCCCCAGCAGTTCATCGTCCTCGACAAGGTCATAGAAGCGGCCGAGCCAGCGCTCGAACGCATCTCGACCGCCGGCCCATTCGAAGATTGTCGGGAGGTTCTGAGCCATGAAGCGATCTTAAGGATCAACTGGTACAACCACCGGCAGGTGTCGTTAACGTCTATCGCCCAGAGGAACCCATCCGTCGGACTGAACGACGAGATGAGCAAATCAAGGCTCGATCAAACGATTCCGGTCGCGTCGAAGATCCACGACGTATCCGCTGTCGCGAGATCTTCCATCCACGTCGACGGCGCATGGTCGGTCAGTCCGCCCATGTCCCAATAGTCCTTCCACAGCGACACCTTGCCATCGTCGACACGGTGCACCGAAACAAATTGCAGCACAGCCGTTTCCCCGCTTTTCCAACGCCAGGTCTCGGAGTGCTCGTACATCACGTCGGAGCCGTTGGACACCAGCACTCCGTCGTGGTTCACGTAGCCGGCGAGCGGTTCGAGGCCGACCTTGAGGCGCTTCACGATGTCGTCGGGTCCTCGCGCGGCCAACGTCGGGCCGACCGGCATGTCGACGTAGACGCAATCCGCGGACAGAGAGGCTTTGACGGCCTCCCAATCCCGGGCCGACAACGCCTTCCATAAACCGAGCACCGCTTCTTCGACCGACATGGCTTAAGGCTTACAGGCAACCCCCAGTGCCGGGCAAGGATCGGCGCATCTTTACAGTCTGCGCAGGCAACGACGCTCGCAGGAGGTGGGGATGCCAACGCTGCGATCACGACGCAGACGCGTCCGCGAAACCAGTTCATCGCCGTTTTCGCCACCCTGGACGCCCAGAGCAGCGCAGTACGGGGTGGGCATTCACCACAACGTCGGCGTATCGATGAGCGACGGTGTGCAACTACGCGCCGACATCCACTACCCCACGGACCGCGACACCGGCGAGCCCGCCGCCGGGCCGTTTCCCGTGCTGATGTCGATGACTCCATATGGCAAGAAGGCTCCGCCGCCGGCCGCCCAGATCGGTGGCGGCCCCACCCCGTATTTGATCAAGCGGGGCTACATCGAGGTGATGGTCGACGTCCGGGGATGCGGCGTCTCCGATGGCACCTTCCAAATGTTCGGCGCGCGCCAAGCGCAGGACGGCGTCGAACTGGTCGACTGGGCGTCCAAGCTGCCCAACGCCAACGGCCGAGTCGGCATGTTCGGAGTGTCCTACCTGGCGATCAATCAGCTGTTCACCGCCGCTGCCGTGGGACCGAATTCGCCGCTCAAGGCGATCTTTCCGGTGATGTCGGCGCGCGACTTCTACCGCGATGCGGCGGCGATGGGCGGCGCCCCGCACCTGCGCACGGTTCGGGCGTACGGCGGGGTCTACCGTCTGCTCAACGTCGTGAACCCGGCGCTGGAGGTGATCAATCGCGGCAAGCATCCACGGCCGCGGGCCGGTGGCATGGCCGGTGTGCGCAAGCGCGGACGCGCTCAGCGCGGTTTCTTCCGGCCGCTGATCGCCGATGCCGTGGCCGGTGGCGACACCGCCTTCGACGAAGAATTTTGGGAAGACCTAAGGCCCGCCACGGTGCTACCTGAAGTTGTCGCCAACCAGGTGGCGGTCTTCCTCGTTGGCGGTTGGCATGACGCCTTCCAGCGCGGCGCTCCGCTGAATTACGCCGCGCTGCAGAACGCGTACGCGGGGCATCCCGACGAGCAGCCGATGCAACCCGACCGGCCGGTGTCCGAGCATCTGCGGCTGATGATGGGCCCCTGGTATCACGTCTCCGATTACGGGGGACTGCACCTCCAGGCAATACAACTGCGCTGGTTCGACTGCTGGCTCAACGACGACGCCGAGGCGCAGATCTCCGGTTCGCCGTTCACCTTTCAGCCCGTCGGCAGCTCTCGGTGGTTTCACGTCCGCGACTATCCGCTCGAGCAGGCGACACCGACGCGCTTCTACTTGTCCGACGCCGGCCGGCTCACCGCCGATCCCGCGCCCGAAACCTCCATGGCCACAGTCAAATACGTGGGCCGCGGTCCGGTAGCGGGCCGCAGCGTCGAGCAGTGGACGCTCGGCATGACCAGCTTCATCCGCAGCCAGCGCGGCGGCCACACCCGCTACGACCAGGACAATCGACGGGTGCAGCGCGGCGCGCTCACCTACACCACCGAAGCCTTCGCCACGCCCACGCTGATCGCCGGGCCGATCACGCTGACCCTGCACGCGACCTCCGACACCACAGAATCGCTGTTTGTCGCCCACATCGACGACGTCGCACCCGACGGGGCATGCCGACCGCTGAGCCAGGGCGCGCTGCTGGGCTCACACCGCGCGCTGGACCCCGAGCGCACCTGGCATCTACCCGATGGCACCGTCTTCAAGCCGCATCACATCAGCACCCGGGCGGCGGTCAAGCCTGTGGTTCCGGGCGAGCTCACTCGCTACGACATCGAGGTCTTCCCGACCGCCGCGATGCTCGAATCCGGTCACCGGCTGCGGCTCACGGTGACGACGTTCGACTTTCCGCACCTCGTCCCGCCGGCGCCCGCGCGAAAAGCGCTGGCGGGCGGCACGTATCGGCTGCACCAGGGTGGGCCCACTCCGTCGCATCTGCTGATCCCGGTGGCTGACCCGGACAACCTCGATTGACCCAGTGCGGCAGCGTCATCCGAGCGCAACGGCCGTTGGTGGCGCATACTCGCCTTGATGACTTCACTACAGCAATACATCGCCGAAGAGATCGCCAGCGACCACGTCGATGGATTGCTGACCAGGCGCGAAGCCGTGCGGCGCTTGGCGCTTTTGGGGTTGGGCAGCGGCGCGGCGGCCGCGTTGATCGCGGCGTGCGGCAACGACGAATCCCGCCCGCTGCACTCGGGTTCGGGTGAGGGAGTGGAGCCGCCGGGCGCTAAGCAGGCGCTGCCGACCGAACCGATCACCTGGGCCGGTCCCCGTGGGCAACTGCAAGGCGCCTGGGCGCAGGCTCACAACGCCCGCCGGGGAGTGCTGGTCATCCATGAAAACAAGGGCCTCACCGACTGGGTTCACTCGGTGGCAGAAAGGTTCGCCGGCGCCGGCTACTCGGCGCTTGCAATCGACCTCCTTTCCGAGGAAGGCGGCACCGGACAATTCACCGACCCCGCCAAGGCCACCGCCGCGCTTGCCGCCGCTCCGGCCGACCGGTTCGTCGCGGAT
The DNA here is from genome assembly GCA_963749375.1 of uncultured Actinomycetota bacterium. GTDB lineage: Bacteria > Actinomycetota > Actinomycetes > Mycobacteriales > Mycobacteriaceae > Mycobacterium. The sequence continues at coordinate 523,630 of CAVVNB010000038.1, forward strand.
CTGAACTCCGGTATCACCGAACTGCAAAACCGTGTCCCCGGCGGCAAGATCGCGGTGGTCGGCTTCTGCTTCGGCGGTGGCCTGGTGTGGCAACTGCTGGCGTCGCACAATGCGCGCCTGTCGGCCGCGGTGCCGTTCTACGGTCCGCTGCCCGCCAACCCCGACTTCAGCGGCGACAAGGCTACCGCGGTGCTGGCGTTCTACGGAGCCCTCGACAAGCGCGTGACGGATTCGGAACCGGCCGCAAAAGCTGCCCTCGAGCGCGCCGGACTGATCCACGACATCGTGATCGAACCGAACGCTGATCACGCCTTTTTCAACGACGGCGGACCGCGCTACAACGCGGCCGCCGCCGAAGATGCCTGGCGGCGGGTGCTGGAGTGGTTTGGCCGCTACCTGTCTTAGCGGCATGATGCGTGCGTGACCTCTCCGCCACCCGCCATCACGCTGAGCCAAATCCTCGACACCCTTGAACTCGAACAGGTCAACGCGGAGTTCTTCGTCGGAAACCAGATCGACGAAATCGCGCATCACATCTCCGGGGGGCATATCGCCGCGCAGGCGTTGATGGCGGCCAGCCGAACCGTCACCGACCGCCTTCCGCACAGCATGCACATGTATTTCCTCCGCGCCGGCGACGCCCGGCGGCCGGTGGACTTCGAGGTCACCGCACTGCACGACGGCGGCACATTCTCAGCCCGACGCGTGACCGCCCGACAATTCGGCTCGGTATTGCTCGAGGGCGTTGCATCGTTCAGTAAGACCGTCGATAGCACTGTCTATCAGCAGCTTCCGCCGGACCTACCCGATCCCGATTCGGTACCGCCCTTCGCCGAGCAGCACCGCGATCACGCGGACGAACTCGGCGGCTGGTGGATACGCGAACAACCCATCGACTACCGATACGTGGATCCATCGGCCAGGCTGGCGGTAGACATTGCCGAGCCCCCACCGGCCGGCATCCGAATGTGGTGGCGCCCCAACGGTGTTGCGCCGACCGATCCGGTAATCGCGGACTGCTTGACCGCTTTCGTTGCGGGCCGCACGCTGCTCGAGTCGGCAATGATCGCCCGCCGCACGACGCCACTGGGACCGGGATTTTCGGCACTGATGGATCTGGCGATGTGGTTTCACCATCCGCCGAACCTGTCGGATTGGCTGCTCTACGACCAGCATTCACGCAGCGGCATCGGTGGTCGCGGATTGGCTCAGGGCACCATGTTCAACCGAACCGGCGAACTGGTGTGCACCATGACGCTGGAGTGCTACTTCGGCGGCAAGTCGAGCGGCTAGCGGGTAGCCATCGATCTGGCCGGGCCCAATGCCACGGGCAGCGTCGACCACCCGTGCAGGACCCGGGTGTCGCGACGACTTCCGGGGCCGGCGGAGCGAACGTCAGGGAAGCGGTCAAAGAATGCCCGCAGGCCCACTTCGCCTTCGGCGCGCGCCAAAGCCGCTCCCAGGCAGAAGTGCCTGCCACCTGAGAACGCCAGATGTTTGCCGGCGTTGTCGCGTTCAATGTCGAACGTGTTGGGGTCGGGGAATACGGCCGGGTCGCGGTTGGCGGCGGCGACGTAGACGATTACCATCTCACCCTGACTGACCGGTCGGCCCGCAATCTCGGTGTCATTCAGAGCGATTCGTGCGGTGAGCTGAACAGGCGACTCCAGCCGCAGGATCTCTTCAACAGCGTTCGGCCACAATTCGGGCCGCTGACTGAGCGTGCGCAAGTGCTCAGGTTTGTCCAGCAGCATGCGAATGCCGTTGCCCAGCAGGTTCACTGTGGTCTCGAACCCGGCGGCCAATACCAAACCGGCGACCGCCCTCAACTCTTCGTGATCGAGATACGAGTCCGGCGAACCACTTTCGGCCTTACGAATCAGCTGACTCATCAAGTCGTCGCCGGGGGAGCGACGCAACTTGCCCAAATGCTCGTCGAGCCATGAGTTGAACCCGGCGATCCCGCGCTGCACGCGACGGTATTGCGGCCAGGGCAGCCCGATATCCAAGCTGGGCGCCGCGAGCTCACCGAATTCGAGAATGCGCTGCCGATCTCGATCGGGGACACCGAGGATATCGCTGATGATCGCGACCGGAAGCTGTGAGCAATACCGGTCGACGATGTCGACGATGCCGGGCTCACGGGCTAAATCGTCCAGCAGCGCCTCCGCGGTCTGTTCTACCCCATCCCGCAGCGCACCCACCGCCCGGTGGGTGAACACCGACGACACCGTCTTGCGGTAGCGGGTGTGGTCCGGCGGCTCAACCGCCAGCAGCGACGGCGGCAGCAGCGGATGCAACTTGTCGTCCCGCGTACGACGCTCGAGCCAGCGCAGCGGCGCAGGCAGATTCGAACCGATCGACAGCACTCGGAAGTCGTCGGATCGCAGTACTTCGTTAGCGATCGCGTGGTCAGTGGTCATATGGCCGATCCGGGTTCGCGCCAGCGGTCCGCGGGCCCGAACCTCCTCGTAGAACGGCACCGGGTTGGCCTTGATCGACGGGTCGGCGACCAGCCGCGCCTGTAGGTCTCCCCGGCGCGCGGCCAACGACGCGACACCACGGATGAAGCCGTGCAGCGCCAGCCAGTGCAGTCTCTGCCGTGATGCCAAGTTCGAGCCGCCACCGCGGAGTGTGCCAGCCTACGACTCAGAGCGGCGGCCTGCCGTCAGTCCAGTTCCCAGTTCATGTTTCTCGCGAACGTGATGGCGTCGTCGGTGGCAGTGCCCATGGCGTGACTCCGCTCGACGTAGGACCGCACCATCGGCAGGAAGTTCATCGGGTTGTAGGCGTCTTCCTCGTAACTCCACAAGTTGTCGCCGGCGTACTTCATCACCGAGAGGTTGGCCGCCTGGTGAACGCTGCCGTCGCCGGGATCGCGCATCCGGTTCAGGAACTCGCAGAAGACCCAGCCGCGATCGACGTCGATGGAGTGCCACGATGTCGGGTAGAGCGGCATTTCGCTGCCGGGAAAGACATTCATCGTCGATACGATCCAGTCGCGGATCTGCTCGCGGCCGTGCATCGTTCCGTAGGTGTGCTCGACATACGTTGCGTCCTCGGTGAATTGGTCGGCGAACCGAGACCAATCCCAACTGGAACCGATTTCCACAACGACCTGCTTGTGGTGTTCGAAAGCCGAGTCGATCTCGTCGCGCGACCACTGTCCGCTCATGCCTCTGCCACATCCTTGATCCGGTGCAGCGTCTTGGTCATGTCCCGGACGTTGCGTCGCTGCCTCAGCCAACCGCCGAACAGCCAGTAGTAGATGCCGACGAATGGCGAGGAGGCCATCCGGAACGACTCGCTGACATCGGTGCCATCCCCGGATGGAGCCAGCTGGTAGTGCCAGTTGTTGACGGCCCGGTCACCGACGAGCACCTCGAAGCCGAACTCCCGGCCGGGCTCGCATGCGGTGATGCGGCAGACGGTCCAATAGACCGGGCCGATCTCGTTGCGCTTGACGTGACCGCGGAATCGCGCGCCCAGAGCGGGTCCGGTGGCGCCGTCCAGCCATTCCGCTTCGAACACTTCGGGGGAGTACTGGCCGATGCTGTGGACGTCGGTGATCAGATCCCAGATCCGCTCCGCTGGTGCCGACATATGAACTGTCGCAGAACCCTGCATGGGCTGATCCAAGCATGCTTGCGGGGGACCGGTGCGCGAAAATAGCGATGTTCGCCATTCGATATGGGCCACCCAAATGACGACGGGCCGAATATCAGAAATTGCGCCGGTGTCAGCGGATTGCGCAGGCCGGCCCGACTCTTGTCCCGGCGATAGATCCGCGCTAGCGTTTTAGCGTTTTTAGGTCTCCAAATGACTGTTCAGACGGAGTGATCATCATCGACGATTTCCACAGCACAAAGCGGTCCAAGAACGACGGCGGACCGGATGACGGCGAAGCGCCCGTCATTGTCAGCTTGGTCGAGGCGGCGATGCAGATGTTCTCCGCAGCCATCGACGCCCTGCCCGACACCAGCGATCCGGAATTCTCCGGCCGCGCGAACGTCATCCTGTCCGGTCTGCGCAAGCTGCAGACAGCACTGACCAAGGCGGCGAGCCGCGGTCGCGCGACACCGTCGGTCATCGTGTCGCTCAGCGGAGTTCGGACTCGCTACGACGACCTGATGGCGCAGGCATCCGAGGCTCCCGGCGCGACCCTGGGCCAGCAGCTCTATGTCGTCCGGCGACGGGCCAAACTGTCCGCGCTGGAAACGGCAAACGGTGTCGGACTCACGCCTGAGCTGCTCGACGCCATCGAGGCCGAGGAAGTCCCGACCGACGACGAAGCGGCCCGCATCAAAGAGCTCCTCGCAGCTCTGGGGGGCTGACGACCTCCACGGCGGCCAGCCCGATGCGTGGTGAGCTGTGAACGACGGCGACTCGTCGTCGGGCCCGCGCTCAACGGCAGCGCGGGCGCTGACTCTCGCCGTATTGTCGACGGCCCTGGTCGTCGGCGGGGTCTACCTGGCGATCGATCGACTGCACGCCGCGGCGTCGGACGCAGTGGAACACCCCGGACCCGCGGCCACCGACGCTCAGACGCAATCCGAGGTGGTCGAGCACGCCCGAGACATCGTGGCGATCACCGGGACTCCGCGAGCCCACGGCCGGCTATCTCCTGATGTCGTGCAAGAACCGCGACGATCCGCCGTATCAGGGCGCGGTCTACATGGATTTCCAGCTGCCGTCCGATGTCAGCGCCGATCAGTACTTCCGAGGCGTCTCCGCTGCCATGGTGGCTCGCGGGTGGCGGGAGGGCCTGCCGCCCAACCAGCACTTGTTCGGCCGGAACTTGTCGAAGGACGGCGTCAACGCGATTCTGTATCCGGACAGGGACTCCTCAACGCACGGCGTGGCACGGATCTACGGCCAGTGCCACGACATGACCGATCACCGCGGCGCGAAGGCGGAATGGATCGATATCACCGACAGCCTGCAATGACCGCTCTCGACAAAAAACTGCGCTTGACGGATCACCGTCAAGCGCAGTTTTTATTCAGGACTCTCAGCCGGCGTGCGCGCCCAGCGCGCCTTGCAGGTCGGGCTTCATGGCGTTGAGCTGCGCTCCCCAGTACTCCCAACTGTGGGTGCCGTAGGCCGGGAAGTTGAACACGGCGTTGTGACCGCCGGCAGCGTTGTAGGCGTCCTGGAACTTCTTGTTGCCGCCGATCATGAAGTTGCTCTCCAGGAACGTGGCCGGCAAGTTGTTGCCGCCGAGTTCGTTCGCGGTCCCGTTGCCGCAGTACACCCAGAGCCGGGTGTTGTTGGCGACGAGTTGGCCGACGTTGACCGTGGGGTCGTTGCGTTGCCATGCCGGGTCGCTGTCCGGCCCCCACATGTCTTCCTTCTTGTAGCCGCCGGCATCACCCATCGCCAGGCCTATCGCGCCCTGCCCGGTCGACGGGCTGAGATAGCCCGACAGCGAACCGGCGTAGATGAACTGTCCGGGGTGATAGATCGCCAGGTTCATCGCCGAAGAACCCGCCATCGAGATACCGACCGCGGCGTTGCCGGTCGACTTGGTGCTCTTCTGCGACGACAGGTATCCGGGCAGCTCGCTGGTCAGGAAGGTTTCCCAGTTGTAGGTCAAGCAGCCGGATTTGCCACAGGCGGGCTTGTACCAGTTGGTGTAGAAGCTGGACTGGCCGCCGACCGGCATGACGATCGACAGTCCCGATTGGTAGTACCACTCGAAGGCCGGGGTGTTGATGTCCCAGCCGTTGTAGTCATCCTGGGCGCGTAATCCGTCCAGCAGATACACCGCGGGCGCGTTGGACCCACCCGGCTGGAATTGCACCTTGATGCTGCGACCCATCGACGCCGACGGCACCTGCAGGTACTCGACAGGAAGCCCGGGCCGGGAAAATGCGTTGGCCGTCGGCGCTTCGCCGACGAGGCCGATCAGGCCGGGCAGTGCGGCGGCAGAAATCGCGGCGACCGTCAGTCGCTGCACCCACCCTCGCATCTTGTCGCTTGCATATGCCATATCAGGCCCCTTGTCGACGGCGTCACGCACTACGGCAAAACTTACCGTGCAGTCGTCCATCTGTCGATCAAGACGCAAAGGTGTCGCGATTTTTCAGCAACTACTTTCACCTGCGCGGAGTCCGTGCTAGCGGCACCATACGACGTTTCGTGGCAACATTTTCCGACCGCCCGCAATTGCGCAGCTGTGTATCCCCGGGTCGCATTTTGCCGCGGTGCACGCGTAGGGTGACCCGGGGTAAGACCGACGAGACCACGCTGTCCCGGTCCTTCCGCCGCCCGCGAAGCAGCACATCCATTGCCACGTTCGCCGGGTGCGGCGCACGGGCATTGGACCGCGATTGAGGTGCAGATTTGGACACGGTACTTGGGCTGTCGCTGACATCGACGTCAGTCGGCTGGGTCCTGGTTGAGGGCCGCGACGCCGACGGCGCCATCCTCGACCACGATGATTTCGACGTGCACCCCGGACCCGGCGTTCAGGCGGTTTACACATCCGACCAGGCCAGCGCAGCGGTACTGGACGCCCAGGCCGCCGCGGCCGGGTTGGATCAACGACTGCACGTAGTCGCCGTCACCTGGAGCGACGAATCCGCCGCGGAAGCGGCGCTGCTGGTCGAATCGCTCACCGACGCCGGATTCGACAACGTCGTTCCGGTCCGGCTTCACGACGCCTGCGACATGCTGGCCCGCGCCATCGCTCCGGTCGTCGGCTACGACCAGGCCGCGGTGTGTGTGCTAGACGGCGACTCGACGATCGTCGTGATGGTCGACGCCGAGGACGGCGAACCGCAGACCGCCATCAAGCAATTGCGACGGCGGTCCTGGGCATCTGGTCCATTGGCTGACCGCGCTGTTCGACCGCAGCTCCTGGCGGCCCGGGGGCATTGTGGTTGTCGGCGCTCAAAATGAGTTGGACGCCTTGTCGGCACGGCTGACATCGCTGCCGGTTCCGGTCATCACCCAGGCCGGTGCGGAGTTGGCCTTGGCGCGGGGAGCCGCGCTGGTATCGGCGCACAGCACCGAGTTCACCGACGCCGAGATGCTCGAGACCGTGAACAGTTGGCGGCAGGATCACGAAGCCGCCAGGCAGCGCTCATATGCGAGTGCGGTGACGATCCTGGCCGCCGGCGCGGCGACGTTTGTGGCGTCGCTGTCGCTCGCGCTGGGTCCGCATCTGGTGTCCAAACACGTCGCCGACCCGGTCCGGCCGTTCGCGCATTGGACCGCCCAGGCACCGATCGCCGAGGCTCCCGCGGTCCAGAAGCCGCCGGCTCGCCCGGCGCCGAAGCCCGCGCAGGAGCCGGTGGTCCAGCAGCATCCCGTCGTCGCTGCGGCGCCGGTCGAGGTTCCGGCCGTTGCTCCGGTCGCGCCACCTGCCCCGCCACCACCGGCGGCCCCTCCGCCACCACCGGAGCAGCCGAACCCGCACCCGCTGCTCACCAAGCTGCTCGAACGCCTGCATGGCCAGGCGCCCGACCAGCAGCCGCCGCCCCAACCTCCGCCACCCGGGGCGCCGACGCCGTAGGGCAGCCGCGGCCCGACTCCTATACCGCCGCAGGGCTTTCCGCGGTCGTGTTCAGCACCTCGATGATGTTGGTGATGTCGCGACTCTCGCTCTCAGCTATGGCACTGACGATTGCTGACAGAGGCGCTGGTGGGTTGAGGATCAACACCCCTTGCTGGGCTACCTGAAGGTCCCGCGTCAAGATCGTGGCCGGCTGCAGCACACTCGGTTCGTCGGCGAGGATGGTGGCAAATGACCAGGCGCTGTCGCGCATGGTGGTCAGCGACTCGTCGATCATGTTGATCTCGTTGTCTTGCAATGCCGCATACAGGTTGGCCAACACCGGGGACAGCTCGTCGATCCCGGCGATCACGTCATTGACCTGACTGGCCAGCACCGCGTTGATCGTGTCGAAATCCTGCTGCAACGACGGCAACTTCGATCCCGGCTCAATTAGTTGCGCAACTATTCCGAGGTCTAGCGCGATGTGAGCGTTCACGCCCATGAGTAACTGCTGCACGATGATCGGCTCGGACCTGCCGGCCGCATCGAACGCAACCTGCCAGGAATGGGTGGGCTTTGGAAAATCGGCCGGATGAAAGTGTCCGTTCACCGCGGCGAAGTAGCGATTGGCGAAAGTGACGTCGAACGTCGCCATTCGCTTGTCGTCTTGGAACGCGCCCTGTGCGACCGCTGTTCGGACGGCCACCGTGATGCGCTTGTACATCGCGGCGAAGTAGCCGAGGCGACTCTGTGCAGCGATCGACCAGTTGATGATCGAATCAATCGCATCGACGACTTCGTCGAGCGATGTCGCGCGCGGTATGGCCGGCGGTTTGGTCGCCACGCCGCACAGTATGACGCAGCAACACCAACAGGCGTTAGAAATCCTTCGCGACTTCCGCGGCGGTGCTTCAACACGCTGAGGTGTTCATCGACCGACGCCAACCCCGCATTCATGGTGTTGACGGCGACATGGGACGCGCCCGCGTCCGCCCACATCCGGAAACCCTTGGCCAGGTCCTCGATGCTGCCGTTCCAGGAAACCTGACCCTGCATGCCGAGTTCGGCCGGATCCCGGCCGGCCTCGGTCGCCGCTTGCGCCACCTCCTGACGCGCCTGCTCGAGCTTGGGTCCCGGCCCCACCATCGGAAACCAACCGTCGCCAAGCCGGCCCGCCCGTCGGAACGCACGCGGTTTGGACGCCCCGAACCACACCGGAATCGGGCGCTGAATCGGTAGCGGCGCAATCCCGGCACCCGTCACCGTGTGATAGCGGCCGGCGAAGGTGACGCTCGACTGGGTCCACAGTTTGCGCATCAGCTCGACCTGCTCGTCGGAGCGCTTGCCTCTGGTCGAAAAGTCTTCTCCCAGAGCCTCATACTCGACGGCGTTCCACCCGAGGCCGACCCCGAGTCGCAGCCGGCCGCCGCTGAGCAGGTCGACTTCGGCCGCCTGCTTGGCGACCAGAACGGTCTGTCGCTGCGGCAGAATCACTACACCGGTGACCAGTTCGAGCGTGGTGGTGACCGCGGCCAGGTAGCCGAATGTCACCAGTGGCTCGTGAAAGGTGTTGTGCATGTCGTAGGGGCCGTTCCAGCCGGCGTGCACGGCGGTGTCGGCGCCGACAACGTGGTCGTAGGCCAGCAGATGCGCGTACCCGAGCCCTTCGACATGCTCGCCATAGGCCCGAACGGCACCCGCATCGCCACCAATCTCGGTTTGCGGGAACACCACTCCGATCCGCATCGCGGCTCCTCCGTCAGGATTGTTTGGCGCGCTTCGCAGTAAATGCCACCACAACGTCGTCGGCAACTCTTCAGAGATCCCAACAGCTGCGAGTACGGCTTTATGCCGAACTCTGACTGCCGGAGCGTGGTCTCGCTGGTCAACCACCAGTTGTCGCCCTGAGCGTCGGTGCGCAGATCGACGACTTGGGGTCGAGAGGTGTCGTGAATGGTCAAAGTCCCGGTCAACCGGTAGCCTTCGCCGGTTCTCTCAATATCGTTGGCGACAAACGTGATTCGTGGATGCCGCTTGGCGTCCAGTGATCGCAGCGCGTTGCTGCGCACCAGGATCTTCTCCGGCGCAGACAGCGGGGTGACGCCGCCCTCGCCCCGCACGACTTCCAGCGAACCGACCTCGACGATCAATTCGCGCGGCCACCGGCTCGTCGGCAGCCCACCGCGTCGTCGCTCGCCAATCCCGCATCGCGAGGGTCAGCCGGTGTCCCACCGCCGCGGCCGGGCCGGTGACACCGGTGCGGATCAGCAAGTCACCGTCGGAGCCGTCGAGGCTCCATTCGCCGGCCTTGTTGCGTGTCAAACCGTGAGGACAGTCCGGTAGTGAGCCCGGCCTTGTTCCAGCGCGGCATAGCCTTCGGCGGCTTGCGCCAGTGGCAGCTCTTCGATCCACGCCCGCACTCCGGTCTGCACCGCGAACTGCATGGTGTCTTCGATTTCGCTGGCCGTACCGGACGGGTGGCCAATGATGCTGAGACCCGGCGTGATCAGCTGCAGGGGGCTGATCGGCAGCGGCTCGGGGGTGACGCCGATGGTGATGAGCTCGCCGAAGGGGAGTAACCCGCCGACGGTGGCGCCCATCGCCTTCGAGGCCCCCGCGGTGCCCAGCACTACCGCGACCCCGCCGAGGTCGTTCAGTGCCTCGGCAACGTCACCGTCGGTCGCGTCGACGTAGTGATGCGCCCCCAGTTTGAGTGCATCCGCTTTCTTGGCGGTGCCGCGGTTGATCGCGATCGTCTCGAAACCCATCGCCCGGGCGAACTGGATCCCGAGGTGCCCGAGACCGCCGATCCCGAGAATCGCCACCCGGTCGCCGGGGAGTGCCTTGGTGTGCCGCAGCGCGTTGTAGGTCGTCACACCCGCGCAGCCCATCGGGGCGGCTTCGGCGTCGGTCAGCTCGGAGGGGATGCGGGCCAGCGCGGTGGCCGGGACCGTCACCGATTCGGCGTAGCCGCCGGGATAGTGCCAGCTCGGAACCTGCCCGTTCAAACAGGTGATGAACTGACCCTTGCGACACTGTGCGCAGTGGTTGCAGCAACCGCCGAACCAGCCGACGGCGACGCGATCGCCGACCGCGAATTCCTCGACGCCCGGACCGATTTCGGCGATTGTGCCCGCGATCTCGTGCCCCAGGGTCAGTGGCCAGGACAGGCCCGGGAAGTCGCCGGCGACGAAGTGGGCGTCGGTGCCACAGATGCCGCAGGCCTTGACGGTGATACGCACTTCGCCGCGGTCCGGCGACCTCGTCTCGACGTCGGCGAGCTCCAGCGGCGCGCCCGCGGACTTGACGTGAACTGCTTTATGTGAAGGCATGGCCGTAGCCTAATGCGCGACAGGGTATTTGGCCGAGGCATCACTGTGGTAGTCGACCTGCCAGTGCTTGATGCCGTTGAGCCAGCCCGACCGCAGCCGTTCGGGCGTTCCGACCGACTCAGGTCGGGCATGGCGTCGGCGATCGCGTTGAACATCAGGTCGATCGTCATCCGCGCCAGGTTGGCGCCGATGCAGTAGTGCGCGCCGGTTCCGCCGAAGCCGACGTGCGGGTTGGGGTCGCGCAGGATGTTGAAGGTGAACGGGTCGTCGAACACCTCTTCGTCGAAATTGGCTGAGCGGTAGACCATTACGACGCGCTGGCCCTTCTTGATCTGCACGCCGGACAGCTCGTAGTCCTCGAGCGCGGTCCGCTGGAACGACGTGACCGGGGTGGCCCACCGGACGATCTCGTCGGCGTCGGTGGCGGGACGCTCCTTCTTGTAGAGCTCCCACTGGTCGGGGAAGTCGGTGAAGGCCATCATGCCCTGGGTGATCGAGTTGCGGGTGGTCTCGTTGCCCGCGACCGCGAGCAGGATGACGAAGAACCCGAACTCGTCGTCGGAGAGCTTGTGGCCGTCGACGTCGGCCTCGACCAGCTTGGTGACGATGTCGTCGCCCGGGGTTCGCGGCCCGGTCGGCGGCCATTTGCATGGCGTACATGATCAGCTCGACCGAGGCGGCCATGGCGTCGTTGGTCTCGAACTCGGGGTCCTGGTCGCCGACCATCTGGTTGGACCAGTGGAACAGCTTCATCCGGTCTTCCTGCGGCACACCCAGCAGGCCGGCGATGGCCTGCAGCGGAAGTTCGCACGACACCTGCTCGACGAAGTCGCCGGACCCTTGCGCCGCCGCGGTCTCCACGATCTGCCGGGCCCGCTCGCGCAGGTCGTCGCGCAGGCGCTCGACGGCCCGCGGCGTGAAGCCGCGGGAGATGATCTTGCGCAGGTGGGTGTGCTGCGGGGCGTCCATGTTGAGCAGGACGAACTTGCCGCGCTCGATCTGCTCGCCGACCGTGCCGTCTTTGTAGCGCGGCAGCGCGGTCTTCTCCAGGCTGGAGAAGACGTCGCTGCGCCGCGAAATCTCTTTGACGTCCTTGTGTTTGGACACCACCCAGAACCCGCCGTCGTCGAATCCGCCCGCCCCCAGCGGCTGCTCGTTCCACCAGATCGGCGCGGTCCGCCGCAGCTCGGCCAGTTCTTCGACCGGCAGCCGCTCGGCGTGGACGTCGGGATCGGTGAAATCGAATCCGGAAGGGAGATTCGGAGTCGGCATCAGTGGCACTCCTATGATGAATACGACTTGGATATGACGCGTTCTGGCCCAGTAAAGCACCGCGACAGCCGAGATGGAACGGCTTCTCGGCGGATTGCCGATCGACGGATTGGAACGTGTTCTCGCGCTCGGCTCCGATGAGTTTCGGCTCGGTTCGTGGTCTGGATCTAGTGCCAGGAAGAGTAGACCAGGAAGGAGATCGCCCATGCGCATCGTTGTCAGCGACTTCATCAGCCTCGACGGTGTCGTGCAGGCGCCCGGCGGTCCGGGGGAGGACATCGACGGCGGATTCGGCCACGGCGGATGGTCGATGCCGTACTTCGACCCGGACACCATGGGACCCGCGGTCGGCGAAATCATGGCCGGCAACCGAGGCACTGCTGTTCGGCCGGCGCACCTGGCAGGCGATGGCCGCCGCCTGGCCCGAGCCGGGCGGGCGACCCGTTCGCCGACCGGATGAACGAGATCCCCAAGTACGTGGCGTCGCGGACGCTGAGCCAGGAGGACCTCAGCTGGCCGGGCTCGACGCTGCTGCCGGCCGACGACGCGATCGGGGCGGTGCGCGAGTTGCGGGCCCGCGACGGCGAGGCGCTGCAGGTGATGGGCAGCGCGTCGTTGGCCGCGCAATTGATCGCGCACGGACTGGTCGACGAATACCGGCTGATGATCGAGCCGATCCTGCTCGGCGGGGGCAAGCGGTTGTTTCCCGACGACGGCGTCGCCCGCGCACTCGAGCTCGTTTCGGCGACGACGACCGCGACCGGTGTCCTGATCTGCACTTACCGGCCCGACCGTTGAGCTGACGAAACGCCTTGTGGCACCGGCGGCACTGACTATGCTTGCCTCCAGGTCGCCGGGGCCGTGCGGATGGCCTGAGTGACGCAGACACCGAAGGTGGGTCATGATTCGCGAACTGCTCGTCGCCGCTGCGATCACGGGTGCGGCCGTCGGCTTGGCCCCGGCTGCCCTTGCCGATCGCCGGGCATTGGGACGGCGACGTGCCGGGGATGAACTACGACGCGTCGCTCGGCGCGCCGTGCGACAACTACGAGCGGTTCATCTTCGGACGCGGCCCGGGCGGCCAGGCCGAGGCGTGCCACTTCATCATCAACCAGTTTCCGGCAGCGCAGACGGGGTACTGGGTGATCACCTACCCGCTCTACGGAGTGCAGCAGGTCGGCGCCAAGTGCGACAACCCGCGCGGGATCGTCGGCGCAGTCGCCCGACGGGCAGGCGATGCTGTGCACCGAACACGGCTGGCAGATCGGGCAGCTGACCGGCGGCGGGGCCCCGAACGGGCAAGGCGGCGGATTCCCGTCCGACACGGGTATCATCGCACTATCCCCTAAGACTCAGGAGACAGCCATGGCCTTCAAGCCGAAAGACGCCATCGACGCCGCTCGAGACATCGTGACGAACGCCGTCGAGCGGTCGTCGGACATCGTCGAGAACGCCGGCCACATCATCAAGGGCGACATCGCCGGCGGCACCGGCGACATCGTCCACAACTCGCTGGACATCGCGACCTACGCCGTCGAGCGGACCAAAGAGGTCTTCACCGGCGCGGCGACGCCGACGACGAGTAGCTAGACGGAGGCGGCTTCGTTCAGCTCGTCGAGCTTGTTCGTCGCCTCCAGGTACTCCTGCACCCAGCGCTCGATGACCGTCGACGTCTTCTCCACCTTGGAGAACTGCCCGACGACCTGACCGACCGGGTTGAACGCCACGTCGACGGACTCGTTGGGGTACCTGTTGGTGGCCCGCACCGCCATCCCGGAAACCATGTACTGCAACGGCATTCCGAGCGGCTTCGGGTTGTCCGGCGCCTCCCAGGCCTCGGTCCAGTCGTTGCGCAGCATCCGGGCCGGCTTGCCGGTGAACGAACGGCTGCGGACGGTGTCGCGGCTGCCGGCCTTGACGTAGGCGGCCTGCTGAACCGGGGTGTTCGAGGATTCCTCGACCATCAACCACTGCGAGCCGGTCCACGCGCCCTGGCAGCCCAGCGCCAGCGCCGCGGCGATCTGCTGGCCGCTGCCGATGCCACCCGCGCCGAGCACGGGGACCGGCGCGACCTCCTTGACGACCTGCGGCCACAACACAATTGAGCCCACCTCGCCGCAGTGGCCGCCGGCCTCGCCGCCCTGGGCGATGATGATGTCGACGCCCGCGTCGGCGTGCTTACGCGCCTGCGAGGGGGAGCCGCACAGCGCGGCGACCTTGAGCCCGGCGTCGTGGATGTGCTTGATCATGTCCGGCGGCGGGGTGCCGAGCGCGTTGGCGATCATCTTCACCTTGGGGTGCTGTGAGCGCCACCTCGACCTGGGGCGTGGCCGTCGCCTCGGTCCAGCCCAGCAACTGCAGGCTGTCGCCGTCGCTGTCCTCGACCGGTACGCCGTGGTCGGCGAGGATCTTCTTGCCGAAATCCAGGTGGTCCTGCGGCACCATCTTGCGCAGCGTCTCGGCGAGTTCCTCGGCGGACAGGTGCGAGTCCATGCCCTCGTACTTGTTCGGGATGACGATGTCGACGCCGTAGGGGTGGTCGCCGATGTTCTCGTCGATCCACTTGAGCTCGATCTCGAGCTGCTCGGGGGTGAAGCCGACCGCCCCCAGCACGCCGAAACCACCGGCCTTGCTCACCGCGACGACGACATCGCGGCAGTGCGTGAACGCGAAGATCGGAAACTCGATGCCGAGTTCGTCGCAGATGGGAGTGTGCATGCCTGATCCTTACGTGGTTGCTTACCGCGGCGTAGGCGAACTGGAACGTGTTCTAGTTTAGTACGGATCGGGCTGGCTGTGACCACCCGGGTGAAAGTAGGCACTTACCCGCCTGCGTGACCCGGCAGCAGCACCGTGCGCAACCGTTCAGAGCACCGCATCGTGGGCCACCCACAGCACCAGAAAAGTCGAGATGCAGACCGCGCACGCCAGATGATCGCGCCAGATCGACCGCGCCAGGGCGGTTTGCGCGCTTGGGCTGCCTGAACGATTGCCGAGTCGGACCGCATTGGGCACCGTATGCGTCGCGGCCAGCAGGATCGGGGCGCCCGCCGAGCACGAGTCGACACCGCCATCAGCCAGCCCGGGTCATGGCCCCGCACCACCCGAAACGCCAACGCGCCCAGCAGCGTCACCATGACGACCGCGATGAGATGGCTCATCGGTCGCGATTCGGTGACAGCGCGACGGTAGTAGCGCGCGATGGAATCCAGCACCGGCTCAGGCAGTTCGCCGCCCGTACGCCTGTCGGCGAGCACCTGCGCATCGAACATGAGGTCCATCCACAGCACGGCCAGGAGGAACCCACTGCATGCGGTGAGTAGAGTAGTCTCATCGTGTGATTGTTTCCCTGTTCGCGATCCTCATGGTGCCGGTGGAACAAGTTCTAATTTCGAGCCCGGCTGCGGTAGCGTGACGCGTCATGGGACGCGTGGACGGAAAAGTTGCACTGATCAGCGGCGGCGCTCGGGGGATGGGGGCCGCGCACGCCCGGGCCCTGGTCGCCGAGGGCGCCAAGGTCGTGATCGGCGACATTCTCGACGAAGAGGGCAAGGCGCTCGCCGACGAACTCGGCGACGCCGCGCGCTACGTCCACCTCGACGTCACCCAACCCGACGAGTGGGAGGCCGCGGTGTCCACCGCGGTCAACGACTTCGGCAAGCTCAACGTGCTGGTCAACAACGCCGGCATCGTGGCGCTCGGTCAGCTCGGCCAGTTCAATGTGGACAAGTGGAACAAGGTCATCGACGTCAACCTCAACGGCACATTCCACGGCATCCAGGCCGTGGTCGAGCCGATGAAGGCCGCAGGCGGCGGTTCGATCATCAACGTCTCGTCGATCGAGGGTCTGCGCGGCGCGGTCATGGTGCACCCGTACGTCGCGTCCAAGTGGGCGGTACGCGGGCTGACCAAATCAGCTTCGCTGGAGTTGGCGTCGCAGAACATCCGGGTCAACTCCATCCACCCGGGCTTCATCCGGACCCCGATGACCAAGCACTTCCCCGACGACATGGTCACCGTTCCGCTCGGCCGCCCCGGCGTCTCCGAGGAGGTCGCCACCTTCGTGCTGTTCCTGGCCAGCGACGAATCGTCGTACTCGACCGGGGCTGAGTTCGTCATGGACGGCGGACTGGTCAACGACGTTCCGCACAAGTTCTGATCGCTAGCGGCCTTGGCCGTTATCGACACCGTGCGATCACGGTCTCGGCGAACCGTTCGATGGCGGCGCGACAGCCGTCGCGGTCGCCGGGATCGACACCCTCGCCCATCCACGGCGCGCACATCACCGCGGTGATGCCGATGTCTTCTGCGCGTCGGAAAAGGTCGACCGAAGGAACCTCCATCAGCGCCAGCATGATCTCGAAAGGCTCTCTGTCGCGGCCGTATTCGCGCCGCAACTCTTTCAGTTTCTGCACGTAGCGGACCGCGTCGTCCCAGACGTAGGCGGTGCCGACCCAGCCATCGCACAGCCGCGCCGCCCGGCGCAGCGCCACCTCCGATTCGCCGCCGCACAAGATCGGCACCGGCGCCGGCGGGTGGGGCTCGAGCATCAACTCGGGCACCTCGTAGTACCGACCACTCCACGACACCCAGCCGCCCCGCCACAGCGCACGCAACGCGGGGATCATCTCGTCCAGTCGCTTGCCGCGGGTGCTGAAATCCTGGCCGAGCAAGTCGAATTCCTCGCGCATCCAGCCGGCTCCGACGGCGAGTGACACCCGCCCGCCGGAGATCACTGATGCGGTCGCGACCTGCTTCGCCACTTCCACCAGCGGGCGGGAGGGAGCGACGTAAATGGCGTTGGAGAACCGCAACTGCCGGGTGGTCGACGACATCGCGCCGATCATGATCCAGGAATCTGGCCAGGCCGTCTCGGGCTGCCAAGGCGGCACCCCGCCCGGTGACGGGTAGGGCGAAGTCAAGTTGCGGGGATAGATGAGGTGATCGGCGCAGATGGCGCCGTCGTACCCGCATTCGTCGAGCATGCGCGCCATCGCCAGCGCGTCTCGGTGTCCATAAATGGTGTGCCAGACCAGAACTGCATCACGCGCCTCTCCGCGCGACTGACATCCGCGAGAGTGCAACTCCGACGCACCCGGGTAGCCGCCCTAGGCGGTTGCACCCCGAGTCGCGCCGAGGGTTGACCGGCGGGGGTGGCCGACGTGCCATCAACGCCGCATCCTCGTCACCGTCGGCATAGAAATAGCTGTCGTCCAGCAGGTCTTTGCTCAGCGGAGAAGTGTTGAAGCAGCGGCTTGGTCGGTAACGATCGGGCGGACGATGTCGCCGGTCAACAGGCCCTCGTGGTCGATGACGAACCGGTTGCAGAGCACGTGTTGGATACCGAGATATCGGGCGACCGGCTGGGCGTGGATGGTCAGCGCCGAGGAACACAGCGCGACGGTATGGCCGCGCTCCCGATGCGCCTGCACGATCTCCGCATGGCGGGAAACACCCGGGCTGATATCCGGTCGGCGAACAGACGATCACCGATCGCTTCGAGTTCCTCGAGGGGTTCGCCGCGCAGATAAACGGCACCGCGTACAACCAGGCGCCCGAATTCCATGCGCCCGAATCGATATCGCATCATGGCTTCGGCGACGCCCAGCACCTCGCCAACCGACGCCTGTCTGCGACGGATCCGGTCTCCGGCATGGGCGGTGGCGGTGAATCCGGCGACCAGCGTGCCGTCGAGGTCGAAGAAGGCACCCACACCGGGTCCCGCCGGACCGGCGGCGATCTCCACCAGGGCGGCTGACGCCGGTTGCGGATCATCCGAGGGCACGTCCTAAGACTTTAAGTTCCTTTTCGAAATCGCGGGCGCAAGCAGGGAGAACCCGATAGTAAAAGGATGGTGGACTTCGAACTGGACGCAGGGCAGACGGCCTGGCTGGCCGAGGTGCGTGCATTCCTCACCGACAACGTCACGCCGGCGTTGCGATCCGAACTGGCCCAGCACGGTCAGGAATTGCAGGATGGGGAAGTCACGGCATTCCGGCGCAAGATCGGCGAGCGCGGCTGGTTCGGATTGAATTGGCCGTCGGAATACGGCGGTCTGGGACTGGGAGCGGTGTATCAGCATCTGTTGATGCGCGAGTTCGAATACTGGGGCGTCCCTGGTCCCGACCTCACGGTGACCTCGGTGGCGCCGATGATCATGCGGCACGGCACCGAGCAGAACAAGCTCGAGTTCCTTCCGCCGATCGCGCGCGGAGAGTTGATCTGCGCGGTGGGTTACTCCGAACCCGAGGCGGGCACCGACCTGGCCAGCCTGCGTACCCGCGCGGTCCGAGACGGTGACGAATGGGTGATCACCGGATCCAAGATCTGGAACAGCGTCGCCAACCGCGCGACACATGAATGGCTCTGTGTGCGTACCGATCCCGATGCGCCGCGGCATCGCGGCATATCGGTGATCATGGTCCCCACCGATCTGCCGGGCATCGCGATCCGGCCGTTGTACGCCTGGTCGGGGTATCGCACGAACGAAGTGTTCTTCGACGAGGTGCGGGTGCCCGTCGGCAACTTGATCGGCGAACTCAACCGCGGCTGGACCTACATCACCGGCGCGCTGGACCTCGAGCGCGGTGCTCTGACCAACGCGGGAGATCTACGCCGCGCGCTCGACGAGCTCGACCGATTTGGCGACAGGACGTGCAGACGCCCGGCTTTCGACGTCGGCTGGCCCAAGCCGAGGCGGATGTCGAAGTGGCCGAGCTGATGGGGTATCACGCGGCCTCACTGCTGGACAGCGGTGTGATCCCCACAGTCGAGGTCAGCGTCGAGAAGATCTTCAGCAGCGAATTACGCCAGCGGATCGCCGATTTGGCCATCGATCTCCTCGGCCCGGACGGCCTGCTGGCCTATCTCAGCCCGGGCGCGCCCGAGGGCGGGCAAGTTCGAGCGACTCTATCGGGTGTCGCCGCTGATGCGATTCGGCGGCGGCACGAACGAGGTGCTGCGCGACGTGATCGCGCAACGCGGCCACGGCATGCCGTCGTACGGACGCTGACGACATGGTGAACCTGCTACCCAATGAAGACGAACGCGATCTGGCGTCGATGCTGTCGGCACTGTTTGCCGCCGAGTGCCCGACGACCCTGGTTCGCGAACTGCGCGACCCGGAAACGCGGTCGACACCCGAACGCCTGTGGAAGTCATTGACGGACGCGGGTGTCTTCGGCCTGCTGGTTCCCCAGGAGTACGGCGGTGCCGGGGGCGCCCTGACCGACCTCGGTGTGTTCTGCATCGAGGCCGGCCGTGCTCTGTGCCCGACGATCGTGCACAGCACCCTGCAGGCAGCAGTGGCCATTCAACTGCTGGGCGGGCCGGATCAGCATGCGGCGTGGCTGCCGCTGTTGTCGTCGGGAAAGCTCTGCGCCACAACATGTTTATGGAATGCCCGCGACGCGGCCGTCATCTCTCCGACGCTGCACGCGCATGTCGGGGGACCGGACACCTGGCGGCTCGGCGGTACCGTCGACTTCGTCGCAGACGCCGACCTCGCCGACTACATTGTGGTGTCGGCAGCCGACGGTGACCGGACCTTGGCCTTCGTCGTGCCGTTGGCCGCACCGGGTCTGCGCATCGACGCGCAACCGCTGATGGGCGGTTACCGCGCCTTCCGCATCATCTTCGACGATGTCGAGGTGGGGGACCGGCACGCGGTGCTGGCGGGTCCCGACGATGCAGGTTTGGCGGCTACGGAGATGCGGCGGGTAGCGAATGCGGCCGTCACCTTGCAGTCGCTGGACCTTGTTGGCGTCGGCGAGGCCGCGCTGCAGCGCACGGTCGATTACACCAAGGCGCGCAAGCAATTCGGCCGGCCGATCGCGTCGTTTCAGGCGGCGCAGCATCTGGTGGCGAACATGCATATCGCCTTGGCCGCGGCGCGACTCGCCGCGCAGTCGGCGGTGTTCTGGATCGGACAGGGCCATATCGCTACTCGTCAGACCGCGATCGCCCGGATGCAGGCCGCGGCCGCGGCGAAACTGATCACGCTGGACGCCCACCAATTGCACGGCGGCATGGGCTACGTGGTAGAAACCGACCTGCACTTGTTCTCCGAACGGGCCCGGGTGCTTTCGACGCTGGGCGGCGGTGCGGACATCGCAGCGACGTGGCTGGAGGTCGAAGAGTGAGCGAGACAGAGTCTGATCGACGCCGAGTCCGCGGCGCGGATCGGGACGGTGGCCGCCACCGCCACGGGTGAAGTCAACCAGCGGGAGTGGCAACGGTGGGCGGCCGCGGTCGGCGACCACAACCCGCTCTGGTTCGACCCCGAATACGCTCGCGCTCAAGGCTATCGGGACATCATCTGCCCGCCGCTGTACCTGCAGTACGCCATCTTGGGAGTGACACCGTTAGAAGGGTTGCGGCCCGACGGGTCGTCCGGCGCGGTCTCCGGCAGCCTCGCCTTTCCGCGCGCACCCAAGCGGATGGCCGGCGGCGAGAGCACGACCTTTCACGGGCCGGCATATCACCGCGACGAGGTGGACATGGTCAGAACGATCGAGTCGATCGTGGAAAAGCAAGGCCGCTCCGGCATCTTCGTGCTGGTCACCTGGCGGACGCTCTACCGCAATCAGGACCGTGAATTGCTTGCCGAGGCAACGACTTCGATGATCGCCCGACCCTAGGGAACACTGTGATCCGCTTCTACGACGATGTCCACGCAGGCGACACCTTGCCGCCGCTGACAATCACGCCCGACGAACGGCAGTTGTTCTTCTTCAGCGCCGCGACCTACAACGGCCATCGGATTCACTACGACACAGACTGGGCCCGCACGGTCGAGGGCTACGACGACGTCATCGTGCAGGGTCCGCTACAGGCCGCGCTGCTGGCCCGGGCCGTCACCGACTGGATCGGTGGGCTGGGCCGGCTGGTCGAGTACTCCGTGCAGAACCGCGCGGTCGCCCTTGTCGGCCAGGAACTGACCTTCGGCGGGACGGTCACCGGAAAACGGTTGTCCGACAACGTCGGTCTGGTCGACCTGGACATCGCCGGGCGACGCGACGCGACGGTGCTGATGCCGGGAACTGCCACGGTTGCGCTGCCGCTGCGCGGTCGTCAATCATGACGGGCCTGCGCGGCGAGGCGGCGATCATCGGTATCGCCGAGTTGCCCGCCGAACGCAAGCAGACCCGACCGCCGTCGTTCACTCTCGATCAATACGCGTCGTTGGCCAAGATGGTCATCGACGATGCCGGCGTGGAGGCGTCGGTGGTCAACGGTCTGGTCTGTCACGGCCTGGCGGAATCCGACATGTTCGCGCCTGCCACGCTGTCCGAATATCTCGGCCTGCCGGTGAATTTCGGGGAGCGGGTGGATCTGGGCGGTGCCACCTCCGCGGGGATGGTGTGGCGGGCCGCTGCCGCGGT
This sequence comes from uncultured Actinomycetota bacterium, assembly GCA_963749375.1. GTDB lineage: Bacteria > Actinomycetota > Actinomycetes > Mycobacteriales > Mycobacteriaceae > Mycobacterium. Next base: position 545,118 of record CAVVNB010000038.1, read on the forward strand.
CGAACTCGGACTGTGCGATGCGGTGCTGGCTGTCGTGCCCGGATCGACGGTGCTGCCGACGTCCAGCCGGCGACCCCCGCCGGCGCCGGGCTGGCACGGCGCGTCGAGCAACAAGTACGGCTCGCCGCAGGCCGAGTTCGAGATCCCGTACGGCAACGTCGGCCAGAACGGGCCCTACGCGCAGATAGCCCAGCGGTACGCCGCGCTTTTCGGTTATGACGCAACAGCTCTCGCGAAGATCGCGGTCGATCAGCGGACGAACGCGTGCGCGCATCCCGGGGCGGTGTTTCACGGCAAGCCCCTCACCGCCGATGACGTTCTGGCCAGCCCGATGATCGCCGATCCCATTCACATGCTGGAGACGGTGATGCGAGTGCAGGGCGGCACCGGAGTCCTGGTCGCCAACGCCGACATCGCACGCCGGGCACGTCACCGCCCGGTGTGGGTCAAGTGGATTCGGTGAGCACATCGCTTTCAAGACCGCGACGTACGCCGAGGATTTGATGACGACACCGGTGTCGCGTGCCGCGGAGCGAGCCTTCGCGATGGCGGGCCTGACCCCGTCGGACATAGACATGGCGTCGCTGTACGACTGCTACACCATCACCGTTTTGATGACGCTCGAAGATGCCGGGTTCTGCGGAAAAGGCCAAGGCATGGCCTGGGTCAACCAGCGCGACCTCACCTTCGCCGGGGATTTCCCACTCAACACCGCGGGCGGGCAACTCTCGTTCGGTCAGGCGGGCATGGCGGGCGGCATGCATCACGTGGTCGACGCCGCCCGTCAGGTGATGGGCCGGGCCGCCGCCGCGCAGGTCGCCGATTGCAACCACGCATTTGTCAGTGGGACCGGCGGCATCATGAGCGAACAAGTCGCACTTGTGCTGGACGGTGACTGAGATGACGGAGGCGGTACCCCTTCCCGAGGCCACACCGGTGTCGGCGCCGTTCTGGCAGGCCCTCACCGAGCACCGGATCCTGGTGCAGTTCTCGCCATCGCTGGATCGCTACGTGTTCTATCCCCGTACTCTTGCGCCGGGCACGCTGGCCGACGATCTCGAGTGGCGTGAAATCGACGGAGCCGGAACGGTATACACGTTCACCGTGGCACGCCGGCCCACCGGTCCACCGTGGGCCGATGCGGTGCCGCAGATTCTCGCGGTCGTCGCATGGGACGCCGGCCCCCGGTTCAGCACCGAACTGGTCGACGTGGACCCCGCCGATGTCCGGATAGGCATGCGGGTGCGTCCGGTGTACTGCGGCGTCGCCGACACCGGGGTCACTCTGCTGAAGTATCGGCCGGCCGATGTTTGAAACCGTGCAGCAGCTGCTGCGGTCTCGCATGCACGACGACACCCCGGCGCTCGCGCACGGCGATCAAACCTGGACGTGGCGCGAACATCTCGCCGAGGCCGCCGCGGAGGCGTCCGTCGTGATCGGGCTGGCCGATACCGCCCGCCCGCTGCACGTCGGCGCCCTGCTGGGAAATTCGCCGGCCATGCTGCGCTCGATGGCGGCGGCCGGGCTGGGTGGCTATGTGTTGTGCGGGATCAACACCACACGTCGCGGCGCCGGGCTGATGACCGACATTCGGCGATCAGATTGTCAACTGCTGCTTGTTGATTCCGCACACCAACCGCTGCTGGACGGATTGGATCTGGCCGGGATCACCGTGCTCGACGTGGCGTCGCCGCGTTATGACGTCGCGGTCGCGGCCGCACCGCCACTGGTCCCGCACCGGGAAGTCGGCTTCGATGACACCCTGATGATGATCTTCACCTCGGGAACCAGCGGCGACCCCAAGGCGGTGCGTTTCTCCCACGTGATGGCAATCATGTGCGGCGCCAGCCTGATCGGACAGTACGACGTCACCGCCGACGACGTGTGCTACCTGGCGATGCCGCTGTTTCACTCCAACGGCGTGGCCGCCGGTTGGGCGGTCGCCATCGGCTGCGGTGCGACCATGGTGCCCGCCCGGTTCTCGACGTCGAAGTTTCTCGAGGACATCCGCCGCCATCACGTCACCTACATGAACTACGTCGGCAAGCCGTTGGCTCTGCTACTGGCCACCCCCGAACTTCCCGACGATGCCGACAACACCCTGCGGATCGCCTTCGGCAACGAGGCGTCCGACCGCGACATCGACGAATTCGCGCGACGATTCGGCTGCCGGGTGGTCGATAGCTTCGGATCCAGCGAGTTCGCGGTGATCATCACCCGCGAGGACGGCACACCCGCCGGGTCGATCGGGAAGGGATATCCGGGTGTCGCCGTCTACCACTCCGACACCGTGAGCGAATGTGCGACTGCGGTTTTCGATCGGCACGGCGCGCTGGCGAATTTCGACGAGGCGGTCGGGGAGTTGGTGAACACCGAGGGCTCGGGTCCGTTCGCCGGCTACTACAACGACCCGGCGGCCACCAGCGAGCGGATGCGCCATGGGATGTACTGGTCGGGGGACCTGGCGTACCGCGACGCCGACGGCTGGATCTATCTGGCCGGCCGGACGTCCGACTGGCTGCGGGTAGACGGCGAGAATCTGGCCGCCGCCCCTGTCGAGCGAATCCTGCAGCGGCTGGAACCGATCAGTCAGGTTGCGGTGTATGGCATTCGGGACGACGTCGGTGACCAGGTGATGGCCGCCGTCGTCCTTCACGACGGCGGCTCACTGACCCCGGAGGAATTCGAGAAGTTCCTCGCAACCCAATCCGACTTGTCGCCAAAGGCGTGGCCAAGGTTCGTGCGCATCAACGTTGCGCTCCCGCAGACGGCGACCACCAAAATCCTCAAGCGCGACCTGATCCGGGCGGGCGTGACCGCCGAAGGCGGCGTCCTGTGGGAGCGGGCGGGCCGGGGGACCGCCTACGTCCCTGCATCGCGCTGATGTCTTCACCCACGCCGACGACTGTGCAGGTTATCGATGGAATAGTCGCGAAAGCACGCTCACAAGCTGCACACTCGCGCGAGATCGCGAGGTTCAGCGCGTTGCGCTGATGTATTCCGAGTGCATGATCTCGTCGAGGTCCAGATCGACCTGGGGCGGGACCCGGCCGTACCCGCGTTGTAACTCCGGGTTGGTCCGGACGGGATCCACCGCCCAGCCGCGGTCCGTGAGCCATTGTGCAGGTTTGGTTTTCGTCGAATCGTCATAGGTCAACGTGGAGAAGTCGACATCGCCGGACAGGTTGAGCCCGGGGTGGCTTTCTTCCAGAGCCGCGAGTCGGTCCTGGTCAAGGCACGAGCCCAGGGCGCCGATCGCGAGTCGAGTGCCCGGCGCGGAGAGTTCGGTGATGCGGCTGAACAGCGTGTCCTGTGCGTCTCCGTTCAGGTAGGGCAGGATGCCCTCCACCGACCAGGCACTGGGCAGGGTTGTGTCAAAACCGGCTGCCAGCAACGGTATCGACCAGTCCTCGCGCAGATCGGCCGCGACGTCGCGCCGCTGCGCCGCTGGTTCGGCGGAGTGCCCGGACAAAACGCGCGTCTTGAATTCCAGAACCTTCGGCTGGTCGACTTCGAATACCGTTGTGCCGCCGGCCCAATCAAGACGGTACGCGCGGGAGTCGAGGCCTGCAGCGACGATGACGGCCTGGCGGATGCCCAGCTTCGCAGCGCCGGTGAAGAACTCGTCGAAGAACCGGGTCTGCACTCCGTACAGCCGGGGAAAGGCCGCCGCGCCCTCAGAACTGCCGGGGTCGGCGAGGGCCTCATTCAAGAACGGATCCCCGGACGCTGTGATGAAATGCCGCGCGTAGTCGTCCCGCACCAATGGATCTTCGGCGGCGGCGTGTAACGCTCGCCAGCCGGCGACCAGCAGCGCCGTGTATCCTACGCTGCTGACGATGTCCCACGTGTCGTCGTCGACGCGGTCTCGCGCCCACCTGTCGCTCATCAAACCTCCCTGTCACAGCTCCAGCAGTAGTGTCACTGGCCCGTCGTTCACCAATTCGATCTGCATGTGGGCGCCGAAGACACCGGTTTCCACGTCCGCGCCCAGACCCCTCAGCGCCTGTACGAATTCATCGACCAGCGGTTCGGCGACCGCTCCGGGCGCAGCGGCGTTCCATGACGGTCGCCGGCCCTTGACGGTGTCGGCGTAGAGCGTGAACTGGCTGACAGCCAGGATCGGCGCGCCGATGTCGGATGCCGACCGCTCGTTATCGAGAATTCTCAACTGCCAGAGCTTTTCGGCGAGCCGCCGGGCTTTGCCGGCATCGTCGCCGTGGGTCACCCCGACGAATGCCAGCAGGCCCTGGCCGGCGGGCCGGATCGAGCCGACAACGCGGCCATCCACCGAAACCGCGGCCGCCACGACCCGTTGCACCAAAACCCGCATGGCCCGATGCTGCCACGCGGCGCGAGTACGCTCGCCAGATGTCTGTGTTGGTGGCGTTCTCGATCACGCCGCTCGGAGTCGGTGAGGGTGTCGGCGAGATCGTCGCCGAAGCGGTCCGGGTGGTCAGGGAGTCGGGGCTGCCGAACAAGACCGACTCGATGTTCACCGTGATCGAAGGCGACAGCTGGACCGAGGTGATGGCCGTCGTCGAACGCGCCGTCGAAGCCGTGGCGGCTCACGCCAACCGGGTCAGCGTGGTGATCAAGGCCGACTGGCGATCCGGCGTCACCGACGCGATGACCGGCAAGACACAGTCGGTTGAGCGCCATCTTGCCGAGTCACTGGACCGTCCCACCTAGTGTCATAGCGGTGAGTGCACGCGCGGGCATTGTCGTCACCGGTACCGAGGTCCTGACGGGTCGAGTGGCCGACCGAAACGGACCCTGGATCGCCGACCGGCTTCTCGAACTCGGAGTGGAACTCGCCCACATCACCATCTGCGGCGATCGCGCCGCCGACATCGAAGCGGCTTTGCGCTTCATGGCCAACGAGGGCGTGGACTTGATTGTCACCAGCGGCGGGCTCGGGCCGACCGCCGACGACATGACGGTCGCCATCGTCGCGCAATTCTGCAATCGCGAGTTGGCCCTGGACGACGAGCTGGAGAACAAGATCGCCGAGATCTTGAAGAAGCTGATGGCACGCATCGGCACAGGCGATTTCGAGGCGGTGCGCGCCGCGAACCGAAAGCAGGCCATGGTCCCGGTCGGGGCCGTGGTGTTGGACCCGGTCGGGACCGCTCCCGGCGTGATCGTGCCGGGCAAGCCGGCCGTGCTGGTGCTACCGGGCCCGCCCCGCGAACTCCAGCCGATGTGGAAAACGGCGGTGCAGACCCCCGATGTCCAGGCAGCCATCGCGGGCCGGACGGTCTACCGCCAAGACACCATTCGGATGTTCGGGCTTGCCGGAGTCCGGCCTTGCCGAAACGCTCCGCGAGGCGGAGCAGGACATGCCCGGTTTCGCCGCCTTGGAGATCACCACTTGTCTGCGGCGGGGCGAGATCGAGATGGTCACCCGCTACGAACCCGACGCCTCGGACACGTACCGGCGGTTGACCGACTATCTCCGGGACCGGCACTGGCAGCAGATCTTTTCCGAAGACGGTTCGCACATAGATGATCAGATCGCCCAGTTGTTGACCGGGCGCCGAATCGCGACGGCCGAGTCCTGCACGGGCGGGCTGCTGGCGGCCCGGCTCACCGAGCGGCCCGGCTCGTCGGCCTACCTCGCCGGGGGATTGGTGGCCTACGCCGACGAGGCGAAAGCCGACTTGCTCGGCGTCGATCCCGCCCTGATCGAGGCGCAGGGTGCGGTGTCCGAGCCGGTGGCCGAGGCGATGGCGGACGGCGCACTACAGCGATTCGGCGCTGACACCGCGGTGGCGATCACCGGAATCGCCGGGCCCGGCGGCGGAACCGACGACAAGCCGGTCGGCACCGTGTGTTTCACCGTGGCGCTGGCCGGTGACGCGCCCTCGACCCGCACGCTTCTACTGCCCGGCAACCGCAACGACATCCGGGAGCGGTCGACGACGGTGGCGATGCATCTACTGCGTCAGGCGCTCGAACAACACCGCTGAACATACCGCTGAGCCTATCCGGCATCGGGAGACGCGATCGCACTACTTTCACCACTGCCGAAGCGGATTCCGGTGGCGTCCTTGCCAATCACCGTCAAGACCGCGACGGCTATCAACACCGGCCCGATCGTTGCGGCTAACGCAAACGGGTAGCCGTGGGTCTCGGCCAGCCGTTCCTGGATCGGCAAGTTGAACGCCGCCAGGAGATTGCCGAGCTGGTACGTGACACCCGGGTAGAAACCGCGGATGGCATCCGGCGACATCTCTGTCAGGTGCGCAGGGATGACGCCCCACGCACCTTGTACCGCGAACTGCATCAGAAACGAGCCGAGGCACAGCATCGCGGCGGAATGCGAGTAGGCGAACAACGGCACGATCGGCAAAGCGAGCACTGCACAGAACACCACCGTGTAGCGGCGGCCGAACCGCTGCGACAGTGAGCCGAAGATCAGTCCGCCGGCGATGGCTCCGATGTTGTAGATCACCACGATCCACTTGGCGCTCGCATGTGAGAGCGCGGCGCCACCGTCGTGGGTGGCCGACAGAAACGTCGGATACACGTCCTGCGTACCGTGGCTCATCCAGTTGAAGGCCGCCATCAGCAGCACCAGATAGATGAACCGGCGAATCACGGCGGCGTTGCGCAGCACGTCGCGAATCCTGGTGCGGGTCAAATTCATTCGATCCTGCTCGGCTTCCCAGACTTCGGACTCCTGGACCCGGTACCGGATGATCAAGCTGATCAGCGCCGGGATGACGCTCAGCCCGAACAGCCAGCGCCAGGACAACCCGAGTTGATCGACCACCAGAAGCGACGCCACCGTGGCGAGCAGATAGCCGAACGCGTAACCCTCCTGGAGCAGACCGGAGAAGAAGCCGCGCCGTTCGACGGGAACCTTCTCCATCGCCAGCGCGGCACCCAGACCCCATTCACCACCCATGCCAATGCCGTACAGCAGTCGCAGCACAACCAGCACAGTGAAATTCGGGGCGAACGCGCACAAAAATCCGACCACCGAATAAAAGACCACGTCCACCATCAGCGGCAGGCGCCGCCCGACCCGGTCGGCCCAAAGCCCGAAAAGTAACGCACCCACCGGACGCATGAGCAGGGTCGCCGTGGTCAGGAATGCGACTTCGGCCTTGGTGTGGTGGAACGTCTTCGCGATGTCGGCATAGACCAGCACCACCAGGAAGTAGTCGAAGGCATCCATCGTCCAGCCCAGCAGTGCGGCGATGAACGAGTTGCGTTGGTCTTTGGTCAGCGGCGGGTTCGCGGGCACCCGCTCCGTTTATCACATGGCGCGCGACGGTGTCGTGCGCAGATGTAATTCACTTCTTTTCGATGCTGTCCCAGAGCTCGATCATGGTGCGAAGAATCTCCTCGGCGAAACCGAGGCCGGCGAGATGGCTTTCGCCGGGAAGCGTGTAGAGCTCCGCATCGGGCAGTCCGGCGACGACATGCTGCCCGTGGGCGAACGGGACAATATGGTCCTTGTCGCCGTGCCACCACCGGACCGGGATCTTCACCTGGTCGAGCCGGAAGCCCCAGTCGCGGGCAAAGACGATGATATCGGCGAACGGAGCCGCCAACTGCTTGCGCGATCCGTTGAGGAGATCGTCGAGAAACATCGCCTTGAATTCCGGTCGCACCAGCAGCCTGCGATCACCCACGGGGGACACCCCGGCGTACAGATACAGCGCGGGTTCGGCGACCGGCTTCAGCAGGCGGATGAAACCGGCCGCGGCCAACCGGATCGGGAGCCCGGCAACGGACAGCAGCGGCGCGACGAAAGTGCCGAGTGCCATCAGCCCGCCGGTGATGGATTCCGGACCCACTGTCGGGGCCACCCCGCCCAGTACTCCCACCGCGATGATGCGGTCGGGCATCGCTGCGGCGCATGCCAAGGTGTATGGACCGCCCCCAGACAGGCCGATGACGATCATCTTGTCGATGCCGAGGGTGTCGGCGACGGTGCGCAGGTCGTCAGCAAACGCCAGGACATTCTCGTACTGATACGGGGTGGACGACCCGATGCCTGGTCGGTCGATGCCGATCAGCCGAATGTGATTGTCCTCCGCATATTCGCGGGCTTCGGCGGGAATCTGCCGTCGCGCTCCGGGAGTGCCGTGCAGCCAGAAAATTGCGCGCCCCTGCGGATCGCCGAACTCGGCAAACCCGAGCTGCCGATCCTCGCCGACCGCGATGTTGCCCTCGAGCTTGGGTCGGGCAATCGAATAAGCCATTACCGCAGTGTTACACGGACTAGCCGTACTCGATTCAGGTTGGGCAACTGCCCGGCTTGTTTGGCCATCGTTTTGCAACCGTCGACGCCGTTGGTGATGCACGCTGCATACAACGCCGTGGATCCGGCCGACGGGAGCGCGTTATGCAGATCATCGATGCCGACGGACATGTCGCCGAGAATCCATCGCTGGCGATCGAGGCCCTCAAGCGCTGGCCGGATTACGTCGCGGCGAGCCCCGATGGCAGGGCGCGGTTGGTGATCGAGGGCCGTAACTACCCCGAGGACCGCGGACCCGGTGCCGGCTGCCCGCCCGAGCACGGGATCAGCAAGGCACCGGAAATCAACTGCCGGTCGGCGGAGGGCGTGCTGGGCGACGCCGACCGGGACCACATCGACACCATGGTGCTGTATCCCAGCCTGGGGCTGTGCGCGCCCAGCCTCGAAGACCCGGAATTCGCCGCCGGGTTCGCGCGCCTTTACAACCAGTGGATCGCCGATTTCTGCGCCCCGGCGAGCGGCCGGTTGCACGGCGTCGCGGTGACGCCGATCGAGCACGGGCAGGCGGCGATCGACGTCATGCGGGAGGCCAAGGACCTCGGGTTGGTGGCGACCCTCGTCCCGCCCGCGCTCAAGACCCGCAACCTCGACCACCCCGACCTCGATGCGTTCTACGCCGCGGCGGTCGAGCTCGACATGCCGCTCGGCATTCACGGCGCCCCCGGCATTCATCTGCCGAAGATCGGTGTCGATCGGTTCACCAACTACATCCAGGTGCACTGCATCAGCTTTCCGTTCGACCAGATGACGGCGATGACAGCGATGGTGTCGGGCGGTGTTTTCGATCGTCATCCCGGGCTGCGGGTGGCGTTCCTCGAGGCGGGAGTCGGTTGGGTGCCGTTCTTCATCGACCGTTTGCACGAGCATTTCGAAAAGCGTGGCGACTGGATCGAGCGTGGCTGGCAACGCGACCCGCAGGAGTACATAAACGCCGGCAACATCTTCGTGACCTGCGAGCCGGAGGAGCCGATCCTGCCCGGCGTCATCGACGTACTCGGCGACGAGTTCATCATGTTCGCCAGCGACTACCCGCATTGGGACGGTGAGTGGCCCGAGAGCACCAAGCACCTGCGCACACGCCCGGACATCAGCGAGAACACGCGCGCAAAAATCGGCGGACTCAACGCGAAGCATTTCTACGGTCTCAACTAGGGCGACCCGGTTCTCGTCGCCAACGTGTCGAAATGCCGCCACTGCCGCACGATTTGCTGGCAGTCGCAGAGGTAGCACTGCCAGCCAACTGGGCGCGAACTATTGTTGGCGCGTCGACGCTGTTACCAATACTCTCTTCCTTGCAGCTGTCGGGACGGACGTTGATGGCAGCACGTCACGACCCGAGCTGAACACCATCAAAGAGTTGAGGGACTATGGGCGAATTCGACCAGCACGAAGGTGAAGCGCAAACCATTGTGAATCTCGCCGACGCGGCGATGCACATGTACCGGGCGGCTATCGATTCGCTGCCTTTTCCTGAAGACAAGAAATTCCACAAGCGCGCCGAGGTGGTGCTGACCGGATTACGGAAGCTCCGCGCCGCGCTGACCGAGGCCGCAAGCCACAGCCGGCCCACCCCCACGGTGATGATCGCGCTCAGTGACGTCCGGCGACGTTACGACGACCTGATGGAGCGAGTCTCCGATGCGCCCGGATCGAGTCTGGGACAACAGCTTTACAACGCCCGCGTGCACGCCAAGCTGTCGGCGCACGAGGCGGCCAACGGTTTCGGGCTCCGGCGTGAGTTGCCCGATGAGCTCGAAGAAGGCGGCACCCCCACCGGGCAGGAGAAGCCGCTGGTGGAGCAGCTGATCGCCGCGATCCGAGTGGTAGCCGGACTAGACGAAGGCGAAGCCGAGGCTGAGCCGCCGGCCGTCGAGGAACACGTCAACGGCGACCACGGCACCGATTGGGATGAAGCACTGGCGCTCAACGGCGCCGGCGACGAGGCGCACGCCGCGCACTAGCTGCCGTTCACCGAATCGGCAGGCCGGTGATCGCCCGGCCGATCACCAGTCGCTGAATTTCGCTGGTGCCCTCAAAGATGGTGAAGATCTTCGCATCTCGGTGCATCCGCTCGACCGGGTAGTCCCGGGTGTAGCCGTTACCGCCGAGGATCTGGATGGCCTCGTCGGTGACGTACACCGCTGTCTCGCTGGCGTAGAGCTTTGCCATCGAACCCTCGGCTGAAGTGAACGGCTTGTTGTTGCGTTGCATCCAGCTGGCCCGCCAGACCAGCATCCGGGACGCATCGATGCGGCTCTTCATGTCGGCCAATTTGAATGCCACGGCCTGGAATTCGGCGATCTTACGGCCGAACTGCTCACGCTGACCGGAGTATTCGAGGGCGTACTCGTAAGCGGCGCGGGCGATGCCCAGCGCCATCGCTCCCACGGTGGGACGGGTGCGCTCGAACGTCATCATCGCGGCCTGGCTCGAGGTCCGATGCCCTTCTTTGATCCGGGCGATCCGGCCTTCGAATTTCTCTCGGCCACCAAGGATCAGCTCACCGGGAAGCCGGACATCATCGAGCACGACCTCGGCGGTGTGCGACGCCCGAATGCCGTGCTTTTTGAACTTCTGTCCTTGGGAGAGCCCCTTGGTTCCGGGCGGCACGATGAACGTGGCCTGCCCCCGGGTGCCCAATTCAGGCTCGACCGACGCCACCACGACATGGACGTTAGCGATGCCACCGTTGGTCGCCCAGGTCTTGGTTCCATTGAGCACCCACTCGTCGGTGGCTTCCTCGTACTTCGCTCGGGTGCGCACCGCTCCGACGTCGGAGCCGGCGCCGGGTTCGGACGAGCAGAATGCGGCCAACTGGGGATCGCCGGGGCTGCCGAACATCTGCGGGAGCCACTCGCCGATTTGTTGCGGAGTTCCATTGGCGGCCAGCGCGGCCGCGGCGAGCCCGGTGGCCATAATGGACAACGCGATGCCCGCATCGCCCCAGAACATCTCTTCGAAAACGGTCGGCATGCCGAGCCCGCTGGCCTCGCCCGCCATCTGCGCGAACAGGTCCGGGGTGTAGAGCCCGACCTTGGCGGCTTCTTGAATGATCGGCCAGGGCGTCTCTTCCCGCTCGTCCCATTCGGCTGCCGCAGGCCGGATCACCGAGTCGGCGAATTCGTGCACCCAGTCGCGGACTTGCACCACTTCATCGGATAGATCCAGCGAAAAAGTCGCGTCCATTAGCGCTCCTATCAGGCGTTGCGCCCGCGTATCCGTGGTTTCCGTCGAATTCGACCACTGGTGCATACAGTAAACGCTTGTATACTGAGTGGACAAACCGGCAGCTCAGAGTGCCCGCGAATGCGGGATCTGGGCTGCTAGGGACGTTGCCAAGCCATTCTGACATCCATCCGACCAGAACTCGGGAGGGGGACACATGCAACGCAGTGATATCCACGCCGTCAGCGATCTGGCGGGGGAGGCGACGACGGTACTGACCACACTCGTGCGCGGTATGCACGCCGGCATCGCCAGTCGCGTGTTCAACTCGATCGGACCGTCGGCAACACCGACGAAGACCATTCACGACGGGATCACGCGGGCGGTCTACACCGGCGTCGATCGTGGTCTTCGTGGCGCGACACGTGCCGCAGGCGTTATCGCAGCGGAAATCTGGGGTAGCGAGGTCGACGAGGCTCTGGAATCCCGCACCGATTCGGTCGGCGCAGTCCTCGCCGCGGTGAACGGCATCTACGGCGACGAGTTGAGCGACCGTGAAAACCCACTGGCCGGTGCGATGGTGGTCCGACGCGACGGCAAACCGGTGGCGTTGACCACCGACTCGTTGACCGCGGCCTATCCCGCAGCCACCGGACGAGTCGCCGTCTTCGTGCACGGCTGGTGCATGACCGAGCGGGCATGGTCGCGACAGCCACGCGAGACCGACGACACCCGCAGTTATGGCGAGCGACTGCACGACGACCTCGGCTTCAGCCCAGTCCTGTTGCGCTACAACACCGGACTGCACATTTCGGCCAACGGCCGGACCCTGGCCGGCGTCCTCGACCTGTTGCACGAGCAATGGCCGGTACCAGTCACCGATCTCGTGCTGGTGGGCCATTCAATGGGCGGACTGGTGGTGCGTAGCGCGTGCCATTACGGCTCCGATCAGCAGCACGCCTGGACCGACTCCGTAAGCAGAGTGGTGTGTCTGGCTTCGCCGCACCTGGGAGCGGATCTGGAGAAGGGCGTGAACGTCGCTTCATGGGTACTGGCGAAGCTGCCCGAAACACGGGCAATCGCAGCATTTTTGAACGCTCGCAGCGACGGTGTGAAGGATCTGCGGTATGGCGCCTGCCTCGACGAAGACTGGATCGACGCCGACCCGGACGAATTCCTACGCGATCGGTGCCACGAAGCACCGTTCCTGCGGCATGCCACGTATCACTTCGTGTCGTCCACAGTGGCGCCACCGTTACTCGGGGTGATCGCCGGCGATCACCTGGTACGCCCTAAAAGTGCTGCGGGCCTTGGCAAGTCACGGCGGATTCCATTCGATGCGGAGCTCGGGCTGACCCTGACCGGTTTGAATCACTTTGACTTGCTGAACCATCCGCTGATTTACGCGAAGCTGCGTGACTGGTTGTCGCAGTCAGCGCTTCCGGCCGGCATCAGCGATAAGATCCGCGACCTCGGCGGCGACGGCTAGCGACTGGACGTCCGTAGCGGCGTGATAGCGCCCGGCGACCGGGTCATAGGCCGCGCCGGCAATGGACCCGTGGTCGGCGGGTAACTCGACCACCTGCACGGGCCAGTTGTGCTGCCGCAGCGCCGTGGCGAAATCGTGGGCCACCGAGACCGGGATGACGCGATCGGCCTTGCCGTGCAGCAGCGTGAACGGTGTCGCGTTTGCCGTGTCGTGCACTCGATCAGCCGGGAGGTCGTTGAAGATCGGATCGGCGATCATGAAAGCGCCGGCCAGACACACGGTGTGCGCGAAGGCGACGCCGAGTTGATGGGATCGGATGGTCAGACCTGCGGCCGCAAGCCCTCCCATCGACCAACCGGCGAGCACCACACCGTCGGGGTCGTCGACGCGGTCACGGGTGAACTGCACCGAGCCCAGCAGATCGGCGCGACCCCCGTCCGCGGCGTAGGAATTCCAGTCCGGGGCGACGACGCCCAAACCGCGGTTAGCGATCAGCTCAGCGAGCGACCGAACCGAGGAGCGCGCGTCGGCCTGCTGGCCGTGCCACAGCAGAACCGTGGGCTGGGCGGGATCGCCGAAGATGTCCGCCAAGCGACCGGCGGCGTATTCGACCGTTTGCATGTGTGGTGGATGGACCCGTGACTACTTGGGCGGTGCCGGAGCCGGCGCGGGCGGCGCGGCTGGCGCGGCCGGTGTTCCGCCGCCGCCGATCAGCGAGTTGAGGATGCCGAGCCCCAAGCTTGCCTGCTCCGGAGATTTGCCCGGGTCGGGGACTGCGGCGTCGTTTTTCTGCCACGCCTGGCAGCCGTCCGTTTTGAATGTCTTGTCGGTCGGATCGATCCGCACGATTTGGGGCTTCTTGCTCATCGCGTTGTCGAGCGGCTGCTTGGCATCGTCACCGAGCCGCTTCCAGTAGCAGACACCGTTACCGACCGGACCGGCTGACGTGTAGACGCCCGGGACGATGTCGGTCCCGACGTTGTAGACGCCGTCTTTGTCGATCGTCGTCTTGGCCGGAGCCGGCGCTCCGGGGGCCGGCGCGGGTGGCGGAGGGGGCGGTGCAGGTGCGGGATCGGCGGCCGCGAGGCCGGCCGACGCAACCCAGCCCATCGCGATCAGGGCCATCGCAGCAACCGTTGACTTAGACGTCACAAATAGCAGCATACGGACTTCGCGAAATGCATGCCCGCGGCCAAATACGCGACTAGGCAGTTTTGGTGAAGAGCGGGAGCAATAGACGACGCCGGGTAGTGGTGGCGTCGGCGAAGAACTGCAGCGCCTCATGGACCGTGGCTGCGGTCGGAAAGCTGACGTCCCCGTGCGTCACCAAGAGCGTGAGGCTCACAGCCTGGCTCGGGATAACCGCCCATTCCAGGCCCGCGGCGGCACACGCTTCGTCGACGGCGTACAGGAGGCGCACAGCCTGCGGGCCGAAAGTTTCCACACCGCTCAAGTCGAGCACAAAGGGCTTGTCCGGCAGGTTGAAACGCTGGGCGTACTTGATGACCTGTTCCACATTGGTCGCGTCGATCACGCCGGTGATCGTCACCACGGTTGCCAGGTGCCGGCACTGCGCGCGCACCAGGGCGCCGCTGCAGTCGACGGGAAGATGAGCGTGCCGAGGTGCCAAGTAGGCCGCCGGCTTAATCGACTCGTTCATTTGACGCGTCCCCATTCCCAAAACACTGTTACTGCAAAACCAGGATCAGCGATGATCCCGACCTGTTTGAGACGCTAATTGCCTACTCTAAGGTCACGTGTTCCAGCGTTTAATACTTTGCTAAGAAACAATTTCACCTGACCGCAACACAGTTCAGGTTTAACCCCAGCCATCCCAGAATGTGACGGTCTCCGCGGCCGGACGCGCGGCCGGCTTGAAGTCGGTGCCGATCGTGTATGCCACCGGGAAGAGGGCGGCCTGGGTCACCGTGTCGGGGATCCCCAGTAATTCGGCCACTTCACGCTCTTTGGCCAAATGCATTGTGGTCCAGACTGATCCAAGGCCGCGGGACCGTAGTGCGAGCAGGAAACTCCAACCGGCCGGAATGATCGATGCCCAGGCCGACGCTGCGGTCAGCATGCTGGAGTTGTCGATGCGGTTTTCCAGACACGGGATGACGTGCACCGGGACCTGGCCCAGAGTGTCGGTCAGGCTGAACGCGCTGGCATACACCCGCTGAGTCTGCGGATCGGTCGCATCCTTGGCGGCGTAGGCAAGGTACTCAGAGCCGATGCTGCGGTAGATGTCGGCGATCGCGGCACGCTTGTCGGCGTCGGTGATCACCAGCCACCGCCAATCTTGCGCGTTGCTCGCCGTCGGAGCCTGCATCGCCAACTGGATGCACTCGAGAATCACGTCACGGCCGACCGGCCGCGTCAGGTCGAGGCGCTTACGAACCGATCGTGTGGTGGTGAGCAACTCGTCAACCGATGCGAGATCCACTCGTCTCCTAAGCGTCGCTGTCAAACGTCGATCGCGCAGGACTGGTCGACGCCGAGAACACTCAACGATCGCCCCAGGCCAAGGAACACCGCGACACACAGGGTCAGGTCAAGAATTTCCGGGTCGGAGAAATTTTCGCGTAGCCGGCCGAAAAATGCGTCGTCGATCGATGCATGGTCGGTCGCGAAACGTTCGGCGTACTCGATGGCAAGGCGCTGTCGCGGCGTGTAGCCCGGGAAGGTGGCGTATGTCGCGACATTCTCGTAAAGCTCGGGCCCGACACCCGCCTCGATGACCGAGGGTGCGCGAAAGTCGGAACATGCGACACAGTCGTTGATTTGCGCGATCCGCATTCTGGCCAGCTCACGTTCCTCCGGTGGCAGAACACTCTGCTGGTAGGCGCCATGAATCATCCGCTCGACCATGTCGCCGAGTTGCGGTCGCAGCGTCCAGATCATCGCCGCTTCGCCACCGGGGCCGTCGGGCACGTCAAGCCTGGCCATGTATCGGAGCCAACCAGATATTTGTCGTCAATGTGCAAGTTATGCGCGACGACGCGCCGCGCCGTTCCCGGTGAATCTGCTAATGCTCGGCTTGCTTCAGGACCCGCTCAGCCTGCGACGCCAGGTTGGCCACGATGTCCGCCGCGGGACGGACCGCGTCGATCAGACCGATCGACTCACCGACCAATATCGCGGCGGCTTCGAAATCCTCGGCGGCGACGGCGGCTTCGTACGTTTTGACGACCTCGGGCAACGACGCCATCAACTCGGTTTCGTTGCCGTGCCAGCCGTCGACAAACGGATTGCTCAACGCTCGCTCGTTGTACTCGGGCGGCCAGTCCAGCTGCCTCACCGTGTCGTAAACCCTTGTCCGGTAGGTGTCGTCGCCGCCGGCTCGGAGGGCGCGGTCATGCGCGCGCGGTGAGACCAGCGACTCGGGGGAGGCCCAGAACCTGGTACCCACCACCGCGCCGTCGGCTCCGAGCATCAGTGCCGCGGCCAGCCCGCGCCCGTCGGCGACACCGCCGGCCGCCAGTACCAGCGTGTCCGGTGCACGTTGGGCGGCCACGTCGACGACGTCAGGCACCAACGTGAACGTGGAACGAACCGTCATGCCGTGCCCGCCCGCCTCGCCGCCTTGGGCGACCACGATCTCCGCACCGGCGTCGAGTGCTCTGCGTGCATGCTCGAGCGTCTGAACCTGCGCCATGAGTGGAATCCCGGCCGCGTGAATCCGTTCGGCGAACGGCTGCAGTTCGCCGAACGACAACATCACTGTCGCCGGCTGCCGCTCCAGCGTCTCGTCGAGCAGTTCCGGTGTGCGGGCCAGGCTCCATGTGATGAAGCCGCACCCCACGCGCGCGCCGTCGGCGAGACCGAACTCGCGCTCAAGCCACGCGGAATCGCCGTAGCCGCCGCCGATCAGACCCAGACCACCCGCTGATGTCACAGCCGCGGCGAGCTTGCCGCCCGCGATGAGCGCCATCGGCGCGGAGACGATCGGGTGCTCGATGTCGAAGAACTCGGTGAGGCGGGTTTTCATGAGAGTTCTCCGGTCAGGAACTGCGCCCGTCCGTGGCCGAAAGACCAATCCTCGTCGCCGTTCTCGGTGATCGACACGATGAGGTCTTTCGCGTCGAGCCCAGATCGCGCCGCCAGGTTGGCCGCGGCCAGTTCGTAGAACCGCTGTTTCATCTCCAGAGAGCGCCGTCGACTCACGACGTGAACGACCACGAGCGCGGCGGAACGCTCGATACCCAGACCGGTGTCGAGCGCCACGACTTCGTGACTCGGGTGGGTGCGAACCACTTGATAGCGGTCACGCGGCGGAACGCCGAATGCGTCGACGACCGCATCGTGAATCGCGTCCAACAACGTTCGAATGTCGGCCGGCGCTCGGCCTTCGATCAGGTCGACGTACAACAGAGGCATGGTTTCTCCTGTCGTGGCGGCGCGGCGTCGATGTTGACGCTAGGCGTGTCAACACGCGCTGGGAACGATCGCTTCCGCGCGTACGTACCCGCTTGCTGAGCGCCGTTTCGACATCGCCTGCCTGCGCATTCGCTTCACGGCACACCGGGTCGACGGCTCGCGATCGTTCTGGCGCACTGATACCCTGCCAACGCCGTCACCTACGACGATGCGCCGCGGTGAATCAGCACCGGTGGCCTCACGGAAAGAATGTTGTGCGCAGCGGAGACATCAAGGCCCTCACAGGACTTCGCATCGTCGCCGCTGTCTGGGTCGTGCTGTTTCATTTCCGTCCGCTGTTGCGCGATGCGGTGCCCGGATTTCTTGACGCGCTGACACCCGTGCTCAACTGCGGAGCCCAAGGTGTGGACCTGTTCTTCATCCTGAGTGGGTTCGTGCTTACCTGGAATTACCTCGACCGGATGGGCGGATCGTGGTCGACCCGCGCCACCCTGCATTTCCTATGGTTGCGGCTGGCCAGGGTGTGGCCGGTGTATCTGGTCACCCTGCATCTGGCGGCTCTGTGGGTCATTTTCACGCTGCACGTCGGTCACATCCCGTCGCAGGAGATCTACCGGTTCACCGCGATCAGCTATGTGCGTCAGGTCTTGATGGCGCAACTGTGGTTCCAGCCGTTCTTCGACGATTCGAGCTGGGACGGCCCGGCGTGGTCGATCAGCGCCGAGTGGCTGGCGTACCTGTTGTTCGGGCTGCTGGTACTGGTGATCTTCCGGATGGCGAGCGCAACCCGTGCCCGCAACCTGGTCTGGCTGGCCGTCGCCGCCTCGTTGCCCCCGGTGGTGTCGCTGTTGGTGACCGGCCAGTTCTACACGCCGTGGAGTTGGTTGCCGCGCATCGTCATGCAGTTCACCGCCGGGGCATTGGTCGCTGCTGCGGTCAGTCGCTTAAAGCTCACCGATCGTGGCCGACGGGTGGCCGGCTACGTGTCGGCATTGTTGCTCGCCGGCGTGGTCGGCTTCCTCTACTGGTCCGACGCGCACCCGCTGCATGGCGTCTCCGACACCGGCGGTCTGGTCGACATCTTGTTCGTGCCGCTGGTGCTGACTCTGGCGATCGGCACGGGCAGCCTGCCCGCGCTGCTCGCCACCCGGCCGTTGGTCTACGGCGGGCAGATTTCGTTCTGCCTGTACATGGTTCACGAGCTGGTGCACACCTCCTGGATCTGGACCGCGCAGCAGTTCGAGCTCACGATGTTCGGCAACGACGGAAAGCTGCTCTTGGCCGCCGTGCTCGCGGTGACCTTCGTCGGCGCGGCCGTGCTCTACCACGTCGTTGAGGAACCTGCCCGCCTCTGGATGCGCAGGATGGTCGGCGACGGCCGGCCGGTGGTCGACGCCGACTCTGCGGAACAGAGTGGGGGCGGCAAGTTGCAGTCCATCGACGGAGCCCACGACGGACGACCGAAGTCCGTTTCGGCACGTGCCGGCTGAGCATCGACGGGTGACGCGAGCAATACTGCGCCACAACATTGATCAAGTACGATCCCTGTGGCGCGCGACCTTCGGTGTTCCGCGCCCGTCAACACACTGGGGCTTCACCAGCGCTGACTGCCTCCCGCGCGGCGTCCGGCCGGACACCGCGCGTTGACGGGAAAATTCGTCGTAGAGCTCTTACGATGCCGCTGATACGGGCAAGACACGCGGCCGAGGTGGTGGACAGTGCAGGTAGCGGTGGGACGGTTAGCCACAGTTGTTGTCACGGCCGCGGTTGCCGCCGGCCTGTTCACGCACAGTCCCGCCGCGCCGCGGTCCGTTCGGACGGTGGCCCGTGGAACACCGATCGACCACGTCGCGGTGATCGGAGATTCCTACACCACCGGCACCGACGAAGGCGGCTGGGGAGCGAACACGTGGACTAACCGCACCTGGCTGACGCTGGCACGCCAAGGCGTCCAGGTCGCGCCGGAGGTCGCTTCGGAAGGCAGGGCCGGCTACGTCGTCCGCGGTGACCACGGCAGCGTTTTCGAGGACCTGACGAATCGCGCGGTTCATCCCGACGATGCGCTGGTGGTGTTCTTCGGTTCACGCAACGACCACGGCGTCGATCCGATGCAGATGACGGCTATGTCACACGACACCCTGGATCTGGCCCACCGGATCTCTCCGTCGGCGAAGTTGCTCGTGATCGGCCCGCCATGGACTGATTCGGATCCGCCGTTGGACGTCCTCTACGTCCGCGACATTCTCAGCGGTCAGGCCCACGACATCGGGGCGACGTTCATCGACCCGATCAGCGAAGGCTGGTTCGTCGGTCGACCCGAACTGATCGGCCCTGACGGCGTACACCCCAACGACGCCGGACACGCGTACATGGCGGAGAAAATCGCTCCGCTCATCCATGCGCAGCTGTCCCGGCGCGGCTGATCGCGCTCGTAGTCAATGCGTTTCACCCCCGCTCGTCTCGGGTACCTCGGGGTGCACGAGAGAAGAGTGGGATCTGGAGATGAAGTCTTTGCGTACGGCCATGACGCTGTTCTTCGGCGCGGCCTTGCTGGTGTTGGCTGTCGGCTGTGGCGGGGGCAAGAGCGGCCCTAACACCACGACGACGACAACGACGACCCCGTCGTCGAGTGTGGCACCGGCTCCGGCTCCCTCGACGGCACCCGGCGGCGGTGCGACCGGCGGTGGCGGCCCGGGCGGCGGGGGCGGCAGCATCCCCGGCGGACCCACCGGTGGTGGCGGCCCCGGCGGCGGAAGCGGCAGCATCCCCGGCGGCCCGACCGGTGGTGGCGGCCCCGGCGGCGGTAGCGGCTGCATTCCTGGTGTGGGCTGCGGTGGCGGCGGACCCGGCGGCGGTAGCGGCTGCATCCCTGGCGTTGGTTGCGGCGGCGGCTGACCGCTCAAGCGCTTCGCCCGATAACTCTTTGCAGATTCGAGGGATCAACTCCTTAGTCCCAACGCACGGACGGGATTAGGGTCGGGACAACTCGACTGCTAGGGGATCGCACATGGCCAAGCTCAGGTTTGGGTATTTCATCGCTCCGTTTCACCGCGCAGGTACCAACCCGACGCTGGCCATTCAGCGAGATCTCGAATTCGTCGAGCATCTCGACGCGCTCGGCTTCGACGAGGCGTGGATCGGCGAGCATCACTCCGCGGGCAGCGAGATCATCGCCTCGCCGGAGCTTTTCATCGCGGCCGCCGCCGAGCGGACCAAGTGGATCAAGTTGTGCACCGGTGTCATCTCGCTCGCGTACCACAATCCGCTGTGGGTCGCCGACCGGTTGATGATGCTGGATCACCTCACCCACGGCCGGGTGATCGGTGGGGTAGGACCGGGTTCACTGCCCAGCGACTCGGGGATGATCGGGTTGACGCCGACCGACACGCGAGAGTTGTTAGACACCAACCTCGACATCGTTGTCCGACTGCTGCGCGGTGAGACGGTGTCCGCGAAGACCCCGACGCACGAACTGCACAACGCCCGCTTGCAGCTTGCTCCGTACTCCGACGGCGGTGTCCCGCTGGCGGTGGCCGCGGTCGCCTCGCCAACCGGTGCGCGACTGGCCGGCAAGCACGGCATCGGCCTGCTGTCCATCGGGGCGACGCTGACGGTCGAAGGCTTCAACGCGCTGCAATATCACTGGGACATCGTGGAAGAGCGCGCGGCGGTGTTCGGCACCGCGGTCGACCGTAAGAACTGGAGTCTGGTTGGGCCGTTCCACATCGCCGAAACCGAGAAGCAGGCCCGCGAGGACGTGAAATTCGGTCTGGAGCCCTGGTTTCGGTATTTCCAGAAGGTGGCCGCGTTCCCGCAGATGACCATGCCCGGCGAGCAGATCGACGAGATGATCGACGTGATCAACGACAACGGCGCCGGCGTCATCGGCACACCGGAACGGGCGCGCGAACAAGTGCAGCGGATGTGGGATCAGTCCGGTGGATTCGGCTGCATGCTGCAGATGGGCCACGAGTGGGCCAACCCGGCGGCAACCAGACGGTCGGCTGAGCTGTTGGCCGCCGAAGTGATGCCGCATTTCCAAGGTCAGGCACAGCCGACGCTGGACGCCGCCACACGTGCCAGCGAGGCGCGAGAAGGCCTTGCCCAATCGCAGAACGACGCCGTCGCGTATATGACCAAAAAGTATCAAGACGAAATCGCCTCGAAATAACGGACTTTCGACCTCAGCTGACCTTGATCCCGAACCACTGCCGCAGGATGGGACGAAGTTCATCGGCGTCGGGCTGGGATGCCGACGACGCCCACGCCACATAACCATCCGGCCGCACCAGCAGCGCCGTGGCCGACACGTCGCCGACGGCACGTCCGGCGACAACCGTAATCCGCTCTGCAACATCGGGAATCGCGGCGGCAACATCCGCGTGCTCGGTGAGATCGATCAGCAATGGACGACCGCTGCGCGCAAGCTCGGCCACCCGCCGGGTCGTTCCGTCGCTCGTCACAGCGAAATCGGACACCCACCGTCCGACCAGCGGATGGGCACCTGTGCCCAGCACGTAATGATTGTCATTGCCGGACAACAGATCACTGATCCGCTTGGCATTGTGCGGATCTTCGACAAGCTCGGAGAACATCTCGCGCAGCGCGGTGATCTCCGTCCCCGGACGCACCAGGGCCAGCTGGGCGCGGCTGTGCATGATGACCCGCTCGGCGGCGGGCCGGCGCTCGGCCGGATAGGTGTCGAGCAGCGCGGGATCGGCACCGCCCGAAATGACCGCGGCGAGCTTCCAGCCGAGATTCACCGCGTCTTGCAGGCCGAGGTTCAGGCCCGGCCCACCCATCGGCGAGTGGACATGCGCGGCGTCGCCGACCAGGAACACCCGGCCCGCACGATACTGCGAGGCGATCCGCGAGTTGATGCCGTAGAAGCGGCGTAGGTCCAGCGGTGCGTCGGGCGACACCGGCGTCAGCGGTACATCCGCTCCGACAACACGTTTCAGGCTGGCTTCGATCTCGGCCAAGCTCACCGGTTGTTCGTTGTAGGCGTCGTCGCTGTCGTCGACCCGGTCCTCGTTGGCCGATCGATCCAATTCCATGGTGATGACCATCGCACGATCACCGAGTCGGCGGCATGCGAAAACACCTTGCTCAGCACGATGGAACGGCGTGTGTGCCACCCGACCCCAGCCGGGGATGTTGAGCTCGCCGGTCACCGGGTCTACCCAGTCGGCTGGTGGCGCCACCCCGAACGCCATCCGGGCTACCGCGTCGTGCGAGGTCATCCCCGGGAAGTCGATGCCCGCGAGCTTGCGGGTCAGACTGGTGCCCCCGTCGGCGCCCACGAGGTAGTGCGCCGGCAGTTCGTAGGGGCCGTCCGGACCGTCGACATGCACGACGACGCGGTCTCCCTGCTGCTCGAATCCAGCGAGTCGATGGCCCCACCGAATATCAGCGCCGTTGTCCCGGACCCGTTCAGCCAGGATCTGGACCAGCCGCGGCTGCTGGACGGGGACCATAAAGTGCTGCGGATCGGGCACCGCGGTCAGATCCAATGCCATCGCTGCGAACATGGCCCATGGGGACGGTTGAGGGGGATCCGGCGTGCCGGCGACCACGCTGTACAGCCCGCGGTGGTCGAGCAGCCGAACCGCCTGGCCGGTAATCCCATTCGCGCGCCGTTGCGGGTTGGGTCCGGCCAACGGCTCCAGCACGACGGGTTGGATACCGGCCAAACCGAGCTCGTTCGCCAGCATCAGGCCGTTCGGGCCGGCCCCGGCGATGACGACGTCGTTCATTTAGGGCAGCTTACTGATCCGCCACCGCGGATGACAAGCTACTTGATTTACCCCAATTGGAGGATGGCGGTCGCGACCGCCAGACCCAGACCGATCACCGCAGGCGCCGTGTCGGCCGCGCTGTCGGATGCCCGCGCGTGAAAACCGATGGCGCCCAAAAGAAGCAGGGCTGAACCGACCGCAGCCGCCACACCTATCGGCGGCCATGCCAGGCCCCCCAGCACACCGGCGACCGCGGCGAGTTCGAGCGCCCCGATCACCCGCCACTGCACCGGCTTGACGCCGAGATGATCGCGGATCTCCAACGACTGCTTTACACCGAGAATCTTGATCGAACCGGCAAAACCCATCAGCACCGCAAGCAAAGCCGTCACGACTACCTTGGCGATCATCACTACACCGTAATACTCAGTCGGCGATGCCGGTGGCAGATGCGAAGGCGCGTAGCTCGCGCTCGATGTCGGATCCCGCTGGCTGGTAGGCGACTTCGGTGACGCCGGCGGCGGCGAGGCCGTGCACCGATTCCGCCACCTGCTCGGCGATCCCCGTCAGCGACGCGGCACTGGCCATCGGGATCAGGTCGGCGACGTACGGCTCGTCGCGGGCATTGGCCCTCACCAGGTGCCCTTCATGGATCGCGAGATGCCGTTCGTTTTCGGGATGTTTCTCCACCACCTCCCGCCAGCCGCGTCCGCCCGGCAGCCCGTCCACTGCCCCGGGGCCACCGCGCTCGTACACGGCGTGATACATCACCACCGCTCCGGGACCTGCGGCGTCGACGACTCTGGGCGAAGTCAGCTCTTCGCCCTCCTCCAGCACCGTCCCGAAGGACAACAGGGCCCGCCAGTCGGCCGCGTTGACCGCGTCGGGTTGAGGCAGGGCGGCCGAGAACACGCCGTCGCCCAGTTCGGCGGCTACCGCCAGTCCCTTGGGGCCGTCGGCTGCGATCAGGATCGGTACGTCGATCGGTCGTGCGGCGCCGTATCCGGACGGCTGCATCATCCGGATCCTGGCGCCGTCCCATTCGACGGTCTCGCCGGCCAGCAGCGCCTTCAGGCAGCGGACGTAGTCGGCGACTTGGCGCCACGGCAGCGGTCGCTTGCCCAGCGAGAAGCGCCCGGTGAAACCGGATCCGATGGCGACCGCGACCCGCTCCGGCGCCTGATCCACGAGTTCGGCGATGGCGGCCGCGTTGACCATCGGGTGCCGCAGGCTGGGAATCAGCACGCCGGGCCCGAGGCCGATGCGCGACGTGCGTTGCGCGCACCGGGCCAGGATCATCCACACGTCGGGATACAGCGCGGGGGAGTCGTAGAGCCACGCTCGTCGGTAGCCGAGCGATTCCGCGAGTTCAACATGCGCCGGGGTGTCCGAAGACGTCGCGAACGCACAAGAGATATCCATGACCGGACACTAACCGAGGCGTCGAAATGATCCTTTGGCTTTTTGCTCCTGGGTAGGGTTCTCGCAGACACCGGCGACGACAAGGGGCCACGGATGGCGGGGATGGCGGAGCTGGTGCCGGTCCTGACTGCGCACCGTTTCGACGAGGCCGCGCTGGCCCGGTTTCTACGCGGTCGGCTGCCGGGATTCGACGGCCAATTACAGGTTCAACAGTTTCAGGGTGGGCAGAGCAATCCCACGTTTCATCTGCAGACCGCGGGTGGGGAATATGTCTTACGCAAGAAGCCGCCCGGCAAGTTGCTGCCGCGAGCACACGAGGTCGAGCGCGAGTACCGCGTGATGGCCGCGTTGGCCGAAACGGACGTCCCCGTACCGCGCATGCAACTGCTGTGTGATGACGAATCCGTGCTCGGTACAACATTTTTCGTGATGGATCACGTGCCGGGTCGGGTCTTCCCCGACCGGGTCATGCGCGATGACTCTCCCGCGCACCGCGCCGCCGTCTACGAAGATCTGGCCCGGGTGCTGGCGGCGCTGCACGGTGTGGATTGGCGCGCCGTCGGACTCGAGGGATACGGACGTCCGGAGGGCTACATGCGGCGTCAAGTGGCGCTGTGGACCCGGCAGTGGGAGGCCGCCCGCATGGAGGACATGCCCGCAATGGATCGGCTGGCGGCGTGGCTGCCCGAGCACCTGCCGACCGATGACGCGCCGCCATGTATCGCCCACGGCGACTATCGACTGGGCAACGTGTTGCTTCATCCAAACGAGCCACGTGTGGTGGCGGTGCTGGACTGGGAACTGTCGACGATCGGCAACCCGCTGGCCGACCTGGGGTATTTCTGCGTGACATATCACGTGCCTGGCGGGCCGGGCGGCAGAAGCGGCGTCTTGGGCGAAAACCTCACCGGCACAGGCCTTCCCGATCAGAAGACGTTTCTGGACAGCTACCGCGCTCATGCCGGCCGGGAGCTTCCACACTCGCTCGACGTGTTCGTGGTGTTTTCGATGTTCCGGCTGGCCTCGATTACCGCCGGAGTGTGGCGGCGCGGCGTCGAAGGCAACGCAGCGGATTCACGTGCCGGCACCGACGAGTATCGCGAGCGCTACCGCAGCATGGCCGAGACAGCCTGGGAATTGGCCCAAACACTCACCGCCTGAACGACTTAGGAAAGTCCGGCGAAGTAGAAGCCGATCAGCAGCGTGAAAAGCCCCAGCACCCAGCTGCTGGTGGTCACCTTCAGCCAGACGGGTGCGCTGCGAACCTCCATGAAATAGGCAATCACCAGCTGCGCCTTCACCGCGGCGATCAGCAACACCACGGTGGTGACCGTGGTGTTGATCTGATGGGCGGCGCCGCCGTCGAGGGAGATCAATGACGACGCGATGGTGACCGTCGTGAGCAACGCCCACACGATCGTCAGGGGGCTGCGGAGCAGTGACGTCACGGGTTACCTCATCAAGTAGAGCAAGGCGAACAGGACCAGCCACAGAACATCGACCATGTGCCAGTAGGTTGCACCGGTCTCGACGAACGACATCTTGGGCTTCGCCGACGTTTTGAGGTTGCGGATGACGAAGCACATGATGACCAGACCGAGTGCAACATGGCACAGGTGCATGCCGGTCATCACGAAGTAGTACATGAAGAACAGGTTCGCGCCCGGCGTCAGGCCGGTGGCGATTTCGGGAATCCACTCGAACAGCTTGAGCAGGGGGAAGGCGGCGCCGAAGGCAAGCGCGATGCCCCAACCCCGCACGGCATTTGCCGTGTTGCCGGCCCGAGCCGCCGCGGTGCCCAGCGCGACGAACAGCGAACTCGTCAGCAGCACAACGGTATTGATCGCACCGATGTCGAGATTGAGCCGCGCCTGACTCCGCAGGAACACGTCGTGATGCTGGCCCCGGAAATACATATAACCGACGAAGTAGACGCCGAAGATCAGCAGGTCCCCGATGACGAAGAACCACATGCTCGACGCGCCGGGCACGTGACCGCGCGCGTCGACGTCGGCTCGGGACTCACTGGCACCAGCGGTGAGGCCTTCAGCCACTTCGGTCATGCGCCGGCCCTCGACTGGTCGTCGACTGCGGTCAGCGCTGATTCGGGCGGGGCGTTGTCGAGTTCGGCCTCCGGCTGGTTCTTGATCGCCTTGAAAATGCAGACGTACACGATGATCTGCCACGACACGTAGAGCGTCATCGCGAACCAGAAGGTCATCACGCCGTTCCAGGCGAAGGGCCCCGACTTGGAGATCCAGACCGGCGCAGCCATCAGCTCGGTCACGTACTGCCAAATCGTGTAGTAGCCCAGCCACTTTGGCAGGATGTTGTTCTCGTCGAGAATGATGGCCAGACCAAAGGCCATCCACATGACGCAGAAACAACCCAGCGAGCCGATGAACGCCAAGTAGCCGAAGTCGTAGAGCATCGTCTGGACGGCCGGCGCTGTAGCCGGGTCGGAAAGCACCCAGTCCGAAGCAGAACATGGGGAACAGCTGGCCGACCATCGCGCCGGTGATCGACCCCACCATGACGGAATACCGGAACACCGGACTCACCGACATCCGCCTGATCTGTATCAGGTAGACGGCGTTCGACACCGGCGCCAGCCCGTAGGCCAGCGTCAGGATCACGCACGCGACCAGAAGATTGTGGGAATGCATGAATTCGACGATGCTGGGGCGTCGGATTGCTCGGTGACCGTGGCGGCATCATCCAACTCAGCGGCACGAACACCACCCCGAACAGGTTGAAGAAGAACGGCACGCTCCAAAACGCAATCCACTGGTCGAGTTTGCGGTTCCTGCGGCGCGACTGGGCTTGGCTGCCTGAGGCCGGCGGTATCGTCGCAACGGTGCTGCTCATGCGAGAGCCACCCGCTCGTCGCCCTGGTGGTTCACCGCGCGCAGTAGCGCCCAGAACATCACCACGATGTAGACCGCAAACGTGGCCAACCGCAACGTGAATGACAATGCACCGTTGAAGGCGAGCGGCCCCGTCTTGTACAGGATCGAGAACGCGCTCGGGGCCAGCAGCGCGACGGTCGCGACGTTGAAATGTGCGACCCAGCGCGGAAAGATCGGATCGGGCCGCTCATCGAGGTAGACACTCAGTGCGAAGCACAGGTTCTGCACCATGATCGTGCCGACCGGCGCGATGAAGAAGAACCACGCCATGTCGTTGAGCAGACTGATCAACTGCGGATCGCGGTCCGGCCGGAAAGCGGCCATGCCCCAGCAGTAGTCGGCCAGGATGAAGCCCGTCGCGCCGATGCCGACGTTGATCACATACGCGTACGTCAGGACAGGGCTCGAGGTTGTGGCGCGCGACATTTGAACCGCTGCCACCGCGAACAGCGGCACCAGAGAGCACGCGATGAGGTTGCAGAGAATCGACACGCCCAGGATGCCGGTGTTGTTGGTGCGGAAGAACGCCGCCACATCCTCGGGTGTCAGCGTCGGGGACAGCGGCGGCGAGAAGGCCGGAAACGCGAAGTAGGCAATCACGAACAGTGCCACCGCCGGCGGCGCTGTCCACAACAGGATGCGTTGACCTCGGGTATTCATCGATGCGATCTCCGTCGTCGGCAGCCACGATCTCGCCACGAGACCATGCGGTTCTAGATCTAGCACGCTCACTGACAAATGACAACGAAATCGCGCACATTGCGCGTTCGTGACCAAAGACAACTGGACGAGGCACTAAAAGGTGGAAACCGTTGGCGATGAATGACGCAGGCGCACCGCTGCCGTCCGGCGGATCCGCCGTGCGAGCCATTTTGAGTGATACTTGTCAGCGAATGATCTACAATGCGGCAGAATAGTGCCGTGCCAGACACTGCGACCGGTCGCGATGCCCAGCGCCGAAAAACGCGCGCGCGGGTGCTCGACGCCGCGATCGTCGAGTTTCAACGCGCCGGCGCGAACGCGGCAGATATCAACGCGATCGTCGAAGCCGCCGGTGTTGCCCGCAGCACGTTCTACTTTCATTTTCCGACCAAGGAACATGTGCTGCTGGAATTGATCCGCCGTGACGAGGACTACCTCGCCGAGGAGCTCGGCCGATTCCTCGACACCCGCCGGAACTTGCGAGCGGTGCTCGAGGAGATCATCAGACTCGTATTAGCACTCGAAAGCCGTTGGGGTGCGGCATTATTTCGCGACGTCGTCGGTCTCTACTTCGCCCCGGCGGCGATCAAGGACGAGACGTGGATCAAACACCCGATGTTCTTGCTACTGGCGGCCGAGATCGAGCGCGCCCGTAACCGCGGCGAACTCTACGACGACGTCACCGGCTATGAGAGCGCGGCGTTTTTTCTGATCGGCGTTCACGCGCAACTCGTCAGCGCCGGCGTGCCGGGGGCGAGCCGCGATGACGTGCTCAAGAAATTTGTGACGAGCACTCTGCGCAGCCTGCAGCGCTAGGCGGCGTGCTTGTCACAGTTTCCGCAGTGCGCGGGCAACTTTGACGTAGGGCCCCGTGGACGACGCGCTCTTGGCCAGGCTCGGCTGGATACCGCCGGCGTTGCCCAACACCAGATATCGCAGGCCGTGGTCGCGGAAGTCGGCGATTTGGTCGACAACTTCGTCCGGTGTGCCGACGGCGAATAACTCCTCGACCAGAGAGCGCGGGACCTTGGCGGCATACGACAGCGCGGTCTGCTCGTCGAGCAGTTGCGGCAAATAGTCCTGCACGCCGGTGAAATCGGCGCCCATCGGGTGTTCGGCTCCGTGGCGGGCCCACGCCTCGCCCGGGAAATTGAGCGTGAACACCTTGGCGATATCGGACTCGACCACATCGTCGATCTCGCCTCGGGTGCGGCCGGTGACGATGAAGCGAATCAGCGCCGGAATAACAGACTCGGGGTCGCGGCCGGCGTCCGAAGCCGCCGTTCTGACCAGCGTGAGTTGTTGACCGTACTCGTCGGCACGAGTGGTTCCGGGAAACCAGCCATCGCCGAACCGTCCGGCGGCGCGCATCATGCGCGGGCCGTGGGCTGCTATCCAGATCGGCGGCCATGCCCCCTTATACGGCGGCAGCGCGAATGTCGCCTTGCGAAGCGGGAAGAACGCCGAATCACGGCTCACCAGTTCACCATTGGAATCCCACAGCGCGCGGATCGTGGCGACGGCCTCCTCGAAGCGCGCCACCGGCTTGGACCAATCGACTCCGTACGGCTCATTGCTCTCGCGCTCGCCCGTGCCGATACCCAACACTGCGCGCCCGCGGGTCAGCAGGTGCAGCGATGCGGCCGCCTGGGCCGTCACCGCGGGGTTGCGCCGACCGGTGTCGGTGACGGCGACACCGAGACGCATCCGGCCGAGCTTGTTGTGTCCAGCGAGGTATCCCAGCATCGTCCACGGCTCGAGGTGGGCGTCCATTTTCGGGATGAGGCGCGACGCCCCGACATATTCCGGCTTCCACATCGATGGCGGCAGAACGGAGTTGAGATGATCTGCCAACCAAAACGAGTCAGCCCCACAGGCCACCGAGGTCATGTAGTCGGCTTGAATCGGCGCGCGGGGCCCGAATCGGGAGTTGATGGTGTTGTTCAGCACCCCGATCTTCATGCCTAGCCTCCTTGAGTGATCGTTCGCGTGCCGAAGCGCCCGCTCACGCGGGCGCCGTGCCGGGGGAGTGGGTGTTGTCGACAAGCACCCGGTAGCGGCGTTCGCTGAATCGCCACACGTCCCCGGCACGCCACAGGTGGTCTTCATACGTTCCGATGACCTGATGCGTCGAGCCGTCACGGAACCGCAGCGTCTCCAGGCAGTAGCTGCGTGCACTGGCGTGATCGCCGACGACCTCGATAGCCCCGATCTGCGTCATGAACACCATCTGTGACAACACTTTCCAGATCCCGTTCCAGTGCGCGCGCAACTCGTCGGTGCCGTGGGCCTCACCGCCCTCGCCGAGCCGGGCGCCGTCCGGTGTCCAGCAGTCCAGGTAGTCCTCGAGTGCCTTGCGAGTGACCGCATCGCTGTAACTGTCGAATCGTTCCCGGATGCTGAGGCGATCCTCGATGGGGCCGGTGAACATGACCGATGCTCCTTCCTCGACGCGCGCTCAGACCGATGGCGGTGACGGTGGCTCGCGCACAGCGCATTTCGGACCCGCTCGTGACCGTCGTCATGGCCGCAGAGATAGTCACCACCGGCTGCCCGGAACTGAGGATAGCCGCTCGGCTACCCAGGTGACGGCTTTTCGCGGCACAGCCCGCCGTGGTCTCCAAAAGCACAGTTCACGAGCCGCGGCTCCGTTAGTCGATCGGCTAGCCTTTACCGGTGAGCATCCCGCACACCGCCGGCCGAGCGCGCTTGGGTGCCCGCGCCTACAGCCCAGCGCAGATCCGCATCATGGGCGCGGCGCTGGATTTGTTCGCCACCCACGGTGTGAGTGGCACGTCGCTGCAGATGATTGCTGACGCGCTCGGTGTGACCAAGGCGGCGGTCTATCACAAATTCAAGGCCAAAGACGACATCGTGCTCGCTGTCACCGAAGCCGAATTATGCAAGCTGGAAGACGCGCTGGCTGCTGCGCATGCCCAACACGACGCCGTCGAGGCGCGAAAGATGTTGCTGCAGCGTGTGATCGACTTATCCGTCGAGCGTCGCGGGTTCATCCGGGTCATGCAGAACGACCCGGTCGTCGTTCGCCTTCTCGGCGAACACGAGCCGTTCCGGGCCTTCATGAGCGAGCTCTACGCCACCCTGCTCGACCAGGGCGACGAGATTGAGGCCCGCATCTCGGCCGCTTTTGTGACCGCTGCCATCGCCAGTACCACGGTGAGCCCGCTCGTCGAGGACATCGACACCGAGACGCTGCGAGCCAAGATGACCGAGCTGACCGAGCGCATGCTCAGACTGGCTCCGCTGAAAGGTACGCCGACCCGGGATCTGCCGAACGGTTCGCAGTCGCGTTAGCCGCTCGGCTACCCTACGTTCCCGCCCATTGCTCCCGCCCATACACTGACCGATCGTGGGCATTTTGTTTGGCTTCGCGCCGTGGATCGTCTATTGGGTCCTGGTCGGCAATGCGCCATTTCTCGTCGCTGCTCTGGTCGCCTTCGGTATGGCCATCGCCGGACTGGCCACCGGGTATCTCACCCGGACACCCAGACGGTCGCTCGAAATCGGTTCCGGTACAACATTTTTGATAGTCACGGTACTGACCCTGCTGGCCGGTGAGTCGGTCGGTGCAGCGGTGGGCGCTACCACTCAGCTTCGCCGGGCTACTGCTGGCCACCTTGCTCGGCCGACAATTCGGCACGTCGTTCGTGCATGAGTACGCCGCTGCGAATCAACCGCCCGGG
Source organism: uncultured Actinomycetota bacterium (assembly GCA_963749375.1). Taxonomy (GTDB): domain Bacteria; phylum Actinomycetota; class Actinomycetes; order Mycobacteriales; family Mycobacteriaceae; genus Mycobacterium. Next base: position 576,902 of record CAVVNB010000038.1, read on the forward strand.
GTGGTCAACAGCGATGTGTTCGGCCAGATCGTCAAGCGGTTGACCTCGATCTGGGTCGCGGTGTTTGCGGGTATGACGGTGTCGTCGTCGGTTCCGCCGGTCGTGGCCGCCGACGCCTCGATCCTCAACACCCACGCAGCCGTGGACTACGTCGGCTATTGGGTGGTGCCGTTCACGCTGCTCGGGCTGGGCGCGCTCGCCACCCGGATCCTGCCGGACTGGATGACCGCCGCGGCCGGCGATATCGAGCGCAAGACCACTTTCGTCGCGTACCACGAGGCCACTATCGACGAGCTGTACTACCTGGCGCAGGAGCACGCCAATCGCGAGGTGGGCGCGGGCGAAGAGGCGTACGCCGTCAAGGTGGGAAGCAAGGGCACGGCGCTAGTCGGCGACGAAAGCCGCCATTCGTGGCCATCGACGTACAAGGTGCGTCCGTCGCGGCGCTGACCGAACTCAGGTCAAAAAACGCGCACCCAGGTCGGCCGAGCGGCGTAGCCGATCGCGTCGCGGCGGCCGGCCTCTGGCAACATAGCGACGAGTCCAGATGACCGATCGAACCCCACAACCCAGTGCGCCCCGCGGCTCGGTTGGAGACGTAGACCGTCGACTGCAGCCCGCAGCTGTCCTCGACCCTGCCATCGTCGGTGTACTGGCCGCCCTCATCAGTCTGGGCGGGGCCGGCCGACCATCTTTCTGGTACGACGAGGCCGCCACCATCTCGGCCTCCTACGGTCGTTCGCTGTATCAGTTGTGGCAGATGCTGGGAAACGTCGACGTCGTCGAGGGCGTCTACTACCTGCTCATGCACGGCTGGTTCCATGTGTTCCCGCCCACGGAGTTCTGGTCGCGCGTGCCAAGTGGCCTCGCGGTCGGCGGCGCCGCCGCGGGCGTGGTGGTGCTCGCCAGGCACTTCGACACGTCACGCATCGTCGCGCTGGCCTGCGGAGTTGTCTGTGCGATTCTGCCGCGGACAACGTGGGCCGGCATCGAAGCTCGCCCGTACGCGCTTTCGATGATGGCCGCCGTGTGGGTGACGGTGCTGCTCGCGTGTGCCATTCGCCGTGACACCAGGTTGGTCTGGGTGTGTTACGGGATTGCCCTGACAACGTCGGTCCTGTTAGACGTCTATCTGTTGCTGTTGTTGGTCGCGCACGTCGCGTTCGTGTCGGCCTTCGAGCGCAGCCACCCGGCGCGGCTGCGACGGTTCGTCATGACCTCGACTGTGGCGTGTTGCGTTCTGACGCCGTTCGTCGTTGCGGCCGTCAACCAGGCGCATCAAATCAGTTGGATCGCCCCGATCGGGCGCCGAACGATCGAAGACGTGGCGATTCAGCAGTATTTCGAGCGAGATCCGTTGTTTGCGCTCTTGTCAGCTCTGGTGGTGGCGATGGCTATCGTCTCGCGGCGCAGGACATCTGCGCAGTTGACGGACTCGGATCGCCGGCTATTGGTCTTGTCGATCGCCTGGCTGCTGTTCCCGACTGTTCTAGCCCTCGTCGGGTCGGCGTTAATTCACCCCGTTTACACGCCGCGTTACTTGGCCTTCACAGCGCCGGCGTTGGCGCTGATCGTGGGCTTCTGCATTGCCAGGGTGGCCTCTCGGCCGTGGGCAGTCGCAGCTCTGGTCGGTCTCTTTACCGCTGCCGCAGTGCCGAATTACCTTTTTGCTCAACGTACTTCATATGCGAAATACGGAATGGACTACAGCCAAGTCGCCGATCTGATCACGACGATGGCGGCTCCCGGTGACTGCTTGCTCGTCAACGACACGGTAACTTTTATGCCCGCTCCGATGCGCCCGCTGCTTGCGGCTCGGCCGGACGCCTATCGAAAGCTCGTTGATCTCACCCTGTGGCAGCGGGCGGCGGAACGAGGCGAGGTCTTCGACACGAATCTGATCCCGGAGGTGGTCGCCCGACCCCTCGGCAGGTGCAAGGTGGTGTGGATCATCACTCAGTCCGACCGGTCAATGCCTGCGCACGAGCAAGGATCCGCTATTCCGCCCGGCCCTGCCTACGGCGCAACGCCTGCGTTCGCGGTTCCGCGCGACTTGGGCTTCCGACTGGTCGAGCGTTGGCAATTCAGCCTGGTGCAGGTGATCGAGGCGGTGCGGTAGTCGCTACCAGACCCGGACGTAGTCGACGAGCATCTGGGCCGGGAACGTGCCCGCCGCGGGATCGCCGGCGCCGACACCGCCGACCGCGAGCGTCAGCATCGGCGACAGCCAGTAGCCCGGATTGCCGAACGGCCACCGCTTGTCTTCCGGCGGTGCGCCGAACACGTGGATCGGCTTCGGGGGAACGCTGAAGTACGGCTTGGCGCCGTCCACGTAGTCCCGCCAGAACTTGAAGCCTTCCTCATCCCAGCGCATACGCCAGGTGTGCCACGCGCTGTCGACCATCCCGGGAATCGACTTTCCTTCCCAGGTCTTTCCGTTGGAGGCCGCATGGACGGTGGTTCCGGGAGCCCAGTCCCCGTTGCCGTACCACTCGAAGAGATCGACCTCGCCGTCCGGCTGTGGATCCTCGTTGACGGTCCAGAACGAGGGCCACAGGCCGGGGTAGAGGCAGTCCAGTTTGATCCGGGCTTCCCAGGTGGTCCCGATGTTGCCGCGCCAGTTGCCGCGCAGCTTCCCGGTGAAGTACTGATCGCCTTGGCGGGTGGCCTGGAGGACCAGGTTGGAATTTCCGTCGAGGAAAACATTGCCGGCGCTGTATATGCCGTCGACCGGCGGATAAACGTCGTCCTGCCAGGTCTGCGGCGTCCATTTGGCCAGATCCGGGCCTTGACCTGCCGGTCCGTCGAACTCGTCGTGGAAAAGGTAGGCGCCCTGGCTTGAACCAGCCGGCGCAGCCGGGGGAGACGGGTGAGCCCAGGCTTCCGGTAGCCGCATCGCGGCTGTCAGCGCGCCCAGCCCCACGGTCATCATTGCGTTGCGTCGATTGATCCCTGGCACCCGTAGACCATATATAGAGGTGTGTCGGCTCCGCATGGCAGCCCGCACAGGTTTGGGCCGTGTTCATGCATCAGAACCCCGCCCCGACAGCACTGTGTCGAACTTGGCAGACTGTGCCCATGGCACAGATAACTTTGCGCGGAAACACGATCAACACCGTCGGCGATCTGCCGGCCGTCGGGGCGAAGGCGCCTGCGTTCAACTTGACCGGTTCGGATCTGGGCGCGGTCAATAGCGAACAGTTTCAGGGTAAACCGGTGCTGCTGAACATCTTTCCGTCGGTGGACACCCCGGTGTGCGCGACCAGCGTTCGCAAGTTCAACGAGAGTGCCGCCGCGGGCGGCGTGTCGGTGTTGAACGTGTCCAAAGACCTGCCGTTCGCGCAGGCGCGCTTCTGCGGCGCCGAGGGCATCGAGAACGTGCAGACCGCCTCGGCGTTCCGTGACAGCTTCGGTCAGGACTACGGCGTCACCATCGCCGAAGGTCCCTTCGCCGGCTTGCTCGCCCGGGCCGTCGTGGTGATCGGCGCCGACGGCAATGTCGCCTACGAGGAATTGGTGCCCGAGATCGCCCAGGAGCCCAACTACGACGCAGCGCTGGCCGCACTGAGCGCATCGTCCTGACTCGTTTCGGCGTCTACCTCGCAACGGCGGGGTAGACGCCGAACAGGATCTGCCGCAACGGAGTTGCCTAGGCGCGGGCGCGACCTGGCGAACACAGCGTAACCAGCAGCACGCCCGCGCCGAATATCACCGCGGTCAACCACGGGAAATGCCCGTACGGCGCGAAGCCTTGCGCAGCGAGGTAGGCCAGCCCGTACGACGCCATCGCTGCGCCGCCCAGCATGACCGGTCCAGCCCAGCGTCCTACCAGCACATCCAGACCCGGAAGCGGCGCGGCGAACAATCGCCGACCCCACCACAGCAGTACGAACTCGACCGCCGTCACCAGGCTCAGGATCGCCACCCACTCCAGCCGGGCGAGCCACCAGTCCGCGCCGCCCTCGACCGGTTGCGGCAACAGTCCGGCCGGATAGCCGACGATCGCCACGATCACCACCGGAATCATGTGCCACAGGTAGAGCGCCATCACATTGGAGTTGGCTCGCGAAAGCACGCGCTGAATCGCATCGTGTCGCAGCGCGCGGTTGACCACCGGTGCGAGGCTGATCACCAACCCGGCCTGTGCGCACCCGAACGCCACCATTGCCAGCGAGGGCGGCTCGGTGTTCTGCACCATTTGGCCGGGAACACCGATCATGCTGACCGGATAGGGACCGAGCCCGAGCAGCAGCCCCAGCGCACACGCCGAACCCGCGCCTAACAAGCCCAGGCCGACATCCCGCTAAAAGCCCGCTCTGCCAAGCGATTCCGAGCTGATAAAGCAGCGCCCAGCACAGCAAATAGTTCAGCCAACTCAGGTAGGGGACGTGGCCGGCCAGCGAGGCACCATCGACCGCCGCCACGCCCGCGGCGAGTGCCGCCGGCACGAGCAGGCCCCAACGACGTTGCGCCGCAATCGCAATCGGGGTGAGCGAAACCACGATCAAGTAGACGGCAAGAAACCACAGATGCATGGCCACCGCCCAGCCCGCGTACTCCAGGAGCGAGCCCGACGCGCCCGTGCTCTCGAACGTCACGACACCTGCCGATAGCAGCAAGACGTACACGGTCGAAGGCCCCAGCACGCGGGCGAGTCGATGCCGCACCCACGTCTGGCGCGACATCTCGTCATTGGCTCGCCGATGGCTCCAGGACACCGCAGCGGCGTAACCGGCGACGAGGAAGAAGGTGGGCACGGCTTGGAAAACCCATGTGAGCCATTGGGTCCATGGCTGATCCATCAGCGGGTTCTGCCGGCCGAACGAGCCGTCGTGATAGGTCACCGACCCGGCGAGCCAATGCCCGAGCACGATCAGGATTACGCCCACCACGCGGTAAAAGTCCACCGCGAGGTTGCGCGCCGGGCCCTCCGCCATACCCGAAAAGTACCCGCGCGACGGGATGATAAGTGTGACCTGTGAGGTTGATGAGTCCAATCCTCGACAAGGCCGCCCTCTGATTCCTTCCGGTAAGCTGAGGTTCTCGACGCCGAGGTTCGGCGATTCAGACATTCGGAAGGTGTTCCACATATGGTCACGCGTTCAATGAGCAAGCTGGCTGCTGCAGCCGGGGGTCTGGCGTTGGCGGCGCTCGCTGGCGCGGGGATCGCGTCCGCCGACGGTCTGTCGGAGCAGGCGATCAACACCACCTGCAACTACAACCAGGTGCACCAGGCGCTGCAGGCGCAGAACCCAAGCTTCGCGAACATTCTCGACAGCCACCCCGACGCGCAGAGTTTCCTGCAGGACTACCTCGCTTCGCCACCCTCTGCCCGCCGTGCGAAGGCTCAGAACGCCCAGGCCACGCATCCTGCGGCAGGCGGCGAATGTTCATTCCGGTCATCAACCAACGTCGCTGCGACCTGCAACAACTTCTGACGCTTCGCATTGACGGGGTGGACCTGCGGGTTCACCCCGTCATTTGCTTTGCGGCGTCCTACCAGACGCGAATCCAGTCGACCAGCATCTGCGCTGGGTAACTGCCCGGTCCGGGATCGCCGCCGCCCGAGCCGGCAACCGCGAGATTGAACACCGGGTAGACGGTGTAGCCGGGACCGTTGAACGGCCAATCCGGCAGCGAATCCGCCGAAACCGAGAAGTAGGGCGCCGCGCCGTCGACATAGTCCTTCCAGAACCGCATGCCGGACGCGTCCCACTGGCACCGCCAGGTGTGCCAGGCGCTGTCGACCGCGACGTTCTGGGTCTTCCATTCACCGCCGTTGGCTTTGGCGTGCACGGTGGTGGCCGATGGCCAGCTGCCGTTGCCGTACCACTCGACGATGTCGATTTCGCCCTGGTCGTCGTTTCCCAGCCAGTACGCCGGCCAGGCGCCGGCGGTCAGGCAGTCGAGCTTGACCCGCGCTTCCCAGGTATGGCCGACGCCGCCCCGCCACCGGCTCTGGATCTTGCCGCCGTAGAACGTGGGTCCATCTTTCGCGGCTTTGAGGACCAGGTTGGATTTGCCGTCGAGAAACACGTTGCGGCGGTCGTCGCGGTACTGGCCGATATTTTCGGGCAGCTCCCAGTGCGTTGGGTCTTTGATGTGCTCACGCGCCGCGGCCACCGCCCATTTCGACGAATCAGGCGCCGATCCGGCTGGCCCATCGAAGTCGTCGGAGAAGATGTAGTTGCCCGACGGCGCCGCAGGTGGCCGGGGGTACGCCCGAGCTTGCGGGATGGGAACGGCGGCCGCCGCCACGCCGAATCCCGTCATCAACAACCACGTGCGACGATCCATGTCCGGCATAGGCACAGCACGATAGCAGCCGTACTTGGCGGCCGCCCATCCCGCGGCCCGGCCATCACAGGTGGGTCAGCAGTCGCTCGGCGAATGCGTCCGGGTGCTCGCGATGCATGAAGTGGCCACCGTCGACTTCTTCGACGATGTAGTCGCCGGTGAACATCCGGGCGGCGTGCCGATAGTCGGCGGGCTCGGCGACGGGATCGGTCAGCCCGGCAAACACGACGGTGGGCACGGAGATGCGTTGCTTCAGCGATGCGCTGGGTATCGGCGACAGCTTTCGGTAGTAGCCGAACGCCGCGTTCAGGCTCGCGCTGTCCGAAAAGGCGGACCGCACCGCCTCGAACTCGCTAGGGTCCGGCTTCCAGTTCGGCGACCACCGCCGGTAGATCGCGGGTAGCGCCGCGAAGTCGTTGCGCGCGAAGCGTTCCGGCGCTCCAGGCAGCTTGTAGGTCGCGAAATGTCGGACACCCCAGAGCTTTTTCGGCGACGGCTTGAGCGCGCCGGGATGGGGGATCGCGAGAACGAACAGCTTCGTCACTCGCTCGGGCGCCAAGGCTGCCGCGCCGTAGGCGGCCGCGGCTCCCCAGTCGTGGCCGATGACGACGGCCTCGGTGGCGCCCAGCGCATCGATCAGCGCAATGGTGTCGTGTGCCAGCGTCTCCTGGTCTGCGTCGCGGGCGGGGATCGCGGTCGGCCGGTATCCACGCATGAATGGGCTGACCGCGCGGTATCCCTTGGCGGCGATGCGCGGGCGGAGATCGTCCCAGGTGTGGGCAGTGTCGGGGAATCCGTGCAGCATCAACACCAACGGCCCGGAGCCGTCGTCCAGGTAGGCGAAATTCAGCCCGTTCGCCTCGACGTAATGGACCGCGTCGGCCATGGTCACGCCTTCCGGTAGACGAGCCAGCGCAAGTCGATGGGGGAGTCTTGCGCCTCGAGATCGAACACGTCGAGTCCGCTGGCCCAACCCTCGAACCAATTCGTTGGTGGCCAGGCGTGATCCGGTAGATGAATTTTCTCGTACTCGTGGGCCGAGTCGTCGCCGATCAGGTCGAAGGGCAACTCGCTTGCCGCAGCGGCCAATTCGTCGCGAGTGAAGATCATGGAGTTGCACTGTTGCCCGAGCTCGAGCACCGCATCCTCAGGGGCGTAGCCGTCGCGCGCCAAAAACGCGTTGAACACCAGCTGCCCTCCCGAAGCCAGGCAGTCGGCCGCGAGTTCGAAGATTCCGCGCAGCTCACCCGTCGTCCGAAAATCGGGGACCACCTCGGCAAGGATGATCAGCTGATAGTCGTGGCGCACCCCGTCCATGGTCTCGAAGACGTCGCCGTTCATGACGCGCACCTGCAGCGATTCGCGCTCGGCCTCCGCACGAATGATCTCGGCGAACTTCGGGCTCATCTCCACCGCGTCCACCGGGTGGCCGCGACGCGCCAGCGCCAGCGCGTTGCGACCGGTCCCGGCGCCGATGTCGAGCACCGGGTGGGCACCGGGATCGGCCATCTCGCCGGCCAGCGCCCACACCCGGGCGTCTGGCTCGCTGCCGAACAGGGCCCCGTCTCGGGTTCCGACCCAGCCGTCGTAGTGGCCGCCTACTGTCACGGATTCCGTCGTCACGCGGTAGTTCATCCCGATGCCGAAGGGTGCGTGGAAAGAGATCACGATGTTCGAGCGCGAGGATGCGGTGTAGGCCTTGCTCAGCTCGGCTGCCAGCACCGTCTCGAGCTGAGCGGATTGCTCGGCGGTGTATTGCACTCCCGAGGCGGCAAACACGTTGTCGCACATCTTGACGTACTCGTCGAGCATGCTGGGGACGGCGGGCACCGTGATCTGTGCCGTCACCTCCGCTCGCCGATACAAACGCCGGACGATTGCCTCATGAAGCGCCGCCGGACTGACGGACCTGGCGGCCGGATCGTCCATGAGACCCTTGTACACGACCCAACCCCGATTCCACCAGCGCGGGAGTGCTATAACGCAACGTATGTCAGATGCCGGCCACGTGATCACCCACGTTTCAGACACGGCACGGTGGACCGCGCTGTATCGGGCTACCGAATCAGCGCGGGCCGACGCACTCTTCCGCGACCCACTCGCCGAGCGCCTGGCAGGGGAGCAGGGCCGCGCGATCGTGGCCAACACTCCCGCGACGAGTCGCAGCGGCTGGTGGTTGGTCGCCCGCACCAAGATCATCGACGACGCCATCGCCGACGCGATCGCCAACGGCTGCGATCGGGTGCTGAACCTGGCCGCCGGCCTCGACACCCGGCCGTACCGGTTGGACCTGCCGTCCGACTTCCCGTGGATAGAAGCGGACCTTCCGCAGTTGCTCGAGGAGAAGGCGGAACTCCTCGCCGACCAGACGCCCCGGTGTCAGTTGACCCGGTCAGCGGTCGACCTCGCCGACCCCTCGGCCCGCGCCGCGTTCTTCGACGAGGCTCTGGCCGGCGCCACCAACGCGCTGGTGTTGACCGAGGGCCTGCTGATGTATCTGCAAGATCGAGACGTCCATGCACTTTCGGATGCGCTTAACCGGCCCGAGGTGGGCTGGTGGATCTTCGACTTCGGCGGCCCCGGACTGAAGCGGCTGATGAACAAGAAGATGGCCGGCCTGCTGCAGAATGCCCCATTCATCTTCGCGCCCGAAAACGGTTTGGCCTTTTTCGAAGACCTGGGCTGGCGCGTCCTCGAGTCCGACCATCTGATGGCAGCTGCCAAGCGATTTCGCCGGTTGCCGATCTTCATGTGGCCGGCTCTTTGGGGCCCGCAGCCCAATTCACGTCATCCGGGCCGACGACCCTGGAGCGCGACGGCGCTCCTGACCCGTAGAGGTTGATTCATGGTCGAATCATCGTTGTCACGGCGCGAGCTCGCCAAATACGCTGCGGCAGCGACCCTGCTGGGCATCGCTCCATTGGGCGCGACGTTCGATGGGCACAAAGCGTCCGCCGACAACCTCCGCTTGATCGACTTCGCCGAGCGCCGAATTGCCCCGGCCGAGATCAAGTCGGCCGGCTATGCCGGGGTGGTGAACTACGTGTCCGACTCCCGGCCGGGCGCGAACTTCGAGGCCAAGCCGCTCACCCGCGAGTACGCAGACTCCTTGCGCGCGGCCGGTTTACACATCGTCAGTAACTTCCAGTACGGCAAGCCGGGCGGAACCGCACCGTCGGACTTCACCCGTGGTTTCGACGGCGGTGTGGCCGACGCGCACACGGCTCTTCGCCTCCATAATGCGGCCGGGGGCAGCAGCTCCGCACCGATCTTCTTCAGCGTGGATGACGATATCAACAGCGACACCTGGAACAGTCTGGCAGTCAACTGGTTTCGTGGAATCAACTCAGTACTGAGCGTGCAGCGAACCGGGATCTACGGCCATGCCCTGTCATGTCGATGGGCGATCAACGACGGCGTGATCGGCCAGTCCACCACTGCAGGACATTTCTGGGCGTGGCAAACCAAAGCCTGGTCACACGGGCAACGCGAGCCCGCTGCGGTGCTGTATCAAGCGGTGGTCAACAGCCCATCGGAGCCTGGTCCGCTGCTTGGCGGTATACATATCGACGTCGACGAGGTCCTGGCGACGGATTACGGGCAATGGGACCTCGACCGCTGATTCAGCCCGCCTGAGCGGCACTCTCCACGAGATCGGCCGCGCAAGAAGCGCTTTCGTGCGGCGATATCATCTCTGGGGCGATATTGCGCGCCCGATCGAGGTAATCCAGCGCGAGAATCGACCTCAACCCGACGGCCAGCGATTGTTGGCTCACGTCCGCGAAGCGTTGCGCCATACCAATCTTGAGCTGCTGAATACCGGCCGCCCATACCGGCTGATCGAGCCAGAGCCACAGGATCAACGACGGCACGCCGGCGCGCATGGCAGCAGCGGTGGTGCCAGCACCGCCGTGATGCACAGCCGCCTGGCAGCCGGGGAGGATCACCGCGTGATTCACCGCGCTGACAAATTTAACGTGGTCGAAGCGATCGAATCCCGACAAGTCGTTGGGCCCGGCGCAGATCAGCAACCGCTGGTTCAGTTGTGCGGACGCCCCGATGATCATCTCGATGATCTCGGCGGGAGGAGAAATCGGCGTGCTGCCCATGCCGAAATAAACGGGCGCCGTTCCCTCTGCAATCCACGACAGCACAGCGTCGTCGTTATCGGTCGAGGATTCCAGCGTGAGCGCACCGGCGAACGGCTTGCCCGGTTCTGCCCAATCGTCGGGCTGCCCGGGTAGGCACCGTTCGTCGTAGGCCTGGATCTCCAGCACCGCCGGTGTCGGCTCCGGCTCCTCCGGCATGCCCAGCGCGCGGCGCAGGGGCGCCTCGGACATCTTGACAAGCCGAGAGTTCAGTTCCCCGGATGGCTGCAAACGCGACGGGAAGAAGTGCAATGCGACCAACGGAATGTGTTGATAATCAGCGATGTTGGCGGCAAGCCGTTGCTCGTTCATGCCCGTCACGAGCAGGTCGGCGCCTTCGGCGAGCGAGGCGAGTGCCGTGCCTTTGTCCACCCACACCTTGGTCACTCGTTCGACGACCTCGGGCAGCGCGCTGTAGAGATTTTTCATGTTGGCGACGAAAAAGTCCGCCGCCCCGTTCAGCTGCGCCTGCGAGTCGGGTCCGTAGGCCATCGCATCGAGCCCGGCCGACTCGGCGAACGCGACCATGTTTGGCGGCACCGCTATGCGCACTTCATGGCCTCGGCGCCGCAACTCCCGACCGACGACGGCGCACGGCTCGACGTCGCCCCGGCTTCCGTACGCGGCCAGCACGAATTTCATCGGCGAAGCCTTTGTGCGCTGCCGGCCTCGCCTCGCAACGTGGTCGGGGGAACCCCTAGCGCCAGCACCGCGACGTCATCCTCCACTCCCGAGCCGAGGCCATCCAACAGGGACTGAATCGCCGTGACGATCGCGGATGCCGTGGTCGGCGATTGTGCAGCAGCGAATTTCAATAAGGCACCATAGTAGTCATAGCGCTCTGCGCCATCTCCGGTTCGTGCCTCCGTCAGGCCATCTGTGTAGAGGACCAGCGTGTCGCCCGGTCCCAGTCTTATCCGGGCACCGACGAAGTTCGGCTCCATTGGGATTCCTACGGGGTTGCCGCCGACGATGTCGACGTACCGTGCTCCTCCGTCGGCGCCCAGCAGTATCGGAGGAAGATGCCCACCGCTGGCGAGCTCGATGCCGAACCCGCCGTCGCCTGGAGTGAGAATGCCGAAAATGACTGTGGCAAACTGGTTTACAGTTTCGCGGAACTCCTGACTCAGGACAGTATGCAGATTGTGTAGCACCGCCACGGGGTCGGCATCAAAGACCGCCGCCGCACGGAGTGTGTAGCGGGCCAACGAGGTCACGGCGGCGGCGCCGGCGCCCTTGCCGCTCACGTCGCCGATGAAGAAGGCCCACTTGTCATGCGCGAGCGGGAACAGGTCGTAGAAATCGCCGCCGACGTCGTCGGCCGAAGCAGCGTGGTAGTGGGCAGACGCATCCAAACCCGTTGGAGGTGAAAGCAAGGGTGGCAACAACGATCGCTGCAGAGTTCGCGCGAACACCTGAACCCGGGCGCGTTCGCGCTCGACCCGCTGACTGCTCGTCGAGGAGTTCCCGCTCGTACGAGCGCCGAACGCCCGCATCGTGAAACGTAATGCGCATCAGTATTGGTCGGCCGTCGGTATCAGACTTGATGTTGGCGGTGACGAACACCGGCAGTCGGCTGCCGTCTGCGGTGACCAAGTCGACGGTGACGCCGGCAAGCTGGCCCTGCAGTTGTAACAGCGGCGCGAAGTGGGTTTCGTAGTGGATGAGGCTGCCGACAGCCAGCAGGTCAGTGAAAGGCTTGCCGATCAACGTGTTTCGCTCGTAGCCAAGCCACTCCAACAGCGTGGCGTTCACGTTGATGATGCACCGGTCAGGCCCAGCCACAACGTAGCCGCACGGAGCGTTCTCGTAGAGGTCCCCGGCGCCCTCGCTGAGGGTCGGCTCCGATGTCACGACGCGCCGGCGAACGCGGCGATCGCCTGCTGCGGTGCTGTCCGGAGCGCTGAGTTGCGGGCAATGGCCGACGGCGTCGAGCGTGACCAACTCGCTGCCTTCAATTCGTTGCTGGACGTATGCGCCGACCTCACGGGGCGCCAAAGTGTCGTGCGCGCATTCGATCACCAACGTGGGCAACGACTACTCGCGCCAGGTCGGCGCGATTGTCGGACAGGAACGTGGTACGTGCGAAAACCCGCGCGAATGCCGGGTCGGTGCGGCAGAAACTATCCATGAGCTCGTCGGAGAGTTCGGGCTGATCCGGCGTCCCATGATCACCGGCGCCATCGATCGCGACCAACCGAGATAATTGCTTTCGAGCGAGTCCAGAAGGTCATCGATGTCCGCGCGAGAGAAGCCACCGCGATAGTCGTCATGGTCGAGGTAGCACGGTGAGGGTGTGAGAAGGATCAGCCGCGCGAAGCGGCTCGGATCGGTCGAGACTGTGAGCACGCCCATCATCGCGGCTACCGAGTGGCCGACGAAAATCACGTCGTGCAGATCCAATTCGTCAACGATGCCGAGGATGTCGTCGGCATATCCCTGCAGCGTCTCGTACCGCTTCGGCGTCCCAGGCCGAGGGATCCGAAGCGCCGCAGCCGACGTGATCGAATAAGATCAACTGGAATCTCGACGCGAGTCGCTCCTCGACCAGGCGCCACAGATTCTGATCACACCCAAAGCCGTGAGCGAGCATGATCGTCGGGCCGTACTCGGCACCGGCAATCCTCACGTTGTTCCTGGCCTGCAAGTTCACGCCCTCATACTGCCACCGGTGTCCGTGACGCATCGCCGAACTCCTGGCTGCCAATGCGTCCGAGCATTGACGCATCGCAAGAACACGACAACGTTAAGCAGTTAACGTCATGCCGGAACAGGAGGATGTCGGGACACATGTCGGAGATGGCCCAGCTACATCGCGAGCTGGTCGCGCGCGTGCTCGGCGCAGACGGGAAATCGACACCCGAGCTACGCCGCGCCGCGTTCGAGAATGCCGGCCGCCTCCGTGAGCCCATCCAGACGTTGATCGACAAGGTGGCCGAACATTCCCACCAAGTGACCGACGCGGACATCGCCGCTGTCCGTGCGGCGGGCCTCAGCGAGGACGAGATTTTCGAGATCGTCGTGTGCGCCGCCGTCGGCCAGGCGAGCCGACAATACGAATGCGCAATCGCAGCTCTCGCCGGCGCGCTGGAAGGTGAGACTGGACAATGAGGCTCGATATCCTCGACCAAGGTCATCGCCTGCACACCAAGGCGATCATGGCGCTCATTCGAGCGTTGTCGGGCCACCCAGTTGTCGATGCGGTAAAGCTGGCGTTCTACCGCCCGAACTTCTACGGCGGCGGCGCGCTCACCCAGGAGGCGATGCGAGGCCAATCGGACTGGTCCGTCGGTGATCGCGAGCTCATGGCCGCCTACGTGTCAAAGCTCAATGAGTGCCCATTTTGCGTCTCGGCGCATTCCGCCACATCGACGATGTGGTACGCCGACGAAGCGAAGGTCGCTGGCACGCTAGCTGATTTGGAGACGGCGCCGATCGACGAGCCGCTGCGTGCGATACTGCGGATGCTCGGCAAACTTACGCACGAGAACCGCATCGAGCCCGACGATATCCGGGCCGTGCTGGCCTCCTCGGTATCCGCAGAGCAGATCAAGGACGCCCTGGCGGTATCCCTCGCATTCAACATCACCGACCGGCTGGCCAACGCGTTTGGCTTCACCATCCCAAGTCCACGAAGCCACCAACGCGGGCGCCCGTTTCCTCCTGAAACGCGGGTATCAGTAGACACCGCAACCTTTTTCGTGCTGCCATCAGTGCGGCGCTCAACGCCACTTGATGCCGCATCCGATCGACGGTCGTTGGTCGGCGTCGACGGGCCGCCCGGCGAGTACGGCGTCGACCGCGGCCCGGACATCGGCAGCCGTCACCGGCAGATCGTTGCCCGGGCGGGAGTTGTCGAGTTGGCCCGCGATAGACGAGCCGACGCTCGCCGTCGAAAACGAAGGTGTCGGGTGTGCAGGCCGCGGAGTAGGCGCGGGCGATGTCCTGGGTCTCGTCGTAGAGGTACGGAAACGTCCAGCCATGGTCGCGGGCTGCGGCGGCCATCTGGTCGGGTCCGTCCTGCGGGTAAGTGACGACGTCATTGCTGGAGATGCCGACCATCGCGACGCCCTGGTCAGCGAGGTCGCGGCCGAGCGCGGCCAGTCCGGCTGCCACATGTTTGACGTAGGGGCAGTGGTTGCAGATGAAGGTGACGACGAGCGCGGGTCCCGCCAGATCGTCGAGGCTGACCGTCGCGCCGGTCGCCGGCTCGAGCAGCGAGAAGTGCGGCGCGGGGGTGCCGAGAGCAAGCATGGTGGACTCGATGGCCATGTCCGCCAGAGTAGCTTTCGTCGAATCTGGCGCCGGGCGGTCTGCCTTGTCGACGATGCGTTAAGGCGGTTGACACCAGCTCACGCCAGAATCACGATTTTGTGCGAGCGCTGTGGACAGATGTCGTCGCGATAGCGCCGAAGACGCCTATGGTAGAACGGCCTGCGCACCGCAGGAGAAATTGGCCGTGGCGTTAAATCTGTTGCTTCACAATATAATTCACGACTTGCACTGGCTCGGAACTTAGAGGAGATTCAATGCTTCACTCGTTTCTTCGAGAACTTCCTGCACAATCTCTTCAAGCCGCTGCTGCTGTTCTTCTACTTCGGGTTTCTGCTCCGGATCTTGAAGGTGGACTTCGAGTTCCCTTACGTGATCTACCAAGGCCTGACGATGTACTTGCTGATAGCCATCGGTTGGCACGGCGGCGAAGAGCTCGCCGAAATCAAGGCGTCAAGCATCGCTGAGATCGTGGGCTTCTTGGCCACGGGTTTTGTGTTGAACTCCGTGATCGGTGTGCTCGCATATTTCCTGTTGAGCCGACTCACCGCGCTGAGGCGCGTGGATAAAGCGACGGTCGCGGGGTACTACGGGTCGGACTCGGCGGGCACCTTCGCCACGTGCGTGGCTGTGTTGGTCGGTGCCGGGCTGGCTTTCGACGCCTATATGCCCGTCATGTTGGCAGTGATGGAGATCCCCGGGTGCTTGGTCGCGCTGTATCTGGTGGCGCGGCTGCGTCATCGGGGGATGGACGCCGACGGGAATATGCCGGACGAGCCCGGCTACATCGCCCCCGTGCCGGCGAAGCCCGGACCCGGTGCGGCGACAAGGCCCGGCCTCGGAGAGGATCTCGAAGCGGAAACCGAGGAGCGGGTCCAGTTCGCGCTGACCAAGCGCAGACGACTACGCGAACACGATGCCGCGGGGGCCGGCCACAAGCAGGGTGTCTTCTCGCGCCAGCTGCTGCGGGAGGTCTTCCTCAATCCGGGGCTGTGTCTGCTCTTCGGCGGCATCGTCATCGGCTTCGTGAGTCGGTTGCAGGGACACAAAGTCACTCACGACGCCGATTCCTTGTTCATCACGGCGTTCCAGGGTGCGCTGTGCCTGTTCTTGCTCGAGATGGGCATGACGGCTGCGAGCAAGTTGCGGGACTTGCGGGTCGCGGGACGCGGGTTCATCTTCTTCGGCATGCTCGCGCCCAACGTGTTTGCCCCGCTTGGGATCATCGTCGCGCATGCCTACGCCTACCTCACCCACACCAACCTCGAGCCGGGAACGTACGTCCTGTTCGCGGTGCTCTGCGGTTCGGCATCGTATATCGCGGTGCCCGCGGTTCAGCGTCTGGCGATCCCCGAAGCAAGCCCAACTCTGCCGCTGGCCGCATCGTTGGGTTTGACCTTCTCCTACAACGTCACGGTCGGGATTCCGCTCTATGTCGAAATCTCTCACGTCGTCGGCCACTGGTTCGGTGTGCCCTGAGCTTCGAGAATTCTTTGTGAAGCACTGCGCCCCGCGAACTTTCGATCGCGGGGCGCAGGCTGTGTCGAGCGGACAGACGTTACTTGAGGTCGAACCGATCGTTGTTGCTTACCTTGACCCACGCCGCGACGAAGTCCTCCACAAACTTGCCCTTGTTGTCATCCTGGGCATAGACCTCGGCCAGCGCGCGCAGCACCGAGTTCGAGCCGAAGACAAGGTCGTTCGCGGTCGCGGTCCACTTAAGCGCACCCGAAGACCGGTCGTGGCCCTCGTAGACGTTCTCCGCGCTCTTCGACGCCTTCCACTCGGTGTTCATGTCGAGCAGGTTGACGAAGAAGTCGTTGGTCAGCACGCCCGTCTTGTCGGTGAACACACCGTGCTTGCTGCCGCCGTGGTTGGCGCCCAGTGCACGCAGGCCACCGATCAGCACCGTCAACTCAGGAGCGGTCACGCCGAGCAGGTACGCCTTCTCGAGCAGCAGGTGCTCCAAGGGTGCCTTCTCGCCGGCCCGTGCGTAGTTGCGGAAACCGTCGGCCCGCGGTTCGAGCACCGCGAACGACTCCACGTCGGTCTGCTCCTGCGAGGCGTCGGTACGACCCGGCACGAAGTGGACGTCGATCCCGTATCCCGCGTCCTTGGCCGCCTTCTCCACTGCCGCAGAGCCGGCCAGCACGATCAGGTCGGCCAACGAGATCTTCTTCCCGCCGGAAGCCGAGTCGTTGAACTCGTGCTGGATCTTCTCCAGTGCCGCGAGCGACTTCGTCAACTCGGAAGGTTCGTTTACCTCCCAGTTCTTTTGTGGCTCAAGGCGAATCCGCGCGCCGTTCCCGCCGCCGCGCTTGTCGGTGTTGCGGTAGCTCGCCACCGCCGACCACGCCGTCTTGACCAGCTGCGGCACCGACAGCCCGGAGTCGAGCACCTTCTTCTTCAGGGCCGCGACGTCCTTGTCGTCAACCAGCGTGTGGTCGACCGCGGGCACCGGGTCCTGCCACAGCTGCGGCTCGGCAATCCAGGGGCCGAGGTAGCGCGAGATGGGTCCCAGGTCGCGGTGTAGCAGCTTGTACCAGGCCTTGGCGAAGGCGTCGGCCAGCTCGTCGGGGTGATCCAGCCAGCGCTTGGTGATCTCGCGGTAGACCGGGTCCTCGCGCAGTGAGACGTCGGTGACCAGCATCGTCGGGTTGCGGCCCGGCCCACCGAACGGGTCGGGGATGGTGCCGGCTCCGGCGCCGTCCTTCGCGGTGAACTGCCATGCGCCGGCGGGGCTCTTGGTCAGCTCCCACTCGTAGCCATATAGCGTCTCCAGGAAGGTGTTGTCCCACTTGGTCGGTGTCGGTGTCCACACCACCTCCAGGCCGCTGGTGATGGAGTCTTCGCCCTTACCGCTGGCGTAGGAGCTCTTCCAGCCCAATCCCTGCTGCTCGATCGGGGCCGCCTCGGGCTCGGGTCCGACCAGGTCGGCGTCGCCGGCGCCGTGGGTCTTTCCGAAGCTGTGGCCACCGACGATCAGCGCTGCGGTTTCTTCGTCGTTCATCGCCATCCGGCCGAAGGTTTCACGGATGTCGTGGGCCGCTGCGACAGGATCCGGTTTGCCTTCTGGCCCTTCGGGATTGACGTAGATCAGGCCCATGGTGGTGGCGCCATAAGGCTCCGCGAGATCACGCTTGCCCGAGTAGCGCTTGTCGGTGCCCAGCCATTCGCCCTCTTCGCCGAACATGATCTCTTCGGGCTCCCACACGTCTTCGCGACCGAACGCGAAGCCAAATGTCTTGAAGCCCATCGACTCCAAGGCCACGTTGCCGGCTAGGACCAACAGGTCGGCCCACGAGATTTTGTTGCCGTACTTCTTCTTCACCGGCCACAGCAGCCGTCGTGCCTTGTCCAGGTTGCCGTTGTCGGGCCAGCTGTTGAGCGGGGCGAAACGCTGCAAGCCCTGACCGCCGCCACCGCGGCCGTCGTAGATGCGGTAGGTACCGGCGGCGTGCCAGCTCATCCGGATGAAAAAGCCTCCGTAGTGGCCGTAGTCGGCGGGCCACCAGTCCTGCGAGGTGGTCATCAACGAGGTCAGATCACTCTTGAGCGCGTTGACGTCGAGGCCGGAGAACGCCTCGGCGTAGTTGAAGTCGTCACCGAGCGGGTTGCCCTGCGGCGAGTGGGGGTGCAGCTTGGAGGTGTCGAGCTGGTTGGGCCACCAGTCCTGAATCGTCCGTGGCGCATCGCCTTTCGGCGATGGGGTGTCGAGCGCCGGGTTTTCGCTTTCGCTGCCCTTGTGGGCTGTCTCGGATGACACTGCATTCCTTTCGGGGGTGGGTGAAATGGGCTGTGATCACGGGTGTGATCGAGAGGTTGCAGTCGAACAGTTGGGGCATAGCCCCCAATAAATGACTTCGGCCTCGTCGAGAACGAACCCCTCGAGCGCGTTGTCGTCGTCGGACGGGGTCAGACACGGCGCATCACCGACGGCACAGTCGATGTCGGCGATGATGCCGCAGGATCGGCAGACCACGTGATGGTGGTTATCACCGACCCGCGATTCGTAACGAGCAACCATGCCCAGCGGTTGGATCCGCCGGAGAAGACCCACGGCGGTCAGGGCATTGAGGACGTCGTACACCGCTTGGCGGGAGACATCGGGCAGTCCGCGGCGAACCGCCGACAAAATCGTTTCGGTGTCAGCGTGCGGATGGTCATGGACTGCCTCCAACACAGCGACCCTGGGCCGGGTCACGCGCAGATCGGCCGTTCGCAGCTGTGCCGGGTAATCCGTCTCCGTCGACGACACGCCCCCAATATTCGCTCTTATCTGGAGTCAGTCAAGACCTAATTTGGAGTTGGTCAAGAATTAAGCGGATCGGTTATAGCGCGACGCGCAAAGGAAAGAGGACGAATGTCCTCACCTTCAATATATAGCGCATCCTGGGGCTTGCGGCAAGACCCGGGTCATGCTCCAAAATCGCTGGCCGAAGCTAAAACTCAGCGATTTGGGGGATTGCCAAGTGAGCACCACACATTCCGTCGCCATTGCCGGGGCAGGTCCGACAGGGCTGATGCTGGCGGGCGAATTAGCGTTGGCAGGAACCGACGTAGCGATCGTCGAGCGTCGGGCCACTCAGGATCTGATCGGCTCGCGCGCCGGCGGGTTGCATTCCCGCACCATCGAGGTACTCGACCAACGGGGCATCGCAGATCGCTTTCTGACGAGCGGCCAGGTCGCGCAGGTTGCCGGATTCGCGCAGATCCGACTGGACATCAGCGATTTTCCCACCCGGCATCCGTACGGACTTGCGCTGTGGCAGAACCATATCGAGCGAATCCTGGCCGGCTGGGTCGACGAATTGGATGTCCCGATTTATCGCGAACGCGAGGTCGAGGGCTTTGCCCAGGACAGCACCGGAGTCGACGTCCACCTGTCCGACGGCGGGCGACTGCGGGCGCAGTACCTGGTCGGCTGCGACGGCGGACGCAGCGCGGTCCGAAAATCGGCGGGCATCGAGTTCCCGGGTTGGGACGCGACGATGAGCTACCTGCTCGCCGAAGTCGAGATGGTCGTCAAACCCGACGAGGAGCCACCGTGGGGCATCCGCCACGACTCCATCGGGGTGCATGCACTCAGCGAACCGACCGACGGGGGACCGGTTCGGGTGATGGTGACCGAGCGGCGCCTCGGCCCAGGTGCCGATCCCACCATGGCAGACCTGCGGGATGGCGTGGCGGCGGTATACGGCACAGACTATGGAATCCACAGTCCCAGTTGGATTTCCAGATCGACCGATATGGCTCGGCAGGCCGCGTTCTATCGAGTCGGCCGGGTCCTGCTCGCGGGCGACGCCGCCCATGTGCATCATCCGATCGGCGGCCAGGGGCTCAACACCGGCGTCCAGGACGCAGTGAATCTGGGGTGGAAGCTGGCACTTGTGGTCAACGGCTCGACGCCGGCCAGTCTGCTCGATAGCTATCATGCCGAACGGCATCCGGTCGGCGCGCGGGTACTGCAGAACACCATGGCCCAATTGATGCTGCTGCGGCATCCCAACGACGCTCGCACAAAAGCGTTGCGTGACATCATGTCTGAGGTGCTGACTATGGACGAGCCGCGTCGACGATTCGCCGCGATGATGTCGGGCCTGGACATTCATTACGACCTCGGCTCCGAGCATCCGCTGATCGGGCGCCGCATGCCGGACTTGAAGATAGCCACCGCCGACGGCCCGGTGCGGGTTTTCACACTGCTGCACGGCGGCCATGCGGTGTTGATCAACTTCGGCGCGGCGGACGGTCTTGAGACGCTTGGTTGGGCGGATCGGATCCGTCGGATCGAGGCGAAACATGCCGCCCCATGGCAACTTCCAGCCCTGGAAGAGGTGGCAGGTCCCGCCGCGGTGTTGATCCGGCCGGACGGCTACGTCGCCTGGGTGGGCGACGGCTCCGATGCCGGGCTGGCTCACGCGCTCAGCAGGTGGTTAGGGCCGGCTACTTCGCGCGCTTCACTTTGAGCACCTGCTTGCGCAAACCATCGGTGGCCGTTTCTATCAATCCCTTCGCCCCCTTTTTAATCAGGAACCCCGGGATGGGGATGGTCGGATCGACCGTCAACTCGAAGCTGACATTTGGAAGGAATAGTCGAGCACCTGCTCATCGGTGATTCCGACGACCTTGACGATCTGCCGTGACTTGGTCGGGTGTCCGGCTTCGTCGCGCTCGAGCACCTCGACCTCCTGGTGGGTCGAGGACCATTCGGTCAGCGATTCGAGGTCGAACAACACGTCCATGACTTCCTCGGGCGATGCCCCGATGACGACCTGACGTGATTCGGTGACAGCCATGCCGCCAATACTGCCAGCGGCAAGGACGCGATCAGGCGTTAGCCCTCGAGGGCGTCTTGCAGTTCGCGCACATGATCCTGCGTTTGTTGCAGCAACGGTTTGAGCGCCTCCGCGACGTCTGGTAGCCCCAGATCATTAGCTTCGGCCACGCGCTTGCGGTAGCGGTCCAACTGACGCTGCTCCAACTCCACGTCCGCCTTGAGCGCCGCAATACCGTCTGGCGCATCCGGCACGTCCGGCACCTTGACGGTCGGCTTGCCACCCAGGAAGTCGATCTGCTGGGCGAGGATCTTGGCGTGCTCCAATTCCTGTGACAGGTGGGTGTCAATCTCTTCGGCGATCGAGTGGTATTCGGGCCCCTTGATCGTCGCCGCGTGCTGGATGTACTGCACGATCGACTGATATTCCGTGCCGAGGTCTTCGTTGAGCGACGCGATGAAGCTGGTTTTGTCCATGCCGTCAGGTTTCACCGGAGACGGCCGTGCTGAAACCTGGCAGAGGCCCACATCTAGGACTTACCCGTCAACCACTAACGTTCGGGGGTGAGCGTCGGGGCCGCAGCCGGCTCTGACTGTCCAGCAACGGTGCTGATTGGATGTAATTCCGGAACGAGCACGAGGGAGACATCGTGGGCAAGAAGGCGGTCATGCCCGAGTCCGACCGCGCGTGGATGATCGACACGCTGCTGGCGTTGCTGCAGACCCCGAGCCCATCGGGTCGCACCGACGCGGTGATGCAGTTGATCGGCGACATCTTCAACGACTTCGGAGTGCCCTTCTCGTTGACCCGTCGCGGTGCACTCATCGCCGAACTGCCGGGTGAATCGGAGAAGACGGACCGTGCACTGGTGGTTCACGCCGACACCATCGGCTGCATGGTGCGCAGGCTCAAGGACAACGGCCGCCTCGAGCTGATTCCGGTCGGAACCTTCTCGGCCCGGTTCGCGACGGGCGCCCGGGTACGCATCTTCAGCGACGACCCCGACGCATTCATCACCGGCACGGTGATGCCGCTCAAGGCCAGCGGTCACGCCTTCGGTGACGAGATCGACACCCAGCCCACCGACTGGGAGCACGTCGAGGTCCGCATCGACCGCAAGGTCTCGTCGAGGGAAGACTTGGTCACGCTCGGCCTCGCCGTGGGGGACTTCGTCGGGCTGATCACCAGCCCCGAGCTCGCCGCCGACGGCTTCATCGTCTCGCGTCATCTCGACGGTAAGGCCGGCGTCGCAGTTGCGCTCGCACTGGCCCGGAAATTCTCCGAACAAAAAGTCGTGCTGCCGCACCGAACCACGATCATGGTCACGATCACCGAGGAAGTCGGCCATGGAGCAAGCGACGGCCTGCCTTCCGATGTCGCCGAGCTTGTCTCGGTAGACAATGCGGTGTGCGCCCCGGGCCAGCACTCGATCGAGGATGGCGTCACGATCCCGATGGCCGATCTGCACGGCCCCTTCGACTATCACCTGACCCGCAAGCTGTGCCGCCTCGCTGAGGAACAGAAGATTCCCTATGCGCGAGATGTGTTCCGCTACTACCGATCTGATGCCGCCGCCGCGATCGAAGCCGGCGCGGGAACGCGCGCCGCGCTGGTCGGCTTCGGGCTGGACGGCAGCCATGGCTGGGAACGCACCCACATCGAGTCGCTCGAAGCGACATACAACCTGCTGCATGCGTGGCTGCAGACACCGCTGACGTTCGCGAAATGGGATGCGCAGCCGTCCGGCAAGCTGCGGGACTTCCCGTCGTCGCAGCAGCCCGCTCCCTCCGAGCAGTGGGTGCCGTTGGCCCGCGGCGAACATGCCGAACCCGGCGAGGTGTCCCCGGGCTCGCATTGGCCGCCCTCGGAAGTGCCCTAGTCCTGCGACGGGCTGGGCGCGCGGCCGGCCACGCCGCCGTCGACGACTTTCACGGGTTTATGCGGGAAGCGTTTCTCTGCATACGCTTTGGCGGCCGAGTTGGGCAATACATACAGCGTTTCGCGCTTGTCCTGCAATGGCTTTAGCACCCGGTCCATGAATTCCTTACGGTCGTCGAGGTACGGCTCGATGACCTCCTCGCCGGCCGGGCACACGGCAAGGCAGTACGCAGCCTTGTAGTTGGGCTTGAACGACAGGCTCTGCCACATCGACGCGTTTTCGGAGTCGCTGACCCGCGAGCGGAACTCGTCCGCATCAGAGCTGTCGGCGATTGTTTGCGCCCAGTCGGTGAAGCCGCCCATGAACTCTCGATAGTTGTGCGTCGAGCAAGCGAAGAAGTCGAACTCGCCGTTCTTACCGATGGCGCCCACCGGACAGGCCGCAACGCACAGTTTGCACTCGAGACACGGGGAGTAGTCCAGCGGATGGCCGTACGAACTGATGTCGGCGTCGACCAGGATCGTGCCGAGCAGGATGAAGTTCCCGAACCGCGGATGGATGACGTTGCGGTGGATGCCCATGACACCGAGACCGGCAGCAACGGCGACCGGTTTGTGGGCCACCACCCAGATTCGGCCCGGGAATCGGTCCATTTCCATCGGAAAGGTAGCCGATGGGTTCAACGCCCGGTACCGGCGATCCTCCAAGACGCGAGTGATCTCGCGCGCAGCTTCGTTGAGGATTTCGCCGCTGCGATGAAACTCCTGATTTGCCACACTGCGCGCCGGCGATCGGACGTTCTCACGATTCATCTTGACCACCAAGGAGATATAGCTACGCGTGCCGGGCAATGCCTGTTGTACGTGCGGGATTTCCGAGGCCAGCGCCGGGTCCTGGACCGAAGCGAACGCGACGTCGTCGGCGCCGGCGGCCAGGCAGACCGACCTCAGCCAATCAGCATCGATGACGTCGGTTCGTGGCGGCCGATCAACTCGATCGGCGATCACTTTTTGCACCGTGGGGTGCTCGGCGAGGCGGCGGGGCAGCGGAGGCATCACCCTAGATATAGTAGACTATACCCAGCGATTTGGCCCGACGAGCTTTACCGCCTGGCAGTGCTCAACATTCCGTTATGCGGCAACGCATCACGGCGGGCTTCATGTCACGTCAAGCTGAAGTTCATGTAAAGGCCCGCACCTGCGCCCCGGTCTGGATTATGACCGTGGTTTCCATGAGGATGAAGCCATGCGAATTGGGATAACCCTCGTGTGCTCGGCCGCAGTGATCGGGTTGGCCACGCCGGCGCATGCCGACCCTCCGGATCCCGACGCAAGATTCCTGCGCGGACTCAACAACGCGGCAATCACCTACCACAGCGCGCCTGACGCCGAGGCCACCGGCCATCGGGTGTGCGAATTGATGGACCAGGGAGCCCCGGAGTCTGATGTGATCAATGCCATGACGCAGCAGAATTCCGGGTTCAACAACGACCTCGCGGCGAAGTTCGCCAGAGTCGCGGAGGCCGTCTACTGCCCGACGCACCTCGGAGGAGCACCAACACCGGCGCAGCCGTGGTCCCCGCCCATAGATTTTCCGTGGTTCCCACTACCCGCGGCGCTGTAAGCCGATGACCGTGTTCGCCAGCAGTTCGGTACGGCGCCTCGCGCCGTTGGCCCTCGGCACTGTCATGCTGCTCCTTGCCGGCTGCTCGCATCCACCCGCTCCGACAACGCCAAGGGCCGCGGCGGATCCGAACCCGCCGACCACGATGACGGTCGCCGCGACACCGAAGGCGCCCGAAGGCGCGCAACCCCGCTTGGCGGCGGATCCCGCACAGATTGGCGACGAGTTGGTCGCCGACGAACACGCCCTGCGCGACCCGTCGACGGGGGAGGCGGCGCTGGCGGCAGCGGCGCGTCGCCAGCAGGCCGCCTATCGCGCTCTTGGGCTACACCCGGACTGGAGTAACGCCGCACGACCGCGCATTCCGGCGGAGCTGCTCGACACCTACGACCGTAACGTCGACGCCCGCCGCGCGCTCAACGCGATAACTCCGGCCCGCACCACGTTGCCCGCGTGGCGCATCGTGCCACCGGCTCCGGCCGATCAATTGCTTGGCTTCTATCACCAAGCCGAGGCGGAAACCGGTGTCACGTGGAACTATCTGGCCGCGATCAATCTTGTCGAAACGCGTCTGGGAAGCATCGACGGCGTCAGCACCGCGGACGCGCAGGGACCCATGCAGTTCCTGCCCGCCACGTTCGCCGCGTACGGCCAGGGCGGTGACATTCACTCGCCGCACGACAGCATCATCGCGGCCGGCCGCTATCTGGCTGCGAATAATTTCGTCAACGATCGCGACCACGCCATCTACCGCTACAACCACGCCAGCGATTACGTGCGCGCGGTGAACCAGTACGCGGCGCTGATCGGCGGCGACCCCGCCGCTTTTGCCGGTTACTACCGATGGGACGTCTACTGCCGCACCACGTCGGGAGATGTGTTGCTGCCCATCGGATATGTGGCGACAGCGCCGATTCCGGTCGCGGACTACGTCGCAACCCATCCGCAGTGAGTCACGTTTTCGCGCCTACCAGATCCTCGGTGAGCGCTTCGTCGGTGAGGTCTTCGAGTTCTTTGCCCTTGGTCTCCGGTCCGAGCAGGTAACCGATGACGGTCAAGACCCACAGGCCGGCCAGCGCCAGGTACGGCGTCTGCAGTCCGTAGCGCGTGATGGCCCAGCCGATGATGGTTGGCGCAGCGATGGAGACGACGCGTCCGCCGCCGACTGCAATGCCAAATCCGGTGCCGCGCAACACTGTCGGGAACAACTCTGCGATGTAGGTGTCGCCGACACCCCACAACCAGCCGAGGGTGGCGATAGCGACTGCGCCGTAGATCTGGTACTGAGCCAGCGAATCAGAAGTGGCCGCCAAGATGGTCGCGGTGACCTCGATGACAGCCGCCAAGATCGCCGACGGCCGGCGACCTATCCAGTCGGCGAGCGCGGTGCCGAGAAAGGCGAAAACCGCCTGCAGCAGGAAGAACACCAGGGCGTAGCGAATTGCCTCGATCGGCGTCGCGTGAAAGCGCTTGACGATGTAGGTAGTCAGGAACAGCGTCATGCCCCAGTAGCCGACGGCGTTGGCGGTGTAGATCAACCAGCCCGCGACCAGGCGTCGCCGAACGCCGGGGAGCCGCCAGAGCGGCGGTTTCGCGGTTCCGCTGGCGCGGACGTCGACATAGCGATGCGACTCGGTGATGCCTTGCCTGACCAGGAACAAGATGATGGCGGGGACGATGGCGACGATGAACGCCGATTGCCACCCGAACCGCGGAACGAGCGCCAGCGCAACCCCGGCGGCGAGAACGTAGCCCAGCGAGAACAGCGAAAAGATCACGCCGCCAACGCCGATCGCGCGGGTCTTGGCCGGCCACACCTCGGCGGTGTACGGCGCCCCCACGGCAAGTTCCCCGGCCCCTCCGACACCGGTCAAAAATCGCAGTCCGGTGAAAGCGGCGATGTTGGTGGTGAGTCCGGCGAGGGCAGTGGTGACGCCGTACAGCAGAATCGACGCGCCCAGCGTGGTTTTCCGTCCCCACCGGTCGGCCGCCAGGCCAAAACCGATCGTGCCGATGGTGTAGCCGAGCAGGAAAATCGAGCCGATGTATCCGGCTTGCGCGTCAGTAATGTGCAAGCTCTGCTTGATCTGAGGCAGTACCAGGCCGTAGATGTTCACCGCGTAAGAGTCGAAGCCGTAGCCCAGCCCCGCGGTCACGGCAACAAAAAGCGCCTGCCTGAAGGTGACGGGCGAGGTTCGGGGGACATGGACCTGGTTGCTGCCGACGCTCAACGCCACGCGTGCACGGTATTCAGCAATGTCGATCCGCAGAAGGGTCACGATCTACCTGATCGGAATCAAGCGAGCGGCGCGTCTCATAAGGTCTCGAGATCGTTACCATAGCTAATTCATAGCCAAGCTATCTAATGTCATGGAGGTACAACGACGAACTTTGGTCGATGGCACACACGGAAAAGGTGATCGTCATGAACCTCAAGAGAATTATCGGCACGGGCGCAATCGCTGGCGCACTTGGCTTTTCAGCAATTGGATTGGCCGGCGCCGCGAGCGCCGCGCCGGCGCCGGCGCCTGGGCCGGGTGTCGTTCAGCACGCACAGCTCGTCCACTGGGGCGGCGGCGGCCGCGGACCGGGCTGGGGCGGGCGTGGCTTCGGTGGGCGCGGCTGGGGTGGACCCGGCTTCCGGCCCGGTTGGGGCGGACCCGGCCCGGTCGGGTGGGGCGGACCGCCACCGTGCCTGATCGGCCTCTGCATCTAGGGACCTCGACGCGATACCTGGATTACAACAGCCGCCGTGCCTCGGCCCGGCGGCTGTTGCGACGGGTACTGTCCCGCTGTGTCTGTCTATGCGTTGAATTTGTTTGATGTCGCCGATCGCGACGAATACCTGCAATATGCGCGACGCTCACCCGCAGCAGTGGCCGCCCACGGCGGACGCGTGATCGCGCTCGGGCAGTTTGAGGAAGCGATTGTCGGCGACATTGCACCGCGCCAGGTGCTCATCCTTGTGGAGTGGGAGTCGAAGCAGGCGTTCGACGCATATTGCAGCGACCCGCTGCTGGCGGATCTGCATCCGCACCGCGAAAACGGCTCCTCCAGTTATATCTGGCATCTGTTCGATCGACTCGACGATCTCCGGCCGCTGCTCAAACCGAGCGGCTAGCACAGACGCCTATCCTGACCCGAATGGCTGACGAGTCGGTCGCGGACCTGCGCAAGCGGTTGGACGGTTTGACCCTCCGCGATGCGTCACGGTTTGGCAGGCGGCTGAAGAACCTCCGACGCGCAGATCCGAATAAGCTGCGACAACTCGCCGAGCAGATCGAAGCTGGCGAAAGTCTGGTGGCCGCGCGCCGGAACGCCGTCCCCGCGATCAGCTACCCGGAACTACCGATCAGCGAGCGGCGCCAGGAGATAATCGAGGCGCTGAAGGGGCATCAGGTGATCGTCGTCGCCGGCGAAACCGGATCTGGCAAGACCACCCAGTTGCCCAAAATCTGTCTCGAGATGGGTCGCGGAGTCCGCGGGATGATCGGGCACACCCAGCCGCGCCGGCTCGCCGCCCGCACCGTGGCTCAACGCATCGCTGACGAGTTGGGCAGCCCACTGGGCGAAACCGTCGGTTACACCGTGCGATTCAACGAACAGGCCGGCGACCGCACCCTGGTGAAGCTGATGACCGATGGCATTCTGCTCGCTGAGATTCAGCGTGACCGTCGGCTGATGCGCTACGACACGCTGATCATCGACGAGGCCCACGAGCGGAGCCTCAACGTCGACTTTCTGCTGGGTTACCTGCACGAGCTGCTGCCGCGGCGCCCCGACCTCAAGGTGATCGTCACATCGGCGACGATCGAGCCGCGACGCTTCGCCGACCACTTCGGTCACGCGCCGGTGGTCGAGGTATCCGGTCGCATGTATCCGGTGGAGATCAGGTACCGACCGCTGGAGGTCCCGGTTTCGTCTTGCGCACAGGATGATCCCGACGACCCCGACGACGAAGTCATTCGAACCGAAACCCGCGACGAGATCGAGGCGATCGTGGACGCGATTCACGAACTCGAGTCGGAATCACCCGGCGACGTCCTGGTCTTCTTGTCCGGAGAACGCGAAATCCGCGATACTGCTGAGGCTTTGAGTGGGCTGAAGCAGACTGAAGTCCTTCCGCTGTACGCCCGGCTTCCCACTGCCGAGCAGCAGAAGGTCTTCGCGCCGCACACCGGACGCCGTGTCGTGCTGGCGACCAACGTCGCCGAGACGTCCCTGACTGTGCCTGGCATCCGGTATGTGGTGGACCCAGGCAGCGCGCGCATTTCGCGCTACAGCCGACGGTTGAAAGTGCAGCGGTTGCCGATCGAACCGATTTCGCAGGCGTCGGCGCAGCAGCGAGCGGGCCGGTGCGGCCGGGTCGCGCCGGGAGTGTGCATTCGCCTGTACTCCGAGCAGGACTACGAGACCCGGCCGCGTTTCACCGACCCCGAGATCCTGCGCACGAACCTGGCTGCTGTGCTCCTGCAGATGGCGGCGCTCGAATTGGGCGACGTAGCCAAGTTTCCGTTCCTGGATCCGCCCGACGGACGCAGCGTTCGCGACGGCGTGCAACTCCTGCAGGAGCTCGGAGCATTCGATCAGCAGGGCAAGATCACCGACGTCGGCAGACAATTGGCACGGCTGCCGGTCGACCCGAGGCTCGCACGGATGATTGTGGCCGCAGAAGGCGAATCATGCGTCCGAGAGGTGCTGGTAGTGGCCGCGGCGTTGACGATTCCCGACCCACGGGAACGGCCCGCTGAACGCGAAGAGGCCGCCCGCCAGAGCCACTCTCGATTCGCCGATGAGCACTCCGACTTCGTGTCCTACCTCAATCTCTGGCGTTATCTCCGCGAGCAACGAAGCGCGCTGACCGGCAACGCGTTTCGGCGGATGTGCCGTAACGAGTTCCTGCACTATCTCCGCATCCGCGAGTGGCAGGACTTGGTCGGGCAGCTGCGCGGCATCGCACGCGACCTCGGCATCGTCGAATCCGACGAGCCCGCTGATGCGGCCCGCGTACATGCGGCCCTGCTGGCCGGGTTGCTAGCGCACGTCGGCATGCGCCGGGAGGGTGCGAACGAGTTTCTGGGAGCGCGTAATTCACGTTTCGTCCTCGCACCCGGGTCAAGCCTGAGCAAGCGACCGCCCCGCTGGGTGGTGGTGGCGGAGCTCGTCGAGACCAGCCGGCTGTTCGGGCGGACGGCGGCGCGCATCCAGCCGGAGGTGATCGAGCGGGTGGCCGGCGACCTCGTCCAGCGCAGCTACAGCGAACCGCACTGGGATGCCCAGCGGGGCGAGGTGATGGCCTACGAGCGGGTGACGCTCTACGGACTGCCGATCGTGGCGCATCGCCGCGTCGGGTACGCGCGAGTCGAGCCGGCGGTGGCACGCGACTTGTTCATCAGACACGCGCTCGTCGAGGGGGACTGGCAGACCCGCCATCACTTCTTCCGTGACAACGCTCGGCTGC
Source organism: uncultured Actinomycetota bacterium (assembly GCA_963749375.1). Lineage (GTDB taxonomy): Bacteria > Actinomycetota > Actinomycetes > Mycobacteriales > Mycobacteriaceae > Mycobacterium. The sequence continues at coordinate 606,860 of CAVVNB010000038.1, forward strand.
GTGCCGAACTCGAGGAGTTGGAGGAGCGGGCCCGTCGCCGCGATCTGGTCGTGGGTGACGAGGACGTCTTCGCGTTGTACGACAATCGGATTCCCGCCGAGGTGGTCTCCGCTCGGCATTTCGACGCATGGTGGCGCAAAGAGCGCCACGCGACACCGGAGTTGCTGACTTTCAGTCGCGATGATCTCTTACGCAACGACGAGGCCGACGCCGACCGGCCGGACGCCTGGTGGACCGGCGAGCTCACGCTGCCGCTGAGCTACAGGTTCGAGCCCGGTGCCGCCGACGACGGCGTCACCGTGCACGTTCCGATCGATGTGCTCGCGCGACTCGGCGGCGATGAGTTCGCCTGGCAGGTGCCAGCGTTACGGGAGGAGTTGGTGACGGCCCTCATTCGGTCACTGCCGAAAGATCTGCGTCGCAACTTCGTTCCAGCTCCCGACACTGCTCGGGCCGTTCTCGTGGGCATAGGGCAGAAGGACGGTGAACCTCTGCTGGCATCCCTACAGCGCGAATTACGCCGTCGCACTGGCATTCTGGTTCCGATCGATGCGTTCGATCTGGACAAGCTACCGGGGCATCTGCGGGTGACTTTCGCGGTCGAGTCACCGGACGGCGCAGAAGTGGCCCGTGGGAAAGATCTCGCTGCGCTACAACAGACGCTGGCGACACCCGCCCAGCGCGCGGTCGCCGCGGTCGTCGCGGGCGACCTGGAACGCACCGGATTGCGAAGTTGGCCCGACGATCTCGACGAGTTGCTGTCGACGGTCGAGCGTACGGTCGATGGACGCACCGTGCGGGGCTATCCCGCCTTCGTCGATACCGGTGCCGCCGTGGACTTACGCGTGTTCGCAACACCCGGACAACAGGCCGACGCGTTGGGTCCGGGTATTCGCCGGCTGCTCAGGATGAGCGTGCCATCGCCAGTCAAAGCTATTGAGCGACAGCTTGATCCGCGCACGCGGCTCATGCTGGGCGCGAATCCAGACGGCTCGCTTGCTGCGCTGCTCGACGATTGCGCAGATGCCGCGGTCGACGCGTTAGTTGCTGTGCCGGTGTCGAAGCGCGACGACTTTGTCGAGCTTCGCGAACGGGTTGCCAGATCCCTGGTGGCGACGACCCTCGAGCTGGTGGGTGGCGTCAGGGACGTGCTGTCCGCCGCGCAAGAGGTTCAGTTGGCCATGCCCGCCCAACCCTCCGATACGCAAGCGCAGGCGGTCGCGGATATCCGCAACCAGGTGGACCACCTGCTTCCATCGGGGTTCGTGACCGCGATCGGAGCCCCGCGCCTGCGCGACTTGGTCCGCTACCTGACCGCGACCCGGCGACGCCTTGACCAGTTGCCTCGTGCACTCAACGCCGATCGGGAACGTATGGCGAAGGTGCACGCGGTCCAGGACGCCTACGACGAACTGCTCCGGGCGCTGCCGTCAGCACGCAGAACGGCTCCCGACGTCAACGACATCGCGCGGCAGATCGAGGAGCTACGTGTGAGCTTGTGGGCCCAACAGCTCGGCACTCCGCGACCGGTCAGCGAGCAGCGCATCTATCGCGCCATCGACGAAGCGGCCCAACATGATTAATGTCGAGCGTCAGCTTCCGGCAGTGAGGATTTTGATCGCGAAGACCAGAGCAGTCGCCCTTCTCGATGCCGGCTTGGGGCTGGCCCTCGGGATAACCGTCCGCCGGCGACATCGCGACGCCGACGGTGGAACCGACCTTTTGTCCAGCGATCGCCTTCTGAAAGCCCGGTACAACCCCATCGAGCGAGAATTGGGCCGGGGTGCCGCGCTCGTAAGCGCTGTCGAAAACTTTGCCGTCGCGTCCGTCGACGCCCATGTAGCAGACCGTCACGGTGGCCGTGGGTGCGACGACCGGTCCGTCGCCGGCATGCAGCGTGTGGACCTGAGTCTCGGTCACGCCGAACGGTTGCGTCACGGTGATCAACGGGGCGGCCTTATCGGTCGAACCCGTGACCGCCACGCTGCCGGTCGCCCCGCTCAACGTCCACTCCGGCGTGCCACCGTCGCCAGGCGCCTGGGTGGGGCAGCCGGCGTCCGCGGTCGCAGGCGGCGCCTCGGCAGCAGTCATCGCGGGCGCGCTGGCTGGTCCTGTGGACGTGCTCGGGGACGACGCCGGCTTGTCGGAGCTGCATGCGGAGAGCGTCACGACCATCGATGCGACGCCGGCCGCGAGCCCCAACGTGGAGTACATACGGGAGAGATTCACGGTCGTCACGTTACCTCTGACCGTTCCGCAATCTGGCAGGCCCCGCGACACCGTCAAGAGGGCGTTGATGGCTCCGTCAATGCCCGGTGGCGTCTGCCGGTTTCGCACGGCCGCCCATGCCCCTGTGCACCACAGGGCCCACACCACGAGCAGCGGCTGGAACAATAGCCGGACGCCGCGGGACAGGTCGGAATCGAGGCCGAAAGCGTCCGTGTGCGTGACGAATTGAGAGATGTTTCCGGGAAAGATCAGAACAAAGAAGACGGCGACAATCCATCCCACCGGCACTCGCCACCGAGTCAGTGCGAGGAGACCGGCTCCGAGCAGGATCTCCACGACGCCGGAGGCGACGATGACGAGGTCAGCATTCAACGGCAGCCACGGCGGAACCTGTGCGTGCAACGCGGCCCGGCCGAAGCTGAGATGGCTGATTCCAGCGAAAGCCAGGAATACGCCGAGAACGAGCCGCGCGATGCCTCTTGCTGAGGAGAAGCTCATCGACCAATCTTCTCAAGATGCCCTTGTGCCCGAGAGCGTTCCGAATCACAGTTCCCCATGGCGCGTCGCCGGACCGTTGCCGGTTCGAAGTGCGGCATGATGGCGAACGGAACACACCTATCCCCGATTTCCGCGCCTGCGGCCGGCATTGGCCCGCGCAATCGCTTAATCGCCACCTTTTGAGAGGCTGAGCATGTCAACGTCAACATTGAGCCGGTCGACCCCCAGCGGGAGTGAGTCGACGCCCCCCGGTGCACCGCGCCTGCCCAGTGTTGCCAGGTTGAGTTTCCTATCGCTGCTTGTCATTACGCTGACGGTCTTGAGTGTCTCCATGTATTGGCTGGAGCACCACAAGACCCGCCATGCAACCATTCTCGGCGACACAACCAGCCCGGACCATATGACCGTCAACGTCCTGATTCAGAAAGTCGACCCGTCGACAGCGCGGGTGAGCGCTCAGTTGCAACTAAAAGGCGAGGGCGCCTTGTTGGACCAGCACACCCACGAACTGAAAGAGGACGCGACGCTGACCAGCAACGCGGTCACCAATGCCACGGTGGTTGCCAAAGCGAATGAGCGCCCGGAATTTGTCGCGGTCGAATTCGCGCTTCGGGACGGGGTCATCACCGATTACCCCCTGGACAGTTACACGACGAACTTCTTCTTCCGAGTGAAAAGCGGAGACGGCACGAGTCAGCACGCGGTCCCGGTCCGGGTTGTATTCGACAACATCGACTCGTTCTTCAAGCTGACCCCGCAACAAGAACAGTCGATCGAAGTACACCGCAATAGCCCGGAAGCCAAAACCATCACGACGCCCCAATCACTTTTCGCCGCAACGGCAACCGTGAAACGTTCAACGAGCACGGTCATGTTTGCCGTGTTCATCATGGTGTTCATGTGGTGCCTCACCATCGCCGCGCTCATTGCCGCCTGGTACACCGCCAGCGGCAGGCTCGGGTTGTTCTGGTCGGCTCTCGGTTTCCTCGGCACGCTACTGTTCGCGCTCATCCCATTGCGGAACGCAGTGCCGGGCGATCCACCGATCGGCTCGCTGATCGATTTCGCGGCGTTCTTCATCGCCGAAGGTGTTGTCTCGATCTCGATGATCGTGACCGTGCTGCACGGCTACCACATCGAAATTTCCCAGAAGAAGCAGAAAGCCGCATCAGACGACTAGCCGGTCAGGTCAAACACGGCGCAAATCGGTGCGGCGACCGCGTATTCACATGTTTCGAACACGTGTGCGATGGCTATCCGAGGCTTCGGAGGTGATCGCGACATGAGCGACGACGTACAGCAGGCCCCGAACGAAACGGCCGAGAAAGATCCAGCCGACTGGGTTACCGGTGACGAGCCGATGACGGGACCGCAAAGGAGTTACCTACACACATTGGCGCAGGAGGCCGGCCGTGAGGTGCCGGACAACCTGAGCAAAGCGCAAGCATCCACCTTGATCGATGAGTTACAGCACAGCACTGGGCGCGGCGAGCAGGCGTGAGCGGTGCTGCGCGGGCCGACGGTGGAGCGATACCTGGCAGACCCGGCAGCCCTTGCTGGTAGCTGAGGCATGGCGCGCCTTACTTCCGCCGGGCGATGTATTGGATGTTCTCGAAGAGAGCGATCGTCACGTCGGGGTCGTGCAGCACGCGATCGATGTAGCGGCGATGGACCTCGATTTGATCTGGGGGAGCGCCGACTTCATGCAGGTAGGCATCGCGACATTGCTCGAATCCCAGCGCATGCACAAGTTTTGCGTCGGTGGTCGAGGCAATGGGTTGGTGGCGATCGCGACGCTCGATCGAGAAACCGGCGCGATGTAGGGCGTCGATAATGTGGTCGGCGATGTCGAACGACAGGCCGCGGGCGCCGCCGAGGGCGTACCACCAGCATCGCCAGAGATAGCTGTCGGTGGCGGCGGGGGAGAACGTGAGGCTGCCGACGTCGGCGATCTCCAGGAGAAGCGCGCCGTCTTCGGCGAGCATGTCTGCCATCGCGTTGAGTGCGCGGTCGAGGTCTCTGACGTGCATGAGGAGAAAACGGCTGAACACCCAGTCGACGCGCTGCCCACGCAGGGGATTGTCTTCGAGGCTTGCGTGGATGAAGGTGATGTTTGGTCGGCGCGCCAATGTGGTGCGCGCAATCCGCAGTTGGTCCGACGAGGCGTCGACGGCGTAGACCCGGCCGGTGTCACCCACGCGGGCGGCAATCCGCTCGGTGACCCCGCCGTGACCGCAGCCAACGTCCGCAACGGTGTCTCCGAGGCCCACCCCAGCGGCCTCAAGGAACGCCGAGGACATCGGGTCGTAGAACTGGCCGAGGAGCTCTAGACGTCGCGCGTCGGCGTCCCCGATCTGCATGCTGTAGGCCCCGGTCGGCATCGCCGGAATTCCCTTCGGGAGTTGATGATCAGGCGGATGTGGCGCATCTAGCAGGCAGCTGCAACTCACAAGTTGCCGATTATTCGACCAGGTCACTGGTGGGGGGTCGTAAGCCGTCGTTGGTGAAGGCGGGAAGCACGTGTGTGAAGGCGGGCATCAGGTCTGTCGGGTTCCCGTCCCAGGGCAACGCCAGTAATTGCCCAATGCTGCGTCGTCCGCCGAAGGCACGCAACGCCTCGAAATCCGAGATGCTAAGCGCGACGCAGGCGCGCGTCGTGTGTGGGTCCCCGAGTTGTACAGACCCGATTGTGGGAGTGCTTAACCGGAGCGCCGGCAGCCCCGCTTGTCGGATGAACTGATCACCCATCGTTGTCACGAAGCTCAGGGCCGCCTGGAACGCGAGATCACCTGCGCGAGAACCCGGCTCGCCCAACGCACCACGAATGTCGTGCTCATGGGTCAGTGTGTCGAATACGAGCTGGCATACCCCCGCATCCGATGCCAGAGCGAGGTGCGTCGTGACTGTGTCGAGCGACTGCCCCCACAGATCGAGCAGGTCGTCGAGGCTGCGCTCACCCAGTCGGGCGACCTGCGCGTCCGCCCAGGGCCCGGTGCCCTTCTTCTCTAAATTCAGCGCAACGATGTCTTCGGCAACGCCAGCCAGGTGCGCAATCACCTGTCGGATGGTCCAGCCCGGGCACGCTAGGACTGTCAGTTCCGCGATGCCCGCGCGCCCGCGAACCAGCGTGTCGACTCGTTCGCAAATGAGACGGTATGCCACTGCGGCGTCACTGATCGGCAGTAATTGGGGCACTTGGTACTCACGCACACTCACAGGTTCTCTCTCTCACCAGAAGCCAGAACACGACTGCCCACCGACGCTACCCCGAAAATAAGGAAACTAAGGGAACTATGTGGTAACAATAAGAGGTACTGCAAGTTATGCACCTACCGTGGCGACCTTCTGCGCCCAGTCGGCGAGAACGGGATCGAGCAGTGTGGTGGTGAGGTGGTCGCCTTCCAGAGGTTTTCCGAATTGGGAGGGCACGGCGATGACAAATGCGCCGGATGCCCGGGCAGCAGCAACGCCGGTGGCGGAATCCTCGAGCGCGATGCCCCTACTCGGTTGTGCACCAAGCTGATCGAACGCGGTGAGGTACAGCTGCGGGTCCGGTTTGGGCCGCTCCACTTCGTCGGCCGCGACGGATACCTCGAAAAAGTCGGTTAGCCCCGAGGAGGCCAATGCCACGTTGAGCATGGCGCGGGGGCTATTGGTGGCGACCGCGAGCGGAACGCGGCCGGCGAGGCGCTCAAGAAGATCGCGGGCGCCGGGCATGGCCTCGACCGCGGCGGCGAGCTCCAATTCGACGCGGGGGAGCAGCTCGGATTGCAGTCGGCGATCGGCGCCTGGCTGGCCGATGTGGTCGGCCATGTTGTCGCAAGCGGCTTGCAGCGTGCGGCCGGTCAGCAGATCTTTTTCTGCGGGACCGAACCCGAAACCGTAGTCGGCGAACAAAGACGCCTCTGCACGGGACCAGCACGATTCGGTGTCGAGAAGCAAGCCGTCACAATCGAAAACAACGGCACTCACGATCATGGGCAGGCGTCCCCGTGACATCACCATCGATCAAATCTCCCACGAGTGCAGGGTGGTCAAGCGCAGTGTCTTTTGGACTTTCTCCGAAGACGTCGACCTGCCGGTTTGGTGGCGATTAGTCTTTTGTCATGGCGACGAACGTGTCGGGAAAGGTCGCTTTCATCACCGGCGGCGCGTCCGGAATCGGTGCCGCGTTGGCTGCCGAATTGGCCGGACGAGGGGCGGAAGTGTGGATCGCCGATCGACAGATCAACGAAGCCCAGGAATTGGCTCGGCGACTGAGTGATGTTGGCGGGCAAGCGCACGCACTCGAACTCGACGTGCGTAACTATCCCGAATTCGAACATGCGGTCGGCAAAGCGGTGCAACATTCCGGAAGAATCGACTATCTGTTCAACAACGCTGCCATCGGCGTGGCCGGTGAGATCGATTCCTACGAGCTCGAGGATTGGTATGACGTCTTCGACGTGAGCCTGCGAGGGGTGGTCCACGGCATCCAAGCCGTGTATCCGATCATGATCGGGCAGGGCTCGGGCCACGTCGTCAACACGGCATCGATGAGCGGCCTGGTTGCCACCGCGAGTCAAGCCAGCTACGCGGCGAGCAAGCATGCCGTCGTTGCGATCTCACAAACGCTGCGTCTTGAAGCCAAGCGTCATGGTGTTCAGGTGTCGGTGCTATGCCCAGGCGCAGTCCGGACGCCGGCAATCACCGGCGGTAGATACGGGCGAGCGGATCGCTACCGCAAGGAGGGGCTGCGCAACATCGCAGAGCGTGGGCGCCCAATCACACCCGAAAAATTCGCCGACCGCGCTCTGCGCGCCGTGTTGCGGGAACGCGCGATCATCGTGATTCCGGCGTGGTGGAAATCCTGGTGGTACCTCGAGCGGCTCTCGCCGACGCTCTCGATGCAATTCGCAAAATTCGTGATGCTCACACCAATGCGAGCAATAGAGCGCTCGAGTTACCCAGGCGTTTAACCCTTCCAGACGACCTTGTCGGTACCACCGGCGTCCCGGTAGACAATGCTGTCCGGCGACGTCCCATTACGAACGTTGAAGTACAACTTCCCTGTGGCTTGGGTACCGACGGCAAGCGGTCCGTTAGGAAGCCCGTCCGTCTCATTTCCCTTCATGACCGCAAAAGTCGAACTGTTCACAGCACGCGCATTGAAGTCAGCAATGTTCGGGCTGGGGGAGCCGCTGACAGCTTGGGCCGTTACGTCGGAATACCAGACGCCATCGTTGTGACCGCTGGGTTGCAAGTTGCCCACGGTGTAATTGATGGCACCGCCTGGGCTGGGAATTTCGGCCTGCTGGCCGAATTGCACTACCTCTGGATCGGCCAAAGCCGGCGTCGCCATCAAGATCCCGGCCGTCGCGATTCCGGCAGCGACTGCCGTCGTTTTCGATGCGATCTGCAAGATTGTCACGTCAAACTCCTCAGCTATCTTCCTGTTTGTCCAGGATGAACACCTGCGGTTGTTTGAATATCCAGAGACGCGGATCTCAAAACCTATACCTCCATGACCAACGCCAGAACGGCGATAAGAGCAAGCGGGACCGGTCCCGTAAGCGTCCGCAGTTCACGTTCGATCAGGCCGATACATAGCTCGAGGCTAAATCTCGCGACGGTTTCAGTTGAGCAAAGGTACTGCAGCTCACCCGCGATGCGAGGGCTGATATCGCCTGGTTGGCCCTAGTGTTAGCCGCTATGGCCGGACTCGATAACTACGTGAAGTGCTGGCGCACAGCGCTTCACGTAGCCGTGTCGGCACTGATAGTCGCCTTGGCCGCCGTCGCCACCAGCCCGGTCGCTCGTGCGGCTGCGGCCACGGCGACGTTGTCCGTGGAACATACCTGGCAGACCGGCTTCATCGCCCACTTCACCATCACCAACTCGAGCACGGTGCCCCTAACCGACTGGAAGCTTGAATTCGACATGCCGGCGGGACAATCCGTCTCGCACACGTGGAATAGCACCCTTGCACAGTCGGGCACGCACTATGTCCTCAGCCCCGCGAATTGGAATCGCACTATTGCCCCCGGTGGTTCAGCCACAGGTGGTCTGAGAGGCGTGCTGACCGGCACCTATTCGCCGCCGTCGAATTGCGTGCTCAACAGGCAATATTTTTGCACCTAGCGGCGACTGCGCATTGAGGGCTCCGTGGGGAGAGCAGCTCTGAACCAGAGTTAGTCCCGCCTGAGCCTTACCTGTGAGCAGCGCAGGTAGACGTGTCGGTAGTCCGCCTTACGCTGCGGCGATGACGACCGACCAAGCAAACACAGAGTATGTCGGGGGAGAACCTCGGGAACTGCTTCTGCGGGCTATCGGTTGCTGCACGATGTCCAAACGCCCTGGGGGCGAAGGGATCCTGTCAGGGGCACTCCCTCAGGAACTGGCGGAGCCTTTCATGCGGGCGCTAATGCGTATTGAAGCGGCACTATATGCTCCACGATGCCGATCTCTTCACGACGACAACTGGCGAAACACGGACACAATCCGAACGACGCGCCGACGCATTCACGTCGATCATCCTGCGGTCGGGCGACTGAACTCGGTGGACTTGGCCTGCGACAGATGATCTCAAACGGCGATGAGTTTTACCCTTCGGTGCAGTCTGATCTGCATGGGCAAACTCATCTATGGCTTCAACGTGTCGGTGGACGGGTACATCGCCGACGCACAAGGCAACATTGACTGGTCCGATCCGAGCGACGAACTGCACCAGTACTGGAACGACTTCGAGCGGGAGACCGCCTTAACGTTCTACGGGAGGCGGCTCTACGAACTGATGTCCGCGTACTGGCCGACCGCCGATAAGGCCCCGGACGCCACCCCTCTGATCGTCGACTTCGCGCACATCTGGCGCGACATGCCCAAGGTCGTGTTCTCGCGCACCCTGCAGTCCGTCGACTGGAACTCCCGCCTGGAACGCGGCGACCCGGTCGAAGTGGTAACGAAGCTGAAAGCCGAGACCGGCGGCAGGCTGGAGGTGGCCGGCGCGACGCTGGCCGCACCGATCGTGCAAGCCGGACTGGTGGATGAGTACCGGATCGTGGTCACACCCACCGCCGTGGGCGGCGGCACACCGTTCTTCCCGGCCCTGCCGTCATGGATCTCGCTGCGACTATTGGAAAACCGCACCTTTCCGGGCGGCGCGGTCCTGCTGCGTTACGAGGCGAAACACGATTGATCGGACTATGCACAGCCAAGTGACGTCGGATGCGCTACTAAGTGTGGTTTACCGAATTATGTTGCAGAGCAGTCTAAATCAGCTGGTGCTGTAAGCCCAATAGTCGTACGTGCCGGCCACCGGGCATAGGGTGTGAAGCAGCCAGGACGAATGAACCTGCTTCATTGCTGGTCAGTTCCGGATGATCCCGCACTAGGTTAGCGGCCACCTGAGTACCCGGGGCCTGCTGATTCCACAGTTGGTTACACACGCTGTAGCCGTCTTCCAGCATCGCCGGATCGGCTCCGGTGACGCCGCCCGCCCGTGCGGCGGCCAAGAAAGCGGGGATGGCGCCAGGTTGCGGTGTCCCGACAGAGCCGACCGTCGTGACCGGGTCGGGGTCGGCGCCCGCGGGCGCGGCAAGACCGATAGAAATGAGGGCTCCAGCGGCACCGAGCAGCACTTTCGCGATCATTGCGATCTCCTGTTTGCTTGTTGTTTACCTGTGAAACTACCACAGTTCATGCAAACGACCCCTGTGCTTAATGCTGGCCGCCGAGTTCGCCGGGCCCCTGACCGGCATGAATGGTGAACGTCGATCTAGACCAACGCGTTTGAATGGCCGGGTTCGCTGGCCCGGTCCGTCCGGCTTCGGCGTAGCTGCGGTCAACCTCGGTCAAGGTGGCTGGGGGATCCACCAGGCAACAGACTTGACCTGATTTGGTGTTTGCCGCGGGCCGGTGATCCGATGGGGTCGTCGACTGTCAGGTGCCGGCTGCGCCCAGACGAGTGGTTCGGCCAGATCCCGGGCGGGCATGGTGGTCAGCCGCCACCCACACCACAGCAAGACGCGAGAGGAAGCCCATGAGAACGATCACCTATCGCCACGCGGCAGGCGTCGGTCTTACCGCCGTCGCGCTGATCACTGCGGGCTGCGGCAACAGCAAGAGCGTCGACGCATCGGCACCGCCCCAGGTCGCGGTGAGCGCCACCACCACGTCGGGAATTCCGGCGCAGCCCGCGCAGGTGAAGCTCGTCGGTGACGACAACGTCGAGGTAACTCTGACCGGCCCAATCGCGGCCAAGTACTCGTCGGCAACCGAGAGTCAGAGAGAGGCTCTCGGCAAGCCACTAACGGGTGACCGCAACGCGGGCACGCGGGAGAGCGGCTTGGTATTTCAGCAGTTCGAGGGCGGCGTGATCACCGCCAAGAACGACGACGCCGGCACGCCCGCGTATATCACCCTGGGCAAGATCCGGGAGGCCTGGAATATCCCACGCGACCCGGACGGCGCGCCTGCGGTCACCGGCAATAACGGTTCGGCAGGTCCGCTGGGCTTCCCGACCAGCGACCAGAACGCCGTCGGAGATCAGCTCGTGTCGAACTTCGAGCACGGCAGGATCGAGTACAACCCGAAGACCGACCAGCTCGAGGTCACGGTAAACGGCAAGGTCGTACCCTCCGGGCTGTAGCCAAAATCAGGCGTGGTCGCGCGACGCGGGGGAGCGGCTCGGGCGCCCACGCCCCGCGCAAGCAGATTGATATCCCGGTGTTGACCGACCTATCCCAAAATCGCCCGCGCTGCGCGCTCTGCGATGAGCATGACGGGCGCGTTGGTGTTGCCGGAGATGATGGTGGGCATCGCCGACGCATCGACCACTCGAAGTCCGGCGACGCGATGCACGCGGCAGTCGGTGTCGAGCACCGTGGCGGCCGAACGCGGCTGCCCACGGGCGTCAAAGGCTCCCATCGCGCAGGTACCCACCGGATGGAAAATAGTCGTGCCGAGTTCACCGGCCGCCGTCTGCAGCTCTTCATCGTTCACCAGTTGCGGACCGGGAAACAACTCCTGCGGGCGATAGCGGGCCAGAGCCGGCGCCGCCATAATCTGCCGGGTCATCCGGAGGCCCCGCACGGCGATTTGACGATCGGCGTCAGTCGACAGGTAATTGCAGAAGACCTTCGGGTAGGTCAGGGGATCTGCACTGGCCATGCGCACATGGCCTCGCGAACTGGGTCGGAGATTGCAGACCGAAGGAGTAATCGCTCCGAAGGCATGCAGGGGTTCGCCGAACTTCGGCAACGACAAGGGCTGCACATGCCACTCCAGATCGGCACTTTCCAGCGCGGGGTCGCTCTTGGCGAAAGCCCCTAGCGTGGACGGCGGCATCGTCATGGGCCCTGATCGCAACAGCAGGTACTGAAGTCCCATGCCCGCACGGCTGATCCAGTTCCGGTACAGCGTGTTGACGGTCGGGGCGCCCTGCACCCGGTAGACCGTTCGAAGCTGCAGGTGATCCTGAAGGTTTTCGCCCACGCCCGGCAGATCGGCGGCCACCGGCACTTGATGCTGGGCAAGCAGGCCGGCTGGACCCAGACCCGAGACCTGCATCAGATGCGGTGAACCAATAGCTCCGGCGCTCAAGATCACCTCATGGCGGGCTCGGACGTCGATGATTTGGCCGCCTTTGAGCACTCGCAGGCCGGTAACGCGTTGCCGCGCCGCGGTCCACGCCCCGCGACGCTGATCCTCGCGGACCCGGTCGTCCATCAGGAGCCGCAAGGCCTGTGTCTGTGTGTAGACGGTGAGATTGGGTCGGTGGGCGATGGGATGCAAGAAAGCATCAGCCATCGACCAGCGACGGCCACGCCGTTGGTTGACATGAAAGTACGCGGAGCCGGCGTTGACGCCCCGGTTGAATTCATCGATCGGGGAGATGCCCACCTCGGCAGCGGCGGCCTGCCAGGCGTCCAAGATCTTCCAGCGGACACGAGGCCGCTCGACGCGGATCTCACCTCCGACGCCGTGCCAGTCGTCGGCGCCGCCGAAGTAGTCCTCCAACTTTTTGTAGATCGCCAGCGTCTCGCCTGGACTGTTCGGGCCACCCCAACGCCATCGCTCGTCACCGGTGGCCTGCGCCCACAGGTCGTAATCGCTAGCCTGACCGCGCATGTGGATCATGGCATTGATCGAAGAGCAGCCGCCGATCACACGGCCGCGCGCGTAGTGAATGCTGCGACCGGCCAGGCCCGGGTCGGCCTCGGTCGTGAAGCACCAGTCGGTGCGGGGGTTGGCGATTGTGTACAGATAGCCCACCGGCACTTTGATCCAGAACCAGTCATCTTTGCCGCCGGCCTCGATCAGGAGCACACGGCGATCAGGGTTGGCGCTGAGCCGATTGGCGAGCAGGCAGCCCGCGCTGCCTGCTCCCACGATGATGAAGTCGAATTCGGCGACCGGGCTCATTCCGATGTTGGCCCTCCAAGCGTCGGATGCGTGTCCTAGTGTGCGTGATACCACCTCATCTCGTCGGGGAATGATTGGCCCCAAACAGATACAGACCATTGACCAAGCACTGCGCGTTGTCCTCGACGCCCGAAAAGTGTTGTGGCACATGCGGAAAGGGAGCAGATTGCCGGTAACCCTCCACAGCGGCATCGGGTGCATCGGCGCACGGTGCGTGGCGTTGGTTTCAGCGGTTCCGCCTCCTCGCAAGCAATATCCGCGCCGTTCTCGGCCGGCAATCGACCCCTACATCGCCGTCATCGATGCAATTCTGATCGCTGATCAGCAGGCTCCGAAAGAGCAGCGCCCCACGGCGCGCCGGATTTGGGAGCGTCTGGTCGCTGAACACGGCGTCATGTGTTCGGAAGTGACAGTGTCTCGCTACGTCGCGAAACCGCGAATCGAGTTGAGCCGGAAGCGTTACCGGTGACCCGCCTCCGCAGCTTGCCGCGCTCCCCGACACCGGGACGGGGCACCCAACAAACTTTGACGCTTATTTCGCCCCGCCGGGAACCACTCACGGGCTAGCTTGACGAAACCGGAGATGGAAAGCCTCGATGCGGAGGTTCAAAGATGGCTGGTCAACGCCGCTGGTCGAACCGCACGAGCCCGTCACATCGGACCGTGGATCGCTGGCGTCGGGTGATCGGCTGGGGCAGCAGTGCGGGCGCGGCTCTCACTTTCACCATCGGTCCGCTTGCCGCCATCCCCGCGGCTCATGCTGACGGCCTGGATGTCATTGTCGACCCGATCATCAACGCCGTCGATCACGCCATGACAGGTGTGGACGTGTTGGCAAGTCTCGACTCCGCTGCGAGCGTGGATCTCGGTGGCCTGGGCGGTAGCGCGTTCGATCAATGGTTGGCGCTGCCAACGGATTCGGTCGCCGGTATTGGAACGGCTACCGGCGCGGTAGCCAGTGTGAGTGCCGCTTCGGATGCCGTAGCCGGAGCCGGCAACGCGGCTGAGGGCGCCGCAGCATCGTCGGATTCTGCAGCGGGGTTCGACGCGACGTTCTTGCAGGCCGTTCATACCGATGAGCAGAATTGGATCAACAGCCCGCTAGGCGAATCCATCGACAACACGATCAATAAAGATTTCGGGGAATACCTGATCGGCAACGGCGCCAATGGCATTGACGGTGGCACGCTGGCCGAGGCCACCGGTGGTGACGGTGGTTTGTTGTTCGGAGATGGCGGTAGCGGCGCCGCCGACGCAGCGGGTCAGGGTGGTGCAGGCGGGGACGCGGGACTTTTCGGTAACGGCGGTGATGGCGGCGTCGGGATCAACGGCGGCGCCGGCGGTGACGGCGGTGACGCCGGATTGATCGGCAATGGCGGAGCGGGCGGTGCCGGCGGGGATGGCGCCGACGCGACACTTGCCGGCGATAACGGCGGAGCGGGCGGTGCCGGCGGAGCGGGCGGTCACGGCGGCGTGGCGGCCGGCGACGGCGGTAACGGCGGCGCTGGCGGCGCTGGCGGTGACGGTGGTGCGGTCAGCGGCGGCACCATCAACTCCGGCGACAACGGTGGGGCAGGCGGAGCGGGGGGCGCCGGCGGCAGGGCTGCTGGGGTCTTAGGTGATGCCGGAGACGGCGGGGCCGGCGGCGCCGGGGGTGACGGTGGTGCGGTCAGCGGCGGCAGCACCGTCTACTCCGGTGACATCGGTGGTGCTGGCGGGCAGGGTGGCGATGGAGGCCTGGGCAACGGCATCGGCAGCGGCGGCAGCGGCGGTCTCGGCGGCAGCGGCGGTGACGGTGGGACGATCACCGACAGCACCCTCTACTCAGGCGACACCGGCGGGGCGGGCGGGGCCGGAGGCGCAGGCAGCCTTGACACGCTGATCGGCCCCGGCGGCGACGGGGGTGACGGTGGCGGCGGCGGCGACGGGGGCGCGGTCAGCAACAGCATCGTCGGCTCGGGCGACACCGGCGGCGCCGGTGGCGACGGTGGTGCCGGCGGCTCTGGCGGGACGATCGGCAACGGCGGCAGCGGCGGCCAGGGCGGGGCCGGTGGAGCAGCCGGGTCCGTCACCAACGGCTCCGACATCACCTACACCGGCGACGTCGGCGGCAACGGGGGCATCGGCGGCAACGGGGCGATCGGCGGCGCCGCCGGCGACGGCGGCAGCGCTGGTAGCGGCGGGGCAGGCGGTGACAGCGGTGCCGTCACCGGCAGCACCGTTTCCACTGGAGACAACGGAGGTACCGGCGGCGGGGGCGGGGTCGGCGGTGTTGCGACATATGTCGGTGCCGCGGCCAGTGGAGGTAGCGGCGGGGCAGGCGGTGACAGCGGTGCAGTCACGGACAGCACCCTCACCACTGGCAACAACGGTGGCACCGGCGGTGACGGCGGTATAGGCGGTAACAACGTCAATGGCGCCGCAGGTAATGGTGGTGTCGGTGGGGCGGGCGGTGATAGCGGTGCGGTCAGCGGCAGCACCGTCTCGTCCGGCGATGGCGGCGGTACCGGCGGTGCCGGTGGTACGGGCGGTAACAACGTCAACGGCCCTGCGGGTGATGGTGGTGTCGGCGGTGCCGGCGGCACTAGCGGTGCGGTCAGCGACAGCAGCCTCACCACCGGCGACAACGGCGGCACCGGCGGTGGCGGCGGCGCGGGCGGTAACAGCACGACAGGGAACGGCCCTGCAGGTGATGGTGGTATTGGCGGCGCCGGCGGTGACAGTGCGACGGTGACCGACAGCATCGTCGGCACGGGCGATGACGGCGGAGCGGGCGGAGCGGGCGGAGCCGCCGGGCTTTCCGCTGGCAGCGGCGGTGCCGGAGGGGCAGGCGGAGACGGTGGCGCCAGTGGCAACGTCATCGCCAGCACGGTAAGCATCGGCGACAACGGCGGGACCGGTGGCGCGGGCAGCGATGGCGCGGCGGCCGGGTATCTCGGCGACGGTGGGGCCGGAGGAGCCGGAGGCAACGGCGGCGACGGCGGCGATGTGAGCCAATCGAGCACGGTCTCCGTCGGCGACCACGGCGGAGCCGGTGGAGCAGGCGGGGACGGCCACGAGGGCGGGGCGATCAACGGCAACGGCGGGGCCGGCGGGGCCGGCGGTGTCGGCGGTGACGGCGGGGCCGTGAGCCAATCAAGCACCGTCACCACGGGCGACGTCGGTGGTGCTGGCGGTGCTGGCGGCAGTGGCAGCAGCGCCTACGTCTTCGGCGTTGGCGGTGACGGCGGCAGCGGCGGGTCCGGCGGCACTGGTGGAACCATCACCGACAGCATCGTTGGCACGGGCGATAGCGGCGGCGCCGGCGGTGACGGCGGCGCTGGTGGTTCCGGCATCGAGGCCTACCAAGGCGGAGCCGGTGGCGCTGGCGGTGGCGGCGGGTCAGCCGGGCCCGTCACCGACAGCACCCTGATGACCGGCGACGTCGGTGGTGCCGGTGGTGCCGGTGGTGCCGGTGGTGGCGTCAACTTTGGCACCGGCGGGGCCGGCGGAGACGGCGGCGCTGGCGGCACGTCTGGAACTGTGACCGGCAGCGACGTTACAGACGGCAACGACGGCGGAAACGGTGGCGACGGTGGCGACGGTGGCCAGAGCTTCACCTTCGGAAACGGCGGCGCAGGCGGCACCGGCGGCGCAGGCGGCAACGCCGCAACGGTGCACAGCAGCACTCTCACAACCGGTGGATACGGCGGCGACGGCGGAAACGGCGGAAACGGTGCCCCTCCCGGGGTGATTGGCGGCTCCGGCGGTTCCGGCGCCCCCGGCGGCATCGGCGGAACCGGTCCGGTCGCCGGCGGCGCCACCGGTCAAACCGGTCAGCCCGGCTAAGCGCAGTCCGACAACAGCGGCCGTGGCATCGGTGCGGCGCGGCGGCGGTCGCAGTGGCTAGGCCCCGCCGTTGCCGATCATCCGGTGATGCCGCCAGGGGTGGCAGCGTTATCCCCGCGCCTTCATGAACAATTTGGCGACTCAAGAGTGGCGTCAGTGCTCTTATCCACGACGGGTTTGCAGGTAACCATGGACCGCGTCACCACCGCTTCGCCAGCGACACCCGCTCGGAGTGGAACGCCACACCAAACAAGCACTCCGCTTGTGGTTCCAGCGGCTATTTCGCCTCTACGACAGCTTGACCTTTGACGTTCACCGCATCACGCTGACCGACTGGCCCGGGGATCTACGCGCCGCCGCCGAATGGACTGCACCGCGACACCAGCGCGTGGGGAAGATATCATCTACGTTTGATTCATCTGATGAGACATCACGAACTATTCGAGTCAAGATTCTCACGTTGAAACACGCAGTAGGGCAGTGTATTTCGCGATACCGAAGAACGTCCTGCGCGAATAACCTTGTAGAACAACAGTGTTCGTACTATACAGAGGGCTACTGGCAACCCTCCATATTCGATTCGTGCATACCTCGACGAGTGGCGCGCGACCCGGGCTAGGCCGACCCCGACGGCCGGCGTCATCCCGGCGATTACTAGTTGTGGTTCCTATTGCGGCCTACGCTTGGGTTGTGAGAGGTTTCACGTTTTCGATTCTGGAAGGTCAGGCGATGCTGCCATTTGTGGTCTTCGGGAGCTGCGGCGTAGTGGGTGCCGTCGTCCTTTTCATCGCCGACAGACATCGCCGTTTGACCGCGATTCGAGCGTCGACAGCCGATCCGGCGCGGACTCCGCCTGCTGCCCATTGGGAGGCCGGCCGGTGGGACGCCGACGACCGCCACGCATATGTCGCGAATCTCGGCGACGACACCGCTTACGACGTCAGTGTCACCGATGGCGAGCAGGTGGTCGCCACGGCCTCGAGCGTGCCACCCTTTAGCGCCGATCGCCTGGCGTCGATTTCTGGGCCGCCGTGTTACGTCAATTTCTGCGTGCACGACAGATCCAGGCGACGATCTCTCGTCGGCACCGCTGGCGGCACACAACGTGAGTTGGGACGCTGTAACGGCGCGATACCTTCTGGCGTTGTTGTCCAGGTCAGCTGGCGATCCGAAAGCGGCGAATGGTCCTCACAATCCGTTCACGCCGACTAGGGCGTCCTCTAACCCGACCGGGCGGTGCATGACGCGCTACGACCGAACCGGTGTCACGTACTCGCAAACTCGGCGTGCCGATCCGCGAGTTGCCGCCGCTATCAACCGGGCCGTTCGCGGTGCTGCGTCCGTGGCCAATATAGGTGCGGGATCCGGCTCGTACGAGCCCAACGAATACGGTGGTGGCGGTTGAGCCGAGTCGCGTCATGCTCGGTCAGCGGCCCGCTGCGGGAGCTCCTGCCATCCAGGCCGCGGCCGAAGCCTTGCCACTTCGGACGGGCGCGGTCGAGGCCGCACTTGCGGTTCTGACTGTCCACCATTGGACCGACGTCGCCGCGGGGATCAGTGAGATGCGGCGCGTCGCGCGCGACCGGGTGATCGTCTTGACCTGGACCACCTTGTCATCCAAGGCTTCTGGTTGCTGCGTGACTACCTGCCGGCGGCAGCAGAAACTGATGCACGGCTGGCGGTCCCGATTCACGACCTGGTTTCGTTGCTCGGGCGCGACACCGTGTCGATCGTGACCATCCCGGTGCCTCACGACTGCGTCGATGGCTTCGGTGGCGCCTACTGGCGCCGACCAGACGCCTACCTCGACACCGCCATTCGACAAGGCATGTCAATGTTCTCGGTGACACCCGAGCAACAAGTACAAGAAGGCTTGGAGCGTCTCAGATCTCCTGCAGAGAACTGAACTCGATCTTGGCTATCGGCTCCTGCTCGCCGAAATCAGCTGAACGCGCACCATGGTCGCGACCATCGCTTTCTGGCATTTGTCGCGCCAAACTAGCACCGCCTCCGCCAGCATCGTTCTGGCGTACTGCCCCCGCGCTGAAACGAGTTTTGACAGTAAGCCTGCATATTTGATCCGTGCATATTGCCGCGGGTGCCGGGGGAGCCGCCTGTGCCGTGGATGGGTGACCGTGCGATTTACAGGCGGCGGGGGTTCTTGTGGTCCCATGCCTCGGCGAGCAGGTCGCGGACGAGCGACTCGTCGGCGTTGGGGAGGTCGATCTCGACACCAGCGAGGCGTTTGCCCCAGTAGAACTCGCGGCACGATTCGGGCCAATTCGCGGCTGCGGAGCGGATGCCGTGTTCATCGAGCATGGCGCGGAGGCTGTCGGGGCTGGGCAGGGTGGCGAAGATCCGCCCGGCTACCCGAAATGAAGGGAATCCGTGGTGGCCTTGTTCGACGGCCTCGGGCAGGGCAAGTGCCAGTTGTCGGGCGACGGCATCGGTGACCATGCTTAGTCGAGCGGGCTGTGGAAGTACCAGAGGTGGCCCTCGAGGTCGCGCGCACCGTACTCGCGGACGCCGTAGGCCCGGTCTACCGGTGTGTTGACGATCTCAGCCCCTTGCCCCTTGGTGTACGCGTAGTGGGCATCGGCGTCGTCGACAGCGATGACGATCATGCTGCTAACTCCGCCGAGTTCGCGCGGCGATCGGTAGCCGTTGCCGCTGGGATGCAGCCAGATCGACTGGTCCCCGGCGTACAGCTCACCGTGCACGACCCGTCCGTCGGGATCGCGCTCCAGCGAACCCGCGGTGAGACCGAAGGTGTCGATCAGGTACCTGTGTGCCGCGGCCAGGTCGTCGTAGACCAAAAGCGTTGTGGTGCTGCGGATTGGCGTGTCCAGCATGCTCATCTCCTCCATGATCCGGAACAGGGTGTCCGGTGACGCGTCGCCGGAGCCGGCGATCTCGCCGGCAATCGCTCGCAGATGCGCGCTCAACCGCGCGGCTGTGGCGATGCCACGGTCGGTCTCCTGCGCGTGACGGGCCACCATCGAGGAGAGGTCCCACTGAGGGTCATCGAGCAGCGAGCGGATCTCGGCCAGGCTGAACCGAAGACGACGCAGCGCCAGGATGCGGTAGAGCCGCAGCACGTTGTCGCGGTCGTAAAGCCGGTGCCCGCCGGCCGTCTGACCAGCCGGGCGCAACAGACCCGTTTGGTCGTAGTGACGCAGGGTGCGAACCGTGACACCGGTCAGGTCGGCAAGTTGGCCGACCCGCCATCCGTCCCCGATTCCGCGGTGTGTGTGTTCCACGCCCTCGACCGTAGAAGCTGACGTCGCGTCACATGCAAGCCCCCGTCGCAGCTGGCCCGCCGATCCTCGGGCGACGGGGATTTGTGGGCTTAGGAAGTTTCGTGGATCTGTTCAACCATCGCTTGGTCGACAATCGTCGCTGTGACCCGGGTTCAGGGGCTAACGCGATGTTGCGGCGGGTAATAGAAGACAAGCAGCATAATCCGCAACACGGCAACGGCACTGCCGTCAGGTCGCCCCCTCGACACGACCGGACCAACAGAGGAGGACGGTTTGATTCATCAGATGAAAGCGGCTTCGCTTACCGGCAACCCTACATATTCGATTGCTGCATATTCTCGCGGCTGTTAGCTGTCTGGCTGAGGAAGGTGTTGTCGGCGGCCGCGCCGAAGATCTGTCTGAAGGAGTCGTGACCGTGGCTTGTGGGTTCAGGCTCGCCGGGAAGGAGTCGGAAAGTTCGTCCGCCGTCGGGTCGACGCTCGGCACGCAGGAACATGTGGGCAGAGTCGTGGCGTGCGTGCAGGCTTTGGGCGAGGTCGTAGAGATGAGTCACCAAGAATACTTTGACTCCGCTGTCGATCATCGCGTCAATGATATGCCGGGCGAGTTGCGATCCTTCGAGTTCATTTGTGGAAGCGAAGGATTCATTACAGAGCAGCAGTGATGTTGGGTTGATGTGATCGACGAGCATGCTCATGCGTGTGAGTTCTTCGTCGAGTCTGCCGTGAGTCAGCGTGGCGTCTTCTTCACGGGTGAAGTGGGTGAAGATTCCTGATCGGACGTTGGCGGTGAAAGCTTCTGCGGTGACGAACATTCCGGCTTGCATCATGAGTTGTGCGGTTCCGACACTGCGCAGGAACGTGGACTTTCCGCCGCCGTTAGCGCCGGTGATGACGGTCAGGGCTTTGTGGTCGGCGTCGGTGGTGGTGCCTTGAATGGTGTTGCTGGTTGCCAGGCAGAGTCCGATGTCGCGCAGATCCCTGCAATGGAATTGGTGCGGCTCGGTCGGGGTGGGTATCGGGTAGCAGGTGGGGATGCCGCGCAGTGCCAGCCCGTGATGCAGGTTGGCGCAGCCGAGATAAAACGCCAGCTCGAGCCTTAATCGGCTGAAGAAGTGTTGGAGATGCTCTGCCGATTGGGTGACGGTATTGGCGACGTCGTTGATAGCGCGGCCGGCCAGCTTGGTAAGCGCCTCCGCACCGGGCACGTCATTGGTATCGACCGTGAATTCGTAACCTTCGCTGCCAGTGTCGGTGAGGCGGCCCAACCATGCGCGTCGAGGTGGTTGGTGCAGAACGTGGTGTTCTGCGGTGTTGCCGGCGCCGAGTTCGGAACTCAAGAGCACGCCGCGCGGTAGCTGGAATTCGTCGAGGTAATCCCCGACATGGTTGAGGTATGTGTCGGAGACCTGGTGGGCGAGCATGGCTGCGAGCTGCTGGAGTCCGGGGGAGCGGAATCGGCCGGTGGATCGCGCGGTGAGGTTGCGCAGGTCTCGTAGCGTGTCGGTGAGCAGTTCCATGATTCGCACGGAGCGACGCAGGATGGCTGCCGGGTCTTTGGATTTCAGGCCGCCGAGGAACACCTTGTGTCGCAGCTCGAGGCCGTCGACGCCGGCGGCAATGTCATAGATCTGCTGCAGGAGTGAGCGATTGGCCAGCGTGTCGGCGAGAACCTGCTGGCGGTAGGTGATCACCGCGGGGTCGGTGATCGATTGGGTTAGGACGGCCTTCGCGGTCTCGAGCAGGAATTTATCGCCGGCGGCCATAACGTTATAGATGCGGTTGAGTTCGAGGTCGTCGGTGATGAGAGCGTCGACCTGCCACGTTAAGCGCGACGTCAGGTCGACATCGTGTTCGGGGTGAAGTAGGCGCACCTTCACGCGGTGATTCGCTGACGCAGGAGGTCGTAGGTGAGGCCATGCTTGGTGGCCAGCGCTGCGGCGTAGGCGAAGCCGTCCGCGGGTCGTCGGGTGAAGGTGAAGGTCCGTCGGGTGGGATCGTCGGCGGCTACCTCGCCGACCATGCTGACGCAGGCCGGACCGATGCGAGATAGTTCGTCGAGGAAGCTGACGTAGACAGCGGTGCTGTCCAGATTGATGATGCGTCTGATGATCTCGGCGCCGATCAGCAGGGCATCGCTGACCGTTGTCGCCGAGAAGCTCTCGTTCATGATGATCAAGCTCGCCGCAGTTGCCTGCGACAGGATGTCACGGATACGGACCAGCTCGTCATGAAGCTTGCCGTGCGGCGTAGACAGGCTCTCTTGCCGGTCGAAGTGCGTGTAGATGGCATCAGGCAACGTGAACACCGCGCGCTTTGCCGGTACGGGGCATCCCAGCGATGCGAGGTAGGCGCACTGGCCGATGGTGCGGGCAAACGTCGTCTTGCCGCCCTGGTTCGGCCCGGTGACCACCAGCACCCGTTCGGCCGCGGACAACTGAAAGGCATTGCCGACCAGGGCCGTCTGCCTGCCTTCGGCCTTGATCGCCAACGCCAGGTCACAGGCGCTGTCGGCCGACAAAGCCCCCGGGGTGTTGGTGACCTTGGGATAGCTGAAGCTGACACTGGCGGCTGAGAGGCGCTCCATAAATGCCAAATACACTAGATAGAAACGGATCTCGCGGTCGAAACGGGAAATCTGTGGATCAATGAAGTGGTCGTGTCGGCGGAAGAACTCCTCTAGGCGAGCGAACGCCTCGGGGTACAGCTTGGCGACACATCCCAAGACCCGTTGTTCGACGGGGTTCATCTCAGCGTCGTCCTTGATGGGCACGCCATAGTCCCGGTCGACCTCGTTGGCGAATCGCCCGAACAGAGCGATGGCTTCTTGGCTGTAATCGGTTTGCCCGGCGTATTTTTCGACGCGCACATGTTGGTCGCGGACGTGTACGGTGTAGCGAATTTTACCGAGTTCGGTGAGCACAGCGCTGGCATCGGCGGCCAGGTCGCGAAAGGTGTCGCGGTCGGCGTATCCATCCAGATAGTCGGCGATGTCACGAAGTCCGAGAGACGCCAATTCAGCGCCCGCGAGGCTGTCGCGCAGTACGTTGACCGCGTTACAGAACGTGAACACGGCGTGCACGAACCACCCATGTCGCTGCCAGCGATACTGCACCCACTCTGCTTGACGGAGCTGGCGGCGCATCGTGGCCATCGCATCGGTGAAATCCGTGATCGACTGGCGAACGTTGCCGCGCTCGAGTTCGCGAAACACCTCGTGGCGGTGCTCGACGGCGGACACCTCACGCAACGGCTGATAGAACAGCCGCGTCACGCGATCGTCGGGATACCCCTCGCACACCGCAGCGATGATGTCGCCGAGCCGCAAATCGTGGAAGCAGTCGGGCGGCGCCTCGACATCCGGTGGCGCTTCGCCGCGTGGGAACAGGACGCTCGTCAAATTCACCCCCATCAGACATCACCGTGGCATCCCACCTCTGGAAAACGTATCTCAACTCCCTATCTATCTGGTGGCGGTTATCGGAGAGGTTTGTTATCGGTTAGCAACGGGGCCACGCGGGCCGTGTTCTCGACGACGATGTCGGGGACAAGGTTGACGGCCCTGCAAGTGTGGTCGGGGCAGCCTGCGACGGTCTCGCCGCCCTCGCGTATGTGACTGCTGCATGTTCGCGCCGCGGCATTAGTGCGGCCGCGCCCCTCGCGCCCGGTGTCTCACCGGTGATACGCTTGCCATATGGACACGGTGACGGTGCGCGATCTCAGGAATAACGGGGGAGAAGTCCTGCGCCGTGTCGAGCACGGCGAACGCTTCGTCGTTACTCGCGATGGTGCGCCAGTGGCTGAGCTCCGCCCCCTGCCTCGATCCAGCGCTGGCCCGGCCGAACTCATTCGTCGCCGCAAGAATCTTCCGCAAGTGAACCCAGATGTGCTCCGGCGCGATATCGACGACCTGATCGATCCGTCGCTGTGAAAGAAGGTTCAAGCCAGGGGATGCTGGACACCTCCACGGTGATCATTCTCGGCCAAATTTCCGACCCAACCGAGCTGCCCGATGAATCGGTGATTAGCGCAATAACGTTGGCCGAGCTTTCCGTAGGTCCGCATGTAACGCGCGACGATGCCGAGCGCAGCGCCCGTCAGCAGCACCTACAGCAGGCCGAGGTGGACTTCGATGTTCTTCCGTTTGATGGTGATTGCGCACGGGCATTTGGCGCCGTAGCGGCGGCACTGCGCGCATCGGGGCTCAAGCCGGCGGCGCGAGCGTATGACGCGCTCATCGCGGCAAGCGCGATCGCCAACGCGATGCCGCTATACACATGTAATCCTGCCGACTTCGCAGGAGTCCCGCGCCTTGCGCTCCGGTCGGTCACCCATCCTCATCACCAGTAGGGAAGACGCCATTTCCACCAGCGGAGGACACGCTGATTCATTTGAAGCAAACGGCGACGCTACCGGTAACCCTCCATATTCGATCCGTTGTGGCACCGCTCCACAGCGTGTTAGACCGGACGAGCGTCGGGCTGGGCTCCGTCGAGGATCTGCTCGACAAGGGTGTCCGCGTGGCCGGCGTGACGGGCGATCTCACCATTGATGAATGAGACCCGATAGACCTGCGGCCATGACAGTGTCACCTCGCGTTCGGCGAGACGAGGGACAGAGACCGCGTTGATTTATCTAACGAAAACGGAATCAGGGTTTTGGGGATGTGGTGTGGGTGGTGTGGATGTTATGATTTGGGTTGAGTAGTTAGTAGGTTGGTAGGGAGTGGGGTTGATTTTTTGGTGAGTTGTGTAGTGGGTGTTGGGTGGTGTGTATATGTGTTGGTGTGTAGCTGTTTAGTGTTGTGGGAGTGTGTTGTGGGGGTTGGGGAGAGTGAGTGTGGTTTGGTGGAGTTTCCCAGTTGCGCGAGGTGTTGGTGGAACAGGGGGAGTAGAGCTTGAGGCATGGGCGGGTAGGTGCCCGAGGTTGATCGTGGTTCGCGTCGGTGTCACCTCGACATCGTCGAGTGTGAGTTCACTGATCTTTTTGACCGGAGTGCCGTAGAGCAGCAGGATCAGCGCGGCGATTCTGGTCGATAAGACGACATGGTCGCCTTCGGCCACGGTTTTGATCAGCTGCAGGCGCTGGGTTGATGAGGCCAGCGGGGTGGTGGCGGCGGTGCGGTAGCCGGTGGTGAACGAGGGCGCGATGCCGGCGCGGGCGCGCCATTGGATGAAGGCGCGGACCTTGCTGCGGGTGGTGGTTCCCCCGCACAGGTAGGCGTCGAGGTGGGCCTGTTGCAGATTGTTGATGGTGGTGTGGTGCTCGTCGAGCAGCCAGCGCAGAAACTTGCCGGCTTCGGTGATGTCTTGTTTGGCGCATCGGGTGGCGTTGTCCATATTGCGTGTGGGGTCGGTGTTTTCACGCAGCCGGCGCAGGTGATGCCAGCGGGCGAACTGCTCGATGGGGGTGTGGATGGCCGGTGTGGGTTTCAGCGTTTCCAGTCGCTGCTCGAGCCAGGTCTCGAAGCGGGCCAGGCGCGGGTCACCGCGGTTGGGCATCATGCGGTGATGCACCAGCATTTCGCGCAGATGTTCCAGGCTGCCTGAGGGTGCCAGCGCGTCGAAGGCGTCGTGGCTCAGAGACAGTTCGCGGGTACCGATCTTGGTCAGCAGCGCGGCGGTGACGGGGTGGCGCATCCAGGTGATGATGCTTTCCGGGCGCGGGACCGCTGCCAGCTCGGTGATGAGCCGTTTGATGCGCATGTCCGGCGGTGCATGGGGTTTGAGGATCTGCGTGAGATCGGCGGTGAGCACGCAGCGTGCGCAGTGACCACCGCGGCGGCGTTCGGCTTCACGTCCGCAGTTGACGCAGACCAGGTTGGTGGTGATTGCCGCGCAGTCGCGGCAGATGTTGTGTCCGCTTGCCGAGCGCCCGGGCAGCAGCCGGTGCGCACCGCAGAACGCGCACAACCCGTAGGTGCGCGCTGCTGCGGTAAAGCACGGGCCGCAGATCGGGCCCTCGGGCCAGGTGGTGCGAATGATCGCGACCAAGCTGTGGCATCGGGCGCATTCACGGGTGCCGGTGCTGCGGGGACGACCGCGTCTGCGCGGTTCAGTCATCGGCAGACGATGCGGGCCTTGACCGGCCGGTAAGCATTGAGCAGCGGCACATCGGCGGCTGCGTTGACGACCTTGCTGCGCGCCTGGCGGGTGTCGGTCGCGGTGTAGGTGATCAGATCCCCAGCCTCGATATCGAAGATGTCACACAGCGCGACAAGGACTTTGAACGCGATCCGTTCGGGTTCTTGCCCGACGATGCGATAGATCTGCGATTCGGAGAGCGTGATGCCCCGCGCCGCAACGGCCCGACCAGATCGCGGCTGTTTTTCATGCGGCCGGGCCATGTGCTCGCGTATGCGCCAGTGATAGTGAATTTCGCGTTTCATCACGACTCCTTCGGTGTCGGCCCGTGTAGGCGGGCATGACTGCGGGCTAGGGTGGCCGCCAGGACGCGTTCGAGCTCGCGGGCTCGATAGTCCGGTGCGGCCAGGGTGTAAATGGACGTGGTGGAGGCATGCTCGTGACCGAGCTGGATTTGCACGAAGCTGACGTCGTAGCCATATTCGATTTGCAGGTTGGTCGCATAGGCCCGGCGAAACGAATGCAGGTCCAGCCCGGCGGGCAGGCCCGAGTTCGTCGACGAAGTTGCGCATGCGCTGCCACAGATTGCGTTCGGGCACCAGCCCGCCCTTCTCGGTGGGAAACAGGTCGTTGACCGGATGGCCGTAACGGGGCAGGCCGCGCTGCGCCCAATCCGCGAGAGCCTCAGCGGCCCAGTCGAATACGGTCAACACGGTGCGTTGTTTGGCCGGTGATCCGCGCATGGCCTTGCCGTGACGTACCCGCACCAGACCCCACTCACCGAAGAACGGGGCCCGGACGTTACGTGAGAAATCGACCAGTTGCAGGTGGCGGACCTCGTTGCGGCGCAACCCCCAGCCGTAGAGAGTCTTGAAGGCGACCGCGTCGCGCCACGCCGCCAACGCGCCTTTGCGTCCGGCGTTCAGGATCCGCTCGGGCTCCAGGTCGGCCAGATCGAAGAACTGTTGCAGCTCGATGGGGGTGAAGGGCCGTTTGTGCGGCCGGGCATCGTCGGCCTGAACGTGACGCGCCCGGTTGAACTCGGTGATCACCTGACTGAATACGGTGCCAAACAGGCGTCCGCAGTGCTCATTCCAGTCATAGGCCGGATCGGTGGCGTAATCGAGGAACAGCTTCACATCGGTCTGATAAGCACGCACCGTGGTATGGGCCAGGTTACGCACACCGCGAAGATGACCGAAGAAATCATCGGCATCAGCCGCGTCCACTGCCACGGATAGGAACCCACGAAATCGCCCATCCGCAACACCGACGCCACCCGGCGCCGCGCCGTATCCGGTGAGAAGTTCTGCGCCAGCTGCGCCCGCCGCCAACCCGTCAACACGTCACCAGGAACGCATCCGGGTCGGGCCCGCACACCGGCCGGCAGATACACCAACTGGCCCATCGTCGCTCCACCCGACCTCCTCAACGACTGCATATTCTGCATTCAAACAGCGAATCCTGCAATCAGAAATGTTGAACACGCAGGTCAGAAGCCCCCAGACAGCGGCGACAGAACCAGCCGAGCACCATGCACCCAAGATGGGGAACCGCACCGCATCCAAGCCAATCAGCTGTGAGACAACGCAAGTCACTGCACGACGGGGCAGTATCACAAGCAGACATATTCGCACACAGCGAAAAACCAACTATAACTTGACATAATGTCGCTTATCGGCAAAAGCCTGACCTGGAGGTTCGGGCACACCGCCCCGACCAACGCGATTCCCGCCCGCTCCGTCACTATCCGAGGCGCAATCCAGAACGCCGTCCGGGCGAGCAACGCGATAACATCCGGCCGTCGGCTCCGGATCCGCGCTCGGCGAGACTCACCACCGGTACCCCAGCCGTGCGGGGCCCCGCCACGGTCAATACGTCACAGTGACGAAATCGGCTCTCCCGCAGGGCTATTGGAGCATCGCGGCTAGGCCTGCCACCACGGGCGCAGCGGCAGGCTGTCGGTGCCGTGCGGAGCAAGATTTAGTGCCAGCACATGGTGCAGCTGAATATTGTTCTGCTCGAACGCCACCCGGGACGCCGCCATGTACAAGCCCCACACCTTCGCCGTGGCAATGCCAACCTCGGCGACGGCCTCGTCCCAGTGCTCGACGAGGTTGTGGGACCAGTCACGCAGCGTCATGACGTAGTGGCGACGAAAATTCTCCGCATGAATCACCTCGAAGCCCACGTCTTGGATTTGGGACAGGATGCGGCCCGAACCGGTCAGCTCGCCGTCCGGAAAGACGTAGCGATCGGTGAAGCTGCTCGCGCGGAAGTTCGACTTGTTGTTCTTGCGGGTGATGCAGTGGTTCAGCAATAAACCGTCGGTGCGCAACTTGGACTTGAGAAACGCGAAATACGCCGGATAGTTCTTGACGCCGATGTGCTCGGTCAATCCGATCGAGGAGACTGCGTCGAAACCGGTTTCGCCGACGTCGCGATAGTCGCAGTGACGTACCTCGGCCAATTTGCCGAGCCCTTCTGCCTTGACCGCTGTTTGAGCCCAGGCGGCCTGCTCTGCGGACAATGTCGCGCCGATCGCGTGGACGCCGCGCCGGGCCGCATAGCGCACCATGCCACCCCAGCCGCAGCCAACGTCGAGTAGCCGGTCCCCCGGCTGCAGCCTCAGCTTCTCGAAAATCAGCCGGTACTTGTTGTCTTGGGCCGCCTCCAGCGTTGCGTCGGACTCTGAATACACCGCACACGTGTAGGTCATCGACGGCCCCAAGACCCACTCGTAAAAAGAATTGGAGACGTCGTAGTGGTATTGGATCGCGCCGGCATTACGAGTCTTGCTGTGCCGCATGCCCTCGGCGATTCGGCGCCAGCGAGGCAGCACCTCCTGCGGCGGTGGCGCGGCCGGCAGGAGACGCTGGATGCCGATCGAGCGAATGACGTTGGCCAGGAGCCGCGGTGAGGGCTTGGCGAACTCCAACTTGTCGGTCAGCAACGCGAGCAACTCGTACGGATCGCCGGGGTGCACACCACGCGCCTCGATGTCGCCGGCGACGTATGCCCGGGCCAGCCCCAATTCACCTGGGGCGGTGGCCAGATAGGTCATCCCACGGGGAGTCAGCAGGTCCATCCCCAGCGCCGCGTCGTCGACGCCGGCACTGCTGCCGTCGTAGGCAGTGAACCGTAAAGACTCGGTGCCGCCGAAGAAAACTGCCAAGATCTCGGCGAGGGTCAACTTGCCTGTCGCGGTCGACGCCGACTCCCTGGTGGTCGTCATCGTCGTTGCACTGCCTTTGCGTAAAGGTCGAGGAAGCGGGAGTCCGGATCGTAGATCTTCTTCGCGGTCTTGTAGGTCTCGCCGCCGTAGAGCTCGTCGAACTCTTCTCGGTCGTAGTAGGAGTCGGAGTACAGCGATTTGTGCCCGTCCAGCGAACCGACCTTCTCCTCGATCAATCGATTCGTCGCGCCATCGGTCGCGCCCACCGGAACCGACGACCAGAAGCCGACATTGACGTAGCTGTGTCCCGGCCGGATCGGATAGAGCGACCAGCCTTCATTATCACGCAATCGCAACGGGCACAGCCAGATCGGAGCGATCGGGACCGCCTCGAGGAACCATTCCAGGAACTCCGTCGTGCGTTCGAGTGGGAGCTCGACGTCTTGGACCACCCGTTCGCGAGCCGGGCGGCCATTGCGCTTTTCGATGCGGTCGGCAATACCGAACCGCCGGTCGAGTGCTACCAGCTTCCAGTACACGCTGCTGCGGCGGTAGCGTCGCGGCCACCAACGTCGCAGACGAGGGTTCTGTGCGCCGAAGGCACCGGAGCACCAGAACCAGTCGGTGTCCCATCGCCAGAAGTAGTCGTGGATGGTCAACCGGTCTTCTGTGGTGCCGGTGTCGTGCTGGATGGACCGGTAGTAGATGCGTTGGCCGGTGTAGTCACTGGCCGGACCGGGGACCGCAGTGCGTAAACCGAGAGAGAGGTAGCTCTCGGTGGCGCTGAACACCACGCCGTCGAGATAGTCGACCGAGACACCATCGAACTCACCGGTGTCGATGATGCGTTCCATCGCCGCCATCAGATGGCTCAACGAGTGGAACCGCACGTGCCGGAGTGCGACGAAGGATTTGACAGGTTCTAACTCGATGCGCAGCCGTGTTGAATAACCAAGTGTTCCATATGAATTCGGATATGCGCGGAAGAGGTCGGGGTGCTGCTGGGGTGAAATGGTGAGCAATTCCCCTGTGCCGGTGAGGATGTCCAGCTCCAGCACCGACTCATGAGGTAGGCCGTTGCGGAATGAGGCCGACTCGATGCCCAGGCCGGCCACTGCCCCGCCCAGCGTGATGGTCTTGAGTTGCGGGACCACCAGCGGCGACAGTCCGTGTGGGAGGGTCGCTGCCACCAGATCTTCGTAGGTGCACATGCCGGCCACGTCGGCGGTGCGTGCGTCCGGGTCAATCGAGATGACGTTCGTCAGCCCTGAAACGTCGAGCCCGGCAGCGCTAAGTTTCGCGCGGTCGCGGAACAAGTTCGAGGTTGTCTTGGCCAGTCGGACGGCCACTGTCGCGGGAATCGAACGGTAACTCGCCAAAAACCGTTCGACGCCCTCCATATGAGCCGCAGGTGCGGGTGCGGGGACAGGCATCGCCTAGACGATAGCCCCCGAAAACCGCCAGCGCAGACACACCGCGCTCACTAAGAGCCAGGGGCATCACACTCAGCATGTCGAATGGTTATGCGACTGCCGCGCAGTCATGGCCTGTAAGCAGAGTTAGTGGTGCAGGGACATAGGTATCGTGTCGTGGTGGCTCAAATGGAAAGCGTCTTGCCGGCCTTGGGGTGGTCGGTCGAGAAGGGTCGGGGCACCGCCGCCGCTGAAATAAGACTCACACCTGCGTCGTCGCGGTCCGCGATGGCTTGCCGTGCTCGTCTTGCTCGAACAGGTGTACTAGCGACGAGTACCCCGTGACACCACGCCGTACAGACCCGATGACAGCTCCGCACGTGGGCGATCTGGTGGTCCCGGCCGTCGATGACCTCCCCCAAGGTCTCGCCGACACCGTCGCCGAGCTCATCGGCAGGCCACGCGCACGCGGCTGGATCCACCTCTGCTGCGCCGCCATCGCCACCGTGGGCGGATTGGCACTGGTGTCGGTTGCGGGAATCACGTCGTCTCAGAAAGCCGTGCTTGCGACCCTGATCTACACCATCACGATTGTCGCGATGTTCAGCATCAGTGCCGTCTATCACCGCAAGCACTGGCATAACCCGGTGGCCCTCAAGTGGATGAAGCGGCTGGATCACTCGGCGATCTTCATCTTCATCGCCGGTAGTTACACCCCGTTCGCCCTGTTGGCGATGCCGCCGCGCACCGGGGCCGAAGTGCTGGCCATCGTGTGGACGGGCGCAGCAGCCGGCGTGGCACTGAAGATGTGGTGGCCGTCCTCCCCACGATGGGTTGGCGTACCGCTGTACCTCTTGCTCGGCTATGTGGCGCTCTGGTTCGCCGGCACCCTGCTCGACGGTGGAGGTCCGATCGTCGTCGGCCTGCTCGTCGCGGGCGGCGTCCTCTACAACATCGGCGTTATCTTCTTCGCCATTCGCTGGCCGAACCCATGGCCGCGCACCTTCGGCTATCACGAGTTTTTTCATGCCTTCACCGCGGCCGCGGCGGTGAGTCACTACGTCGCGGTGTGGTTCGTCGTCTTGTAGTTTGAGCCGCGATCGGTAGCCTCACACCTGTCCCCTGGCCGACGATCCCGCGCTCCTCCGCGGTAAATCGTCACTGTGACGTTACGCGGGCGCCTTACTGTACCGTTTAGTATTGCGCAACAACATGTTTCATAGAAAAGCACGGACCACATGACAGAGAAAAAGAATGCCGAGGGCGGGAAGTCGCCGGCACAACTGATTGATGCGCGCATTGCAGAGCTCGGCGACTGGCGCGGCGAGGCGCTCGCTCGAATCAGAAAGCTCATCAAAGATGCCGACCCGGATGTGACCGAGGATTGGAAATGGCGAGGCGTACCGGTGTGGTATCACGCCGGAATGCTCTGCACCGGAGAGACTTACCAGACCGTGGTCAAGATGACCTTCGCCAAGGGGGCTTCACTCGAAGATCCTGCCGGCCTCTTCAATTCCAGCCTGGACGGAAAAACGAGGCGCGCCATCGACATTCATGAAGACGACAAGATCGATGAGAAGGCGCTGAAGGCGCTCGTCCGCGCCGCTGTCCACCTGAACGTCTCGAAATGAGACGGACACGCAGTCAGGCCGCCTCGCCGATTTCGTTCTCGTCGTCGGAGTGCTGGACGTAGGCCGCGTCTCGGACCGCCTCGTCGGACTCGAGCGCCGCACCCAACGCGCCACCTATCATCGCCAATGATGATATCAGCCAGGCTAATTCGAAGTAATCGCGCAACGTGGCCGGATGGCCGACCTGGTCGCGCCAGATCTGCGGCAGGACGAACCAGAACGAGGCGCCCAGCGCCAAACCATAGAGAGCCACATACAGCACAGTCACGCCGATCAAGACTGTCAGCACGGTGACGATGTTGAACAGGATCACCTGCTTGCGTACAGCGCGATTGACCATCGGTTCCCAAAGCTCAGCACCAACGATCAAAGTCGCGACTGTCGCGGTGATCGATACCAGCGCTGTGCCGCCGAGGCGCAGCAAGCCGAAGGCGTCGGCAAGTCGCCAGATGTCAGCAGTTACCAAGCCGAATACTCCGGCAGCCACGGCACCGGTCAACGCGCGCGATAGTCGCAGTGACAGGCGCCACGGCTGATTTGCGGCCACCATCCCGGTGATCAACGTCAGATTCCCGGTCAGCACCCGCGCGGTGTACAGAAACGCTTCGTCGGCCGGGTCGCTACCCAGTTCACGAACGCGCTGAACGGTTACCCGCCTCGACGATCCAGCCACCCGATGGGTCGTAGGCCCGTGGAGTTCGATGGATCCCGCGATCAGCCGTACCAACAGTCGCACAATCGTCTCGCGGACCCGATGGCGTGCTCCCATCGCGCCGAGAGCGGGCACCGACACGATCGCCACGTTGCGTACCGGGTTCGCGTGAGCCACCACCGGTCGTTGTTCAATGTGCAACGGCAGGTCGGTGAGACAAATGACCACGTCCCAACCCTTTTCGAGCAACGTCTTCCGCGCGGCGGTCACGATTTGAGCGTCCGTGGCCGGAGGCTGCACCAGGCGGTGTTCCATGACCTCGATGCACCAGCGGGCTCCGGGTAGTCGCCGGTCGAGTTCGCAATGCAATTCGGTATCAGCGAGTTCGCGTGCAAGCGCAAAGGCGGCACCCGGATCGCCGATGAGACCCAGAACGATATGTGGGTCCGGATCGTGCTCGACCGGACCAATTTCGGGCGTCATGCCTAGATCGTTGCATCTCCGCTGTCGCGTGGGCGCGGCGGCAGCACAGCGAGCCACGAATCCGAGAGCAGTTCCAGCAACTGACCATCCGGATCGCGAATCATCGCCGACTGATCAGACACCGTGCCCTCGACTACGGACCCGCCGAATTGATCCACCGCGGCTAGCGCCTCGCCGAGGTCGGACACCGATAACGACAGGTGGGTGAGCCCGATCTGGTCCATGACGCGATCCGACCCTGCGCGCAGTACGCGATGGGAGTAGGCGAGCAACTCGAGCACCAGACCATCACGAACTAGATAGGTCGCGTGCAATCCGATCGGCTTGTCCAGTTGCAGCAACTGCCCGGTGCCCTCGTCGGGCGGCGCGAGTTCCCACCAGAACGTGAAACCCAGCAGTCCCTCGTAGAACCGGCGCGACCGGGCAGTGTCGGCGACACACAGCCCGACATGATTGAAAGCTATTCGCTGACCGGTCATTGCAACCTCCTACAACACAACCCGGCGCTAAGGGATCTTCAGCGGGAACGGGTCGTTGGCGAAATCGATCTGGGCTGCCGGATTTGCGACCGCAGTCGTCATGCCGGATCCGAAAGCGCCGGACCGGTCGAAGAGCGTTGCCGTGCCGACCGACACGCCGTCTTCGGCCCAGTGTGAATCGGCTTGCACGCCAATCCATTCCCCGACCGGGAGGCGCGCCAATCCCACTGTCAGGTCGCCGTTGATGTAGCCGACGCCCTCCGTGCCGAGGTTGGTCACTAGGCTGGTCGCCTCGGCAACCATCACCGCCCGAACGAACTGCGAGACCGGTTGCCCCGACACGACGTCAATGGCGCTGTTGTAAAAGCGTTTTCGGGAGTCGTTCTGATGATCTCCCGGTGAGCGACTCCAATCGCCCGCATCGCTGTCGACCGCAGTCTGCACTCCGTCATCCATCCGCGGCGGGAATGGAATCGTCGTCGGCACGCTCCACAATCGCCCCGGCGGCGCGGTCGATCGACGGTATTGCAGCAGGCTGGCCCGGGCAACCAAGCGCCCCTCCTGGATGACATCGCAGTCCGCACTACGAACTCGCCGGCCGTCACGCACCGTACGTGCGCTCACCGACGTCATAACGCTGCGTGCGGCCCGGAACAAATCGACCGTCAGCCGGGTCGGCATGAAATCCGATGACCCGCAGAAGCTTTCAAGCGTTTGCGCAGCAAGTCCAACGACGGCCGGTCCGTTGAGATGGTTGTCGCCCCAGTGGCTCCCGGCGAAGTGGGTCGGCTCGAATTCGCCACTTTCTGCCGCGGTGAAGTGTGCGGGTTTCACGGGCAAGCCACCATCAATCCCACTACGGCGCCTGTAGCGCGTTTACGGCCTTGACCAGCATGCCGCTCAGGAGATCTTCCGCATCGGGGTTTCCGGGAAGAATCCCTTCGGACGTGACGGCCACGGTGTCGCTGAGAAAGGCCGCGAAGACGTAGGACTTGGTTGCGCCCTGGGCCGCTACGGCGATGGATTCGGTGGTGACGATACCGTCGATCGGAGGCCCGGGTTGACGGGTGACCGTCGAGACCATCAGCCGACCGGCAACGCGCTGGGTCAACGTGACCTGCTCGCAGCCTCTGGGGACGACCGCTTTGCCAAGCGGCGTAGAAGAACTCACGGCGCCGACCAGAATCGCTCCCCGGCCGACCCCACCGATCATCGTGTACTGCGCATCCTCGGGAGCTCGCACCGGCTGGAGGACCGATCGACACAACGGCGGGTCGATCTTCACGATGTCACCCACACCGACCGCGAAGAACTTCTCGGCATCGGCTCCCAGCGGCGCCACATTGGTGGTCTGGACGCGGTCGAACCCCGGCGGAAACTGGTCCTGCAACTTGCTGATCTGAGTGATGTCGAAATAGTGCCTCTGCTGAGGCGGTGGACTTTTCGGTGCCGGCAGCGACGATGGCGGCAACGCCGCGTCCGACGGACTCACCGGGGTTCCGTCGATCGAGCGTGCGCATCCCGGTAGTACGCCGATCACGGCGGCCAGCATCACCGCGCATCCGAGTGATTGCCGGGGGTAAGGCCTCACTGGGCAGCCGGTTTGTTCCAGGTGAAGCTGTTAACCGAGTTGCCCATCAGTTGCGCGATGATCATGTTGACCGCAGAAGGGTGCGACGAGGTACGCGGCGTGAACCTGACCATCGGTCCCTCGGCGACCGCGACAAGGGCCAGATCGTTTTTCACCGCCGTCATCACGAGCAGGCGCCCCCGGGTGGATGTCGCGTTGGGATTTTCATTGGAGAAGTCGTCCACTTCCCCGTAGCCCGGTTCGTAGCCCACCATCGCGTTCGGAATCTGGTACGCCGTCTTGGCGGTTCGGTAATTCTTCTCGATGTATTGCTCGACGACCTGACGCGGTGTCCGGTTATTCGCCGGGGCTCCGAATAGGCGGATCTCACCTTCAATGCTGTCGAACGCCATCGTGATGCCGTCGTCCGTTTTGGTCACGTCGGCGGCCGAAAGATAGGCAACCGAGAAGGCGCCGTCTTTGGAGGTGAATCGCGGATACGTCTTGACGGCGACCGGTGGCTCGTTCGGGGGTGTTGCGACGGGCGGTTCCGGAGTGGGTGCCTGTCCTGGTTCGCCCCCGACCGGTGGACCGATCGGAGGCCGGCCGCAGTCCGGAGGGCAGGCGTAGTGCAGCGCAGCCGGCGTTGCCTTCACGGAGATAGCGGAAACCGCAGCCACCGCAACCGCTAACACCGCGGTTAACGCCAAGATGAGTCGGGCCGGCGACGTCGAAGGCGACAGCGGTGCGGTGTAGGACCCGGGTGGAACACCGTAGCCGGGAAACAGCGCGGCCGGCGCCGCACCCGTAGGCGCCTCGGCCACAGCGCCTCGGGCACTGCGGGCAACCCTGCTCGACGCGCGCGCCGCCGCACCGCAGTTCGGACAGAATGCCATGTCTGGAACTACGTGGCGGCAATGAACGCACAAGGCCGCCTCGCCGTGCGTCGCGTCCGGCTGCTCATGCAGCAGAGCCAGATGCACACCAATTCGTAAGGCCACCAATGCAATCGCAGCGAAGACCAAGTGCAGTCCCAGCTGCACCGCCGGCGTGAGGCTGGCGATATCGACAACGCCCAGGGCGCCATAAATCACGACCACAACCGCCAACGCTGCAATGACCGCACGCCGCTGCGGGCCGCGCTGAGACTGTCCGCGCCGGCTGAACCAGAGCGCCAGACCCGTCAGACCTCCGGCCGCGGCGGCCGTCAACGGCATCGCGAGACCTTGCACGCCGGCCTGCATGAGCAACACACTGGTCGGTTTGTGGTGTGCGACAAGACCATTCGAAAGCTGCGGAGCAGCACGAACCGCGACGGCAGCTGCGGTGAAGAACAATGCGGACTGCGCACCGATTGCATACCCGTCCAGCGATTCGCGGCTAGCGGGCCGGTAGATGCGCGCAAGAATTGCAGGGAGGAGCATCAAGAGCGCTCCGAGCACCGGGATGCTCAGGCCCTGCGCGAGAAGCCGCGCACCGCCATGACCGGAGCCGAGCACGCTGAGGTAAGTATTGGCCAGCACCGGACCGGTCAAGTACGCCCAACCCGCACCGAGCACCAGTCCGCTCAACGATGTCGCCGCGACGACCGGCAAGCCGAGGTCCCAGCGAACTCCCGCCTGCCGAAGATAGGCGACGAACAGCGCCGGCACGCCGAAGACGCTGACCGCGATCAGCGCGGCTTGCCATCGCATCAGAGCCAAGACGATGAGCGCCACCATCAGCAGGCCCAGTGCGACCCGAAATGCGGTGCGTGAACGCGGCAGCAGGTGCGGAAAAAGGGTACTGACCAACGACAGTCGGACCAGTTGTTCGTTCGGCTCGGCGACGTAAGAGTCGGCTCTCAGCCGATCGGATCCACTGCCGGGCAGCTGATACAGATGGGCGCCACAATAACCGCAGAATGCGCCACTGGGAACATCGCTTTGGCACACCCGGCACTGCACAATGCCCGAGTCCTGTTGGGCTGCAGCACTACTCGTGGTCATTGCCGAGCACCCTTCTGGACATCGAGAATATCGTGCGCGAGGTTGTCGGTATCCGGCGTGCCCAGGCCGGTGACCAGGTCGTAGCCGGGCACCGCGATATGCACCGCGTTGCCGCCCATCACCACATCATGGAAGGCCGGTCTGGCTGCGCCGGCGGCGACTTGGTAGAGCACGGGGTTGATGTTGCCTACCGGCTGTCCGCCGTTGGCCGAGAGGAACTGGTTGACCAACACGGTCAACCCCGCCCAGATCGGCGCAGACTGCGATGTGCCACCGCCAGCCATCCACTGCCCGTCGATGAGGATGCTAACCCCGCTGTACGGGTCGGCGTCCGCGGCGACGTCGGGAGTCAGCCGATGAGTGGAGTCCCAGGCCGAGGACACGGTGCTTTGCCATGGCGGCCGGGGGAACAACCGGGAAACTCCCCCGCCGGTGCCCTGCGACATGGGCGAGTCGAACCAACTGGCTTCCGAGACCCAGACCCCGTTGGCATCGGTACTCAGCGTCGTTCCCCCGACATCGGTCATTGCCGGAACCGACCCGACGGCGTTGATCCCCTGGTCTTTCTCGCCTGGCGGTGTCGACCAATCACCATTGAAATCAGCACATTCCAGTCCTCCGGAATCGCCGCTCGACATGAAGGCCGACGTGCCGTGGGACTCTGCGATTTGAACCGCCGACTCCACCGGGGCGAGGTCGGCGGCAGTGGCCATCCGGTCGCAGCCGATCCCCAGCGACGTGCTCCACACCGCGCCCGGAAACTGTCGGTCGGCAAGCTGGTACATCTGGCCCGCCTGGGCGTAACTGGTCGAACCGCCGAAGGCGAGCGCGTTGACGACGACCAGCCTGGCGTCGGGAATGATGGCGTGTACGACTTCGAGGTCCATCTCGGTTTCGCCGAGCACCTTGCCCGGTTGGCCCCCGATCAGCACCGGGGTGAAGCGCGGCGAGCCCAGTTTGTCGGACCATTGGTCGAGATCGGCTTGCTTGTAGCCGTCGATCTCGAAGAACACGACGGTTTGCCCCTTGCCAGTGAAGCCGTCACGGGCCAAAGGTTCGGCGTTGTAGGTCCGCAGCAGCGCCGGCGGCTTGAGCCCGCCGCGCGGAACATCGACAGGGATGTTCGGCGGTTGTGCGCGATGCATCAGCTGGTAGCCCAGAATGGTCCCGAGCTCGCTGACCTCACCCGTCAGCGCAGTTGGAATCGACGGTTGCTGCGCGGCAGCGTAGAAGACCTCACCGCTTCGGCTGCGGTAGTCGTGGATCGCCACGTCGAGCGCCGATCCGAGGTTGGCCGGTGTCCCCTCGATGTACGCCCAATCGGCGCCCGGCTGCCATTGCACACTCAGGTGGTGCCGCTGGGTCCAGCCGATCAGGGCATCGGGGCGCGCCGAGTGGTGCAAGGAGGCCGCCAACCAGATGCCTTCCCGGTGTGCCGGGCCCAAGTCCTTGGAGGCGCCCAGCAACCACGCCATCGGTCCGGCGATCAGACGCGGACTGCTGACCCCGGTCGATCCGGTCGCCATGGCCAGCGCCAGGTAGACCGTTGCCAGCAGCGCCACCAGACGCACGGCCACCCCGCGGTCAGCACGATTGACAAGGGCACCCTCCGAGCACCACAGTCGAATCACCGCTACTCCTTCGACGATTGATTCCGCATGAGTGCCGGCCACCGGCAAAAGTACTTCACATCCAAACCGCCGTTCTGCCGATTCCGTGAATTTTGCTCACACGCCGCCGTTTACGCTACCGCGAGCCGACACATATCAATCACACAAAATTGGCACGCAGGCTAACATCGGCCTGGTTTACTCCCCGCGTGCACCGCAAAGACGAGAGGACCGCACTGATGATGCATGGACTACGGCGTCGTTTGGTGGCGGTGGGCAGTGCGGCAGCGATTGCGTTGACGCTTGCAGCCTGCGGCACTCACACGACCGCCGGGATCCCGGTGCAGGCGAAGAAGACCACCCCGGCACATGCCCCCGACGCGGCTCCAACCAGCCCCGCTCCGCCACCAAAACCGTTGGCCGCCAGCAGTATCAAGAATCTCACGCTTTCCACCGAAGATGTCGACGAGATCGCCGGTCTGCCTCTGGACAATCGCACGGAATTTGCGTCCCCGGGCTCGGCGGCGAGCGACTACAGCAAGCCCGACTGCGCCCTGGCCATGGGAGTCACCAAGGATGCCCTCGGTGGGGGCGAGTTCACCGCGTATCGCGGAGTCAAAAACAACGGGATCAAAGGCGACAGCCTGATCGGATCGTTCACTCAGCACGTGGCTACATTCGAAACGTCGGCAAAAGCCAGCGAACTATTCCACAATGCCTACAATTCGCTGGGCAAATGCAACGCAACGACGATCAACGCCAATTCAGATCCGACCACGTGGAAGATATTGGCGCCGGGGCGATTCAATGGCGACGTGGTGACGTTCAGCTCGCTGCAGCAGACAGATAAACAACAAAATCTCGGATGGCGTTGTGACCACGAAGTACGCGTCAAGAACAACGTCATCATCGAGGCGTACTTTTGCGCCTGGGCTAACGGAACCCCGACCGCGGCGGCGGCAGTCGACCAGATCAGCGCCCGGATACCACCTCCGGACAAGCCGGCGCCGAAGCCGCCGTCAGATTTTCTCGGACCCGACAAGATCAAGTCCGTGATTGTCAGTGTTGCGCAGGTCGGCAAGATCGTTGGCGCCAACCTGGGCTCGATCGAGAAGGGCTACTACCCGCCCGATCCGGTGGACTTGGGCGCCAAGTCCAACTGCAGCCCGTTGTTGAGCCCCGATACGACGTCTTTCGGGATCAACGTCGATTACACCGCGTTTCGTGAAGTCGATGCGCGCGAGGACAAAGACAGTTGGCAACACATCGTCAGCGAAAAGGTGGCCACCTATGTAGACGCGCAAGCAGCGTCCAATGCCTTCCAGAATGCGTTCAAAGGTGTCGCCAGTTGCGATGGCGCCCGGGTTCCGACCGCACAGGCGAACAAGCAGTTTCAAATCTCTGCCCCGACCATCAACGGCAATGATGCGCAATGGTCGTTTATTGAGTTGACCGATGGACAACCCGATACCTGGCGCTGCGTGTTCGATTTCCGAGCGCAAAGCAATGTCGTTTTCGTCGCCAAGGTCTGCCAATACGGCAACCCGGTCGACGTGGTCACTCAGATTGCCAACCAAATGGCGGACTCCATCCCCAAGTGAGCCACTATGTCCGGAATGCAGGAGGCCGCGAGCGCCCGAGTGCATGAGACGCGTTGGATAGACCAGAGTTTCGGTCAATCTACCCGTGCAGTACACATGCTCCCGATAGGCTTCCATCGCGCTGAGATGTGTACATGATCAGAGGAGGCAAGAATCTCGATGAAACGTGAACTTCTAACGCTGGGCTGTGCCGGCTTAATGACGTTGATATCAGCAACGTCGCCCGCCACAGCTGACTCGTCGTCTGGTCGTGTGACGGGTTCAAATATCGACTCGGTACTGCTGTCCGCGGACACGGTCGGGGACATCCTCGGCACCAACCTGCCGGTTCAGCTGAAAGGCAAACGCCCGTTGCAGGAAGCAACACTCGACCAGCATGAGGAGTGCACCCCGCTTATCGATCCGGGCACCAAATTCTATGGATCTGACCTGAATCTGTTTCGTATCACCCTGTTCAAGGACGACAAGGATTCCCCGGATTACATCGTGATCCAGACGGTGGCGACCTACCCCGATGCGCAAACCGCTCAGAACGTATTCACCAAGGGCATACAGCCGACTGCAGGCTGCAATTCGGTCGTCCAGATCACCGACATCGACAGCAAGCCGACCTGGCAACTCTCAGCGCCCAAGATCACAACCGACGACGCGAAGTGGCACCAGGGCCAGCTGTACGAAGGCGATCCCATCGGGTGGAACTGCTACGTGGATCTACACACCGCGGAGAACTCGATTTTGAAGGCCCAAGTTTGCCAGATGGGTAATGCGGGGCCATCGGTCAGCCAAATGATGGACCAGATGGTGGGCGGACTCCCGTCCTGAGCTGAGAAAAAGCCAACTACCAAACGCCGGATTTGAATGATATGAAAGGGCAAATTCAATGAAGCGGGTAAAACTTATCTCTACCTGCGCGGGCCTGATTGTGCTGGCCGCCGTCGGGTGTTCGCATCCCAAAAACGACGAAGAAACCGTCCACCCGTCGGTCAACAAGCCTGCCCCAACGCCGACCTCGCAGCAGGCCGCAGCCGGTGATCCGACCGCCCCGGCGTCGGCACCGCCTTCGTCATCGGCCCCGGC
Organism: uncultured Actinomycetota bacterium; assembly: GCA_963749375.1. Taxonomy (GTDB): domain Bacteria; phylum Actinomycetota; class Actinomycetes; order Mycobacteriales; family Mycobacteriaceae; genus Mycobacterium. The sequence goes on from CAVVNB010000038.1 coordinate 648,836, forward strand.
CACGCCTCCGCCGCCGCCGATGGTCACGCCCGGCAAGGTCGACGGCCTGCTGCTACCGCTGGACGAGACCGGCGGAATCATCAGCGGCACTTTGGATTACGAACAGAAGTTCAAGACCCCGCTGCAACCGTACGCACTGGGTAACCAGTCGGGTTGTGCGGTGCTGTTCGGACTCAACACTGCCGCAGTGGGCAACGACTTCACGACGTTCCGCGCCCTGCGCCAGCAAGAGAGCAAGGACAATTTCACGCACGTCGTCGAGCAGGAAATCGCCACCTATGCCGACGCGGCTGCCGCGACCGCAGCCTTCCAGAACGCATTCAAGGCGGTCGAGCAGTGCAATAACGTCACGGTGCACCGGCCCACGGACAACGCCGGGACCACGTGGCAGTTCCAGGTTCTACCGGGCGACCCCGCGAGCGCGAACTGGCACAACACCGAGTTGACCAACAACAACGCCGACGGCTGGGGATGTTCGCACGGTGCGCGGGTGAAGAACAACGTGATATTCGCGGCCAGGGTGTGCCAGCGCGGTGACACCGGCGCCGACGTGCCCACCATTCTGGATCGAATCGGGAACGCGGTTCCCGCTTAGAGCGTGCCAGTAACCGGGGCCGGGGCAGAGCTCGAACTGCCCCGGCCCCGGCTGCGCTCACACCAGCCGGCCGCCGTCGACACCGAAGAAGTGCAGATGTTGCGGTTGTGGGTGCAAGCGCACCCGAGAACCGCGCGTGGGCGGGTCCTGGCCGTCAGCACGCGCGACAATGGGCTGCGCGAATGTGTTGTCGCCGAGAGTGATTCGACCGTACAGATACGCGTCCGCACCGAGCTCCTCGACGACGTCGATCTGCATCTCGATGCCGCTTCCATCGATGTCCAGGTGTTCAGGCCGGACACCTATCACGAGTTCGTTTGTCGCGGCGCTGATCTCGCGCGGTACCGGGATCGACCAGTCGCCCAGTGCGACGCAGTGGTCGACGACCGGAACGGTCAGGAGGTTCATGGCCGGCGAGCCGATGAACTCCGCCACGAACATGTTGACGGGGTTCCGGTACAGCTCACGAGGTGCCGCACACTGCTGCAGGACGCCGTCGCGAAGCACCGCGACGCGATCGCCCATGGTCATCGCCTCGACCTGGTCGTGGGTGACGTACACGGTGGTGGTTCCCAGCCGGCGTTGCAATCCGGCGATCTGGTTGCGGGTCTGCACCCGTAGCTTCGCGTCCAGGTTGGACAGCGGTTCGTCCATCAGAAACACCTGCGGTCGACGAACGATAGCGCGCCCCATGGCAACGCGCTGACGTTGGCCACCGGAAAGGTCCTTCGGCTTGCGATCCAGGTACGGCTCGAGGTCGAGCAATCGCGCCGCATCCAAAACCCGTTCCCGGATCTCGCTTTTCGGTAATCCCGCGATCCTGAGGGCGAAGCCCATGTTCTGCGCGACCGTCATGTGCGGATACAGCGCGTAGTTCTGGAAGACCATCGCCACGTCCCGGTCCTTGGGATCGTCATCGGTGACGTCCCGGTTGCCGATGATGATGCGACCCGAGTCGACGGGCTCCAACCCGGCGATCATGCGCAGTGACGTGGTTTTGCCGCATCCGGATGGCCCGACCAGCACCACGAACTCGCCGTCACCGACGCTGAGGTCCAGGCGGTCGACCGCCGGGCGATCCACGCCGGAATAGCGCCGGGTCGCTTGCTCGAATGTCACCAACGCCATGCGCTACCCACCTAGCCCTGTGACCGCGATACCTCGAATGAAAGCGCGTTGCGCCAACGCATACACCAACAGCAACGGCAACAGAATCAGCACCGATGCGGCCATCAGCACGGGCCAGCGGGCCGAGTATTCACCTTGCATCCGGACCAGCCCGAGAGTGAGGGTCGCGATACTGTTTCGCTGAATCATCAATAGCGGCCAAAGAAAATCGTTCCACACGTTGACCCACGTGAGGACCGCCAGCACCATCACGGCGGACTTTGCGTGCGGGAGCAGTATCCGCCAGTAGATCTGCCATGGGGAGCAGCCGTCGAGGATCGCCGCTTCCTCGAGTTCATCGGGCAGCGTGCGGAAGAACTGGCGCATCAGGTAGGTGCCGAATGCGCTGCCGAACAAGCCCGGAACGATCATCGCCCACGGTGTGTCGGTCAGTCCGGCGATGCGCATCAGAATGAATTGCGGGATCACCGTCACGGTTAGCGGCACCATCAGCGTTCCCAGGTACAACACGAACAACGTATCGCGGCCCCGAAAACGCAGGCGTGCGAACGCATATCCGGCCAGCGAGCAGAAGAACACCTGTCCGGCGCTGACGCAGGCGGCGTACAGCACCGAGTTGAAGAACATCCGCCAGAACGGCATGACAGCGAAGACTTCGCGGTAGTTGGACCACTGCGGATGCGCGGGAAACAGCGTCGGCATGGTCACCTCGCCCGCCGTCTTCAACGATCCCGACACCGCCCAGAGAATGGGGAACAGCGCGCACGTAGCGATCACCGTCAGCGCGACATACAGCACGACACCACGAAAGATCTTGGGCTTGAACGCCCGTCCCGCTAGGCCCACGATCGCTCCTCCTGCGCGGTTCGACGCCGACCCAGCCGCAACTGCACAACGGTCAGCACAAGCAAGATTGCGAACATCACCCACGCCAGTGCCGACGCATACCCGAATTCCAGGAAAGCGAAAGCATGCTGGAACAGCATGATGCCCAGGACGTAGGTCGCGGTTTCCGGCCCGCCGTTGCGTCCGTTGAGAACGTAGACCAGATCGAATGCCTGGAATGCGTGGATGATCGAGATGACGACCACGAACGAGACGGCGCTACGAATCAGCGGCACGGTGATCGACGCGAACTGACGCAACTCCCCCGCGCCGTCGAGTCGGGCCGCCTCGTAGAGGTTTTCCGGCACACCCTGCATGGCAGCCAACAGAATGACCGTCGCGAAAGGGACGCTGCGCCAAACGCTGACGATGCACAGCGAGGCCATGGCGTACTTCGGATCGACCAGCCACGGGATGGGGTCGATACCGATCCAGCCAAGGACGATGTTGAGCAGGCCGTTGTTGGTGTTAAAGACGAACTGCCAGACGACGGCCATCACCACCGACGATACCGCCAGCGGTACAAAGATGGCAGTTCGAAATATGGCGATGCCCTTGACTTTTCGATTGAGCACACCTGCCACGGCGAGGCTGATGAGCACCGTCGGAACGACGGTGCCCACCGTGTAGACCACCGTGTTACGTAACGCGATAATGAACAGCGGGTCTTCGGTAAAGAGGCTGCGGTAGTTCGCCAAGCCGACGAACTTGGCCGGGCTGAACATGTCCCAGTTGTGAAAGCTCATGTAGAGCGAGAATCCGAGCGGGAAAAGCATGAACACCGCGACCGCTGTCAGATTCGGCGCGACGAACAGACGGCCGAACCGGGCACGACTCTTGGACGGCCCCCGTCTGCGGGGCACGTCGGCGCGGGTTGGACTGATCAGTGTCATGGTGTCCGGAGCACCTCGTCGATCTTGGGTGTCAATTCGCCCGTCAGCGCCGTTGCGGGTCGCGAACCCCGCAGCACCGGGCCCAGGTTGCGGTCCATCAAGGCAACGATTTTGGGCCACGCCGGAGTGATGGGCAGGCCCTCGGAGTGGGTCGGCCCGCCGGTGAGCACCGCGATGTTGCTGATTCTGTCGTGCGCCTTGGCAAAACCGGGCGACCGGACCGCAGAGCGCAACGCCGGTACAAACAGGCCCGTCTCGCCGATGACCGCCTGCCCTACCGGTCCGGTAGCGAATTTGACGAACTCCCACGCCTGCTCTTTACGGGGGCTGCTGGCGGCGATGGCCAGCCCGGTGGTACCGATATTCGACTGCGCGGCATGCCCTTTCGGTCCGGTGGGCAACACCGCGATGTCGAAATCCAAACCGTCGGCACGCTCGAGTGTCTGATACCTCCAGTGCCCACCGAGCGCCATCGCGGCATGACCCGAGGTGAACAGGTCCGTCTGTGACATCGACTGGGACTCCGATGCGCTGGGCGCAACCCGGTACTTGTTGTTCAGATCGGCGTAGAACTGGATGCCCTCGATGAACGCCGCGTCGTCGAAATTGAGGTGCGTCGGGTTCATTCGTGGATTCGAGCATGGGACACCGTTGTTCATCCCGAACAACAGGGCCGAGTAGTACGGAGCCCAGGTATCGACAAATCCCCACTGGCTGACTCGACCTGATTGGTCGCGCTTGGTGAGCGCCGATGCCGCGTCGAGGAATTCGGCGAAACTCCATGGCTCGTTCCATCGTCCGGGTGGTGGCCGTACGCCGGCCTCGGTGAACAGCTTCTTGTTGTAGATACAGGAAGGTCCCCGACCACTGCTCCGGAAACGCATACTGCCCACCGTTGTAGGTGAATGTCTCGTACATCGACGGGACGCTGTCCGCCCTGAGCTCGGCGGCGAAGGCGTTGTCGCGCGCCAGCATGGTGTTGAGGTCGAGCAGCACGCCCCGTTCGGCCAGCCCCGAGTAGGTGAATTCCCACGCCATCAGCACATCGGGGCACTTGCCACCGGCGCAATAGATCGACACATGCTGCAGTGCGTCGGGGCCGGACAACAACGTTCGTACTTTGATGTCGGGATGTCTGCGCGCAAAGGCATCGACGACCCGCAGCCGGGCATCTGCCTCTTCGGGGTTGGCCGCGAAGAAGAAGGTCAGTGCGTCGTCGTCAGCGGTGCCGCAGGCGGTGGGCAACAGCGCCATCGACGCCGCGCCAACGGCGCCGGCACCGCGTAGCAAGGTCCGCCGATTGAAGGGCCTACCGCGACCAAGGCTGGTGTTCGTGGTGTGTCTCCGGCTCACAGTTGATGGATAGGTGGTTCTTTCGTAGTCGACCCGGCTGTGGTGTTCCTGGGTGCGCTGCCGCGGACATCACTGCGGGAAGTACCGCACCCGCGCGATCCCGCTGCCACGCCGGGCTCACGTCGGCAAACAGCAGGCCGCGATGCGACTCCGACGCGACCGAGGCGGCGACAGTTGGACCCGCGGCGATCAGCTTCGTCGTCGTCGCGCCCGGACATCGCTCGATGAGCTCGGCGAGATCGGCGGCCTCGTCGTCACCGAAAGTGATTGTCGCACCGGATGACAGTGCCTGGAGCGCATCGAATCTGTCACCACGTCCCACGGCGTTCACGAATGTGTCGACCAATGTTTTCTGCCGTGAACCCACACGACGGAAGCCGGCGACAAATCCCACGGAGCCGCGCAGTCGTTGATTGCGGATCAGACCTCGTGCCAGTTGGACGCCGGCCGGCAGCGCGGATAGCCCATTACCCAGGAATTGCAGCACCATCGCGGGCAGCTCCCAATAGGCGCGCAACACCACGATCCTCCATTCGCCGTCGACCTGACGCAGGTCGTACCGCAGGATCGCCGGAATCGCCATGGTGACAGCCGAACCCATCGCCACCTCGAGCTCGAGGTCGCGGATCACCGAGGTCCCGCGGACGATATCGAGATCGCGGTGGAAGCCGATGTCGCGCGGGCCGATGAAGGTGTCGTAGAACCGACCGATCTGGATCGGTCCCGCGTGCGGTCGCGAACCCACCGGATCTTCGACGCGACCGTCGGCGGTGAACAGGCCCACCCATCCCTGGCGGTCATGGGCGGCCGCGGCCTGTGGCGATCGCTCAACGGCTGTCAGCAACGCCGACTCCATCGGGCCGGTCACCGGCTTCCCACAATTTCGACCCCCAGCCGCGCGCAAAGCTCGCAGGGCCTCCGCGGTGGACTGCTCCCCCACCCCCGCCGTCAGATCGACCAGCACTCGAGTCGCCAAGCCTTGCGTCGCAGCGTCTTCCGCGGTCCGGCGCACACAGTGGTCGGTGGCGATGCCGACTACGTCGACCTCGTCGATGTGACGCTGGCGGAGCCAGTCGGCCAGCGGGGTCCCACCCTCATCGAGTCCGCTGAAGCCGCTGTAGCCGGCGTCGTAGGCGCCCTTACGAAAGATCGCCTCGAACCGGCCGATATCGAGATCGGGGTGAAATTCCGCGCCGGCGGTATCGGCGCGACAGTGCGGCGGCCACGACGAGATGTAATCCGGATGATCGGAGAAATGGTCGCCGGGATCGATGTGGAAATCTTGCGTGGCCACCACATGACGGTATTCGGCGCCGTCGGCCAGGTAAGCATCGATAGCGCCCGCCAGGGCCGCCCCACCGACGACGGCCAGTGGGCCGCCCTCGCAAAAATCCTTCTGAACGTCGACGACGACCAGCGCGCGCATGAGACCACGTTATCGCCGACGGAGCCGGTACCCGCGCCCTCGCGATCATTCGGCTGAGTAGGATCGGCAAAGTTAACGCCGCTAGCTGCGCGTTGCGTCATGTAGTTTGTCAAACTATAGTCCAGACACGTGTCCAGAAAGCTCGTTGACGCCTCCCCCGAACTTTTCATCGTGCTGGTTCTCGGCACCTCAACACCGGATCGGGCGTGAGTATGCGGATTGCGTTGCTGTCGTATCGCAGCAAGCCGCACTGCGGCGGCCAGGGAGTTTACGTCCGGCATCTCAGCCGGAGCCTGGTCGATCTGGGACACTACGTCGAAGTGTTTTCCGGTCAGCCCTACCCCGAGGAACTCGACCCGCGGGTGGTGCTGACCGAGGTTCCCAGCCTTGACATGTACCGCGAGCCCGACCCGTTCCGCATCCCGCATCCGCGTGAGATCCGGGATCGCATCGACCTGCTCGAGTTGGCCGGGGTGTGGATCAGCGGGCTTCCCCGAGCCGCGCACCTTCAGCCTGCGGGCCGCGCGACTGCTGGCCGATCGTCTCGACGATTTCGACGTCGTGCACGACAACCAGAGCCTGGGTGTCGGACTGCTGAAAATCGCGGCAGCCGGGCTACCGGTCGTCGCGACCGTGCATCACCCGATCACTCGCGACCGGGTGCTGGATCTCGCCGCGGCACGCTGGTGGCGCAAGCCGTCGGTGCGCAGGTGGTACGGCTTTCTGGCGATGCAGGAGCGGGTGGCTCGGCGCATCCCCGAGTTGCTGACCGTGTCGTCGTCCTCGGCGACCGACATCACCAGCGACTTCGGCGTCCACCCGGACCAGCTTCACGTGGTGCCGCTGGGCGTGGAGACGGATGTGTTCGCGCCGTCGGCGAAACCACGGGTTCCGGGCCGAATCATGGCCATTGCCAGCGCGGACGTGCCACTCAAGGGTGTCGGGCACCTTCTGCAGGCGATCGCCAAGCTCCGCCATCACTACGACCTGGAGCTGCAGCTGGTCGCCAAGCTGGAGCCCAACGGCCCGACCGAGAAGCTGATCGCCGAGCTCGGCATCTCCGACATCGTGCACATCTCCAGCGGGCTGTCCGATGCCGAACTGGCGCGACTCTTCGCGTCTGCCGAAATTGCTTGTATCCCTTCGCTTTACGAGGGATTCTCGCTGCCGGCTGTCGAAGCGATGGCGAGTGGAACCCCGATCGTGGCCAGCCGCGCGGGCGCGTTACCCGAGGTGCTCGGAGCCGATGGCGTCTGCGCACGGCTGGTTCCGCCCGGCGACGCCGACGGAACTCACCCGGGTCGTCGGCGAGCTGCTGGACTCCCCCGAACAGCTCAAGCGGCTGGGCGCGGCCGGGCGTCGTCGCGCGGTCGAGGTGTTCAGCTGGGAATCGGTGGCCGCGCAGACCGTGCAGGTTTACGAGCAGGCCATCGCGCGCAGTTCTACGGTCAGCGATACCAGCCAGGCGGTGGGCGAGCTGTGCTGACAGTCGATTTCGACCGCCTCGGTATCGGCCCCGGCAGCAAGGTCATCGATGTCGGCTGCGGAGCCGGTCGGCACAGCTTCGAGGCGTACCGGCGCGGCGCCGATGTGGTGGCCTTCGACCAGAACGCCACCGAGCTCGCCGAGGTCGACACGATGTTCCGCGGCATGGCCGAGGCCGGCGAGGTTCCGCCATCGGGCCACGCCGAGACCGTCACCGGCGACGCACGGGCGTTGCCGTATCCCGACCGGACCTTCGACTGCGTCATCGCTTCTGAGGTACTGGAACACATTCCGGCCGACGATGCGGTGATCGCCGAGTTGATTCGGGTGCTCAAGGTCGGCGGCAAGCTGGCCGTCACGGTGCCTCGGTGGCTACCCGAACAAGTCTGCTGGTTGCTCTCCGACGACTACCACAGCAACGAGGGCGGCCACATCCGGATCTACCGGGCGAATCAGCTGCGCAGCAAGATCGCCGACCGCGGAATGGCTTTCACCCACACCCACCACTCGCACGCATTGCACTCCCCGTTTTGGTGGCTGAAATGCGCCGTAGGCGTTGGGAAGTCGGACCATCCCGCCGTCGCGGCCTACCACAAGTTATTGGTGTGGGACATGATGCAGCGACCACTGCTGACCCGGCTCGCCGAATCGACCCTGAACCCCCTGATCGGCAAGAGCGTCGCGTTGTATTTCGAGAAACCGGTGCCCGCCGTTGAGCTGGTCTGACATTCCGGGCGTCGCCGGCGTCCTTTCCCCAGAGCAATGCCGCCAGACGGCAGAATCGATTGCGGCGCTGCAATATTCGTCGGGCGAGATTCCATGGTCCGACGGTGGCCACACCGACCCGTGGGACCATGTGGAGTGCGCGATGGCGCTCACCGTGGCCGGCCTGATCGAGCCGGCGCGACGCGCCTTCGACTGGTGCCGTCGCCAACAGCGGGCGGACGGCTCCCTGCCGATCCAATTGCGTGCCGGCGTGATCGAAGACGCCAACAGCGACAGCAACTTCTGCGCATATGTGGCGGTCGGCGTCTGGCATCACGTGCTGGTCACCGGCGATCGGGCGTTTGCACACGCGATGTGGCCGACAGTGCGCGCGGCCATCGACTTCGTACTGGACCTACAGCTCGAGGGTGGCGAAATTTGTTGGGCGCGCAGTCCTTCGGGGCCGTTGAATGAGGCGCTGCTGACCGGCTGCGCGAGTATTTTCCACAGCATTCGGTGCGCGCTCGCGCTGGCCAATCTGATGGACGAGCCACAACCCGAATGGGAACTCGCCCTTGGCCGGTTGGGCCACGCGATCGCCGTCCATCCCACGTCGTTCACCGAGAAGCCCCATCATTCGATGGACTGGTATTACCCCATCCTCGGCGGCGCGTTGCGCGGCCCCGCGGCGACGGCCCGGATCGCCGAGCGCTGGGACGATTTCGTCGTCGACGGATTGGGCATCAGATGCGTCGATGACCGGCCGTGGGTGACCGGTGCGGAAACCTGCGAACTGGTGCTGGCGCTCGACGCGATGGGCGACCGGCGGTCGGCGCTGACTCAGTTCGCCGCCATGCAGCATCTGCGCGAAAAGGACGGCTCGTATTGGACCGGGCTGGTTTTCAGCGACGGGAAGCGTTGGCCTGTGGAGCGCACGACTTGGACCGGGGCGGCGGTCATCCTGGCCGCCGATGCATTGTCATCCACCACCGCGGGCAGCGCCATCTTCCGCGGCACCGATCTGCCCCGCGGCCTGGAAGAGCGACTACGACTGCGAGTGCGCGACCAGCCAGTCGGATCGCTAGACAGCAGCCCCGGCGTCGCCGGCGGTGCGCTCCAGCACTCGCATCGAGCCGGTCGCGGACCGCTCCGTAAACGCGCCGCTTTCCAGTGCACGGCAATAGATCTCGTACGGCGGCCGCCCGCCGTCGCGCGGATCCGGGAACACGTCGTGAATGATCAGCGCGCCCCCGGCGCTCACCCATTTCGCCCAGCCGTCGTAGTCCCTGCGCGCGGCTTCCTCGCTGTGACCGCCGTCAATGAACAGCAGTTGCAGCGGCGTACGCCAACCTCGAGCCACCACAGTCGATTTGCCGACCACCGCTACCACGTTGTCATCCAATCCCGCTTCGTCGAGCGTGTGCCGCAATGAGGGCAAGGTGTCGAAACGTCCGGTCACGGAGTCCACCAGCGATGTGTCGTGGTACTCCCATCCGGGCTGATGCTCCTCGGAGCCGTGGTGGTGGTCAACGGTATAGAGAACGCTGCCACGCGCCCGGGCCGCCGCACCCAGCAACACCGTCGACTTGCCGCAGTACGTCCCGATTTCCACGCCGACGCCGTGGTCGAGATAGTTCATGGCCACGTCGTGCAGGTTTGGCCCTCGTCAGCGGGCATGAAGCCGGTCACCCGGTCGGCCAACGCGAATAACCGGCTGGTCGGCTCGTCGTAGGCGGCGCGATCTGAGGAGGTTGTCATCCTCTGCACGGTAACGCATCCGGTTGCCGCGCCCGGGCCGGTGTAGTAGTGTCCGGACACGTGTCCAACCCGGTGGTTCGGGAATCGACCAGACGCCGCCTTACCGCCAAGCAAGCTGAGACCGTTGACCGGCTGGGTAACGCCGCGATCGAAGTGCTGAGCCGAGAAGGCTTCTCCGGGTTGACGATTCGTATGGTCGCGGCAGAGGCCGGCGTCGGCGCGGCCACGGCGTACACCTACTTCTCCTCGAAGGAACACCTCGTAGCGGAAGTATTCTGGCGGCGATTGGCGTCCAGTCCTGTTGGCCTGACCGATTCGGCGGATCAGACCATGCGCGTCATCGCAGTACTGCGCCAGATCGCGCTGCTGGTCGCCGACGAGCCGACGCTCGCCGGTGCGGTAACCAACGCGCTGCTCAGCCAGGACCCTGAGGTCGAGCATCTGCGGCTGCGCATCGGCCGCGAGATACACCACCGTCTGGTCACCGCCTTGGGCGATGGACACGCGCCTGACCTGGTCGAATCTCTCGAATTGCTGTACGCGGGAGCTCTGGTCCGGGCCGGCATGGGTTACGCGTCCTACACCGAAATCGCCGATCGGCTGGAGACCTCGGCACGACTCCTGTTGGCCGAGAAGCCATAGCAGGACGTCGCGGGCTGGCATGATCAACGCCCATGGACGACGTCGACCATCCTGAACGCGATCAGGCCTGGGACACCGCGGCGCGGTCCGAGACTGAAACCCAACGGCTAGACCGCAATTGGCTCAGCCTGTTACAGGAATTGCGAGTCGTCCAGACCGGGGTCCAGCTGCTCACCGGCTTCTTGTTAACGCTGCCGTTTCAACCCCGCTTCGACGGGCTGAGCGCGACAATGCGGATCGTCTACCTTGCGACGGTCGGCTGCTCGGTCGGTGCCACGGTGTTGTTGGAAGCTCCGGTCGGAATGCATCGCATATTGTTTCGCCGGCACCGAACCCAGTTCCTGGTCTCCGCGGCTAACCGGCTCGCGTACGCCGGTTTGCTGCTGATGGGATTGGCGATGGTCGGTGTCACCGCGATCATTTTCGGCGCGGTGGCCGGTATCCCTGCCGGTGTCATCGCCGGGGCGTGCGCTGCCGTCGCCCAACTCGGTTTCTGGGTGGTGTTGCCGCTGTGGGTGCGCCATCGAGGACCCCCACCAGCGCATTAGGCTGCCTGCCGGCCCGGTTTGCATGGGGCAGAAGCTGGGTAACACATCCGTCATGTTGATCCGCAGAATCGCGCGCCCCTTGCTGTCCGCAGTGTTCATCGGCCAAGGCATCGAGACGCTACGCAACCCGTCGGTCGCCCTCGAAGCCACTGAACCCACCGTCGCGGCGCTGCGAACCTTGCCTGAGCCGTACGGAGACAAGGTTCCGTCCAACCCCGAGACCGTCGCGCGGATCAATGCGGCCGTGCAGGTCAGTGGCGGTCTGTTGCTCGCCACCGGCAAACTGCCGCGAATCGCCTCGGCGGCATTGGCCGTCACGGTGATACCGGGCAGCCTTGGCGGCCATCTGTTTTGGACTGAAAAGGACCCGCAGCGTAAAGCGGAGCAACGGCGCGCTCTACTGACTGATCTGAGCCTGCTCGGCGGACTCATCATCGCGGCGGCCGACACCGCGGGCAAGCCGTCCCTGGGTTGGCGCGGCAGGCAAGCGGCAGGCCGTATTTCGGAGGCGGTGTCGTCAGCGTTGCCGTTGGACGGTTCTGATGACTCGCTGCTCGATTCCGAGCTCGCCGACCGGATCGCGCACGGCCTGCACGTCGGCGCCGAGCGCAGCCGCGAACTGGCCAGCACCGCCGCCGAGCGGAGTGCACCGCTGGTCGAGGCGGCACGCAAGCGCGGTGAAGAACTCGCGCACACGGCCGCCGAAAAGAGCAAGCCGGTGGTCAAGAAAGCCCGCAAACGAGCGCGAAAGCGCGGCGCCCAACTGGCGGAAACAGTCCGCGACCGGAGCAGTGAATGGGCCGACATCGCCCGCGACCGCGGCAGCGAGTGGGCCGACACCGCGCTCGACCGCGGCAGCGAGTGGGCCGACACCGCGCTCGACCGCGGCAGCGACTGGGCTGAGATTGCCCGCGACCGCGGCAGCGAACTCGGCGAACGGGCCTACGAGCGCGGCAGTGAGCTGGCAGATATAGCCCGCGAGCGCGGAGAGGATCTGGCTCACCGCGGCCGGGTGAAGGCGCGTCACTGGCACTGATCGAGCCCATCGACGGGGCTGGTCGGCGGGGGTACATTGGCTCCCAGCGCCCGGGCCGGTGGCCTCGGCTCGCGATTCCTCGCCCGCCTGATCGACGGCCTCTTGGTCCAATGGCGCCACGCCGGGTAAGCGCCTCCTGGGCCTGAGCGTTCACGGTCCGAGCGGTGCCCCCAAGCCGGATGTCACTCAATCGGCGATCCGCAACTCGTTCACGTTGTTGTCGGTGGTGCCATACCTGGGCTCGCTACTGGCGGTCATCGGGTACGCCGTGATCGCCGTGACGATCAGCGGCAGCCCCACCAAACAAGGCAAGCACGACGAGTTGGCCGGCGGCACTCAGGTGGTCAAGGCCTGAGGTGGAGGTACTGGACGAGCGCCTCGACGATGGCATCGACGCTCTGCACGACGTCGATCGAGATGCCGCGCTCGTCGGGGTCCAGCGGTTCCAGCGCGTCGAATTGAGACATCACCAGAGACGAGGGCATGAAGTGACCGGGTCGTCCGGCTTGCCTGCCGCCGATCAACCCCGGCGAGCCGGTCAGGTGTAGGAACGCGATATCCGTTCGGTACGAACGTAATTGGTCGCGGTATCGGCGTTTCAGCGCCGAACAACTCATCACGCCGCTGCCATGGTCCGCCAGCCACTGCCCGACGGCGGCCAGCCACGGATAGCGGTCGTCGTCCTCGAGGGGCGTGCCCGCGGACATCTTCGCGATGTTGGCTGCCGGGTGAAAGCTGTCGGCATCGGCGAACGGCACGCGAAGTCGACGAGCCAGCGCAGCGCCGACGGCCGATTTACCGGAGCCCGATACGCCCATCACGACCACCGATGGGTATGGACAGGGCTTTTCAGCGGTCACGTCACTGCGTGGACAGGTTGCGGTTCCACTCCAGCCAGCCGACACCGGTCCGCCCGTCGGCGGTGCTCACCGCGGCCCACACCCGCGGGAATTGGCTGATCCGGCCGTCTTTGGCGACCAGACGTAGTGGCGCATGTCCTCGGATGTCGACGGTCGCGGTGATGTCACCGGGCTCGAACGCCAGCGTCGCACCCACCGGCAACCCGGCGGCGTCGAATGTCTCTGTGCGAGAGATCTTTTGCAGCTCGTCGACGGTTGCACCTCGGTCTTGGACGTAGCCGACACTCATCGGCGGAATTCCCGGTATCGAGATGTCGACCGCGTGCAGGTGTGTTCCATCGTCGAGGTGCAGCGCACTCCAGAGCCAATCCATGCTCCACCAGTCCCGGACTCCCCAGGAGTGGTCCCGCTGCCCGGGTACCGCGTCGAAGGTGTACCGACGACCGTCGACACTGACGGATCCCGTTACCGTGCAGGGTATTTCGTACCGAGTGGTCACCCGGTACTGGTAGGGCGTGCCGTCGGTGGCCCATTCGAGCTCAATCGCCACGTCGACCGGTTCGCCCTGTTCGGCCCGCAGCAGGGCAGCCGGGTCTCCGAACGACTGGCCACGCCCGCGCAGCGTTACCCGATAGGTGCGTAACGGGTCGACGGCGGCGTGGGTGAAATCGATCGCGCTGGTGCGTACCGCCCACGGGTCGGCGGGCAGCGGGACCTCGAAGTCGACTAGCGCGACGGTGGGCAGGTCGGGACCGCACAGCAGGCCATTCAGCCACGCCGTCTGCTGGTTGGGAATCAGGCCGAGACGTACCCAGCCGCCGAATCCCTGTGCCACGTCTGCGAAGTCGGCATACCAGCTTTCATTCCACAGCGGCTCATCGGTCGGCGCATGGGCCGACTCGTCGTCGGCCGTGGGGCATAGCGGTTCGACCGCGGCCGGCGCGGGCAGGATTGCCAGCGCGTCGGTGTCGAGCACATGCTCACAATGACGTTGCAGCATCGTCATGAACATCTCATCGCCGCGTTCGGTGCGTTCCACCAGCATCGACGACACGATGGCCATCATCACCCCGAAGAAGCTCTGCCTGCGCACTCCTTCGCGAACGTCCGCGAGGCTGATCGGCGCGGCCGGGCCGAGCGCGCGGTGGTAGCCGTCAAGCAGCGCGTCGTAGTGCTCGCGGCGGTCCGCGACCGGCAGCGCGCAGCCGAGGAAGTAGGCCAGGTCGGTCATCGCCGGGCCCCAAGTGACCGTTTGCCAATCGACCACGGTGAGTGGACGTTCGGCGCCGTCGGCACCGAAGAGCAGGTTGTCCAACCGATAGTCGCCGTGGATCAATCCGTGGATGCGGTCACCGGCCGCCTCCTCGGCCAGGTAGCGATCGAATCCGCCGACCAGACGTTCACAGACGACGCGGTGTTGCGGCGAGATCTGGTCGCCGTAGCGGTCGACGAAGCCGGCGAACAGCGCCGCGATCAACGCCTGGTTGATCGGTGCGTCGCGGTTGAGCCATGCCGCGTCGGCGAGCGTGGTGTCGCCCAACAGCGGGCCTTGCAGGCGGGCCAATTCGGTGACGGCGGTCTGGGCCTGCGCAATTGTCGCGCCCCGGATTTCATCGCCGACGACGGCCAGTGTCGCGTCCCCGAGCAGCACGTCGAAAATGCCGGATGCCGCGTCAAATGCGGTGTGGTAGCACGGCGCAACCGGACCGTGCAGGCGTGGAGCG
Source organism: uncultured Actinomycetota bacterium (assembly GCA_963749375.1). Classification (GTDB taxonomy): domain Bacteria; phylum Actinomycetota; class Actinomycetes; order Mycobacteriales; family Mycobacteriaceae; genus Mycobacterium. The sequence continues at coordinate 663,874 of CAVVNB010000038.1, forward strand.
ATATCGCGGTAGAAATACACTTCCCGCTCGTAGAGGCCCAGCGTCATTCCGGTCTGACGGCTCATCGGATCGGTGGCTGCGACTTTGAGTACCACCGACTCCGGTCGATCGACGCCGGCGTCGGCGTAGTTCAACTGAACTCGGTAGCACTCGCTCATCTGGCCCGTGCCGATGCGCTCGGCAGTGAAATCGGCGATCGTGCCGGCGCCAATGGCTGACGTCAGCCAGGCAGCAGTGAGGTCAGCAGGCCGTTCGACGACGTTGTCGGTGTGCGGTGTCATGGCTCGTCCACGTAATCACATCGGCCGTCATCGCGCCAGGGAAAAACCTTCCCACGCCCTTCGCCGCTCGGGGTGCGGATCGAACTCGAGATGGGACTTACGGTCGAACACCATCACTGCGCGGTCGGCGTCGGTGTATGCCGGCCAGTCGTCGCCGGGGCTGCCGGTGCGGCTGAATGACCGCCAGCGCCTTTGTACTTCGCGGGTGACCCGCAGCGCCGACCGTCGATCGGCGGGTGCGGTGAGCAGCGCCCCGAACTTGGTGCGGTACGTCCCGAAGACCGCGAGCAGTTCGGTGGCGTGGGTTGCCCCCAGCCCGGACCAGCGCAGCACCCGGGGCGCGTAGTCGTACCGGTACAGGTAGGTGGGCGCGTGCCTGCCGTGGGCTTCGGCCATCCCCCACGCCGCCGAGCCGAAGGCGAAATCGCCGCCGAGCCGAATGCACGCCGATCGCTCCGGGTAATCGGGGTAGGCGTCGGTGATGCGCGTCCGCGCCGCCGGATCGACCTCAGCAAGCAGCGCTTCGATCATCGGCTCGTTGGTCGGCAACAGTTGCAGAAAGCGGGTGAACAATCGGCCTTCGTCTGCGTTGGTCCCCACGATGAGCGGGACGCGATGTGCCTTGCCCTGCTGCATCGCGTCGAGCGGGTCCAGTGGCAACATGTCGTCGCCGAATACGGGCCCAATGGGGAACGCGCCCAACATGTCTCGCACCCCGTCGTTGATCAGACGATTCTGCGCCGCCACCAACTCGGCGGGCGACGCCTTCATCAACGCGTCGACCGCGTCGTGGCCGGGGGCGCCGACTATGGCGGCGAATCGCTTGGCGAACTCCGCGGCGACGTCGGTTGACCGCGTCATGCCGCTGGCAGGACTCTCCGAAATCGCTTGAGCGAAAAGGCCTTCGGCATCAGGGGTGGCCAGCAAAGCCGCGACGGCGTGCGCGCCGGCGCTCTCGCCGAACACCGTCACGTTGTCTCGATCGCCGCCGAACACCGCGATGTTCTCGCTGACCCAGCGCAGCGCCATGACCAGGTCACGCAGAAACAGGTTGCTGTCGATGGTGACATCGGCTGTCGACAGCGACGAGAGATCCAGACAGCCCAGCGCGCCGAGCCGATAGTTGACCGAGACGTAGATGCAGCCGCGCTTGGCCAACGCCACCCCGTCGTAGATCGGCGTGGCCGAGCTGCCCATGATGTATCCGCCGCCGTGGATGAAGACCATGACGGGTAGCGGCTCAGCGGGCGCCACTTCCGGCGCGACGACATTGAGGGTGAGGCAGTCCTCCCCCATCGGCTGGAATTTGCCGACACCGAGAACGGCGTAGCGATGCTCTTGCGGCGCGCATTTGGTGAAACCGTGGCAGTAGCGCACACCGCGCCAGGGCTGAGCCGGCTCGGGGGCCCGGAACCGGAGTGCGCCCACCGGCGGGCGGGCATACGGGATGGAACGCCAACGGTGAACGCCGTCGCGGGTGAAACCTTCGACGGTGCCCGCGGCAGTCGTCACGCGGACCGTGTGTTCGTGCATCACCCGACGGTAGCGAACGTCAGGTGGTGGCGCTCGGCAGGTCCGCTTCGAGGAGCTGGATCGTGCCGGCCGTGCCGTCGACCTCGATCAGCGCCCCGACCGGGAGGCGTCGTGTCGCGTCGTGCACATCGACCACGCAAGGGATGCCGAACTCGCGGGCTACCACCGCGGCATGCGACATCGGTCCACCGAGTTCGGTGACGACAGCGCCCGCGTAGGAGAACGCGGCGGTGTACCCGACGTCGGTGACTTCGGCGACGAGAATCTCCCCGGCTTCCAGGTCGTCGATGGTGTCCGGGCGAACGATGCGGACCCGCCCGCGGACCCGGCCGCCGCTGACACCGGCGCCGCTGAGCGTTTGACCGTGGGAAAGCACGGACGTCGCGACGGCTGCGGGCTGCCAGTCGCCGCTGAACACCGCGGGCGGCGTCACGCCCGCCAGCCTGTGCTGCTCGGAACGACGGCGCGCCACCAGGGCGGCAGTGTCGGCCGGTAGCGCATCGAGCTCGTCGACCAGCAGATAGAACACGTCGTCCTCGGTCTCGAGCACGCCCGATCCCACGAGCCTGCGTCCGAGCTCTCGAAGGAGATTGCGCAGCAACCAATTCGCCCGCACCAGCCGGTCGCGACGGATTTCACGGTCGCGAACCTGGTGAGCGGCGAGCAGCGCCACCGGCCGGGCCCGCAACGGAATCGCCGGGCGGTCTGTCTCCGAGCGCAGTGGCGTGTCAACAGCTTTCGCGACCATGCGAATCAACAACTCCGGGTCGTCGGCGTAGCTGGACGATCGCATCTCCAGTTCACCGGGACCGCGGTGTCCGAAAGCTTTCAGTTCGGTGAGCAGGGCCCGGTGGAACTCCGGCGTCTCAGTGGCCAGCTCTGCTAGATGATCACTGGTGCCGGCCAGAATCCGAAGCACGTCGGGATCACGACGCGCGGCGTCCGCCAGTCGATACACCGCGCTCAACAGGCCCGCGCTGGCCAACTCCTGGCCGACCCGCAGCACCATGTCGCGGCCGTTCAATCCGCGCAGGATCGTGCTGAGCGCGGCGATAGCCATGAACGACCCGGACGCCAGTACCCAGCCGTCGACGACTTGATCGCGGGCCAGCAGGATCATGCTCTGCAGGCGCGGCTGGGAAAGCTGCGAAAGGTCGCCCCCGGCAGCCTGTTCCAGCCACTCGACGTCATCGACGAAGTCTTCGGTATCACGATTTGCTCCGACGATCAGGCCGCCGAGGTTCACGCCGAACACACCCAGGTTGCGGATGGTGCGCAGCGGCCCGGTATCGCTACCCGCTTCGGCCGGCAGCCGTTGTTCGCCGTGTATCGGCGCGGAGACCAGACTCGGGCCGAAGTATTGGCTCTGCCGGACCACCGTCTCCGGCTTGACGAAGGGCACGACTTCGGCCATGTAGTGGGCCGTCGTGATCGCGCCGTACAGCCGGTGACCGAACACTCCCACCATGCGGGTGGCTATTTCGCGCTGAATCAGCCCGCCCGGCCGCAACCGCCTCGCAACGACGGCTCCTGAAGCGCGCAGTCCCTTGACGGTCACCGACGCAGACGACGGCGAGAACGGCCCGGGAAGCGCCTCAGACAAATTGGTGGCCAGATACGTGGGGAATCGGGGGTCGATCGGGGTGTCGAATTCGCCGTTGCCGCCGTCCGGGCCGGCCATCACCGTCGTCGTCCCGTCGGCGGCCGGGATGTCGACCGCCGGGATCTCCTGCACGTGAGTCAACCGCCACGGAACTGAGGTTGACCACGGACCGATGCTGACACGCCCGCGCACCGCCAAGGCCACGTCGGCCAGGCACTCCTGTGCATTCCAGGCCGTTTCGACATTCCATTTGCTCTGCAACAGAGTTGTTTTCACTGATGGCGCACTCAACAAGAGGTCGAGTTCTGCCGCCGGGGTGAGTCTCCGAAAGAGCCGCGGTACCGTTGGCCGCCCGAGTTTTTCGGCTATCTCACTTGAGATGAGCTCTCCGGGCGCGGCGAGGTTCACCGCTCCGCTGCCGACATCCTGATCAACGGCGGCACGGACGAAGAGTCGGTGCGTGTCGTCGCTGTGCACGACCTGCAGCGACCGGTTGCTGTCGGGGAAGAACGCGGACGCCAATGCCCGCCGCACCCAGTTGTCCACGCCCCGGCCCAGGATGGCCGCGGCACGGATCGTCACCCACTCGGCACCGCATGCCGAGACCAGTTCTTCGGCACTGGCCTTGTCCAGCCCGTAGCTCGAAATCGGCTGCAGCGGTTCGTCTTCTGACGCTGCCGTTCCGCGTCCGTAGACGTGAGCCGACGACGCGAAGACGATCCGGCGGGTTCCGGTATGAGCCATCGCGTCGAGCACATTCCGGGTGCCGCCGATGTTGATCTCGCGGTCCGAGGAGTGAAGCGCGGCGGGGTTGGCCGCCCAGGAGCAGTGCACGACGACCTCCGCACCGGCCACCGCCCGCGCAACCGTGGTGGCGTCGCGAATGTCGCCCCGCACGAAAGTCGCCTCACTCGGCCAGCTTTCGGGCTGACGTCGAGCCAGCCCGGTAACGTCGTGGCCCGCGCTGAGCAGGCGCAGGACCACACCCCGACCGATTACTCCGCTGGCCCCGGTGACGGTGATCCTCATGGGCTAGTCGTCGTCGTCGAGGAACGCCGCATTGACCAAGTCGTCGAGATCCATTGTCGCGAGGTCTTTTTCCTTGTTCTGCTCGGCATCGTCACCGTTGGCCTCGTTGGCCAGGCCCAGTAGCAGGTCCAGCACTCCGGCCTGACGCAGTCGCTTGACCGGGATGGACGCCACCACGCGCTGGATTTCCGCTTCGCCCGGCGCGGCTTTTGGCGCCACCTCGGCTGAGGCACCGACCAACTCTTGACGGAAGTATCCGGCCAGGGCCGTCGAGTTCGGGTAGTCGAAGATCAACGTCGGTGACAACGGAAGACCCGTGGCGGCTTTGAGCCGGTTGCGCATCTCGACGGCGGTCAGCGAGTCGAAGCCCAACTCCTGGAACGCCTTATCCGCATCGATCGCCTCCGGGGTACTGCTGCCCAGCACGGTGGCGATGTGCGAACGAACCAGATCCAACAACACCGCCTGCTGCTCGTCCTCCGGCAGACCGTCGAGCCGCTGCAGCAGTGCGGACTTCGACTTGGCGGCCGCCAGCGAGTCGTCGACCTGCCGCCGTGCCGGCGCGTTGATCAGGTCGACGAACATCGGCGGCAGGGTGCCGCCGTCGAACTTCGCCCGCAGGGCGGTGGTGTCGATGTGTGCGGGTAGCAGGAACGGCTCGTCGATCACCATCGCGGTGTCGAGCAGTTGCAACGCCTGCGTGGAGGTCATGGCCACGATGCCGTCGCGGGCGAATCGGGCGAAGTCCACCGCCGCGAGTTCACCGGTCATGCTGCTGGTCTGGTCCCACAGACCCCAGCCCAGCGAGATCGCCGGCAGTCCACGGGTTCGCCGGTGCGCCGCCAAGCCGTCCAGGAAGCTGTTGGCGGCGGCGTAGTTGGCCTGGCCCGAGGATCCGACCAGGCCGGCCATCGACGAGAACATCACGAAGGCCGAGAGGTTCGAATCCTTGGTCAGCTCATGCAGATTCCACGCCGTGTCCACCTTGGCCCGCAGCACCGCATCCACCCGCTCGGGGGTCAGCGACGTCACCACCGCGTCATCGAGCACACCGGCGGTGTGGATGACCGCCGACAACGGGTGCTGCACCGGGATGTCGGCCAGCACCTTGGCCAGCGCGACGCGATCGGCGGCGTCGCAGGCGACGATCGACACCTCGGCGCCGCCGGCGGACAACTCCGCGGCCAACTCCGCAGCGCCCGGCGCATCGGGACCGCGTCGGCCGATCAGCACCAGGTTGCGGACCCCACGGTTGGCGACGACGTGGCGGGCCAGCGCCGAACCCGCCATGCCGGTGCCGCCGGTGATCACCACCGTGCCAAGCGCCCAGGCGTCCGGCATCGTCAGGACCACCTTGCCGGTGTGACGGGCCTGGCTCAGGTACCGCAACGCCGCGGGCGCCCGGCGCACATCGAACGTCGTGACCGGCAGCGGTCGCAGCGTGGCATCCTCGAACAGCGTTGTCAGGTCGGAGAGCATCCGCTCGATGTGGTTCGCCCCCGCCTCGAACAGGTCGAAGGCGCGGTAGCGCACGCCGTTCGTACTTTGCGGCCACCTCGCCGGCGTCACGGATGTCGGTCTTGCCCATCTCGAGGAAAACCCCGCCTGCAGCGACGAGTCGCAGTGAGGCGTCGACGAATTCACCGGCCAACGAGTCCAGCACCACGTCCACACCGCGACCGCCCGTCGCTGCGCGGAACTTGTCCTCGAACTCCACCGAACGGGAATCGCCGATGTGAGCGTCGTCAAAGCCCATCGCCCGCAACGTGTCCCACTTGGGGCGGCTGGCGGTGGCGAACACCTCCAGTCCGAAGTGCCGGGCCAATTGCACGGCGGCCATGCCGACCCCGCCGGCGCCGGCATGGATCAGGATGCGCTGGCCCGCCTTGACGTCGGCCAGCGTGGTCAGCGCGTAGTAAGCAGTGGCGAACACCACGGGTGCGGTCGCCGCCTCGGTGTACGACCAGCCCGACGGGATGTCCATCAACAGGCGCGCGTCGGTGATCGCGATGGTGCCGGTGCCCTCGGGGAACAGCCCCGTCACGCGGTCTCCGACCGCGAAACGGCTGACACCCGGCGCGGTTTCGATCACCACACCGGACGCTTCGACGCCCATCACGGCGTCTTCGTCGGGATACAGACCGAGCGCGATCATGACGTCGCGGAAGTTGGCCGGCATGGTGCGAACCGCTACCCGTACCTGGCCGGATTCCAGCGGTGCGTCGGCGTCCGGAATCGGTTCGAGGACCAGGTTCTCGAACGTGCCCTTGCTGGACATGCCCAGTCGCCACGCGTCGCCGCCCGGCGGCACCAAGAGCGCGTCCACCGCCCGACTGCCGTGCACCCGGCCGGTGTACACCGTGTCACCACGCACCAGCACCTGCGGCTCACCGGCCGATAAGATCGCGCCGATCGTCGTATCACTCAGCGGCGCATCGGAATCCGCCAACACGATCCGGCCCGGGTGCTCGGTCTGCGCCGAGCGCACCAGCCCCCACACCGCGGCGCCGGCCAGATCGGTGACGTCCTCGCCCGGCCGCGCGACCGCGCCGCGCGTCGAGACCACCAGCGTTCCGGAGTCGTGCTCCGCGAGCCACGACTGCAGCGCGGCCAGCGCTTCGTGGGTGCGGCGATACGTCGAGCCCAGCGTATCCTCGTCGGCGGGCTGGGATTCGAACACGTCGTATGACGGCGTCTCGGCGTGCGATCCGAGCACTCGCGGGCGACCAGACCACTTCGAAGATCCGGTCGGGACCCGAGCCCGACACGGCTGCCATCAACTGCTGCCGCGACACCGGACGCGCCACCATGGACGCCACCGACAACACCGGAAGCCCAAGTGCGTCAGCCAGTTCCACCGACACCGACGACGGACCGGACGGCACGATGCGCGCCCGCACCGACGATGCGCCGGCCGCGTGCAGCGACACGCCCTGCCACGAGAACGGCACCAGGACACCGTCTTTGCCGTCGTGCTCGGCCTCGGTCGCGACGATCACCGCATGCAGCGCGGCGTCGAGAACCGCCGGGTGCACCCCGAATCCGGCCGGCGACACCCCGGCGTCGCCGGGCAACGTCACGTCGGCGAAAATCTCGTCGCCGCGCCGCCACATGGCGGTCAGACCCTGGAACGCCGGGCCGTACCCATAGCCGCGCGCCGCCAACCGGTCGTAGAGCCCGTCGATATCGACCGGGGTCGCGCCCGGCGGTGGCCAGGCGCCCATTCGGTGCCGGGCTCGACGGCGCCCGGCCGCACGATGCCTTCGGCGTGCAGTGTCCAGCCCGAGTGCACGTCGGCGCGGGACAACACCGACACCGCACGATGGCCCGATTCGTCGGCACCATCGACGACCACCTGCACCGCCACCGAACCGGTTGCCGGGATCACCAGCGGCGCCGCCAGCATCAACTCGTCGACGACCGAGCAGCCGACCTCGTCACCGGCTCGGATCGCCATCTCGACGAATCCCGCACCCGGGAAGATGACCACTCCGCCGACCGCGTGGTCGGACAACCAGCCCTGCGACCCCGCCGCCAGCCGGCCGGTCAGCACAACCCCGCCCGAGGTCGGCAGGTCGACCACCGCGCCCAACAGCGCGTGTTCGCTGGCCGACAGGCCGAGGCCCTCGGCATCCACCGCAGCGTCATCGGCGGACAGCCAAAAACGGCGTCGCTCAAACGCGTACGTCGGCAGTTCGACGAATCCAGCGCCGGGCAGCGTGGCACGCCAGTCGACCCCGACGCCCGACACGAAGGCCTGCGCTACTCCGGTCATCAGGCCGTCCGGTTCGGGACGGTCCTTGCGCAGCAACGGCACCGAGGCCACTGCGTCTCCTGCGGCCTCGGCCAGCGACTCCTCGATGGACGAGGTCAGGCCGCCGCCGGGACCCACTTCGATGAAATGGGTGGCGCCAGTCGAATTCGCGTAGCGGATGCTGTCGGCGAAACGGACCGCCGCCCGGATGTGCTGCGTCCAGTAGTCAGCCGAGGCGAAATCGTCGCCGGCCAGCTCCCCGGTCACATTGGAAATCACCGGAACGGTGACCGGGTTGACCGTCAGTTCCCTTGCCGCTGCTTTGAATTCGCCGATCATCGGTTCCATCAGCGGCGAGTGGAAGGCATGAGATACCGCGAGCCGGTGCACTCGCCGGCCCTGCGCACGCAGTTGTTCGGCGATGGCGTCCACGTCGGTCTCGTCGCCCGACACCACGACCGACGACGGGCCATTCACCGCGGCAATCCCGACCGTGTCGGTCAGCAGCGGACGTACCTCGTCCTCTCCTGCCTGCACGGCGACCATCGCTCCGCCCGCCGGCAGCGCCTGCATGAAGCGGCCGCGGGCCACCACCAGCAGCGCCGCATTCTCCAATGACAGCGCACCGGCGACGTGCGCCGCGGTGAGCTCGCCGACCGAGTGGCCCATCACGAAGTCGGGCCGCACTCCCCAGGACTGCAACAGCCGGTACAGCGCGACCTCGACGGCGAACAGCGCCGGCTGGGCGAATTCGGTTGTGTTCAGCAGATCTTCGTCATGACCCCACATCACCTCGCGCAGCGGGCGCAGCAGGTGGCGGTCCAACTCGCCGACCACGGTGTTGAACGCTTCGGCGAAGACCGGGTACGTGGCGTGCAACCCCATGCCCATACCGAGCCATTGCGAGCCCTGGCCGGGGAACACGAAGACCGTCTTGCCGGGCAGTGCAGAGCCGGTGACCACCGATGCACCCGGCTCCCCTCCGGCCACCTCAGCCAGACCGGTGAGCAGATGCTCGCGGTCGGCGCCCAAAGCGACAGCGCGCTGCTCGAATGCGGCGCGGCCCGCCAGCGACCAGCCCGCATCGGCAGCCGCCAAATCGTCGCGGGCGCCGATGAATTCGGCCAACCTGGCGGCCTGAGATTCCCGAGCGGCGGACGACTTGGCCGTGACCACCCACGGAATGACAGCAGGCGGCGCAACAGGGGCTACCTCGGCCGGTTGCTCGACCGGCGGGGCTGCCTCGATGATCACGTGCGCGTTGGTGCCGCTGATGCCGAACGACGACACACCCGCACGGCGGGGCCGCCCGTTGGCCGTCTCGCGCTTCCATGGCTGCGGTTCCGTCAGCAATTGCACCGAGCCCATCGACCAATCCACATGCGGGCTGGGCGCATCCACGTGCAGTGTCGCCGGCAGCACCTCGTGGCGCATGGCCAGGATCATCTTCATCACGCCCGCGACGCCGGCGGCGGCCTGGGTGTGTCCCATGTTCGACTTGATCGACCCCAACCACAGCGGCGTCTGCCGGTCCTGGCCGTAGGTCGCCAGGATCGCTTGGGCTTCAATCGGATCGCCCAACGTGGTGCCGGTGCCGTGGCCTTCGACGACGTCGACGTCCGCGGCACTGAGTCCCGCGCTGGCCAATGCCGAGCGGACCACCCGTTGCTGCGAGGGACCGTTGGGTGCGGTCAGCCCGTTGGAAGCGCCGTCCTGGTTGATCGCCGATCCGCTGACCAGGGCGAGCACGGGATGGCCGAGACGCTTGGCATCGGAAAGCCGCTCCAGCACCAGCATGCCGCCGCCCTCGGAAAATCCGGTGCCGTCGGCGGCGCCGGCGAATGCTTTGCAGCGGCCATCGGTGGAAAGTCCACGCCAGCGGCTGAATTCGACGAAGATGTCAGGTGTGGCGTTGATCGTGACGCCGCCGGCCAGGGCGAGGTCGGACTCCCCCGTCCGCAGCGACTGCGCGGCCATGTGCAGGGTCACCAGCGACGTCGAGCAGGCGGTGTCCACCGATACCGCGGGGCCTTCCAGCCCGAGCACATAGGAGACCCGGCCGGACGCGACGCTGGACAGCTGGCCGGTCAGCCGGAAGCCTTCCACCGGTTTGGCGGAGAACATGCCGTAGCCCTGGGTCATCAGGCCCGCGAAGACACCGGTCGCACTGCCGCGCAACGTGGTCGGGTCGATTCCGGCCCGCTCCAACGCCTCCCAGGTCAGCTCGAGGAACATCCGCTGCTGGGGATCCATCGCCAAAGCCTCGGACGGCCCGATGCCGAAGAAGGCCGGGTCGAAGTCGCCGACGTCTTCGACGAATCCGCCGACCCGGGTGTAGCAGGTTTCGGCGACATCTGGGTCGGGGTTGTACAGGTTGGCCAGGTCCCAGCCGCGGTCGCTAGGGAATTCGCTGATGACGTCGCGGCCCTGGATGACCATGTCCCACAGGTCTTCCGGCGAGTTGACGCCACCCGGGTAACGGCACGACATGCCGACGATCGCGATCTGCTCGTCGCCGGTGATGCGCATCGCGGGGACGTTCTTGACTTCCTGCGGCACACCGGCGAGTTCGGTGCGGAAGTAGGAGGCCAGCCGGCTCGGGGTCGGGTAGTCGAAGATCAGCGTCGGCGAAAGCGCCAGTCCGGTAGCAGCTTTGAGCCGGTTGCGCATCTCGACGGCGGTCAGCGAGTCGAAGCCCAACTCCTGGAACGCCTTGTCCGGATCGATGGCCTCCGGTGTGGTGTTGCCCAGCACGGTGGCAATGTGTGAACGAACCAGGTCCAGCAGCACCGCGTGCTGCTCGTCCTCGGGCAGGCCGTGGATGCGTTGCGCCAGAGCGGACTTGGATTTGCTGGCGGCCAGCGAGTCGTCGACCCGACGACGGGTCGGCGCGTTGATCAGATCGATGAACATCGGCGGCACCACGGCGGCGTTGGCCCTCAAAGCGGCGGCGTCGATGTGGGCGGGCACCAGGAACGGCTCGTCGACCACCATCGCGGTGTCGAAAAGCTGAAGCGCGTCGGCCGACGACAGCGCCTTCACACCGGTGCGGGCCAACCGGGCCCGGCCCGCGTCGTCGAGTCCCCCGGTCATCTCACTGGCCTGATCCCACAGGCCCCAGCCCAGTGAGATCGCCGGCAAGCGGTGCGCCCGACGATGTGCGGCCAGGCCATCTAAGAAGCTGTTCGCGGCCGCGTAGTTGGCCTGGCCCGACGATCCGACCAAGCCGGCCATCGAAGAGAACATCACGAACGCCGAGAGGTGCGAATCCTGGCACAGCTCATGAAGATTCCAGGCTGCGTCGACCTTGGCCCGCAGCACCGCATCCACCCGCTCCGGCGTCAACGATGCCAGCACCGCGTCGTCGAGCACACCGGCGGCGTGGATCACCGCCGACAGCGGATGCTGAACCGGAATGTCGGCGATCACCTTGGCCAGGGCGGCCCGGTCGGCGGCGTCGCACGCCACCACTGACACTTCGGCCCCGCCAGCCGTCAGCTCTTCGGCCAATTCCGCCGCACCCGGTGCGTCCGGGCCACGGCGACCGAGCAGCAACAGATGCCGCGCACCGTGGTTGGCCACCAGGTGGCGAGCCAGCGCCGACCCGGCCATGCCGGTACCGCCGGTGATCACCACGGTGCCGAGCGCCCACGCGTCGGGCATGGTCAGCACGACCTTGCCGGTGTGGCGGGCCTGGCTGAGGTATCGCAGTGCGGCGGGCGCGCGCCGAATGTCGAAGGTCGTCACCGGCAATGGCCGCAGCACGCCGGCGTCGAAGAGTTCGGCGAGCTCCAACAGGTACTGATGCATCCGGTTGCGGCCGGGTTCGAACAGGTCGAACGCGCGGTAGCGCACACCGGGATATTCCTCGGCGACCTTCCCCGGGTCGCGGATGTCGGTCTTGCCCATTTCGAGGAACACACCACCGGGCTTGACCAGACGCAACGAGGCGTCGACGAATTCACCGGCCAACGAGTCGAGCACGATGTCGAACCCGCGGTCGACCGACGATGGCGCGGAACTTGTCCTCGAATTCCAGGGTGCGGGAGTCACCGATGTGGTCGTCGTCAAAACCCATCGCCCGCAACGTGTCCCACTTGGGCCGGCTGGCGGTGGCGAAAACCTCCAGTCCGAAGTGCCGAGCCAGTTGCGCGGCGGCCATGCCCACGCCGCCGGTGCCGGCGTGCAGCAGCAACCGCTGGCCCGGCTTGACGTCGGCGAGGTGGACGAATGCGTAGTAGGCGGTGGTGAAAACGGCCGAGATCGCGGCGGCCTCGGCGTACGACCAGTCCGACGGCATCGGCAGTAGCAGTCGGGTGTCGCCGGGGACCAAGGTCCCGCTGCCGTCCGGGAAGAAGCCGTATACGTCGTCGCCGACCGCGAATTCGGTGACGCCCGGACCGACCTCGACGACGACGCCCGCCCCTTCCCCGCCGATCAGCGCGTCGTGGGTGAACATGCCCAGCGTGATCATGATGTCGCGGAAGTTGGTCGAGATGGCGCGCATCGCGACTCGCACCTGGCCGGGTTCCAGTGGCGCGTCGGCGTTGGGCACCGATTCCAGTTGCAGGTTCTCGAACGTGCCCGCGGTCGACAGGCCCAGCCGCCACGGCCCGTCTGCCGGCGGTACCAGTACGCCGTCGACAGCTCGGCTGCCGCGGACTCGCGCGGTGTGGATCGTGTCGCCGCGAACCAGGACCTGCGGCTCTCCGACCGCCAGCACCTGTGAGATCAGCGAATCACTCAGCGCTGCATCGGAATCCACCAACACGATCCGGCCCGGATGCTCGGTCTGCGCCGAGCGCACCAATCCCCACACCGCGGCACCGGCCAGATCGGTGACGTCCTGTCCAGCCAGACCGGCCGCCCCCTGGGTGGACACCACCAAGACGCCCGATTCGCGTTCGGCCAGCCAAGACTGCAGGGCCGCCAATGCCTCGTGCACTCGCTGGTAGCTCGCGGTGACCGGATCGCCTGCAGTGGAAACAGATTCGAAAACTTCGTATGCCGGTGTCTCAGCCTGCGAGGCCGACGACACCGGCGACCAGGCCAGCTCGAAAAGCTGCTCGCCACCGCTGCCAGACATCGCCGCCATCAGCTGTTGCTGCGAAATCGGACGCGCAATCATCGACGTCACCGTCAGCACCGGCAACCCCAGGCCGTCGGCCAGCTCCACCGAGACCGCTGACGGACCCGATGGCGCAATCCGCGCCCGCACCGCCGACGCCCCTGCCGCGTGCAGCGACACGCCCTGCCACGCGAACGGCAACGCCACACCGGTGCCGGAGTGCGTCACCGCCGCCGCGTGCAACGCCGCATCGAGGAGCACCGGATGAACACCGAATCCGCTTACGCCGCCGGCCGCCTGGGGCAACGTCACCTCGGCGAAGAACTCATCGCCACGACGCCACAGCGCGGTCAAGGCCTTGGAATGCCGGGCCGTACTGATAGCCGCGCTCCGCCAGCCGCTGGTAGCCATCGGTCACGTCGACCGCAGTCGCGCCTACCGGCGGCCACACCGACAGATCAGCAACTGGCTCAACCGGATCCGACGACAAAGTCCCTGTCGCGTGGCAGGTCCACGCGGAATCCGCAGTCTCCCTGGAGAACACCGACAGGCCGCGCTGGCCGGAATCGTCGGCTGCGCCAACCACCACCTGCACGGACACCGAGCCCGACGCCGGCAACAGCATCGGCGACTGCAACGTCAACTCGTCGACTCTCCCGCAGCCCACTTCGTCACCGGCGCGGATCGCCAACTCGACGAAGCCGGCTCCCGGGAATACCGCCACTCCGTCGACGGCGTGATCGGACAGCCAGCCCTGGGTGGCCGGTGATAGCCGACCGGTCAGTATCACTCCACCGGAGTCCGGCAAGTCGACGACCGCGCCCAGCAGCGCATGCTCGCTGGCACCGAGCCCTAGCCCAGCCGCGTCCACCGCTGCTCCATCACCGGACAGCCAAAAGCGCTTGCGTTCAAAGGCGTACGTCGGCAGCTCGACGAAGCCGGCCGCCGGCACGGCGGCGCGCCAGTCCACCTTCACACCCGAGACGAATGCCAGAGCAGCCGAACCGAAGAAGCGCTGCAGATCGCCATCCTCGCGGCCGAGGGTGGGCACGACGACCGCATCGGCCCCGCCCTCGGTCGCGGTGTCCTCGATACCGGCGATCAGTGCGGGGTGCGGGCTGGACTCGATGAAGGTCCGGTAGCCGCTGTCGGCCGCGGCGCGCACCGCTTGGTCGAATTCGACGGTCTGACGGATGTTGCGGAACCAGTAGTCGGGTTCGAGGCCGGCGGTGTCCTGGACGGCACCGGTGACCGTGGAGAAGAACACCGTGCGCGTCGACTGTGGCTCGATGCCGGCCAGCGCCTCGGCGAGCTGGTCGCGGATCTCGTCGACGGCAACGGAATGCGATGCGTAGTCGACGTCGATGCGGCGGGCCCGCATTTCGCGTGCGGTGCACAGCGCGACGATCTCGTCGAGCGCGGCTTCCTCGCCGGAAATGACGACCGCCGACCGGCCGTTGACCGCCGCGATGCTGACGCGATCTCCATACGGCGCCAACAGTTCTCGGGCTTGATCGGCTCCACACGCCAGCGACGCCATCCCGCCGCGCCCGGACAACGCCAGCAGCAGTTTGCTGCGCAGCGTCACCACGCGGGCGGCGTCGCGCAGCGACAGAGCGCCGGCGACGTAGGCCGCGGCGATCTCGCCCTGGGAGTGGCCGATGACGGCGTCCGGGCGGACTCCGATCGATCGCCACAATTCGGCCAGCGAGACCATCACCGCGAACAATGCGGGCTGCACCACGTCGACGCGGTCCAGTCCCGGGGCACCGGGTGCGCCGCGCAGTACGTCGATCAGCGACCAGTCGACGAACTCGGCGAAGGCCTCCGCGCACGCGTTCATCTGCTCGGCGAAAACCGGTGCGGTGTCCAGTAGTTCGACGCCCATGCCGATCCACTGCGAGCCTTGCCCGGGGAACACGAAGACGGTCTTGCCCGCGGGAGTGGCTTGGCCGGTGATGACCGACGCGCCCGGCAGCCCCTGCGTCAGTTCACCCAGTCCGGTCAGCAGCTGGCCGCGGTCAGTGCCGAGCACCACCGCGCGATGCTCGAAGGTCGACCGCCCGGCCAGCGACCAGCCCACGTCGGCGGCATCCAATTGATCACGGGCGCAGACGAATTCATTGAGCCGTCCGGCCTGCGATGCCAGCGCCGCCGCGCTCTTGGCCGACAGCACCCACGGCACCAGCCGATCGGTTGCGTGGCCGCGCGATCGGCAGGCTCGACCGCCGGCGACTCCTCGATGATCACGTGCGCGTTGGTGCCGCTGATCCCGAACGACGACACGGCGGCGCGGCGGGCGTGACCGTTGGCCGACTCGCTCTTCCATGGCTGCGCTTCCGTGAGCAGCGACACCGAGCCCGCCGTCCAATCCACGTGCGGGCTGGGCACATCCACGTGCAGGGTGGCCGGCAGCACCTCGTGCCGCATGGCCTGCACCATCTTGATCACGCCTGCCACGCCCGCGGCGGCCTGGGTGTGGCCCATGTTCGACTTGATCGACCCCAGCCACAGCGGCTTCTCGGTGCGGTTCTGCCCGTAGGTGGCCAGCAACGCCTGAGCTTCGATCGGGTCGCCCAATGTCGTTCCGGTGCCGTGGCCTTCGACCACATCCACCTCGCCCGCGCTCAGTCCGGCGTTGGCCAGCGCGGTGCGCACCACCCGCTGCTGGGACGGGCCGTTGGGAGCGGTCAACCCGTTGGAGGCGCCGTCCTGGTTGACCGCCGTGCCCCGCACCACCGCGAGTACTCGGTGGCCCAATCGCTGCGCGTCGGAAAGCCGCTCCACCACCAGGATTCCGCCACCCTCGGACCAGCCGACACCGTCGGCCGCTCCCGAGAACGGCTTGCAGCGGCCGTCCGGCGACAGACCGCGGTGCCTGCTGAATTCGACGAAGACCGTCGGGGTGGCGTTGACGGTCACACCGCCCGCCAGCGCCAGGTCGCACTCCCCAGACCGCAGCGACTGCACCGCCATGTGCAGGGCCACCAGCGACGACGAGCACGCGGTGTCCACCGACACGGCCGGGCCCTCCAGCCCCAGCACGTAGGCCACCCGGCCGGTGGCCACGCTCGAGGTCATGCCGGTCAGCCGGTAGCCCTCGATCTCGTCGGCGAGCATGCCGTAGCCCTGGACGATGATCCCGGCGAAGACTCCGGTCGCACTGCCCCGCAGCGAGGTCGGGTCAATTCCGGCCCGCTCCAACGCTTCCCACGACAGCTCCAGCAGCATGCGGTGCTGCGGGTCGGTGGCCAGCGCCTCGCTGGGTGCCACGCCGAAGAATGCGGCGTCGAAACCGGCCACGTCGTCGACGAAGCCGCCCGAGCGTGCGTAGCACTTGTGCGGCGCATCGGGGTCGTCGTCGAACAGTCCGGCCAGATCCCAGCCTCGGTCGGCGGGGAACTCCGACATCACGTCGCGCTTGTCAGCGACCATGTCCCACAAGCTGTCCGGCGAATCGACCCCGCCGGGGAATCGGCACGACATACCGACAATGGCGATCGGCTCACCGGAGCGCTCCAGCAACGCGCGGTTCTTGGTCTTCAGCCGCTCGACCTGGACCAGCGCTTTGCGCAGCGCCTCGGTTGCATGCTGAAGTTGGTCAGCCATGTCGTTACCCCTCGCCTAACGTCGGTCGTCGCTCATTGAAGAAGTGCGGCCCTGGATGAGGAGCAGAGTCACGTGCCGCGCGGATGGGCGGCTTACCTGCTCTTCGGCCCGAGAACATCGTTGGCGGGCGCCGACTCGCCCACCCCGCCCATGGCCTGGCTCCGCAACTGATTCCGGTGCCCAGCGATCCATGGCGAGACTGTACCCGCCACAAGTCAGCCAAGCCCAAGCCCGGTCAGCGCCACCCGTCGGCGGCCGCGGCGGCTCGCATCAGGGCGTCGCACAGTTCGCGTAGTTCGGGGGCGCCGGCACCTTCGTCCAGCGCGGTGGCCACATCTTCTGCCGCGCATCTCACCTGGTAGACCCGGTCGGACAGGTCGGCGGCCTCGTCGGCGGAGAGCACCACAGCGTCGGCGGGCAACGACGCACCTTTCACGCCGTTGATCGACGCCCGCTGCTCGTAGGCGCGCTGGCGGCACGACTGACGGCAGTACTGGCGGCGCCGACCCAGCCCGCTGTCGGCGACGTCACGGCCGCACCAGCGGCACGGCTGCGGGCGGGCACGGCGTGTCAC
This sequence comes from uncultured Actinomycetota bacterium, assembly GCA_963749375.1. Taxonomy (GTDB): domain Bacteria; phylum Actinomycetota; class Actinomycetes; order Mycobacteriales; family Mycobacteriaceae; genus Mycobacterium. The sequence continues at coordinate 681,325 of CAVVNB010000038.1, forward strand.
GGGGCCGACTTTAGTCGGGGTGTTGGCTGAATCCCGGTATCATTGACCGTTGGGCCTAGTCCGGCTGGAAACGGCCCTGGGAACTAGATCGTTCGCTGCGTCGTTGACCTAGGCGTTAGCTGAATAAGAAGATATTAAGAGGAGTGCTCACCAATGGCCGATCGCGTCTTGAGAGGCAGTCGCCTTGGAGCCGTTAGCTACGAGACCGACCGCAATCATGACTTGGCGCCGCGTCAGATCGCGCGCTACCGCACCGAAAACGGCGAAGAGTTCGACGTTCCGTTCGCCGACGACGCCGAGATTCCCGGCACCTGGCTGTGCCGCAACGGCATGGAGGGCACCCTGCTCGAGGGTGACCTGCCGGAGCCGAAGAAGGTCAAGCCGCCCCGCACCCACTGGGACATGCTGCTGGAGCGCCGCTCGGTCGAAGAGCTCGACGAACTGCTCAAAGAGCGTCTCGACCTGATTCGTACCCGCCGTCGCGGCAGCTGATCCTTACTGCTTGACCGGCGTGGCGCGACTGCGGTGCAGGCGCCCGTCGATCCCCCATTGCGCGACCTTCACCACGGCTTCGCGGATGTTGGATCCGCTCATTTTCGATACGCCGAGTTCGCGCTCGGTGAAGGTGATCGGCACCTCGGTGACGAAAAACCCGTTGGTGATGGTGCGCCAGGTCAGGTCGATCTGGAAGCAGTAGCCCTTTGAGTCGACGTGGTCGAGGTCGATTTTCTCCAGCACGTCGCGCCGGTAGGCGCGGTAACCGGCGGTGATGTCGTGGATGCCGATACCCAGCGCCAACCGGGCGTAGGTGTTGGCGGTCCAGGACAGCGCCCAGCGCCGCCAGGGCCAGTTCTTCACATTGCCGCCGTCGACGTAGCGCGATCCGATGACCAGGTCGGCGCCGCCGTCGATGGCCTCGAGCAGCAGGTGTAGTTGTTCGGGTGCGTGGCTGCCGTCGGCATCCATCTCGACGAGCGTGCGGTATCCGCGGTCGAGCCCCCAGGCGAAGCCGGCCAGATAGGCCGCCCCGAGGCCGTCCTTCACTGTGCGGTGCATGACGTGGATCAACCCGGAATTCGCCGCCGCCAGGTCTTCGGCCAGTTGTCCGGTGCCGTCCGGGCTGTTGTCGTCGACGATCAGGATGTGGACGTCGGGACGGGCCGTGCGCAGTCGCTGCACGATGAGCGGAAGATTCTCCCGCTCATTGAAGGTGGGGATGATCACCAGGGTGCGCAGGCTGGGGCGATCGCCCGCAGCCCGAGACCCGTCCATTGCCGGCGCATCGCCGGTGGTCATAGGTCTCCTTTTTCTGGCCCTTGCCGGGCGGAATCTCGAGCGTCGTCGTCGGGCTCGGCATCGGGTGACAGGTCATCCCCGTCGGCTACCACGTCATCGCCGGGCGGATCGTCGAAATTCTCCGACGCCGGGCCACCTCTGTTTGCCAGCTCCGACAGCCGTCGGTGGATATCCGCGAACCATCCATTGTGCAGCATTGCGGCGAATAGGACCGCCAGAGCCGCCACGACCAGCGCACCCTGCACGATCGGGCCCCACTTTGCGGCCGGGGTCAGCGACGTCTTGAGGCGGACCTGGTTGTCCAGGTAGGCCGGCACGAAGAACTGGGTTCGCTGCAGCTCACGGCCGTCCGGTGTGACCACGGCCGAGATCCCGACGTTGCTGGCGACGAGGGCGTAGCGGTCCAGCTCCACCGCCCGCAGCTTGGAGAAGGCAAGCTGCTGCTCACTCATCGTCTGATTGAAGTTGGCGTTGTTGGCGGGTACCGCCAGCAACTGGGCGCCGTTGCGGACCGAGTGCTGCAGCGCGCGGTCGAAGCTGACCTCCCAGCAGGTCGCGATCCCGATCGGGGTGCCGTCGGCCCGCACGACTCCGGAGCCCTTGCCGGGCACGATGTAGCCCGCCATGTCGGCCATGCCGGACAGATGGCGGAAGAAGCCACGCCACGGCAGGTACTCGCCGAACGGCTGCACGATCCGCTTGTCATGCCGGTCGCCGGGACCTGACTTCGGATTCCAGACGATCACGGTGTTCGTCTGAGCCGGCGACTCGATTGTCCGATCTGGGACGTCAAGCACCGTGCCGACCAGGATCGGCGTCCCGATGGCTTCGACAGCCACTGAAATCTCTTGCGCTGCATCAGGATTGGCGATCGGATCTATTTCCGATGCGTCCTCGGGCCAGACCACGAAGTCGGGCTGCGGCGCGCGACCGGCACGAACATCGTCGGTCAGCTTTCGGGTTTCGCGAACGTCGTTGCCCAGCACCGCGAGGCGCTGCGCGTTGAATTCCAGACCCAGCCGCGGCACGTTGCCCTGCACCACGGCCGCGGTGACGACGGGTTCGTTGCCGGACCCGGTGCCGGAGTGGCGTACCTGCGGCCAGACGGCGGCGGCGAGGAAAAACATCAAGCAGATGCAAAACGCCGGCAACAGCACCGCCGGCGGAGCGTCGGCCACCCGGGCGTCTTGGGCGGTGTGGCGCCGGTGCGAAGCCAACCACCACGACACCGCTTCCATCACGAGAGCGGCGGCCCCGCAGCCGCTGAGCACGATCGCCAGCGACAGCAGCGGAACGCCGCCCAGTCGAACCAGCGGCAAAAACGGCCCGGACGTCTGGCCCGCGGCGACCACGCCCCAGGGGAAACCGCCGAAGGGAATGGTGCACTTCAGCCATTCCTGCCCCGCCCACAGCACCGCAAACCAGATCGGCCAGCCGGGAAGCCGCCGCGCGGTGACAGCGGCCAGTCCGAAGAGTCCCGGGAAGAAGGCGCACAACGCCACCAATGCGATCAGCGGCGTTGCGCCCACCAGGATGCTGATCCAGCGGATCAGCGGCAGATAGAACGCCAAGCCGAACAGGAAGCCGTAACCGAAACCCCCGAAGGGAGTAGTGGCGCGCCGGGTCAACACCCACGCCAGCACGGCGAAGGCCGGGATCGCGGCCCACCACCAGTTGAATCGCGGATAGCTCGAGCAGAGCAGCAGACCGGCGACGATCGCGGCGCTCAGTCGCGTCAGACGCGGTCGTAGCCACCTGCCCGCCTGCGGCACTCGTTTGCGCGTTTCGCGAGCCAACCACGCCAGCAGCACCGCGGTCAGGTGGACCAGCCGCTGCCGGAGATAGGTGCCGATCCGGATGGCCTGGCCGCGCAACTCCGCCAACCGGTCATGGGGAACGTCCGTCGCCTCGAGATCCGCGTTCGGCGGTTCGAGGTCGTCGAGGACGTCGTCGATCTCGTCGTCGTACTCGACGTCCGGGACCGCTGGAATCTGACCGGTCACCTCGGTGTCCGTGGCTGTCGCGGGGACCGGGATCTCGCCGGTGATCGCCTCGTCGTCCTTGACCGGATCCTTGATCGCCGGGAAAACGTCGGTGGTCTCGGTGTTCTTCGAAGGCCGGATCCTGCGGTCGAATCTCCCGATGCCCCTAGGCATGGATCACCGCGCCTCGATGCACCGTCTGCCGGCAGCGCGGCAGCGGGTCGGTGAGACCAAGCCGCGGCAGAGCCGGTACCCGCGATCGGGGATCGGTCGACCATCGCCGTACGGCGTCACTCGACGCGCTCGTTTCGAATTCATCGACGTCCCAGACTGCGTATGACGCGGGGGCGCCCGCGACCAGGCTGCCGGTCAGTCCGTCGCCGGCGCCGCAGGCCCGCCACCCGCCACGGGTGGCTGCGGCGAACGCAGCCCGCGAAGAGATCGAACTGTCGGGGGTGTGGTGGTTGACGGCCGCCCGGATTGTCGCCCACGGGTCGAGGCCGGTAACCGGGGCGTCGGATCCGAACGCGAGGGCCACGCCTTGGGATGCTAGCAGCGCAAACGGGTTCAGACGCCCCGCTCGATCGATACCGAGACGACGGACGTACATGCCCTCGCGACCGCCCCAGAGCGCATCGAAATTGGGCTGCATGCTGGCCAGCACGCCCCACGCGCCCAGCTTCGCCGCCTGCTCGGCGGTGACCATTTCCAGGTGTTCCAGGCGGTGGCCGCAGCGGGCCACGGCGGGCACACCGAGGTGGTCGACCACCCGCTGCAGTGCGTCGACGACGGCGGCGACCGCGGCGTCGCCGATGACGTGGAAGCCAGCCGTCACAGCGGCTTCGGTGCACGCCCGCAGATGCGCGGCGACGGTGTCGCCGTCCAGGTAGCTGGTCCCGCGGTGGTCGGGTGCGTCGTCATACGGGTCGTGCAGCCAGGCGGTGCGCGATCCCAGGGCGCCGTCGACGAACAGGTCGCCGGCCAACCCGGCCGCACCGGTCTCGTCGAGCAGCGCGCGGGCCTGAGCGGGGCTGGTGACTGCCTCGCCCCAGTAGCCGATCACCTCGACGCCGTGGTCGACAGCGCGCAGTTGATGCCAGTCCTCCAGGCCGCCGATCTGCGGGCCGGCGCATTCGTGCACGGCGGCAATCCCATTCGCCGCCGCGGCATCCAGCGCGGCCATCCGGGCCTGGGCACGTTGCGCGCCGGTCAGTAGGCCACGCGCGGCGGCGCGGACCCGGTGATGGGCGTCGGCCACCAGCGGCCGCTGCTCGTCGAACCCGGTGGCCGACGCCAAGCCGTCGACGCGCCCGCGCAGGCCGGTCGACGCCAGCGCCGAGTGCACGTCGACCCGGGTCAGGTAGGCGGGCCGATCGCCGACGGCCGCGTCGAGATCAGCGGTGCTCGGCGCCGCGTTCTCCGGCCACGACGACTCATCCCAGCCGTGCCCCCAGATCGGCTCGCCGGGGTGGGCGGCCGCATAGTCGGCGATCAACTGCAGGCAATGCGTGCGCGACGCAGCTACCCGCAGATCGAGGCCGGTGAGCGTCAATCCGGTGGCGGTGAGGTGGACGTGGCTGTCGACGAAGGCCGGGGCGACGAATCCGCCGGCGAGGTCGACGACCTCGGCGGTGCCGAACTGGTCTCGGCCGACGTCGTCGCTGCCCAGCCACGCCACGACGCCGTCACGCACCGCCATCGCGGTGGCGTCGGGATGGCTCGGGCTGTGCACCCTGCCGTTGAGCAGCAGGGTGGTCGGGACGTCGGTCACGCCGATAGAACCTAATGGGTTGGCGCGGCGGCTATTCAGGCCGCAACGGCAGGGCAGGCGGGTCAAAGCGCTCGGTGACGTCAGCGACATCGATGACCTCACCGTCGATGTAGTCGGGTCGCGGCTTGTACGCACCGACACCCGAGACGGTGATCAGCGGGATGCGCCGGCCGAGGCCGCGGACGGCCATCGCGCTCAGCAGCGGGCGCGCGGCTGCCCGGGTCGGCGGCAGCAGCAGCAGCAGACCCGCGGCGCTGGTCACCAGGCCGGGCATCACTACGAGCAGGGTTCCCAGTGCGACGGCCATGCTGTCGGCGGCCAGCCTCGGCTGGTCCGCGCTCAAGCCGGACCGCAGCCGGTTGAGCTGCAGCTTGAGTTGCGAACCCGCGAGCCCCAGACCTGTGGCGAACGCGGCCACCAGCAGTAGCAGAGTCCATCCGAGCCCGATCGTCGACGCCAGCGCCACCACGACGGCGAGCTCGACGACGACGTAGATCAGAAACAGTCGCGACACCATGAGATGCCAACGACCCGGACCGGGTTCGGAGTTCCACAGCCCGCGGTCGCACGGTTAGATGGCCCCGTGACGACAATCGAGATCGACACCCCGACCGGCCCGATCGACGCCCTCCTCGACACCCCCGACGGCCCTGGACCCCGGCCCGGCGTCGTGATCATTCACGATGCGCTCGGCTACACGCCGGACAAAGAGTTGATCAACCGCCGCGTCGCCGCGGGCGGTTACGTCGCTCTGACCCCGAACCTGTACGCCCGCGGGGGCTTCGCGCGGTGTGTCACCAAGGTGATGCGTCAGCTACTCGCAAAGCAGGGGCAAGCGCTCGATGATGTGCTGGCCGCTCGCGACCACCTGAAGGCGCTGCCGGAATGCACGGGAAGCGTCGGCATCGCCGGGTTCTGCATGGGCGGACAGTTCGCACTGATCATGTCGCCCAAAGGCTTTGACGCGTCAGCGCCGTTCTACGGCGTGCCGCTGCCCCGCGAGCTCAGCGAAACGTTGGACGGGGCCTGCCCTGTTGTCGCGAGTTTCGGCAGCAGGGACCTGACCGGGCGAGGGGCACCGGAGAAGCTGCAGAGGGTGCTGGACGACAAGGGCATCACCAACGACATCAAGTCCTACCCGAAGGTCGGGCACAGCTTCGCCAACAAGCTTCCCGCCCAGCCGCTGCTGCGCGTCGCCGGATTCGGCTACAACGAGGAAGCCACCACGGATGCCTGGGCGCGGGTCTTCTCGTTCTTCGGCGAACACCTGCACGCCTGATTCAGGCCGGGCGCACCTCGAGGCCGATGTTGTTCTTCATCCCGCCGCGAAACTTGCTGAACAGGTTGAAGACCTTGCCGACAATGCCGTACTCGCGCCCGATCGCGTCATAGACCAGACCAGTCTGCGATGCGTCCAAGATGGTCGCGGTCGCTTCGATGGCATCGCTCTTCGGGTGCCCGCCCATGTCGCAGATGGCCAGCGTGACCCGCGGCGTGTTGCGAATCCGCTTGACCTTCCACGACTTTCCCTGGGTGATCATCAGGAGGCGGTCGCCGTCGTTGGCGGCCCAGATCGGAGTGGGCTTGGACCGACCGTCCTTGGTGAAGGTGGTCAGTAGGACGTATTGCGCCTTGGCGACATCTGCGAAGCTCGGACTCACGGCGCCAGTCTAGAGGCAACCGTTGTCGGCCGGTTCTGGCATAATCGAATGTATGTTCGAATCGCGTATGCCGTCGCCGCAATCGGTCGCGCGATTGGACGCGATGTATGAGCGTCGTCATCCCCCATCCACGCCGCTGTCGGGGACTCTCGTGGAGCAGCTGCGGTTGGCGGGACGCGCTGAGAACAGCGCCGCAGGCCGGCGGCTCGCGGTTGTCGGTGAACTGGATACGCTGCGATTGCGCCAGGTCGGTGACCGAGAGACGTGGTGCACCGACACGCAGGAGGCGGTGGCGGCAGAGGTTGCCGCGGCACTGTGCATCAGCCAGGCCCTGGCGACCAGCTACTTGTACTACGCCCGCGCTATGCGCACTCGGCTGCCGCAAGTAGGAGCCTTGCTGCAGGCCGGTGACCTCGACTACCGGGCCTTTCAAACAATCGTCTATCGGACCGATCTGATCACCGACGTCGACGTCATGGCCGCCGTGGACGCCGAGTTGGCCGGCAAGGCCCGACGCTGGCCGGCGATGACCCGTAGCGCTCTGGCGGCGGCCGTGGATCGGATAGTGGCCCGTGCTGATCGTGACGCGGTACGCCGCAGACGTGAGGTTCAGGCCGAGCGCGAGTTGTCGATCTTCGACGGCGGCGATGGCCTGGCCGAGGTGTACGGCAGGCTACTGAGCCCGGACGCGCAAGCGCTGGACGCCCGACTGGATGCGCTCGCTGCCACGGTGTGTGCGGGCGATCCGCGTACCCGCAATCAGCGCCGTGCCGACGCGATGGCAGCTCTGACGAGTGGAGCAGAACGGCTGGCTTGCCGCTGCGGACGAGCGGACTGCCCGGCGGACGGTGCGCCGGCGCCGACACCGGTCGTCATCCACGTGGTCGCCGAACAGGCCACCGTGGAGGGCCGCGGGCCCGCGGCCGGTTCGATGCTCGGCAGCGATGCGCTCATCCCGGCGGATCTGATCGCCGAGCTGGCTCGATCAGCCAGGCTTCGGCCGCTGCTGCATCCCGGCGACACATCACCGGAGCCGAATTACGTTCCGTCACAAGCCCTGACCGACTTCGTCCGTTGCCGGGACCTGACGTGCCGGTTCCCCGGCTGCGACCGGCCCGCGGTGCGGTGCGACGTCGACCACACTGTCGCCTACGCGGACGGCGGCCCGACACACGCCTCCAACCTCAAATGCCTGTGCCGGCTGCATCACCTGCTCAAGACGTTCTGGGGCTGGTCCGATCAACAGCTACCCGACGGCACGGTGATCTGGACGTCGCCGACGCAGCACACCTACGTCACCACACCCGGCAGCGCATTGCTGTTCCCCCAATTGTGTGCGCCCACTGGGGCACTCGATAGCCCCGACCGGCGGCGTCGCAGCGATCACACCGCCATGATGCCGAAGCGCTCTCGCACCCGCGCCCAGAATCGTGCACGCTACGTGGCCGATCAACGCCGGCACAACCGACAGGGGCGACAAGCCCGACTCCGGACCAACGAAGCACCCATCGTCGCCAACGACGAGCCACCGCCGTTCTAGCGACAGTGAGCCGTCAGCGTCGGGTCTCGTTCAGCGCGGCATCCGGCGCCAGACGAACTGCGGAAGCAGCTTGAACCCGAAGAACACCGGCCGCAGCGTCCACGGAATCCACACCGTTCGTCGGCCCTTGACCAACGCCCGCGCGGTCGCCGCGGCCACCTGCGTGGGCGTGCTGGACAGCGGGGCCGGCGTCATGCCCTCCGTCATCCGGCCGATCACGAAGCCGGGCCGCACCAGCAGTAGCCGCACGCCGCTGCCGTGCAGCGCGTCGGCCAGCCCGCCGGCAAACCCGTCCAGGCCCGCTTTCGCCGACCCGTAGACGTAGTTGGCGCGGCGCACCCGAACGCCGGCCACCGAGGAGAACACCACCAGCGCTCCCCGACCGGCCTGCCGCATCGCGGTAGCCAGATGGGTGAGCAGGCTGACCTGCGCGACGTAATCGGTGTGCACGACAGCTACTGCGTGCGCGGCATCGATCTCGGCGCGGCTCTGGTCGCCGAGGATGCCGAACGCCAGCACCGCGGTGTCGATCGGGCCGTGTTCGGCGATGACCGAGGCGATCAGTGGGCCGTGCGATTCGATGTCGTCGGCGTCGAATTCAACGCATGCCACTGTCGCTGCCCCGGCGGCGCGTACGGCCGCGCTCTGTTCGTCGAGGCGGTCGGCGTTGCGGGCCGCCAACACGATTGAGGCGCCGGGAGCGAGCCGCACCGCGAGCTCGGTGCCGATTTCACTGCGGCCACCGAGAATAAGCACCGTCTGTGCGCCCGTGTCATCCACGGCTGCGATTATGTCCTGCGCTAGCGTGAGCGGTGATGGCGAACTCCACGGCCCGGCTGACCAACGACGCGCTGGCGTTTCTTACCGAGCGCCACCTCGCCATGCTGACCACGCTGCGCACTGACAACTCTCCGCACGTGGTCGCAGTGGGTTTCACCTTCGACCCGAAGACGCATATCGCCCGCGTGATCACCACCGGCGGATCGCAGAAGGCGGTCAACGCCGACCGCGGCAGGGTCGCCGTACTGAGTCAGGTCGACGGTGCCCGCTGGCTGTCGCTGGAAGGTCGGGCGAGCGTCAACGGCGAGATCGACGCCGTCCGCGACGCGGAACTGCGCTACGCCCAGCGCTATCGCACACCGCGGGTGAATCCGCGACGCGTGGTCATCGAGGTTCAGATCGAGCGGGTGCTGGGTTCGTCGGATCTGCTGGCCCGGAAAACCGACTAGCCCGCTAGACGAGCGTGGCGCCGGGCGCCCGAATCACCAGCGGCACTGCCGGGAAATAGGCCGCCATCTCCGGTCGCGACTTGGCCAGCGCGGCAGTGCCATAGCCGCGGTGCCGGTAGTCCGGGTGGATCCAGATCCGGACGTGCACCTCGTGGCCGTCGAGCTCGCCGAACACCATGCCGACCTTCTCGCCACCGTCCACCGCGACGAACCAGGCCGCCTCCTCGGCGTCGAATCGGTTCTGCGCCGAACGGATCTCGTCATCCAAGTCGGCGGCCGGGGCGCCGGAGCCGTCACCCTTGGCGCCGATCTCCTCGGTGCGGACCTCGAAGATGTCGCGATCGGACTTGCCCGAAAACGCACGCAGCGCCAAGGTTTCGCCGGAACTGGCCGGCCGGTCCTTGAAGGTGAAGCTCAAGATGTTGTTCAGGTCCTCGAGCTCGGCGATGATCTTCTTCCGCGAGTCCTTGGTCAGCTGATCGAACGACATACCGATCACCGCTTCGGCACCCAGCCGTGAGGTGCCCAGCAGCTCGACGATGCCGTCCACCGCCGACGGTCGGTCGTCGGCCTCAACGATCAGGTCAAGCACTTCGTGTCGGCGTTCCAGCGCGTTCATCAACGCGTTGGTGATCTCTCGGCGGGCGGCGGTGCGGTCGTGGTCGGTCATCGCTCGAGCCTAATACTCAGACTGGTCGTAGCGCTTGACAGGTTTGGAGTTAAATCGGAACCGCTAAATCGGAACCACGATCAGCTCATGCGGACGGTGATTCACCGACTGGGCGCCGTCGTCGGCCACCACGACGATGTCCTCGATGCGGGCCCCCCATTGACCGGGGAAATAGATCCCCGGTTCGACGGAAAACGCCATGCCGGCCTGCAACGGCAGATCGTTGCCCGCGACGATGTAGGGCTCCTCGTGTACCGACAACCCGATGCCGTGGCCGGTGCGGTGCACGAAGTACTCGGCCAGCCCGGCCTCGGCCAACACGTCGCGGGCGGCGGCGTCGACCTGCTCGGCGGTGACCCCGGGACGCACCGCGGCAACGGCCGCTTGTTGCGCCCGCTGCAGCACTGAATAGTGCTGCGCCACTTCGGTACTCGGCTCGCCCATGCTGTAGGTGCGGGTCGAGTCGGAGTTGTATCCGGGCGCGTAGGGGCCGCCGATGTCGACGACGACGATGTCGCCGACCCTGATCTCGCGGTCGGAGAACTCGTGGTGGGGGTCGGCGCCATGCGGTCCCGAGCCGACGATGACGAACGCCACCTCCGTATGCCCTTCGGCGACAATGGCTTCGGCGATATCGGCCGCGACGTCGGCCTCGGTCCGACCGGGTACCAAGAACTCCGGCACCCGGGCATGCACGCGGTCGATCGCCGCACCCGCTTTGCGCAGCGCGTCGACCTCGGCAGCGTCCTTGACCATCCGCAGTTCGCGCAACACGTCGGTGGCCAACACCGGCAGCACACCGAGGACATCGGCCAGCGGCAACAGGTGCAGCGCGGGCATCGAGTCGGTGACCGCCGTTGCCGCCGGAGCGCCACCCACCGCGGCGGCGACCAGCGCGTAGGGGTCGTCGCCGTCGACCCAATCCCGCACTGTCACGCCAAGATCGGCGACCGCGGACTGTTTCAGGGACGCCAGCTCCAGTCGCGGCACGACGATCGTCGGCTCACCGGCGACCGGCAGCACCAACGCGGTGAGGCGCTCGAACGTCTGCGCACGCGAGCCGATGAGATAGCGCAGGTCGTAGCCCGGGGTGATCACCAGGCCGGCCAGGCCTGCCTTCGCGGTGGCGGCAGTCGCGGCCGCCACCCGGCGGCGGTAGACCTCGGCATCGAAGCGGTCAGAACCCATGCGCTGAAGGCTACTGGCAGGATGGCCGACATGTCCGCACCGCTGCTGCTGCTCGACGGCGCCAGCATGTGGTTCCGTTCGTTCTTCGGCGTCCCCTCCTCGATCACCTCCCCCGACGGCCGGCCGGTGAACGCGGTCCGCGGCTTCGTGGACTCGGTGGCCACCGTGATCACCCGACACAAACCCGGTCGGCTGGTGGTGTGCCTGGATCTGGATTGGCGGCCGCAATTCCGGGTCGACCGCATCCCGTCGTACAAGGCACATCGGGTGGAAGAGGAAAACCCAAGCGGGCAAACCGATGTCGAAGAGGTGCCGGACGACCTGTCGCCGCAAGTCGAGATGATCGGTGAGCTCCTCGACGCGTTCGGTATCTGCACCGGCGGCGCGGAGGGCTACGAAGCCGACGACGTGATCGGCACGCTGGCCGCCCAGGAGCGCCGCGATCCGGTGATCGTCGTCAGCGGCGACCGGGACCTGCTGCAGGTGGTCCGCGACGAACCGGTCGCGATCCGGGTGCTCTATCTCGGGCGCGGCCTGAGCAATGCGACGCTGATGGGTCCGGTCGAGGTGGCCGAACGCTATGGCGTGCCGGCCGATCGGGCCGGCGAAGGTTATGCCGAACTGGCGCTGCTGCGCGGCGACCCGTCCGACGGGCTGCCCGGCGTACCCGGTGTCGGCGAGAAAACCGCCGCCACACTGCTGGCGCAGCACGGCTCGCTGGCCGCCATTCTGGCGGCCGTCGACGACCCGAAATCGTCACTGGCCAAAGGTGTCAGAGCCAAACTGCGGGCGTCCGCCGACTACATCGAGGTGGCCGGGCCGGTGGTGGCTGTGGCCACCGACGCGCCGGTCACCTTCTCGACTGCCGACGACGCTCTGCCGCTGGTCGCCGCCGACCCGGCGCGGGTGGCTGACCTCGCGACCCGGTTGGGCGTCGGGTCATCGATCGCGCGACTGCAGAAGGCGTTGGACGCGCTGCCCGGGTCGTGAACTACTTGGGCCGACCCACCTCGTAGGTGCCCTTGTTGTCCTGGAACGTCACGGTCACCGAACGCTTGGTGCCGTCGATGCTGACGTCACAGTCGAAGCTGGCGCCCTTCTTGACGGTCGGGTTCTGACCGCCGTTGCATTTGACGTCTTTGACGTTCTTCGCGCCGTAGCCGTTGGTGCCGTCGGTGAGGATCTGTTGCACGCCGGCCTCGGCCTTGCCGACATCGAGCTTGGTGGTGACAAAGAATCCCGGCGCCCAGAAGCCCAGCACCAGGATCGCCGCGACGAGCACGGCGGCCAACACACCGATGATCGTGCCGATCGTCTTCTTGGAACGCTTCGGACCGGCCGGCGGCTGCCCGTAGGCCCCGGGGTACTGGCCGTACTGGCCGGGCTGCTGTGGGTACTGGCCCGGCTGACCGTACTGCCCCGGTTGACCTGGCTGCTGCGGGTACTGCGCCGGCTGACCCGGCTGGCCGTACTGACCCGGCTGGCCGTAAGCGGCGGTCTGGCCGCCGTATTGACCCTGCTGCGGGTATCCCTGCGGGTACTGCGACGGCGGGTAGTACCCGGTTGCCGGCTGCTGGTACTGCCCGTATTCGGTAGGCGTGTAGGCGGGCGCGTGCCAGGTTTGCTGATCGCCACCCGAGGGCTGCCAGCCGTGCTCGCCGCCGCCGCCTTGCTGCCAGGGTGAAGCCTGCTGGGTGTGGTCCTCGCCGGAGTGCTGACCTTCACCCTGAGGTGGCTGCCACCCTTGCGTCGGGTCGGTTCCCTGCGGTCCACTCATCGTGTCCCAGTCCTCTCAGTCCTGATTGCGGTCCTCGCGTCGGTCGCCGTAGGCAACCGTAACCTCGGCTCAGCCTACCCGGCATCAACTGCCACGACGCCGCGCCGAATCGCGTCGATCGCGCGTTTGGCGGTCGCCCGCAACTCTGGCTGCGGGGCGGCATTGCGGACCTGGTCCAGCAGGTCAAGCACTTGTCGGCACCAGCGGACGAAATCTCCCGGTGAGAGCGCCGACCCGCTGCCCTCGGCGTCGGCGGCGGCCAGCGCGGTGACCAGGTCGCCGCTGCTGGCCCACCGGTAGATGGCGGCGACGAAGCCGTCGTCGGGTTCGCGGCTCGGCGTGATGTGGTGCCGGTGCTCGTCGGCACGCAACTTCGCCGAGAGCCGCCGGGTTTGCGTCAGGGCTTGCCGCAACCGCGGCGTAGGGACCTGATCATTCCGCGGGGCCCCGGGGCCGTCGCCGCCCCGCGTCTCGTACAGCACCGACGACAGCACGGCCGCCAGCTCGGCGTCCTTGAGTCCCGTCCACGCGTCAGTGCGTAGGCATTCGGCGACCAGCAGGTCGCTCTCGTTGTAGATCCGGGCCAGCAGCCGGCCGTGGTCTGTCACGGTGGGACTGCCGTCTTCGAGTGCGATGAACCCGCGCTCGGTCAGCAGTCCGACGATCCGGTCGAAGGTGCGGGCCAACGAGTTGGTGGCGGCGGCGACCTTCTTCTGCAGCGCCTCGTTGTCGCGTTCGATTCGCAGGTAGCGCTCGGCGGTCCGGATCCGGGTTTCACGGTCGGCTTCGCGGTGGCCGGGATGACGGCGCATCTTCTCCCGCAGCGACGCCAGCTCGGGGTCGCTGTCGCGGCCTTCGGTGTGCTTGCCGTGGCGGTCACCGGAGGCGGGCAGGCCGGCGGCCGCCGAACGCAGCGCCGACGCCAGGTCACGGCGAACCCGCGGTTGCCGGTGTTCGACGCGCTTGGGCAAAGTCATCGATCCGACCGGAGCCGATTCACCGGAATAGTCAGCCGAGGAAATCCTGCCCGCCCAACGATTTTCGGTCAGCACCAACGGCCGCGGGTCGGAGTCGTCGCGGGCCGGTTCCAGTACGACGGCCAGGCCGCCGCGTCGTCCATGCGTGATCGTGATGATGTCGCCCTTGCGCAGCGCGGCGAGTGCGTCGTTGATCGCCTGCCGGCGCTGCAGCCGCGACGCCCGGGCCTGCGCGCGTTCGTGCTGGCTGATCTGATCGCGCAGCCGGGCGTATTCGAGGATCGCCGCATCGTTGCCACCGAGTTCGGCGGCGACTTCGTCGAGCATCTGCTGACCACGCTCGACTCCGCGTACCAGGCTCACCACCGAACGGTCGGCCTGGTACTGCGCGAACGACTGCTCCAGCAGCCGGTGCGCCTGCTCGGTGCCCACCTGGTTCACCAGGTTGATCGTCATGTTGTACGACGGCGCGAACGAGCTACGCAGCGGGAAGGTTCGGGTGGAGGCCAGCCCGGCGACCTCGGCCGGTTCGGTGGTTTCTTCGCCCGGATGCCAGAGCACGACCGCGTGCCCCTCGACATCGATGCCGCGTCGGCCGGCCCGGCCGGTGAGCTGGGTGTACTCGCCTGGTGTGAGCGGGAGGTGCTGTTCGCCGTTGTACTTGACCAGTCGCTCCAACACCACGGTGCGAGCGGGCATGTTGATGCCCAACGCCAGTGTCTCGGTGGCGAAGACGGCCCGGATCAGGCCTGCGGTGAACAGCTCCTCGACGGTGTGGCGGAACACCGGCAACAGGCCGGCGTGGTGTGCCGCGATGCCACGCAGCAGCGCCTCGCGCCACTCGTAGTAGCCCAGCACATCGAGGTCGGAGTCTTCGAGATCACCGCAGCGGTGGTCGATCACCTCGGCGATCTGCGCCCGCTCCTCTTCGGTGGTCAGCCGCAGCGACGACCGCAGACACTGGGATACCGCCGCGTCGCAACCGACCCGCGAGAAGATGAAGGTGATCGCCGGCAGCAGGCCGTCCGCGTCGAGCATCCGAATCACGTCCGGGCGCGACGGCGGACGGTAGAAGCCCGGCCGGTCCGAGCGTCCCGAGCCACCCCGGCCACCGCTGCGGCGCGGGCCGCGCCAATCGCCCAGCCGATCGGCCTCGCGACGGTTAGCGATGTGGCGCAACAGATTTGGGTCGACAATCGCGTACCGACGATCCCGCCGGCTCGTGCGCGCTGTAGTCGAACAGGTCGAAAAGCCGTTTGCCGACCAGCATGTGCTGCCACAGCGGAACCGGCCGGTGATCGTCCACGACCACCGTCGTATCGCCGCGCACGGTCTGGATCCAGCCGCCGAACTCTTCGGCGTTGCTCACCGTCGCCGACAGGCTGATCAGTCGCACGTCGTCGGGCAGGTGCAGGATCACCTCCTCCCACACCGCACCACGCATCCGGTCGGCGAGGAAATGCACCTCATCCATCACTACGTATGAAAGTCCCCGCAGTGCAGGCGAATCCGCGTAGAGCATGTTGCGAAGAACTTCGGTGGTCATCACGACCACCGGAGCGTCGGCGTTGACCGACAGGTCTCCGGTGAGCAATCCGATCTGCTCTTTGCCGTAGCGGGCCACGAAGTCGTTGTGCTTCTGGTTGCTCAGCGCCTTGATCGGCGTGGTGTAGAAGCATTTTCCGCCGGACGCCAGCGCCAGGTGCACCGCGAATTCGCCGACTATGGTCTTGCCGGCCCCGGTCGGGGCGCACACCAGGACACCATGCCCGCCTTCCAAGGCCGCGCAGGCGCGTCGTTGGAAGGGGTCGAGCTCAAATTCCAATCCCGCGGTGAAGCGGGCCAATTCGCCCGCTTCTGGCGGGTCAGGTGATGTCGTCATGAGGTCCGGCGTTGCTCGACGGAGCCCCGACCGCGGACGGCGGCTCTACCGGAGTCGGCGGGTCGATGACCGAGGCTTCGTCATCGGTGAGGGCGGTCAGCGCTTCGCGTCTGGCTTTGCGTTTGTCATGCACACGGGAGATCTGGATGGCCAATTCCAGCAGCAGCGTCAGCGCCAGGCCCAGCGCCGTCATGGAGAACGGGTCGGAGCCCGGCGTGAAAACGGCTGCGAAGACGAACATTGCGAAGATCAGGCCACGCCGCCACGACTTCAGTCGCTCGTAGGTCAGCACCCCGACGAAGTTGAGCATCACCACCAGCAGCGGGAACTCGAAGCTCACCCCGAACACCATCAGCAGATTGATCAGGAACCCGAAATACCGATCACCGGACAGCGCGGTCACCTGTACGTCGCTGCCGACGGTCAACAGGAAGTGCAGCGCCTTGGCCAGCACGAGGTAGGCCAGCACCGCGCCGGTGACGAACAGCAGCGCCGCCGGCACCACGAACGCGACCGCGAAACGCTTTTCCTTTTTGTACAGCCCGGGGGTGATGAACGCCCAGAGCTGATACAGCCACATCGGGCAGGCCAGCACCACACCGGCCGTCAATGCGACTTTCAGCCGCAGCATGAACTGGTCGAAGGGCGCCGTGGCCAGCAACCGGCACTGACCGTTGGCGATGTCGGCACGCGCGGACGGCGGCAGCGCGCAGTACGGGTGCCGCAGCCACTCGCCCAGGCTTTCCGAGCCGAACAACGGGTGCGAATACCAGACGAAACCGACGGCGGTGGTGAGCGTGATCATCGCCAGCGAGATCAGCAGCCGCGTGCGCAACTCGGTGAGATGGGCGACGAGCGACATGGTCGCCTCGGGATTGACGCGGCTGCGACGGGAACGCGGATCTAGCCGCCTGAGTAAACCGGTGGTGCGCACAGTGGAGTGGCGCTCGGGCGCCGTGGCGGCGAAGCCAGGCTAGAGCGAGCGACCGTCAGCCGCCGGCGGCTCTACCCGCTCGGAGTGCACCGGCTGTGCCGGCGCGGCTTGGGTGGCGGACGCTTCGGGTTTGTTGTCGCTTTGCAGTTCGCGGACCTCGGACTTGAAGATCCGCAATGACTTGCCCAGTGAGCGTGCGGCGTCGGGAAGCCTCTTGGCGCCGAACAGAACAATCACCAGGACCGCGATGATAGCCAGGTGACCCGGAGTCAGAGCATTCACTTTTATTTACCTCCAGATGTCTCCACGATGCTACCGCAGCCGCGGTTCGATCAGCCGGGCCGCGCCGCGGCCTGGTAGGCCTCCAGCGCCGCCGCGGCAGCGTCGGCCACCCGCGCGGCCAGCGAATCCGGCCCCAGCACCCGTACCGCCGACCCCAATCCCAGCACCTGACGGGCCATCCAGTCTTCGGAGGCGTAGGTCATCGCCGCCTCGCAGTAGCCGTCGGGCAGTTCCTGCAGCAGGCGCATCGGGTAGTACTCGAACATCCAGGAGGCTTGGGGCGCCAGCCGCAACGTTGCCGACGGCAGCGACGGGTCGGCGTCGAACAGCGAGGTGTCCGGCGGCGCCTGGAGCGCGGGTTCTGGTGGCGCAGAAGGCTCGTCGAGCACCGAGGCGTCGACGATGCGATCGAACCGGAACAGCCGCACGCCCTCGGCCTCCCGCGACCACGCCTCCAGGTAGCTCTGATCGCCGACCAGCACGATCCGGATGGGGTCGACGATTCGGGTGGCCAGCGTGTCGTGCGAGGCGGCGTAGTAGTCGATGCTCAACGCCCTGTTGTCCCGGACCGCGGCGCGCACCGCGGCGGCGGCCGGGCTCTCGACCGGCGCGGGCTCGTCGACCGCAGCGACGTCGTTGCCGTGTCCGGCCGCTCCGGCGGCCGCTTCGATCTTGGCGATCGCGCTGCGCGCCGCCTCCGGATCGACGACGCCCGGGATGTCGGCGAGCGCGCGCAATGCCACCAGCAGCCCGGTCGCCTCCGGTGACGTCAGCTGCAGCGGGGTGTCCATCCCCGCGGAGAATGTCACCTCGATGGTGTCGCCGGTGAACTCGAAGTCGATCAGATCGCCCGGGCCGTAACCCGGCAGGCCGCACAGCCACAGCTGATCGAGGTCCTCCCCCAGCTGCTTGACCGAAACACCCAGGTCAGACGCGGCTTGGGCGCGGGTGATCCGCGGGTTGGCCTGGAAGTACGGGACCATGTTCAGCAGTCGGACCAGGCGCGTCGACACCGGCGTCACTCTCTTCCCTCCCCTACCTGGGCGCGCAGCAACTCCAGCACGTCGTCGCGCAGCGTTGCGGGTTCGAGCACGACCGCGTCGGCGGCGTAACCGGCGATATCGCGTGCCAGCCGGCCGGTGCTCCCGATGTCGACTTCGATGCACGTCGCCGTCACGGCCGTTGACTCGCCGGGCGCCGAGCGACGACCCGGCCCGCCGCAGCGCCGTGGCGCGCCCGTCGGCAACCCAGACCTGGGCCCGCACGCCCGTCGGTGCATCGCCGACCGCTTTGGCGACGATGTCGCGCAGGTCGACGTCCTCGGGACTGGTGACGGCATCGGCCGGTCCGATCGGCGTCACCTCCGCGCCGATGCGGGACAGCCGGAACGTGCGGGTGGCATCGCGGTCGCGATCGTGCCCGACGAGATACCAGCGGCCTTTTTCGGTGACCACACCCCACGGCTCGACGGTGCGCGACGGTGTACGGCTCGATGCGTGACGGGCGATGCGGAAACTGCACGGCCTGGCCGGCAGTTGATCGCCGACAGCAAGGCGTTCAGCACACCCTCCGACCCACGCAGACCGACGCTGCCGGCCGGTGACGCGATGGCGATCGGCGGCGTCGGGGTCGACGTCGACACCCGCGGCCCGCAGCTTCAGCAGTGCGCCCTGGGTGGCAGTGATCAGCTCGGGCGACTCCCACAGCTGGGTGGCGACGGCGACGGCAGCGGCCTCGTCGCCGGTCAACTCGACGGCGGGCAGTGCGTAGGCGTCGCGGTTGATCCGGTAACCCTCCGTCGGGTCGAAGGACGACACCCGGCCGGTTTCCAGCGGGATGCCCAGATCGCGCAATTCGTTCTTGTCGCGCTCGAACATCCGTGAAAACGCCTCATCGCTGGCGCTGTCGGCGTAGCCGGCCACGCTGGACCGGATCTTCTCGGCGGTGATGTAGCTGCGGGTGGACAGCAGTGCGATGACGAGATTCATCAACCGCTCGACTTTGGAAACCGCCACTCACACCACCCTAGTTGCCGGACTCTCCCCCAAGCCGCCACCGAGCGGGAGTGGGCTACATGCTGGCGATCAGCCTCTTGACCCGCTCGTCGACCGACCGGAACGGGTCCTTGCACAGCACCGTGCGCTGCGCCTGATCGTTGAGCTTGAGGTGCACCCAGTCGACGGTGAAGTCGCGTCCGGCCGCCTGCGCGGCGCTGATGAACTCACCGCGCAGCTTGGCCCGGGTGGTCTGCGGGGGCTGGTCGACCGCCGCGTCGATCTCCTCGTCGGTGGTGATCCGCGCCGCCAGGCCCTTGCGCTGCAGCAGGTCGAACACCCCGCGGCCGCGCTTGATGTCGTGGTAGGCCAGGTCGAGCTGGGCGATCTTCGGGTCGGACAGCTCCATGTCGTAGCGATCCTGGTAGCGCTGGAACAGCTTGCGCTTGATCACCCAGTCGATCTCGGTGTCGACCTTGGCGAAGTCCTGGCTCTCGACCGCGTCGAGCTGGCGGCCCCACAGGTCGACAACCTGCTCGATCTGCGCGTTCGGCTCGCGGGTCTGCAGGTGCTCGACGGCGCGGCGTAGTACTCCCGCTGGATGTCCAGCGCGCTGGCCTGACGCCCACCGGCCAGCCGCACCGGCCGCCGGCCGGTCAGATCGTGGCTGACCTCGCGGATGGCGCGGATCGGGTTGTCCAGCGAGAAGTCGCGGAAAGGGACGCCGGCTTCGATCATCTCCAGCACCAGCGATGCCGTGCCCACTTTGAGCATGGTGGTGGACTCGCACATGTTGGAGTCGCCGACGATGACGTGCAGGCGGCGGTACTTCTCGGCGTCGGCGTGCGGCTCGTCGCGGGTGTTGATGATCGGGCGGTGACGGGTGGTCGCCGAGGAGACGCCCTCCCAGATGTGCTCGGCGCGTTGCGACAGGCAGAAGGTGGCCGCCTTCGGGGTCTGCAGCACCTTGCCGGCGCCGCAGATCAGCTGGCGGGTGACCAGGAACGGCAGCAGGACATCGGAGATCCGGGAGAACTCGCCGGCCCGCACGATCAGGTAGTTCTCGTGGCAGCCGTAGGAGTTGCCCGCCGAGTCGGTGTTGTTCTTGAACAGGTAGATGTCGCCGCCGATGCCCTCATCGGCCAGCCGCTGCTCGGCGTCGATCAGCAGGTCTTCGAGCACCCGCTCGCCCGCGCGGTCATGGGTGACCAGCTGGACCAGGCTGTCGCATTCGGCGGTCGCGTATTCCGGGTGGCTGCCGACATCGAGGTACAGCCGTGCGCCGTTGCGCAGGAACACATTGGAACTGCGGCCCCACGACACCACCCGTCGGAACAGGTAGCGGGCCACTTCGTCGGGCGACAGACGGCGATGACCGTGGAACGTGCAGGTGACACCGAATTCGGTTTCGATGCCCATGATTCGTCGCTGCACAATTCGAGCGTACTTGCTGAACCCGCAACTGGTGTGTAACCCCCGCCGATGGGTCGACATCATGGCATCGCCGACGCCAGCCGACTCAGGACGAATGCCGCTGCCGTGGAACCACGTTCACGACTCGGCAGGCTCCGGCGCCTCGCCGAACCGGCTCAACGCCAGCGCCGCGAGCCACCGCCACCGCGAAACCGGCCTCCACCATCCAGCCCAGACCAGGGCGGGTGCGGTCGCCCAGCCACGCCACCCCGACCAGAGCAGGGCCGACGGTCTCGCCGATCACCATCCCGGCGACGGCCGTGGTCACCGATCCGCGACTCAAAGCGTTGGTGAGCAGCAGAAAGCCGGCCGCCCCGCCCGCGACCAGCGCGTAGACGGCCGGATTGGTCCAGAACGACGCCTCGGTCAGGTCGACCGAATCGATCAGCCGGACCGCTATCTCGTCGACGCCGAAGCCGGCACCGGCCCCGAATCCCAGCACCAGCGCTCGGGTTCGGTCGCCCAACCGGCCCGCCGTCGCACCGGCGACGAACACCACCGCGACGATCACCAGGAGCGCCCAGCCCAGTCCGCGCGGACCATGCCCATCGCCCTCGGGCCCTGCGGCAATGCCGAGCATCGCCAGGCTCGCGCACACCACTGCCACGGCCGCCCACTCCATCGCGGACAACCGCGTGTGCAGCAGCCATGCGGCGACGATCGCGGTGACGGCCAGCGACGCAGCGATCGCCGCGGCGACGACGTAGATCGGGACCAGCCGCAGTGCCGCGATTTGCAGCAGAAAGCCCAAGCCGTCTAGCGCGATGCCCAGCAGATATCGCCATTGCCGCAAAGCCCGCAGCACCAGGGCGGCGTCGACGCCGGAATCGCTGTCGCCGACGTCCACCGACCGAGTCGCCGCGGCTTGCAGCACCGTCGCCGTGCCGTAACACACCGAGCACCCCAGCGCTAGCAGCAAGCCGATCAGCACGGGGCAGCGCCTATTTCGACGATTTCTCCGCCGAGTCGTCCGACGACTCGGAACCTTTGCGCTCGGGCACCAGACGTTCCAGCGCCGCGCCGGTGATACGCCGGAAAGCGCGCCGCGGCCGGCTCGCGTCGAGAATGGCGACTTCCAGGTTCTCCACGCTCAAGGCGGGCTGGTCGTTGCTCGAGCCCTCGGCGCGGCCTGCCTCGAGTGCGTCGAGCGCGATGCGCACCGCATCGGCCAGGTCGGCGTTCTCGGTGTAAGACTCCTTGAGCGCGTTGGCGATCGGCTCGGTCGTGCCGCCCATCACCAGATAATGCGGTTCGTCGGCGATCGACCCGTCGTAGGTGATCCGGTACAGCTCAGGCGCTTTGGTCTCGCCGTAGTGCGCGACCTCGGCCACGCACAGCTCGACCTCGTACGGCTTGGCCTGCTCGGTGAAGATGGTGCCCAGCGTCTGCGCGTAGACGTTGGCCAGCTGACGGCCGGTCACGTCGCGGCGGTCATAGGCATAGCCGCGGGTGTCGGCGAACTGGATGCCGCCGCGGCGCAGGTTGTCGAACTCGTTGAACCGCCCGACGGCGGCGAATCCGACGCGGTCGTAGAGTTCGCTGATTTTCTGCAGCGACCGCGACGGGTTCTCCGCGAGGAACAGCACTCCACCGGAGTAGGCCAGCGCGACCACACTGCGGCCACGCGCGATGCCCTTGCGCGCGAGCTCGCTGCGCTCGCGCATCGCCTGCTCGGGCGAGATGAAATACGGAAAACTCATGAATCACTTCCCGCGCGATCGGCATCCGGACCGAAAGTATCGGCGCGGGAACGCGTTTCGATGACTTCTCGGGCCAGCTCGGCGACGCGCCGTTCGGCTACGTTGATGGGCGCCGTCGGCACCGATGGTGACCGCGGTCGGGAAGATCCCGCGGACCAGGTCCGGACCACCGGTGGCCGAGTCGTCATCGGCCGCGTCGTACAGCGCCTCGACCGCAACCCGCAGTGCCGAATCCGCGTCCGTCACTTGCGAATACAGCTTCTTGACCGACGACTTGGCGAAAATCGAGCCCGAGCCGACCGACTGGTAGCCCTCCTCTTCGAAGTTCCAGCCGCCGGCGGCATCGAACGACACGATGCGGCCCGCCTTCTCCGTATCGGGATCGTCGAGGTCGAAACCGACCAGCAGTGGCAGCGCCACGAAACCCTGCATAGCCGCAGCGAGGTTGCCGCGCACCATGATTGCGAGCCGGTTCACCTTGCCCGCGAACGTCAGCGGCACACCTTCGAGCTTTTCGTAGTGCTCGAGTTCGACGGCGTACAGGCGGGCGAATTCGACCGCGATGGCCGCTGTGCCGGCGATGCCGGTCGCGGTGTAGTCGTCGGTGACGTAGACCTTCTGCACATCGCGCCCGGCGATCATGTTGCCCTGCGTCGAGCGCCGGTCACCGGCGATCAGCACGCCGCCCGGATACTTCAGCGCGACGATCGTGGTGCCGTGCGGCAGCGCGGAACTCGGCGTGATGGCGTCGGCGCCGCCGATGCCCGCAGGCAACAGTTCGGGCGCCTCGCGGCGCAAAAGATCAGTGAAGGAAGACAGACCGCCAAAGGCGGTACCGGGAAGTGCAGAATTCGTGGCCAGGCGATCGCGGTTAGGCCAGGTCACTGTCCGCCCTTTTGGACGTATGCGCGAACGAAGTCCTCGGCGTTCTCTTCCAGAACATCGTCGATCTCATCCAGCAGGTCGTCGGTCTCCTCGGTCAGCTTCTCGCGACGCTCCTGGCCCGCGGCCGTGCTGGCAGTGGGGTCGTCGTCATCGCCGCCGCCACCACCGCGCTTGGTCTGCTCCTGGGCCATGCTGCCTCCTGCGATCCTCATCGGCCGTGAAACACGTCCGTCGTTACTCCACCCTACCGGTCAATAGCGTTAATGCCAGGCGAAAGCCCTGTGTCCGGCCGCTCAGGTGGTGAGCTGTTCGACCAGCTCGGCGGCACTGTTCACCGAGTCCAGCAGCGCCCCGACGTGGGCTTTGCTGCCGCGCAGCGGTTCCAGCGTCGGGATCCGGACCAGGGAATCACCACCCAGATCGAAAATCACCGAGTCCCAACTGGCCGCCGCGATATCCGCTCCGAATCGGCGCAGGCACTCCCCGCGGAAGTAGGCGCGGGTGTCGGTCGGCGGGTTGTCGACGGCGTCGATCACCTGCTGCTCGGTGACCAACCGCTTCATCGACCCGCGGGCCACCAGCCGGTTGTACAGGCCCTTGTCCAGCCGGACATCGGAGTACTGCAGGTCGACCAGGTGCAGCCGCGGCGCCGACCAGCTCAGGTTCTCCCGCTGCCGGAAACCTTCCAGCAGCCGCAGCTTGGCCGGCCAGTCCAGCAGCTCGGCGCACTCCATCGGGTCACGCTCGAGCAGGTCGAGGACGTGCGCCCAGGTCTCCACGACGTCGGTTGCGCGCGGATCGGGGTCGCGACTGTCGACCAGCTTCGCCACCCGGTCGAGGTAAATCCGTTGCAGCGCAAGGGCGGTCAGCTCACGGCCATCGGCCAGCGCGACGGTCGCCCGCAGCGAAGGGTCACGGCTGACCACGTGCACGGCGTGCACCGGACGGGCCAGCGCCAGATCGCTGAGGTCGATGCCGTGGGCGGCACCTTCCTCGATCAGGTCGAGCACCAGCGCTGTGGTGCCGAGCTTGAGATACGTCGAGGTCTCGGCGAGGTTCGCATCGCCGATGATGACGTGCAGCCGCCGGTAATTGTCGGCGTCGGCATGCGGCTCGTCGCGGGTGTTGATGATGCCGCGCTTGAGCGTGGTCTCCAGCCCGACCTCGACCTCGATGTAGTCGGAGCGCTGCGACAGCTGGAAACCGGGCTCGTCGCCGGACGGCCCGATGCCGACCCGACCGGAGCCGGTGACGACCTGGCGGGACACCAGGAATGGCGTCAGTCCGGCAATGACGGCGGAGAACGGCGTCTGGCGGCTCATCAGGTAGTTCTCGTGCGACCCGTAGGACGCGCCCTTGCCGTCGACGTTGTTCTTGTACAGCTGCAATTTGGCCGCACCGGGCACGCTCGCGACGTGCCGGGCGGCGGCCTCCATCACCCGCTCGCCGGCCTTGTCCCAGATCACCGCGTCCAGCGGGTCGGTGCACTCCGGCGCGGCGTACTCCGGATGGGCGTGGTCGACGTAGAGTCGCGCGCCGTTGGTCAGGATCATGTTGGCGGCGCCGACCTCGTCGGCGTCGACCACCGGCGGCGGTCCGGCCGAACGACTCAGGTCGAAGCCGCGGGCATCGCGCAGCGGCGATTCCACCTCGTAGTCCCACCGGGTGCGCTTGGCGCGCTGGATCCCGGCAGCCGCGGCATAGGCCAGCACCGCCTGCGTCGAAGTCAGGATCGGGTTGGCGGTCGGGTCCGACGGCGAGGAGATGCCGTATTCGACCTCCGTTCCGATAATTCGTTGCATCCCTCGAGCTTAGGCGTGGCGACGCGATGCGCCCGCGCGCGGCGAGGGCGAGGTGGGGGTACCTCCCAGCCGCGTAGCGGCGAGGGGGCGGCGGCGTTTGCGGGTTTCCCCAATAGTTTTTGATCGCCGCTTTATTTCGGCATTTGCGTTATCGTCGGCACAAATAGGCGGGTGGAGGTGGGATTGATTGAGCCAGCGCGGAACACCCGAACGGTCCCGGCAAGCCGTGGCGAGTTCCCCCCTGCTTCGGGTCGCCGCGGGCTTTCACTGCTGCTGATCGAGGACGACCGCGCCGACGCCGTGTTGGTGGAGGAACTGATCGCGGACTCGGCCGTCGATATTCGGGTGCAGTGGGCGCCGTCGATGGCGCAGGCCGAGGAAGTCTTCGCGCGCGAGCGCCCAGATTGCGTGCTCCTGGACCTGCATCTCCCGGACGCCGCCGGGTTCGAGGGCATCACTCGTATCGCCGGGTGGGATGGCACGCTTCCGGTTGTCGTGCTGACGGGGTTGCACGACGACCAGTTCGGGGTGTCGGCGGTCGCCAGCGGTGCGCAGGACTATCTGGTCAAGGGGCACGTCGAGCCCGACATGCTGCGGCGAACTCTGCTGTACGCGATCGAACGCAAGCGCGCCGAGCTCATTTCGGCGGATCTGTTGGCAAGTAATTTGCGGGCGCAGGAAAATGCGCGGCTGGAGCGAGGCCTGCTGCCTTCCCCGTTGCTCCTTGATGTCGGTGAAGTCGACATCGTGACTCGATACCGACCCAGTCGCGCGAGTGCGTTGCTGGGCGGGGACTTCTACGATGTCGTGCAGACGCCGGACCGGACCGTGCACATCGTGATCGGCGATGTAGCCGGGCATGGACCTGACGAGGCGGCGTTGGGGGTCGCGTTACGGATCGCTTGGCGCACATTGACATTCAGTGGCATCCACGGCGCTGATGCAATGCGGCAGTTAGAGCGGATTCTTCATGCGGAAGGCGCAATTGCCGGGACTTTCGCGACGATGCTGAGCTTGGCAGTCGATCTCGACAGCCCTCGAGTCACCGTGGTCCGCGCCGGTCATCCCGGGATGCTGGTCCATGGCTCGGGCACCGTGGATTGGTGTGAGCCCTCCGGTGGCCCCGCTTTGGGCCTGGGCGGCGCGCGCTGGCCGCAGCACGTGATGGACCTCAGCACGGGCAGTGGCCTGGTGTTGCTGACCGACGGATTATTCGAGTGTCATTCCGGCCGCGGTACCGAACGCCTCGGCGAGAACGGTCTACTCGAGCTGGCCCGGCCACTGGCGGCGCTACCCGGCGCGGCGTTCGTCGACACGCTCATCGACCAGGCCGAGGCTCTGGCTCAATCCAATGGCGGTTTCAGCGACGACGTCGCGGTAGTACGGGTAGAACGCAGCATCATGTGACGCACGGATCGACGGTGCAAGAGAACACCCCTTCGCAAGCCGCACAGCTGGTTTCACGTTTGACGGTTGCCGGCTGGCAGACCCTGGTGTTATCGGTGATGGGAACAGCGCTGCTGGCCGGCGCCTTGATTGGCGCGGCGTTGATGAATCGCACCAACGTCCTGACTCGCGAGTTGACGGACCAAATCCAGCCCGCCCGCGTCTCGGCGTATCAATTGCAGGGCGCGCTGCGCGACCAGGAGACTGCGTTGCGCGGCTACGTCATTGCCGCTGACCGTCAGTTTCTCGAACCTTATGTCGAGGGGCAACGCGTCGAACACGAGGCGGCCTCAGACGTCACCGCTCGACTTCATCACCACACGGATCTGATCGCCGACCTGATCGCGATCGAGCAAGCCGGTGCCACCTGGCGTGAGACCTACGCCCAGCCACTGATCAACAGCGTGATCCCGGGCAGGCCAAATGTGGTCAGCATCGGTACCGCCGACCGTGGGAAAGCCAAGTTCGACCAGATTCGGGGGCTGTTCAACACTCAGAATGCTCATTTGGCGGCTGCGCAGACCCACGCCGTCAACGAGCTGGACACGATGCGCAGCTGGCGAGACAAGGTCCTGATCGCCGCGGTGGCGGTGTTCGTGACCGGGATCAATTCTGATGGCGGTGTTGATGCACCGCGTGGTGAGCCGTCCGTTGGCGGCGCTGACCGCGTCGTGTCGGCGAATCGCCGGCGGCAATTTCGGCGACAGCATCGCCTTGTGGGGGGCCAAAGACATTCGAGCGATTGCCGGCGACGTCAACAACATGCGCGAGCGGATCGTCAGCGAACTGGAACGGTCCCGTCTGGACGGGGCTCGCCTGGCGGAACAAGCAGTAGCTCTCGACGAGCAGGCCGGCGAGCTACGGCGATCCAACTCCGATCTCGAACAGTTCGCGTATGTCGCCTCCCATGATCTGCAGGAGCCGCTGCGCAAAGTCGCGTCATTCTGCCAATTGCTGGAGCAGCGCTACGCCGACGCGCTGGACGAGCGAGGGGTCGAATACATCGGCTTCGCGGTTGACGGTGCCAAACGCATGCAGGTGCTGATCAACGATCTGCTCACCTTCTCCCGAGTCGGTCGGCTGACGTCCACCCACCAGATCGTCGACCTCGACACCACCCTGGACGCCGCGGCACGCAACCTGGCGGTGGCGATCGAGGAATCCGGGGCGGAGCTCGTTCGCGGGGACCGGCCGCTTCCCGAGGTGGTTGGCGACGCCACACTTCTCACGATGTTGTGGCAGAACTTGATCGGCAACGCCATCAAGTTCCGCCATGAGGATCGCGCCCCTCGGGTCGAAATCGACTGCGAACCAGGCGTCGGCGATCACGAGGGCCTGTGGGTGGTCACCGTCACGGACAACGGCATCGGCATTCCGCCCGAGTTCGTCGAGAAGGTGTTTGTGATCTTCCAGCGTCTGCATGGCCGAGACGCTTACACCGGAACAGGTATCGGGCTGGCTGTCTGCAAGAAAATCGTTGAGCTGCACGGCGGTACGATCGGAATCGACACCGCCACCAGCGTCGGAGCTCGACTCTGGTTCACCTTGCCTCTTGTCGCTGCCAGCGATGAAAAGCCCGCCGACTCAGCCCAAGGAGCTCAGCGATGACATCTGATGGCCGCCCCATCGACGTGCTGCTGATCGAAGATGATCCCGGCGACATACTCATCACCCGAGAAGCTTTCGAGCACTATAAGATTCACAACACATTGCATGTTGCACGCGACGGGCAGGAAGGCCTCGACTATCTTTATCAACGCGGTGCGCACGAGCGCGCGCCACGGCCGGATCTGATCCTCCTCGATTTGAACCTGCCGAAGTACGACGGCCGCCAACTGCTCGAACAGATCAAGACTGATCCGGATTTGTGCCCTATCCCGGTTGTCGTACTCACCACCTCAGCCGCTGAGGAAGACATTCTGCGCAGCTATCGACTCCACGCCAACGCCTACGTCACCAAGCCCGTCGGCTTCAACGAATTCATGGAAGTGATTCGTCAGATCGACCAGTTCTTCGTCCAAGTGGTGAGCCTCCCACCCCGTTAACTCCTTGGCTCCCATTGACGCAGGTGATCGAAGTCATTACCTTCACCCTGGTGTCTGTGGAACCTATAACCGGCCTGTCCGGAAAGCGCTACGGCGAAGTCCTTCTGGTGACGCCGGGCGAGGCCGGACTCGCAGGCCGCGGTCTATAACACCTTCGGCCTCAACGACTGTCCCGCCGAGTTGTGGTCCGAGCTCGACGCGAAGGAGATCGCGGCCGAAAACGGCGCTGCCACAGCACTACTCAACGGCCCCCGGTACTGGCTGATGAACGAGCTCGAGAAGACGACGCAGGGCCCGCGGATCGTCAAGAACTTCGGCGGCATCGAGATGGCGCTGCAGGCCCAGACCCTGCTGTCGGGGATGAACCCGGCGCCGTACACCGCGAATCAGGTCCACCGGCACACCGTCTTCACCTTCGACGTCGGTGAAGAGGTCTACGAATTGCACGACCCCGCGCTACGGCGATGGGTGATGCAGACCTGGAGCCAGATCGTCGACACGAACCTGTCGCGTGCCGATCTGCCTCGCCTCGGCGAGCGGCTCAACCTGCCGGACGGGTGGACGTTCCAGACCCGAACGCTGACCAGCCCGTTGCGAATCGACACCACTACGCATGCCGCACAGGTTCTTCAGGACGACCTGACCAACAGCTATTCGCTGCTGGCCGGCTGAGACCTATGCGCGGCCTTCCGAAACTTAAACCACAGCGCCGCGCCGCGGCGTGTTGGGTGCCTGGTTTAAGTGTCGGCGAAGCTGAGTCCTGCCGGCGCCGTGCGCCTGACCAAGGTACTGGCCGAGGTTCGACTCGGTGTCGATCGCCCGTGAGGCGCTCGAGCTCTTGCCGGTGACCAGCGTGCGGATGTAAACGATCCGCTCGCCCTTCTTGCCCGAAATCCGCGCCCAGTCATCGGGGTTGGTGGTGTTGGGCAGGTCCTCGTTCTCGGCGAACTCGTCGACGATCGAGTCGAGCAGGTGCTGGATCCGCAGACCCGACTGGCCGCTCTCCAGCACCGACTTGATGGCGTTCTTCTTCGCCCGGTCGACGACGTTCTGAATCATCGCGCCGGAGTTGAAGTCCTTGAAGTACATGACTTCTTTGTCGCCGTTGGCGTAGGTGACTTCCAGGAACCGGTTGTCGTCGATCTCGGCGTACATCCGGTCGACGACCTTCTCGATCATCGCCTTGATGCACGCGCCACGGTCGCCGCCGAATTCGGCGATGTCGTCGGCGTGCACCGGCAGAGTCTCGACGAGGTACTTCGAGAAGATGTCCTGCGCCGATTCGGCGTCCGGCCGCTCGATCTTGATCTTCACGTCGAGGCGGCCGGGCCGCAGGATCGCCGGGTCGATCATGTCCTCACGGTTGGAGGCGCCGATCACGATGACGTTCTCCAGGCCCTCGACACCGTCGATCTCGCTGAGCAGCTGCGGCACGACCGTGGTCTCCACGTCGGAGGAAACGCCGGTGCCGCGGGTGCGGAAGATCGAGTCCATCTCGTCGAAGAACACGATCACCGGTGTGCCCTCGGACGCCTTCTCGCGGGCCCGCTGGAAGATCAGCCGGATGTGACGCTCGGTCTCGCCGACGAACTTGTTCAGCAGCTCGGGGCCCTTGATGTTGAGGAAGTAGGACTTGGCCTCACGCGCGTCGTCGCCGCGGACCTCGGCCATCTTCTTGGCCAGCGAGTTGGCAACCGCCTTGGCGATCAACGTCTTTCCGCATCCGGGCGGGCCGTAGAGCAGCACACCTTTGGGCGGTCGCAACGAGTACTCGCGGTAGAGATCCTTGTGCAGGAACGGCAGCTCGACGGCGTCGCGGATCTGCTCGATCTGCCGGCCCAGGCCACCGATGTCGTTGTAGGTGACGTCGGGGACCTCTTCGAGCACCAGGTCCTCGACCTCGGCCTTGGGGATGCGCTCGAACGCGTAGCCGGCCTTGGTGTCCACCAGCAGCGAGTCGCCGGGACGCAGCTTGCGCGGACGCAGGTCGTCGTCGCTCGAGTCGTCCGGACACCTCGGGCAGATCCGCGGCCACCAGCGGCTCGGCCAGCCACACGATGCGCTCTTCGTCGGCGTGGCCGACCACCAGCGCGCGGTGACCATCTGCCAAGACCTCGCGCAAAGTTGAAATCTCGCCGACTGATTCGTACGTGCCGGCCTCGACGACAGTTAGAGCCTCGTTGAGGCGAACTGTCTGCCCCTTCCGCATCGAGCTCACGTCGATGTTGGGCGAGCACGTGAGGCGCATCTTGCGTCCCGAGGTGAACACGTCAATGGTGTCGTCCTCATGAGTCGACAACATCACGCCGTAGCCGCTGGGCGGTTGGCCGAGCCGGTCGACCTCTTCGCGCAGCGCCAGCAGCTGCTGGCGGGCCTCTTTGAGGGTCTCCATCAACTTGGAGTTACGCGATGCCAGCGAGTCGATGCGCGCCTCTAGCTGGTGAACATCGCGTGGACTGCGTCCAGCGCCCTGCGATCCGGCAGCGTTGTCCAGCTGCTCGCGCAGAATCGCGGCCTCGCGACGAAGCTCTTCCAACTCGGCAGCGTCCTCGGCGGAGAGATCCGGTTCGCGTGGGCTACCGAACGGGTCACGGTCAAACTCACCCATGGTGCGCTCCTTTCCCGCCCGAGACGGTGGTGCGGTGGATACCCCAACGCTACCGGCGATTTCCGTTTCATGCGGGAACTCGAAATGGGGCACACTGGCAACAGCGTTAACATCTTGTTTAGTCAGCTTTACCGAGAGGACCCTCGTGACCGTGAAAACCCTAGCCACAGGCATGGCGGCGGTGGCCGCCATCGGTGCTGCCGCCGCGGGTGTGACCTGTATTGCATCTGTTACCGCTGTGTCGCCTCACGTTCAGCCGGTCGTTTTCGGCGCGCCGCTGCCCCAGGATCCGGTGACACCGGCAGCGGTGGGCCTGCCCACCGCCGACCAACTGGTGACCGTTCTCAACACGCTGCAGGACCCGAGCGTGTCGTTCGCCAGCAAGGGATACCTCGTCGAGGGCGGCATCCCGGTTCCGGTCGGCTTGGCCGACCACGAACTGCAGAAGGCCGCTTCCAAAGGCAGCCTGCCGCTGATGTTCAACATCTCCAACATCGCGCCCTCCGGTCCCGGTGCCGCCACGGCCACCATCACCGCGTCGGGCCCGCATCTCGCCCCGACGCCGGAGTACCTCACGTTCGTCGATCAGGGCGGCTGGAAGCTGTCGCACGACTCGGCGATGACGCTGATCTCGGCCGTGCGTTCGCACTGACGGCCCCTGTATGCGCCGGAGCCTGGCCGCGGTCTTGAGCACCGCCGCGATTGCGGCGGTGCTTGGGCTTCCGGGGTGTTCCAGCGACGAGGACGACGCGTCGCCGACGAGCGCGCAGGCGTCGACGTCGGCGTCGATGGGTCCGACGGCGGCCCCACAGGCCGCGCCGCTGCCACCGCCCCAGGCGCTGGCCGGTGTGCTGTCCCGGCTGGCCGATGCGTCGGTACCCGGCCCGCAGAAGCTCAACCTGGTCGAGGGCGCCACCCCGGAGAGCGCCGGCGTCTTCGATCAATTCGCCAACGCATTGATCAACGGCGGTTTCGCGCCGGTGAAATTCGACGTGCGTGACGTCGAACTGGTCCGACCGGGACCCCGCCGACGTGCTGGCCAACGTCGACGTCAGCTCAACCAATGCGAAGGGTCCGCATTTCGCGTTCCCGATGGAATTCAAGCCCTACCAAGGCGGTTGGCAGCTGTCGGCGCGCACGGCCGATGTCCTGCTGGCATTCCGGGCCGACACCCCGCAGCCTCCGACGACTCCGGGTCACTGACCACGCGTGTGGATCGGCTGGCTCGAGTTCGATCTGCTGCTCGGTGATGTGCACTCGCTCAAGCAGAAGCGGTCTCTGGTGCGTCCCGTCGTCGCCGAGCTGCAACGCAAGTTCAACGTCTCGGCCGCCGAGACGGGTTCGCAGGATCTGCACCGACGGGCCGGGATCGGCGTGGCACTGGCGTCGGCCGACCGCCGACACGCGGTCGATGTGCTCGATGCCGCCGAGCGCCTGGTGGCCGCGCATCCGGAATTCGAGTTGCTCTCGGTGCGAAGGGATCTGCGCCGCAGCGACGACTAGCGCGGCGACGATCGACTACGCCGGCGCGGTGGGGCGCTGCTTTCTGTGCAGCGGCGTCGGCGTCACGGCGCCGGGCGCCAACTTGCGAGCGAACACCAAAAACGCTGTGTGGCCGCGCATGTTGTGCTGCGGCCGTACCGCCAAGCCGACGACGTTCCAGCCGCGCTGCATGGTCTCCCAGGCGCGCGGCTCGGTCCAGCACCGTTGTGCGCGTAGCGCTTCCACCACCTTCGACAGCTGAGTCACGGTCGCCACGTAGATCATCAGCACGCCGCCGGCCACCAGCGCCCGCGACACCCGGTCGAGCACCTCCCATGGCGCGAGCATGTCCAACACCGCCCGGTCGATCGAGCCCTCGGGCAGATCGGCGTCGACGACGTCGCCGATCACCAGCTCCCAGTTGTCCGGAAGGCCGCCGAAGAACGTCTCCACGTTGCGGCGTGCGTGTTCGGCGTGGTCGTCGCGCACGTCGTAGGAGATCACCTGTCCTTGCGGCCCGACCGCGCGCAGCAGCGAACACGTCAGCGCCCCGGATCCGGCCCCGGCCTCCAATACCCGTGCGCCTGGGAAGATGTCGCCCTCGTGCACGATCTGCGCGGCGTCCTTCGGGTAGACCACCTGCGCGCCGCGCGGCATCGACAGCACGTAGTCCACCAGCAGCGGCCGCAGCACCAGGAACTGATCACCGTTGGCCGACTTGACCACACTGCCTTCCGGCTGCCCGATCACCTCGTCATGCGCGATCGCGCCGCGGTGGGTGTGGAACTCGCCGCCGGGGCTGAGCACCATCGTGTAGTGCCGCCCCTTGGCGTCGGTGAGCTGCACTCGATCACCGATGACAAACGGGCCGGTAGCGGACACAGCCGACAAGCCTGCCAGCAGACGCGCCGCCGCAGGTGCGCGGGGTTGTCCGACCTGGCTTCTAGGCTGCGCATATGAGTGACGACTCGGGCAGAACGGCCAGAAGGCGGCCCGCCCTGTCACCGTCGCGGGCCGCCGATTTCAAGCAGTGCCCGCTGCTCTACCGCTTCCGGGCCATCGACCGGCTGCCCGAGCCTTCGTCGACCGCGCAGGTCCGCGGCTCCGTCGTGCACGCCGCATTGGAACAGCTCTACGGACTGCCCGCGGCCCAACGTGGCCCGCAGACGGTCGATGCGCTGGTCGGCCCGGCGTGGGAGCAGGTGATCGCCGCCGAGCCTGAGCTGGCCGAGCAATTGGACACCGAACAGCAGACCCATCTGCTCGACGAGGCCCGCAAGCTGCTGTCCGGGTATTACAGCCTGGAAGACCCGACCCGGTTCGACCCGCAGAGCTGCGAGCAGCGCATCGAGGTCGAATTGGCTGACGGCACCCTGCTGCGTGGGATCATCGACCGCATCGACGTCGCGCCGACCGGCGAGTTGCGGGTGGTGGACTACAAGACCGGCAAGGCCCCGCCGGAGGCGCGGGCGCTCGCCGAGTTCAAGGCCATGTTCCAGATGAAGTTCTATGCGGTCGCGTTGCTGCGTTCGCGCGGTGTGCTGCCGACGCGGCTGCGGCTGATCTACCTCTCCGACGGCCAGCTGCTGGACTACTCCCCCGACGAAGCCGAGCTGCTGCGTTTCGAGAAGACATTGATGGCGATTTGGCGCGCCATCCAATCTGCCGGTGCCACCGGCGATTTCAGGCCTCGGCCATCTCGGCTGTGCGACTGGTGTGCCCACCACTCACACTGTCCGGTCTTCGGCGGCACGCCCCCGCCGTACCCGGGCTGGCCGGAGGTTCCCGACGACGGCGACGCCGACACCGTCCTGCAGCACGGCGCCGAACCAGCCGCCTGAGCGGCGGCTTACTGCAGCGGTGACATCTCCTGCAGCATCGTCGGTATCAGTTCACTGACCGTCGGGTGGATGTGCATCGTGCGGGCCAGCGTGGTGTACGGCGCCTTGGCCGACATCGTGTCGAGGATGCCGTGGATGGCCTCGTCACCACCCACCCCCAGGATGGCCGCCCCGAGGATCTGCTGTGTTTCGGCATCGACGACGACCTTCATAAAGCCTTGCGTCTCACCCTTTTCCACCGCGCGACCCACGCGGCTCATCGGCCGCTGGCCGACCAGCGCGGGCCGGCCGGACTTACGCACCTGCTCGACGGTCATCCCGACTCGCCCCAGCGGGGGGTCGATGTAGAGCGCGTAGGTGCTGATCCGGTCGCTCACCCGCCGCGGGTCGTTGTCGAGCAGATTGGCGGCGACGATCTCGAAATCGTTGTAGGACGTGTGGGTGAATGCGCCTTTGCCGTTGCAGTCGCCCAACGCCCAGATGTGTTCGACGTTGGTTCGCAGTTGGTCGTCGACGGTGACGTAGCCGCGATTATCGGTGCGGACCCCGGCCTGATCGAGGCCGAGATCGTCGGTGTTCGGTCGTCGCCCCACCGCGAGCAACAGGTGGCTGCCCGCTATCGGCGTAGCCCCGGGCCGGGGCGTTAATTCGAACCCGTTGTCGCGCTTGGCTATCCGGATATCGGCGGCGTCGACGACGATCTGAACGCCCTCGTTCTCCAGGATCTCCCGGATGGTGTCGGAGACGTCTTCGTCTTCGCGGGACGTCAGTCGGGGGCCTTTTTCGACGACGGTCACGCGGGCGCCGAAGCGGCGGTACATCTGGGCGAACTCGAGCGCGATGTAGCTGCCGCCGACGATCACGAGATGTTCGGGCACCGCATCTAGTTCGAGGATCGACACGTTGGTGAGGTAGTCGACGTCGGGCAGTCCGGGGATGTCCGGCACCACCGCACGGCCGCCGACGTTGAGGAAGATCCGGTCGCCGTGCAACGTGTCGTTCCCGACCCGCAGCGTGTGCGGGTCGTCGAACTGGGCATGGCCGCGAAAGACGGTGCAGCCGTCCATGCCGTCCAGCCAACCCTCGACCCCGTTACGGTCGTCGAGCACAATGCCGTCCTTGCGCGCCTTGACTTTTGACATGTCGACGCTGACCGGGCCGGTGCTGACGCCGTAGTCGGCGCCGCGACGGGCCAGATGCGCGGCATAAGCGCTGGCGACCAATGTCTTGGTCGGGATGCAGCCGGTGTTGACGCAGGTGCCGCCGAACAGCTTGCGCTCCACCATCGCAACGGTGTGGCCTGCGGCGGTCAGCCGTCCCGCCAACGGGGGGCCGGCTTGGCCTGCGCCCACCACGATCGCGTCAAAACGCTGTGTCACAGAGCGGCGATGGCGGCAACAAGTGCGAATCCACCGGCGACTGCGACGGCGTCTTCGATCAAGGCGGCCGGCAGGTCGCGGCCCAGCGACCCGGACAGCCGGGCCCGCGCCTGGTAACCGAGAAGCGTGCCCAGCACGGCACCGAGCACGCCGGCGCCGAGAGCGCTGTAGGGGAACGCCCACACGGTGCCGACGACCGCGCCCGCGAATCCACCCGAGACGAGCCGGGCGATGAACGATGGCGGCGCCGTGCGAGGGGGTGTCTTGGGTTGCTTGTCCAGGAACAGCTCGCCGAGGGCCAGCACAGTGAAGATGATCGCGGTGATCACGTTGCCGACCCAAGAAGCCCAGGTGTTACCGAGATTAATCCCCCAGTGCTCCACCGCCGCCCAGGCGACGATGGCCGGCGCGGTGAAGCTTCGTAAACCGGCGATCACACCGATTCCGAGAGCAAGCAGCAGAACGTAGAAATGCGTCATCGCGACTCTCCTAGTGCTGGAAAAAGCGGCTCTAGGCGGACGCTAACACAGCAGCGCCGACGGCACGGGTGCAAGCGTGATCAGAATCGGAAGAACCGGACGTTGGATGCCAGTATCGCTTTGGCGCCGATGGCGGCCAGGTCGTCCATGATCGCGTTGACGCCGCGGCGCGGCACCAGGGCCCGTACCGCCACCCAATCGGGATCGGCCAGCGGCGCGATCGTGGGTGATTCCAGCCCGGGCGTGATCGCGGTGGCTTTGTCGAGAACCGAACGCGGACAGTCGTAGTCCAGCATCAGATACTGCTGGCCGAACACCACCCCCTGCACCCGTGCGACCAGTTGATCACGCGCGGCGGCGTCCGGTCGTTCGGCGGCGTGCGGATCGATCTGCTCGATGAGGACCGCCTCTGAGTCGCAGAGTATCTCGCCGAAGGCCACCAGGCTGTGCAAGTTCAGGGTGCGGCCGGAGCCCACCACGTCGGCGATCGCGTCGGCCACTCCGAGCTGCACCGAGATCTCGACGGCGCCGTCCAGCCGGATCACGGTCGCCTCAATACCGCGGGCCGCCAAGTCTTCTCGGACGATGTTCGGGTATGCGGTGGCGATTCGCCGGCCGGCCAGGTCGTCGATAGTCCAATTCCGTCCGGCCGGTGCGGCGTACCGGAACGTCGATGAGCCGAAGCCCAGTGCGAGTCGTTCGTGCACCGGCGCGCGCGACTCGCGCGCCAAATCCCGTCCGGTGATGCCGAAGTCGAGTTCACCCGAGCCGACATAGATGGCGATGTCTTTGGGGCGCAGGAAGAAGAACTCGACTTGGTTGTGCGGGTCGATGACGGTCAAGTCTTTGGGATCGGTCCGACGCCGGTAGCCGGCCTCGGACAGAATCTCGACCG
This sequence comes from uncultured Actinomycetota bacterium, assembly GCA_963749375.1. GTDB lineage: Bacteria > Actinomycetota > Actinomycetes > Mycobacteriales > Mycobacteriaceae > Mycobacterium. The sequence goes on from CAVVNB010000038.1 coordinate 718,543, forward strand.
CCGATTCGCTCAGCGCTCCCTTGTTGGGGACCGCCACGCGCAGCCTGCCGTTGCGGTGATTCGACGTCATCACAGTGTCCGGTACACGTCGTCGAGCGTGAGCCCGCGGGCGATCATCAGCACCTGAGCCCAGTAGAGCAACTGGCTGATTTCCTCGGCCAGTGCCTCGTCGGATTCGTGCTCGGCGGCCAGCCACACTTCACCGGCCTCTTCGAGGATCTTCTTGCCCAGCGTGTGCACACCGCTGTCCAGCGCGGCGACGGTGCCGCTGCCGGGCGGACGAGTGCGGGCGCGTTCGCCGAGTTCGGCAAACAGTTCCTCGAAGGTCTTCACGGCCAGCGATTGTTTCACGGGCAGCTGATCAAAGTCACGGCGGTTTCAGCTCCCGGCGGCCGGGGATACCTCGTCAGGCATGTCCTCCAGCGATATCCCGTTGGTTTCGCGCACCCATCGCCAGACGAAAACCAACGACAGCACCGCACACAGCGCGTAGAAACCGTAGGCCACGGCCAGCATGTGCCGCAGCGCCGGGAAAGTCACCGCGATGGTCCAGTTGGCCATCCACTGCACGCCCGAGGCCAGGCCCAACGCCGCCGACCGGATCCGGTTGGGAAACATCTCGCCCAGCAACACCCACAGCACCGGACCCCAGGAGACACCGAACGCGACCACGAACAAGTCGGCGGCGACCAGCGCGATTACCCCGGCGGCTCCGCCGAGTTGCGGCTGACCATTGACGGTGGAGGCTCCGGCGAACACCACCGTCATTGCCGCCAGCGTCACCGCCATCCCGGCCGATCCCGCCAGCAGCAGCGGCCTGCGGCCGAGCCGGTCGATCAGCGCGATCGCCACCAGGGTGATCAGCACGTTGACGCCGGTGGTCACCAGAGCAATCGTGAATGACGACCTTTCACCGAATCCCACAGCCTCCCAGAGCAAATCGGAGTAGGAGAAAATCACGTTGATACCAACGAACTGTTGGAAGACGGCCAGCCCCAGGCCGACCCAGACGATGCCGTACAGACCGCCGGTCGGCTTGCGCAAATCGCGCCACGACGGCGGCTTCTCTTGCGCCAGCGTATCGGCGATCCGGCTGATCGTGGGCTCGACATCGCGGGCGCCGAGCAACGCGGACAGCACCTGGCGCGCTCGCGAAAGTTGCTGTTTTGCAACGAGATAGCGTGGCGACTCCGGAATGGTGAGGAGCAATCCGAAGTAAAAGACCGCCAGCGGCAGCTCGCCGAGGAAGGTCCACCGCCACGCGTCCAGGCCCAGCCACAGCGGCTTGGTCGACCCGCCTGCGAGGTGAGAAGGGAACCAGCTGAACGCCATTGCGCCGAACAGCCCGATGACGATGGCAAGCTGCTGCAAGGAGCCAAGCCGGCCGCGGAAACGCGGAGGTGAGATTTCGGCGATGTAGGCCGGGGCCGCGACCGAGGTCAGGCCGATGCCGATGCCACCGACAATGTGGAAGACGATGAACATCCAGATGCTGCTTGCCAATCCGGTGCCCAGCCCGCAGGCGAAAGACAAGGCGGCCGCGAGCTTCATCATCCCCAGCCGCCCCAGCCGGTCCGCGATCCGTCCGGCCAGTACCGCCCCGACTGCGGCACCCAGCACAACCGACGCGGCGGCGAAACCCAGCAGCGCATTGCCGATGTGAAAGCTGGCCTGCAGCGCCTTGACCGCGCGGTTGGTTGTGGAGATGTCGTAGCCGAACAGGAATCCGCCAATCGCGGCCACCGACGCGTAACGAACCGCGGTCGCGAAGGCGGCGCGCGCCGCGCGCGGGTGGACGGGCAGGTCTTCGTGCGGAGCCGGCGGCGGCGGGCCGCCGGCGTGGTCGGCGACCATGGCGGGGCTCAGTCCTCCGGGTTGTAGCCGAGGTTGGGACCTAGCCAGCGCTCGGCTTCCTGCAGGGTCCAGCCCTTGCGCTTCGCGTAGTCGGCGACCTGATCCTGGGCCATTCGGCCGACCACGAAGTACTGCGACTGCGGGTGGGAGAAGTACCAGCCGCTGACGGCGGCACCGGGCCACATCGCCATCGACTCGGTCAGCTCGATGCCGGTCCGCTCCTTGACGTCCATCAACTCCCAGAGCGTCGCCTTCTCGGTGTGCTCCGGGCAGGCCGGATAACCGGGGGCGGGGCGGATTCCCCGGTATTTCTCACCGATGAGCGACTCGTTGTCCAGCTGCTCGTCAGGCTGGAATCCCCAGAATTCCTTGCGGACCCGTTGGTGCATCCGTTCGGCGAACGCTTCTGCCAGCCGGTCGGCGAGCGACTCCAGCAGGATCCCGTTGTAGTCGTCGTTGGCCGCCTTGAACTCGACGATCTTGTCTGCGCTGCCGAGCCCCGTGGTGACGGCGAAGGCGCCGACGTAGTCCCGGAGGCCCGTTTCTTTGGGGGCGATGTAGTCGCCCAGCGACCGGTTCGGGATGCCGTCGCGGTGCTCGCCCTGCTGGCGCAGGTTGTGCAACGTGGTCAGCACCTCGGCACGGGTGTCGTCGGTGTAGACCTCGATGTCGTCGCCGACCGCGTTTGCCGGGAAGAAGCCGATCACCCCGTTGGCGGTCAGCCACTTCTCCTTGATCAGGGTGTCGAGCATCTCCTGGGCGTCGTCGTACAGCTTGCGGGCCGTCTCGCCCGACACCGGGTTGTTGAGGATGTCGGGGAACCTGCCCTTCATCTCCCAGGCGTTGAAGAACGGTTGCCAGTCGATGTACTCGCGGAGTTCGGCGATGTCGTAGTCGAGAAACTCCCGCACCCCGAGACCCTGCGCGGGCACCGGCGGCGTGTAGCCATTCCACTCGATCGGCGTCCGGTTCGCGCGGGCCTTCTCCAGTGTCAGCATCGGCCGTTCGCTCTTCTGGGCGTGCCGTTCGCGCAGGGACGCGTAATCCTTCTCGGTCGCCTCCAGCAGGCCTGGACGCTGCTTGTCGTCGAGCAGTGCGGCGGCGACCGGCACCGAGCGGGAGGCGTCCTTGACCCAGACCACCGGCCCGCTACGACGCGGTGACACTTTCACGGCGGTGTGGGCGCGCGAGGTGGTCGCGCCACCGATCAGCAGCGGGATCTCCAGCCCTTCACGTTCCATCTCGACGGCGAAGTTGACCATCTCGTCCAGGGACGGGGTGATCAGGCCGGACAGGCCGATGATGTCGGCGTTGTGCTCCTTCGCCGCGTCCAGGATCTTCTGGGCCGGCACCATCACGCCGAGGTCGATCACTTCGTAGTTGTTGCACTGCAGGACAACCCCGACGATGTTCTTGCCGATGTCGTGGACGTCGCCCTTCACCGTCGCCATGATGATCGTGCCGTTGGTGTCCTTGTTCGCGGTGGTCCCGGACTGTGCCTTCTCCGCCTCGATGTACGGCAGCAGGTACGCCACCGCCTTCTTCATCACCCTGGCCGACTTCACCACCTGGGGCAGGAACATCTTGCCCGCGCCGAACAGGTCACCGACGACGTTCATGCCGTCCATCAGCGGGCCTTCGATCACCTCGATCGGCCGACCACCCGCACCCTCGATCTCGGCCCGCAATTCCTCGGTGTCGGCATCGACGTTGGCGTCGATGCCCTTGACCAGGGCGTGCGTGATGCGTTCGCGGACCGGGAGAGATCGCCACTCCGCAACTTGTGAGTCTTGGGGTCCCTCCTCAGACTTGTTGAACCGCTCCGCGATTTCCAGCAGCCTCTCGGCCGCATCCTCGCGACGGTTCAGGACCACGTCCTCGATGCGCTCCCGCAGCTCGGGGTCGATCGAGTCGTAGGGCACCAACGCGCCGGCGTTGACGATGCCCATGTCCAGGCCGGCCTTGATGGCGTGGAACAGGAACACCGCATGGATCGCCTCGCGGACCGGGTTGTTCCCCCGAAACGAGAACGACACGTTCGAGATGCCGCCGGAGATGTGCACCCCGGGCAGGTTCTCCTTGATCCAGGCGCAGGCCTCGATGAAGTCGATCCCGTAGGTCGCGTGCTCCTCGATACCGGTCGCCAGCGCGAAGCAGTTCGGGTCGAAGATGATGTCCTCGGCCGGGAAGCCGACCTCTTCGGTCAGGATCCGGTACGCGCGCCCGCAGATCTCCTTGCGGCGCTCCAGGTTGTCGGCCTGGCCCTGCTCGTCGAAGGCCATCACGACGACGGCGGCGCCGTATTTGCGGCACAGCCGTGCCTCACGGATGAACTTCTCCTCGCCCTCCTTCATGGAGATCGAGTTGACGATCGGCTTGCCCTGCACGTTCTTCAGGCCCGCCTCGATGACATCCCACTTCGAGGAGTCGATCATCACCGGGACGCGGCTGATGTCCGGCTCGGCCGCGATCAGCTTGGTGAACCGGTCCATCGCGGCGATGCCGTCGATCATCCCCTCGTCCATGTTGACGTCGATGACCTGCGCACCGACCTCGACCTGTTGCAGGGCGACCGAAAGCGCGGTGTCGTAGTCCTCGGCCTTGATCAGGTTGCGGAACCGAGCGGAGCCGGTGATGTTCGTGCGCTCGCCGATGTTGACGAACAAGGAGTCTTCGGTGATGTTGAGCGGCTCCAGGCCGGACAGGCGGGTGGCCTCCGAAATGTGTGGCACTTCCCTCGGTCTCGTACCCTCGACGACCTTGGCGATCTCGGCGATGTGCGGCGGCGCCGTTCCGCAGCAGCCACCGACTAGGTTGACCAGTCCGGCCTCAGCGAACTCGGCGATGTAGCTGGCCTGCCGCTCCGGGGACTCGTCGTATTCGCCGAATGCGTTGGGCAGGCCGGCGTTCGGGTAGCACGAGACGAAGGTGTCGGCGATCCGCGCTACCTCGGCGATGTAGGGCCTCATCTCGGGCGCGCCCAAGGCGCAGTTGAGGCCGACCGCGATCGGCTTGGCGTGCCTGATCGCGTTCCAGAACGCCTCGGTGACCTGGCCGGACAGCGTCCGCCCGGAAGCATCGGTGATGGTGCCCGAGATGATCACCGGCCAGCGGCGTCCGCGCTCTTCAAACAGTGTCTCGACCGCGAACACCGCGGCCTTGGCGTTCAGCGAGTCGAAGATCGTCTCGATGATGATGAGGTCGGCACCACCGTCGACCAAGCCGTTGGCAGCTTCGAGGTAGGCGGCGACCAGCTGGTCGTAGGAGACGTTGCGGGCTCCGGGGTCGTTGACGTCCGGCGAGATCGACGCGGTCCGCGTGGTCGGCCCGATTGCGCCGGCGACATAGCGGGGCTTCTCCGGGGTGCTGAACCCGTCGGCGGCCGCCCGCGCCAGGGCAGCGCCGGCGTAGTTCAGCTCGTAGCTGAGGTCCGCCATGTCGTAGTCGGAGAGCGAGACCGCGTTCGCGTTGAACGTGTTGGTCTCCAGGATGTCGGCGCCCGCCTCGAGGTACTCGCGGTGGATTCCTTCGATGATCTGCGGCTGCGTGAGGGTGAGCAGGTCGTTGTTGCCCTGCAGAGCGCTCGGCCACTCCGTGAACCGGTCACCGCGGTAGCCGGCCTCGTCCGGCCGATCCCGCTGGATGGCCGTGCCCATCGCGCCGTCGATCACCATGATCCGCCGGCCCAGAGCTTCCGTCAGCTCGTCGGTGCAGTCGGGGCGGATGTTCGGCACGAAGGTGTCCGAATCAATGGCGTTCACACACGTTCCTTCCGTAACGGAAGGCGTCCTTAACTCTGCCGAGCGTGGCGGATACCGGCAGCGACCCGGAGTCCGTTGCAACGCCTCTCGACCAGAAAAGTCTACGTCGTCACCCGAAGTCTGGACGCCTAGCTCGACCCGACCCGCTTGGCGATCGCGGTGCGCTTGGGCGCCGGGACGCGGATCTGATCGGCGATATCGTAACCACCCAGGTTAACCAGATTGCAGCCGAACGTATTTCGTCTCGACGACGTCCGCGTCCTGCAGCTGGGTGCCAAGCACAGCCCGACTCTGTAAAACTGCCGCTGCTCTGCGCGCCGCGACCTTGATCACGTCGTACGCTAATTGCGTGACCTCGCCGGAAGTCAGCGCCTCTTTCCCCGAACTGCACAACACGATCGTGGTGGCTGCGTTCGAGGGCTGGAATGACGCGGGCGACGCGGCCAGCGACGCACTCGAGCACCTCGACGCCATCTGGGAGGCCGACCCGATCGTCGAGATCGACGACGAGGCCTACTACGACTACCAGGTGAATCGCCCGGTCATCCGGCAGGTCGACGGCGTCACCCGCGAACTGGTGTGGCCGTCGATGCGGATCTCGCACTGCCGCCCGCCGGGCGCCGACCGCGACATCGTGCTGATGCACGGCGTCGAGCCGAATATGCGCTGGCGCACCTTCTGCGCCGAGCTGCTCGCCGTCGCCGACAAGCTCAACGTCGACACCGTGGTGATCCTGGGTGCACTGCTGGCCGACACGCCGCATACCCGGCCGGTGCCGGTCTCCGGGGCGGCATACTCCCCCGAATCGGCGCGGCGCTTCGGGCTGCAGGAGACCCGCTACGAGGGGCCGACCGGCATCGCCGGGGTGTTCCAGGATGCCTGCGTAATGGCGGGGATCCCGGCCGTCACGTTCTGGGCGGCGGTGCCGCACTACGTATCCCAGCCGCCCAATCCGAAAGCGACGGTGGCGCTGCTGCGCCGGGTCGAGGAGGTGCTCGACATCGAGGTGCCGCTGGCGGACCTGCCCGCGCAGGCCGAGGAATGGGAGCTGGCGGTCACCGAGATGACGACCGACGACGACGAGATCGCGGAATATGTGCAGTCGTTGGAGCAGCGCGGTGACGCCGAGGTCGACATGAGCGAGGCACTGAACAAGATCGACGGCGACGCGCTGGCGGCTGAGTTCGAGCGTTACCTGCGCCGCCGCCGACCGGGCTTCGGCCGCTAGGAGCGGCGATCGCAAACTCGGCGCTGCCGAGTGCAGCGGGTCGCCGCCATGAACCTAGGACTTCCCCAAGGTGCTGTTGTAGGCGCTGGTCGACCGGCCCAGTGCCTTGACTTCCTCGTCCATCCGGGGCAGCAGTTCGGTCGCGGTCTTGGCGACGGCGTTCTCGCCGACCGGGGTCGATAGCAGCGGCTTGAGCCAGCGGAAGTACCCGACCCAGCCCGGGCAGTAGACGCGTCGTTTGCGCTGCTCGATGCCTTTGACGAAGGCCGCCACGCAGTGGTCCACCGACGTGGTCTTGTTCAGCGGCCACGGCAGCTTGGACAGCAGTTCGGTGAAGGACGGCAGATCGGCTTTGCTGTCGCGGACCAGCGCGGTGTCGATCCAGGACATGTGCGCCGAGCCGACCGTGACCCCGTGGCCGGCGACCTCGAGTCGCAACGCGTTGGCGAAATGCTCGACGCCCGCCTTCGACGCGTCGTACGGGCTCATTCCGGGGGCAGCCGCGAACGCCGCCAGAGACGACACGATCAGCACGTAGCCCTTGCGCCCGATCACCGCGGGCAGTGTGGCCCGTACCGTGTGGAACACCCCGGTCAAGTTGACGTCGATGACGCGCTTGAACGCCTCGGGATCAACCTGCAACACCGATCCGTAGCTGGCGATGCCGGCGTTGGCCACCACGACGTCGATGCCACCGAACTTGTTGACGGCCTGCTCGGCGGCGGATTCCATCGCGGCCAGGTTGCACACGTCGGCGACTGCCGTGAGGACCCGCTCGTCGCCGAGTTCGCCGGAGATGCTCGCCAGCGCGGCCTCGTCCAGGTCGGTCAGCACCAGCTTGGCGCCCTTGGCGTGCAGGCGACGGGCCACCTCGGCCCCGATCCCGTGGCCTCCACCGGTGATGAATACGACTTGTGAGTTCACTGACGTCATGGCGGCAACCTACCCGCTACCACCGCGCTGAGGACAGTTCCACTCCCAGCAGCGCATCCGTCAACGCGGCCACCGCGGGCGGCGCCTCGGCATCGTGACCGCCGTACTCCAACGCGTCAGTTGTCCAACCATCCAGTGCGGCAAGCGCTTTGGGTGTGTCCAGATCGTCGGCCAGATACTGGCGGACCCGGGCGGTCACGTCACCCGCGTCCGGGCCGGCCGGCAGGGCCGTCGCGGTGCGCCAGCGCAGCAGCCGGGCCTTGGCGTCGTCGAGCACCTGCGGCGTCCATTCGCGGTCGGCCCGGTAGTGCCCGGCCAACAGGCCCAACCGGATGGCGGCGGGCTCGACACCCTCGGCGCGCAGGCCGGACACCAGAACCAGGTTGCCGCGGCTCTTGGACATCTTGTGGCCGTCCCAGCCGATCATGCCCGCGTGGACGTAGTGTCCGGCGAATCGTCTTTCGCCGGACACGGATTCGGCGTGCGCGGCGGTGAATTCGTGATGCGGGAAGATGAGATCGCTGCCGCCGCCCTGGATGTCGAGGCCGCTGCCGATGCGGCTGAGCGCGATAGCCGCACACTCCACGTGCCAGCCGGGGCGGCCGGGGCCGAACGGCGAGTGCCAGCTCGGCTCGCCGGGCCGCGCCGCGCGCCACAACAGCGCGTCGAGCGGATCGGTCTTGCCCGCTCGGTCCGGGTCGCCGCCTCGTTCGGCGAACAGAGCGAGCATGGTGTCGCGGTCGTAGCCGGATTCGTAGCCGAACTGCGGGGTGGCGTCGGCGCGGAAGTAGACGTCGGGGAATTCGGCGTCCTCGACGATGTAAGCCGCCCCGGAGGCCAGCATCTTCTCGACAAGCTCGACCACCTCGGCCACCGTGTCGGTTGCCGCGACGTATTCACGCGGCGGCAGCACCCGCAGCGCGGCCATGTCCTCGCGATACAGGTCGACCTCGCGCGCCGCGAGGTCGCGCCAGTCGATGCCGTCGCGGTTGGCCCGCTCGAACAGGGGGTCGTCGACGTCGGTGACGTTCTGCACGTAGTGGACGTCACGGCCGAGGTCCCGCCAGATCCGGTGGATCAGGTCGAAGGCCAGGTAGGTGGCGGCGTGACCGAGGTGGGTGGCGTCGTAGGGCGTGATGCCGCAGACGTACATCGTGGCCGTCGGACCGGCCGAGACAGGTCGCACCTGACGATCGGAGCTGTCGTACAGCCGTAACTCCGGGCCGCGTCCCGGCAGTGCCGGAACAGGTGCCGAGGGCCAGGACTGCATGCCGTCGACTTTAAGCCCGCCGACGATGCGGGCCGTACGACGGTCCGGCAAAATGCCAGGCTGCGTGGGAGACAACATGCCAGCGGCAACCGCTATCGGCCGGCCGGAATTCCTCGGTCGATTCAGCTGGCCAACCGGATCGCGCCCAGCAACAGATCCGCGAGTTCGGTGCGACACATCAGGAAGTCGGGCAGGTAAGGGTCGGCCCGGTTGTAGATCATCTCTGAGCCGTCCAGCCGCGATGCGTGCATGCCCGCGGCCAGGATCACCCCCGCTGGAGCGGCCGAATCCCACTCCCACTGTCCGCCGGCGTGAATGTAGGCATCGGCGTCGCCACGCACCACCGACATTGCTTTGGCTCCGGCCGAGCCGATCCGGACGAATTCCACGTCGAGCTGTCGGGCCAGGTAGTACAGCACCGCCGGTGGACGATTGGAACTTGCGGTGATCCGGATCGGGCCGGAAAGTGTTGCGGTAGGCGCGGTTACGGTGTCGCTGCGATGCACCTCCCCCATCGCCGGCAGGGCGACCGCGGCGTCGGTGATCGCGCCGTTCGGCCCGCCGTCGCGCTGCCACAACGCGACGTGCACAGCCCAGTCGTCGCGCCCCTCCCAGGAGAATTCGCGCGTTCCGTCCAGTGGGTCGACGATCCAGACCCGGTCGGACTGCAGCCGGTTCAGGTCGTCGTACGCCTCTTCGCTGAGCACCGCGTCGCCGGGGCGCTCGGCGTGTAGTCGCTTGAGCAGCAACGCATTGGCCTGGCTGTCGCCCTCGTCGCCGAGTAACCACGGGTGGTCGAATCCCACTCGGTCGCGAACTGCCAACAACAGCTTTCCCGCCTCTTCGGCGAGGTCAGCGGCCAGCGCGGCGTCGCTGATGGGCTCGGGGGTCACCGGTCCAGTATCGCTGACGACCTCAGCGGTTCGTCACGATCCAGTTGTTGGTGAAGCGTTGGACCGCGCCGATCTCGTCGCCGAGGCGGTTGACGATGAAGCTCTCCACCTGGCCGCCCACCAGCGGGATGTTCACCCGCACGGTGGTGCTGAAGTCCAGCCGCGCACCTGTTTCCACCGGCACCAGCGACACCGCGCCGACCGCGGACACCGGCGCCCCCGGCACCTTCACCGTGATCGCGCCACGCGCAGTGCCGTCGCCGACCAGGTGCCAGGTTTCGGTGCGGGTCATCTCGAAATCACCGGGAACCAGGGCGGTGACCAGCTTCGGCAACCGATTCGCGAAAAGGCTGACCGTCAAGGCCGCCGTCACGCTTCCGACCGGGTCGACGGTCAGCCCATCCAGGGTTGCGGTGCCGCTGTCGAACGCGGCCAGCCGCGCCTGCCAGTAGTCCTCGTCGGCGAACGCCGCCAGGATTTCCTCGACGGCGGCGGGTGCGTCGAGTGACAGCGATAACGACCGGGACATCGGCGGCTAGAAAGCGGGCCAGGGAATCGGGCGGTGCCGGTCGGGACCGGGCATCACCGGGTGGGCGACCAGCACGCGGGCGCGCAGCCGCAATGCCGCGATCTCGGCGCTGGTGATGTGCTCGGCCAGGGCCTCGCCGAGCGCGTCGTCCAGGCCGTCGACCAGGCACGACACCTTCTCCAACATGTTGTTGTCGATGGTCTTACCGGCCCACCCCCACAGCACCGTGCGGAGTTTGTCCTCGACATGCAGGCACACTCCGTGGTCGACGCCGTAGACGTCGCCTCCAGCGCCGCGCAGCACATGACCGCCCTTGCGGTCGGCGTTGTTGACCAGCACATCGAAGACCGCCATACGCCACAGCCGAACGTCGTCGGCGTGCACCAGTTCGACGGGGTCGCCGGCGTAGTCGTAGGCGCGCAGCACTGGAAGGTAGCCACGCGGGCAGCGGTCGGCCGGAACCAGGTCGACCAGATCCAGCTCGGGACCGGGGTCTGACTCCGGGGTGTCACCGGGTTGGTCGACCCACAGCTGCAGCATCCCCGGGCCGGCCGGCCCGTGTCGAATGATGGTGTAGGGCACGATGTTCCAGCCCAAATGTGCGGACACCAGGTAGGCGCCGAGCTCGCGGCCGGCCAGGGTGCCATCGGGAAAATCCCACAGCGGTTGCTCACCGGAAATCGGCTTGTACACGCAATGCACGGTGTGGTCGTCCAGCGTCGCCTCGCACAGAAACGTGGCGTTGCTCGCGGAGCGAATGCGTCCCAGAACCGTCAACTCGCCGGTGCGCAGGACCTCGCGATCGTCAGGCCTCTGCGTCATCGTCCGGCCCGAGCAGCGCGCTGCGCCGGTAGCCGTTCGTTCGCGCACAGATGTGTCCGTCGGAATCCAGCGGCTCGTCACACAGCGGGCACGGCGGGCGGCCGGCGGAGATGACGGCGTTGGATCGGCTGGCGAACTCGCGGGCCGACTGCGGGGTCAGGAACACCCGCACCGCGTCAGGGCCCTCGTCGGTGTCGTCGAGCACCACGGACGCGTCGAACTCGGTGTCGCTGACGGCGAGCAGTTCGACCACCACGGTCTGCGCCTCGGAGTCCCAGCCCAGTCCCATGGTCCCGACCCGGAATTCCGCGTCGACGGGGGTGACCAGCGGGCTGAGGTCTTCCACCTGGTCGGTCTCGGGGGGAACCGGCGTGCCGAAGCGACGATTGACCTCGACCAGTAGCGCGTCGATCCGTTCGGCGAGCACCGCGACTTGCTGCTTTTCCAGCACCACCGACACCACCCGGGCGTCGTGCACGGCCTGCAGGTAGAAGGTGCGGTTTCCGGGCTGCCCAACGGTCCCGGCGACGAATCGGTCGGGTGAGCGGAAGACGTGGATCGCACGAGACATGACACTTCCAAAATACCGGCTGTTGCAGCGGAGTCGTAAATCCAGGGCGGGTTTTCGACTTAGGCCGAGGGCTCAGTCCGTCGAGCCGCCGACGACCGCATCGTCGGCGGGTGCCTCGCCCTCGGGAGCCGGTGGCGGCGTCAAGGCGGACGTCAAGCTTGCGCCGGTGTGGTTGGAGTGCAGCACGAACGGGCGGAGCCGGGTGTAGCGGATCACGCTGACCGATGCCGGGTCGGCCGAAATCCGCTGGAAGCCATCCAGATGCACGCCCAGTGCATCGGCGACGACCGCTTTGATGACATCGCCGTGAGTGCAAGCCAGCCACAGCTTGTCGCCGCCATGTTGCTCGGCCAGCCACGCGTCGTGCTCACGAATCGCGGCGACAGCGCGGGTCTGAACCTCGGCCAATCCCTCGCCGCCGGGGAACACCGCCGCGCTGGGGTGCGCCTGCACCACCGCCCACAGCGGTTCTTTGAACAGCTCGCCGAGCGTGCGGCCGGTCCATTCGCCGTAGTCGACTTCGGCGAGCCGGTCGTCGACGCTCACCTCGACACCGAGGGCGGCAGCCAGCGGCTCGACGGTCTGCCGGCACCGCAACAGCGGCGAACTCACGATCGCGCTGATCGGCAGCTCGCCCAGCCGGTCCACCAGTTCGGCGGCCTGCTGACGGCCTTTGTCGTCGAGCTCGACGCCTTCGGTGCGGCCGGCAAGCGTGTGCGCCGTGTTGGACGTGGATCGGCCGTGCCGCAGCAGGATGACCGTCATACCGCGCTCACCGCCCCGGTCGCCAACAAAATCATCACGGCGACCCCGACCACCACGCGGTAGCCGACGAACCAATACATGCTGTGGTGCACCAGGAATCGCAAGAACCACGCCACCGCGGCCAAGCCGACGACGAACGCGATTGCCATCGCCACCAACAGTTGCGGGCCCGTCGCGCTCATGCCCTCCGACACCGGGTGGAACGCGTCCGGTATCGAGAACAATCCGGACGCGAAGACCGCCGGAATCGCCAGCAGGAAGCCGAACCGCGCAGACAATTCGCGTTGCTGGCCGAGGAACAGTCCGGCGCTGATGGTCGCCCCGGACCGCGAGACCCCGGGCACCAGGGCGAACGTCTGGGCGATACCGACGATGACGGCGTCGCGCCAGGTCAGCTGCTCGACATCGCGGCTCTGCCGGCCGAGGCGCTCGGCCAGAGCGATCACCGCCGAAAACACCACCAGCGCCGTCGCGATCACCCACATGTTGCGCACGCCTGAGCGGATTTGGTCCTTGAAGAGCAGACCGAGCACACAGATCGGGATCGTGCCGATGATGACGTACCAGCCGAGCCAGTAGTCGGCGGTGCGATCCGCATTGGGCCCACGGCCGGCAAAAAGGCCCCTGAACCACGCGACCAGGATCCGGCCGATGTCTCGGGCGAAGTACACCAAAACCGCCGCCTCAGTGCCCAATTGAGTCACGGCAGTGAACGACGCACCGGCATCGCCGGCGAAGAACACCCGGGACACGATCGCCAGGTGGCCCGAAGATGACACCGGCAGGAATTCAGTGAGGCCCTGAACGACGGCCAGCACCACAACCTGCCACCACGACATCGCCTGCACCGCATGCACGACGACGACCGTACCGGGTGACCGAAAACGCTCCGCCCAACAGCCCTACGGTGTCTAGATGGACGCTTCGGCGACAGCAACAGCGTCGCGGACGGCGGCCACCAGGCTGCGCTCGTCGGTGATGTCGACGCCGACCACATTTCGTCGCGCCGTGGCCACAATGTCTTCGGGCTGCGGAACCGGGCCCTTGAGTCGCGGCCGATACACCTCGACCAGCAACTCCTGGCCTTCGACGCGGAACGCGAAACTTCGGCCGTCGCCGACCTCACCGAAGCCGCTGGCCAGGATCTTGGCGGAGAACACTCCCAGCCACATGTCCTCGATAGCAAACTCTCCGATTGAGAATTGGCCGTGTTCGGCAACGCTCATGAGCCGACCATACCGCGCCGTCGGCGTGGCACAACTGCGAGAGACCCCAGTTGGACACGACTATGTTCCCTAGGATCGGATTCCATCCGGACCACCCTTGTTCTACCGTCGAGCCCCCAAAGTAGCTGAGAGTTACCCTGTGCCAGCAAACCGTAAACACGATGCATGTGTACGTCGGGTAACTGCCATCGGCCTGCTGTTTTCTCTCGTCCTCACGACGGCGTGCACGAAGAAGGCCTTCGATGACGTCCCGGCCACGATCGCACCGGCACAAGCCGCGCTGTCTCCCCCGCTGACACAGCCTCCCGCTGGAGTGATTCGCCCGCTGGACGGCCGGGCGCAGACCGCAGTGTTCGACGCACATACCGGGCAACTGGTGACCCTCGCTCCCGGCCCCACCCCGACCGAACCGTCGAGCCTCACCTTGACGGGTTCTCAGCAAACATCTCAGCGGGTGATCGCGCTGCCGGGGCCGGCAACCGGATTGGTCGGCGACAACGCCGGTACCGCCTATCTGTCCACCCGCGGCGGCTATTTCGTCGTCGACCTGACTGTCGGACACGCCACCCGGGTGAGCCTTCGTGATGCCGAACACGTCGAGTTCAGCGCGATCACCCGCCGCTCCGACGGCACGATGGTGTTGGGCACCGCCGACGGAACGCTGTACTCGCTCGGGCCCGGCACCACCGACGCCCATCGAACGCAGGTGCATGCGCACGTCGATTCGCTTGCGGCCAAAGGAAATACCGTCGCCGTACTGGATCGCGGGCAGACGTCGATTGTCACTGTCGGCGCCGACGGGCGAATCGGGCAGTCGCTGCGCGCCGGTCAGGGCGCGACCACCATGGTGGTCGATCCGGCGGGCCGGTTGCTGGTGAGCGACACCCGGGGCGGTCAACTGCTGGTGTTCGGGGTCGACCCGCTGATTTTGCGCCAGGCCTATCCGGTCGCGGATGCCCCGTACGGCGTCACCGGGTCGCGCGGGTTGACTTGGGTGTCGCAGACTTCGGCGAATAGTGTTATTGGTTACGATCTGTCAACCGGAATACCACTGGAAAAGGTACGGTACCCATCCGTGCGGCAACCCAACGCGCTGGCCTTCGACGATGCCGTGGGCACGTTGTATGTGGTCTCGGGCGTCGGCGAGGGTGTCCAGATCATCGAGCACGCTGCGACGGGCGCACATTGACGGCGGCACGGCACGGCAGAATGCCGGTGGGCTGGGATACCGAACTGTCCGACGAATACGAGTGGGCGCCTTTGCGTCTGCCGCCCGACGTCACCCGGGTCAGCGCCTCGACCAGACTGTCCATCGAAGCGGAGTATCGCGGCTGGGAATTGACCCGGGTGCGGCTCTACACTGACGGAAGCAGACGAGTGTTATTGCGCCGCAAGAAATCTCGCGCCGAAGACCGGCCCGATCAGCCGGACTCGTGACGGTGGGCTCCGACCCTTCGCCAACGTACGCAGCGCTGCGCCGGTTGCTGTTCCTGGTGCCCGCAGAACGCATCCACCGCGTCGTGTTCGCCGGGCTTCGCGGCGCCACTGCCGCCACACCGGTTCGGCGTCAACTGAGCCATCGGCTGGCGCCGATGGACCCGGTGCTGGCCAGCACGGTATTCGGGGTGCACTTTCCCGGTCCGCTGGGCCTGGCCGCCGGTTTCGACAAGGACGGCACCGGGCTCAATGCTTGGGGCGCATTGGGTTTCGGCTACGCCGAAGTCGGCACCGTCACCGCCCACGCTCAGCCTGGCAATCCTGCGCCGCGATTGTTCCGGCTACCCGACGACCGCGCCCTGCTCAACCGGATGGGCTTCAACAACCGCGGCGCCGCCGCATTGGCCGCGAAATTGGCCGATCATCGATCCGACGTTCCGATCGGCGTCAACATCGGCAAAACCAAAGTCGCCGCCGCCGAGGATGCCGCGCAAGATTATCGGGCCAGTGCTCGACTGGTCGGGTCGCACGCCGCCTATCTCGTGGTCAACGTGAGCTCGCCGAACACGCCGGGGCTGCGTGACTTGCAGACGGTCGAGTCGCTGCGCGCGATCCTGTCGGCGGTGCTGGCCGAGACATCGACACCGGTCCTGGTGAAAATCGCGCCAGACCTCGCCGACACCGACATCGACGACATCGCAGACCTGGCAGTCGAACTCGGCCTGGCCGGCATCGTCGCCACCAACACCACGGTGTCACGCGACGGCCTGCGTACGCCGGGCGTCGAGCAACTGGGCAGCGGCGGCATTTCCGGGCCGCCGCTGCGCGCCCGCGCCGGCGAGGTGCTGCGCCGGCTGTACGGCCGAGTCGGCGACCGGCTGACCTTGATCAGCGTGGGCGGCATCGAGACCGTCGACGACGCCTGGGACCGAATCACCGCAGGGGCGTCGCTGCTGCAGGGCTACACCGGCTTCATCTACGGTGGCGGCTTGTGGGCCAAGCACATTCACGACGGCCTGGCCATCCGGCTGCGCGAAGGCGGATTCACCTCGTTGAGCGACGCGGTGGGGTCCGGCTAGCCGGTTAGGTCGGTACGCAGTTGCTCGGTCACGAAATCCGTTGTGAGACGGTGCCATTCATGCCATCGACGCACCATGTGATGACCGACTCCCTCGATGCCCACCCATTGCGCATCGAGTCCGCGTTGGCGAGCACGCTCGATTTGGTCACGGGACTTATTGGGATCGGTGATGCTATCCGCGGTGCCATGAACGGCCAGCAGCCTGGTGTCGGGCGGGATCAGATCGCCGTCGCCGTGCTCCCACCACGGCGCAAGCGCTACCACCGACCCGACGCCGCCCCCAGCTGCCAAGTGCGCGGCGACGCGGCCACCCATCGAATGACCCACGACCGCAATGTTGTCCGGTTGGCACCGGCCCGCAATGTCCTCGAGAACCTTTTCGGCGTCGCGCAGCGGATCCAAACGCGGGCTGTTCCATCCGCGGAGCCGGTACTGCACCTGCCGGACGTCCACCTCGGGACCCAGGCGGCGCCGCAACGCACGCGCAACGAATTCCATTCGCACGTTGGCCAATTGCCAACGCCGGGATGATTGGTCGCTACGCACTCTGCCGCCCGGTAGCACCAACACGCACCCGCGCGGTGCGGTCGGAGTCACCATGGCCGTTGGGCCGGCCGGGCGCCGGCTACTTCTGCTCGTACGTCGCGTGGATCACCGCTCGCGCGATCGCGTGCTGGAAAAGGTTGAAGCCCAGGAACGCTGGGCTGGCATCTTCCGGCAGATCGAGCTTGTCGACGTCGACCGCGTGCACGGCGACGAAGTAGTGATGCGGACCGTGGCCCGCGGGCGGTGCCGCGCCGATGTAGCGACGCGCACCGGCGTCGTTGACCAGCGTCAAAGCGTCACCGGGCAGGTCGCTGCCCTCGCCGGCGCCGGCCGGTAGTTCGGTGACCGAGGCGGGCAGGTTGGCCACCGCCCAGTGCCAGAAGCCGGACGCCGTCGGGGCATCCGGGTCGTAGACGGTGACCGCGAAACTCTTGGTGCCGTCGGGGAATCCCGACCAGGACAGCTGCGGGCTGACATCCTCGCCACCGGCCCCCATGATCCCGCTGACCTGCGCGTTGTCCAGCGCCTGACCGTCGGCGAACGACGACGACTCCAGATGAAACGACGGCAACGTCGGTAGGGCGGCGTACGGGTCGGGCGTGGTGGTCATAGTCGATCCCCTCTCGTGTTTTCGGCTAGCAGTGCGTCAGAAAGTGTGCCAGCACCTCGGTGCCGAACTTCAGCGCGTCAACGGGTACCCGTTCGTCGATGCCGTGGAACAAGGCCGCGAAGTCGAGATCCGGTGGCAGCCGCAACGGCGCAAAGCCGAAACAGCGAATACCCAAGCGCTCGAAAGCTTTTGCATCCGTCCCGCCGGACAGCATGTAGGGCACCGTCCGGGCGTCCGGATCGACGGAAAGCAGCGCCGCGTTCATGGCGTCGACCAGGTCACCGTCGAACGTCGTCTCATACGAAGGCAGGGTGGTGATCCATTCACGCGTCACGTCGGGGCCGATCAGCTCGTCGACTTCGGCCTCGAAGGCCGCCAGGCGGCCGGGAAGCACGCGGCAGTCCACGATCGCCTCAGCGGTGGCCGGCACCACATTGGTTTTGTACCCAGCCTTGAGCATTGTCGGATTGGCGGTGTCCCGCAGCGTTGCTTTCACGATGCGGGCGATCGGCCCGAGTTTCTCGACGGCCCCGTCCAGGTCCGGTGAATCGGTGTCGAAGGTGAATCCGGTTTCTTCCCCGACTGCGGTCAGGAACTGCACAACGCTGTCGGTCGGAACCACCGGAAAAACATGACGCCCCAGCTGAGCGACTGCGTCGGCGAGCGTGGTGACGGCATTGTGGTCATGGACCATCGAGCCGTGACCCGGTCGGCCGTGTGCGGTCAACCGCATCCAATGCATGCTCTTCTCGGCGGTCTCGATCAGATAGAGCCGCCGCTCACCGCCGTCGCGGCGGGGAACCGTCAGCGAGAATCCGCCGACCTCGCCGACCGCCTCGGTGACGCCCTCGAACAGGTCGGGCCGGTGGTCCACCAGCCATTGCGAGCCGTACTTGCCGCCGTTCTCTTCGTCGGCGACGAACGCGAACACCAGGTCGCGCGGCGGCACGATGCCGGACCGGCGGAAATGCCGGGCCAACACGATCATCATGCCGACCATGTCCTTCATATCGACTGCGCCGCGACCCCAGACATACCCGTTCTCGACGGCGCCAGAGAATGGATGCACACTCCACTCGGCCGGCTCCGCGGGCACCACGTCGAGGTGACCGTGGATCAGCAACGCGCCGCGCGAGCTGTCCGCGCCTTTGAGGCGGGCGAACACATTGCCGCGGCCCGGCGCACCGGACTCCAGATACTCCACCTGATAGCCGACGTCCTCGAGCTGCTCGGCCACCCAGTGCGCACACTCCGCCTCGCCCTTGGTGGAGTCGAGATCGCCGGTGTTGGTGGTGTCGAATTGGATCAGCCTGCTGACCACGTCCACCACGTCGTCGATCGGAGTCTCGGCGGGCACCGTCACAGTCTCACCGCCCGGGAGGCCCTGGCGTTCAGGCCAACAAGAAATGAGCGGTGTTGTCGTAGTGCGGCGGTAGCTTTCGCCGCATGACCGTCGTTCGATATCGGTACAGGTTGCGCCCCGGCGCCCCCGCGTTGGCGGGATTGCTGGGCGAGTGGGATCGCTGCCGGTGGGTGTGGAATCAAGCGGTTGCGCGGCTTAACGACTCCGGCGAATGGGTTGGCGACGACGCGCTGACCAGTTGGCGGCGCGAGCATGAGTGGCTGCGCGAGGGTTCGGTGGTTTCGCAGCAGCAAATGCTGCGCAACTTCCGCGCCAAACGCGCCAAGGGTAAGGGGCGCCGCAAGTTCAAATCCGCCAAGCGCACTCTGCCCAGCCTGAACTACACCAAACGAGGATTCGCCGTCAAAGATGGCCGCTTGTGTCTGGCTGGCGGCCTGTGCATTCCGGTTGTCTGGTCGCGCGAGTTGCCCTCCGAGCCAAGCAGTGTCCGCGTCTACCGCGACAGCATCGGACATTGGTACGCCAGCTTCGTGGTGCGCTGCGACGACACGGCGCTGCCGGTTCGCGAGGGCGCGATCGGCATCGACTGGGGAGTGCGCGCCCTGGCGACGACGACCGACCCCGAATATGACCTGGCGCATTCGGAATTCGGCAAGCGCGCCAGTACTGAGCTGGCTCGGCGGCAGCGAACAATGGCGCGGCGCAAGCCTGCCCGCGGCGAACGTGCATCCAAGGGTTACCTTGAGGCGAAGCGGGCTGCCGCCAAGGTGTCTAAGAAAGTCGCCCGCCAGCGGCAAGACACGGCGCGTAAGTGGGCCACCAAAGTCGTCGCCAACCATGGGGCATTGGCGGTGGAGGACTTCAAGCCACGGTTTTTGGCTAAGTCCCGTATGGCGCGCAAATCCGCGGACGCCACCATCGGCGCCACTAAAGCAACACTGATCGAGTATGCCCAGCGGGCGGGCCGAAAGGTGGTGTTGGTGCCGCCCGCCTACACGACGATGACATGCAGCAGCTGCGGTACGAAAGCCAAGTCTCGCCTGCTGCTGTCGCAACGGATTTTCGCCTGCGACTCCTGTGGAATAACCGAGGATCGCGACCGAAACGCTGCCAGAGTCATTCTGGCCAGGGCTGGTCTCAACCCTGCCGGTGCCGAAGCTGTAAGACATTCGAATCTCCTCGAGGTCCGAGTGCTCGCCGAGCCGGAAATCCCCGCACTCTAGGGCGAGGAGGATGTCAAAGTCACCTTTCCTACCATTTTTTCTCATTTTCCTACCATTGCGACCGACCCGGCCACGCGGCGTCCACGCCTCGCCGGGCAGGTTTGGGTGCGGGCCGACCCATCCGATAGCCTTAGCTGCCAATTCATTGGCGTCGGTCCGAGTGGCGGAATGGCAGACGCGCTAGCTTGAGGTGCTAGTGCCCTATTAATGGGCGTGGGGGTTCAAGTCCCCCCTCGGACACCCTGTGATGAATCGGGTCTTCGGTGACAGATGAGTCGCGTCATGAGTTACAGATTCCCCGGCCAGCGGCCGGGGTTTTTGTTTTGGTTGCGCCAGTAGTTTTTGTCGGCGTCGATGTGGTGGCTGCTGAGTACGTGGTGGCGGGTTTTGCTGATGACGGTGACGGTGGTGGTGGTGACCAGGATCAGTACCGGGGTGCCGGCGTGGGCGCGTCCGATGCCGAGGTGGCGCAGTCGACTGGCGTGGCGCAGGGTGAGTTTGCCGAATTGGTCGACGGTGTCATGTCGGATACGGAAGATGTTTGTGGCGGAGAGCGCGGGGCTGGCTTTGGGCAGTGCGGTGTAGGCCTGGTGTGGTGTGCGGCGTTCGGGTAGAGCGCGGTGGGGTCGGTCGGTGTTGTAGCGCTGGCGGAAGGTGTCGAGCAGGGCTTGGAGTTGGTTGATGTCGGTGGGGCGGGGTCGAACGATGAGCCAGCGTTTGAGGGTTTGGTGGAAGCGTTCGATTTTGCCTTGGGTTTGAGGATGGTTGGGGTGACCGTTTTTCTGGGTGATGCCCAGGCTGGCCAGGAGGAGTTCGAAGTCGTTGTGGCCGTGGGTGAATCGTGAGGTGTAGACCGATCCGTTGTCAGTCAGGGTGGAGGCCGGCAGGCCGTAGGTGGCGGCGGTGGCGGTGAAGCTGGCCACGACGTCGGGTCCGCTGACTCGACGGTAGGCGTTGCAGCAGAGCAGATATCGCGAATGGTCATCGAGCCAGTTCAGGATCGCGACATCGCTGCCGTCGGCCAGGGTCCAGTGGGTGAAATCGGATTGCCAGCATTGGTTGGGTTGGGCGGCCTGGAAGCGGATGTAGGAGCTTTTTGGGCGTTTACGCGGTTGTGGGGTGATCAAGCCGTGGTGGTTCAGGATGCGTCGAATCGTCGATGTTGACGGGACCGGCAGGCCTTGTTGGGCCAGGTGCCATTGCAGGGTGACCGGGCCGGCGTCGAGTCCGTCGGCGACGAGGTGTTGGCGCAGTGTCACGATCGCGATGATGACCTCGTCGGTTACGGCACGCGGATTGCTGGTGGGGCGCCGTGACCGTGGATCGACCGCCTCCAGACCGCCCTGGCGGTAGCGGTTCAGCAGGCGATACAGGTGCTGGCGCGACAGACCATAGACCCGCGCTGCCTGGGTGACCGTGAGATGACCGCTGACGACTTCGAGGACAACCACCCGTGCCTTGGACATGAGCCACGACTGTCACCTATGACGCGACTCATCGGAGTCCTTCGCAGGTGTCACCCATGACGGGACTCATCTGTCACCTATGTCGTGAACTCACATACCCCCTCGGACACAAAAAGTTAGCTGAATAGATAGAAAATCCGCTGCTGAACTGCATTGGGCAGGCAGATTCTTTCGAATTTGCTGATGCGATGTGATCGTGACTACCGGGCCACGGCCAAGCCGCTGATTCTGGCGTCAGGTTCGTTGAAGAGTGTGACCCGCGGGGTCTGGGCGCAGGTTGCTGGTAGGTTCGCCAGCGCGCCCTTCCCGACCTCGATGATGAGTTCACCAGCCACCCGCACGCTGGGGTTGTCCGCCGCCCAGAAAACCCCGCCGGTACACGTGGCTTCAGCCACACCTCATCTATCCCCGCGGCCAATTCGGGCGTAACCCGAAGACGTCCGAAGCTACTGCCGCGCCTTGGGTTCGACGGACCTCGTCACTGTCCAAGAGGATGTTTGTTGCGAGGCCGTACGTCTCCGTCACCGGCACTGGTGCCCACGGGTTGATCCACATACGCGGCATGTCCTGGGCAACACCGTAGGGCTGGATGTTACTGCCAAGCATGACGGCGGCTACCCGAGTGCCCGCCGGCGGAGCGGCACACCAATAACCATTGCGTGCCCGAGGCAACTGGGTGTATCTCGGTTCGCCGTCAGGGTTGAACAGGACGGAAGCCGCTCCGAACAACGACCGGTCGACCTCGTCATCGTCGATAAACACCGTTGTTGTGTTGAGCGCGACGATCAACGGGTGATCCAACGGCGTCTCGACGCCGGTGTACTTCTTGCCTTTTCCTTTCAACGCTCGCTTGATCAGACCAGGATTGTCGTACATCACGACGCGCTGCGAGTGCAGGCCGAGCAGACGTCCGTAGGTGCCGCGCTGGTCGGGCGGCACCAGGTGCGCGGTATACGAGAGCTCCCAGTCGCCGATCGGGAGTTGGAGAGTCTGCTCCGGTTTGCCGGCGTCGCGCGCGGCGATTTCGTCGTCGGCGTTCAGCCCCTGCAGCCAGTTCTGGATCGCCGTCCGGATTTTGGCGGCGCTCGGTTCCTGGCTTCCTTCGGATTCGATGTCGAGCTCGAGAACGAAGTCGGGATGGCTCGCCGTGTTGGTGGCGTCCAGAATCGCGTTTTCCACCGCGGTCCTCGACCGTTCGATCACTGCCTTGCATTCGACGTACGCCGCTGACCCATCGCGGCTTATCAGGAAGTCGGGCCTGTCCAGTCTGCCGTTCGGCAACTCGGGATGCACGATGATCTCGTAGCCGAGCTTCCGGAAAAAGGCGTAGACGTACAACTCCACCAGGCACCGACATGTTGATCGTGACGCTTGCCCTGGAAGTGAGCGCGCAGTTGGCTGTCGGGATCGGGGTGGCAGCGATACCAGCTCTCCAGCTCGTCACGGACATGGGCCCAATCTGGTCGATCAATCCGGTTATAGAAGTCAAAAATGTTCTCGCCGTAGCGCATTGGAGATGAATCAGTCCGTTCGACGTCATCGAACAAGGTCTCACGGGGCGAACCGGTCATAATTCCTCCGAGGGTAGACGTATGCCGCTCCAGCGTCACATCATTTTCCGAGGCACCCTAAGACACGGTCGCATCGCTGATTCGCTGACACGTATCAGCGTCGCGGCATAACGACGGTGGCGTGCGTTGGCGCGGGTGTCGAGATGGCAACTGTTGGCGACGCTGCTGGACGATGGATCGTCCGCGGCGCCAACGACGACGACAGGAGCCCCGCCCCCGTATGTCGGTCAAGTCGGAGTACCGATCCACGCCAAGGCCAGGGACGCAGCGACCGCCAAAAGAGCAACGCTGCCGCAGCGCGGGACCGTCGACGCTTCTCAGCACCTGGCAACCGACAAGCAACCACACCGCAGACAGACGGCGTTCGGTGTTCGGTATAGACCGAACACCGACGCCATGCGATGATCTACCCATGACAGGATCGCCTCGCGCCGGAATGGACGCCGTCGACGAGCTCGCGGACGCTGTGGCAGCGGTGGGTCTCAAGTTCGTGCGCGCGGACGAAGCCAACGATCCGCACGCGGACGGGGTCCTCGTCTTGCCCGACCACCGCCAGTTGCTCGTCGAGGTCAAAACCTCGTCACTAATGACCGCAATGGGCCTGCGGGACCAGCTGCATCTGTGGGGTCACCAACTCCGCCCGAACACCGTCGGCGTGGTAGTAGCCAACCGCATTACCGCCGATGCGCGCGAAGAGCTCCGCGCTGCCGGCTGGAGCTGGTTGGACACTCGCGGCCACCTACGGCTCGCCGCCAATGGACTGCTAGTAGACGCGAACGTGCCGGCTGGCATGCACGCGCCACGCCGGCGCGAACCGTTCGCCGGTCGAGTTGGCATCGAATTAGCTTCAGCCATGCTGCTCACGCCCGACCGCGTGGTCTCCATTCGTCCCCTCGCCATGCAGATCGGCCGCGCCCCCAGCTCGGTATCCGACACGATTGCCGCGTTCCGCGACGCCGACCTGATCACGCCGGCCGGGCACCCCAGAACACCAGAGCTCTTCTGGGAGTTAGCGTCACGGTGGAAGCCCACCGAACTCGCCGTCGCAAATGAGCCGCGAGACGGTGGCCTGCTTAATGCACTGCGGGTGAACCTCGACGACTTCGACAAGCCGGGATGGGCGCTCAGCGATTCGCGCGCGGCCGCCGTTTACGGCGCACCGATCGCGATCAGGTCAAACCATCCGCCGGTGCTCTACGTTCCCGACGAACAGGTGATGCGCCGCGCAGCCAAACTGCTCGCACCCGTGCGCGAGCACACCACGCCCACAGCGGTCTTGCGTGTCGCACCCACGCCCCTGGTCTGCATACACCGGCAAGACCCAGTGGATTTTCGCGGCAACGGGAACAGTGAGTACTGGCCCATGACTCGCCCGCTGTTCGTGGCGCTGGACCTGGCCCAGGACCCAGGTCGAGGCCGCGAGATTCTGGATGGCTGGACTCCCCCAGAGCTGTGGTCTCGTGTCTGGTAACCAACTTCGGAGCCCGCGGGTAGAGCTGCTGGGCGCCCAAATGTCGGCACTGGCGGACGCAATCCGAACCACCCAGACCCTGACTGGTCAGCCTGTGACGGTGATCGGAGGCCTGGCCGTGATATGCCGTCTCAGCAGTCCGCATCGTGCCACCAGCGACCTCGACATCGTCAACCGCCGTGGCGACCATCAAGCCCCTCAGCTCGAACTACTGATAGCGAAGAGCGAGCCGGTCGAAGGACGCAACGCGGCGCTGGTTACGACTGCGGCCGGAAAAGTGATCGTCGACGTCTTGGAAGTGGCCGACGCCGATTTGCATCCGCTGCCCGACGATCCCACCGGCCGGCTCTTCGTGCTGTCGCACGCCTGGGCTGCTGCCACCGCGACTCCGGTCATCATTGATGTGCACGGACAGCCTGATATCGCGGTCGCAGTTGCCGAGCCCGGCCCGCTGATCGCCATGAAACTTCAAGCGACCTTCGATCGCGGCAAAGCCAAGGAAGGCACGGACTTACTTGACATCGTCCGCCTCACTTTGGATCAACAATCGGGACCCACAGTGCGAGAGCAGCTTTCACTCGCTGAGTCCCAGCTCGCGCAGGACATCGCACAACACGTGGAGTTCTGCCTCAACGCACGCGCCGACCGATCGCTATCACTGATCAACGCAATCCCCGAAGGTGCCGACTTACGTCTCGATGACATCCACCTCGCCGCCGAGCTACTCAGCGGAGCGTTAGGCCAATGACCGCTGAACTCACTTTGGAGCAGCACAAGCTTGCGCTGATTCGTTCGCCAGCAGTTGCCAGCGCTGCGTCGGCAGATTAATGACTCGTCAGGATCAACGGCTCAGCTGAAAGATCTCGACCCGTGTCGTAAGTGGCCAAGTCCCCCCTCGGACACCCTGTGATGAATCGGGTCATCGGTGACTGATTTCCAAGCGCTGGGCGGTGTTGACCGCCCGCATTTCCCTCCCCTGCCGCAGAGATCTGGCGTCTCTCCAAATGAGTTGTGCAAGTGGTGATTTCGCGGCATAGACGGGTGAGCATCGAGCCGCTGCCGCGGCGACGGGTGACCGGCGATGCGGTGGCGACGGTGTTGCTTTTCGTGGCCCATCTGGGGTTGTTCGCGATCGGTTTCTTCATCGTCGCGGCCCTGGGCATGATCACCGATGACTGCGGTCATCGGGCGTGCGGCGACGCCGCATGGCTGAAGTGGGCTTTTCTCCTCCAGGTGTGCGCGGGTTTCGCTCTTGTCATCGCCGACTTCCTGATGGCGAGGACCCGGCTGGCCGACAACCGGACCGCCTTCGTCGTGCCGTTGATCTGCTGCCCGCTGGAGGTCGGCTAATGCGCGGCTGCGATCGCGCTGGCAGCACATTCGGGCCCTATTTGAGAGTGCCGGGGGCAACTCGGGACGTTTCAGCGCATTTCCAGCTGGGAATGCCAATCAGCGTTATCGGCGCTCGTACGATGCGATTCAGCAGTATCTACCGACAACGGCAAGCAGGACCATGGACCGACCCAGCGGCTTTCTGCAGCGGCCACCGCGACGCACGTTTCGGGACCGCCGTGACGCCGGTCGCGTGCTCGCCCGGGAATTGGCCTCGTACCGCGGAAATACCGGCTTGCTCGTGTTGGGGTTGGCTCGTGGCGGCGTGCCGATCGGCTGGGAAGTCGCCGCAGCGCTGGGCGCCGAACTCGATGTCTTCCTGGTCCGCAAGCTCGGCGTGCCGCAGTGGCCCGAGTTGGCGATGGGCGCACTGGCCAGCGGCGGCGTCGTGGTGATGAACGACGACGTGGTGTCGAGCCTGCAGATCAGCGACGAGCAGATGCGCCACGTGATCGATCGGGAAACCGCCGAACTTCATCGCCGTGAACACGCCTACCGGGGCGGACGGCCGCCGGCGGATACGCGCGGCAAGACAGTCATCGTGGTGGACGATGGAATAGCAACCGGCGCAAGCATCTTGGCCGCGGTGCGTGCTCTGCGGGCCGGTAGCCCGGACGCGATCGTCGTTGCCGTCCCAGTGGGGCCGCGGTCGGTGTGCCAACTGCTGGCCGAAGAGGCCGATGACGTGCTCTGCGCGACCATGCCCGAGGATTTCGAAGCCGTCGGGCAGGTATTCGCCGATTTCCGCCAGGTCAGCGACGACGAGGTCCGTGAACTGCTGGCGACCCCGTCGCGGCCCTAGTGATTGGTGTGGTCGTCGCTGACGCTGTCGCCGACGGGCTCGGAATCCGAGTGCGCCGAAGTGCTGTCGGCCTCTTCGGCGGCATCCACCGGGTACTCGGCGGCCTCTTCGTCGTCGAGGATGTCGGGCGATGAATCGTGGCGCGGGGAGCCTGCCTCGCGTCGCTGCCGTTCCTGCAGCGCATCGATGATCAGCAGCACGACGCCGAGCACGCTGGCGCCGATGCAGACCCAGGCGACCAGTTCATTGCTGGTGATCACCGCGAAAACGAGCGCCGCAAGGCCGATCACCGCAAGCACCAGCGAGATAATCAGCATCGGTTAAACCTCCAGCCGACGGGGCGACACTGCCATCTGTGCAGGATAGCGACCGTTGGTGTCAGTATCGCCGACCGACCTAGTTATTACCCCGATTGAACTGATTGAACCCCGCCGCGTCGTTGGCGGCGCTGGAATCCACCGGCGCCGCAGAGCCGCGCTGGCCCAGCTCCTCGAGCTGAGACTCCAGGTAGGTCTTGAGACGGGTGCGGTACTCGCGCTCGAAGGTGCGCAGCTGCTCGAGCCGGCCTTCCAGCACAGTGCGTTGCTGGTTGATCGTGCCCATGATCTCGGAGTGCTTGCGTTCCGCGTCGGCCTGCAGTGCATCGGCCTTCTCCTGGGCCTGACGCAGCTGGGTCTCGGACCGTGTCTGCGCGTCGGACAGCAACGCGTCGGCACGCTGACGCGCTTCGGAGACCGTGGTCTCGGCCTCTCGCCGGGCGTCGCCCAAGAGCTGGTCGGCGTTGGCCCGGGCATCGGACAGCAGCTTGTCGGACTCGGCCTGAGCTTGGCCGGTCAGCCGGTCGGCGGTGTCCTGCGCCAGGCTGAGCACGCGGGCGGCCTTCATGGCCTGCTCCTCGCCTAGCTGCGTGGAGACTGCCGGAGCGGCGACCGGAGCGGGCTGCGTCGGCGGCTTGACCGGCTCGGGCTCGGGCTCATACACCGGAATCGTTTGGGTGGCTTGCACACTGGCGCCGGTGTCGGATCGGGCGCCGGCCAATTCCTGGTCGAGCTCGTTGACCCGCTGACGCAGATCCGAGTTCTCTTCGATCAGCCGGGTCAGCTCGTTCTCGACCAGATCGA
The DNA here is from genome assembly GCA_963749375.1 of uncultured Actinomycetota bacterium. GTDB lineage: Bacteria > Actinomycetota > Actinomycetes > Mycobacteriales > Mycobacteriaceae > Mycobacterium. The sequence continues at coordinate 746,478 of CAVVNB010000038.1, forward strand.
GAAAGGCGTCGACCTCGTCCTCGTTGTAACCACGCTTGCCGATCGGCGGCTTGCTGAACGCCACATTGTGGACGTCTGCGGGTGTCAGCGGCATTCTTAGCCCCCTCGAGTGTGGACGGTCATACCGACCAGGAAAGTGTAGAACGGGTTGAACGATGTGGTAGCCATACTGCAACTGCGGCCCATCCTGTCACACCAGACCCGCCGGTTGCCGAATCGATCAATAAATAAGACCGAATTTCACAGATTAAGAGGTAACAAATCGGCCCCGTATGAGACCTATATCCGGGCTCCAGCAAACTGCCTCGGATCGTCAATCAGCGGTACCACGCGCCAGCCGCGTGACGCTTCAGGCGTGGTAGTCCAGCGCCATGGTCATGCCGATGAACGCCACCAGCAGAAGCACCATGATGGACAGGTCGAATCGCACCGCACCGACGGTGAGCTGCGGTATCAGCCGTCGCAGTAGATTTACCGGCGGATCGGTGACCGAAAGGATGATCTCGAGGATCACCACGGTCAGGCCGCGCGGGTGCCAATCGCGGCTGAAAGAACGAATGAACTCAACAACGACGCGCGCGATCAGCAATAGCCAAAAGATGAACAGCGCAAAACCGATGATGTGCACAAACAGCGTCAACGAGAGCCCGACCTTAGTGATGAACATGTGACCTTGACGACAGCCCATGCCGCTTTCAGCAGGGCGAAAGTCAGCCTACCGGCTCGGACGCCGGCCCGCCGTACCGCTACTGGTAGGCGTAAAAGCCGGTCTCGGCGATGCGTCGGCGCTCTTCAGGCGAGACATCGACGTCGGAAGGTGAGAGCAAGAACACCTTGGTGGCGACTTTGTCGAATGAACCACGTAGCGCGAACGCCAGGCCGGCCGCGAAGTCGACCAGTCGCTTGGCATCGGCGTTGTCCATCGAGACCAGGTCCATGATCACCGGGGTGCCGTCGCGGAAACGCTCACCGATGGTGCGGGCCTCGCTGTAGTCCTTGGGGCGCAGCGTGGTGATCTTCGACAGCGGGCTGCTCTCGTCGAACAGCATCGCCATCCGGCGCGGGTCCATGGCGAGCGCGCCGCGGGTGGAGGCGCGCAGCGACCCCAAACGTGGCCGGGCCATCTCGCTGCGGTCGTAGTCGGGTCCGCGGAACCGCGACTCCTCGCCGTAGCCGCCGCGGTAGCTGCCCGCGCCGTATTCGGCAGACTCGCCGCGCGGATCCTCGTACTCGCGGCCTTCGTAGCGGCCGTATCCGTCGTCGGCGAACCGCTGCCGCGGATAGCTGCCGGTTCGAGCCGAACCGTGGTCGTCGTAGTACTCGTCGTCGTAGTCCTCCATGGGAGCCATACCGAAGTAGGCCTTGACCTTGTGCAGTGTGCTCATCGCTTGACCCTTCTACAGCTCTGGGGATTCCGGTGTCTGTGATGAAGATGTGACTGGAGTGACTATTGACGGTGACGGTAGCCGCCGTTCGCCCAACAATGCGGTACCGACACGCACACACGTCGAACCATGTTTGACCGCTGTTTCGAGGTCGTTCGACATCCCGGCGGACAACCCGGCCGCATCCGGATGATCTCGGCGCACGCGCTGGTGTTCCGACTGCAGGAGCGCGAACGCGCGGTCCGGCTCCCAGTCCAGCGGCGGGATGCCCATCAGCCCAACCAGTTCGAGGGATGCGGCGTCGTCGACCTGCGCACAGATCTCGTCGACCGTCCCGGTCTCGGAGACGTCGACGCCGCCGCGCGACACATCGCCGTCGAGGCTGATCTGAACGTAGACGCGCAGCGGATTCGTTCGGCGCCCCTCGCCCAGCGCTCCTTCGACGGCGTGGTCGAGCGCGCTCACCACCCGGGTGCTGCTGACCGAGTGGGCGGTGTGCGCCCAGCCGGCCAGCGACCGGGCCTTGTTGCGCTGGATCTTGCCGACCATGTGCCAGTGCCGGCGGTCCGTGCCGTGATCGCGCTCCCCCGGGCCGTCCAGCAACCGATCGACTTCGGCGACCTTTCCCGCCGCTTCCTGATCGCGGGATTCGCCGAAGGCGGCGCATCCCAATCGCGACAAAATCGCCACATCGGTTGCCGGAAAGAATTTGGTAATAGGCAGGAGTTGTATTTCGTCGAGTTTGCGACCGGCCGCTTCGGCGGCCGCGGCAAGCCGTGAACGTAAGGCCGACAAAGAATCCGCCAACTCCATTTCCCGCTCGGGTCGCGTTGAAGGGTTTACCGCCACACTCATTCCATCCACACCACGGAGGCCAGTCGCCCGGTCGGGGCACCACGGCGATGGCTGAACAGGTTGGTGTCATCGACCGTGCACCGCGGGTCGACATCGATGGCACTTACGCCCAAATTCTTTAGCTGGCAAGCGATTCCGGCGCGCAGATCCAGTGCGGGCGTGCCCGCCGACGTGGTCGTGCGACTGCCCGGCAGTGCCGCCTCCACCTCGTCGGCCATCGCGGCGGGCACCTCGTAGTTACGGCCGCTGACCGCCGGGCCCAGCAGCACGGAGATGTCCGGTTCGTGCGCGCCCAGGCCGACCATGGCCTCGACCGCCCGGATCACCACGCCGTCGCGGGCGCCGACCCGGCCGGCGTGCACGGCCGCGACAACACCTGCCCGCGCGTCGGACAGCAGCACCGGAACACAGTCGGCGGTCACCACGGCCAATGCCAATCTCCTTGTGCGCGTGACCAATCCATCCGTGTTATCGAAGGGAGCCTCGCGCGGGCCGTCGACGACCTCGATATGGTCACTGTGCACCTGATTCATCCACACCACTCGATCGGCGCCCACACCGATGGCCGTGCCCAACCGCCTGCGGTTGGCGGCGACGGCGGCCGGATCGTCGCCGACATGGTCGCCGAGGTTGAAGCTGTCGAAGGGCGGCGACGAGACACCGCCAGCCCGGGTCGTGCTGACCCGCCGGATGCGAACACTCACCCGTCCAGTATCCGGCGGGAGCAAGGTCGCATCGCCCCGACGCCTCGTCGCGGCCGCCATCGCATCGTGCGGCTAGCGCCGCATGAACGGCGGCACGTCGACATCGTCGTCCTCGCCGCCGATATCGAAGGTTGCGCCGTTGGTCGGCACCGACACGCTGACCGCGTCGGCGGGCTCGAACAAGCTGGAGCTCACCTTGCCGTGTTTGCCCGACGCCACGATTCCCGACGGTGAGCCGGTACTGGTAGTGCTGACGACCGGCTTGCGACCCGGTCCGGCGGCATCGAAGCCCGCGGCGATGACCGTCACCCGGACCTCGTCGCCCAGCGAGTCATCGATCACCGTGCCGAAGATGATGTTCGCGTCCTGATGCGCGGCGTCCTGCACCAGCGATGCCGCCTCATTGATCTCGAACAGCCCGAGGTCGCTGCCGCCCGCGACCGACAGCAGCACGCCTTGAGCGCCCTCCATCGACGCCTCGAGGAGCGGCGAGTTGATCGCGATCTCAGCGGCTTTCAGGGCACGCCCGTCACCGCGCGCCGACCCGATGCCCATCAGCGCGGTGCCCGCGCCGCTCATGACGCCCTTGACGTCGGCGAAGTCGACGTTGATCAGACCGGGAGTGGTGATCAGGTCGGTGATGCCCTGAACGCCGTTGAGCAGCACTTCGTCCGCGCTGCGGAAGGCGTCCATCAGCGATACCGCAGCGTCGCCCATCTGCAGCAGGCGGTCGTTGGGGATCACGATCAACGTGTCGCAGCTTTCGCGCAGTGACGAGATGCCGTTCTCCGCCTGGGTGCTTCGGCGCTTGCCCTCGAAGGAGAACGGTCGGGTGACCACACCGACGGTCAGCGCACCCAGCTTGCGGGCGATGCTGGCGACCACCGGAGCTCCGCCGGTACCCGTCCCACCGCCCTCACCTGCGGTGACGAAGACCATGTCGGCCCCCCGCAGCAGTTCCTCGATCTCGTCCTTGGCGTCTTCGGCGGCCTTCTTGCCGACGTCGGGGTCAGCGCCGGCGCCCAGCCCACGGGTGGAGTCGCGACCGACGTCGAGCTTGACGTCGGCATCGCTCATCAACAGAGCCTGGGCATCGGTGTTGATCGCGATGAACTCCACACCCTTGAGCCCTTGCTCGATCATGCGGTTGACGGCGTTCACGCCGCCGCCGCCTATCCCCACGACTTTGATGACGGCCAGGTAGTTGTGCGGCGGGGTCATCATTATGTCTTCCTCCCTGGTGGGACTGCTTAAAGCGAATCCGCTGGCAAACCTCAACCTCTAGTAAAGAGTTAGAGTTATGTCAGGTTGATTCGCGCAAACAGAACGGTATTGCCGTCGTGTCCGGGATCAATGCAGGCGCGCCGAAGCGTGGCGGGCGAATTTCGGCCGATTTTGTGCCAGACGGCGGCGTGACGCTATCTGATGGTCGGCAGATCCGGACTGGACACGTCGTAGGTCCGCCCCGGCCGGGTCAGCAGGGCCGCCAGCTTCTGCGCTTTTTCCTCGGTCCGGTCGTTGGTACCCCAGATCACCGTGCGGCCGTCGGTCAGGGTCAGCGTGATCGACGCGACCGAGGGCGCCGCGATCCGGCTCACCTGCGCGACGACTTCGGGCCGCAGCGCCGTCAGCACCGCGAGCGCGGCCTTGGTCGCCGGGTCGGCCGGTCCGGGGTTGTCGACGTCGATGTAGGGCAGCGCGGGCGGCGGGGGCGCGGTCGCGAAGTCCACGCCATCCCGGTCGAACAGGTGCGGACCGTCGGGTAAGTCTTTGACCACCAACGGAATTCGCTCGACGATGGTGATCATCAGCGCCGACGGGTAATCGCGTTGCACCCGCGCGCTGGCCACCCGCCGGATCGCGGCCACCCGGTCGGCGATGCTGTCGGTGTTGATCTGCAGCAGCGGAGTGCCGAGCTCGACGTGCGCCGCGTCGAGCACCTCGTCGCGGGTGACCGCACCGATGCCGGTCACGACGATGCCGCGGGCGGACATCAGGGGCGTGAAGTAGAGGACCAGCCCCACCCCGACGATCGCGACGATCAGCAGCAGCGACAACAGGAACAGTTTCAAACCCCGGACTGCGCCGCGCGCAACAGGTTTGGGATCGGCCGAGCCTCGCCCGCGGGCCACGCGTTTGGCCTCCCGGCGGGCCTGTTCGATCGCCGTCGCGCGGGCTTGAGCTTCCCGGCGCTCGGCGCGTTCCCGGCGCTCCCGCCGTCGCGGGCCCTCGACCGACTCGGCTTCGTCGGCTTTGTCCGCTTCGGCGGTGTCGCCGTCGTCCTCGCCGGCGTCCGAGACCGGCTCGGCGGCGATGAGTTCCTCGACGGGCTCGTCCGCTCGTGACGCCGTCGGGCTCGGTCACCGGGACGCCCCCGGCCCGCTGCGGTTGGCCCGTACCCGCAGCGCGGTGACGATCTCGGGCGCGAGCATCGTGACGTCGCCCGCCCCCATGGTCACGACGACATCGCCGGGCTCGGCGGCGGCGGCCACCGCCTCGGCCACCGCGGAGAGGTCGGGCAGGTACTGCACTCGGCACACTGACGTGTTCGGCGACACTTGCCCCACTCACCCCGGCGATGGGTTGTTCGCGGGCGCCGTAGACGTCGAGCACGAACACCCGGTCGGCGCCGTCCAGCGCGGCTCCGAATTCGGCGGCGAAAGCCTGTGTCCGCGAATACAAGTGCGGCTGAAAGACCACCAGCGAACGGCCGGTGCCGCCCTGGTCCAGGAGCGTCCGGACCGCCTCCAGCGTGGCCCGGACCTCCGTCGGATGGTGCGCGTAATCATCGATAACCCTTACCGCAGCCGCGGTTCCGATCAGGTCGAAGCGGCGGCGCACGCCCTCGAAACCGGCCAGCCCGTCCAGCACGCGTTCGGCCGGGGCGCCGATTTCGACGGCGGCCAGCAGCGCGCCCAGCGCGTTGAGCGCCATATGCCGGCCCGGCACCGACAGGCGCATCACCCGCGGATGGATTTCGCCGCCGAGCCGGATGTGCGCGACCGCCTCGGTGCCCTGCTGTTCCCACGACAGCAACGTCCCTGCCAGCGCGTCGTCGGCGTTCGTCGACGAGCCATACCGCAGCACCCGGATACCTAGCGCCGCAACGCGTTCCGCCAAGGCCGCGGCGCCCGCGTCGTCGACGCAGACGACCAGCGCGCCGCCCGGGGCAATCCGCTCGGCGAAGGAGTCGAACACCGCGATATAGGCCTCGGTACTGCCGAAGAAGTCGAGGTGGTCGGCCTCGATATTGGTGACCACCGCGACGTTCGGGGTGTACTCCAGCAGCGAACCGTCGCTCTCGTCGGCCTCTGCGACGAAGCAGTCACCGCTGCCGTGATGGGCGTTGGTGCCGGCCTCACCCAGTTCACCGCCGACGGCGAAGGACGGGTCCCGGCCGCAATGCTGCAGGGCGACAATCAACATCGACGTGGTGGTCGTCTTGCCGTGCGTCCCGGTCACCATCAGCGTGGTCCGCCCGGCCATCAGCTTGGCCAGCACGGCCGGTCGCAGCACCACCGGAATGCCGCGGCGACGGGCCTCGACGAGTTCGGGGTTGGTCTTCGGGATCGCGGCGTGGGTGGTGATCACCGCGGTCGGCCCGCCCGGCAACAGGTCCAGCGACGACGCGTCGTGGCCGATCCGGATCAGCGCGCCACGCGCCTGCAACGCGCGCACCCCGCGCGACTCCTTGGCGTCCGACCCCGAGACCTCCCCACCCCGGTCCAGCAGGATGCGGGCGATCCCCGACATGCCGGCTCCCCCGATGCCGACCATGTGCACGCGCTGCAACTCGGGAGGCAGCGACTGGTTCATCGGCGCGCTCTCCCCGTTCGCGCGACGTCGCGCGCAGCGCGCTGCTTTTCGCGCGTTTGCCGTCCCGCACTGCCCGCGCGACCTCCAGCGCACTCCGCCGTTTTTGCGCACGTTCCCGTCCCGCGCTGCGCGCGCAACCTCCAGCGCGACGCGGGCCACTTGCCGGGCCGCTTCCGGGTGGCCGACCAGTGCCGCCGCCGTCGTCATCGCCGCCAGTCGCGGCTCGTCGTTGAGCAGCCCGGCCACCTGTTCGGCGACAAAGGCGGGCGTCAGGTCGGCGTCGGCGACCAGCATGCCGCCGCCGGCGTTGACCACCGGCAACGCGTTGAGCCGCTGCTCGCCGTTGCCGATCGGCAGTGGCACGTACAGCGCGGGCAGGCCCACGGCGGTCACCTCGGCGACCGTCATCGCGCCGGAACGGCAGATGGCCAGGTCGGCCGCGGCGTAGGCGAGGTCCATCCGACTCAGGTACGGCACCGCGACGTACGGCGGGTCACCGGGCTGCGGGTCGGGCAGGTCGATGGTGTTCTTGGCGCCGTGCGCGTGCAGCACCGCCACTCCCGCGGCCGCCAGGTCGCCGGCCGCCGCGGCGACCGCGCGGTTGAGGGACGCCGCCCCCTGCGAGCCGCCGAACACCAGCAGCACCCGGGCGTCGTCGGCGAAGCCGAAGTGCGCGCGCGCCGTCGGTCGCAACGCCGTGCGGTCCAGCGAGGTGATCGCCTCGCGAACCGGGACGCCGACCACTTCGGCGCGGCGCAGGCCGGGATCGGCCACCGCCGAGAGGATCCGGTGCGCGCTGCGGGCCCCGACCCGGTTGGCCAGTCCGGCGCTGGCGTTGGCTTCGTGGATCACCACCGGCACCCGACGGCCGGGCCGGCCCACGCCGCGGGCGGCCAGGTATGCCGGTAGTGCCACGTAGCCGCCGAACCCGATCACCACGTCGGCGTCGACCTTGTCCAGCACGGCCCGGGTCTGGCGAACCGCCCGCAGCACCCGTGCGGGCAGCCGGGCCAGATCGCCGGTGGGCTTGCGGGGTAGCGGCACCGGGGTGATCAGCTCGAGCTGGTAGCCACGCTCGGGCACCAGCCTGGTCTCCAAACCGCGGGCGGTGCCCAGCGCGGTGATGCGGACATCTGGATCGAGGCTGACCAGGGCATCAGCGACGGCCATTGCGGGCTCGACATGGCCGGCTGTGCCGCCGCCCGCGAGCACAACCGACAACGACGAATGCCCGGTTGGCCCTGTGGCCGATGACCCCGTGACCGAGTCGTTCACCCGTGGCGCTGACCTTCCAGTGCTCGACGGCCGTGTGCATGACGCTGGCCGGTGTTGCCGCTGTCCGCCTACATGATGCCCTGCCCGGGAGGTGCGCTTGTCCACCGCGGGCGGTCTGGCCGGCCGGGCGGCGCGGGCGGGCGGCGGCTTGCGCTGCTGCTTGCCTGGTTGCTGCTTGCTACGCAATCGGTCGCGCAGTGCCTCGACCCGGGTCGGTGAGTAGGGCTCCGGCAGCGGCAGCCGCAGGATGCGGGTCATCCGGTCGTCGCGCCCGGCACGCAGAGCGGCGACCGCCTCGGGTTCGTGGCGGGCCGCGTTGGCCATCATGCCGATCATCAAAAGCGTTGTCGCCGTTGATGTTCCACCGGCAGAAATCAGTGGCAACTGGATGCCGGTGACGGGCAGGAGCCCGATCACGTAGCCGACGTTGATGAACGACTGACCGATCACCCACAGCGTGGTGGTGGCGGTCAGCAGCCGCAGGAACGGGTCGGCCGAACGGCGGGCGATCCGCATCCCGGTGTAGGCGAACAGCCCGAACAGCGCCGAGCAGGCCGAGCGCACCGACCAGGCCGAGTTCCTCGCCGATGATCGCGAAGATGAAGTCGTTGTGTGCGTTGGGCAGGTAGTTCCACTTCGCGGTGCCCTGGCCCAGACCGTCACCGAAAACGCCGCCGTTGGCCAGCGCGTACTTGGCCTGCCTGGCCTGATATCCCGAGTCCTGGGGGTCCTGACCCGGGTCGAGCCACGACCGCACCCGGTCGGAGCGGTAACCCGCCGACACCGCCAGAATCGCCCCCGCCACGACCGCGGCGAACAGCGAGCTGAGGAACACCCGCAGGGGCAGGCCGGCGTACCACAGCAGGCCCAGCAGGATGATGCTCATCGACACCGTCTGGCCGAGGTCGGGCTGGGCAACGATGAGGGCCAGCGCGATGACCGCCGCCGGCACCAGCGGGATCAGCATCTCCCGCAGCGAGGCGCGCTCCATCCGTCGCGCCGCCAGCAGGTGTGCGCCCCAGATCGCGAAGGCGATCTTGGTCAGCTCGGAGGGCTGCATGGAGAAGCCGGCGATCACGAACCACCCGCGAGAACCGTTGGCTTCCTTGCCGATTCCCGGGATCAGCACCAGCACCAGCATGGCGATGGTCGCGGCGAAGCCGGTGAACGCCATCCGCCGCATGAAGCGCACGGGCAACCGGAGCGCCAGATAGCAGGCGAACAGCCCGACGATGGTCCAGAGCACCTGGCGGGCGAAGATCGTCCAGGCCGACCCGTCGTCGTCGTAGGACCGGACCCCGGACGCCGACAGCACCATGATCAGGCCCAGCGTGGTCAACAGCGCGGCCACCGCGATGATCAGGTGAAACGATGTCATCGGCCGGCCGAGCCAGGCCCCGAACCGGGTGCGCGGCTCGGCGGGCGGCATCGCCGCCTTGGTGGCTTTGGTGGCTTTGCCTTGCCGGTCGCCGGCGCGTCGTCGTCGGGCGCCTTCTCCGCAGCGCTGTCCGCCGCCGGGCCACCCTTGGTCGCCCGGCGCACCAACCGGGCCAGTGTGTTCTTCACCCGCAGCTACCGACGCGTTGAGCGGGCAGCGGCAGCGAACGCGTCACCGCGGTCCGCATAGCCGGTGAACTGGTCAAATGAGGCACCGGCCGGTGCCAGCAGCACGGTGTCGCCGGGGCGGGCGAGGTCGCGGGCGGCGGCCACGGCGGCGTTCATGACGCGAGTGCCGACAGGTCTGGTCCGACGATGGAACCACATGTGTCACATACGTAACAGGAGGCTCAGCAGTCGCATGCATATCAACATCCTCGCGTGCCACAACCTGTACGACGGGCACATCCGGCGCGTGTCGCGATAACGCCTCGGCAACCATCGCCCGATCGCGGCCGATCAGCACCACCCCGACCAGCCGTGACGCGACTCTTTCGACGGTTTCCTGCACCGATGCGCCCTTGAGCAGACCGCCGGCGATCCACACCACCCCCGGGTACGCGAGCAGTGACGGCCTCGGCGGCGTGCGGGTTGGTCGCCTTGGAGTCGTCGACGTAGCTGATCTCGTCGATCACCGCGACCAGCTCGGAGCGATGCCGGCCCACCTGAAACGACGACAGCGCGGCCGCGATCGCCTCGGCGGGCACGCCGATGCTGCGGGCCAGCGCCGCCGCGGCCAGCGCGTCGAGCACGCCCACCGGGCCGGGCACCGGGATGGACGACGCCGGCGCCAGCGCCTAGCGCCGGCGGAGCCGGCCTGGCAGAAGGCCCTGTCGACCAGCAACCCGTCGCGGACGCCGAGCTCGCCGGCGGCGGGTTCACCGAGCCGGAAGCCGACCCGGACGGGCGCGGGGGCCTTCGACAGCAGTTCGGCTGCCCGCGGATCGTCCAGCCCGGCCACCGCCACCCGGCCGCGCAGCACGCCGGCTTTCGCGGCGGCGTAGTCGGCGAGCGTGCCGTGCCAGTCCAGATGGTCTTCGGCGATGTTGAGCACCACGCCGGCCTCGGGCCGTAGCGAGGGTGCCCAGTGCAGCTGGAAGCTGGACAGCTCGACGGCCAGCACGTCGGCGGGCTCGTGTAACTCGTCGAGCACCGGGTTGCCGATGTTGCCGCACAGCCGGCTGTTCACGCCCCCGGCGACGAGCATCGCGTGCAGCATCGACGTGGTGGTGGTCTTGCCGTTGGTCCCGGTGACGGTCAGCCAGCGCCGCGGCGGGCCGTAGTGCCCGGCCTGATCGAGCCGCCAGGCCAGCTCGACGTCACCCCAGATCGGGACGCTCGCGGCCGCGGCCGCGGCGGGAACCGGCGCCGTCGGCGAAAAACCCGGGCTGACCACAACCAGCGCGTAGTCGGCGATGTGCGCGGCGGCGGTCGCCGAGTCCACGGTCGGCGTGCCGGCGTCGGCGAATTGCCGCCGGGTGGCCGCATCGTCGTCGCACAGCGTGGCCGTGGCGCCCAGCGCGCCGAGCGCCGCCAGCACCGCGCGGCCGGTCACGCCGCCCCCCGCCACCAGCACCGGCGCTCCGGCCGACAACGGCTCGAGCGCGGGGCGGCGTCATGTCAGCCGCCGCCGGTCGCCGCGAGCCACTCGCTGTAGAACAGCGCGACACCCAGGCCGCAGCTGATCGCGGTGAGCAGCCAGAACCGGATGATCACCGTGGTCTCGGCCCAGCCGACCAGCTCGAAGTGATGATGGAAGGGCGCCATCCGGAACACCCGGCGACCGGTCGTGCGGAAGGCCAGGATCTGCACCACCACCGAGACGATCTCGGCGACGAACAGCGAGCCGAGCACCACCGCGAGGATCTCGGTGCGGCTGGTCACCGAGATGCCGGCGATGATGCCGCCCAGCGCCAGCGAGCCGGTGTCGCCCATGAAAATCTTGGCCGGTGCGGCGTTCCACCACAGGAAGCCGATGCAGGCGCCCGCGGTCGCCGCCGCGATGATCGCCAGGTCCAGCGGATCGCGCACGTTGTAGCAGCCCAGACCCGGAGCGGTCGCACACGCGTTGCGGTACTGCCAGAACGTGATCAGCACGTAGGCGGCGGTCACCATGGCCATCGAGCCCGCAGCCAGGCCGTCCAGTCCGTCGGTGAAGTTGACCGCATTCGACCAGGCGCTGACGACGATCACGCAGAACAGCACGAAAAGCGCGGGAGCCAGTGTGACGGTGGCGATTTCGCGCACGTACGACAGGTCTGAGGTGCCGGGCGTCAGGCCGGCGTCGTTGCGGAACTGCAGCACCAGAATGCCGACCAGGACCGCGGCGGTGATCTGGCCGACGGTCTTGGCGGTCTTGTTCAGACCCAGGTTGCGTGAGCGCCGGATCTTGATCAGGTCGTCGACGAATCCGACGGCGCCCAGCGTGGTGGCCAGGAACAGCACCAGCAGACCCGAGGCCGACGGGCCGTTGCCGTTGAACGCCAGGCCGGCCAGGTGGGTGCCGAGATAACCCGCCCAGATGCCCGCCAGGATCGCCACCCCGCCCATCGACGGCGTGCCGCGCTTGGTCTTGTGACTCGGTGGGCCGTCCTCGCGGATCTCATGGCCGAAGCCCTGCCGGTTGAACAGCCGGATCAGCATCGGGGTCAGCAGGATCGAGACCGTCAGCGAGATCGCGACGGCGAGGAGAATGTCGATCATCGGGTATCGCCCTGGCTCTCCGCCGTCAGCGAATCGGCCAGCGCCCCGAGCCCTGCCGCGTTGGAGGCCTTGACCAGCACCACGTCGCCGGGCCGCAGCTCAGCCCGCAAGACGGCCAGGGCGGCGTCGGCGTCGGCCACGATCGCGGCCTCTTCACCCCATGAGCCCTCCATGATCGCGCCCTGGTGCATGGCGCTCATAGACCTCCCCGTTCCGACGACAATGAGTCGAGACACATCTAATCGCACCGCCAGCCGACCGATGCGGTCATGCTCGGATATCGCGTCGTCGCCGAGCTCGGCCATCTCCCCCAGCACCGCCCAGCTGCGACGCTTAGCGGCGGAGCCTGCCCCGCCCGATGCCGAGATCCAGGCCAGTGCCTGCAACCCGGCGCGCATCGAATCCGGGTTGGCGTTGTAGGCGTCGTCGATGACCGTCACGCCGTCGGTGCGGGTGCTGACCCGCATCCGGTGACCCGACACCGGGCCGGCGCCGGCCAGCGACTCGGCGACCTGCGTCGCGGTGGCGCCGCACTCCAGCGCGACCGCGGCGGCGCACAACGCGTTGCTGACGTGGTGCTCGCCGTGCACGGCCAGGCTGACGTCGACCGCCGCGTCCCCCGCGTGCAGGGTGAACTGCGGCCTGGCCAGCTCGTCGAGCGTCACCGGCCCGGCCCATACGTCCGTCTCACTCTGCCGGCTGATCCGCACCACGCGGGCCGCGGTCGCCTCGGCCATCGCCGCGACGGCCGGGTCGTCGACATTGAGCACGACCACGCCAGAGCGTGGAACAGCTTGCGGCAGTTCGGATTTGGTCTGCGCGATCGCTTCGCGCGAGCCGAATTCGCCCAAGTGCGCGGTGCCGACGTTGAGCACCACCCCGATGGCGGGCGGCGCGATCGCGGCGAGCGCCGCGATGTTGCCGAGGTGACGGGCCGACAGCTCGAGAATCAGGTAGTCGGTGCTGGGGGTGGCGCGCAGCACCGTCCATGGGTGGCCGAGTTCGTTGTTGAAGGATCCAGGCGGTGCGATCACCTCGCCGAGCGGCGAAAGCACAGCGGCCAGAAGATCTTTCGTCGACGTCTTGCCTGACGATCCGGTGATGCCGACGATTGTCAGGCCGCCGGCAACCAGTTCGGCGGCCACCGCGGCGGCGAGCTTGGCCAACGCTGCCAGCACCGCCGCACCCGACCCGTCGCTGTCGTGCTCGAGCACGCCCGCTCCGGTATCCGTGACATCCACGGCGGCGGGGACGACGATTGCGGGGACGCCGACCGGCCGGGCGGCCAGCACCGCGACGGCTCCGGCCGCCACCGCCGACGCGGCGTGGTCGTGCCCGTCAACCCGGGCGCCCGGCAACGCCAGGAACAATCCGCCGGAAGTGACCTTGCGGGAATCGAATTCAACGGTCCCGGTGACGTGCAGACGGGCCGCATCCGGGGCGGAGATGTCGGCCAGCTCGCCTCCGACGATCGCGGCGATCTGGGCAACCGTGAGGTCGATCATCTGCGCCGCTCCTCCAGCGCGGCGGCGAGTTCGACCCGGTCGTCGAACGGCTGCGTCTGGCCGTTGCGAGTCTGACCGGTTTCGTGGCCCTTTCCGGCGATCAGCACCACGTCTCCGGCCGCCGCCCAGGCCACGGCGTGGTCGATCGCCGCGCGCCGGTCTCCGATCTCGACCACGGCGGTGCCGGTGCCGGCTTCGACTGTGCCGGAGAGGATCTCACGCCGGATCGCGGCGGGATCCTCGCTGCGGGGGTTGTCGTCGGTGATGACCACCAGATCGGCAAGCTCGGCGGCGATACGGCCCATCTCGACCCGCTTGCCCGGGTCGCGGTCACCACCGGCGCCGAACACCACAGCCAAGCGGCCGCCGGGGTGCCGCAGGGTCCGCAGCACCTCGTGCAGCGCGCCCGGCTTGTGGGCGTAGTCGACCAGCGCGAGGAAGTCCTGTCCGCGGTCGACCTGCTCGAGTCGCCCGGGGACCTGCGTGTTCCGCAGACCGGCTGAGGCCTGTTCCGGGGAAACCCCGACCGCGTCGAGAACAGCCACTGCCACAAGGCAATTGGCGATGTTGTAGTCGCCGGGCAAGGTGATGCCCATCCGGTGATGGACACCGGCCGGGTCGATTGCGGTGAACTCCTGCACCCCGGCCTGCGCCGTGATGGCTTCGGCGCGCCAGTCGGCGGGCCGGCCTTTGGTGCTGACCGTGACCGCCTTGTCGGCGCGGTGGGCCATCGCACGGCCGGCATCGTCGTCGACGCACACCACGGCGTGGCGAGCGCGCAGCGGCGATGCCGGATCGAACAGTCGCGACTTCGCGTCGAAGTAGTCCTCCATGGTCGGGTGGAAGTCGAGATGGTCACGGGACAAGTTGGTGAATCCGCCGACCGCGAAACGGATGCCGTCGACGCGCCCCAGGGTCAGCGCGTGACTGGATACTTCCATCACCACGGTGTCGACGCCGCGCTCGGCCATCGCCGCCAGCAGGGCCTGCAGCGCCGGCGCCTCCGGTGTGGTCAGCGCGCTGGGGATGTCGTCACCGTTGATCCGCAGACCGACCGTGCCGATCAGCCCCACCGACCGGCCGGCCGACCGAAGACCGGCTTCGATCAGGTAGGTGGTCGTGGTCTTTCCCGACGTGCCGGTGACCCCGACGACGGCGAGGTGTTCGGACGGACGGCCGTACACCGTGGCGGCGATCTCACCGAGCACCCCGCGGGGTTGGGGGTGGACGAGGACGGGAACCGTTCCGGCGTCGCGGTTCAACTGCGCCACCCCGGCCGCATCGGTGAGCACCGCCACGGCTCCGCTTTCGACAGCCTCGCCGTAGAACTGGGCGCCGTGGGTCGTCGCGCCGGGCAGCGCCGCGAACAGGTCGCCGGGCCGGACGTCCTGGGCGCGCAGCGTCACACCGGTGATCTGCGAATCCGACTCCGTGCTGCCCTCGGCGGGAACTGCGCTTACCTGAGCGACCAGCGTCGATAACGGCACGCCCACGCAAGAAGTGGGACGCAGCGCAGCGGACACGTCACCACCTCCATCTGCCGATCAGCCCTGACACCTTATCGAGCGGCCCCGCGGCGACCGCGCTGAGCGTGAGCGATTCACGACATCGGGACGCCGGTGCGCGTGGCCACCGACGCACCGTCTGCGGTGTCGAACACGTCGATCGCCACATCGGCGTCGCGGTAGCCGCCGACCGGATGAAGTCCGACGGTTTCGGCGACGATCTCGTTGACCCGATCGCCCGTCATCAGATAGTCGTCGACGCGGTGGCGCCAGTGCGCGGCGACCACTGTCGCGCCACTGGCCAGTCGCGCGCACTCCCGGTCGAGAACGCCACGCAGCACCTCCGGCGCCAGGTAGTAGCCGACCTCGGACAGCACGAGGAGATCGAAAGGGCCGGATGGCCACGGCTCATCCACCGACTGCTGCAGCAGGGTCACCTGATCCAGTCGGCCCGAGGTGTCGAGCCGCTGCCGCGCGCTCTCCAGCGCTGCCGCCACGACGTCGGTGGCGGTGACTCGAGCGCAGCGCTCGGTCAAGTGCTCGGTCAATACGCCGACGGAACAGCCCGGCTCAAATGCATGCCGGTAATGCCGGCGCGGCAGCAGCGCCAGTGTGATCGCGTACTTCCGCTGCTCATACCAGCGCTCACCGAGGTTCCACGGGTCCCCCGACCGCGAGTACATCTGGTCGAAGTAGTCATCGGGCAGTCTGCTCACACGAAGACCACCTCTCCGACCGTCAGCAACCGTTGCAGCACAGCGGGCGTGAGCACCGCGTCGACACCCGATGGCGGGCTGATCTGACTCGAAAATGACTCAGCGGCAACTGCTTTGGCATTGAGCGCCTCATCCGTCAGCTCGATGCGGCGAGCACGGTCCCACGGCACCGCCGGATCGCCGGGCACGGCCCAATGCCACATCCAGACCGGGTACTCGACGAGCACGGCGTTGGCCTGGGCCGCTGCTGCGGCGGCGGCACGCCCCACCGCCTCGTGGTCGGGTGGCCGTCGCCACGCCACGTCGCCGCACACCACCTGCCTGCCGGAAAATCCCTCAGCAGCGCGGCAATACGCCCCGCCATCAACTGTTCGTACTGTGACAGCGCGCCGTCGGGCATGCCCAACGTGATCGGTTCGCCGGCTCCCAAACAGCCAAGCGAACGGCGAAGCTCCGCCCTGCGCACGGCTTCGAGCTCGAGGCGGGCTCCATTGCTGAGTAACGGATAGGAGGCACCGCCGTCCGAAACCGACACCACCTGCACATCCACGCCGGACGCAGCCAGCGTTGCTATCGTCGCGCCAAGGCCCATCGTCTCGTCGTCGGGATGCGGCGCGATCACCGTCAGGCCGGGGCAGTCCTTGAGGTCCAGCGACGCGAAGGTATGGTCCCACGCGGTCCACGTCTCGACTGGGGTACCGCCCTCGGCGACCGGGGTCGCACCGAATCTGACGGTCCCCGAGTCCATCTCAGTCATCGACATACTCCGCCGCCGCGAGCGAACCGAGCTCGGCAAGGTCGCGCTCGGCGTGGCTCTGTCTGACGTACACGGTCAGATCGGCGACAGCGCCGGCGTGTCGTTCGTCGAGACATAACGGCCCCGGGCCCAGTGCACGATCAGTCCGGACCAGCGTCTCGTCGACCGCTTTCTCGGCAATCGCGCGCACGCGTCTGGCCGTGAGCTCCGCCAACCCGGATCGATTGCACGGGTCCGCATCGACGTGGCCTGCGGCAGCGGCGAATGCGGCGTCGGCCGCTGTGATGGCGGCGTCCACTGCACCCAAGTGAGCGAGCAGGTGCTCGTCGCCGCCCCGCCGGTGCGCGCGCCGATACAGCGGCGCCGCGACCGCTTTGGCGCCGCCCAGCCAGCATGCTGCCACTCCGATGGCGCCAAACCAAAAGCCCGGTCGACTCAGGTAGTCGCCTGGGCCGCCCACCGCAACGGCGGGTGCGCGGCTGAACTGCACTGACCGCGTGTCACTTTCAGCCATTCCGGCGTTGCGCCAGACGCGTTCCAGTGGGCGCACCGCGCCGCCGCCTAGATCGACAGCGAACAGCCCACGCTGGTCGTCGTCGAGTCGGGCGGTGACCAGCGCGTGCGTGCACAGCCCGGCGCCCGAGCACCATGCCTTGACGCCGTCGAGGACGACCCCGTCACCTCCAGGGTGGGCCGTGACGACGGCGTCGGGAGCTTCGGCGGCCCATACCCCCCACATCTCGCCGGCGCGCGGTAGTGGGCCGCCGAGCTCCGCGAGAATGGCTGCGGCGTCGGTGTGCGCCTCCGCCAATCGCCCAGCGACCACATCGATTTCGGCCAACTGCGCGAGCCGCCGCCAGCGCTGCGCGGTCTCGCCCGAGCCCGGCAACGGCAGCTGCAGCAGGCCGGAGCGCAGCCATTCCAGCACCAGAGGGGTGGTCATGACACCTCGTCCGCCCTGTCGTCTGCCACCTCACGCGAGACGTCCGCGAGGTGCTGGGCAAAGCCGCCGGGGGCCCGTCCGCGCCGTCGGTCAGAGGTGATCACCCATAAGTTCTCATCCGGATAAACACGCAGCCCCTCGGCCCGAAACCGGTCGACCAGGTCGACATCTTCGCCACTGGCCAGCGCCGCAAAGCCGCCGACGCGCCAATACGCCTCAGCGCGGAATCCCATATTGGCGCCGTGAATATGCTGGTGAAGCCCGGTCTCAGCCAAATAGCGTGCCTCATACAGCTCCGCGGCCTGCTCGGAGTGGTGCCGCCACTGCCCCACTCGCACCAACCCCAAAACCATGTCAGCACCGCAGCCGAGTTGACGCACCAGCCAATCGCTACCCACTTCGGTGTCGGCGTCGGTGGTGGCGTACCAGGTTCCCTCGTTTTCGACCGACAGCGTCGATTGCGCGTAGCGGAACCCGGCCGCGCGCGATGCGCCGACGTTGTGCTCATCGACCTCGACGAAGTGCACATCCGGACCGAATTGCCCAGCCAGACTTGCACTCTCGTCCTGGCACGCATCGAGGACCACGACCACTGAGGTGGGCACGGCCGCGGCGACCGCAGCCGTTCGGATCGCCCCCAAACACCGGGACAACGCGACGAACTCGTTGTGGGCGGGCACAACGACTACCGCACGGGGCTGTCCATTCACCCCGGAGAAGTAGCCGTTACCGGCCGGTTTGACACCCGCAGCCGACGGGCTGGCCTCACGTCGGCGCCGCGGACGGGCGTTCCGCGGGCACGCACACCGGTCAGGAAGGCCCCAACAACCGCACAGTCAGTCTTAAGCCCAGGTGTCTCAAAGGTGAACTATAGTGGTTTCCAAGGTTAACAACAGGCAAACAAGGGGCCTATCGTGATCAAACAACTTCTCATCGGTGCTGCTGGGGCCGCTATCTCCCTCGGGCTGGCCGCGCCGGCGGGTGCCGACCCGGTCAACACCATCGGCGCCGTTCCGGCACCGCAACCGGCCACACCTCAGGGTTTCTTGGCCTCCGCGCGGGCGGCGGGCGTCACCGGATCCGACCCGGCAATGCTGGGCGACGGCTACAACGTGTGCTGGCAGCTGTGGAATGGGCGCGCCGAGGGCACGCAGGTGGCCGCGGGCCTGGTCCAAGACCATCCCGGGCTGAACACAGCCGAGGCGGCCAATTTTGTGTTGGCGGCTTACCACGACCTGTGCCCGGTGGCCGGCTCGTATGACTATTGGGCGTACAGCACCAGCTGAAATCAGTTGGCCTGCAACAACAACGGCGGACCCGGATCTGGCGACAGCGGAACGTTGCCGCGCTGCAGCAACCAGCCGGCGATGTTGTGGAACAGCGGTGCCGCCGAGTGGCCCGGCGTTCCGTCGGCGTTGCGCGCCGGGTTGTCCATCATGATGCCGATGACATAGCGCGGGTCGTCGACGGTGGCCATGCCCGCGAAGGTGATCCAGTAGACGTTGTCGTAGTAACAGCCACAGGCCGGGTTGATCTGCTGCGCGGTGCCGGTCTTACCGGCGATCTGGTAGCCCTCGACCCCGGCAGCCGGTCCGGTCCCCTGCTGAACGCCCCTGGGGTCGCGCTGCACGACGGCACGCAGCATGTTGCGGACGGTGCGCGCGGTCTCCGGGGACACCACTCGAACTCCCTCTGGGCGCGCTTCGTCGGTGCGCGAACCGTCGGCGCTGACGGTGGACTTGACGATCCGCGGCGGTATCCGCACGCCGTCGTTCGCGATCGCCTGATACATCCCGGCCATCTGCACCAGCGTCATCGAAAGACCTTGGCCGATCGGCAGGTTCGAGAAAGAGCTACCCGACCATTGCCCGATGGGCGGCACCAGCCCCGCGCTTTCACCCGGCAGTCCGACCCCCGTGCGCTGACCCAGCCCGAACTTCTCGACCATGTCGTAATACCGTTGCGGCCCAACACGTTGCGCCAACATCAGCGTCCCGACGTTGGATGATTTCCCGAACACGCCGGTGGTGGTGTAGGGCGCGACGCCGTGCACCCAGGCATCGTGGATGGTGACCCCGCCCATGTTGATCGAACCCGGGACCTGCAGCACCTCATCGGGATTAGACAGTCCGTACTCGATCACCGACGAGGCGGTGATGATCTTGTTCACCGAACCGGGCTCGAACGGTGAGGACACCGACGGGTTGCCCAGCTGCTTGTCGCCCTGGCGACCGATGTCTTGCGACGGGTCGAAGGTGTTGTCGTTGGACATCGCCAGCACCTCGCCGGTCTTGGAGTCCATCACCACCGCCGACACATTGCGGGCACCCGACAGGTTCTTGGCCTGCTGTACCTGCTGCTGGACGTAGAACTGGATGTCGTCGTCGATGGTCAGCTGGATCGTCGCGCCATTCAACGCCCGGTGCTGATTGCGGTAGCTACCCGGGATCACCACGCCGTCGGAGCCACGGTCGTAGGTGACCGAGCCGTCGGTGCCGGCCAGTTCGGCGTCCATGGAGTCTTCCAGGCCGAGCAAACCGTGACCGTCCCAGTCGATTCCGCCGACGACGTTGGCTGCCAGCGATCCACCCGGATACTGGCGCAGATCCTGGCGTTCGGCGCCGACCTCGGGGAATTTGCGGGTGATCGTGGTGGCGATCGCAGGATCGACGGCGCGGGCCAGGTAGACGAACGACTCGTCGCTGCGCAGCTTCTTCAGGATGGTGGCCTTGTCCGGCTTGTTGTTCAGCCGGGCCGCCACATCCTTGGCGATCTCGTTCAACCGTCGTTGCGGGTCAGGCGCTTTCGCGTTCTTCTGCTTGGCCTCGGTCAATTGCTTGAGAATGCGTTTGGGCTGAAAAGTCAGCGCGCGGGCCTCGATCGTGAAGGCGAGTTGGTTGTTGTTGCGGTCGACGATGCTGCCGCGGACCGCTTTTTCGACATCGGTGACCTTGAGCTGCCCGGCGGCCTCGGCGCGCAGGCCGGCGGCCTTGGGCACCTGCAGGTAGAACAGCTGGGAGCCGGCGATCATCAGTGCGAGAAAGATGACTCCGTTGCCGACCCGGTGCCGGAAGACGAAGGACGCGCCGCGGGTCCCGACCTCCATCGCCTGCCGGGTACGACGCGCACGCGCCGAGCGGTCGGGCGCGCTGGCTTTGGCCCGAGCTGGCTTGCGGAACTGTGCCGGCCGATTCATCGGGCGGGACCGGGCGTCGTCACGGTCAGCGGTCCGAACTGCTCACCGACGAGCGGCCCGGCAGGACTGGGGTGATGGGGCATGCCCGGTAGGTCGGCCGGCGACGACGCGGCGGGAGGCAGCACCGGCGCGACCGGAGGTGCGGGCGCCAGAGCCGGCGCCAACCCTGGAGCGGGAACGGCCGGCGCAGGCGCCAGGGGAACGATCGGCGGGGCGGGCGCGGAGGGCAGCGGCTGCGTTCCGGGCGCCAGCGGCACACCCGGAACCGGCATTCCCGGCACCGGCGCCGGTCCGGCACCAGGCATGGGAAGCGGGCCGTCGGGTGAGGGCAAGTGCTGGGGACCCAGCGTGGTTGCACCATCCGGTGTGCGGACCATCGCGTCAGGGCCCGGCGCCAGCGTGACCGCGGGCGCGCCGTTGCCGGGCAGCACGAGGGCGGGCACCTCAACCGGATTTGCCCCCGGAGCCTGCGGTGCCGCCGATTTCTCGTCGGGCAGCTTGCTGTTCAGCGGTGGCGGCGAAACACCTTGGGCGGGCTTCGGCGTGCCGACCACCACCCAGTTGCCGGCGGGATCCTGGACCAGGTGCGCGGTGTCGCGGGTCGGGATCATGCCCAGGCCGCGGGCCGCCTCGGCCAACGCCGGTGCCGACTGCGCTTCCTGAACGTCGCGCTGGAGCGCTTCCTTTTCCTGCTGCAGCAATTCGGTGCGCTGACGGGCACTGCCGAGCTGATAGGAGCGCTCAGCGGCGTCAGTGGACAGCCACAGGGTGAGAGCGAGTCCGGCGCCGAGCGACCCGATGACGAGCACAACGAACGGGACCTTGGCCGCCAGGGTGCGCGGCCGCACGTCGATCGACGCCAGCCGGTTGAGCAGGCGCTCGCGCAGTGGTGGCCGAACAACCTTCGGCGCCTTGGCTTTCCGGGCCTTGGCCCGGGCTTTGGCCTGGGTGGCGCTCTTCGCGCGGGCCGGCCGCTCGACCGGCCGCGCGACCGGCGTGGTCTGCGGCGCGGACCTCGACGTGCGCGGTTCGCGGGCGGGCGCCGTGGGCTTTCCGGGGCGAGGGCGGGCGCGGCGAGCCGGCGCCGGGTCCGCCACTCGGGAAGCCTTGGCCGAGCCGCGACGCCGATCGCCGGCGCGGGGCGGTTGCGCTTGGCGCTTGGCTTTCATGAGCCTCCCTTCCTGGCTGCGTCTGATTTCGATTGCACCCGTTGGATGGCACGCAACCGGACCGCGGCGCTGCGCGGGTTCTGCTGGACTTCGGCATCGTCGGCGCGTTCGGCACCGCGGGTCAGCAACGTGAATCGCGGTGCATGACCGGGTAATTCGACCGGCAGGCCCGAGGGCGTGCTCGACGTCGTCGCCTCGGCGAACACCCGCTTGACGATGCGATCTTCGAGCGACTGGTATGCCATCACCACGATGCGCCCGCCGACAGCAAGGGCATCGAGTGCAGCGGGCATCGCATCGCGCAACGCATCCAATTCGCTGTTGACCGCGATGCGCAACGCCTGGAATGTCCGCTTGGCCGGGTGTCCCCCGGTCCGCCGGGCCGGGGCCGGAACCGCTTGGTAGATGACCTCAACCAGTTGGGCGGTCGAGGTGAACGGCGAGCGGGCACGGCGCCGGACGATGTACGTCGCGATGCGACGGGCCAGCTTCTCTTCGCCGTAGCGGCGCAGGATGTCGCTCAGCGCGGCCTCGTCGTAGGTGTTGAGGATCTCGGCGGCGGTCAGCGGCGAGGTCGGGTCCATCCGCATGTCCAGCGGCGCATCCTGGGCGTAGGAGAATCCCCGCTCGGTCCGATCGAGTTGCATTGACGAGACACCGAGATCGAAGAGCATGCCGTCGACGGATTCGGTTGGCCCATAGCCTGATTCGGCCAATGCATCGTCGATGCCGTCGTAGCGAGTTTGCACCAGGGTGAGCCGGTCGGCGTACCGCGCGAGCCGCGCACGGACGATGTCGAGTGCTGTCGGGTCGCGGTCGACACCGATCAGGCGCAGTCCGGGCAATTCAGTGAGAAAGTGCTCCGCGTGCCCGCCGGCGCCGACGGTCCCGTCGAGGAGTACCGCGCCTGATCCGTCTGGATCGTGGCGGGTCAATGCGGGACGCAACAATTCGAAGCAGCGGTCGAGCAGCACAGGCACATGGCCGAAACCACCGGTGGGATCAGGCATGAGAGCACCTTCCCGACGTGAGAAGTGGTGGGCGGCAGGGCCGGCCGTTGCATCGAGGTCCCTGTCCGATTGCACGAACCTGGCGTTGGGGAAGTACGTCAGGGTCGGTTCGGACAGAGGCCACGTTGCACGGGCGCGCGCCTCAGATAATGTCGCCGAGTGCTTCATCGCTGGCTGCGGAGAAGTTCTCTTCGTGGGTTTCTTGGTATTGCTGCCAGGCCGCGGCGTCCCAGATCTCCAGGTACTCAATCGATCCGATGACGACGCAATCCTTAGAAAGGCTCGCGTAGCGACGGTGGTCGGCCGACAGGGTGATCCGGCCTTGCGCGTCGGGGTGCTGTTCGTCGGTGCCCGCGGCCAGGTTGCGCAGAAACGCTCGCGCCTCAGGATTGCTGCGCGAGGTCTGACTGGCTTTGCGGGCGAGTTCCTCGAACGCCGCTCGCGGGTAGACAGCGAGGCTGTGGTCCTGACTCTTGGTGACCATCAACCCCCCTGACAGTGCGTCGCGGAACTTGGCGGGCAATGTGAGTCGCCCTTTGTCGTCGAGTTTTGGCGTGTAGGTGCCGAGAAACATCTGGCCACCTCCATGCCTTTCGACGTTCGCCACGATACCCCACATCCCCCCACTTCGCTCCATTTAACGACACGCATGTCACCAATTGATGTCGTTTCTGCAGGTTCTCGGCCACTCTGACCGTCAGGTGGGTAGCGGCTGGCGACTATCCGACTCAGCGAAAGGTGCGCTGACCTGGGAGTCCCACTATGCGTGGGGCGTAGTGGGTCATCGCGCGCGCGTCAGGGCGCCAATCCCGCGTCAGTGGGGCACAAAAAAGGGCAGCCAGGTGGCTGCCCTTTGTGCGTTCCGCGCGCTACTCCTCGAAGCGGCGGCGGAACCGGTCTTCCATGCGGCTGGTGAACGATCCGCCGGCACCCTTGTTGCGGCGCTGACGCGCTGCTGCCGAGGATCCGGTGCGCTCCCCGCGGCCGGCAAGCCGCGGACCACTGATGGCAAACACCACACCGCCGAACATCACGATGAAACCGAGCACGGACAGGACCGGGAATGTTCCGATCATGGTGGCCTTAAACGCAACACCGGAGACCAGCATCGCAAGTCCGAGCACAAACAACGCCGCGCCCTGCAGACGCCGCCGCGCTGTCGGGGCGCGCAATCCGCCACCCCGCACGCTCGAGGCGAATTTGGGGTCCTCGGCATAGAGAGCGCTCTCGATTTGGTCGAGCATGCGCTGCTCATGATCGGAGAGTGGCATTCGTCCCTCCTTGCCGAAATCCTGTCACGTTAATACCGATAGCACGCCTGCGCCTGCTGCGGGGACAACTAATAAGAATGATACGAGGTCAATCTGCGCGTTACCACCGCTTCGCCTGCTGATTGTAAACGCGATGGTCGGCGAACGACGCGCAGCCACCGCGCCCGATAATGGGATGGCGCCCCGCACTGGACGACTGAGGAGGAGACCCCACGTTGGTGACGTTCCTCATCAACCTGCCGCAGCAGGACATGCAGCGGCGGCTTTCCGACGCCCTGGGCGTGTACGTGGACGCCATGCGCTACCCGCCCGGCACCGAGAATCAGCGCGCCGCGATGTGGCTCGAGCACACCCGGCGGCGCGGGTGGCAGGCCGTCGCAGCGGTCGAAGTCGACACCGCGGCCGAAACGGAGCCGTCGTCGGACGAGCTGCGCGACGCCCCGCTGCTGGGGGTGGCCTACGGCTACTGCGGCGCACCCGACCAGTGGTGGCAACAGCAGGTGATCGCGGGGCTGCAGCCGCAGCGGCTACCCCGACCCCGAGATCGCCAAGCTGATGACCAGCTATTTCGAGCTGACCGAGTTGCACATCGCTCCCCGGGCGCAGGGCCGCGGCCTCGGCGAAGCGCTGACCCGTCGGCTGCTCTCCGAACGCAGCGAGGCCAACGTGTTGCTGTCGACACCGGAGACCAACGGCGAAGCCAACCGGGCCTGGCGGCTCTACCGGCGGCTGGGCTTCATCGACGTCATCCGCGGCTACCACTTCACCGGCGACCCGCGCGCATTCGCGATTCTGGGACGCGAGCTGCCGCTGTAGTGGCACCGACGCCGTCGCGGTCTGGCACGATGACCTGGTGCGCGCCAGCGGTATACAGCTCTCGTCCCGGGGTTTCACAGCGCGGCGGGCAGGCCGCCGCCTCACCGCATGGGCGTTGCTACTGCTGGTGATACCCATGCTCGCCGGGTGCGTGCGGATCAAGGCGTCCATCACCATCTCCCCCGAGGATCTGGTGTCCGGCGACATCATCGCGGCGGCCAAGCCGCGCAACGATAAAGACAACGGTCCGCAGCTGGATCCCAATCTGACGTTCGGCCAGAAGGTCGCGGTGTCCAAATACGACCGTGACGGCTACGTGGGCTCGCAGGCCAGCGTTCTCCGAACTCACCTTCGCCGAACTGCCGGAGCTGGCTCGGATGAACTCCGATGCGCAGGGAGTGAACCTGTCGCTGCGCCGAGCGGGCGACCTGGTGATTCTCGAGGGACGCGCGGATCTGACGTCGCTGAACGATCCCGACGCCGACGTGGAGCTGTCAGTCGCCTTCCCGGGGTCGGTGACCTCGACCAACGGTGATCGCGTCGACGAGCAGACCGTGCAATGGAAATTGAAGCCCGGCGTGGTCAGCATGCTCAGCGCCCAGTCTCGCTACACCGACCCGAGCACCCGCTCATTCCAGGGAGCGGCGTTGTGGCTGGCGTTGGCCTCGCTCGCGGTGGCCGGTGCCGTCGGAGGGCTGGCCTGGTACACCCGCGACCGGTCACCGAAGATCGCCGAGCCGAGCGACCCGCCGTCCAGCTGACCGGCGCTCCCGCTCAGGTCGTCGGCGACCAGTAATCCAGCATCTCGGCGAACGTCTCGAACGCCGGCGCGGAATTGCCGTAGGTGGCTTCCAGATGGATGCTCAGTGGATAGCCCAGGTCGGCGACGCCGTCGATCACCCGCTTGTACAGATCGAGGATCAGCGCGCGCCGCTGCTCCGGTTCGGTGTTCGCCAGCTTCGTGACGAACGCCTGCTCCTCGGCGACGGCGGGATTGCCCGGATCCTGGATCAGCCAGTTGATGAAGCCGATCTTCTCCTCGAGCTTGGGCACGAACCCGAACCCCAGCAGGATCTCCGGCCGGTGGTCGGTCTCCTTCGCGAAGTCGGTCAAAAAGCCCACGATCGCATCGGAATACAGCAGCTGCGTCTGCGCGAACGTCGCGCCCTGGTTGCACTTGAAGTTCAGCCGGCCCGTCTCGCCGTCCCGGGTGGGAATGAGGATGACGCCCCGATTGGCCACCAACGATTGATAAATCGAGAGCGCGTCGGTCGGCGCGACGCCGGAGCCCTCGCCGTCGGCCATCGTGCGCGGAACGCCGACGAACACGACGCCATCGATCCCGGCGCCGACCAGATCACCGAGCCGTTGACGCAGGGCAGGCTCGTCCATGAAAGCCGTGACCTGACTGCACAACCCGCGTACCCCGGGCAGCTCGGGCTTGATCGTCGACCAGAAATCCAGCACGTCGAGCTTCGGCTTCATCTCGATCGGCCGGTCGTCGTCTTCTTCGATCAACCCGGGCATCATCACGTGCCCGATCCGGCCGTCGATCCCGGATTTCGCCGCCAGCTGCACCACTTTGCGGGCGTCTTCGAGAGCCTGCTCGGTACCACGATCGAGGTTCGGCGGCACCAACTCGAGCGCGATGGTGTTCAAAGTCAACGAGCTGCTCCTCATTCAGCGACTGGTTCCCCCGCCGCAGCAGAGCGCCGCTGCGAACCCAAGCCGACCCGCAAGTGCCGCCGGCCAGGCCCGCGCCACGAATCACGTCAGCATAGTGACGCCGCCGAAGCGGCTATCCGGCGACGGTCGATCGCGCCGCCGGGATCGAGCTGCGTCGGGCAAAACCCGCTGCACAACGGCGCGCCGAATAGACTTGGCGGGCCATGATCACCAGGGACCGGGAAGAGGTGTCGCGCTGAGCGCAGGAGCAGCGGCAACCGTCGAGCTGGCCGACGCCGTCATCGACCAATTGCGCAGGTATCTGCGCGACCGCCGAACCGAGGCCGCCTACATCGGAAGCGACTATGACGCGCTGACCGCCGGCCTGGAGGATTTCGTCCTCGGCGGCGGCAAGCGGTTGCGCCCGGCCTTCGCCTACTGGGGCTGGCGGGCGGTCACCGACCGAAGAACGCCGACGACCAGGCGCTGCTGCTGTTCGCCGCGCTGGAACTGCTGCACGCTTCGGCGCTGGTGCACGACGACGTCATCGACAGCTCCGCGACCCGACGCGGGCGGCCGACCACGCACATCCAGTTCGCCGCGCTGCACCGCGAACGCGGCGTGGCGCGGGCTCGGCCGACCAGTTCGGCATGTCGGCGGCGATCCTGCTCGGCGATCTGGCGCTGGCGTGGGCCGACGACATCGTCGCCGGCGTCGAACTGCCGCCCGGCGCCCGCAATCGAGTGCGCCGGGTCTGGGCCGACATTCGCACCGAGGTGCTCGGCGGGCAGTACCTCGACATCGTGGCCGAGGCCAGCGCCGCCGAGTCGATTGCCTCGGCGATGGCCGTCAACACCTACAAGACCGCCTCGTACACGGTGTCGCGACCGCTGCAGCTGGGCGCGGCTGCCGCCGCCGACCGGCCGGACGTGCAGGCGCTTTTCCACGAGGTCGGCAATCGAGCTGGGCGTGGCATTTCAGCTGCGCGACGACGTGCTCGGCGTGTTCGGCGACCCGGCGGTGACCGGCAAGCCGTCCGGTGACGACCTGCGCTCCGGCAAGCGCACCGTGCTGCTGGCCGACCGCGTGGAGCGGGCGGACGGGTCAGATCCGGCCGCCGCCAAGCTGTTGCGCGCCTCGATCGGCACCGACCTGAGCGACACCCAGGCGCGCGAGCTGTGCGACGTCATCGAGCAGGTCGGTGCGCTGGCCGCCGTCGAGGACCAGATCGACACGCTGACCCGTCGCGCGCTGGATCTGGTCGCCGCCGCGCCGATCACGACGGCGGCCAAGGTCGGGCTGGCCGAGCTCGCCGATTGGCCTCGAACCGGTCCGCCTGAGGCCCATGACCATTCCGACCTCCGCCCCGGCGTCCGGCCCCGACCAGCACTGCGCCCCACGCGCTTTCGCGGCTGCGGGCATTCGCCACCGCCGCCGAGGGCCGGCCGGCCCTGCTGGGCTGTCTGGGCGCGGCACTGATCACCACGGGCGGCCTCGGCGCGGGCAGCACCAAGCTGCACGATCCGCTGCTGGAGTCGCTGCACCTGTCCTGGCTGCGCTTCGGCCACGGCCTGGTGCTGTCGTCGGTGCTGCTGTGGATCGGCGTGGCACTGATGCTGAGCGCCTGGCTGTGGCTGGGTCGACGCGCATTGGCCGGCGCCGCAACCGAGTACGCCATGGTCGCGACGCCGGGTTCTGGCTGACGCCGCTGCTGCTGTGGGTGCCGGTGTTCAGCCGCGACACCTACTCGTATCTGGCGCAGGGCGCGCTGCTGCGCGACGGGCTGGATCCGTACGCCGTCGGACCGATCGACAACCCGAATCCCTTGCTGGACAACGTCAGTCCGATCTGGACGATCACCACCGCGCCGTACGGTCCGGCGTTCATCATGGTCGCCAAGTTCGTCACGATGCTGGTCGGCAACCACGTGATCGTCGGGACCATGCTGTTGCGGTTGTGCATGCTGCCCGGGCTGGCGATGCTGATCTGGGCGGCGCCGCGGATCGCGCGCCATGTCGGCGCGAATGTGCCGATCGCGCTGTGGATCTGCGTGCTCAACCCGCTGGTGATCATCCATCTGATGGGCGGCGTGCACAACGAGATGTTGATGGTGGGCCTGATGGCCGCCGGCATCGCGCTGACTTTCCAGCGTCG
Source organism: uncultured Actinomycetota bacterium (assembly GCA_963749375.1). GTDB lineage: Bacteria > Actinomycetota > Actinomycetes > Mycobacteriales > Mycobacteriaceae > Mycobacterium. The sequence goes on from CAVVNB010000038.1 coordinate 775,360, forward strand.
CCCTGTCGCCGGCATCGCCGTGATCGCCGTCGGGATGGCGGTCAAGGCCACCGCGGGGCTCGCGCTGCCGTTCATGGTCTGGGTGTGGATGCGACAGCTGCGTGACCGTCGCGAATACCGGCCGCTGCGAGCGTTTTTGGTGGCCGCGGCCGCGATCGGTGCTGATCTTCGTCGCGGTGTTCGCCGTGCTCTCCTGGGTGGCCGGCGTCGGACTCGGCTGGCTGACCGCGCTGGCCGGCTCGGTGAAGATCATCAACTGGCTGAGTCTTCCGACCGCGGCCGCGAATCTGGTCCACGCCGTCGGCGGCTTGTTCTTCTCGGTCAGTTTCTACAGACGCTGCAGATTACCCGCGCGATCGGGATCGCGATCATCGCGATGGCACTGCCGCTGTTGTGGTGGCGGTTCCGCCACGACGACCGTGAGGCGCTCACCGGCATCGCGTGGGTGATGCTCGTCGTGGTGCTGTTCGCGCCCGCCGCGCTGCCGTGGTACTACTCCTGGCCGCTGGCGGTGGTGGCCCCGCTTGCCCAGTCGCGCCGTGCGGTCGCGTCGATCGCGGCGTTCTCGACGTGGATCATGGTCATCTTCAAACCCGATGGCGCTCACGGGATGTACTCGTGGCCGCATGTCTTGTTGGCGACGGCGGTCGCGCTGTTCGTGTGGCGGGTACTCAACCGACCCGCGCATCCGGGGCACCCAGCGACGCAGTGCAACCGGCCTGAGGTCAGTACGCCATGGCCTGCGCCCGGCGCAGCACTTCGCGCGCCTGATGCGCGTGCAACGCGTCGACCGGGCGGGCATTGCTCAGCGCGTCGCGAGAGCCGTCCCGCGTCACCGTCAGCGACGGGTCGGGGGTGAACAGCCAGCGCACGATCTCGGTGTCCTGGTAGCCGCCGTCGCGCAGGACCACCAGCAAGCCGGGCAGACTCTTGACCACTTCGCCGGTACTGGTGAAGAAGATCTGCGGGACGACCACGTCACCGTCACGCCGCACCGCGACCAGGTGCCCTTCTTTGAGATGCTGCTGCACCTTGGTCACCGCCACACCAAGCAGATCGGCGACGTTGCGGAGATCGTAGGTCGGTTCGTCGGGGTCCAGAACATCGTCCCCGGCCGGAATGCTGCTCACCGAAGTAGTGTACGGCGGACCACACCGCTTGTTGCGGCACGCGGCGTAAAGGTTTCGGGCGCAGGGCCGGCCGCCGCCTACGATGGGCGCGTGACTGCAGCGGCGGGCGACGACCTCGAGGGCGCATTGCTCGACGGGCGCTACCGCGTTGCGACCAAGATCGCCACCGGCGGCATGTCGACGGTGTACCGCGGCCTCGACACCCGGTTGGACCGCCCGGTCGCGCTGAAGGTGATGGACTCCCGGTACGCCGGCGATCAGCAGTTCCTGACCCGTTTCCAGCTGGAGGCCCGAAGCGTGGCCCGGCTGAAGGATCCTGGGCTGGTCGCGGTCTACGACCAGGGCCTCGATGGCCGGCACCCGTTCCTGGTGATGGAGCTCGTCGAGGGCGGCACGCTGCGCGAACTGCTGGCCGAGCGCGGCCCGATGCCGCCGCATGCCGTCGCCGCGGTGCTGCGCCCGGTGCTCGGCGGGCTGGCCGCGGCGCACCGGGCCGGCCTGGTGCACCGCGACGTCAAGCCCGAGAACGTGTTGATCTCCGACGAGGGCGACGTCAAGATCGCCGACTTCGGCTTGGTGCGCGCCGTCGCGGAGGCCGGAATCACATCGACCAGCGTCATTCTCGGCACCGCGGCCTACCTGTCCCCCGAACAGGTCAAAGACGGAAACGCCAGCCCGCGCAGCGACGTCTACGCGCTGGGGATCGTCGCCTACGAGCTGCTGACCGGCCAGACGCCGTTCACCGGCGACACGTCCTTGTCGGTCGCCTATCAGCGGCTGGACAACGACGTGCCGCTACCCAGCAGCGCGATCGCCGGCGTGCCTTCGCAATTCGACGACCTGGTGGAGCGCGCCACCGCGCGCGACCCCGCCGACCGGTATGCCGACGCCCAGGAAATGGGCGCGGAACTGGACGCGATCGCCGACGAGTTGCAGCTGCCCGACTTTCGGGTCCCGCGCCCCGCAACTCGGCACAACATCGCTCAGCCGCGAGTCACCGCAGCCAGGCCACCACGGACCAGAACCACACCACAGATCTGCGTCAGCCGCCGCCCGTGCGGCCGCCGGTGCATCGGCCGACCCGTCAGCTGACCCGCGACCCGCAGGACCGGCAGGCCAAACCCGACACCCGAGACGGCGAATACCAGCAACCCTCAGGACAATTCGCCGGCATCGACCTGGACGAGTTCGCCTTCGGGCGCGACAGCGCGCCCGACGCATGATGTTGATCTGGATCGCGGTCGTGTTGTCGCTCACCGGGATGGTCGCCGCCGCGGCGTGGACCCTCGGCAGCAATGTCAGCGGACTGCTCTAGTCGCCGTGGCGATCGCGAGCGCGGCAGAGCCGGGCGAAGCGGGTCGCCACTCAGTCGCGCAGCATCTCCGCGACCAGGAACGCCAACTCCAGTGACTGCTGGGTGTTCAGCCGCGGGTCGCAGGCGGTCTCGTAGCGCCCGCTCAGGTCGGTGTCCGAAATGTCTTGCGCGCCACCGAGACACTCGGTGACGTTCTCGCCGGTGATCTCGACGTGGATGCCGCCGGGATGGGTGCCCAGCGCCCGGTGCACCTCGAAGAAGCCCTGCACCTCGTCGACGATCCGGTCGAAGTGCCGGGTCTTGTAGCCGGTAGAGGACTCGTGGGTGTTGCCGTGCATCGGGTCGCACTGCCAGATCACCTGATGACCGGTGGCCTGGACCTTTTCGATGATCGGCGGCAGCAGGTCGCGCACCTTGTTGTTGCCCATCCGGCTGACCAGCGTCAGCCGGCCCGGCTTGTTGTGCGGGTCGAGGCGCTCGACGTACTCGACGGCCAGCTCCGGCGTCGTCGTCGGGCCGATCTTGACGCCGATCGGGTTGGCGATCACCTCGGCGAACGCGATGTGCGCGCCGTCGAGCTGGCGGGTGCGCTCACCGATCCACAGGTAGTGCGCCGACAGGTCGTAGAGCTTGCGGCTCGCCGTCCTCTTCGGGTCGGACAGCCGCAGCATGGCCCGCTCGTAGTCGAGCACCAAAGCCTCATGGCTGGCGTAGATTTCGGCGGTCTGCAGGTTGCGGTCGGCCACCCCGCAGGCGTTCATGAACTTCAGGCCGCGGTCGATCTCGCCGGCCAGCGCCTCGTAGCGCGCGCCGGCCGGCGAGGTGCGGACGAAATTCCCGGTTCCAGTCGTGCACCTCGTGCAGCGACGCCAGCCCCGACGACGTCAGCGCGCGCACCAGGTTCATCGCCGCGCTGGCGTTGGCGTAGGCCCGCACCAGCCGCGACGGGTCGTGCTCGCGCACCGCGGCATCGGGGGCGAATCCGTTGATCATGTCGCCGCGGTAGGACCGCAGACCCAGCGCGTCGGTGTCGGCGGACCGCGGCTTGGCGTACTGCCCGGCGATGCGGGCCACCTTGACCACCGGCATGCTGGCGCCGTAGGTCAGCACCACCGCCATCTGCAGCAGCGTGCGGATGTTGCCCTTGATGTGCGGCTCGGTGTTGTCGACGAACGTCTCCGCGCAGTCGCCGCCCTGCAGCAGGAACGCCTCGCCGCGGGCGACCTGGGCCAGCATGCCCTGCAGCCGCTCGATCTCCGACGGCACCGTCACCGGCGGCACGCTTTCCAGAACCGTGCGCATCGCCTCGGCCTGCTCGCGCGTCCAGCTCGGCTGCTGCGCGGCCGGCTTGGCCAGCGCGGCGTCCAGGCGGGCCGCAGCTCCTCCGGCAGCGGCGGCAGCGACGGGAGCTGCTCGATCGGTACGTCAACGGTCCAGTTCACCCGTCTATGGTAACCGGGTTGCGAACGCCCCCAATCCGGCCGCGATCAGCGCCGATGCGAAAAGCCCGCGCCGGCGCGCGTTGCCGATCTCAACTGGCCGACTCCTCAACGGGCGGCTGCACCGCCCGCATCGTCGTCGCGCAGACGTGATCACCTGGTATCGCGTCAGCTGGTCGCGGGCGTCGACCAGCGCGTCGTGCACATTCGCCGACCGGCGCGGCATCCGAGGGCTGCCGCGGTCCTCCCAGAGCTGGCGCAGCTCGTGGGTGAACCGCGGGATCGGCGGCGGCAGATGGGTCATCGGGCCCCACAACTGGCACAGCGCAACGTGGTCGTAGGCGCCGACCCACGCCCACAGCTCGATCGGCTCGTCCCCGTCGACGTCGAAGAACGTCTCGAGGTCGTCGCGGATCTGCGCAGCGCGACCGCCACACCTGCGAGGCCGGCGACGGCAGCTTGGGCAGCACGTTCGCGCGCACCCAGTTCCCGGCCCGCTCGGGATTGAATTCGGTTGAACGGCGTAGTATTCGCGGCCGTCCTCGGCGACCACCCCGATCGAGATCAGCTCGATGGTGTATCCGTCGTCGATGAACTCGGTGTCGTAGAAATATCGCACCGGCGGCTACCCCACACCGAGCCCGCTGGCGAGCACGCTCGGCACCTGCTCCGGCGGGGGCGCCGGGTGTACTTCACGATCCAGCTCCGCATTGACCATCCGGTGCGACGGCACCCGCGGCGTGCCGGCGATGGTGTACTGCAGCCACAGCTTGGCCCGCACCACCGGACGGCGCCACGTCCGCTCCCGCTGCAGGGCGCGGCTCATCTTGTCCAGCCGGCGCATATACAGGTAGCGGGCCCACGGGGCCTGCGGGCGTGACAGCCGAATCGCCCCGATGACCAGCAGCGGAACGAAGAACATGCCGATCAGGCCGGTCCATACCTTGCCCTTGAGCACGACCAGCACCGCCAGCGGCAGCGTCAGCGCCATCGCGAAGACCACACCCGCGCGCAGCACCGTCGAATGGGTGGTGTCCTGCCATAGGCTGATGAAGAACATCAACGGGTGCAATCCCAGGACCAGCAGCCCGCCCACCGCGACCGCGGCGAAGACCGCGTCGACCGAGGTTCGTCCGTCTTCCTCCCAGTAGACGTCCGACAGGTGCAGGATCAACGCGTACTCATCGAGCACCAGCGCCGCCCCGATGCCGAAAATGATTGCCGCTGCCGTGAATTCGGCCTCGTTACCGTTGACCGACAACGTCACCAGCGTCACGCCGGAAATCATCACCAGCACAACACCGATCACCACATGGTGGACGTGCTTGGACCCGATCCGCAGGTTGCGCGGCTCCCACCAGCGAGGTGGCCTGCCGATGCTTTGCCGACGTCGGATCAGGCGCACGAAGGTACGCGTCACGAAAAACGTCAGGATAAAGGCGATCAGACAGCACAGCAGCGGCAGTCGACCGCGACCGATGATGTCGTGTTCGAACCAGTGCAGCACGCTAAAAAAGCTACGCGCACTTGGCTCCCAAGGCCGTCCGCGACACCGACTGACGCCCGGACACCGATAGTCTGTTCCTCGATATGACGAGATGGCGCGTTAATGCGCAACCGAGTAGCTGGCGAAACGCCTGTTGGTTGCTGCTGCAGCTACCGGCGCTGGCAGCGCTTGGTTACGCCGGGTGGCGGGTGCTCGGAAGCACCGTCTACCGGATCGACATCGACGTCTACCGGATGGGCGGTCAGGCCTGGCTGGACGGCCATCCGCTGTACAGCCCCGACGTGAAGTTCCACACACCGATCGGGCTGAACCTGCCGTTTACCTATCCCCCGCTGGCGGCGGTCATCTTCGCACCGTTCGCGTGGCTGGGCATGCCGGCCGCGAGCGTCACCATCACGCTGATCACGCTGGTGCTGCTGCTCGTCTCCACGATGATCGTGCTGACCCGGCTCGACTTCTGGACCACCAGCCGGTTGGTGCCGGGGCCCGCGTGGTTGCGCCGTTGGTGGCTGACCGCGCTGATCGTGGCCTGGGCGACGCTCTACTGGGAGCCGATCCAGGCGAACTTCGCCTTCGGGCAGATCAACGTCGTGCTGATGACGTTGGTGATCGCCGAGTGCGTGCCGCGACGCACGCCGTGGCCGCGGGGGCTGCTACTGGGGTTGGGCATCGCGCTCAAGCTCACGCCGGCGGTGTTCCTGCTGTACTTCCTGCTGAACCGGGACCGCCGCGCAGTCCTGACCTCACTGGCCTCGGTGGTGGCTGCGCTCGCGGCCGGGTTCGCGTTGGCGTGGCGAGACTCATGGGAGTACTGGACCCACACCGTGCGCAACACCGATCGGATCGGATCGGCGAGCCTGAACACCAACCAGAACATCGCCGGCACCCTGGCACGGCTGGGTCTTGACGAGCATCAACGATTCCTGCCGTGGGTGGTGGCCTGCTTCCTGGTGCTGGCGCTGACGGTGTGGGCGGCGCGTCGGGCGTTGCGTGCCGGCGAGCCGGTTCTGGCAGTGATCTGCATTGCCCTGTTCGGCCTGGCGGTGTCGCCGGTGTCGTGGTCACACCACTGGGTCTGGATGCTGGAGGCGGTCGTCGCGACGTCGGTGCTGGCCTGGCGGCGGCGCAACGTGGCGCTGGCGTTCGTCAGTGCCGCCGGGGTGGCGCTGATGGTGTGGACTCCGATCGACCTGATGCCCAAGCATCACGAGGTGACCGCCGCGTGGTGGCGTCAACTGGTCGGGGTGTCGTATCTGTGGTGGGCACTGGCCACGCTGGTCGCCACCGGGGCCACCGTCGCGGTACGGACTTCCACCGCGGCCGCGCCGCAGGCTCCCGCGCCCGCGCCGGTATCCGCCTGATCTGTTAGCCGGCCGCCGTCTCAGGAATCCGAGACGGCGATGCTTTTCCCGGTGACGCCGGATCGTCGCCGTTCTTCAGCGTCGCGGCGTAGATGTCGACGTACTCCTGATCGGACAGCCCCATCAGTTCGTAGATCACCTCATCGACGACCGCGCGTTCGATGAAGCGGTTGCCCGCCAGCCCGTCGAAGCGGGAGAAGTCCATCGGCTTGCCGAACCGGACCTTGACCTTGGCGAATCGGAGCATCGAGGTTCCCGGCGGGTTGACCTTGTTGGTGCCGATCATTGCCACCGGGATCACCGGGACGCCGGTCTCCAGCGCCAGCCGCGCCAGCCCGGTCTTGCCCTTGTACAGCCGACCGTCAGGTGAGCGGGTGCCTTCGGGATACATGCCGAGCAGCTTGCCCTCGACCAACACCCGCTTGGCGGTGTCCAGAGCGGCTTGTGCCGCGTCGGCGCTGCTGCGGTCGATCGGCACCTGCCCGACGGCAGTGAAGAACCACCGACTCCACCAGCCTTTGAAGCCGGTTCCGGTGAAGTACTCCGACTTCGCCAGGAACGTGATCCGTCGTCGCACCACCAGCGGCAGATAAAAGCTGTCCATCACCGCCAGGTGGTTGCTGGCCAGAATCGCCGGGCCGGACTGCGGGACATGTTCCAGTCCCTCGATTTTCGGCCGGCCGAGCAGGGCGAGTAACGGGCCGAGGAAGAGGTACTTCAAAAGCCAGTACGCCATCAGGCCTCCTACTCAGCCGCGCCGACAGTGTTCAGCGCCAAGAGTACCGACCGAGTGTGTGTGCGACCACATGACACTTACGACTTGCCAACACAGCGACGCCGAGCAGACCTATGTGATAGGCCGACATCGCGGTTATTCCTCGACGGTGACGGTGATCGGCTGGTATCGACTGCTCGGCGCCGGTTCGTCCGGAGGGTTCGTGACTCCGTGGCCCCCGGGCGGGCCGTCCGGCGGCGGCGGCGGCGGCCGGTCGACCTGATCGACGAGCGTGCGGATCACCGCCAGCAGCGCGACGCTGTGGTCGGCGATCACCGTCAGCAGTGGGTGCTCGTCCCCGGTGACCACCGCGGCCAACGCGCACACCGGGCACCAGACCTGCTGGCAGGTACCGGTGCCGGGACCGTCGCCGACGGCGCGCGCCGCCGCCAGTCGGATCGCAGGGTCGATTTGATCGAGAATTTTCTGCGCGAGTTTGCGGAGCTCCGGGCCGATGTCGGAGTGCGCGCCGGTCATTTGGGCCACACCTCCGGATCAGGTTGGAAACGCACCGTCAATTCGCCACCGCGAAGATGCGCGTCCATCACCGTGCACCGCCGCAGGACGGACGCCAGTCGAACTCTGCGCCGCATGCCGCCGGCGCCGACGATCAGGTCGTCGCCGACCCGGCCAAGGGTAAGCGCGCCAGACTCAATCTGCGGCAACTCTAGCCGCAGACGGTAGACCGACTGGAGTCCGGATCCTGATTCCAGATCCACCACCGGGCGCAGCGGGCCCGGCGGCGCAGCGCCGTCCCGACGGCGGGCGCTGTCCAGCAGTTCGGCCAACGCCTTGGCGCCGATCGGCTCGCCGGCCAGATGTGGTGTGAGGACCAGCGCCACGTCGCCGATGGCGGCATCGAGCTCGTCGAGCACGGTTCGCTGCTCGCTGATTCGTTCCGAGTACCAGTCGAAGGCCGGGTGTGCGGGCAGATTGCGGTACTCGTACGAATCGTCTTGCATCAGAATCTGGTTGACGATTAGTTCCTCGACGCGCACGCCCATCAAGGCGAGCGAACCCAGCGTCCGGATCGCTTCAGCCGCCACCACCCGTTCCGCGGTGAGCACCAGATGCGCGCCCACCCGCGTTCCGTCGGTCAGCAGCGCGCTGAGCTTTTCGACGTGCGAGCTGACGCGTTCCAGCAGCTCCACCAACGCGATCGACCGCACGTCGTCGGCACCGGTGGAAAGCCGGCGGTGACGCGGCCATGCGCGCTCGACGTAGAGCGCGAACGTCGACGGCAGCGTCAGCATCCGCATCGCGTCCGCGGTCGACGCGCAGTCGACCACCAGGTGATCCCACTGCCCACACCTGGCCAGCTCCCCGACCTCGTGCAGACCAAGCACTTCCTGCACTCCGGGTAGCGCCGAAAGTTCTTCCGGGGCAATGTCTCCCAGCTGCGATTCGGGGAAGCGACGACTGAGCGTCTCGGCCACCGTGCGCCAGCGCGCTTCGAGCAGTGCGAGGGTGTCCATTGCCAGCGCGTCGAGAGAACCTGTTTCAAGATCGGCCAGCACCCGGACGGCGTCGCGGCGCCCGGTCGGCGACACCGTCACACCCAGCACATCGCCCAGCGAGTGCGCCTGGTCAGTGGACACCAGCAAAACGCGCTGACCCGCGCGCGCCTCATGTACGGCCGTCGCGGCCGCCAACGTGGACTTCCCTACCCCACCCTTGCCGACGAAAAGACTGATCCGAGAGGAGGAGGGGGACGCTACTGATTCACCCAGACTCACTCAGCCTCGACTCGTTTCTTCAGATCCTTCAATGCGGTGTCGGTCAACCTGCGCTCGGCTTTGCGCTTGAGTAGGCCGATCATCGGGATGGCCAGATCGACTGTGAGCTCGTAGGTGACGTCGGTTCCAGATCCCTTGGACGCCAAGCGATATACGCCATCAAGCGATTTGAGCAACGAGCTGGAGACCAGCGACCAGCTCACCGACTTACGGTCTTTGGGCCACTTGTAGGACAGCACCAGGGTGTCTTTGAGGACGCTGGTGTCCAGCACCAGGCGCGCCACCTTCGGGTTGCCGGCGGAGTCGGATTCGAGGACCTCGGCCTCCTTGTACTCCGACACCCAGTCGGGATAGGAGCCGATGTCGGCGATCACGTCCATCACCGTGCCCGGGTCCGCGTCGATGTAGATCGTCTGGGCCGTCTTCTCCGCCACCTGGTCGCTTCCTTCTCCGCGCTACGCGGGTCGGACTGCCCTGCCCGCCGCTATGTCTGCGTCATCGGGGCCCGAACCTCCGCCCACGGCAGAAACGCTACTCCCCGGCCGAGCTCAGGCCTGGTCAAGCACCGGAGAAACCCCAACAGGGCGGGAGCTCTCCAGCGTCGTCTTCACTTCGAAGGCCATCTTCTTGCCCGCGACGCGACGGCGATGCGTCATTTTCGCAAGATTCAGCTTGGCCCGCTGCGGTGCCGCCGCCCCGGTCGGCTCGGCGTGCAGGAAGTAGTGCAACAGCGCACCGCCCAGCATCGGCTCGAGCCAGATCTCCATCGTGCCGGTCAGCGGCCCGGCCACTGCCCATCGAACGCCCTGCGGCCCGCGATCTTCGGTGACCTCCAGGCGCAGGTCGGGCCACCACCTGCGCCAGTTGGACGGATCGCAAACGGCGGCGCCGATGCGCGCCGGATCGGCGGCCACATACGTCTCGTCGGCAATCTGAACGCTGTGCACGGCCAATAGCTTCACATAATCACCGCGCCGGCCGGGAATCGCCTGCTCGGCAACGGGCCTCGCCGGACCCGCCTCATCACCCGATAGGGTGAATCTCTCCTGTTCGCCTGGAATCACTGAAGCGAGGTCAGAAACGGTGCGCGAATTTACTGTTCCCGCCGGGTTCACGGTCGGTGAGCATGACAACATCGTGGCCACGGTGTTCGAGCACGAGCGCAACGACCCCGACGCGGTGATCTTCCAGCGCCTGGTCGACGGTACCTGGATCGACGTGACATGCGCGCAGGCAGCGGCCCAAATCCGCTCCACCGCACAGGGTTTGATCGCCGAAGGGGTACGCCCCGGCGACCGGGTGGCCATCTTCTCGGCCACCCGCTACGAGTGGGCGATCCTCGACCAGGCCATTCTCGCGGTCGGCGCGCTCACCGTCCCGATCTACGAAACATCCTCGGCCGAGCAGGTGCGCTGGGTGCTGAGCGACTCGGCCGCGGTGATCGCGTTCGCCGAAACCGACGCCCACGCGACGATCATCACCGAGTTGGCCGGCGAACTGCCCGAACTGCGGCGGGTGCTGCACATCGATGGTTCGGGCCCCAAGGCACTCGACCAGCTCGAGCAGAAAGGTGCGTCGGTCGACCCGGGCGAGGTCACCGCTCGCGTCGAGGCGCTGCGCAGCGAGGACCCGGCGACGCTGATCTACACCTCGGGCACCACCGGTCGCCCGAAGGGCTGCCAGCTGACGCACGCGAATCTGGTCTACGAGACCCGCGGCGCCAAGGCGGTGCTGCCGACGCTGCTGAACAAGGGTGAGCGGCTGCTGGTGTTCCTGCCGCTGGCGCATGTGCTGGCCCGCGCGCTGACGTTGTGCGCGTTCCAGAACAAGGTCGTCGTCGGATTCACCAGTGACATCAAGAACCTGGTGCCGATGTTCGGTGTCTTCAAGCCGACCGTCGTGGTGTCGGTGCCGCGCGTTTTCGAGAAGGTCTACAACACCGCCGCACAGAATGCCGCCACCGACGGCAAGGGCCGCATCTTCGAGGTGGCCGCCCAAACCGCCGTCGACTGGAGCGAAGCCGCCGACAAGGGCGGCCCGGGTCTGCTGCTGCGCGCCAAGCACGCGCTGTTCGACAAGCTCGTCTACCACAAGCTGCGCGCCGCGCTGGGCGGCAACTGCAACGCATCGATCTCCGGCGGCGGGCCGCTGGGCGCTCGGCTGGGTCACTTCTACCGCGGCGTCGGGCTGACCATCTACGAGGGCTACGGCCTGACCGAGACGAGCGCGGCGATCACCGTCAATCAGATCGACGCGCTGAAGATCGGCACAGTCGGGAAGTTGTTGCCCGGCAACAGCATCCGCATCGCCGACGACGGCGAGTTGCTGCTGCGCGGCGGTGTGGTGTTCCACGGCTACTGGCACAACGACCAGGCCACCAGCGAGTCCTTTGACGACGGCTGGTTCAAGACCGGCGACCTGGGTGCAGTCGACGAAGACGGGTTCTTGACGATCACCGGCCGCAAGAAGGAGATCATCGTCACCGCCGGCGGAAAGAACGTCGCCCCCGCCGTTCTGGAAGACCGGTTGCGGTCGCACCCGCTGATCAGCCAGGCCATGGTGGTCGGGGACGCGAAGCCGTTCATCGGCGCGCTGATCACCATCGACCCCGAGGCGATCGAGGGCTGGAAGCAACGCAACGGCAAGGCCGCCGGTGCGTCGGTCGGCGATCTGGCCGACTGATCCCGATCTGCTCGCCGAGGTCGACGCGGCCGTCAAGCAGGCGAATCTAGTCTGTGTCGCACGCGGAGTCGATTCGCAAGTTCCGCATCCTGCCCGTCGACTTCACCGAGGACACCGGTGAACTGACCCCGACGATGAAGGTGAAGCGCAAGGTGGTTGCCGAGAAGTTCGCCGACGACATCGAGGCGATCTACCACAAGGACTAGCCGCGGATCAGGTCGGACAATCGTGCGGCCAGATCGTCCGATCGCCACTGCGCGGTGACCCACTCCCGGCCGGCGGCGCCCATCGCGGCGGCGCGGTCCGGGTCGGCAAGCAGCTCGCTGACGGCGTCGGCGATCTGCGGCACCGAATTGCCGTCGACCACCATCCCAGTCTTGTTGTGCTGCACCGTTTCCGGTGCTCCGCCGGACGACCCGGCGATGACCGGCACGCCGGTGGCCGACGCTTCCAGGAACACGATGCCGAGCCCCTCGACGTCCAGTCCGGCGCCGCGGGTCCGGCACGGCATGGCGAACACATCGGCCATCGCGTGGTGAGCGGGCAGTTCGGCGAACGGAACACCGCCGGTGAAGATGACGTGATCGGCGACGCCGGAGCGTTCGGCCAGCCCGCGCAGCGTGTCCAGATACGGACCGCCGCCGACGATGACCAGTGCGGCGCCGTCCACCCGTCGCCTGATCGAGGGCAGCGCCCGGATCAACATGTCCTGGCCCTTGCGCGGCACCAATCGGGACAGGCAGAGCACCGTGGGCCGCTGGCCCAGGCCGATAGCCGGGTGCGCATCTCGGCGCGACGGCCGGGTCAGGCCGGAATCGCTCGGTGTCGACGCCGGGCGGTAGGTGTTCCAGCGCGGCGTGCGGCCCGAACGCCGACGCGAAGCGCCCGCGCGTGTACTGGCTGACGTAAGTGACGACGTCGCTGGCGTCACCGATCCGGCGCAGCACCGAGCGGGCGCCCGGCAACATCGACCAGCCCACCTCGTGGCCGTGGGTGCTGGCCAGCACCCGGCGCGCGCCGGCTTGCCGAGCGCGCGGGGCCAGCAGGGCCAGTGGCGCCGCGGCACCGAACCAGACCGTGTCGATGTCGTGCTCGGCGATCAGCCGTCGCATCCGGGTGTCGACGGTGGGTCCGGGCACCATCAGCGTCCCGGGATGGCGCACGACGCGGTAACCGGCGGTCCGGGCGTCGAAGGCGTCGGCGTCCTTCCACTGCGGCGCGTACACGGTCAGCGATGTGCTCCCCCGCGGCAGCCAGCCGTGTCACCAAGTCGTCCAGATAGGACTGGATACCGCCGCGCCGAGGCGGAAAGTCGTTGGTTACCAGCAGGACCCGGGACACCTACGAAGGCTAGCCTGACACCGCCGCGCTCAGCGCGTGGGCTGACGCGTGAGCCACTGCTGCCAATCGGCGAGTATCCCGGCGTCGTCGGTGCCGAGCACATCGTGGACCGCGGTCGGCAGATCGGTGTGCCGATCGCCGCAGGCGGCGACGTAGAGCGCGCGCAGCGTCGGCGCTCCGCGGGTGTCGGCGACGAAGAGCGCGAACAGCCAGGCGCGGTCGTAGGCCTGCGACCGCTGCGGCCCCGGTCGGCGAGATCGGCGTCGGACGGCAGCGCGGTGGGCGGCGCGATCTCGGGCAGCGGGGTGGGTGGCCGGGCGACGTAGTCCGCGACGCCCTCGGTCAGCCATCGGGGCGCATCCAGCGCCGTTTCGGCGCGGGCGGCATAGTGAAAAAGCTCGTGGCCCAACACGATTCGCAGTGCGCGATCGCTCATGCCCGCCGCGCCGGGCGCGAAGACGATCCGCTGGCCGGTGCGCGATCCGCTGGGCCGGATCGACCCGGTCGGCGACGGCGATCGCGGCGATGTCGGCCCACTGCCGCCGGACCGCCACCGGCCTTCGCCTCGAACTGCTGCTCGGTGCCGGTGGCGACCACGATCGATCTCGCGCGGCCAGTCGGTGCCCCAGAACACCTTCGACCGCGTCGACGGCCGGGCCGATGTCCGCGGCGACCCGGGTCAGCAGCGGGTCGGTCGCCGGCCCGCCGAGGTTGATCAGCGTGACGGTGCGGTCGCCACCGCCGACGTGCGGCGCGCTGCCGACGTGCGGACGGCGCGGATGCGGGCGCCGAGTCAGCGGCCGGACCGGCGACAGACGCCGCCGAGGACCAGCTCGACGACCAGCACGCAGGCCAGGCAGCCGGCGACGACGGCGGCGTCAGTAGCGGCGGGCGTTGTAGATCGGGCCGGAGGAGTTCATCGGCACCACCCGCACCGGCACGCCGTAGGTCGACGCGTGCACCATCAGGCCGTCGCCGATGTAGAGGCCGGCGTGCGAGGCATCGGAGTAGAAGGTCAGCACGTCGCCGGGCTGCAGGTCCGACAGCGAGACCGGCTGTCCGCCGTGCGCCAGCGCCTGGCTGGAGTGCGGCAGCGCGATGCCGGCCTGCTGGAATGCCCACATCACCAGGCCCGAGCAGTCGAATGCGCCGGGCCCGGCGCCACCCCAGAGTAGGCGATCACCGACCCGCGTCAGCGCGGCCTGAACGGCGATCGCGCCCTCGCGCCGGCGCCGGGCTGCCGGCGCCGGCGGTCCAGGACCGCCGGGCGGTGACCCATGCCGGGCGGCAGAGCGTCGGGAGCCGGCGCGCGGTGGCGGCGGCCATCGCGGCCACGGCGGGGGCGGCGCCGGGCGCGGCGCAGGGCTGCCGTGCGCTCGTGCGGGCGTCAGAGCGAGGTACTGCGACTTGACGACGCCGATCTGCAGCTGCAGCTGGCTCTGCTTGGACTGCAGGTTCGCGCGCACGGCGGCGGCCTGCTCGGCGGCGGTCTTGGCGTCGGCGGCCGATTTGGCGGACGCCGCTTCGGCTTTGGCGGCCTGCTTCGCGGGTGGCGCGGTAGGTCGCCATCTGCGCAGCATCGCGGTGGCGATCACCCGCGCGACGGCCAACTTGTCGATCAGGTGCTGCGGCGACTCGGCGGTCATGATCGCGTTCATGCCGTCGGTGCGGCCGCCCATGTACATCGCGGCGGCAAACTTGTCGACGCCGGTCTGGAAGGTTGCCAGCTGCGACTTCGAGGCGTCCGCCGCGGCGTTGTCGTCGGCGTGCTTCTTCTCGGCGGCCTGCTGCGCTGCCAGCTTGTTGTTGAGGTCGAGCTGCGCGCTGTGCATCGCCTCGGTGGTCTGCTCGGCCTGCCGGGACAGCTCATTGAGCTTTGCCATCGCGTCATTGGCCGGGTCGGCCAGCACATTGCTGGCGACCACTCCGGAGAGAGCGACGAATCCGGCTAGCCGCTGCGATCAGCCAGCGCTTGAGCGACGCGCAAAGACGCGCGTTCACCTGTGAGCCATTATCGCAAGACGTTGCGTCCTTAAACGCCGTCGGCACGACAGCCGTCGAACTGCTTTAGGTCTCAGATAGGTTACGAAACGGCTATCGGCGTTGTCCAACTCTGAGATGATTAAGAAAACAGCAAGATTTCACGCTAACGCCGTTAGGCGACGCCCGGGCCGCTGCCGATGGATGGGACCAGCCGCAGTCGCGGCGCCATCCCCGCGTCGGCAAGCACCTCGAGTGCCGCCCGCTCGTCCTCCAGCAAAGTTTCCGGTACCCCGAGTATCACGCTGACGACGCAATCTCGGCATCCGGGACCGCGCACCGCGCAGTCGTCGCAGTCGATGACCACTGGTTCTGTCGACTCGGGCGGGGCGATCGCCGCTCGGTCAGGCTCGCTGCTGAGCGCCATCTGGCTGCTCCTCTCCATCTTGTCGATCGGTCTTGTCCGAGACGCTAACCGCGGGCACCGACAAGTTTCGAGCGCGCGACTCGTGGGCTCGTGACCGACCGTCCGGCGCGACGCGCCGCGGCAGATCCGGGTCATGTCGGTGCGACTGGTTAATGTCGCCGCCATGGGCGCGCCCGCTGCCGAGCAGCTGAGCCTCCCCGATCTGGACGGGGCGACCGAAATGTCGCTGCGCGAAACCACTTTCGTCGTCGTCGACCTGGAGACCACCGGCGGGCCGGATGACGGGCAGCGACGGAAAGCCCGCCGACGCCATCACCGAGATCGGCGCGGTGAAGGTCCGCGGCGGCGTGGTGCTCGGCGAGTTCGCCACCCTGGTCGACCCGCAGCGCAGCATCCCGCCGCAGATCGTCGCAGCTGACCGGCATCACCACCGCGATGGTCTGCGACGCCCCGACGATCGCCGCGGTGCTGCCGATGTTCCTGGAGTTCGCCCGCGGCGCGGTGCTGGTCGCCCACAACGCCGGGTTCGACATCGGCTTCCTGCGGGCCGCCGCCGAGCAGTGCGGCATCGCGTGGCCGCGGCCGCCGGTGCTGTGCACCGTCCAGCTGGCCCGCCGCGTGCTCAGCCGCGAGGAGGCGCCCAGCGTGCGGCTGGCGGCGCTGGCGCAGCTGTTCGCGGTCGCCAGCGAGCCGACCCACCGCGCGCTCGACGACGCGCGGGCCACCGTCGACGTGCTGCACGCGCTGATCGAGCGGGTCGGCAACCAGGGCGTGCACAGCTACGCCGAACTGCGGTCCTATCTGCCCAACGTGCCGCCGGCGCAACGCCGCAAACGGGTGCTCGCCGAGGACCTGCCGAGACGACCCGGGGTGTACCTGTTCCGCGGGCCGGCCGACGAGGTGCTCTACATCGGCACGGCAATCAACTTGCGGCGCAGGGTCGGTCAGTACTTCAACGGCTCGGACCAGCGCGACCCGGATGAAAGAGATGGTCGCGCTGGCCACCAGGGTCGAGCACGTCGAGTGCGCGCACGCACTCGAGGCCGGCGTGCGCGAACTGCGACTGCTGAGCCGCCCACGCCCCGCCCTACAACCGCCGGTCGAAGTTCCCGCACCGCTGGTGGTGGGTGGTGCTGACCGAGGAAGCCTTCCCGCGATTCTCGGTGGTCCGCACGCCGCGGCACGACCGCGCGGTCGGCCCGTTTCGATCCCGCGCCGACGCCGTCGACACCGCAGACTTGCTGGCGCGCTTCACCGGTGTGCGTACCTGCACCAAGCGGTTGGCCCGCTCGGCGCTGCACGGTCCGGCCTGCCCGCAGCTCGAAGTCTCGCCGTGCCCGGCCGCCCGCGACGTCACCGCGGCGCAGTACGGCCCGGCGGTCCAGCGGCGCCGCGGCGCTGATCGACGGCCTGCAGAACACGGCGCTGGCGGCGGCCGCACAGCGGATCGCCGAGCTCGCCGGGCGTCAGCGCTACGAGAGCGCGGCCCGGTTGCGCGATCACACGGTCGCGACCGTGGAGGTGCTGTGGCGCGGTCAGCGCCTGCGCGCCCTGGCCGCGCTGCCGGAGTTGGTGGCCGCGGCCCCGGACGGCGAGGGCGGCTGGCAGCTCGCCGTCGTCCGGCATGGCCAGCTCGCGGCCGCCGGGACCGCCCGCCGCGGCGTGCCGCCGATGCCGGTCGTCGACGCGATCTGGGCCGGGGCGCAGGTGATCCTGCCGCAGCCGGCGCCGCTGGGTGGCGCGCTGGTCGAGGAGACGGCGCTGATCGCCCGCTGGCTGGCCGCCCCGGGCGTGCGCATCGTGCGGACCGGCGGCGAGCAGGGTTGGTGCTCGCCGTTGCGCTCGGCCGGCCCGTGGGCCGAGTGGGCCGCGGCGGCCCGCTCCGCGCGGGTGGCCGCCGAACAGGCCGTTACCGGCCGCGGCTCAGAGCTGCTGACCGAACCGCACCCAACGCGCGAGCAGTTGTTCGGCCGCACCGCTGTCGATCGCCTCGACGGCTCGCGCGAGCCCGTCCTCCCACGCGGGCAGCCACTCGGCGCGGCTGGATAGCCCGGCATGGGCCACAATCGCGCCCGCGGCGTTGAGTACGACCGCGTCGCGCACCGGGCCCTTGGTGCCGGCCAGCACCGAGCGGGCCTCCTGCGCGTTGGCGACGCGCATCCCCGCCTATGAGTTCGTCGAGGTCGGCGCGCGCGAACCCGAACCCGGCGGGATCGAATTTCAGCTTGTCCACCGTTCCGGCCTGCACCCGCCAGATGGTGCTCGTCGTGGTGGTCGTCAGCTCGTCGAGGCCGTCGTCGCCGTGCACCACCAGCACGCTGGACCGGCGCGCGGCGAAAACACCCGCCATCACCTCGGCCAGGTCGGCGAATGCGCAGCCGATCAGCCCGGCTCGCGGCTGCCCCGGATTGGTCAGCGGCCCAAGCAAATTGAAGACCGTTGGCACGCCGATCTCACGCCGTACCGCCGATGCATGCCGATACGACGGGTGAAACTGCGGCGCGAAGCAGAAGCCGATTCCGACCTCGGCGACGCTGCGCGCGACCTCGTCGGGGCCCAGGTCGATGCGCACACCGAGCGCTTCCAGCGTGTCGGCCCCGCCCGCCAGCGACGACGCCGCCCGGTTGCCGTGTTTGACCACCGGGACGCCGCTGGCCGCCACCACGATGGCCGCCATCGTGGACAGGTTGACCGTGTTGACGCCGTCGCCGCCGGTACCGACCACGTCGACGGTGTCGGTCCCGATCTCGTCGGTGGGCAGCCGGCGGCCATGCTGCAGCATCACGTCGGCCAACTCGGCCACTTCTGCTGAGGTCGGCGCCTTCATCTTCATCGCCACGGCGAAGGCCGCGAGCTGGGCGGGTGTCGCCGATCCGGTCATGATCTGCTCCATCGCCCAACCGGCCTGCCCGCGCGGCAGATCCTGGCCCGCGGTCAAGACTTCGAGGACTCGCGGCCATGACAACACCGCTGTCAGGGGGCCGCTCAGAGGGCCCCGACGATGACGCCGCCACACCGCTGATGGTCCCACGGCCTCGAGGCTGCCGCGGCAGCCAGGGCGACGGCCGCGGAGCGACATTAATTCCGCGCACCAAATTGCCGCCCCGGGTAGAAGCCGACAACTACAAAGCGTCATACTTGCGGGGTGACGAGTGCGGTAGGGACCTCGGGTACAGCAATCACGGCGCGCGTACATTCGCTCAACCGCCCGAACATGGTCAGTGTTGGCACCATAGTGTGGCTTTCCAGCGAATTGATGTTCTTTGCTGGATTGTTCGCGTTCTACTTCACCGCGCGGGCGCAGGCGGCGGGTAACTGGCCGCCGCACCCCACCGAGCTGAACCTGTATCAGGCCGTGCCGGTCACGCTGGTGCTGATCGCATCGTCGTTCACCTGCCAGATGGGCGTGTTCGCAGCCGAGCGCGGCGACGTTTTCGGCCTGCGCCGCTGGTACCTGCTCACCTTCGCGATGGGGCTGTTCTTCGTCCTCGGGCAGGCCTACGAGTACTACCACCTGGTGAGCCACGGGACCACCATCCCGGGCAGCGCCTACGGCAGCGTCTTCTACCTGGCCACCGGTTTCCACGGGTTGCACGTCATCGGCGGGCTGATCGCCTTCATCTTCCTGTTGGCCCGCACCACGATGAGCAAGTTCACCCCCGCGCAGGCCACCGCGTCGATCGTCGTCTCCTACTACTGGCACTTCGTCGACATCGTCTGGATCGCGCTGTTCGCCACGATCTATTTCATCCGATGACCAGCAGGGGAAAGAACAGGAGTGCTCGGTTGAAGAAACTGGGGTTGAACCGATCGCTGAGCGACCGGGCGCGCCGCCGCCTGCGTCGCCGGTTGTCGGCCGGACTGCTGCTGGTGTTGGCCCTCGTGGTGGCCGGCGGACTCGCCGCCGTCCTGACTCCCAGCCCGCAGGTGGCCGTCGCCGACGAGTCGTCCTCGGCGCTGCTGCGCAACGGCAAGCAACTGTTCGACACCTCATGCGTGACCTGCCACGGCGCCAACCTGCAGGGTGTGCCGGACCGCGGGCCCAGCCTGATCGGCGTCGGCGAGGCCGCCGTCTACTTCCAGGTGTCCACCGGCCGGATGCCCGCCATGCGCGGCGAAGCCCAGGCGCAGCGCAAAGATCCGATCTTCGACGAGTCGCAGATCGACGCGCTCGGCGCCTACGTGCAGGCCAACGGTGGCGGACCGACCGTCGAGCGCAACGCCGACGGCAGCATCGCGATGAGCTCGCTGCGCGGTGGCGACCTGGGCCGCGGCGGTGACCTGTTCCGGCTCAACTGCGCGTCGTGCCACAACTTCACCGGTAAGGGTGGCGCGCTGTCGTCTGGCAAGTTCGCGCCCGAGCTGGAGCAGGCCAACGAGCAGCAGATCCTGGACCGCCATGCGCACCGGGCCACAGAACATGCCGAAGTTCTCCGACCGCCAGCTGTCGTTCGACGCGAAGAAAGACATCATCGCGTACGTGAAAAATGCCACCGAGACGCCGAGTCAGGGCGGCAACGGTCTGGGCGGCTTCGGTCCCGCGCCCGAGGGCATGGCGGCGTGGATCATCGGGATGGTCGCCCTCATCGCCGGTGCGCTGTGGATTGGGGCGCGATCATGACGAACGACAGCGGACATCCCACCCAGGACGAACTGAACGCGATGTCACGTGACGAGCTCGTTGCTCTCGGCGGACGGCTCGACGGCGTCGAGACCGTCTTCAAGGAGCCGCGCTGGCCGGTCGAGGGCACCAAAGCCGAGAAGCGTGCCGAGCGACTGGTAGCCGTCTGGCTTCTGCTGGGCGGTTTGCTGGGGCTCGCGCTTCTGTTGGTGTTCTTGTTCTGGCCGTGGGAATACCAGCCCTACGGCTCCCCTGGAAATCTCGCGTACTCACTGGCGACGCCGCTCTACGGCCTGACGTTCGGTGGGTCGGTGCTGTGCATCGCGATCGGGGCGGTGCTCTTCCAGAAAAAGTTCATCCCCGAAGAGATTTCGATCCAGGAACGTCACTACGGCGAAGCCGGCTCTGACGAGATCGACCGTAAAACGGTGACCGCCAACCTCACCGACGCTCTCGACGGATCCACCATTCGTCGCCGCAAGCTGATCGGGCTGTCGCTCGGCGCGAGCCTGGGCGCTTTCGGTCTCGGCACGCTGGTGGCGTTTGCCGGCGGCCTGATCAAGAATCCGTGGAAGCCGGTCGTGGAGACCGCCGACGGCAAGAAGGCCGTGCTGTGGACCTCCGGTTGGACGCCCCGCTTCCACGGTGAAACCATCTTCCTGGCCCGGGCCACCGGCGAAGGCAAAGGCGCGCCATTCATCAAGATGCGGCCCGAAGACCTCGACGCGGGCGGCATGGAGACCGTGTTCCCGTGGCGCGAATCCGACGGCGATGGCACCACGGTGGAATCACACGAAAAGTTGACCCTGATCTTGTCCGCCGTCCGCAACCCGGTGATGTTGATCCGCATCAAATCCGCCGACCTGTCCAAGGTGGTCAAGCGCAAGGGCCAGGAGAGCTTCAACTTCGGCGAGCTGTTCGCCTATACGAAGGTGTGCTCGCACCTGGGCTGTCCCGCCTCACTCTATGAGCAGCAGGACTACCGCATCCTCTGCCCGTGCCACCAGTCGCAGTTCGACGCGCTGCACTACGCCAAGCCGATTTTCGGCCCGGCCGCGCGCGCATTGGCTCAACTACCCATAACAATCGACGCTGACGGGTATCTAGTTGCCAACGGTGACTTCATCGAACCTGTCGGACCGGCATTTTGGGAGCGCACAACGATATGAGTCCAAAATTGAGTCCCCCAGCGTCGGCGACGTGTTAGCCGGTCAGGGTAATGCCGTCGACTCGCGTTACCACCTTGCCGCCGCGACCCGCCGCCAGCTCAACAAGGTCTTCCCGACGCACTGGTCGTTCCTGCTCGGTGAGATCGCGATGTACAGCTTCATCGTGCTGCTGCTCACCGGCGTGTACCTGACGCTGTTCTTCGACCCGTCCATGCAGGACGTCACCTACAACGGCGTCTACCAGCCGCTGCGTGGCGTGGAGATGTCGAAGGCGTTCGCGTCGGCCCTCGACATCAGCTTCGAGGTGCGCGGCGGCCTGTTCGTCCGCCAGGTCCACCACTGGGCCGCCCTGCTTTTCGCGGCGTCGATCATGGTGCACCTGGCCCGGGTCTTCTTCACCGGCGCATTCCGCCGGCCCCGTGAAGCCAACTGGGTGATCGGCTCGCTGCTGTTGATCCTGGCCATGTTCGAGGGGTATTTCGGCTACTCGCTGCCCGACGACCTGCTGTCCGGCATCGGCCTGCGCGCCGCACTCTCGTCGATCACCTTGGGCATGCCGGTGGTCGGCACCTGGCTGCACTGGGCGCTGTTCGGCGGCGACTTCCCTTGCGGCGGTGCAGGAAACGACTGCACGGTGGCGGGCTACATCGTTCCGAGAATGTACGGCCTGCACATCTTGCTGCTGCCGGGCATCATCTTGGCGTTGATCGGCGCGCACCTCGCGTTCGTCTGGTTCCAGAAGCACACGCAGTTCCCCGGCCCCGGCCGCACCGAGAACAACGTCGTCGGCGTACGCGTCATGCCGGTCTTCGCGGTCAAATCCGGCGCGTTCTTCGCATTGACCACCGGTGTGCTCGGCCTGATGGGCGGCTTGCTGCAGATCAACCCGATCTGGAATTTGGGCCCCTACAAGCCATCTCAGGTCTCGGCGGGTTCGCAGCCGGACTTTTACATGATGTGGCCCGATGGCCTGGCCCGGCTCTGGCCGGCCTGGGAGTTCTACTTCTTCCATCACACCATTCCGGCAACGGTCGCGGTCGGGACTCTCATGCTGGGGATCTTCGCCCTGTTGATCGTTTATCCGTTCCTGGAGAAGCGATTCAGCGGCGACCACGCCCACCACAACCTGTTGCAGCGTCCGCGTGATGTGCCGGTACGAACGTCGGTCGGCGCCATGGCCATCGCGTTCTACATGGTGCTGACCCTGTCGTCGATCAACGACATCATCGCGCTGAAATTCCATATCTCACTGAACGCGACCACGTGGATCGGGCGTCTCGGCATGATCGTCCTGCCGGTGGTCGTCTACTTCATCACCTACCGCTGGTGTGTCGCCCTGCAGCGCAGCGACCGGGCCGTCCTCGAGCACGGCGTCGAGACCGGCATCATCAAGCGCCTGCCGCACGGCGCCTACATCGAACTGCACCAGCCGCTGGGCCCGGTCGACGAGCACGGCCACCCCGTGCCGCTCGAATACCAGGGCGCTCCGGTGCCGGTGAAGATGAACAAGCTCGGCTCCGGCGGCTCCCCCGGTTCCGGCAGCTTCCTCTACGCCGACCCGCCGTCTGAGGACGCCGCTCTGACCGAGGCGCACCACGCCGCCGAATCTCGTGCGCTCACCGCGCTGCGGGAGCACCAGGACGGCAGCAACGGCAACGGCTCCTCAAACGGCCACGGCTCGACGAACGGTCACCACTGAAACGCTCAACTGATCGCGGCTTCGGGTACGGGCGTCGGACCCGGTGAATGCTTGAGCGGCAAGGGAATCAGGCGGCTAGCAGCCCGCGGAGTTGCCGCACCTTGTGCCACGGCACCAGCGGCATGACCAGCGTGATGGCGCCGGCGATCCCGTAACCGGTCCACGAGAAGGCATCGTGGCCGATCGCCATCGCGTACGTCGCGGTCGCCACCGCAAGCAAGGCCCCACCCATGGTGGCCATCAACGCGACAGTGCCGCGCAGCCAGAAGCGATTGACCTCGGAGTCTGGCAGCACCGGCCGTTGCGTTTTGACCCGCTCGGTGGCGCCGTGCGCCAGGCCGGCCGTCGGCCCAGACCTGATCGACCGTGCACTCACCGTTCGCGCCGGTGAGCCTGCTGAGCGGGCCGCCGGCGCATCCCGGGTGATGCGGCGGGCGCGCAGCAGCATCGGGATCGCCGCCAGGATGATCAGCCCGGAGATGATGATGATCGCGTAGAGCACCGATGAGGCGTGCGGGTTGCCTTTCGCGGAGTGAAATCCCCGGCCCAGATCCATCAGGGCGACCAGAGCGGCCACGCTCATGCCGACCAGCGCCAGCCAGATGGCGGCGCACGAGCCGATCAGGATGCGGTCGGAAGTGACCGCAGTGAGCTTGCCGCGCGCGCCCCAGGCCTGGGAGTACTTATCGATCATCAGCAGTTGACCTGAGGCTGGTTGTTTTCGTTGGCCGACAACACTGTTCCATCACTGGCGGTGACCTTGCAGTTGAGTTTGCTCAGGCGCAGCAGGCTGGACGCCTCGATCGAGCCGACGTCGGACGCCGAGATCGGGGTGAGCGTGATCGTCCAGGGGATGTAGACGTTGGACAGCGTCCGTCGCATCCCCGAAGCATCGGTGTAGGTGATCGTGATCTGGTCGAACGGCGCCTTGGTACCGGTCACCGAATACGTGTACTGCTTGGGCCCGGCCGGAGCGGGCGGGGGCGCGGGTGCCGGCGGCGCTGGAGCCGGGGCCGGCGCGGGCGCGGGTGCGGGCGCCGGCGCTGGAGCCGGAGGTGGTGGCGGCGGTGGGGGTGGTTCGTTGGACGACGGCGGCGGCGGTGGTGGCGGCTCGCTGGACGACGGTGGCGCCGGTGCCTGCGTCGTGGTGGTGACGATGATCTCGTCCTGTATCGGCGGCGTGGACGTCGTCGGCGTGCTGGGCGTGGCCAGCTTGTTGGTGTCGGTGCGCGCGAACAGCAGCGACACCGAGACTACGAGGGCGATCGCCGCGACGATCGCGGCGACGCCGACGATCCACGGCCAGCGGGCGGTCTTCTCCTCCTGGTCCTCAGGAGCCGCGGCGTCGTAGTGGTCATAGTCGTAGAGGTCGAGGTTCGCGGGAACGTAGGGTCCACTGCTGATGTGCTCGGACTCCGGAGCCGAGTAGGCCCGTGAGTAGACATCGGTCTGGCCGGTCGCGCCCTCAGCGTCGGGCTCCCCCGGGTCCGCATCGAAATCGCGGTCGCCACCGTCGAGTTCGCCGCCGTCCTGGCTGGCCTCGACGCCGGGTCCGAGTTCTTCGGACTCCGGTCCTGGTGGATTCGGCCCGCTCATGATCGCCTGTCCTGTTCGACTACTTCACCGGCGTACGCAGCACCGCGGTCGTGGTGTCGGGCGCGCGCTCCGATGTTGCTCAATATGCCTCGGAAAACCCTACCCAACGGGATCTCGCGCGACATTCTGGGCGACCGGGTGACAGATCAACTGATGCCCGGATTGTGACCTAAATGCCGGCTGCCGAGCGTCTCAGTGCTTCTCGGGACCCACGTAGTACTCGAAGACCAACCCGGCCGCCGAACTCAGGATGAACACAACCCCGGCGCCGATCAGCCACGGCAGCCACAAGGCGATGCCAACCGCCGCCACCGAACCGGACAGCGCGATCAGGATCGGCCACCAGCTGTGCGGGCTGAAGAATCCCAGTTCCCCTGCGCCGTCGCTGATCTCGGCGCCCTCGTAGTCCTCGGGACGGGTGTCGAGCCGGCGGGCGACGAACCGGAAGAACGTGGCGATGATCAGCGCCAGCCCGCTGGTCAGCGCCAGCGCGGTGGTTCCGGCCCACTCAATGCCGCCGGTGGCGTACAGGCTGGTCAGGATGCCGTAGAGAATCGTGCAGAAGACGAAGAACGCCGCGATGAACTCGAACAGCCTGGCTTCGATGTGCATGGAGTATCCCTACTTGCTCGCCTGCGGCGCCATCTCGCCGCGACGGGTGTCGAACGGGTGGGTGGTGACCGCGACCGGAGACTGCGCGATGGCCTGCAACGCCTGGGCGTTCGTCTTGCCGGCGATCCGCTGCTGCAGGTAGGCCTTGAAGTCGTTGGGCTGAACCACCCGGACCTCGAAGTTCATCATCGAGTGATAGGTGCCGCACATTTCGGTGCAGCGACCCACGAACGCACCGGTCCGGTCGATCTTGGCCACCTGGAAGCGGTTGACCGAGTGGTTGGCCGCCGGGTCCGGCATCACGTCGCGCTTGAACAGGAACTCCGGCACCCAGAACCCGTGAATCACGTCGGCCGAGGCCAGCTCGAACTCGATCCGCTTGCCGACGGGCACCACCAGCACCGGGATCTCGGTGCTGGTCCCGACGGTCTCGACCTTGTCGAAGTTGAGGTAGGTCCGGTCTTCGGTGTTCAGCCCGCGCACCGGGCCGACCAGTTCCTCGCCGCGGGAGTCTTTGCCCTCGGGCTTGGAGACCATCGCCGCCTTGCGCGCCGCGTCCGCTCCGTCGTACTTGAGGGTGCCGTCCTTGAAGTCGACCTTCTGGTAGCCGAACTTCCAGTTCCACTGGAACGAGGTGACGTCGATGACGACCTCGGGGTCGGCCGCCAGGTGCAGCATCTTCTCCTGCACCACCACGGTGAAGTAGAACAGCACCGAGATGATCAGGAACGGCGTCACGGTGAGCACCAGCTCCAACGGCATGTTGTAGCCGAATTGCCGGGGCAGTTCGGTGTCAGTCGCCTTCTTGCGGTGGAATGCGATCGACCAGAACATCAGGGCCCAGACGAGGACGCCGACCACGAGCGACGCGATCACCGCGGCGATCCACAGCTGGCGGTTCCAGTCACCTTCCTCGGTGATGCCTCGCGGCCAGCCCAACGCCATGGCGTCGGTAAAACTGCAGCCGCTCAGGCTCATCGCCAGCAAGCCCAGCATGCCGACTACCGCCGGCTTGCGAAGCCCGCGGAAACCTGACGAATCAGCAATACGTAATGGTCGAAGCAGTAGGGCATAACGGCCACTGATTGCTTGGGGCCATAAATGGTTCCGCATTTCCCCCGGCCAGTAGCCTTTGCGATGAGACTGTCTCGCAGCTTGTGGGCAAAAACGAGACTGGACGGCTTGCCCCTGATAGCAGGGATGTTGTCCCGACGGTTCGTCTCGACAATCCACCGCGGATGCTGCGATAAAACGCCGGATTTCCACGGCCTGTGTCAAACTAAATGGATTCCTTGGGCGGTGGATCGGTGGGCGGGCGCGCAGCGCCCGACCGCCGACCGCCGGCTAAGGCTCCTTGTAGAATTCCTATGTCCGAATTCAACGGCTGTCTGGCTGCCCATCATTATTGGACTGACTTTACCAGGGACTTGCACCATCATCAACAACATGGCAGATAATTCGGACAGCCCATTGATTCGCGCTGCTTTCACCATATTAGGCGGTGCTGTTTCTGGCTTTATCGGATTGTATGCCGCTTCCCGGAAGCGAGTTCGCGACGCCAAGGACACATTCGCGGTTTTCATGTCTCAAAAGCTTGCACAGATTCCAAGGCGCGATCTTGCCGGATGCGGATGCAGCCGCTCGCTCGCCGGGGAGTAGGCGCCGGCGAGCGCGTCGACTTCCGCCTGGGTGAGCGTTGCGCCGAACGCCTTTGCGCCGCCGAGCTTCTTGTAGCCGGCGAGCAGGCTCTTGCCGATCAGCGCCGCGTCGAAGTGGCCGTCGTAGACGCTGTCGATGTATAGCGCGACGTTTTCCCGTGCGAAGCGGGCGGCGGCCGGCGGAGCCGCTTTCGATCTGCGCGCTTGCCGCGGCGGTGAGCGTCCAGCCGCGCTCGGTCAGCCCGCCGAAGGTCCGGAACAGGCCGGCGATGCCGGCGGCCGGGCCGGTGAGCGAGCGTGCCTGTTCCTTGCTCATCAGCGGCGGGACGCACGATCGCGCGTGCGGCCCCGCTCGCGGCGGAGAGCGCCGTCCGCGTCGCCGGTGGGATGCTCGCCGGGAGGCCGTTCGCGACGAGTGGCCAGGCGATCCTCGCGGCGGCCATCTCGCGCGCGGCGGAGGTCTCGGCCTGGCGTAGGCCGCGGGCGATGGCGACGAGGTCTTCGCGCTGGAGGCGTTCCGCGGCCGGGGTGCTCGCGCTGCTGGAGCTGCCGCAGCCGGCGAGCAGCCCGGCGGCGCCCGCGACGCCGCTCAAGTGAGCAACAGCGCCGCGAGGCGGAGCGCCCGAGCGCGCTTCAGGTCCTTGCCGGCGAGCCTGCGGACGCCGAGGGCCGAGCACCCTGCGGCATCCATGCGGCTTAGGCCGCGAGCAGGTCGACGACGAAGATCAGCGCGGAGTTCGGCGGGATCGTCGGCGGTGAGCCTTTGGCGCCGTAGGCGAGGCCGGAGGGGATGATCAGCTCGCGCCGTCCGCCCACCTTCATGCCGACGATGCCCTGTTCCCAGCCGGGGATGACCTGGCTTTTGCCGAGCACGAAGGGGAACGTTTCGTTCCGTTTCCACGAGGCGTCGAAGACTTTCCCGCCCTTGTAGAGGACGCCGACGTAGTTGACCGTCACCGAGTCGCCGGCCTTCGCTTCGGGGCCGGTGCCGACGATCAGGTCCTTGGTCACGAGCTTCGTCGGCGCGGGGGCCGTCGGCGGCGTCACCGTCGGCTCTTTCGAGAGCGGGCCGCTCGCGGGCGTTTTCACCGACGCCGTCGTGGGCGAGGTGGAGGTCGTCGGCGTGGTCGAAGTGGAGGTCGCGAGCGTGTTGTTGGCGCTGTTCTCGTTGCCGACACCGATCGTGCTCGAGGAGCTGCTGGAGCCGCAGCCGGCGATCAGGACGGCAGCGCCGAGCGTGGCGAGGGCGATGGCGGGGCGTGGGGAGATGCGTTTGAAGTAGGTCACGGTGGCGCAGCCTAGCGGAACTCGGGTTCTTGATGTTCCATTTATCTCCGCGGCGCGAGTCGTGTCTCCCCGCGGCGCCGCGGCGCGCTAGGATCCGAGCCGGACCGTGCTAGGCGGGGAGGTAGCGGCGCCCTGAATCCGCAATCCGCTCTAGCGGGGCTGAACTCCCTTCCGAGGGGTTTCGCCCCGGTCGCTCCGTTGTTCGGGGCGTCGATGGTTCGGGTCCCGCGCGGTGTCGGCTTGTGAACCAGGTCAGGTCCGGAAGGAAGCAGCCTTAAGCGATCCCCGGCAGGCGCAGCGGGAGTACCCGGACCGGAGTCGTGGACAGCGATCAGGCGGCCGGTGGTGAGGATCTCGACGAGGGGTGCACGGTCCACTTACTGCTTGCGCGGCACGAGACTGTGGGCTTGTGTGGCTGCGTAGCTCTCGGCCTCGTCGGCCCGTGCGCGGCTTCGGCGTGGGTTTCTTCGCGCGCGCGGCGGTACTCGTTGACGACGATGTCCGTGAGCTCCTCGACCGAGGTCTCCGCGGTCGGCTTGTCGAGCGCGATCACGCCGTCCTGGATCATGCTCACGCGGTCGCACGCCTCGAAGCACGTGGACGTAGTTGTGGAGGATCATGATGATCGAGACCCTGCCCTCCTCCTTCAGGCGCGCGACCAGGTCGAGGATCTGCGCGCCCTCCTTGGCGCCCATCGCCGCCAGCGGCTCGTCGAGCAGGATGATGTCGGCGTCGGAGTTGACCGTGCGCGCGACCGCGATCGCCTGGCGCTGGCCGCCCGAGAGCCGCGCGACGGCGACGTCGATGCGCGGGATGTTGATGCCGATCTCATCCAGCGCCGCGCGCGCTTCGCGCTTCATCTCGCGGTTGGCCAGCAACGGCAGCGGGCGGTGCACCCGCTCGCGGCGCAGGAACAGGTTGTGGTAGACGGACAGTTCGTCGATCAGCGCGAGGTCCTGGTAGACGGTGTCGATGCCTTTCGCGCGCGCGTCGTCGACGCTTTTCGGCTCGTAGGGCTCGCCGTGCAGGAACATCTTGCCCGAGTCCTGCTTCTGGAAGCCGGAGATGATCTTGATCAGCGTCGACTTGCCGGCGCCGTTGTCGCCGAGCAGGCCCAGCACCTCGCCTTTGCGCAGGTGCAGGTTGACGTCGCGCAGCGCCGTCACCGGGCCGAAGCGCTTGGCGATGTGTTCGACGCGCAGCACGTCGTCCGGCAGCCGACGCCGGGCCGACGATCGTCTCCGCTCGGTGACGGGCTGATCAGCCACTGTCGTGACCCCCTGCGCACGCGCTGCACGTACACGTTGACGGTCATCGCCAGGATGATCGCAAGGCCCAGGTAGAAGAGCAGGTAGTCGGCGTTGACGCCCTTGCAGGATCAGGCCGTCCTTGAGGATGCCCAGGAACAGCGCGCCGATCAGCGCGCCGACGACGGTCCCCGAGCCGCCGGCCAGCAGCGTGCCGCCGATCACCGCCGCCGCGATCGCCATCGAACAGGATTTCGTTCGGCGCCGGCGACGTCCGGCTCGACCGAGCGAGGCGCGCACGGCCTCGAGGATCCCGACGAAGCCGCCGGCGGTGGCGCAGAGGACGAAGTTGCGGATCATCACCAGGCGCACCCTCACCCCGGCCTCGGCGGCGCCGAGCTTGTTCGAGCCGACCGCCACCGTGTACAGGCCCCAGCGGGTGAACGTCAGCACGACCTGCCGCACGACCACGATCACGAGCGCCCAGATCAGCTCCGAGTAGGTGCCCTCGCCGAGGACTTTCGCGAACGTCGAGACGTGGTTGACCGTTTCGGTGAGCACGATGTGCGCCCCGTTGATCACGTGCGTGACGTTCACCTGGGTGCCGTCACTTCCGCGCCGGGCATCGCGACCGGCTCGCCATGGGAGATGATCAGCGTCAGCCCCTCGAGCGTGAACAGCATGCCGAGCGTGGTCACGAACGAGTTGATGCCGACGACCGCCGTGAAGAAGCCGTTGACGAGGCCGACCACCATGCAGCAGAGCCAGCGCGAGGAGCACGCTCGGCACCAGCGGAATCCCGGCCACCGCCAGCTTGTAGTAGATGAACGGCGCGAGCAGGTATGTCGCCCCGATCGACAGGTCGATCTCGCCGAGGATCATCACGAACACCTCGCCCGCGCGCGAGGATCGCGAACGGGGCGAAGAACGGCAGCAGCGTCTTGAAGTTGGTGCTGGTGAGGAAGGTGCTCGTGTTCAGCGAGAAGTAGATCGCCACGAGCAGCGTGACGACGATGATGCTGCCCTCGCGCAGGGAGAGCACGCGTTCGAGCAGCTGCCCGCCGTTCGGCAGGGGGGCCCGGCGCGTGTGCGCCGGGTCCTCCCGCCGGTGGCTGGACGTTCCGGTCGCGGCGAGGCCGGGTGCGGGCTCCGCCGCTGCGCCATCGCCACGGCTAGGCCGGCGGTGCCCGCCGGGATCGGCACCACCTTGGCTTCGGACGAGGTGCCCTCGAAGCGGCTCTTGGAGTTGACGTACGGGGCGACGGTTTCTTTGTCGACGAATTTCAGGCCCGTGTCGACTTCCGCCGGGCCCGTCAGCGACCCGGAGACCTGCCACAGGAACAGCTGCAGGATCGGCAGGAACCCCTGCAGGTAGGGCTGCTGGTCGATCGTGAATTCGAGGTAGCCTTCGTGGAGCAGTTTCTGGGTTTTTTCGGCCAGGTCGAAGCCGCCGGCCTTGACGCCTTTGTCGGCGAGCCCGAGCTTCTGCATCACGTCCGCGAGTTCCGCGGTGTCGCCACCGTCGACGGCGTACATCCCCTTCGTGTTCGTGATGGCCGGTCCAGTAGGCTTCGATCGCCGGTTTTCTCGCCCGATTCCAGGGAGCCGGTCACGATCGTGTGGAGTCGTGATCGGCGCGCCCGATGCCTTGATCGCCTTTTCGGCTCCTTCGAGGCGCGGCTGCAGGTTCGCCGAGCCGGCATTGGCGGTGAAGATCGCCACGTCGCCTTCTTTGACGTCTGCGACGATCCGCTTGCCCATCAGTTCGCCGGCCAGTTTCAGGTCCTGGCCGATGTAGGACAGGCGCTTGTTGGGCGGGGGCGTCGGCGTTGTAGGCGACGACCGGGATCCCCGCCTTCAGCGCGTTTTCGATCGGCACGTTGAACGCGGTGCTGGTCGATCAGCGACACCGCGATCCCGTCGGCGCCGCTGTGACGGCGGTGTTGATGGCGTTGACCATCTGGTTGATGTTTTCGCTTTCCGAGCCCGTCCACTCGTAGCTGCAGCCGAGCAGTTTGCAGGCGTCCTGGATCCCGTACTGCGTGGGGACGAAGAACGAGTTCGTCGTCACGTGGTTGACGACCACGAATTTGTAGCTCGGGTGGGACCCGAACACGCTCGCGGAGCCGCCGCTGGCGCTCGAGGACGCTCGACCCGCAGGCGCTCAGCAGCGTGCCCACCGAGCCGGCGGCCACGCCGGTGAGCGCGGTGCGTTGCAGGAACGCGCGGCGGTCGAAGCCGCGTTTGGCGGTCTCCGGCGGGTCGAGGTGATCGAGGCTCTCCGGCGCCCCGTGTGCCTGATCGATCTCTGACATCACATCCTCCTCCTCGGTGCGTTTGAGGACGCCGTGACCCGCGGCGCCACCTGTGCGTGATCTCCCGTGTTCTCGTCGTTTGTTACCCGGTCAACTATCTGGGCAATCCTTTCCTCCCAATCTCCTTGGTTCGTGTCTTCTCACACAAGGGTATACCCTCGATCAATGGCCCCGCTGCCCGAGGACTCTTCCTTTTCCGCACTTCCGGGAATGATCCGGCGGGAGCTCGAGCGAGGCCTACGGTCCGATCGGATTCAGGCGCTACGTCAAAGGCGACGGCCGCGCGCTGATCCTCTATACGCACGGGCGGCGTCACAGACGGGGGACCCGTCGCACGAGGGACCCCCGCGCGAATGAGCGAGGAGCGCCGCGAACGAGCTGCGCGACGAGCCGGTCGTCTACGCGATCCATCGCCAGGATCGCACGTTCCTGCCCGCGCGCGAGCACTGCCCGCTGTGTCCGACCCGCCCGGGCGGGGAGGAGACGGAGATCCCGTTCCCGGCGTTCGAGATCGCGGTGTTCGAGAACCGCTTCCCCGCCTTCGAGGCGCCGCGCGGGGCGGCGGAGGTGGTCGTCTACACGGACCGCCACGACGACTCGTTCGGGACGCTCGCGCCGGAGCGCGCCGAGGCGCTGATGTGGGTCTGGCGCCAGCGCTTCCAGGAGCTCGGCGCGAGGGAGGACGTGGAGTACGTGATGATCTTCGAGAACCGCGGGGTCGAGGTCGGCGTGACGCTCCACCATCCCCACGGGCAGATCTACGGCTACCCGTTCCTGCCCCCCGTCCCAGAGCTCGAGCTCGCCGCCGACGCGCGCCTGGGAGGCTGCGCGCCATGCGAGCTGCTGCGGCGGGAGCTCGAGGACGGACGGAGGATCGTCTACGAGAACGAGAGTGTCGTCGCCTATGTCCCGTATGCGGCGCGCTGGCCCTACGAAGCGCACGTGGTGCTGCGCGAGCACCGGCCGAGCCTGCTCGATTGCGAGGCGGAGGAGCTGCGCTTGCTCGCCGACGGACTGCAGGCGCTCGCGCGTGGGTATGACGCCCTGTTCGACAGGCCGTTCCCCTACGTGATGGTCGTCCACCAGGCTCCGACCGTCGGGGCGTGCGCGGGTGCGGGACACCTGCACGTCGAGTTCTATCCGCCGCTGCGCACCGCGGAGAAGCTCAAGTACCTCGCCGGCTCCGAGCAGGGCGCGGGCACGTTCATCTCCGACGTGCTCCCCGAGGAGTCCGCCGCCAAGCTCGCGCGAGGCGATCCTCCTGCGTGAGACGTGAGCGCGCGGCCGCGTTCGCCCCGGGGCGCGTGAACCTGATCGGCGAGCACACCGACTACAACCAGGGCCTGGCGCTACCGTTCGCGATCGCCGAGGGCGTCATCGTGCGTGCGGAGACGGCCGACCCCGACTCGCCCGGCGCCGCAGCGCATCTACGCCCACGCGAGCGACCTCGACGAGGTGGACGAGTTCGAGCTCGTCGATGTCTCCCCAGCGGAGGGCTGGCGCGCGTTCGTGCGGGGCGCGGCCGCCGAGCTGCAGCGAGCCGGCGTTCCGCTCGGTGGGCGCACGCCTGGAGATCGGCGGCGACCTGGAGCAGGGCGCGGGCCTGTCCTCTTCGGCGGCGCTCGAGGTCGCCCTGTGCCTCGCCCTGCAGACTCTCCTCGACGCTCCGCCGTCGGGTGGAGCCGCCGGTCGAGGCCGCCGACGCAGGCGAGGCTGCGCGCCGGACGTGGCGAGCCGCTCGACCGGATCGCGATCGCACGCCTGTGCGCGCGCGTCGAGAACGACTGGGTCGGCGCCCAGACAGGGATGCTCGACCAGCTGGCATCCCTCTACGGAGCGCCCGATACGGCGCTGCGGATCGACTTCCGCACGCTCGAGATCGAGCCCGTGCCACTGCGGCTGGGGGGCTGGCGGTTCGTCGTCGTCGACTCCGGCGAGCGGCACGCGAACGCAAGCTCCGGCTACAACGAACGCCGGGCCGAGTGCGCGCGGGCGTGCGAGCTGATGGGCGTCGACTCGCTGCGCGACGCGAGCACGGACGCCGTGGCGGACTGCCCGCGCCACTGCGCGCTCGCGCCGAGCACGTGCTCGGCGAAAACGACCGGGTCGAGAAGGCAGTCGCCGCGCTGCACGCGCAGGATCTGCCCGCCGTCGGCGGGCTCCTGGACGCATCACACAAGAGCCTGCGCGACCTCTACGAGGTCTCTACCCCTACGGTCGAGCGCACCGTCGAGCAGCTGCGCAAGGACGGCGCCGCGGGCGCGCGGCTGATGGGCGGAGGCTTCGGCGGCAGCGTGCTCGGCCTGTTCGCGCCGGACGTACCAACTCCGCCCGGCGCGCGCGAGGTGCGCCCGGGACCCGGTGCGCACCTGCTAGCTAATGATTGAAATAATATATTCTATCATAGGGCTTAAGGGCCCTGCGTGTAGACCTACAATGATATATTGATAGAATCTTTCTATCATGAGTCTTGTTTATCGCACACCTGAGCTGCAACCCGTGGAGATCGAGGTCCTTGGCATGATTGAGGAGCTTCGCAATCAGCTACGTAACTACGTCGATCCTGAGCCGCGTAGATGGTTTGGCACGCTGCGCCGAATGTCGTTTGCGCGTGCCGTGCAGGCGTCTAACAGCATTGAGGGCTACGACGCGAGCCTTGACGACGTGGTGGCCGCGGTCGATGACGAGCCGACACTGAGCGCAGACGAGGAAACCCGTCTGGCGCTGTCGGGATACCGCGACGCGATGACGTATGTACTGCAGGTTGCGCAGGATCAGACGGCCAGCGTGGATGAGGGATTGCTCAAGTCGCTGCACTTCATGATCCTCAAGCATCGACTGGACAAGAGTCCGGGGCGCTGGCGGCCTGGCGAGGTCTACGTCGTCCGAGAGTCCACCGGGGAACGGGTCTACGAAGGACCACCCTTCGACCAGGTTCCCCAGCTCGTCGCGGCCACGATCGGGGAGCTGGAAGGAAGCAGCGCGCAGGTCCTGGTTCGCGCGGCGATGGCCCACCTCAACCTTGTCATGGTGCATCCATTCAGGGACGGCAACGGGCGGATGGCACGAGCCCTGCAAACACTCGTCCTTGCAAGAGAGCAGATCATGGCGCCCGTGTTCTCGAGCACTGAGGAGTATCTCGGGCGCAATACTCAGCCGTACTACGACGTGTTGGCGCAGGTCGGCCAAGGTCACTGGAATCCGCAGCGGGACGCCCGCCCGTGGCTGCGCTTTTGTCTGACGGCGCACTACCACCAAGTCAGAACGCAGCTTCG
>CAVVNB010000039.1:0-175734 GCA_963749375.1 uncultured Actinomycetota bacterium
CCGGGGCGCCGTGCCAACCTTCGACGTGGACCTGGGACAGGACTTGCTGGCGGCGCTCGGCAGCATCGCACCGGTCTCGTCGGATCTGCCGAGCCTATTGGGCACCGACCCAACGCTCGACGTGACGTCGCTGTTGAGCAGCGTGATGACGGACCTCGGCCTGCCGATCTCGATTACCGGTGGCGATCTCACGGTGAACCTCACGGGCCTTGCCTCGGAACTGCTCGCCGGCTTGTGCCCTGAGCTCGGCCGCGGCGTCGGCGGGCGGGAGGACCCGTCGGCGCCGCCCGGAGCCGCGGCCGCACTCTTGGCCCGGATTCGCGCGAGCGCGTAGATCCTCACGGTAGCGATGTTCGGTAGACCGGTTGCTGCTGGCGGCAATCCGTACGTCGGGTTAGCACCAATGACAGCGAGCGTTATGTACGCGATCCTTGGAGCTATGGTCGCCATGCTGCCTTTAGCTACGTGTACTCGGCTTTGCCTGGCCTGGTTCTTCAGTTCCCGGTCGCCAATGGCGACCTGCACGGGCTGCAGGCCTTCTGCCCGCACGCCGGTGTTTGCTCCAAGATTCTCGACGACGGGACTTGTCCATGAGCCGGGCACTCGTTGCGGGCGGATCCCTCGGAGGCCTCACGGCAGCGCTGGTTCTTCGGGACCAGGGATGGGACGTCGACGTTCTGGAGCGTAGTGCGGTTCCGCTGCAGGACCGCGGGGCCGGCATCGTGTTGCACCCCACCACGGTTCGCTATCTCGTGGAGAGGGTCGGTAAGGCGATTGGCGACATCGGCGTGCCCGCGAGCAGGCTTCGTTACCTCGGAGATGACGGCTCGATCGCCCACGAACAACCCTGCGCATATCGGTTCGCGTCGTACTTCGAGTTGTACCAAGGGTTGCTCGACGCCTTCGGCTCCGAGCACTACCACCTGTCGACTCAGCTTGCGCACCTGGATAACCGGGACGATGAGGTCACGGTGTCACTGACCGACGGTCAGACTCTGACCGCGGACCTCGTGGTGTGCGCTGACGGCATCCGCTCGACGGCACGCTCGATTCTGGTGCCCGACGCTCAACCACGCTATGTGGGATACGTGGCCTGGCGCGGCACCATCGAACGCGATGAACTCAGCGGCCGTACGGCGAGCGTTCTGCGGGACGCGATCACCTACCGGATCCTGTCGCACGGCCACTTGCTGACCTATCCGATTCCCGGCAAGGACGGGTCCGTCCTGTGCAACTGGCTCTGGTACCAGAACGTCGCTCCGGGAGACCACCTCACCGACCTGCTGACCGACCGAGATGGTTCTAGGGCCGAGCTGACCGTGCCGCCCGGATCGGTCCAGACCAAGCATGTCGAAGCACTGCATTCGGCGGCGGAGACCGAGCTTCCTTCGGCTATTGCCGAGGTCGTGCAAGGAACCGCCGAGCCGTTCGTTCAGGTGATCGTCGATCTCGAAGTGCCGCAAATGGCCTTCGGACGAAGCTGCCTGATCGGCGACGCGGCATTCGGGCTGCGACCGCATATCGGTGCGGGCACCGCCAAGGCGGCCGACGATGCCTGGCAACTCGGCAACGCGCTGATGCACACTACTGGACGGCAGATACCCTTTCGGCTGAAAGACTGGGAGGCTCAGCAGCTACCGGCGGCCCGGCGGGCCATGCAAAGGGCTCGGGCGGTCGGTCGTAGCGTGCAGTTCGAGGGCAGCTGGCGAGTCGGCGACCCCTCACCGTTCGGACTGCACGCGGCCGGGGACAGCGCATTACCGGTCGTAGAACAGAAAGGAATCTCCAATGCATGAGCCTTCGGTGCGGGTCGTTCGGCGTGGCCAACTCTCCGATGACACCCCGCAGACCTCGGGACTGCGCCGGGAGGTCGCGTTCGACAGCCGCAACCCGGACGCGAAGGTACTAAGCGCCTTCCTCACTACGGTGCTGCCTGGCGCAGCGACCGGTGCCCATCACCACGGCGATCAGGAAACAATCCTGTACGTGGTCGAAGGCACCGCCAGATACCGGTGGGGCGACCACCTGCAGCACGTCATTGAGGCCGGTCCGGGAGACTTCGTTTTCATTCCGGCGCACACCGTGCACCAAGAGATCAACGCGTCCGCCGAGCAACCGACCGTCTGGGCTGTCACCCGTTCGCACCCCGATCCGATCGTGGTCAACCTCCCCGAGCTGGACAAATTCGCCGAGCCGGCGACCCGCGAATACCCCCATCCATGACGCCGCGACGAGCTAACAATCGCTTGATTTCGAGTTCCATTGAAGCTGAACAACATTCGGCATAACGATCACGTCAAGCTGCAACCGGCGAGACGGCGTCAACACGGCGGACACGTTGAACAGCACCGCGACGTCACGGCTGTTGCCGGGGCTGGGTAGATGGCGCCGGTCCTGGCAACCAGGCAGTGCGACCCTCCCGGATTCCCTGCTCTATCCCTTCCCTCAGAGCTGGGCTGCCGGGCGGAGCTGTCTCTGGGCAGCTACAGCTGAGGCCGCCGAACGGGTTCGGGGCGCTGCCGATCGGGTTCGGGTCGGCGCCGACTGGTGCAGCTCCCCCAACGTAAGCGCCGAGAGCGACAGCAGCACCGATCAATATTTTCGCGATCACTTGGTGGTGCTGGGTCGTCATGTCATGCTCTTTCCACGAAATGAAGCGGTGGTAACACTTGATACCGAGAAATGCGCTCGGCGAATTCGAATGCTTCACCGCGGGTAGATTCAGACGTCCGTTGTCCCTGTCCATATGATTGCGCGCCGGGCAGCCGGCGTCGTCACCGCTGGTACCCATCAGTGCCCCCTGACAGCGGGAGCCTTCGGTCCCCAGCTAGCTGCATATCGGTACCTCTGTGCCCGATGTTCCCGTCAACCGGAATGCATGCACGTTCACGCTGCGCCGCCTCCGGATGTGTTGCAGCAGTTGACGCGTGAGTTGCTCCTTGCTGAAGAACCGTGCGGTCTCGAGCGCGGACGGCGAGCCTGCCAGCGGATCGGCATCCGCGCCTAGCAGCAGTTCCATGATCGTGGTCTCGTTCTTGAATACGGCGCCTGCCAACGGGGTCTGGCCTCGATTGTTGTGTCGATTAACGTCGGCTCCGCGTGCGATCAGTGCGGCGACGGTCGACTCGTGTCCGTAATAGGCCGCCAGCATCACGAGGGTGTCGCCGTTGGTGTTGGTGAGGTTCACCGGTGCGCCCGCGTCGAGGTAGGCGGCCAAGGTTGCAGCGTCCCCACTGCGCGCCATATCGAATATTCGTGAGGCCAGGTCCAGGACTTCGCTATCAAGCGTGCTGCCCGGTCTGTCAATGGCTTGATCTGTCATATCAACTCCTGCTGATCAGCTTTGAGCGACCATCGGACCTTCCCGACTCGGTCACGTTTGGTTGTCACAGCGCGCCGAGGGCCTCGCAGGCCTTGCGCACGCCTTCGCCGTAGGCGGGGTCGGCCTGGGTGCAGTTCGCGATGTGCTTTTCGACGGTCTGGTGCCGGGCGCCCTTGATGGCGCGTGCGGTGTTGTCGAAGAGCCTCTGCTGCTCGTCGCCGGTCATGAGTCGGAACAGATCACCGGGCTGCTCGAAGTAGTTGTCGTCGTCTTCGCGGAAAGTCGAAGTGATCCGCGGTGGTCCCGATCGACTGGGCGGGGTCGGCGTAGGCGGGTTGTTCAGCCCAGCGGCCGAAGTTGTTGGGCTCGACACCCGCGACTCCACCCTGGTTGCCGTCGACGCGCATGGCCCCGTCGCGGTGATAGGTGTTGACCAGCTTGGCCGCACGTGGGTAGTTGACCGGGATCTGGTGGTGGTTGACGCCCACCCGGTAGCGGGCTGCGTCTCCGTAGGAGAACAGCCGGCCCTGCAGCATCTTGTCCGGGCTAAACGAGATTCCCGGGACGAGGTTGGACGGAGTGAACGCGGCCTGCTCGACGTCGGCGAAGTAGTTGTCCGGGTTGCGGTTGAGCTCGAACTCTCCGACCTCGATCAACGGGTAGTCCTTCTGGCTCCACACCTTGGTCAGGTCGAAGGGGTGGAAGCGGTAGCTCTGGGCGTCGGCTTCGGGCATCAGCTGGATGTACACGCCCCATTTCGGGTAGTCGCCGCGTTCGATGGCCTCGAAGAGGTCGCGGCCGTGGGACTCGCGGTCGTGGCCGATCAGTTCGGTGGCTTCGGCGTCGGTGAGACACTCGATGCCCTGCTGGGTGCGGAAGTGGAACTTGACCCAGTGCCGTTCGCCGGCGGCGTTGATCAGGCTGTAGGCGTGTGAGCCGTAGCCGTGCATGTGCCGGAAGGACTTGGGGATGCCACGATCGCTCATCGTGATGGTGACCTGGTGCAGCGATTCGGGCAGGTTGGTCCAAAAGCCCCAGTTGTTCTCGGGGTCACGCAGGTTGGTGCGCGGGTCGCGCTTGACCGCGCGGTTGAGGTCGGGGAACTTCAGCGGGTCGCGGTGGAAGAACACCGGTGTGTTGTTGCCGACCACGTCCCAGTTGCCTTCGGTGGTGTAGAAGCGCAGTGCGTAGCCGCGGATGTCGCGCTCGGCGTCGGCGGCTCCGCGCTCGCCGGCCACTGTGGAGAACCGGGCGAACATCTCGCAGCTGTTGCCGACCTGGCTGAAGATTTCAGCCTTCGTGTACCGGGTGATGTCGTGGGTGACGCGGAACGTGCCGAAGGCGCCGGAACCCTTGGCGTGCATGCGCCGCTCGGGGATGACTTCGCGGGCGAAGTGGGCGAGCTTCTCGATGAGCCACAGATCTTGCAGGAGCAGTGGGCCGCGTGGACCGGCGCTCATGCTGTTCTGATTGTCCATGACGGGCGCTCCCGCCGCGGTGGTCAGCGGTTTGGTGTTTTCTTCGAATGCCATGTTCTTTTCCTTGGTGGTGGGTAGGGGTGAGAGTCGGGCCTAGTTCCACTGGTTCCAATTTCGTTGAGCGCGGGTCATCGCTGCAACATGAAGAGCGACAAGTAATCCACAGATCCGGACACTGGATGCGCTGGGGCCCCGCGGCGGCGACCCCGGCTGGGCCCCAACGGATTCGGGTCAAGCCGAGGCGCCGTCTTGTCGGGTTAAATCTTGCGGTTCTCGGATTTGATCATCCAGGCGAGCTTCTCCAGCGAGTCGATGACCTCGTGGAGCAGATCGCTCGTGCTGGGGTCGACGGCGTCGACGGCGTCGTGCACACCACGGATGGTGTCGACCGTTGCGTACGTCCGCGTGGTCACCAGATCGACGACATCGCCGGTGATCACCTCGTTGGCCGGGAACTGCGGCAGGCTCGTCGTCGCCGCGACCGTGTCGGACCGGCCGTCGGGAACGGCGTCGAGGGCACGCATCCGCTCGGCGATGGTGTCGCTGGCCTCGCGGGCGGCGTCAACGAGCTCGTCGAGCTGCAGGTGCAGGTCGCGGAAATTTGAGCCGATGACGTTCCAGTGTGCTTGCTTGCCTTGCAGATGAAGCTCAATGAGGTCGACGAGCACGCGCTGCAGACTGGCGGCCAGCTGTGGGGACGCCGTGAAGTTCTGGATTTCGTCGGCGAAACGACGGTTGCCACGCGGAGCGGTCTTCTGGGCTGCGGTCATGGTGGGCATCCTTCCGAATGGAATTAACTTGCTTGCGCTAGCAACTCTATACTTGCTTGCGTTAACAAGCAACTGTTGGAGCGGAGCCTCGCCTGTGGCGTCGCTCACCGCCAAAAAGGGAAAGCAACGTGGTCTGTAATCACACGCTGGGCGCAGACGTGGAATCCTCTGCGGCAGCAATGCGTTCGAGCGCAGCGCCGAGGGCGCGCAGATCGACACCATGCAACTGATCCAGCAGGTAGCGGCGGACACTGTCGTAGTGGAGGGGCGTAGCCAGTTGGACTCGGGCCAGGCCCGCGTCCGTCAATACCGCGTTGTAGGCACGCGCATCATGGGCTGACTGCTCGCGGCGCACAAGGCCGTCGGCTTTCAGCCGCCCGATGGTCCGGCTGATCGCGCTGAGCGACTGCTGGCAACGCGCCGCCAGCTCGCTTAGCCCCAAGGTCTGATCCGGCACTTGGGACACGAAGAATAAGACGATGTAATCGCCGTGCGAAAGGCGCTGCTGGCGCTGCAGGTCGCCGTCGAAGCGGCGAAAGAGCGCCGACACCGCCGGGCGCAGCCTATCGACCACTCTTACTTCGTCGTCGGTGAGCGATGTTCTCGAGCGGCTGCGGTCATAGCTCCCAACGTTAACATTTGATTGTTCGCGCAAGCAATGTTATGTTTGTCAGCGCAAGCAAATTATGACGAAATGGAGAGTCCAGTGACCACCCGAATCCTGGCCTTGGTGGGAAGCCTGCGTGCCGGCTCATACAACAAGCAGCTCGCCGAGGCGGCCGTCAAATACGCACCCGACGGCGTCCACGTCGACATCTTCGACGACCTCGCCGACGTGCCCTTCTACAACGAAGACATCGACCACCCAGGCGCAGTTTCTACCGCGGACTGGCTGCGCATCGACGTCGAGTCGGCCGACGCGCTGTTACTCGTCACGCCCGAATACAACGGCACCATGCCGGCCGCGCTCAAAAATGCCATCGATTGGATCTCGCGCCCCTATGGAGCCGGGGCGATCAGCGGAAAGCCGTTGGCTGTCATCGGCGTATCCCATGGCCGCTACGGCGGAGTATGGGCCCACGACGACGCGCGCAAAGCAGCGGGAATCGCCGGTGCGAGCGTGCTCGATGACGTCACTCTGTCGGTGCCGGACGGAGCGAGCCGATTCGCCACCATCCACCCCGCACACGACGACGAGATCGCCGACGCGATGCCCAGCATCTTGGCGACTCTCGCCGCCGCGGTCCGGAATTCACGGACAGGAGGGTAGGTAGCTATGTCACAACTAACGCTGCTGGACATCGAGGAGATCGAGCAAGAGGTATTCACCAGGTCGGACATCACTGGCCATCAGGTCAACCCCAACGATGCGCGATATCCGTTCAGCCCGTGATGTATCGGCCGATCGGGGTGTCTTGTGATGGTTGACCGGGAACTGCGTGAGGGTCTCCGCTAGCGGCGGCCGCGATGCGTTCGAAGGCATCGCCGATCGCGTTGAGGTCGACACCGTCGAGGTGATCGAACAGGTGGCGACGCAGGCTGCCGACGTGCGCGGGGACGGCTTGCTCCAATCGAGCGAGTCCGGCATCGGTGAGCACAGCGTTGTAGGCCCGCGCGTCCTGGGACGACTGCTCGCGGCGGACCAACCCCTGTGCCTCCATCCGCCCGACGGTACGGCTGATCGCGCTCAACGACTGCTGACATCGCCGAGCCAGTTCGCTGAGCCCCAACGTGCGAGCGGGCGCCTCGGACAAAAACATCAACGCGACGAATTCAGCGTGTGACATGCGATGCTCACGCTGCAAGTCACTATCAAGTTGCCGCATCATGGTCACAAAACCAGGGTGCAAGCCCGAATCACCTTGAATTCAGCCACGCTAAGCGGGGTCACTCCTTCGACCTTCCTACTTCGCGCTCTCTTGCTGCCCGCCTTACCAGCTGCCATGAGTCACAACATACGTAGTATCTGTTCGCGCGAGCAAGTAAAGCAGTGCGGTCGGCATGCGGGACGGTGAAATTAGTCTGGTTCGTCGTCTTGCGATGGGCGCGGCGCGATACTGGAGATCCTGTAGAACAGGTCGACAAGCTGATCGATGACCTCGTCAATGGTCAGCGGAAGATGTCCGTCCAGCCACGCCATGCCGATTTGTTGTGCAGCTCCGACGAATCCGTACGCTTTGAGTCGCATGTCCTGCGGTGGGGGCATATCCTCGTCGGAGGCGGCGAAAGCGAACCAGAGTTCGACTGCGCGCGTTGGGAATCCGTCGCGGAACTTCTTGAGTGGCCCGGTCTGGGACTCAACCGCGAGCAACCGTACTACCCTGGGATCGCTCAAGAGGGCGCGTACGTAGACCGTGAGCGCGGGGCGGGGGTCACGACCGGCGCCGATCTCGATCGCCGGAGCAACCATTGCCACGAGATTGCCCGTCACGTGTTCGAAAACCGCCTCGGCGAGCGCGTCTATCGATGCGAAATTCTCGTAGAAGTACCGCTTGGTGAGTCCAGCTTCGGCGCAGACGTCAACGATTCCGACAGCCGCGATTCCCCGCGTTCCGAAGAGCTGCAGGCCGGCATCGATCAGTCGCTGACGACGCTGGTGACGCCGGTCGGTGGCGCTAACGCCACGGTATGGACGCGGCACGGCCGCTACCGAAGACCTCGCCGCGTCCGCCATGAGTCCTCACTGTTGACACCCGTCCGTATCAGATACTACCGTCAGCAATATCTGATACTTCATCGGATCAGTTTTGAATCCGTAGGAGCTCGAGAATGACTGAACTATCGCCCTGCCCGTTGGACCCCGAGGGGTTGGTGTGGGAGCACTTCGGTCGCCAGCCGGTTTTTCGCCTGTCCAACGGCCTTCGCGAAGCGATGCTGCAGAACATGCATCCCGGGTTGGCCGCCGGCGTCGAGCATCATTCGGTATTTTTCGAGGATCCACGCGCCCGCGGTGAACGGTCGATCGGACCGATCATGTCTGTCGTCTACGGGGGATCCACATCGCATGAGTGGGGAAAGTTGGTGCGAGGTTTCCACGGCTCCATCAAAGGCGTCGACAAATACGGTCGCCGATACAGCGCGCTCAACCCGGAGACATTTTTCTGGGCGCACGCAACATTCGTCGAAGACATCGTGACTGGCCACGAGCTCACAGGCTATCCGCTGTCAACGGCCGAAAAAGAAGCCCTCTACTTGGAATCGATTGACTGGTATCGCCTTTACGGAGTCAGCATGAGGCCGGTCCCGCCGGATTGGGACGCATTCCAGCAGTACTGGGAGCACATGGTCAACAACGTGCTGGAGGACAGCCGTCCGGTTCGGGAGGGTTTTCACATGTACCGAACGATGCCTCCGCCGACCAGCAAGCATCTGTCCGATCGCGCCAATACTGTTGTGGGGCAACTGATTCTGAAGCCATTCGTGCAGACGCCGCTGGTAAAATTGATCCTGTGGGTCACCACCGGCGCGCTACCACCGGTGATCCGCGAACGGCTGTGCCTGGATTGGACTGGATTGGACGAATTGCGTTATCGCCTGCACCTCAAGGCAGTTCACGCGATGATCAAAGGGACACCTACAGACTCTCAATATTTTCCACTCGCCCGAGACCAGCGCGCGCACTATCGGCGCACGGGTACCGTGGCGGCGATCCCTTTGCCAACCCGAAATCCTGATCAATCACATCGCTCGCCAACTCCGTCGGCCCGACCGCGGGGGAACGGCTCCGGGGATCTGAGCGAGACAGAAGGGGCCGATCGAATGGCGAAGTCTG
Organism: uncultured Actinomycetota bacterium; assembly: GCA_963749375.1. Classification (GTDB taxonomy): domain Bacteria; phylum Actinomycetota; class Actinomycetes; order Mycobacteriales; family Mycobacteriaceae; genus Mycobacterium. The sequence goes on from CAVVNB010000039.1 coordinate 9,343, forward strand.
CATCTGGAAATTAGGTTTCGGTGCAATGAGTCTCAGTAGGACGCTGCGACAGAAGCTTCCCTTCTTGAGGTACTCGTTCCTGCGCGGGGCTTTCGGCGGCATGAACGTCATACGGACGGGTCAGATGGGTGACGGCCGGGAGGAGGCGACGGCCGACTATGTCATTGCCAACGCACCGGCGGGCGATGTCGATGCCGCGATCGACGCCATCGACAGCTTCGCCTACGACAAGTCGATCCTCATGAACGTCGGCGACGAGAAGGGTCAGTTGCTCGACACGGCGGTCAAGCGCGCGAACCCGAAGCTCGCCATGGAACTCGGTGCCTACTGCGGGTACAGCGGGCTGCGGATCGCCCGAGCGGCACCGGGCGCCAACGTATTCTCGATCGAAAAGTCCGGTGCAAACGCCTCGGTGGCGCGCCGCGTGTGGGCGCACGCCGGCCTCGCTGATCGTGTCACCTGCATTAACGGCACCGTCGGCGACGGGACGACGCTCGAGGTTCTCGCCAAGGAACACGGATTCACCGAGGGCTGTTTGGATTTCGTATTCCTCGACCACTGGAAGGACGTGTACCTTGACGACCTGCAGCGGCTCCTCGACCGGGGCTGGCTGCATCCGGGAACGATCGTCGTCGCCGACAACGTTGGCTTCCCCGGCGCACCCAAGTACCGCAGCTACATGCAGGAACAGCAAGGCAAGCGGTGGCAGACCGTCGAGCACGAAACCCACGTCGAGTATCAGACGCTACTCAAAGACCTGGTTCTGGAGTCGGAGTTCCTGGGCTGAGCGGCGCCCCATTACATCGCCGCCCAGAAGGCGCTTACTCCGATAGTTAGCGGCGGTACCCGAGCAGCGCTATCGACGCCTGCACGGCAGGTTCGACGATGTCGCGCACACTGTGTCCGTCCTCGACCACCTGAGCCGTCAGCTCACGCAGGCCGCCGACCAGGATCACGGCTTTCGCCGGGGTCAGCGGTGACAGGTCGGCATTCCGCATGGCCGTGGTGTCACTCAGGTTCACCAGCAAGCTGGTCAGGAGTTGGGTGTTGCGACGCTGCGACGGCCGAGCCGCGGCGTCCAGCGCCGGCATTTCCCGGATCCAGGCCAATGTGAGCGCCGGGGTGGATTCGATGTGGGCGACGTAGGCCTCGACGGCCTGCCGGATCTGGGTTTGCCAGTCGGCGTGGAGGTCAACCGCGCCGCGGATCTGGTCGCCGAGTTTTTCGACGCTGGCGTGCAGCAGCTCGTGAAAGCACTGTTCCTTACTGGGGAACTGGTCGTAGAACGTGCGCTTGGAGGTGCGGGCGTGCCGGACGATGTCAGCGACGGTGCTGGCGCGATATCCGCGTTCGTCGATCGCGGCCGCAAGGCCGTCGAGCAGCCGCTGCCGGAACGGATCGATGTCGGCGGGCCCGGTCGGAGTCGCGTCGTCAACGGCGGTCGTCGCCATTGCGCCTCCTTGCGCCATCAACCCTTGCCAGCCCTTGGTACCAGACGGTACCGTACCGGACAGAATCGTGGTACGGCGCAGTACCGCGGCGACGTTGGGAGTGCACCATCATGAGCACCGTCGAAACGCACGTGGCTTCGCCCACGTCCGGCATCACGTTGCCCCCGGGCCCGCGGATTCCAAAAGCTCTGCAGGGCTTGACGTTTGCATTATTCCGCCGGCAATTCGTGCACCATATGGCGCACCGCTACGGCGACGTCTTCTCGTGTCACGTACCGATCTATGGCCCGATGGTGGTGGTGGCCAATCCGCAACTGGCCAAACAGGTCTTCACCACCAGCCCGGACATTCTCGGCAACATCCAGCCCAACCTGAGCCGGCTACTCGGCTCGGGGTCGGTTTTCGCGCTGGACCGCGACGACCACCGCCAACGCCGCCGGCTGCTGGCCCCGCCGTTCCACGGCAAGAGCATCAAGAACTACGAGACGATCATCGAAGAGGAGACGCTGCGCGAGATCGCCACCTGGCCCGAAGGCGTCTCATTCGCCACGCTGCCGTCGACGATGCGCATCACGCTCAACGCGATCCTGCGCGCGGTCTTCGGTGCCGAGGGCGCTGAACTCGACGAGCTGCGCCGAATCATCCCGCCGTGGGTCACGCTGGGTTCGCGGCTCGCGACGTTGCCCAAACCGCCTCGTACTTACGGCCGTTACACGCCGTGGGGTCGGCTCTTGGAATGGCGGGCGCGCTACGACGCGATCGTCGACAAACTCATCGACGACGAGCACCGCGACCCTTACTTCGAGGATCGGACCGATGTGCTGGCGTTGATGTTGCGCAGCACCTACGAGGACGGTTCGTCGATGTCGCGCGAAGACATCGGCGACGAGCTGCTCACCCTGCTCGCCGCCGGACACGAGACCACCGCCTCCGCGCTGGCCTGGACATTCGAACGGGTGAGCCGGCACCCGGGGGTGCTGACCGGTCTAGCTGCCGAGGCCGACACCGACGACAACGAGTTGCGGCAGGCGACCATCCTCGAGACGCAACGCAGCCGCACCGTCATCGACGCCGTCGGTCGCCACGTCTACCCACAGGCGTACGAGCTCGGCGAATGGTCAATCCCGCAGGGGCACACCATCATCGTCAGCATCTCGCGGCTGCACAGCGACCCCGAGCTGTTCCCCGCTCCGGAGCGGTTCGACCCGCAGCGGTTCGTCGGGACCAAACCGCCCAGCTTCGCCTGGATCCCCTACGGCGGCGGTACCCGACGCTGCGTGGGCGCCGTGTTCGCCAACGTGGAGATGGACGTGGTATTGCGAACAGTGTTGCGCCACTTCACGATCGACGCCACCAGCGCGCCCGGAGAGAAGCTGCATGCCCGCGGCGTCGCCTACACGCCGAAGGACGGCGGAAAGATCGTGGTCCACCGGCGCTAGGATCTGCGATCGTGACAGATCAGCTAGTCGACATGATGAACGCCGCGTTGGGATCCACGATCCCGACCGCCCAGCAGATGGGCGTGCGCGTGATGGAGGCCCGGCGCGGCTTCGCCGCCGCCACCGTGCCGGTTGACGGCAACGGCAACCACTTCGGCGTGATCTATGCCGGGGTGCAATTCACCGTTGCCGAAATCCTCGGCGGCATCATCAGTTTGAGCACATTCGACAGCGCGAAGTATTTTCCGCTGGTCAAAAACCTCGATATCTCGTTCGTCGGGATGGCGCGCTCGCAGTTGCGGGCAGAGGCCAGCCTCGACGACGACACGATCGCCCGGATCGAAGCCGAGGCGGCCGAACGCGGCAAGTCCGACTTCACGCTCGAGGCGACGGTCACCGATGCCGACGGGAAGACCGTCGCCACCACTCGCGGGCTGTATCAGCTGCGCGCGATCGGCACCTGACTGCTGAACGCCGCGGGACAGCGGTGAGGGTTGTGATCGCGCGAAATTCGCAACCGTGGCCGCTGTTTTGCGGGCGGACCTAGCTTTCGACGGGGGCCCGGCGCGGCAGCTTCCAACCCGGCCGGATGAAGTGGCAGGTGTAGCCGTTGGGATAGTGCTGCAGGTAGTCCTGATGCTCGGGCTCGGCCTGCCAGAAGTCGCCGGCCGGGCTGACCTCGGTCACCACCTTGCCGGGCCACAGACCGGAGGCCTCGACGTCGGCGATGGTGTCCAGCGCGACCCGGTGCTGATCCTCGTCGGTGTAGAAGATCGCCGAGCGGTAGCTGGTCCCGACATCGTTGCCCTGGCGGTTCTTCGTGGTGGGGTCGTGGATCTGGAAGAAGAACTCGAGGATCGCCCGGAAGTCGGTCTGTGCCGGGTCGTAGATGATCTCGATGGCTTCCGCGTGGGTGCCGTGATTGCGGTAGGTCGCGTTGGGAACGCTTGGGTCGCCGGTGTAGCCGACCCTGGTCGAGATCACGCCGGGCTGCTTGCGGATCAGGTCCTGCATCCCCCAGAAGCAGCCACCGGCCAGGATTGCCTTGCTGTAGTCGGTCATTCTTCAGATTATCCAGTGTCATGAGGCGGCCTGCCAGAACTGCCGGTCGGGGGTCATGCGTTCGGACGATTCCTCGACAAACCGCGGTAGAACGTGTTCTAGTTCCTTGCGTGAAGCAGGTTTTTACCCGCGACGAACTCGCCGCCGCATTCGCCACGTTCGAGCAGACCGTCGCCCACGCCGCCGAGACGAAGAACTGGGACGAGTGGGTGCAGCACTACACCCCGGACGTCGACTACATCGAGCATGCCGCCGGCACCATGAAGGGCCGCGATGAGGTGCGCACCTGGATCCGCAAGACGATGACGACGTTCCCGGGGAGCCACATGACGGAGTTTCCGTCACTATGGTCGGTCATCGACGAGCCGACCGGACGAATCATCTGCGAGTTGGACAATCCGATGCTGGACCCCGGCGACGGCACGGTCATCAGCGCGACCAACATCTCGATCGTCACCTACGCCGGAGACGGCAAATGGTCGCGCCAAGAAGACATCTACAACCCGCTGCGCTTCCTGCAGGCCGGAGTCAAGTGGTGCAAGAAGGCGGAAAAGCTTGGCACGCTTGACGATGACGCGGCGCGCTGGCTGAAGACTTACGGAGGCATGCAGTGACCGCACCTAAGCTGGTCATCGGGGCCAACGGCTTTTTGGGCTCGCACGTCACACGCCAACTCGTCGCGACGGGCGCCGACGTGCGCGTCATGGTCCGCGAAGGCGCCAACACCCGCAGCATCGACGACCTCGAGGTCACCCGATTCCACGGTGACGTCTTCGACACCGCTACCGTGCGCGAAGCGATGCAGGGCTGCGACCAGGTGTACTACTGCGTGGTCGATACCCGGGCCTGGCTGCAGGACCCGGCGCCGCTGTTCCGCACGAATGTCGAAGGACTGCGCAATGTCCTGGATGTCACCGTCTCCGAACCCATTGCCGCGACCTTGACGCGGTTCGTCTTCACCAGTTCCTACGCCACGATGGCCCGACGGCACGGCCATGTGGCGAACGAGGACGAGCAGATCGACCGCCGCAACCTCACCCCGTATGTGGAATCACGGGTGCAGGCCGAAGAACTGGTGCTGCGATACGCCTCGGAGAAAGGCTTGCCCGCCGTTGCCATGTGCGTGTCGACGACCTATGGAGACGGCGACTGGGGTCGCACGCCACACGGCGCATTCATTGCGGGCGCGGTCTTCGGCAAGCTGCCGTTCCTGATGAACGGCATTCAGTTGGAGGTCGTCGGGGTCGACGATGCGGCGAAGGCGATGTTGATCGCCGCGGAACGGGGGCGCAATGGCGAGCGATACATCATCTCCGAGCGGATGATGCCGCTGAAAGAGGTGGTCAAGATCGCCGCCGACGAGGCCGGAGTGCCGGCGCCGCGCCGGGCCATTTCGGTGCCCGTGCTCTACACAATGGGGATGCTGGGCAGTCTCCGGGCCCGGTTGACTGGTAAGGACGCCGAACTCAGCATGCAGTCGGTGCGGATGATGCGTGCCGAATCGCCGGTCGACCACAGCAAGGCCACTCGCGAATTGGGTTGGGAGCCACGGCCGGTCGAGGTATCGATTCGCGAGGCCGCGCGATTCTGGGCGAACATGAAGAACGCCAAACGAAATAGCAGCGCTGCGTCAACCGAGTAGTCCGGAATCGTCCTTAACTTCCTGCGCCGGATCTTCCGCGTGTCTCATGTAGCCGGAGTGATTTTTGTTACATAGTGTGACCCATGGTGAAGCAGTGGCGCCACTGCGCTGATGCATGCCGCCCTGCGCCACGCGCGGATTCGCGCGCCCGGTGCGTGAGGCGACGATGACGGCAACGACGCCAGTCGGTCTCGTCGATTATCTGCGCGACCAGATCGCGCCGCCGTTGGCGACGGTGGGGGGGTTCGCCCGAATGTGCACCTTGGCCGGAAAAGCGTTGTTCCGGCGGCCTTTTCACTGGAACGAATTCATCGTCCAGACCTGGTTCATCACCCGGGTTGCCCTGCTACCCACGGTGGCGGTCTCCATACCGTTGACGGTGCTGATCGTCTTCACCCTCAACACCCTGCTGGCCGCCTTTGGCGCAGCGGACATTTCGGGCGCGGGCGCCGCACTCGGAGCGGTGACCCAATTGGGTCCGCTGACCACCGTGCTGGTAGTGGCCGGTGCGGGATCGACGGCCATCTGCGCCGACCTCGGAGCGCGCACGATCCGCGAGGAGATCGACGCCCTCGAAGTTCTCGGCATCGACCCCATCCACCGACTGGTGGTACCGCGGGTGGCGGCCGCGACCGTCGTTGCAACCCTGCTCAACGGCACCGTTATCACCATCGGGTTGGTGGGTGGCTTCCTGTTCGGTGTCAAGCTGCAAAACGTCTCAGGCGGTGCATATCTCGCGACGCTGACGCTGGTCACCGGTTTGCCCGAGGTGCTCATCGCGACCATCAAGGCGGCGATCTTCGGGACAATCGCGGGCCTGGTCGGTTGCTACCGCGGTCTGACCACCAAGGGTGGTCCCAAAGGCGTCGGCGTCGCGGTCAACGAGACGCTGGTGCTGTGCGTGCTCTCGCTGTTTGCCGTCAACGTCGTGCTGACCACCATCGGCGTCCGGTTCGGGACGGGTCGCTGACATGTCGACCGCAGCCGTCATTCGCGCGCGTTTTCCGCGCGCGGTCGAGGGTGTCAATCACTATGGCGGCGGTGCGATCCGGGGTATCAACAACGCCGGTCGACTCACCAGATTCTCGGTCAACAGCGCCTGGTCGACCGGGTGGGCGCTGCGCCGCTACCGCAGGGAGACACTGCGACTGATCGCGCAGATCGGCATGGGCACCGGCGCGATGGCCGTCGTCGGCGGTACCGCGGCGATCGTCGGATTCGTGACACTGTCCGGCGGTTCGCTGATTGCCATCCAGGGATTCGCATCGCTGGGCAACATCGGCGTGGAGGCGTTCACCGGGTTTTTCGCCGCACTGGCCAACGTTCGGGTGGTGACCGCGGTGGTGACCGGTGTGGCGCTGGCGGCGACGGTCGGCGCGGGTGCGACCGCCGAGTTGGGCGCGATGCGGATCAGCGAGGAGATCGACGCGCTCGAGGTGATGGGTATCAAGTCGGTGGCCTTCCTGGTGTCGACTCGACTGGTGGCCGGCTTGGTGGTGGTCGTCCCGCTCTATGCGATGGCACTGGTCATGTCGTTTCTGTCCGGACAGGTGGTCACCACACTGTTTTACGGTCAATCGGCGGGCACCTACGAGCACTACTTCCGCACCTTCCTGCGTACCGAGGACGTGTTCTGGTCCGGCGGTGAGGTCATCGTGATGGCGGTGATCGTGATGATCACCCACTGCTACTACGGCTACACCGCCAGCGGCGGACCGGTCGGAGTGGGCGAGGCGGTCGGCCGGTCGATGCGTTTCTCGTTGGTGTCCACGGTGATCGTCGTCCTGCTGACATCGCTTGCGCTCTACGGCGTCGACCCGAACTTCAACCTGACGGTGTAGCCGGTGGCAACCAAGAAGAAGCGACAGTCCCGGACGTGGCCGGATACTGCTGCGGGCCTTGGCTTTTTCCTGACGTGCGCGGTGCTTCTTGCGTTGATATACGGCCAGTTTCGCGGCGACTTCACGCCCAAGACCAAGTTGACGATGCTGGCCGCGCGGGCCGGCCTGGTGATGGACCAGGGCTCGAAGGTCACCTACAACGGCGTCAGCATCGGTCGGGTCGCTGGGATCACCGAGGTCGAGCACCGCGGCAAGCCCGCGGCTCGCTTCACCCTCGACGTCGACCCCCAGTACGTCGACCTGATTCCGATCAACGTCATCGCGAAGATTCAGGCGACCACTGTGTTCGGCAACAAATACGTCTCGTTGACCTCGCCCAAAGAAGCTGCATCACAGCGGATTACGCCGTCGTCGGTGATCGACGCGACGTCGGTCACGACGGAGTTCAATACCGTGTTCGAAACGTTGGTCGAGCTGACCGACAACGTCGATCCGGTGAAGGTGAACCTCACACTCAGCGCGGCGGCGCAGGCGCTGACGGGCTTGGGCGACAAGTTCGGCCAGTCGATCGTCAACGGCAACAAGATCCTCGACCATGTCAATCCGAGGATGCCGACGATCCGCCACGACATCCACCAACTGGCGGCGCTCAGTGAGATCTACGCCAAAGCCGCGCCAGACCTCTTCGACGCAATCGAGAACGCCGTGGTCACGGCGCGCACGCTCAATCATCATCAGGCCGAGCTCGACGCGGCTCTGCTGGCGGCAGTTGGCTTCGCCAACACCGGAAACGACATCTTCACCCGCGCCCGGCCCTTCTTGGAACGTCTCACCGCCGATTTGAAGCCGACGGCCCAACTACTCGACACGTACAGCCCGCAGGCGTTCTGCACCATCCGCAATTTCGCCGAGGTCGCGCCCAAAGTCGCTCAGCTGGAAAGCGGTAACCACTACGCGGCACAACTCGGGGTGGCGATCACCGGCACCGAAAATCCGTATGTGTATCCGGACAACCTGCCGAGGGTCAACGGTCGGGGCGGACCCGGCGGCAAGGCCGGCTGCTGGCAGCCGATCACCCGCGATCTGTGGCCGGCGCCGTACCTGGTGATGGACTCCGGCAACAGCATTGCGCCGTACAACCACTTCGAACTCGGCCAGCCGCTGGCCAACGAATACGTCTGGGGCCGCCAGTACGGGGAGTACACGATCAACCCATGAAAATCAACGGAACCGTCGCCCGGCTCGCTGCAGTCGTCTCCGTCCAATTGTTTTTCACCGCAGTCATCGTCGTGGTCTTCGGCCAGATTCGCTTCGACCGCACCAACGACTACTCGGCGGAGTTCAGCAATGCCAGCGGCCTGCGTGCCGGGCAGTTCGTCCGCGCCTCCGGGGTGGAAGTCGGCAAGGTCAAAAAGGTCGACCTGGTCGACGGTGACAAGCGAATCCGAGTCGAATTCGCGGTCGACCGCTCGGTGCAGCTCTACCAGTCGACGACCGCGCAAATCCGCTACCAAGATCTGATCGGCAACCGATACCTCGAGATCAGTCGAGGGTCTGGGGAGAATGCGGAAAGGACGTTGCCGCCAGGCGGATTCATTCCGCTGGCGCGGACCCAACCGGCACTCGACCTCGACGCGCTCATCGGTGGCTTCAAGCCGCTGTTCCGGTCGCTGGACCCGCAGAAGGTGAATTCCATCGCGTCGTCGATCATCACCGTGTTTCAGGGCGAGGGCGGCACCATCAACGACATCCTCGATCAGACCGCACAGTTGACCGATCGACTGGCCGAAAGCGATCAGACCATCGGCGACGTGATCCACAACCTGAACACCGTCCTGGACACGACGGAACGACACCACGACCAACTCGATTCCACCATCGACAAATTCGAGGGGCTCATCACCGCACTGAAGGACCGGGCCGTCCCGTTGGCCGATGGAACCGCACACATCAGCAACGCGGCCGGAACCATCTCCGACCTGCTGTCGGACAATCGCGCTCTGTTGCGCAGCACGGTAACCCACTTGGAGACCCTGGCCGGACCGCTCAACGACCAACGCAACCGGGTCGGAGACCTGGTCGGAAAGGTGCCCGCCGCGTTCAACATCATCGGCCGCGCCAGCGGGATCTACGGCGACTTCTTCAACTTCTACCTGTGCGACCTGTCACTGAAAGTCAACGGGCTGCAGCCCGGCGGACCCGTCCGCTCGGTCAAACTGTTCACCCAGCCTACGGGTAGGTGCACGCTGCAATGAGATCACTGCAGCCCGCCAACCGGGTCCGGGTCGGAGCGCTGGCCATCGCCATGGTGGTCCTCGTCGTCGGTGTGGGACAAAGCTTCAGCAGCCTGCCGGTGTTGTTCGCGACTGCGAGTTACTACGCACAGTTCAGCGATTCGGCCGGCGTCAGCAAGGGCGACAAAGTGCGCATCGTCGGCCTGGATGTCGGCACGGTGCAGGACATGTCGATCGACGGCGGTCACATCCTGATGAAGTTCACCACGGGGACCCACACCATCGGTACCGAGAGCCGGGTGTCCATCCGAACCGACACGCTGCTGGGCAAGAAGGTTCTCGAGATCGAACCACGCGGAGCCAAGCGGATGCGTCCGAACGGTGTACTGCCGGTCGGCCAAAGCACTACCCCGTACCAGGTGTACGACGCCTTCCTCGACGTGACCAAGGCCGCCGCCGGGTGGAACATCGACACCGTCAAGGAGTCGCTGAATGTGCTGTCGCGCACTATCAACCAGACCTACCCACACCTGAGTGCGGCTCTCGATGGCGTGGCCAAGTTCTCCGACATCATCGGCAAACGGGACGACGACCTCAAACACCTGCTGACCGAGGCCAGAAAAGTAGCGGGCGTGCTCGGCGATCGCAGCAAACAGGTCAACGCGCTGTTGCGCAACACCCAGACCTTGCTCGCGTCCTTCAACGAACGCGGCAAAGCCATTGCGGCGCTGCTGGTTAACGTGTCAGCCTTCTCCACGCAAGTGCAAGGCTTGATCAACGACAACCCCAACCTGCACCACCTGCTCGAGCAGTTGCGCGGCGTCACAGATGTTCTGACCGAACACAAGAACGACCTTGCCTCCGTGCTGAATACGCTGCGCAGCTACACCGCAGCGCTCAGCGAAGCGGTTGGCTCAGGACCGTACTTCAAGGTGATGATCGGTAACCTGGTGCCGTATCAGATCCTGCAACCGTGGGTCGACGCGGCGTTCAAGAAACGCGGCATCGATCCGGAGAACTTCTGGCGCAGCGCAGGATTGCCGGCCTTCCGGTATCCCGACCCGAACGGCACCCGATTCGCCAATGGTGCGCCGCCACCGGCGCCGCGGGTACTCGAAGGCACCCCCGACCATCCCGGCCCGGCCGTGGCGCCGGGATCGCCGTGCTCGTATGCGCCACCGGCGGAGATGTCGCCGCGGCCGGGCAACCCGATGCCGTGCGCCGGCGTCGACCAAAGTCAGGGGCCGTTCGGCGCAGGCGGTCCGTATCCGGCTCTGCCCGATGTGCTTTCGTCGCGGCCCAACCCCAATGGTCTGCCGCCGACACCGGGTGTGCCCGACGCCGGACTGCCCGGTGCTCCGGCGCCGAACCTGCCGGGCACGCCGGTCCCGCTGCCGCCGAACGCCCCGCCCGGAGCGCGGCGGGAGAGCTTGCTGCCCCCGGGTCTGCCTCCGCCGCCTGCCGTAGCGCCCGCACCGGCACCGCCCCCAGGGCCTGGACCGCAGCTGCCGGCGCCCTTCCTCACACCCGGCGGGAACGGGGGATAGCCAACGATGAGCACGATTTTCGACATTCGTAAACTGCGGTTGCCGCATGTGTCGAAGGCAGCGGTGGTCATTGGATCGATCACCGTGACCCTGGGTCTTGTTGTCGGACTGGTGGGTTGGCATCTCTACCAGAAGCTGACCAATAACACGGTGGTCGCCTATTTCCCGGCGGTCAACGCCCTCTACACCGGGGACAAGGTCCAGATCATGGGTATCCGAGTGGGAGCGATCGACAAGATCGAGCCCATCGGTGACCGGATGAAGGTGACGTTCCACTATCGCAACAAATACAAGGTGCCCGCCAACGCGTCGGCGGTGGTGCTCAACCCGACACTGGTGGCCTCGCGAAGCATCCAATTGGAGCCGCCGTACAAGGGCGGGCCGGTGCTGGCCGACCACGCGATGATCCCCATCGAGCGCACCCAGGTGCCGGTTGAATGGGATGAGTTGCGCAACAGTGTGACTCATATCATCGACAAGCTCGGACCGAGCAAGGACCAGCCCAAGGGGCCGTTCGGCGATATCGTCGAAGCGTTCGCCGACGGGCTGGCCGGCAAAGGCCAACAGATCAACACCACGCTCAACGGCCTGTCCAACGCGCTGAGCACCCTGGACGAAGGCCGCGGCGACTTCTTCGCGGTCCTGAAGAGTTTGGCGATGTTCGTCAACGCACTCCACCAGGACGACCAGCAGTTCGTCGCGCTGAACAAAGACCTCGAACAGCTGACCGGTAACCTCACGAGCTCGGATCAGGCCGCGGCCAACGCCATTCGGGACACCGACAGCGTGCTGTCCACCGCCCAGAAATTCCTGACCGAGAATCGCGACGCACTGACCCACGACGTCAACAACCTGGGTGAGCTGACCACCGCGATCATGCAACCCGAGCCGCGCGACGGCCTGGAGACCGCACTGCACATCCTGCCGAACATGGCCGCCAACGTGCTGGGGATCTACGAGCCGGCGCACGGCAGCCTGAGCGGCGTGGCCGCATTCACCAACTTCGCCAACCCAATGGAGTTCATCTGCAGCGTGATTCAGGCCGGGAGCCGACTCGGCTACCAGGATTCCGCTGAACTCTGCGCGCAGTACCTGGCGCCCGTTCTCGATGCGATCAAGTTCAACTACTTCCCGTACGGGATCAACTTGTTCAGCGCGGCAGACACGTTGCCGAAGAACGTCGCCTACTCCGAACCGCGCCTGCAGCCGCCGCCCGGCTTCAAGGACACCACGGTGCCAGGCATCTTCTCGCCGGATACCCAGTGGTCGCACCGTAATTCAGAGCCAGGTTGGATCGTCGCGCCCGGCATGCAGGGCGTGCAGGTCCAACCGGCGACCAAGAACCTGCTGACGGCGGCGTCGCTGGCCGAACTGATGGGCGGGCCCGACATTCCGCCCCCGCCGGCCGGCCAGACCATGACCGGACCGCCGAACGCCTACGACGAGAACAACCCGCTGCCACCGCCGTGGTATCCACAGCCGTTGCCGTCACCGGGACCCCCGCCACCGCCGCCCGGTCCTCCGCTCGGCGCAGCGGAAGCTGGAGCATCGGGGCCGGGCCGATGAGGGTCGGCGCGGCTGATCAGCCGCAGGGTCCGGCAGGCGTTGGCGGTGCTGACCGCCGCGGTGGTGCTGACATCGTGCGGTAACTGGCGCGGCATCGCCAACGTGCCGTTGCCCGGCGGCCCGGGCAGCGGCCCGGGCTCCTACAAGATCTACGTTCAGATGCCAAACACCATGGCGCTCAACGGAAATAGCCGGGTGCTGGTGGCCGATGTGTTCGTCGGCACGGTGCGGTCGATCGACCTGAAGAATTGGGTCGCCACGCTGACCGTCGACCTGGACAAAAGTGTCAGGCTGCCGAAGAACGCCACCGCCAAGATCGGCCAGACCAGTCTGTTGGGTTCGCAGCACGTCGAGTTGGCCGCGCCGCCCGACCCGTCGGCTCAGATGCTGAAATCCGGCGACACCATTGCGCTGAGCAACTCGTCGACGTATCCCTCCACCGAGCAGACGCTGGCCAGCGTGGCCATGGTGTTGCGCGGCGGAGGCGTTCCCAACCTCGAGGTCGTCCAGAACGAGGTCTACAAGATCCTGGCCGGGCGGGCACAGCAGATCCGGGACTTCCTGGGCAAGCTCGATACGTTCGCGAGCGAGGTGAACCAGCAGCGCGACGACATCGTCCGCGCCATCGACTCCACTGACCGGATACTGGGTTACGCGGCCAAACGCTCCGACACGATCGACCGCGCTCTGACCGAATTACCGCCGCTGGTACAGCATTTCGACAAGCAGCGGAATCTGTTCGCCGACACCGTCGAAGCGGTGGGCCGGATCAGCAACGTCACCGACCAGACCTTCAAGGCCGCGCGAGGCGACCTGCACCAGGATCTTCAATATCTACAGCGGACGCTCAAGCAACTCGGCCGATCCGCGCCGTATCTGGTCGACGCGCTGATGCTGCTGCTGTCGCCGCCGTTCGCGATCGACAGTGTGCCGAAAATCGTTCGCGGAGACTACATCAACGTCTCCGGTGCACTGGACCTCACGTTGAGTACGGTCGACAACGCGATCTTCACCGGAACGGGATTCTCCGGGGCGTTGCGCGCGCTCGAGCAGTCCTGGGGGCGCGACCCTTCGACGATGGTTCCTGACATCCGCTACACGCCGAACCCGGCCGACGCGCCCGTGGAACGGGGCGAGTGATGCTGACTCGCTTCATCCGCAATCAGCTGATTGTGTTCGGCGCGTTGACATTAGCCGCACTGATCGCACTGGGCTGGTTCTACCTGCGGATCCCGAGTCAGCTCGGCGTCGGTCAGTATCGCCTGGTCGCAGAACTGCCGGCCTCGGGCGGTCTGTACCGCACATCCAACGTGACATACCGGGGCATCCAGATCGGGAGAGTCACCAAGGTGGAGCCGACGGCACACGGTGTCAGGGCGACGCTGAGCATCGACGACCGCTACAAGATCCCGATCGACGCCTCGGCCAACGTGCACTCGGTGTCGGCGATCGGCGAGCAGTACGTAGACCTGGTGTCGACCGGCGACCCGGGCAAGTACTTCTCGCCCGGTCAGACCATCACCAAAGGCACGGTGCCCAGCGAGATAGGTCCCGCGCTCGATGCCGCCAACCGCAGTCTCTCGGTGCTGCCCAAACAGAAGATCGCCTCGCTGCTCAACGAAACATCGCTTGCGGTAGGCGGATTGGGCCCGGCGCTGCAACGACTGGTCGACTCGACGCAGTCCATCGTCGGTGACTTCGAGGCCAACCTGTCCGACGTCGACGACATCATCTCCCATGCGGCGCCCATCCTGGACAGCCAAGTCGAATCGGGCGATTCGATCGCGCAGTGGTCCCGGAACCTCAAGGTCCTCACCGCCCAGATCGCGAACAACGACCCACACCTGCAGAGCCTGCTGGCCAAAGCCGCACCCACCGCCGAGCAGGTCAACAGTGTCTTCAGCGACGTCCGCGAGTCACTGCCACAGACGATCGCGAACCTCGAAGTGGTCGCCGACATGCTCAAGCGCTACAACGCAGGCCTCGAACAGTTGCTGGTGTTTCTGCCGGAGGTCGGTTCGGTGGCTGAGACATTGATCGCGTCGGCACCGGGATCCGTTCTGATGAACCTCAACCTCTCACTGAACAATCCGCCGCCGTGCCTGACCGGATTCCTCCCCGCCTCGGAATGGCGCTCGCCCGCGGACACCAGCGTGGCGCCGCTGCCCGCCGGAACCTATTGCAAGATCCCGCAGGACACCCAGGCCAACGACGTCCGCGGCGCTCGCAACTACCCCTGCGCCGATGTCCCCGGCAAGCGCAGGGCGACGCCACGGGAATGCCGCGACAACAAGCCCTACGTGCCGCTGGGTACCAACCCCTGGTACGGCGACCCGAACCAGATTCGCAACTGCCCGGCACCGGGCGCCCGCTGCGATCAGCCCGTCGACCCCGGCAGGGTGATACCGGCGCCCTCGGTCAACAACGGTATGAACCCGATAGCGGCCGATCGGCTGCCGGCGCCGCCCGGTCCGGTCACCGACCCGCTGCAGCGACCCGGCTCGGGCACGGTGCAGTGCAACGGCCAGCAACCCAACCCGTGCGCCTACACACCGGCCGGTCCGACTGCGATCTACCTGCCGTCCAGTGGCGAAGTGGTGGGACCGGACGGCGCGAAATACTCGCTGGAGGACTCCCGCCATACCGGAGACTCCGGCTGGAAGGACATGCTTGCGCCGGCCGGCTGATTCGGGCGGCCAGATCGGGAATCTTGTGCGGCCGTAGGTGTTGAAACAGCTATTCGCACCTGAGGAGACTTCGTCATGACCAATCGGCCCGTTTTGGAACCCACCGCCGAGCATCCGATCACCATCGACCCGACCGGAAAGCGCGTTGTGGTTCGCGTCAACGGCGACATCGTCGCCGACACCAACCAAGCCCTGCAGCTGCAGGAATCCACATACCCTGCCGTGCAATACATTCCGTTCAACGACGTGGTAGAGGATGTGCTGACCCGAACGGACACCAGCACCTACTGCCCCTTCAAGGGCGAGGCCGGCTATTACAGCGTGACCACCGGCGCCGGCACGGTTGATGACGCCATCTGGTTCTACGAGCAGCCCTACCCGGCGGTGGCGGCGATCGCCGGCCACGTGGCGTTCTATCCCGACAAGGCGGAGATCTCCGTCGGCTAGGCGCGCGCCAGACCGAACACGTGCGCGGTCACCTGGGTGTCGCTGTACTCGCGCAGCGAGGTGATCAGCCCATCCCGGGTTTCGAAGATGAAGACGGTGGGGCTGTTGTAGTGGACGCCGTCGCTGGTCTCGCCGTCGGCTTCCGCCTCGATCACCACGCTTTCGCCGTCGTTGAAGCACTGCAGGAAATCCAGAGTCAACTCGACCCGCTTTTTGCGCCGCTCGACCTCTTCGCGCAACGTCGCTTTGTCGACCGAGCTGCGGGTCACGATGCTCCAGTAGGTGAAGTCCTCGCCGAGCAGCTCGAAGCATTCGTCGACGTCGGCGCCCTCGGACAGGCACTGCAGAAACATCCACGCCAATTCGGCGGACGGAGCGTCGAAGGGCGTCGTCATCGGCGCCGCTCCTCAGCATCGCTGCGTCCCCCTGACCGCTTCGCGGCCGGAGGCGCCCCCACTGCATCGTCGCCTTGCGCGGTGGTCACAACGCCATCCTGTCGCGAAAGCCAGTTGCCGGTCAATGACGCCGTGGGGCGGCCCACCCGCCGAGCAGACCTATGATCGAGGAGATCGAGCAGCGGTGGGAGCAGATGGTGAGTAGCGCTCGCACGGTGACGTTCCCCGGTGCGGTCAGCCCCGGGAACACTCTCTTTCCGCTGCGCCGGGGTCCTGGTGACCCGTGCTTTCACGTCGACGCCGATGGCGCCATCTGGCGAACCAGCTTGTTGCGCAGCGGATCTGTCACCGCACGGATCACCCGCGCTGCCTCCAACGCGGTCGATTGCACGGCCTGGGGGACCGGCGCTGACGAGTTCCTCGATGCTGTTCCGGCCATGCTCGGCGCGGAAGACGACCTGTCGGGGTTCGAGCCGGTTGACCCGATTGTCGCGGAGGCGTATCGGCGGGTGCCGCATCTGCGACTGGGTCGCACCGGTCAGGTGACGGAGGCACTGATCCCCGCTGTGCTGGAGCAACGCGTACCGGGCAAGGACGCGTTTCGGGCTTGGCGGCTGCTGATCACCAAGTTCGGGACGCCGGCGCCGGGACCCGCGCCGGACCGAATGCGGGTGCTGCCTCCGGCGGAGGTGTGGCGGCGGATCCCGTCATGGGAGTTCCACCGCGCCAACGTCGACCCGGGCCGGGCCCGCACCCTCGTCGGCTGCGCACAGCGGGCCGAGTCACTGGAGCGGCTCACATCGTGGCCGGCCGATAAGGCCCGCGAGGCGCTGATGTCGCTGCCCGGCGTCGGCATCTGGACGGCGGCCGAGACGGCGCAACGGGCGTTCGGCGATCCCGATGCGCTGTCGGTGGGCGACTACCACGTGTCCAAGATGATCGGCTGGACGTTTCTGGGGCGTCCGATCGACGACGCCGAGATGGTCGAGCTGCTCGAACCGATGCGACCGCACCGCCACCGGGTAGTCCAGTTGCTTTACGCCAGCGGACTGGCCTATGAGCCGCGCCGGGGGGCGCGGTTGCCGGTGCAGGACATCCGCGCGCTGTGAGTGCAGGGGTTACTCCCCGCAATCATCGGGTACTTGACGCCCATGACTCAATTCACCGTTCCCGGGCTGACCGAGAAGCAGGGCGCGAAAGTCGCTGACCTGCTTCAGAAGCAGCTGAGTACCTACAACGATCTTCATCTGACGCTCAAGCATGTCCACTGGAATGTGGTCGGCCCCAATTTCATTGGGGTGCACGAAATGATCGACCCGCAAGTGGACCTGGTGCGCGGCTACGCCGACGAGGTGGCCGAGCGGATCGCCACGCTTGGCGAGTCGCCGCAGGGCACGCCAGGCGCGATCCTCAAAGATCGCACCTGGGATGACTACTCGGTGGGCCGTGACACGGTGCCGGCCCACCTTGCCGCGCTCGACCTGGTCTACAACGGCGTCATCGAGGACACCCGCAAGGGCATCGGGGAAACCGAAAAGCTCGACCCGGTTACCCAGGACATCCTGATCTCCCATGCGGCCGAGTTGGAGAAGTTCCAGTGGTTCGTCCGCGCGCACCTCGAGAGCGCCGGTGGGACGCTAACTCACGAGGGCACGTCCACCGAGAAAACCGCGGCGAAGTCGGCCAAGAGCCGCAGCTGAGGCGGTAGCGGAATAATCGGACCGCAGTCCGGTTATAGCGGGTATCCGAAATAAGGAGGCCCGAGATGCCCGCGATCACCGCAGACACATTGACCTTGCCGCGGGTGACTGCGGCGAGCCCCATCGACACCGAGCGCCCAGTTCGCTCCATCACCACTGGCCCTCGCGGCCATGAGGGCGAGGGATTTCCCGTCGTCCGCGCGTTCGCCGGGGTGAGCAGCGCCGCGCTCGACCCGTTCGTCCACATGGACCAGATGGGTGAGGTGGAATATCAGCCCGGCGAGCCCCGAGGAACCGACTGGCACCCGCACCGTGGGTTCGAGACCGTCACTTACATGATCGACGGCCGCTTTGCGCACCAGGACTCGCACGGTGGTGGCGGATTGATCGCCGACGGCGCGACGCAGTGGATGACCGCAGGCGCGGGCATCTTGCACATCGAAACGCCACCGGCCGAACTGGTCGAAAGCGGCGGGGTCTTCCACGGCATCCAGTTGTGGGTCAACCTGCCGAAGAAAGACAAGTTCGCGGCCCCGCGATACCAGGCGATCGAGGGCCATGACGTGTCCCTGCTGTCTTCCGACGACGGCGGCGCGCTGATCCGCGTCATTGCCGGCGAACTGGACGGTCATCACGGTCCGGGCGTCACGCATACCCCAATCACCATGGCGCACGCGACGATCCGGCCCGGCGCGCGATTGAACATCCCGTGGAACCGCGAGTACAACGCGTTGGTCTATGTGTTGGCCGGGCGCGGGTCGGTCGGGCCGGTGTCGCATCCGGTGCAGCAGGGCCAACTGGCGATGCTGGGCCCCGGTGACCGCATCACGGTCAACGCCGCGGCGTCGCAGGACTCGAGGGTTCCCGCGTTGGAAGTCCTGATCCTGGGCGGGCAGCCGATTCGCGAGCCGGTGTTCCACTACGGCCCGTTCGTGATGAACACCAAGGCCGAGGTGGTCCAGGCACTCGAGGACTTCCAGGCCGGCAAATTCGGCAGCGTGCCTCCCGGCGCTCTGATGCCCCACACGGTGGCTGGCTAACAGATCGGTCGATAACGTGACGGCCGTAGGTGTGAGCTATGGCACAATCAAAGGGTGGTTCAGCCAGCTAGCCGGGGGCCGGGTCGCCCTCCCGCAGCAAAGGCGGCCGAAACACGTAAGCGCATTTTGCGAGCCGCTCGTGAAGTGTTCAGCGAACGCGGCTACGACGCGGCCACATTTCAGGCGATCGCGGTCCGGGCTGACCTGACCCGGCCCGCGATCAACCACTACTTCGCAAACAAGCGTGCGCTGTATTGGCAGGTGCTGGAGGAGACCAACAACGCCGTCGTCGCGGCCAGCACCCGGCGGGCTCAGAACGCAACGACCCTGACCGGCCGGGTGTCCGCATTCATCGAAGGGACGATGGAAGCCGAGATCGAGAACCGGACGGCGGCGGCCTTCCTGATCACCGCGACACTTGAATCGCAGCGGCACCCCGAGCTCAGCCACACGGGAACCGATTCGGTCGCTACCACCCGGACCTTCCTGCTTTGGGCGATCAACGACGCCATTCAGCGCGGTGAGCTCGATGCGGACACCGACGCCTCCGCACTCGCCGAGTTGCTGCTGGCGGTTTTGCTGGGGGTCGGGTTCTATGCCGGATTCATCGGCAGTCGTCACGAGCTGGATCCGGTCACTGATCAGCTGAAATTATTGCTGGCCCGCAGCCTGACCCGGCGGATCGATTAACTGCAGTGATGTAGCACACACAACCATATAGATTGCCTAAGTTATTAGGTAGCATGTGGACGCTATGACTGGTGTACCTCACGCGAACTCCGTCCGTTCCGATGGCGATAGCTGGGACATCACCGAGAGCGTGGGCGCCACCGCCCTGAGCGTGGCCGCGGCCCGCGCCGTCGAAACCGGGTCCGATGACCCCCTGATCCGTGACCAGTTCGCCTATCTGTTGGTCTCCGCCGCGGGACAAGCGTGGGCGCGACTGGCCAGTTCGCTGGATTGGATCGGCGACGACGACCACGGCCGACGGGCCCACCGCCTGGCCATTGATTACCAGGCCGTTCGCACGCACTACTTCGACTCGTACTTCGCGCAAGCCGCTGCCGCCGGTATCCGGCAGGTGGTCATTCTCGCGGCGGGGCTGGATTCCCGGGCCTTCCGGCTGGATTGGCCTGCCGGCACCACCGTCTACGAGATCGACCAGCCCCAGGTGGTCGCCTACAAGACGAGCACGCTGGAATCGGCCGGCGCCGCGCCGACGGCCGAGCGCCGGACTGTGCAGGTTGATCTGCGCGACGACTGGGCTGCGGCGCTGACTGCCGCCGGTTTCGACGCCGGCCAGCCGACCGCCTGGCTGGCCGAAGGTCTGCTGCCGTATCTCCCGGCTGAAGCCCAGGACCGACTGTTCGACATCCTGACCGGACTGAGCGCCGCCGGCAGTCGCGTCGCTGTCGAAGCGTTCAGCCTCGGTACGGCCGACAGCGAAACCCGTCGCGTCGCGCGACGGGCCCGGTTCGAGCGCATGCGCCAGCGCCTCGGCCTGGACATCAACGTCGAGACCCTGACCTATCAGGAAAGCGACCGCGCCGACGCCGCAGAGTGGCTGACCGACCACGGTTGGCACGTGAAAGCCGTCAGCAACGCCGACGAGATGGCGCGGCTGGGCCGGGGCATTCCCGCCGAACTGGCCGACGAGGCCTTCACCACCACATTGCTTCGCGCCGAACTCGGCGCGACCGACTGATAAGGAGCGGCGATGAGCGCCTTGCGTAGCCACGACGACACCTGGGACATCACCGAAAGCGTGGGCACCACCGCGGTCATGGTGGCCGCCGCCCGCGCCGCCGAAACCGACAAGCCCGACCCGCTGATCCGCGACCCGTTCGCGAAGATCCTGGTCAGCCAGGCCGGCACCGGGGTGTGGGAAAAGATGCTCGACAGCTCCTTGCTCGACAAGGTGGCCGAGATCGACGCCGAGGCCGCGGCGATCTTCGAGCACATGCGCGGTTACCAGGCGGTGCGCACCCACTTCTTCGACGCCTACTTCGCCGGGGCGGCGTCGCCGCCGGCATCCGGCAGGTGGTGATCCTGGCGTCGGGCCTGGACTCGCGCGCCTACCGGCTGGACTGGCCGGCCGGCACCACCGTCTACGAGATCGACCAGCCCAAGGTGCTGGAGTACAAGTCGGCGACGCTGGCAGCCCACGGCGCGACCCCGTCGGCCGACCGCCACGAGGTGGCGATCGACCTGCGTCAGGACTGGCCCGCGGCGCTGATCGCCGAAGGCTTCGACCCGCAGGCGCCGACCGCCTGGCTGGCCGAGGGGTTGCTGATGTACCTGCCCGCCGACGCCCAGGACCGGCTGTTCACGCAGATCACCGAGTTGAGCGCACCCGGCAGCCGGATCGCCGCCGAAACCGCGGCCAACCACTCCGACGAGCGTCGTCAGGAGATGCGGGAGCGCCTCGATCGGGTGGCCGAGAAACTCGGCATCGAGCGCAACATCGACATCCAGGACCTGATGTACAAGGACGACGCTCGCGCCGACGTGGCCACGTGGCTCAACGACCACGGTTGGCGGGCGGCCGCGCAGAACTCCCGTGACGAGATGCAGCGGCTGGACCGCTGGGTCGAGGGCGTGCCGTCGTCGGACGACAAGGAAGCGTTCTCGCAGTTCGTGACCGCTGAGCGCGCCTGAGAACGCGAAAGAGCGTTAGCCAGGGGCACCTGTTGCCCAACCGGGTGGTTGATTAGGATTGGGTTTTCGCCGGTCGAGGAAGGGAAACCCGATGACCACCGAAGCCACTGAAATCAAAGCGCCTACTGCGCCAACTGCCCCCGCTTCCGGTCCGGATGTCGCGAAGACGGTTGCGCGGTTGCGCCAGACGTTCGCCACCGGCCGCACCCGAAATCTGGAGTGGCGCAAGGAGCAACTGCGCGCACTCAAGCAGCTGATGGTCGAGAACGAGACCAAGATCGCCGACGCCCTGGAGAAGGACCTCGGCCGCTCACCGTTCGAGGCCTGGCTCGCCGACGTCGCCAGCACCACCGGTGAGGCCGCCTACGCGGCGAAGAACGTGGGCAAGTGGGCCAAGCGCCGTCACCGTCTGCTGGAGATGTCGCAGCTGCCCGGCCGCGGCTGGGTGGAGTACGAGCCGTACGGCACCGTGCTGATCATCGGCGCATGGAACTTCCCGTTCGCGCTGACGCTGGGCCCCGCGGCCGGGGCGATCGCCGCGGGAAACACCGTGCTGCTCAAGCCTTCTGAGGTGGCACCCGCCTCGTCGGCGTTGATGGCCGAGTTGGTCCCGCGCTACCTCGACAACGACGCGATCGCCGTGATCGAGGGCGACGGCGCGGTCAGCCAGGAGCTCATCGCGCAGGGCTTCGACCATCTGCTGTTCACCGGCGGCACGGAAATCGGGCGCAAGGTGTACGAGGGCGCGGCGGCGCAGCTGACGCCCGTCACCCTCGAACTCGGCGGCAAGAGCCCGGTGATCGTGTCGAAGGACGCGGACATCAAGGTCGCCGCGAAGCGGATCGCCTGGACCAAGCTGATCAACTCCGGCCAGATCTGCATCGCGCCGGACTACGTGCTCGCCGAGGCGCCGATCCGCGACCAGCTGGTCGACGAGATCCAGAAGGCGGTCACCGCCTTCGAGGCCCAAAACTCGAGCGGCGGCAAGCGAATCGTCAACGAGCGTCACTTCAACCGTCTCACCACCGCGCTTGCCGCGACGCAGGGCACGGTCGCCATCGGCGGCGGCTCGGACGCGTCGAAGCTGAACATCCAGCCGACCGTCGTCGTGGACCCCGCGGCCGACGAGCCGCTGATGACCGACGAGATCTTCGGCCCGATCCTTCCGATTATGACCGTCCAAAACCTTGATGAGGCAATCGCATTCGTGAACTCGCGGCCCAAGCCGCTGGCCGCCTATCTGTTCACCAAGGCCAAGGCCGTCCGCGAACGGGTGATCAAGGAAGTGCCGGCCGGCGGCATGGTGATCAACCATCTGCTGTTCCACTTCGCCACCCACAAGCTGCCATTCGGTGGCGTCGGCCCGTCCGGCCTGGGCGCCTACCACGGCAAGTTCGGGTTCGAGGAGTTCAGCCACCGCAAGTCGGTGCTGAGCAAGCCGACCCGTCCCGACATCGCCAGCTTCATCTACCCGCCGTATACCGAGAAGGCGTGGAAGTTGGCCCGCCGGCTGTTCTGACGCTGCCGGCTGGTTGCAAATCCGTTGATCATCGAGGATCGAGAGATAGGAATTTCATGCCCGGAGTGCAGGATCGCGTTGTCGTCGTCACTGGAGCCGGCGGTGGCCTGGGTCGCGAGTACGCGCTGACCCTCGCCAAGGAAGGCGCGAGCGTCGTGGTCAACGACCTCGGTGGGTCTCGCGACGGAACCGGCGCCGGACACAACATGGCCGACGATGTCGTCAAGGAGATCAAAGACGCCGGCGGACGCGCCGTTGCGAACTACGACAGCGTGGCCGAGTCCGAGGGCGCCGAGAACATCATCAAGACCGCGCTCGACGAGTTCGGCAAGATCGACGGCATCGTGAGCAACGCCGGCATCCTGCGCGACGGCACCTTCCACAAGATGACGTTCGAGAACTGGGATTCCGTACTCAAGGTGCACCTCTACGGCGGCTACAACGTCATCCGTGCCGCGTGGCCGCACTTCCGCGAGCAGAGCTATGGCCGCGTGCTCGTCGCCACCTCCACCAGTGGGCTGTTCGGCAACTTCGGCCAGGCCAACTACGGCGCCGCCAAGCTGGGTCTGGTCGGTCTGATCAACACGCTGGCCCAGGAAGGCGCCAAGTACAACATCAAGGCCAACGCGCTGGCGCCGATCGCCGCCACCCGGATGACCGAGGACATCCTGCCGCCAGAGGTGTTGAAGAACCTCACCCCGGAGTTCGTGGCGCCGGTGGTGGCCTACCTGGTCACCGAGGAAGTGCCCGACAGCGGTTCGATCTTCATCGTCGGTGGCGGCAAGGTGCAGCGCACCGCGCTGTTCCAGAACGAGGGCGTCACTTTCAAGACCCCGCCGTCGGTCGACGACATCGCTTCGCACTGGGGCGAGATCGACGATCTTCCGCGGCGGAGGCGGCCAACTTCTCGATCCGCTGATCGGCGCCGCATGAAAGCCTGTGTTGTACAGGAGCTTTCAGGACCCGACGGTCTCGCGTACACCGATGTCCAGGATGTCGCCGGCAACGAGCACGTCCTGGTCATCAATGTTCGCGCCGCGGGGGTCTGCTTTCCCGACCTCTTGCTGAGCAAGGGCGAGTACCAGCTCAAGCTGCCGCCGCCGTTCATTCCCGGTATGGAAGCCGCCGGCGTGGTCGACTGGGCGCCGGAGGACTCCGAATTCAAAGTTGGCGAACGGGTTTCGGCGTTCGGGATTCTGGGCGGCTACGCGGAGCAAGTGGTCGCTCCACCGGCCAACGTCACCCGTAGTCCCGCCGAACTCGACGACGCCGAAGCGGTGTCGCTGCTGGTGAACTACAACACCATGTATTTCGCGCTGGCCCGCCGGGCCGCCATGCGCCAGGGCGAGAGCGTGCTGGTGCTGGGGTCGGCCGGCGGTGTGGGGACCGCGGCCATCCAGGTGGCGCGGGCGATGGGCGCCAGCAAGGTGATCGCGGTGGTACATCGCACCAGCGCAACGGAATTCGTCGAGTCGCTGGGCGCCGACGTGGTGCTACCGCTGACCGACGGGTGGGCCCAAGCGGTCCGCGAGCACACCGATGGCCGCGGGGTCGACATCGTGGTCGATCCGGTCGGCGGGCAAGCCTTCGACGACGCGGTTCGGGTTCTGGCCATCGACGGCAAGCTACTGGTGATCGGATTCGCCGCGGGCGCCATCCCGACGGTCAAGGTCAACCGGCTGCTGCTGCGCAACGCCGGCGTGCTCGGTGTCGCCTGGGGCGAATACCTGCATCAGGTCCCCGGCTCGGCGTCGCTGTTTTCCTTCGGTCTCAACCAACTGGTCGCGGCCGGGTTGAAACCGCCACCGCCGCAACGCTATCCGCTGTCGCGCGGGCGCGACGCGCTGCAGTCCCTGGCCGACGGCGGGGTGTTCGGCAAGGTCGTGCTGGAGCCCTAGAACAGGCCCGAGAAGTCGCTCACGATCTCGTTGACGGCATGGTCGACGACCTCGAATGCGAAACCGGCCGCCAGCGTGCCTACCGCAGTGTCGGCCGCGACGGGCAGACCGAGAGCGTCGAGCAGGTCACCGCTCGACAGGCTGTCCGTGAACAGCGTCAGGTCGTAGGACGGAACACTGGTCAGCAGCGCATTCCCGATGTCCGCCAGCGGCAGCAGGGTGGAATACGCCGCCGAGGCGGCATTCGAGATCGCATTGACGAAGTCAGTGAGGCTTGCCGCGGGATTGGCGGCGTCGGCCTCCAGCGCCGACATCAGATCCGGGAAGATCGAGCCGGACAGCAGGGAGTCCACGGCCGTCGAGGAGTAGGGATCTGTGTCGCTCATCAAGTTCTGGACGCCCTGCTCGGTGTCGGTGACCAGGGTGCTGAACACTTGCGACAGGGTCACGTCGGGAAACAATCCGAACGGAGTGGCCACGTCTGCCGGTGAGTCGACGTCCACGGAGTAACCAAGACTGCCGTCGCCATATCCCAGGTTGATCAGATACGTCAGGTCGGGCCCGAGCAATTCTTGCAACGACTTTGGTAGCAACGAGACCAGCGGCGCGGTTTCGTCGATTATGTAGTAGTTGGTGAGGCTGTCGGCGGTGCCGCCGCCATAGTCGGCCGAGCCCGGCAGTAGAAGCGCGTGGGCAATCTCTTCGGCCGTTGGTCCGCTCATCAGATCCGGGTCCGCACCGTTCAGATAGGTGCCGTGCAGCAATGCGATGCCCAGAAAGGCGTTGAGGTCGGACAAGAAGTTCAGCGGGTAGCGGGGAAAGTCGGCGAAGCCGTCGTACTCCAACGTGTAAATGTTGGTCACATAGTCATCGGAGGGCGTGGCACTGTCGAAGACAAAACCGAGGCTCGGCAGGTTCAGTGGGTCGGAAACCATTTGGCCCGAAGTCGTTTCGAAACCGGCGAAGCGCTCGAGCAGCCCGCCGTTGGGATTGCTGGGGTCGGCGACAAGCAGGAACTGCGGATCCAAGGCTCCGGTTTGCGGCGTTCCGCTGGGGTCGAGTTGCTGCATGACATAGCTGGCGATCGTCGAACTCTGCGAGTAGCCGAACACCGTTGATGCGTTTCCTGCTGCCTGGTTGGCGGCGATCGCATTCTCCAGGATCGTCATTCCTTGACCGACCGATGAACTCTGATCCGGGAAGCCGTCAGCATCGGTGGGGTAATTCAAATACAGCTGGTGGACGCCGGCGCCGGTCAGCGGGTAGAGCCCCTCAGGTGTGAAAACGCCCTGGCCGTAGAAACCGATATCGGAGGGCACGGTCGAGGTGGCCCCGTAGAACGTGAGATCTGGGTAGAACTGCGTGTACTGGTTGTCGAGGTACTGGAAGTCAGCCGCGGCCACGTAGTCGGCGCCCGGGATCGGCAGGCCGCTGGCACCGATCACCAACCCGACGTCCTCGCCGTCCGCAGTCGCGACCGCCGGATTCGTCACCGTGGTCAGCGCCATGAAGCCTGCGATTGCGGTCGCCGCCAACCCGACTCCCGACCACCGATTTCTGCGGTCCGGCATGAGCGACCTCCCGGGGCTTGGGCGCTGCTATTCAACGTATGTTTTACACCTTGAGGCCGGAGAATCTGAGAAAATCACAGCTCTTTGCGACGCGATTTCGGCCGCCCTCGGCGTGTTGTCAGAACACGCCAGTGGAACCAACATGTTTCCGATCACTGCAACCTCCGCGAAGAGAAACGCGCCGCCCCCGGAGACCGGTGGCGGCGCGTTCCTGCCCTCCTGACTAGAACAGACCCGAGAAGGCGTTGGTGATCTCGGTGGCTGCGGACTGCAGGACCTCGAGTTCGAAGCCACCCGCCAGCGTGAACAGTGCGGTGTCGGCGGCGATCGGCAGGCCGAACGCGTCGGCCAGGTCACCGGTGGCGATGTTCGCCGAGAACAGTGACAGGTCGTAGGCCGGCATGCTGGTCACCAGCGCGTTGATGATATCGGCCGTCGGCAGCAGCGTGGAGTACGCCGCGGAGGACGCGGTCGTGATCGCGTTGACGAAGTCGGTCAGCGAGGCCGCGGGGTTCGCGGCGTCGGCGGACAACGCCGACATCAGATCCGAGAAGCTCTGGCCGGCGGACGCCGGGTCGAGCGTCGACGTCGCCGACGCATACGGATCGGTGTCGGTCGTCAGGTTCTGGATGCCCTGCTGGGTGAGCGCGGACAGTTGGCTGAAGATGTCCGAACCGCTGACGTCTGGGAACAGGCCGAACGGGGTGTTCACGTCGGCCGGACCGTCCGCCCAGCCCTGTGAGCCGTCGCCGTAACCCAAGTTGATCAGGTACGTCAGGTCGGGCCCGAGCAGTTCTTGGAGCTGTTTCGGCAGCAGCGCGACCAACGGCGCGACGACGTCATTTCCGACGGTCGAGTCCGTTCCATCGAGCGTGGTGATCATGAAGTAATCGCTGAGGCTGCCTGGCGATGTCTCCAGCGGCGTCGCGTTGGCGATGTCGGCAAGCGACGGGCCGCTTCCCAGTCCTTCGGTGCCGTCGCCGCCGTTCAGGTACGTGCCATGAAGTGTCTCGATGCCCAGGAACGCGTTCAGGTCGGACAGGAAGTTGATCGGGTACTTCGGGAAGTCGGTGAAGCCGTCGTACTCGATCGAGTAGACCGAGGTCGCGTAGTCGGTGGAAGGTGTTGCGCCGTCAAAAGATACGCCGAGACTCGGCAGGTTCAACTCCAGGGCGTGGGCCGCGCCCGACGTATCGGTGAAGCCGTCGAAGCGCGAGAGCAATCCGCCGTTGGGAGCGCTGACATCTCCGACCAGCAGGAATTTCACCGCGTCCTGGCTCACCCCGTCGGCCTCCAGTTGCTGCATTGTCAGGCTCGAGATGGCGGCGCTCTGGGAGTAGCCGAATACGGTCGAGGTGTCGCCGTTGGCGACGTTGGCCTCGATCGCGTTGGTCAGGATGGTGATGCCCTGACCCACCGAGGTGCTGTCGGACGGCAGGTTGAGGTCGCCGCTGGAGGGGTAGTTCAGCTCCAAGGTGTGCACACCGGTCAACGGGTAGAGGCCCTCAGGCGTGAAAACTCCGATGCCGACGGGATTCGTTGCGGTGGCCCCGTAGAACTCCGTGATGCCTGAGCCGGAGAGGTAGTGCCCGAGGGCGGACTCCACGTACAGCTGCCCCGGGATCGGGGTGCCGCTGCCGCCGAGGACCAGGCCAACGTCCTCGCCGTCGGCGTGCGCATAACCGGTGTTCATCATCGCGGCGAGGCTCAAGAAACCGGCGCCTGCCGTCGCGACCATCCCCAGACCCAGTAGACGAGTTTTGCGACCTGACATTGTGCGACCTTTCGGGACGGCGGGCTGACGGTCGCCAGGGCACGATGCGGCTCCAGCGGCGCGGGTATTAGGCATATGTCTACGCCTATAAAACCTATATGTCTGAGAAATACACAGGTTTTCGTTGGCGAAAATTAAGTTTCGCGTCCAAAATGTAGGACGCGCCCCATCTGCCCCAGGGGCCTCAGTGGTCACTGGCTGGGGCGAATGCTGGTTTTTCGAATGGTGACCCCGGGCGATATCACCGCGGGGCGTGATATCGCATACGCCCACATTTTGAAAAGCACTCCAGGCCGGGAGGCTGGTGCGGGTGTGACGAAAGTGGCTGACTCAGCCCAACAGCGCGTCGCGCAGCCGGTGTACGTCGTCCTCGGTGATGTCCGCGTTGCGGAAGTAGCCGTCAAGAGAGCCGAAGTTGTCATCGATCGTCCGCCGTGCGGCGTCCAGGTACTCGGCTCGGACGCCGAGCACCTCCTCGGACAACCGCGCCTCGGTGGTCGAGAGCAGATCGGGTGGCATGTCGATGTCGGCCCGCTGCCGGATCGTGTTCAGGATGCGCTCCCGCAGCAGCGGGACGGCCTGGTTGCTTGTCAGGAAATCCGCCACGATCGCGTCGCGGTCGACACCGGCGGCCTCGAGCACGAGCGCCACCGTGAACCCGGTGCGGTCCTTGCCGGCAAAGCAATGGGCGAGCACGGTGCGCCCGCCGGCCAGCAGCGTCACAAGGCGATGGACCGCCTCGCGGGCTCCTGGGTAAGTGGGAAAACGGCTGTACTCCTCGACCATGTAGCGGCTCGCGGCGTCGCTGATCGATTCGCCGTCCGGTTTTTCTTCGAACAGCCGCTTGAACGCGTGCTCGTGCGGGGCCTCGCCGTCGGGGTTGGCCTCGTCGGGCGGGAGATCCGGGATGGGCAGCAGATGAATGTCGACGCCGTCGGGGACCAGGCCGGGCCCGTGACGTAGCACCTCGCTGCGCGACCGCAAATCGGCGACATCGGTGACGCCCAAACGGCGCAACTCGTCGCGGCCCTCGTCTCCGAGTTCGCTCAGTTCTCCGGAACGGAACAGTCGCCCGGGTCGAAGCGCGCCGGTGGTGTCGGCGACATCGCGAAAGTTCCAGGCTCCCTGCAGATCTCGTAACCCGGTTGTCACTTTAGGTGACCGCCGCGGCGAAAGCGCTTTTCTCCCGGCCGATTTCGGCGCGAGCGATCGTCCGCAGGTGCACCTCGTCGGGCCCGTCGAAGATGCGCATGGCGCGCTGCCACGAGTACATCCGGGCCAGCACCGTGTCCTCGCTGACGCCGGCCGCGCCGTGCACCTGGATGGCGCGGTCGACAACATTGCATGCCATCTGTGGGGCCACCGCCTTGATCTGCGAGACCAGTATGTGGGCGGCCCTGTTGCCGTGCTGGTCGATCGTCCAGGCCGCCTTCTCGCACAGCAGCCGGGCCTGGTCGATCTCGTTGCGCGACTGGGCGATTGCCTGCTGCACCAGACCCTGGTCGGCCAGCGGCCGGCCGAAGGCGATGCGGGTGTTGGCCCGGTTGACCATCAGGGCCAGCGCACGCTCAGCGCCTCCCAGCGCGCGCATGCAGTGGTGGATGCGGCCCGGACCGAGTCGCGCCTGCGCGATCGCGAAGCCGCCAGCCTTCTTCCCCGAGCAGGTTGGTGACCGGCACCCGGACGTTGTCGTAGATGATCTCGCAGTGCCCGGGCTGGTCCTGGTATCCGAACACCGACGTCGAGCGGACCACCGTCACGCCGGGCGTGTCGATCGGCACCAGGACCATCGACTGCTGCTGGTGGCTGGCCGCCTCGGGGTTGGTGCGGCCCATCACGATCAGGATCTTGCAGCGCGGGTCCGCAGCCCCCGACGTCCACCACTTGCGGCCATTGATCACATAGTCGCCGCCGTCGCGCACGATCGACGTCTCGATGTTGCGGGCGTCGCTGCTCGCGACGGCGGGTTCGGTCATCGAGAAGCCACTGCGGATCTCACCGTTCAGCAACGGCTCGAGCCACTTCTTGCTCTGTTCCTCGGTGGCGAACAGGTGCAGGGTTTCCATGTTGCCGGTGTCCGGGGCCGCACAGTTGATCGCCTCGGGCGCGATCTCCAGGCTCCATCCGGTCAACTCGGCCAGCGGCGCGTACTCGAGGTTGGTCAGCCCGGACTCCGACGGCAGGAACAGATTCCACAGCCCGGCGGCCTTGGCCTTGGTCTTGAGTTCCTCGATGATCGGCGGAACGGTGTGATCTTTCGGGACCGACTTCCTCGCGGTACTTGTCGTACTCGGCTTCGGCGGGAAAGACGTAATCGGTGATGAACTCGCTCAGTCGCTTGTGATAGTCGCTGGCTTTGGCTGACATTGCGAAGTCCATGACCGTCACGATAAGCCACCCGCGACAGGGGCACATCGGGGGCAGGATGAACGTCATGACTGATACCCGCCCGCCGTTGCCGCCGTTCACCTTGGCCACGGCCATCGAGAAGGTCCAGGCCGCCGAAGACGCATGGAACAGCCGGGATCCAGAGACCGGGTCAGCCGCGCGTATACCGTTGACTCGCAGTGGCGTAACCGCAGCGAGCACGTCGTCGGCCGCGACGCGATCGTGGCGTTCCTGACCCGCAAGTGGCAGCGCGAACTCGACTACGCCCTGCGTAAGGGCCTGTGGAGCTTCCACGACAACCACATCGCCGTGCGATTTCAGTACGAATGCCGTGACTGCGTCCGGCCAGTGGTGGCGCAGCTATGGCAACGAGTTGTGGGAGTTCGACGAGACCGGCTTGATGGCCCGACGCGAGGCCAGCATCAACGACGTCGCGATCGAGGAGTCCCAACGCCGCTACTTCGGCCCGCGGCCAACTGAGGAGCACGGCCAGGACTTCCCACTTTGGTGACTTGCTGGGCGACCCGTTAGGGTTGGTGCCGATCTACCGGCGAGTAGGGAGTACAGGAAGTAGATGCGGACGCCATGACAGAAACGCAGACGACGGTCGGCGTGGTCGCCGAGTCGGGAGCCGACGAGCGACGGGTCGCGCTGGTGCCGAAGGTAATCGCGCCGCTGGTGAAAAGCGGGATCGGCAGTCGTCGTCGAGGCGGGCGCCGGCGAGCGGGCGCTACTGCCCGACGAGCTGTACACCGAGGCCGGCGCCACCATCGGCGACGCCTGGGCCGCCGACATCGTGATCAAGGTCGCGCCGCCGACCGCCGACGAGGTCGCGAAACTGCGCAGCGGGCAGACCCTGATCGGCTTTCTCGCGCCCCGCAACGCCGACAACGCGATCGGCGCGCTCAAGGAGGCCGGTGTGCAGGCGTTCGCGCTCGAGGCAGTCCCGCGTATCTCCCGGGCGCAGGCGATGGATGCGTTGTCGTCGCAGGGCAACGTCGCCGGGTACAAAGCCGTGATCCTCGCCGCCTCGGAGTCGACCCGGTTCTTCCCGATGCTGACGACCGCCGCAGGAACCGTGAAGCCGGCGACCGTGCTGGTGCTCGGCGTTGGCGTGGCCGGCCTGCAGGCGCTGGCGACGGCGAAGCGCCTTGGCGGTAAAACCACCGGCTACGACGTTCGCCCCGAGGTGGCCGACCAGGTGCGCTCGGTTGGTGCGCAGTGGCTGGATCTCGGTATCGACGCCGCCGGTGAGGGCGGCTACGCCCGCGAGCTCACCGACGAGGAGCGCGCGCAGCAGCAAAAGGCGCTGGAGACGGCGATCAGCGGGTTCGACGTCGTCATCACCACCGCACTGGTTCCGGGCCGCCCGGCTCCCAAGCTGGTGACGGCCGCCGCGGTCGAGGCGATGAAGCCCGGCAGCGTCGTCGTCGACCTGGCCGGTGAGACCGGCGGCAACTGCGAGCTCACCGAACCGGGTCAGACCGTCGTCAAGCACGACGTCACGATCGCCTCGCCGCTGAACCTGCCGGCCACGATGCCCGAGCACGCCAGCGAGCTGTACAGCAAGAACATCACCGCGCTGCTCGACCTCTTGATCACCGACGGCAAACTGGCGCCGGATTTCGAGGACGAGGTCGTTGCCGGCTCGTGCGTGACTCGAGAGGACGCGTAGATGTACGACCAACTTTTGGCCAACCTGGCGATCCTGGTGCTTGCCGGGTTCGTCGGCTTCGCCGTCATTTCCAAGGTGCCCAACACCTTGCACACCCCGTTGATGTCGGGCACCAACGCCATTCACGGCATCGTGGTCCTGGGTGCGCTGCTGGTGCTGGGCGAGCTGCCCGCCGATGCCAGCTGGGGCGTGCGGGCCATCGCGTTCATCGCCCTGATCTTCGGGACCCTGAACGTGATCGGTGGCTTCCTGGTGACCGACCGCATGCTGGGCATGTTCAAGTCGCGCAAGCCCGCGGGCGATGAGGCAGTCGGCGCGAAGGAGGCTGTTAAGTGAGCACCGAGACCGTCAACTACGGCGTGAACGTCCTGTACATCGCGGCGTTCGGGCTGTTCATCTTCGGTCTGTCCGGCCTGACCGGCCCGAAGACCGCGGTGCGCGGCAACTGGATCGCCGCGGTCGGCATGGGCGTCGCGGTGGTCGCGACGCTGATCAAGGTGCGCGACACCGCGTCGATCAACTGGATCCTGATCGCTGCGGGCCTGTTGATCGGCGTGGTGCTGGGCGTGCCACCCGCCAAGAAGACCAAGATGACGGCCATGCCGCAGCTGGTGGCGCTGTTCAACGGCGTCGGCGGCGGTACCGTCGCACTGATCGCGTGGTCGGAATTCATTGAGACCAAGGGCTTTTCGGTGTTCAGGCCGGACCAGTCGCCCACTGTCGCGCTGGTCGTCGGGTCGCTGTTCGCGGCGATCATCGGGTCGGTGTCCTTCTGGGGTTCGCTGGTGGCGTTCCTGAAGCTGCAGGAGTCGATTCCCAAGAATGTGGAAAAGCGGCTGGTGGCATCGGCCAAGCTGTTCCAGTTCTCCAACTTCGTGCTGCTGTTCGGTGCGATCGGTGTCGCGGTATATCTGGGGTTGAACCCGGGAATGCCGGTCTGGTGGATCGTGCTGGTGCTGGTCTTCGCCGGCGTGATGGGCCTGTTCGTGGTGTTCCCGATCGGCGGCGCCGACATGCCGGTGGTGATCTCGCTGCTGAACGCGATGACCGGATTGTCAGCAGCCGCAGCGGGTTTGGCGCTGAACAACACTGCGATGATCGTCGCCGGCATGATCGTCGGCGCTTCGGGTTCGATCCTGACCAACCTGATGGCCGTCGCGATGAACAGGTCGATTCCGGCGATCGTGTTCGGCTCGTTCGGGGGCGCCGACAGCGCGGGCGGTGCCGCGGGCGGAGAGCAGGGCACCGTCAGGGCAACCTCGGCCGCCGACGTGGCGATTCAGATGGCCTACGCCAACCAGGTGATCGTGGTGCCCGGCTACGGGCTGGCGGTCGCGCAGGCGCAGCACGCCGTCAAGGAGATGGCGAGCCTGCTGGAGGAGAAGGGCGTGGAGGTCAAGTACGCCATCCACCCGGTGGCCGGCCGGATGCCCGGTCACATGAACGTGCTGCTGGCCGAGGCCGACGTCGACTACGACGCGATGAAGGAGATGGACGACATCAACGGCGAGTTCAGCCGCACCGACGTCACCGTCGTGATCGGCGCCAACGACGTCACCAACCCGGCCGCCCGCAACGACTCGGGCTCGCCTATCTACGGCATGCCGATCCTCAACGTCGACGAGTCGCGGTCGGTGATCGTGCTCAAGCGTTCGATGTCGTCGGGATACGCCGGCATCGAGAACCCGCTGTTCTTCCTGCCGCAGACGTCGATGCTGTTCGGCGACGCGAAGAAGTCGGTGTCCGAGGTCGCCGAGGAACTCAAAGCGCTATAGATGCATCGAGATCGACGCTGGCGTTGTGCCTACTCGCACAAATGCGCGCTGGCGTCGATCTCGGAGCTGGCGGAGCGGTTTAAACGGGCGGGTACGCCGGCGGCGGGTAACCCTGGCCGTCGGTGACTCCGCGCAGGCCCCACGGCAGGTACTTGAAGTAGAACTCGAGCTTCGTCGGAAAAGTCGTAGCTGGGATCGGGATCCGGTTGCATCTGACTACCTCTCGAGTCGGCTACGCGTTCATTCGAAGTCTAGTCCTACCGGGCAACGCGCAACAGTGAACCGTGGTGTTGCCTAGACTACCCACCAGTTGATTGACTCCGGGCAGGCCCCCGGACTGCCGAAGCGAGTAGACATGCCATCCGAGAACGGGCTCACCCGCCGCGAGGAGCTGCTGGTAGTAGCCACCAAGCTGTTCGCCGCGCGCGGTTATCACGGCACCCGGATGGACGATGTCGCCGACGTGGTCGGCCTGAACAAGGCCACCGTCTACCACTACTACGCCAGCAAGTCGCTGATCCTCTACGACATCTACCAGCAGGCCGCCGAGCGCACCTTGGACGCGGTCCACGACGATCCGACGATGTCGGCCCGCGAGGCGCTCTACCAGTACACCGTGCGGCTGCTCAACAACATCGCCGTCAACCCCGAGGGCGCAGCGGTGTACTTCCAGGAGCAGCCCTACATCACCGAGTGGTTCACCGAGGAGCAGGTCGCCGAGGTCCGGGAGAAGGAAACCCAGGTCTACGAGCACGTGCACGGCCTCATCGACCGCGGCATCGCCGACGG
The DNA here is from genome assembly GCA_963749375.1 of uncultured Actinomycetota bacterium. GTDB lineage: Bacteria > Actinomycetota > Actinomycetes > Mycobacteriales > Mycobacteriaceae > Mycobacterium. The sequence goes on from CAVVNB010000039.1 coordinate 44,441, forward strand.
CGAGTTCTTCGAGTGCGACTCCCACGTCCTGGCCCTCGGCTACATCGGGATGACGCTGGGCGCCTACCGCTGGCTGCGGCCGAGCGGGCGCCGCAGCGCCAAGGAGATCGCCGCCGAGTTCAGCACCGCGCTGCTGCGCGGCCTGATTCGCGACGAGGCCGTCCGGGTGGAGTCGCCGCTGGGTGTCCGCACCGAAATCGGCACGGCCGGCCGCAAATGACCGATCTGTTTCGCCTCGACGGCAAGGTCGCCGTCGTCACGGGCGGCGGGCGCGGCATTGGCGTGATGATCGCGCGCGGGCTGCTGCAGGCCGGCGCAAGCGTGTATCTGTCCAGCCGCAAGAAGGCCGAGCTGGACGGCGCCGTCGCCGAACTGTCGGCGCTTGGATCGGTGCAGGCGATTCCCGCCGATCTCGGCACGGTCGACGGGGTCGACGCGTTGGTCGCCGACCTCGCCGAGCGCGAGGACGCCGTCCATGCGCTGTTCAACAACGCCGGCGCGGCCTGGGGCGCGCCGCTGGCGGAGTTTCCCGAATCCGGCTTCGACAAGGTGATGAACGTCAACGTCAAGGGCGTCTTCATGCTGACTCGCGCGCTGGTACCGATGCTCACCGCCGGGGCGAGCGACGGCGACCCTGCGCGTGTCATCAACACCGGCAGCATCGACGGGATCGTGGCGCCCGGACGGGGCCGGGACAACTTCTCCTATAGCGCCAGCAAGGCCGCCGTGCACATGCTGACCCAGCATCTCGCCGGGGAGTTGGCGCCGCGGATTCTGGTCAACGCGATCGCGCCCGGACTTTTCGAATCCCGGATGACCAAGGAGCTTTTGGCGGCCGGGTCGGACGCTGTGGGTGCCGGCTTTCCACTGGGCCGCATCGGTCGGCCCGACGACATGGCGGGCATCGCCGTCTTTCTCGCCAGCCGGGCCAGCAGCTACATCACCGGCGCGGTGATCCCGGTGGACGGCGGCGTCAGCGTCATCCGGTGAGCCTGATTGTTCTGCTCATCCTTCTCGCGCTGCGGGCCCTGCGTCGTCGCCGGACGTAGGCAAAACTCGACCCAGGAATTCGAGTTGGTCGGCGATGACGCGCTCGAAGGCGTCGCCGACATAAATCTCGAAATGCCCTTCCGGATAGAGCTTTACCTCGCCGCGCGGCGCCGTCGCGGCATACCTGCGGGTCGGTCCTGACGGCGCGACGGTGTCGGATTCGCAGACGCAGAACAGGATCGGGCAGGGCACCTTCGCCGCGAGCCGTCCTGGCCGGTAGGGCACCAGCGTGACGCCGATCCGCGCCGTGACCTCGTTACGCAACTCCACGCCGTCTGGCACCAGACCCAGGTAGCCGGGGTAGACGTCCGGAGCGGTCATCAGCGCGACCTCACCCGGACGTCCCGCGGTCGGCACCATCACCGGTGGCCCGCCGAATCGGGCGGTGACGAGGTCGCGGATCGCCAACGCGGTGAGGCGCGCACTGATCAGCGGTTTAATCGCTCCCAGCGACGCGACGCTGTCGGTGAACGGGCATTGCGCGACCACCGCCGCGATGCCCGGCACCCGAGCCGCCGTGGCGATCACGTGGCCACCGCTGAAAGAGGTGCCCCACAAGCCAATTCGACGCGAATCAATCCCCGGCAGGGTGCGGGCGAAGGCTACGGCAACGGTCCAGTCCTGCAACTGCATTCGGACGTCGAGCAGTTGGCGGGGCGCGCCTTCGCTGTCGCCGAAGTTCCGGTAGTCGAAGACCAGGCATGCGTAACCGGCTGCGGCGAAGCGTTCTGCGTAGGCGTCCAGGCGCATGGTGCGAACCGCGCCGAGTCCGTGTGCCATCACCAGCAGCGGTGTGTCGCCGTCGCCGTCCGGCCGGTACAGCCATGCGCTGATTCGGTCGCTGCCCGAGTTGAACCAGACATCTTCACGTTGCATGACAGCCATCCTGCACGCCCGCTCTGCGGTGTGATAGACCCACGGCATGGCCGCGAGTGTGCTGCAGCAGGTGTCGTCGCTGGTGGGGGCGAAATACGTCAGCACCGATCCCGACGTGCTGGCCGGCCGCAGCGTGGACCACACCGGCCGCTACCGCGGCCAGGCCAGTGCTCTGGTACGCCCCGGTTCGGCTGACGAGGTGGCTGGGGTTCTGCGGCTGTGCCGCGACGCGGGAACGTACGTGACCATCCAGGGTGGGCGGACGTCGTTGGTGGCCGGGACCGTCCCAGAGCACGACGACCTGTTGCTGTCGACCGAAAGGCTCTGCGCGATAAGCGACGTCGACACCACTGAACGCCGCATCGAAGCCGACGCCGGGGCGACGCTGGCTGCGGTGCAGCACGCGGCGAGCACGGCCGGCCTGATCTTCGGTGTCGACCTGGCCGCGCGTGACACCGCGACGGTCGGGGGCATGGCCTCGACCAACGCCGGCGGATTGCGAACCGTGCGCTACGGCAACATGGGCAGCCAGGTCATCGGGATGGACGTCGCGCTGCCCGACGGGTCGGTGGTGCGACGGCACTCGCAGGTCCGGGCCGACAACACCGGCTACGACTTGCCGTCGCTGTTCGTCGGCGCCGAAGGAACACTCGGCGTGATCACCGCTTTGGACCTACGCCTGCACCTCGATCCGGCGCATCGGGTGACCGCGGTCTGCGGCTTCGACGAACTGGACGCGCTGGTCGACGCCGGGCGACGGTTCCGCGACCTGGACGGCATCGCAGCGCTCGAACTGATCGACGGCCGGGCCGGTGCGCTGGCCGACAAGCATCTCGGTGTGCCCCGGCCGGTGGATAGTCGATGGCTGCTGCTGGTGGAGCTGGCCTCCGATTTCGATCAGACCGAGCGACTGGCCGATGCGCTGGAAGGTGTGCAGACTTCGGGCGAGCCCGCGGTAGGCGTGGATGTCACCGCACAACAACGGCTTTGGCGGGTACGCGAATCGCTGGCCGAGGTCGTCGGCTTGTTCGGGCCGCCGTTGAAGTTCGACGTGTCGCTGCCACTGCCCGCAGTATCCAGGTTCGCCGGCGACGCTGAGGAGCTCCTGCAACGCCACGCGCTTGACGCCATCGGTGTGCTGTTCGGGCACATCGGCGAGGGCAACCTGCATCTGAATGTGCTGCGCTGCAGCGCGGAGCAGGAACAGGAGTTGTATGCCGCGATGATGGACTTGATCGCCGAATGCGGGGGCAATGTCAGCTCCGAGCACGGCGTGGGCAGCCGCAAACGCCGCTACCTGGGTATGTCCCGCGATGCCGCCGATGTCGCGGCGATGCGCACACTGAAAACGGCGTTCGACCCGACCGGCTACCTCAACGCCGCCGTGCTGTTCGACTAGCCGCCGGCCTTGATGCCGACCGCGTGCCGCAGCTGAGCCAGAAATTCATCGGCGTCATCGCTGCGAATCATGTAGTGCGAGAACGCTACCCGGATCGCGGTCGCCGCTTTGACCGCCGCGTTGGGGCCGGGGATCAGCCGTTGCAGACCGTCGCGCATCTGTGGGATCACGTTCGAGAACTGGGCGATGACGTGCTCGGGCTCGATGTCGACCATCCGCACACCGGTGTAGGAGTGCTGGTAGTCGACGATGAACCGCAATGCCGCGTCGAGCTTGTCGGCACCTTTGAGTCCGGCCGTCGCGTGGCTCATGCCGCTTTCGAAGGTGAGCCGCTCGTATTTGGAGAACGCCGAGAGCAGGTCCTCTTTCGAGGCGAACCAGCGATACAGCGTCGGCCTCGACACCCCGGCCTGGACAGCGACGTCGGACAGGCTGAGCTTGCGTTTGCCGTTGCGGCCGAGGACCTCAGCGGTGGCAGCGAGGATCCGCTGCTGCGTCGAGGCGTCACCCTCGATCGTCGACGTCTGGTCCATACCCGCAACTTTACAAAATTAGACCGAAGTGTCACGCTGTTTTCGTGCCACTGCCATGTTCCCTGGCCGGGGACTTTTCGGCCCCGTCCGAGGTAGCTGACCACCCGAGCTTAGCTGGGCAAACCCCGGAAGACGGTCGTCTGCGGTGAGCCACGCCAGAGCAGTGGTCATCACCGAAGCCTCATCGCCGGTCGCCTTCGCCACAGCAACGCGGTTGGCGACGGGTGGGCACTCCGTTTTGATGGGCAGCCCCCGACCGCACGCCGGTGAGGATTTCGCCGCCCGGCTGCGGTCTCGCGGCGCGTCGGTGTTCGCCGCTCACCTGGACCTGGCGGACCCGCTGTCTATCGACGGTTTTCTGGAGTCCGTCGACTATCTGGTCGGCGACGTCGACGCGTTGATCAGTAGCGCGGGTGTCGCCGAGAGGTCCTGGGTCGGCGCGCAACACCTTGTGACACAACTTGTTGCGCCGATGATCGACAACGGATATGGCGACGTGGTGCTGCTCAGCCCCGAGCTGGTCGGCGCATCGCCGGCCGGGGCGGATCGAATGCTCGACGCATGGATCTGTGGATTGGACGCCGAATTCGTCGGCACCGGTCTGCGAGCGTCGATCGTCCGTTCGACCGGCCTTGTCCCGCCCGACGACGCCGGCCGGCTGATCGCCGCGACCATCAGCTCGCCCGACTCGCACCTGCGCGTCGTCGACGTCATCCCGCCCGTCCCCGCCCCGACATTGGCGCCGGAGCGCGGCGCGCTATAGCGATTGCAAGACTGAGCCTGTCGCGCCGTGAGAGTGCAACTACCGAGGCTGCATCTCGAGAAACGTCTCGCTAATTGCACTTTCGCGATCAGCGCAGGAAGTCACGACGCCTTCACTCATCGTTGCGGGCGTTGGTGAGCAACTCCTCGAGTCGTTGCCGAGCGCGCGGCGTCAGCCCGATATCCGCGGTGTCTGACCACGTCTGGACCTCGGCTTCAGTCTCGTCGCACCAGCGGACGAGTAGTCGGACGAATTCGCCGTAAAGGGTTACGACGCGTTCGGTGAGGTGCAGCCGCTCGGGGAAAGGCCCTCCCGTAGTGAGCAGTTCGTCAACCAGCATCGCGCCGTTCGCGCGCAATTCGCGGGCCTGACGGGCGGTAGCCTCGACTGCCGCTCTGAGATCCTTCACGGTTCCTTGGTCTGCCAGGAGCACGCGGAGCACTCCTTCGATCTCGAGGGCCGGCGGCGCCGGTTCGGTGCTCAGCCACTCCTCGAGCGCCGCGCGGCCCTCGGGTGTGATCGTGTACCGCGTGCGCTGGCGGCGGCGGCCCTCGACCACCTGGGCGTCGGCATGACCGCGCTCTACGAGGCGCTTCAATTCCGCGTACAAGTTGGCCTCCGAGCGGGGCCAGAAGTGGTGGAGGCTCCTTTTGGCCTGTGCTACCAGCTCGTATGCGGTCCATGACTGAATTCCGAGAAGGCCCAGCAGCGCGAATGATGTCGCGGTGGGTGCAGGCGCCATTTCTTGACAATACTCCATTCTGGAGTAATCTTTGCTCCACCCTGGAGTATGGAGGTGCGATGAACGACGTCGACGTCGCAGCCTTGATCGATACCACCCGGAACGAAGTGCGGGAGCGCACTGCGCACGCCCTACTGCGGTTTGATCGACTGGCAAGCAACGCCGATCCGCATGCTCGGCCGCCGCGTTCGGAATGGACTGTTCAGCAGGTGGTTTCGCACGTGCTGACGTTGGCGCGCCGTTACCTTGAGTATGCAGAGGGCAGGTATCGGCTGGCCTCCTATCCAGATGAGGTAAGCCTGCTCAACCGGACCGAGCTCGAGGCGGCGATGGCGCCGATACCGGAGCTCGTCGATGGACTCCGAGCCCTGGTGCCGCAGTTGAATCAGCTGTTCGACGAAGTCGCCGATGAGGAAAGGGTTCTCGGCTTTCATTGCGGTGCCTTGGTGGATGGCATCACGTGGCGGACGAATTGGCTCGGCGAGCTGCTGCTGCACGGCCAAGATATTGCGCGAGCTGTCAAGGCGCCGTGGACAATTGCCGAGCATGACATGTTGCTGATCGCCCGGGGTTTGATGCAAATCGGGCCCGCATACGTGCGCGCGTCAATTGCGCCCAGCACCGACATCTGCGCCGCGATCCTGATACCGGAGGCGCATCCCTACCTCATTCACATTCACGACGGAGTTGGCGAGATTCGCGCTCGGCGGCCGAACGACCGACCCGACGCGGTTCTGCGGCTGCCTGCATCGGTAATGACGCAGCTGCTCTACCAACGCATTGGGCCCTTCACGGCCGCGCGGGATGGCCTGCGTGTTGTCGGCGGCCGGCGCCCTTGGCTGGCCTTCAAACTGCAGTCGTGCTTCGAGCCGGCGTGAGGAGCGAGTAGTGAACGCGTCGTTCGATGTCGCGGTGGTGGGCTCTGGACCGGCCGGCTGCGCGGCCGCGATGCTGCTAGGTCGCGAGGGCATGAAAGTGGCGCTGATTGAAACGCATCGGGATGTGAATTATTACAAGCGGCTCTGTACGCACAGCATGCGATCCAGCGCATTGTCCACGCTCACGCGGCTCGGTCTTGATGACGTCCTCGAGGAACGGGGGGCGGTTCGCCAGCACGAAAGCGTGCGGACCCGCGACGGATGGATCCGCGAGGTGCGTCCCAATTGGCTTCCCTCCCACGGCTATAACATCAGTCGCCGCGTTATGGATCCGGTCTTACGGAATAGCGCGGCGGCAACTCCCGGCGTGGAGCTGATGCTCGGCACTAAGGTCACGAGCTTGGAATTCGATCCCGACGGCCGCGTTGACGGTGTGACCGCGGACATCAATGGGGCCAAGTGCCGCCTGGCCGCCAAAATGGTAATCGGCGCCGACGGCTATTCCTCCAACGTCGCACGACTGGCGTCCTTGCCGGGAAAGTCTTCGCCCAACAACAGATTTGTCTATTTCGCCGAATACCGCAACGTAGGGGTCCCGCCCTGGTGCACGACGGCGATGTGGTTGATGGGGCGCGATGCCGCGTACGTGTTCTGCAACGAGGATGGCGTCACACTGATGGCCGCGGTGCCGGCGAAGGAACGGTTACCCGAGTTTCGTCGCGATCGGGAAGCGGCGCTGATGAAGATGATGGCGAGTCTGCCAGACGCTCCCGATCTGGCTCGAGCCGAACGCGTTTCAGATGTGATTGGGACAGCAGACTATCCATTCATTACCCGACGGCACATCGTGGCACCCGGGGTCGCGCTCATCGGGGACGCAGCAATGGTTGGCGATCCGTTATGGGGCACCGGCTGCGGGTGGGCAATTCAGACCGCCGAATGGCTTTGCGATGCGATCACGACCCCGTTGCGTCAAGGAAGCTCACACGAAATCGACCGTGCGGCCCGACGTTACGGGCGCCAGCACAAACGGCGACTGCTGCCGCACCAGTTTGTCAACATGGATTCTGCCCGGAAGCTCACGCTGAGTCCGTTGGAGCGGTTGCTGTTCGCCGGGGCGACCCGGAACAGCAAGGTTGCCGAGCAAGTGGTGGCGGTCGGGTCGCGCAACCGGTCGCCTCTTGCTCTTCTCTCGCCGGCGCTTGTTGCCCGAGCGGTCATTGCGAGGCCGCGGTCAGCCGGGTCGTCGGCGCACTAGTACCGACTGCTGAATACTCGCCACGGCCGCGGACTCGTCGAACAACGTGCCGACCGTGGTCCCGATGCCATCCGGACCGTAGTTGGTCTCCGCTCGGATGCCAATCCACTCGCCGTCGGGGACCCGGTGCACGTGCACGACGAGGTCGTTGTTCAGAAACGTCCACTTAGCGGTGTCGATCTTGGTGCCGATGCCGTTGGCGCAGTCGGCAACCGCGAACAGCCGCTCCAACGGCGTCATCGTCTCGCCGTCGACCAGATTCGTGATCGGCTTGATCCAGGATTCACCGGGCCCGTCGTTGAGCGGCTCGGTCAGCCATCGCCAGTCCAGGCTGTGTACGTAGTTGCGATCGAAATTCTTGGCGAGGTTGCGGGTGCGGGCCTCGGCGAGTGGACGCGGCAGCGGTGCGGTGGCGCCCGCCAGTGCGGCGGTGTCGAGTTTTTGCAGCCGCCAGCCGGTGGCCCGCGCGGTCGGTCGCGGCTGACCGTCGGGGCCCAGGGCCAGCGTCTCGGCGCTGATCAACTCGATCTGCTTGCCGGGACGTTCGACTTTCGAGCGAACCCACATGTCGCCGTCGGCGGGGACCGGACCCAACAGGTCGATGGCGACCCGGCTCAGCCTGGTGTCGTCGCGCGCCGCCTGGCGTTCCAAGGCGCGGACCAGAAGCGCCGACACGGGTGCGGCGTGCTGAATCTTCGCCGTCCAGGTGCTGCGGACTAAGTCTGTGGGAGTGAACTTTTCGCCGACCGGGTCGTCGGCGTCGATCAACTCGTAGTACGAATCGGTCATCGCTCATCTGCCGCGGCCGGCGTGTCGACGATGACCGTGTCGACCCGGGACAGTCGCGTGCCCACCAGACGCTTGGGGTAGGCGTCGCTGCTCGACAGCATGAACAGCGTTCGGTCGGCCACGCCGCCGAGCATGCACGCGATCGCTACGCGATCGCCGATGTCGATGCGATGACTGACGTGCCCTTTGCCGCCACGGCTCTCAATGCGTTGGAACTGGTGTGCCAGCGTCATCGCCGTCCACACGCCGCCCTCGGCGTCGAGGCAGATGCCGTCCGGCGGGCCATCCAGACCGTCGGCGAAGACGCGTCGATCGGACAGGTCGCCGTCGGTGCCAATGGTGTACGCGGTCAACCGGCGGCCGATCGACTCGGCGACGATCAGCGTCCGTTGGTCGGGTGTGATCACCATGCCGTTGGGGAAGTCGAGGTCGGTCGCCACCACGGTGACAGTGTCGTCGGGGTCGACCCGCAGGATGATGCCACCTTCGAAGGCCTGCGACCCGATGTAGGCCCGGCCGAGGTGGTCGACGACCATGTCGCCGAGATCGGCCGGCGCCAGCTTGCTCAAATCCGCGACGGTGTCCACGTATTCGCCATCGTAGGACAGCAGCTTGCGGTCTTCGGTGGACACGATCAGCAACGTGCCGTCCGGCCGGAACCCCAGCCCGGAAGGCGCATGCCCGGGTAGCGACAGCGTGGTCGTCGACCCGCCGATGGTGACGGTGTGGACGGCCTCGCCGAGCATGTCGGAGAACCACAGCAGACCCTCGAACCAGCGCGGGCCCTCGCCGAAACAGAAGCCCGCCGCCAGCGGCGTCAGCCCCTCAACGATTGCCGTCATCGAGCGCATCCAATTCTCGGGCGATCGCCTGGTGATAGGCGTCGATCTTGGCGGGGTTGGCCTGCTGGAACAGGGCGTCGGGCAGCGGCGCGTGCTTGTACGCCTCGATCGTCATCGTGCGGGTGAACAGCGTGATGTCCTCGGCAGGCCTGGTGAAGTGATACTCGACAGTGATCCGCCCCTCCATGCCGCCACCGCCGTCGCGGTCATGACCCAGTGGCCCAACGGAATTGAACATCCACAGCTTCGGCCGCATGGCAATCGCCAAGTGCCAGGTGAAAATGCGGCCCCCGTCTGGGCCGGACTCCTCCCAGGTGTCGCCGACCTTCAGCGGCAGCTGGCCGGGCAGGTTCGTGATGTGCGCGCTACCGGGATAGGTCTTGGGCCAGTTTGCCGGGTTGGTGACGAAGTCGTAGATGGTCTCGGGCGCGCGAGCGAAGGCCGTCTCCGAGCTCGTCGTGACGATGCCCAACGTCCTCGCTCCTTTGCGGCCGTGAAACTGACCTGCCATTCACCCGGCAGGCTTTACAGATTATCGTACAAATGTCACGCGGTAACTTGCAGGGACCTCGTCGGCGCTCAGCTAAGGAAAGCGGCAGATGAAATTCACCATCACCCACCCGATGCACAGCCACCCCTACAACCCAGAGCTGGTCAGAGGCGACGGCATCGCCACCGTCGCCGCGGCCGCCGAGGCCGCCGGAATCCACGGCTTCGGTTTTACCGACCATCCCGCACCCAGTCAGCGTTGGCTTGAGGCCGGCGGCCATGACGCGCTGGACCCATTCGTGGCGATGGGTTTCGCCGCCGCCCGCACCACCACCCTGCGGCTGATCCCCAACATTGTGGTGCTGCCCTACCGAAACCCTTTCGTAGTGGCCAAGTCTGGCGCGACACTGGATCTGCTGTCCGACGGCAGGTTCACGTTGGCCGTCGGCGTCGGATACCTCAAACGCGAGTTCGCCGCGCTCGGAGTTGATTTCGAAGAACGTGCGGCGCTGTTCGACGAATCGCTGGACGTCATCCGGGCCATCTGGACCGGCGATGACATCAGCTTCGAAGGCAAGCACTTCAGCGCCAAGGGGATCACCGCGCACCCACGGCCGGTGAGCGATCCGCATCCGCCGATCTGGATCGGCGGCAACACCGGGGCGGCCCGGCGCCGGGTGGCGGAGAAGGGTGACGGGTGGTGCCCGTTTGCCGCGCCCCCACAGCTGGCCCAGACCGCGCGCACCGCGGCGATGGATTCGATCGAAGCCCTGGCCGAGGGCATCGACGATCTGCGCCGCCGACTCGACCAGGCAGGCCGGGATCCCGCGACGGTCGACATCATTTTCGGCAATTTCGAGGGTGGCAGCCCGGCCAGCGACGATTTCAACGCCGACGCGTACCTCACCGGGCTGGAGCGGCTGGCCAAGCTCGGCGTCACCTGGACGCAGGTGGGGCTGCCCGGCGACAGCCTGGCGCACGCCGTCGAGGTGGTCGACCGGTTCAAGACGCAGGTCATCGACGCCTGGTGAGGCCGCGCGGGCTGCGGCGAAGGCTTTACAAGTTTTGACGAGAATGTCATTCTCGCTAAGTGACAACAGACTCTGAGCAGACGCACTGGTCGGTCGCCGGCCTCCTGGATTTGTTCGACGCGCGCCCCGGCGAGGACGGCCGTTTCATCGCCGATACCGGCATCGCGGCCGAGGACGAACGCCAAGTGGTCGAAGGCACCCAGGTACTTGCGCAGGTGATTGTCGCGGCCGCCAAACGGTTTCCGGAGAAGTCGGTGCGCTCGGTGCATGCGGTCTTCGCCCGCGCCGTGGTGGTCGGGCCGCCGGTCGAGATCGACATCGACGTCGTGGCCGAGGGACGCTCGACGGCCACCGCGGTGGTTGGCGTGTCGCAAAACGGACGACGCGCGATCACGGTGACGACGCTGCTGGACGTGCCGTCCGGCGACGTCATCCGCCACCACCTTCCCCGGCCCGAGGTGACGGCGCCCGGCGACGCCAACGACGGCGGAATGCCGATGGGCGGGCGGGAATTGCGGCTGGTCGACGTCGTCGACGTGAACAGCCCCGACGAGGTCGGCCCCCCGGAGCTGTACGCCTGGCTGCACTACGACCCGATTCCGAGCCGCGACGACCTGGCCAAGGCCCTGGTGGCGTATTTCACTGGCCACCTCGGTATTTCGACCACGATGCGCGCCCACGAAGGGATCGGCACCGCCCAGTCGCACCTGACCGTGTCGACCGCGCCGATGACGGTGTCGGTCAGCTTCCACGAGCCGGTGACCTGGACGGGTTGGTTGCTCTACACCCACGAGAGCACCCAGGTCGGCGCGGGCATGTCGTACGTCCGCGGCGCCGTGCACACCGAAGAGGGCGAGCTGATCGCGTCGTTCGCTCAGGACGCGCTGATCCGTCCGTTGCGCACCACCGACACGTCAATCAAAACCGAAGCACGGCTATAACTCTCATGGATTTCGCATGCGTCGAGCTGTCTCCTGAGGACCAGGAATTCCGCGATCGGTTGCGGGCATTCCTGGCCGACGTGGTCACCGACGAGGTGATCCGCCGCGATCGCAAGACCGGCGAGAACTTCGACGAGGGCGTGCACCTGGCCCTCGGTGCCGAGGGCTACCTGGCCGACGACTTCCACGACGAATCCGACGGCGGGTTCGGCGCCCTGCGCCGGCGAATCTGGGATCTCGAGATCGGCCGGGCCCACACACCCTGGTTCCACTGGGGCACCACCGCCGTCGTCGCCAGGATGATGCGCGACTTCGGGCCGCCGGAACTCACCGACGAGGTGCTGCCCGGCGTGCTGTCCGGCCAGATCCGGCTCTGCCTGGGCTACACCGAACCCGAGGGCGGCTCGGACGTGGCAACCTGCAAAACCCGCGCGGTCCGCGACGGGGACGGCTGGATCATTAATGGCTCCAAGATGTTCACGTCCAACGCGCACAACGCCAAATACGTTTTCCTACTGACCAATACGGATCCCGACGGGCCGAAACATAAGAACCTGACCATGTTCCTGGTCCCACTGGACACGCCGGGCGTCGACATCCAACCCATCCGCACCGTCGACGGCGACCGCACCAACATCGTTTTCTACAGCGACGTGCGGGTCGACGACCGGTATCGCATCGGCCCGGTGAACGGCGGCTGGGGAGTGCTGCGCGGTGCGCTCGACGAGGAGCACGGCACCGTCGAAAAGAAAGACGACGGCCTGCAACGAATCGCGGTGATGAACGAGCATCTGACGCTGATGGCCGAGGCGATCGACGCGATCGCTGCGCTGGTCACGCGTGAGCGCGCCGACGGCCACCGGCTGATCGACGATACCTCAGTCGCATTTCGACTGGGCCGCAGCGTGGCTCGCACCGAGGCAGCGCTGGGCACGCCGGGGATGTTCGGCCGGGTGGCCAACGCGCAGACCATGCGCGACGTCGCACCGGAGCTGATGGACATCCTTGGCACGGCGTCGGCGCTGCCGGTCGACACCGAGGGAGCCGCCGACGACGGCGGCGCCGAATACATCTTCCGACTGGCCTCACCCGTCGGTATCTACGGCGGCACCCTCGAGGTGTTCCGCAACATGATCGCCCAGCACGCCCTCGGGCTCGGACGGCCGAACTACTCGCCGCCGCGGTCCTGAACGGGCAACTCGGCGATCACCTCGGCGCGGTTGGCGTCGAAACTGAAAAACCCCTTGATCGGCGAACTCTCCGGCGGCGGATCGAGGTAGCTCCACGCCACGTCCTCGACGTCGGCAGCCGACCAGTAGGTGGCCCAGCCTTTGTAGTTGCAATACGTCGACGTATTCGATTGCCGCAGAAGCTCAGTGCGCACATGCGCCGGGTCGACGTAGAGTCGCGGATCGAGCGCCGTCTCGAACACGATCACCGTGTCGTCGGTGTCCACCAGGGTTGCGCCATCCACGCTGACTCGCAGACGCCGTCGGGTCGGGCGGCAATCGACGCGGTGATAGGGATTCGGCGGGTAGTGCACCAGCGTGCGACCCTCTTCGGTCCAAGAGTCGACGGCATCCCACGGCACGTTCACGTAGCCCGGCGCCTCGGCAACCGGTTCGCTGGGCAGGCCCCGCGCCTCGTCGGCACGAAAAGCGAAGCTGAGTGGGCGATCTGGCCGGTGCACCAACAGCGCCCACTCGGTGTCGATCACTGCGCGTCCGTCTTTGATCGCCTGCACCCGGCGGGGATGCGGCTCGACGTAGACCACGCCGGCGGGCACCTGGGGCGAGAACCGGCCGGCCGGCGCGCTGCTGAGCGGCCCGTGTCCGGTGACCATGCTCATGTCTCATCTACCATCCAGTCAGCGATATTGCTGGCAGTACTGCGCCATTCCATTATGTTCGCCGACGCAGTGTTGGTAGTCCTCGTCGAACTCACCTATCGCGAATCCGAATACCATCACTGCAAGGACGGCCGAGCCGGCCACGGCTGCGAGGACACCGAACACGATACCGATGAGTGCCACGCCCCCGTGCGTGGCTTCGCCGCGTTTTACCCGTCGCCGCGCGGTCACTCCCATTGCCACGGCAGCGATGCCGAGACCGAGACCGATTAAGAGCGGCGACGTGATGAGGCCGAGGACACCCATCGACAGGGACGCGAAGGCAAGCCCGTTGCTGCGTCTGGGTGGCGCCGGCGGAAAACTTGGGTACTGCGGTGGGCGGTAGGCGCCGGGTGGATAGAAGCTCGGTGGATGGGGAAAGGGTCCCGCGCCTTCCGGCGCACCCGGTGGCACGCTTGACTGGCCCGACGGGATGCCCGGGAACTCGGTCATTGACCGCACGGTACTCGGTGAATCGAGGACTGACGAGGCAAAGCTAGTTTCGAGCGACAAGCCCCCCGGCCGACGGAAGCAGACGGTCACGCAGTCGGTTGGCCGGCCGCGCGTTCGATGTCGCCGAGTACGGGTGGACCTTCGCGGTTGTCTGCGCGGCGGAGCAGGAACATCCGGAGCCTGCCATAGTGTTTGGCCATCTCGGTGTTGCCGACATAGTCACAGGCGAACTGATCAGAATTGTGCAGCGCCAGCACCGCCGCAAAGGTCTCGGTGACGTAGACACAGCCTTCCGGTGTGATCGGCTCGATACGGGCCGCGCGGCTGACGTGGGCGCCGTAGTAGTTGGGTCTGTCCGTCACCGGGTCGTCCAATTCGTAGACCGGGCCGAGATGTCCACCGAGGCGCAACTTGAGCGTCGGCGGAAGCCCGGCTGCCTCAAGGTCGATCGCGTCCATTGCATCCTGCATGTCAAGTGCGCACGCCGCGGCACGGTCCGCGTTGCGGAAGACGACGAAAATGCCGTCACCCCAGGTATTTACGAACGATATGTGTTCCCTGTGGCGGCGGACCACTTCACCCAAGGTGCCCATGATGGTGTTGGTGAACAAAGGCAGCTGGGCGTCAGCGAGCTTGCTGAAGCCGTGGATGTCGCCGAACAGCATCGCCCGTGTGTCACGGCGGCCCGGGGCGACCTCGGGACGCTGCCAGGACGGAAGATTCTCGAGGCGCGCATTTGGGCTCAGTGCAACGATTTCGACCGGATGGCCGGCCGCAGCCCAAGCACTCATGTCGGCGGCGGTGCCGGCGACCGCGCCGTCGGTGACGGAGCCATCCCACACCGCCAACTGCAGTAGCGGCGCATGCAGATGCCGGGCGCACAGGGCGGCGAGGCCCATTGCCAGGCCGCTGCCGTACGAGAAAAGCTGGTCGTCGCCGAGATAGGCATCTTCGGTGGAAAATCGCACGGTGTTGGCTGCTGCGAGGCAGGCCTGGAAGCGCACCACCCACTCATCGCCGGCAGGGCGAACCGACTCTTCGACGAAATCGTCTGCAGCGAAGGGCAATACAATGTTGAGCGGAACCCCGCGCTCGAGTAGCGCCTCGGCGAACAGAATGTCGGCGCCCGAGGCGAGCGATCCGTAGGCCGCGCCGATGCGCATTCCGTCCAGCAGAGCCGCGATATCGGCGGCCACCGTGGTCGCTTGCATGCTGCCCAGGAAGTGGACGACGGTCGGGACCTTGAACGCCTCGAGCACGCTGGAGTCGAGACCTTTGGCCGCGACGATGCGCCCGAGCTGCCGGGCGGTAGTGCCAAGCGCGGCATCGTCGTTGCCGGCTGCCGCGACGACGTCGTCGACCAAACCGCGAGCGGCGTCGATATCGCCCAGGACAAGATGTGCTTCGAGAGCGGTCGCCAGCACCCAATAGCGATCGACAGCAACGTGATTCAGATGGGCCATTCGTGGTTCGATAAGTGCGAGAACGTCATTCGCGATCCGGTCGGCCGCCTCAACCTCGCCGTCGAGCAGGGCCAGGGTGGCGGCGTTGATGGCCGGGTAATAGGCCTCCGGGTCGGCGACTGCGACAGCGGCCCGGTAGGCGTCTTCGTAGAGTTTGCCGCTCTCACGGAGCAATGCAGCCCGCGCCGCACCCTTCTCGGCGAAGGCCTGGTCTTTTTTCAGGCGGCCGAGCAGGCTGCGAACGTCGTTGGCCAGCTGGTCATCCAGTCGTGGATCAAGGCCGAACTCGTGATATTTCTCGAGTGCAAGCGCAGTCGCACCAGCATTGGCGAGGCTCAGCACCGCCCGGTGCGCCAAACCGACGTCGCCAGGGAACAACTCGAGAGCCTCAGTGGCCACATCGTAGGCGCGGAAGAACTCGCCCTGGTTGAAGAAGGCCTGCACCTGGTGCAGCCACTCTGCGGCGGTGGCAGGCGGGCACGACGCGTCGGTCATTGATGCCTCAGAAGCGTCCGGTGCTGCGGCGCGAGTACCGCCGACTTTGACCCAGCCGGCGTTTGACGGCAACGGGGTCTTTTGCCGCCCGGCCGACACCTCGCCGCTTGTGCGGCTTGCACATTGCGCAGCCCCGCCACGAGCGCGATGGATGGTGGTTCGGCATAACCGCTCCTAGCAGACTCCGCGCATCGGCGAAGAAATTGAAGCTACCGCCCCATGGCGTCGATGACCAGTGTCCGGCACCGATCGGCCGGCATCGCGCGGGCCATTCGTACCGATTTTTAAGCCGAATGCGGATGGCGCTGAAGCGTCAATTTGCCCTAAGAGACTCAGCGGCCATGTATTTGGCTATTCCTGCCGCGATGTCAGAACGGAACGACGGCGGTGTCGCCGCCGATGAACATGCCGTGGCCGGTGCTGTCGTGGGTGAAGCGAACGCCGTCGATGCTCGCGAGGACTGTCCAGCTCTGAATGTTGTAGGTCTGACCGGGCAGGAGCGTGTCGAACGGAGGGTGGTCGTAGCCGACGCCGATATTGGCGGTTCGGTAGCTGAACTTTCCGGACGCGGTGACGTAGGCCTGGTCGTTTCCGGGAGGGGCCTGCGCAAAGCTGCCCTGACAGACGACATTTGGGCCGACTTCGGGATTGACGTCGTCGGATCCGATTTCGCAGAGCATCGATGGAGTCTGCGTGGTCACCTTTGCGTCGTGTCCCGCAGTCGGATCGGCACTTGCTTGTCCCGCGCAGATGAGCGCGACCAGGCCGAGGGCCGTCCATACGATCTTGCTCATGCCAATCCCATCAGGTCAGGTGAATTATGCCGGTCAGATGAGTTAACTGCAGCGATTCCGGCATTGCCGTGGTGCAACAGGAGTCACTCCCATCACCGCCATTGCGGCCGAATGGTTCAGTTAATGAGTATTGATCCGCGAAATGGCGCTACTTCTCAATAGCAAACCTATACATCTGAGAATCTGCCGATTCAGACCCTTTGTTTGGCTACCATTAGCTCCAACTGCTGGACGGCGCTTCAGCGCCCGCCGCAGAGGACTTGCGCGAATCGATACGGGCCCTCGCCACGCGGCACGCTGTCGTGGTTGTCGGGGAAGATCTCGCTACCGACATCGACAAGCTTCTGAAATCGATCGAGCGTGGGCAGCGCAGGGCCGCCAAACCGGATCCCGGCGAGGAAACCGATCGTCATGACGACGGGGAGGTTGGATGCCCTACCGAGAACGAGTGAGCTCACCGGGACCCAAAAAGCTGCTTGCGTTGGACGGCGGCGGCATACGGGGCATCATCACCCTCAAGGTGCTCCAGCAGATGGAATCCATGCTGGCAGAACACCTTGGCGCGGGAGAAGACTTTGTCCTGGGTGACTACTTCGACTACATCGCGGGAACCAGCACCGGGGCGATCATCGCCGCGGGCCTCGCCAAGGGCCACAGTGTCACGCACATCCTGAATCTCTACCTCACCAGGGGAGAGGAGATGTTTGACCACGCGTCACTACGGCAGCGGTACCGTTACCGATACGGTAGCCACCGGCTTCGGAATCTGTTGCAGGACTTGCTTGGTCAGAACACCACACTTGGCAGCGAGGATCTAAAGACACTGCTGCTGATCATCGTGCGGAATGCCACCAGAGATTCGCCTTGGCCGTTGAGTAACAACCCCAACGCGCTCTTCAACGCCCCCGATCGTGCGGACAACAATTTGGCGATCCCATTGTGGCAACTGGTGCGCGCCAGCACTGCAGCACCCGTCTACTTTCCTCCGGAAACCGTCACAGTGGGCGAACAGAGCTTTGTTTTCGTGGACGGGGCACTGACCATGCTCAACAATCCCGCCTTTCAGTTGTTCCTGATGTCGACTGTGGAATCTTACCAATTGTGTTGGCCTGCAACAGAAGCAGATCTTCTATTGGTTTCAGCGGGCACCGGCACATGTCCTAAAACTGATGACCGACTACGCCCAGACGCCATGAATCTGCTCTACAACGCAAGTTCGGTGCCGGCGGCCCTGATGCATGCCGCACTGACCGAGCAGGATCTGTTGTGTCGGGTGTTCGGACGATGCCGCCATGGCGCCACCATCGATTCGGAAGTGGGGGATCTGATGAACACCAAGGGAGTGCTGGAACAGCGTCTATTCAGCTACGTCCGGTATAACGCCGACATATCTCGCAGCGGTCTCGACGAACTCGGTCTTCACGATGTGATCCCGGAACAGGTGCAACGACTCGATTCAGTAGAGCACATGGGCGATCTCAGTCGGGTGGGGCAGGCGGCCGCAGACGAGGTGTCCATCGAACATTTCGCCGGATTCCTCTAGGACGCGTCACCGAGCTTCCGGGCGGAGTGGTTATGTTGCCTCTAGCGGAGTCGACGAGAGGATGCCCTGCATGGCCGGACCGATGGAAGGCATCAATGTCGTAGAACTCGGCGTCTGGGTGGCCGGGCCCGCGACGGGCGGCATCCTCGCCGACTGGGGCGCCGACGTCATCAAGATCGAGCCGCCGACCGGCGACCCGGCCCGGATGTTCGGCCGCATGCTCGGCCTCGACATCGACGTCAGCCCGCCATTCGAGATGGACAACCGGTCCAAACGCAGCGTGATCCTCGATCTGACCACCGACGACGGTCGTGGTTCCGCACTCGAATTGATCAGCGGCGCTGACGTTTTCATCACCAACGTGCGACCAGGGGCGCTGCGCCGGCTCGGCCTCGACTACGAGTCGCTAGCCCCGGACCATCCGCGCCTGGTCTACGGGTTGATCACCGGTTACGGGGAAACCGGGCCGGACGCCGACCGGGCCGCATACGACGTTGCGGCGTTCTGGGCCCGCGGCGGGCTGGCCCACCTGCTGACCCGGCCCGGTGAGACACCGCCGTTCCAGCGCGGCGGGATGGGCGATCACTCCGCCGGCATGACGCTGGCCGCCGCGGTGTGTGCGGCGCTGGTGGCCCGCGACCGCACCGGAAACGGGCAGCTGGTCAGCACGTCGCTCTACCGCCAGGGCGCCTACACCGTGAGCTTCGACCTGAACACCTACCTGATGTCGGGTCAGCCGATCGCGATCGGGCAGCGCGAAACAATGTTCAACCCGTGCATGAACAACTACGCCACCGGTGACGGCCGGCGGTTCTGGATCGTCGGGCTGGAAATCGACCGGCACTGGCCCCCGCTATGCCGCGCCGTGGGCAGAGCCGAATGGCTGGATGATCCGCGGTTCGCCGACGCGCGGTCACGCGCCGTCAACGCGGTCGAGCTGATCGGTGAGCTGGATCAGATCTTCGCCACCAAGACTCTGGATGAGTGGGCCGAGATATTCGCCGGCGAGCCGGATTTCTTCTGGTCGCCGGTCAACACCATCGAGGATGTCATCGCTGACGAGCAGTTTCATGCCGCCGGCGGAATGGTCGACGTGCCAGACGGACCAGCTTTCGTGCCGATGGTCGCGACACCGGCGGATTTCCACGGCACGCCATGGTCGCCGCGGGCGTGCGCACCGGAGCTCGGCCAACACACCGACGAAGTGCTCGCCGAGCTCGAGGCCCGTCGGCAAGCTTGATCGAATCGAAACTTTACAGATTGACCTAAAAGTGTCACGCTGGGTCGGCGGGGTCATTGTCGACGCGTGAGCTGAAGGGATGCGATGAGGACCTTCGAGGTGGACTTCGAGAATCGGCGGTCGTACGCACCCGGGGGGTCGGTCACCTACCGACTCGACGTCATCGCGTCCAGCCCTGCTGACGTGGTGCGCTCCGTCGGCGGTTGGCTCTACGACCGGGTGCGGGCCGGCTGGCACGTCAACGTGCTGCTGCCGCACCACTGCGACAGCCGTCCACTGGAGATCCTCGGCATGCACGCTTTGGGCCTCGACGCGCAAGCCCCGCTGGCGAGCAGCGAACACGAGGTCCGCGGGCTGGCCGTCAGCGCAGACATGTACGCCGCCGATGCCCGGATCCAACGCGCTTTGCTCTGCGCACTGGACCGCTGGATGACCGAAGTCACCCTCTGGCACGACGATTGGCCGCTGGCCGTTGGGGCTCGGACCACCCCTGTGCAGCATGTGCTCAGCGGTGCCGCGCGCGCATTCAAACGTCACGCCTTGGCCGCTGCCGGAATCCCGGGAACCGTCGGCCCGACCGAGGCCCTGCTCAGCGACATGAAGGCTTCGCTGCCAGTCGATTCCGAGCTGATTCCGGTCGGTTGATGCGCAAGTACCACAGCCACACCCTGCTTTATCTGCACGAGACGATCGCGCTGGGAAAGGGATCCAGCGACCAGTTCAGCGAGGCATTCGCCGTCATCTACCAACCCATGATGAGCGAGTTGGGTGCGCGGTTGTTTGCGCTGTGGGAAAGCACGCCCTACAACGGGCATTGGCCGCAAGTGACGATCATTTGGGAGATAGACGCGTTCGCTGACTACGCCCGGATCGGTGCGGCGCAGAACCGTGGTGGCAGCCACGAGGCGGCGGCTGGGAAATGGTCGGCGTTCCTGTCCGAGATCGGTGCATCGGGTGAGGGCCGGATCATGTACCCAGGGCCGAGCAACAAGACGCTGGCCAAGTTGCGGGAGGCGAATTTCAGTGCATCCCTGGTGATTCAAGAGATCATGCAGACCAAGCCGGGCCGACAGGAGGACTACATACGCGAACTCGAGCGACTCTATGTTCCCTGGTCGGAGAGCACCGGCAAGCACTGGTTGGGCTCGTTCACCACCACCTTCCGTTTCAACGAAGTCATCCACTATTGGGCCCTCGAGGGTGGCTGGGAATGCTTCGCCAATCACTACCCGTCCTGGAAAGACAGCCCGCCGGCCGAGATCGTCACCTGGATGAGCGTGGCTCCCGCCTTGCGGGATGGCTGGGAAGACTCGATCCTGCAAGCACTTCCAGCATCGCCCCTGCAATGACCGATTTTTCCTACAACCCGTTCGACTCGGCGGTGATGGCCGACCCGTTGCCCTACTACCGGGTCTTGCGTGAGCACCATCCGGTCTATTACCTGCCGCAATGGGACACCTTTGCACTGTCGCGATTCGACGACATCTGGAATGTATTGGCGGTCAACGACGGAACCTTTGTCGCCTCGGAAGGAACGCTGCCGCCCGCGACCGTGCTGGCCCACCATAATCAGGGACCGGTCGCCGATCCACCGTTGCACCCGTTGCCCTTTCACGCGGTCTTCGACGCGCCGATCTATGACGGAGTGCGTAAGGCCCACAGCCAGCCGTTCCGGCCCAAGCAGGCAGCGGGATGGGAAGCCAGGATCCGCGAGCTGGCCAACGAACGACTTGACGAGCTGCTGCCGCGCGGGACGTTCGACCTCACCCAGGACTACGGCGGGATCGTCGTCGCCTCGGTAGTCTGCGAATTACTCGGCGTTCCGGTCGAATTCGCTCCCGACGTGCTGGCGGCGGTGAACGCGGGCAGCCTGGCCGAACCCGGCAGCGGCGTCGACACCGCGCAAGCCCGGCCGAACTACCTCGAACACCTCATCCCCGCCGTCCGGCGGCGACGGGCTGAAGCCGCCGATGGAACATTGCCGGTGGTCGACGGACTGCTCGGCTACCGGCTGCCCGAGGGAAGAGCGCTCGACGATGTCGAAGTCGCCACCCAAATGCTCTGCGTGTTCATCGGCGGAACCGAAACCGTACCCAAGGTCGTCGCGCACGGATTGTGGGAGCTGCGCAAGCATCCTGACCAACTCGCCGAGGTGCGCGCCGACCCGGCCGCCAACGTGACCGGCGCACGCGAGGAAATGATCCGCTACTGCGCTCCCGCACAGTGGTTCGCCCGAACGGCGCGCAAACCCTTCACAATTCACGACACCACCATCGAGCCGGGGCAGCGGATCATCAACCTGCTCGGCTCGGCGAACCGGGACGAGCGCGAATACCCCGACCCGACGAGTTCATCTGGAACCGTCCGATCGCCCGCTCGCTGGCCTTCGGCCGCGGACAGCATTTCTGTCTCGGCTATCACCTGGCCCGCCTCGAGGTCCACGTTCTGGTGACCGAATGGCTGCGCCGAGTGCCGGACTACCGCATCATCGACGAGGCGGCGTTGCGACCGCCGTCCAGCTTTCAGTGGGGCTGGAGCAAGCTGCCGGTGGAGGTGTGAGATGTGGTCCTATCGGATCGTCGCGCCCTATCAATTCGAACGGACTTCGATCGCGGAGAAAACAGCCGACGCTCTTACCGATGGCCAAGTGCTGCTGCAGTTCCTGGCAGCCGGCGTGTGTGGCAGCGACGTGCCCGCTTTCCGTGGTGTCCGCGGCCTACTACCGGGTGATCACGGTCGCAGCGGCGCCGAGAAAGACGGCTTCCCGATCCACGAAGTGGCCGGCGAAGTGATCGCCAGCCGCCACCGCCAACATCAGGCCGGGGATCGGGTGGTCGGCTGGGCCTCCGGGTTCGACGGCCTGATGGAACGGGTGGTCACCGACGGCAATCAAGTGGCGGCCTACGACCCGACGCTGAGCCCCGCCCAGGCCATCGGGCTGCAGCCGCTGGCCTGCGTGCTCTACGCGATCGAGCAGTTGCCCGACTTGAACGGCCGCCACGTCGGCGTGATCGGGCAGGGCTCGATCGGGTTGTTGTTCTCGTCTGCAGCCAAAGCAGCCGGGGCGCAACAGGTCACCGGCGTCGACCCGGTCGACCGCGCCGAGATCGCCACGCAGTTCGGCACCGACACGTATGTGCGGGCCACCAGCGACCGCTGGGTCAGTCACCTAGATCCTGCCGACCGGCCGGATGTGGTGATCGAGACCGTCGGCCACCAGGTGGCCACGCTGAACCACGCGATCGAGGCCACGGCGGTCGGCGGCACGGTGTTCTACTTCGGCGTGCCAGACGACGACAGCTATCCGATCAGCATGCGGACCATGCTGCGCCGCAATCTGACACTGAAATCCGGTATAGCCCTTGATCGTCCGCGGATGCTCGAGCTGGCCAACAAGTTCGCCGCCGAACATCCGGGCCTGCTGGCGAAGTATCTGACTCACACCTTCGGGGTTGACGATGTCCAGGGTGCTTTCGAATTGGCTGTCCGGCCCGTTTCGTCGCGCGGCAAGATCGCGATCGTGGCGTCATGACAGCCAGCCGCTTGCAACATGCGCTCGCGTCGCGAAGATCCGTATGGGGCGGCTGGATCACCGGGCCTACCGCGATCGGACCGGAGGAGTTCGCCCGGGCCGGATACGACTACGTCGGCTTCGACGCCCAACACGGCTACATCGACGATGCTGACATCGCAAACATGTTGCGCCGCTTGGAACACGTGCCCATCGGCACAGCGGTGCGACTGCCAAACGCCGACGCGGCACCCATCGGGAGGGTGCTCGATGCCGGCGCCGACGCCATCATCGTCGCGATGATCGAATCGGCCGACCAGGCGGCCGCCGCCGTGGCAGCCACTCGCTACCCGCCCGCCGGTGCGCGAAGCTTTGGTCCGCTGCGGGCCAGCCTCGGCGCCGACACCGCGGCACTCGAGGCGCGAGTCAGTGTGTTCGCGATGATCGAAACCGCTGCTGCACTGGCCGATGTCGATGCGATCTGCGCGGTGCCCGGGCTGGCGGGCGTTTACGTCGGCCCGGCGGATCTGGCGATCTCGATGGGCGTCGACGTCACCAAGGCGACCGTCGACCAGGACGTGCGGGCAGCCATCAACGGCATCCGCGAGGCCGCGGCAGCAGCCGGATTGGTGTCGGCCATCCACGCAGGCAACGGCAAGGTCGGGTATGACATGGCTCAACTAGGTTTTCAGATGATCACCTTGTCCGCTGAATCGCAGGCACTGCGCCGCGGTGCCGCCGCCGGACTCGAAGAAGCGAAAGGTGAGCGGTGACGCAGCGGGTAGCGCTGGTGACCGGTGCCGCCCGCGGGCAGGGCTGGGCGATCACCCAACGACTGCGCGCGGACGGCTTCTCGGTCGCGGCGTGCGATGTCAACGCCGTCGAGTTGCGCGCCGCCGTCGCCGACCTCCGGGATGACGCGGTGATCGGCGTGCCGGCTGGACGTGACGTTGGAGTGGGAGTGGCAACAGGCCGTCGCCACGACCGTCGAGCGGTTCGGTTCGGTGACCACCCTGGTCAACAACGCAGGAATGTTGCACCGCGCCTCGATCGCCGACGAATCGCTGGAGGGCTTCGAAAAATCCTGGCGGATCAACTGTTTGGGCGCCTTCCTCGGTATCCAGGCCGTACTCGAGCAGTTGCGCGCTGCCGACGGCGCGGCCATCGTCAACACCTGCAGCACCGGCGCGATCCGGCCGTTTCCGAACCACATCGCCTACGGCTCGGCGAAATGGGCACTGCGCGGACTGACTCAGGCCGCCGCGGGGGAACTCGCCCGGTCAGGAATTCGCGTCAACGCCGTCTTTCCCGGACCCATCGCGACACCGATGCTCGACGACGAGACGCAGGCGCGGCTGGCGGCATCGTCGGCTTTCGGCCGGATCGGCGAGCCGTCCGAAGTGGCCGATGCGGTCGCCTTCCTGGTCTCGAGCCAGGCGTCGTTCATCACCGGCTCCGAGCTCGTCATCGACGGCGGCCAATGCCTCAAAATCCAGTGAGGGTCGGCATCATCGGTGCCGGGCCCGGTGGTATCGCCCTGGGGATCTTGCTGACCCGTGCGGGTTTTCATAACTTCACCATCTTCGACCGAGAGGATGGGGTCGGTGGGACGTGGCGGATCAACACCTATCCGGGGCTGGCGTGTGACGTCAAGTCGCACCTGTACTCGTACTCCTTCGACCTGAACCCGCACTGGTCGCGGCTCTGGTCAGGTCAGCGCGAAATCCTGCGCTACTTCGAGCGCTGCGCCGTAACCGAGCGGACTTGCAACCCCATCTGCGACTCGACACTGAAATCCGTTCCGCCCGTTGGGACGAGCAGTCGCACCGCTGGCGGCTGACCACCGCCGCCGGAGAGCGGCACGAGTTCGACGTGGTGGTGTCGGCGGTCGGGCTGTTCACCCAGCCGGTGCTGCCCGATCTGGTCGCGGAGGAGCCGTTCTCTGGGACGATGATGCACTCGTCACGGTGGGACCACTCGGTCGACCTGGCCGGCAAACGCGTCGCTGTGCTTGGTACTGGATCGACGGCCTCCCAGGTGGTCCCAGAGTTGGCGAAGGTCGCCGACACGGTGTACTCGGTGCAACGCTCACCCACCTGGATCCTGCCCAAGCCGGATCGCCCCTACAGTGCAAGGGAGCGTTGGATATTCGAGCACATCCCGTTCGCCAAGAAGATCTACCGCACCCGGCTGTGGCTGCGCAGCGAAGCCAACATCTCGGTGATCGAGCATGGCAGCCAGAAGACTCAGGAATTCACCGCGATCGCGCAGCGGCTGTTGGAGAACTCGGTGCCCGACGAGCGGTTGCGCCGGGCGCTGACGCCGGATCACCCGATGGGCTGCAAGCGGCTGGTGTTTTCGTCGGACTACCTCGCGGCGTTGACCAGGCCGAATGTCGAGGTGCTGAGCAGCCCTGCGAGATCACTGCGCAGGCGGTCGTTGGTACTGCAGGACGGCACCGAACATGACGTCGACGTGGTGGTGTGCGCCACCGGGTACGCGGCGGCCGACTACCTCGGCGAGATACACGTCACCGGCGAGGGCGGGGTGGCGTTGCACGATGTCTGGCGCAACGGAGCACACGCGTATCTGGGCATGGCGGTACCCGCGTTCCCAAACTTCTTCATGCTGTACGGACCCAACACCAACGTCGGCTCCAACAGTGTGATCTTCGTGCTGGAAGCTCAGGCGCGCTACATCGTGCGAGCGCTGCGCTACCTGCGGCGCAAACACAAGGCTTACGTGGCGGTCCGGCCCGAGGCGATGGCCGAGCTTCCTGGCGAAGATCGACGAATGGATGCAGGGCACCGTGTGGACGACCCAGTGCAGCAACTACTTCCGGGCCGCCAACGGTCGGGTGGTGACGCAGTGGCCGCGCAGCGCCCGGGCGTTCTGGGAAATGACGCGGCGATTCAAGCCGGCCGACTTCATCTTCGAGTCCGCGTGATCGACGAGCGACTCGACCCGGTACTGCGCGCCGTCGCGACGACGCGTACCGACCTGACACACCTCGGCCCCATCCGGGTAGGGCTGGACGAGCGCCGACGCGCAGCGGTCGCGGAGGTCGACGTCACCGGGGTCTCTATCAGCGACGAGACTGCGTCCGCGGTCCCGGTGCGGATCTATCGCGCCGCGCCGACGCCGTCGCCCGTTGTGATCTATTGCCATGCAGGAGCATTCGTACTCGGCAATCTGGACACCGACCACCGGCAGTGCGTCGAACTGGCCCGTCGTGGGCGGTGTGCGGTGGTGTCGGTGGACTATCGGCTCGCACCCGAGCATCCCTACCCCGCCGCGCTCGATGACGCGACCACGGTATTGGACTGGGTGATCGGTAGCGCCGACGAGTTGGGCGTCGATACCTCGCGGATCGCGGTGGCCGGCAGCAGCGCCGGTGGCGCGTTGGCGGCGGGCCTGGCGCAGCGTTTCCCGGAGGCGTTGGTGTATCCAATTGCTGCACCAACCTGTGCTCGACGACCGGGTGACCGCATCCAAGACGGAGTTCAGCGAGACGCCGGCGTTCGACGGGGCCGCCGCCGAGCAGATGTGGCGTTACTACCTCGGTACCACCGATGCGTCTGCGGCGTCAGCGCCCGCGCGGCGCGACCAATTGCGTGGTTTGCCAACGGCATTCATCTCCTGCTCGGAGATCGACCCGCTGCGTGACGAGGCACTCGACTACGCGCTGCGGCTGCTGCGCGACGGGGTTGGCACCGATCTACATGTGTTCGCCGGCACCTGCCACGGGTTCGACTCGCTGCTGCCCGACTGGGAGGTCTCCGAGCAACTGTTCGCCCTGCAGGGCCGCGCGGTGCGCCGCGCTTTCTACGGGGAGTAGGTCGAGTCGGCGCCCAATGCACGCCCACAGCGAAAACTGCTGAGACTGCTGTGACTAAGCCGTGTCAAAACTGATCAGCTGACGGACGGCGGTGCCGTCGGCCAGGTTGTCCATCGCTGTGTTGATGTCGTCGAGGGTGATCCGCGACGAAACCAGCGACTCCACCGGCAACCGGCCCGAACGCCACAGCTCGACGAATTGCGGGATGTCGCGATCCGGCACCGCCGAGCCGAGATAGCTGCCGATCAGCGACCGGCCTTCGGCCACAAACCCCAACGGCGACACACTGATCCGGGCGTCCGGCCGCGGCAGGCCGACGGTGATGGTCCGCCCGCCGGCGCCGGTGAGGGCGATGGCCGTCTCCAGGGCGGCCGGGTGGCCGGCCGCCTCGACGACCACGTCCGCCTTCACGCCGGCGTCGGTGGCCTCCTGCGGCGTGTACGCCTCGTGAGCCCCGAGAGTGCGCGCGCTGGTGAGCTTTTCGCCAAGCTGGTCGACGCCGACCACGTGAACCCCGGCATACGACAGCGCGGTCATCACGGCGGCCATGCCGACGCCGCCGAGCCCGACCACGGCCACCGTCTGCCCCGGTTGCGGCTTGCCGACGTTGAGCACCGCGCCGCCGCCGGTCAGCATCGCGCACCCCAGCAGCGCGGCGACCGGGGGAGGGACGTCGTCGGGCACCGGTACGACACTGGCCCGGTTGACCACCGCGTGCGTCGCGAAACCGGACACCCCCAAGTGGTGGAAAACCTTGTCGCCGGCGCGAGTCAGTCGCATCCCGCCACCGAGCAGCGTTCCGGCATTGTTGGCCGCGCTGCCCGGTTTACACGGCGTCAGCCCGTCGGTCACGCACGCCGCGCAGTGCCCGCACCGCGGCAGGAACGTCATCACCACGCGCTGGCCGACCACGACGTCGTTGACGCCGTCGCCGACCCGCTCGATGATTCCGGCCGCCTCATGCCCGAGCAGCATCGGCGTGGGACGCACCCGGTTGCCGTCCACCACCGACAGGTCGGAATGGCAGACGCCGGCGGCCTCGATGCGCACCAGCAGTTCGTCGGCGCCGGGCGGGGCCAGCTCGATGTCGGCAATGGTGATGGGTCGAGATGTAGCGAACGGCCGGGGCGATCCGATCTGCTCCAGCACGGCGCCCCGGATTTCAAGCATGGTCGAATACAACCATGGCTTCGTTTTCTGCGGTGCCGCCGCACTCCGACGGACTCACCAGTCGCGACTTCCCGGTGCACTGGCCGGTGCTGACCCGATGGGCCGACAACGACATGTTCGGCCACCTCAACAACGCCGTGTACTACCAGCTTTTCGACACCGCGATCAATGGCTGGATCGCCACCATCGTGACGCTCGACCCGGTGACATCGTCGGCGCAGGGGATTGTCGCCGAATCGGGCTGCCGCTACTTCTCCGAATTGCATTTCCCGGAACGACTTGTCGTCGGGGTGGCCGTAACCCGGCTCGGCAACAGCAGCGTGACCTATCGGCTCGGAGTATTCCGCGGCGCTGAAGAACTCGCTGGTGATGAACAGCAGGCCATCGCCGCGGTCGGCCATTGGGTGCACGTCTACATCGACAAGACCACCCGCCGGCCGACGCCAATTCCCGACGACATCCGCGCACTGCTGTCGACGGCCTGCGTGAGCTAGCGGTTCAACCGGTCTCGTTATGCTCGGCGAATGCCTTTTGTCAGCAAGACCGTTGAGGTTGCCGCCAACGCCGAATCGATCCTGGCGATCGTCGCCGACTTCGAGTCCTACCCGGAGTGGAACGACGGAGTCCAGGGCCTGTGGGTGCTGGCCCGCTACGACGACGGACGCCCCAGCCAGCTGCGCCTCGATGCGAAGTTCGAGGCCATCGAGGACAGTTTGATCCAGGCGGTCTACTACCCGAGCCCGACTCAGATCCAGACCGTGCTGCAGCAGGGAAACCTGTTCAAAAAGCAGGAGCAATTGTTCAGCGTGGTTGATACCGGCTCGTCGTCACTGCTGACCGTCGACTTGGACGTCGAGCCGTCGCTGCCGATTCCGGCGCCGATGGTGAAGCAGTTGGCCGGCAACGTCATCGACTACCTCGCCGAGAACCTCAAAAAGCGCGCCGAAGACCTCGCCGCGGGTTAGTCCCAGATCCCGCTGCTCTGCAGCCGTTCGGTGAGCCGACGGGCACCGTCGGTGAACTGCCAGGAGGTGTGATCGACGACCGCGGCGGTGTCTCGCCGCCGCAACGCCGCGACGACCTCGCGGTGGTTCTGCACGGCGGTGCCACCCCATTCCGGGTCCGCGGCGTACACCACCAGCGGCATGTACCGGGCGACGTGTAACAGGAACCACGCCAACTTGATCCGTCCGGTGGCGTGGTTGAAGGCGCGGTGAAACGCGAATTCCGTCGACGCGATCGCGTCGATGTCCGCGGCAGCGACGGCGGCGGTCAACACGTCGGTGAGGTGTTCGAGATCGTCGATCTCCGCGTCGGTGATCCGCTCGGCGGCCGACGCCGCAAGCTCCTTGGCGATCGTCGCCTGCACCCAGAAGATGTCGTCGACGTCCTGGCGGCTCAGCGGCAACACAACATGACCGCGATGCGGCTCGAGTTGCACCATGCCCTCGCCGCGTAGCTTCAGCAGCGCCTCGCGCACCGGCGTCGCGCTGACGCCGAGCTTGGCCGCGGTTTCGTCGAGCCGGATGAACGTCCCCGGCCGCAGCGCGCCCGACATGATCGCGGCCCTCAGATGGCCCGCAACCTCATCGGACAGCTGCGCCCGGCGCAGCGGAAGCGCGCCTTCCCGCTGCGCGGAAAGGCGCGTTACTGTCGGTGCGCTCAACGAGGTCACCGGGCTTGTCTTCGTGAGGCCAAGACCATAGTGTGACCCAGACAACACTAGATTTTATCAAATATCAACTTAACCAACCCGCTTACCGGAAGGGATGCGATCAGTTGACCGCGCAGTTGACCGGCCACGGCGCCCAGGAGACGGACCCCGACGCAGCCTTCCTGGAGCAGCCGTATTTGGCGCGACGACAGAACTGGGTCAACCAACTCGAGCGGCACGCCTACATGCAGCCGGGTGCGACTGCGCTGAGATTTCTGGGCAACACCGTGACGTGGGCCGGCCTGCGGGACCGTGTCGCGAAGCTCGCCGGAGCATTGACTCGTCGAGGGGTCGTCGCGGGCGATCGGGTGATGATCCTGATGCTGAACCGGACCGAGTTCGTCGAGTCCGTCTTGGCGGCCAACATGATCGGCGCCATCGCCGTCCCGGTCAACTTCCGGCTCACACCGCCGGAGATCGCCTTTTTGGTCGACGACTGCGAGGCCCGGGTGATGATCACCGAGCCGGTGCTCGCCCCGGTTGCGTCCGGCGTCCGCGGCGTGACGTCGGTGCTGGAAACCATTGTCGTTGCCGGCGACTCCGCCGACGGCGGTCTGCTGGCGTACGAGGATCTGGTGAACGAACCCGGCGACAAGCCCCCGCCGGCCGACGTCCCCAACGACTCACCGGCGCTGATCATGTACACCTCCGGCACCACGGGTCGGCCGAAGGGCGCGGTGCTGACCCACACCAACTTGAGCTGTCAGACCACGGCCAACCTCTACACGCATGGGTTCGCCGCCAACGACATCGGCTTCATCGGCGTTCCCTTCTTCCACATAGCCGGGATAGGCAACCTGTTGACCGGAATGCTGATGGGTCTGCCCACGGTGATCCACCCGCTCGGCGCGTTCGACCCCGGACACCTGCTCGATGTCCTGGCTGCCGAAAAGGTCACCGGGATTTTCCTGGTCCCCGCCCAGTGGCAAGCGGTATGTAGTGCGCAGCAGGCGAATCCGCGGGACGTGAAGCTTCGGGTCATCTCATGGGGTGCCGCGCCGGCGTCCGATACTCTCCTGCGGCAGATGTCGGAAACTTTCCCGGGATCGCAGATCTTGGCGGCGTTCGGTCAGACCGAGATGTCTCCGGTGACGTGCATGCTGCTCGGCGAAGACGCGATCAGGAAGCTCGGCTCGGTGGGCAAGGTGATCCCGACGGTGGCTGCCCGTGTGGTCGACGAGGAGATGAACGACGTGCCTATCGGTGAGGTCGGCGAAATCGTCTATCGCGCACCCACATTGATGAGCGGCTACTGGAACAACCCGGAGGCCACCGCCGAGGCGTTTCACGGCGGCTGGTTCCACTCCGGCGACCTGGTTCGGATGGACGACGAAGGCTACGTCTGGGTCGTCGACCGTAAGAAGGACATGATCATCTCCGGCGGCGAGAACATTTACTGCGCGGAGGTGGAGAACGTCCTGGCCAGTCACCCGGCGATCGTGGAGGTCGCGGTGATCGGTCGGCCGCACGAAAAGTGGGGCGAAGTTCCGGTCGCGGTCGCGGCGGTGACCGAGGCCAATTTGCGCATCGAAGACCTCGACGAATTCCTCGGCGAGCGGCTGGCGCGCTACAAACACCCCAAGGGTCTGGAGATCGTCGACGCCCTGCCACGCAACCCCGCCGGCAAAGTGTTGAAGACCGAATTGCGGACGCGCTACGGCCGCTCGGCCGTCACCCAAAGCGGTTCCACATCAACGGATCCGGCCCCGGGCTGACGAAGCTGACATAACAGAGAACCTGCAGGTCAACTAGACGAAAGGCTAATAACGCCGATGCCATGCACGCCCCCGAGCCCATCGGGTACAGTCCTGTGGTCCGCCTTACTACCTGCCAGTAGTGAGACGCGGGTCACACACCTGGGGACGGGGCAAGGAGGAGCCGTGCGAGACTATTCGCCGCTCCCCCGCATGGCGCAGGGTTGCAACGGGAGGGGGTGGCAGTGACGACAACGCAGCCGCGAGTTACCGACTACATCCGCGACCAGATTGGCCCGCCGCTGGTCCTGATCGGCGGGTTCTTCCGGATGTGTGTCCTCACCGGAAAGGCGTTGTTCCGCCCGCCTTTTCAGTGGAAAGAATTCATCATCCAGTGCTGGTTCATCCTGCGCGTCGCGATTCTGCCGACCATGGCGATCTCGGTGCCGATCACCGCACTCTTCATCTTCACGTTCAACATCCTGCTGATCCAGGTCGGCGCCGCTGACCTCTCCGGCGCCGGCGCGGGTATCGCCGTCATCACCCAAATCGGCCCGCTGAACACCGTGCTGGTGATCGCCGGTGCGGCCTCGACCGCCATCTGCGCAGACCTGGGAGCGCGCACCATCCGCGAAGAGATCGATGCGATGGAGGTCCTCGGCATCGACCCGATCCACCGACTGGTGGTGCCTCGCGTGCTGGCCTGCTCCTTGGTCGGAATGCTGCTCAATGCCTTGGTCAGCATGGTCGGGACTGGTCGGCGGGTTCGTCTTCGGCGTCTACCTTCAGCACGTGTCGGCCGGTGCTTACCTGGCGACGCTGACTCAGCTCACCGGGCTGCCGGAAGTGGTGATTGCGACGATCAAGGCGTTGTCCTTCGGGATGATCGCCGGACTGGTCGGCTGCTACCGCGGACTGACGGTGAGCGGCGGCTCCAAGGGTCTGGGCACCGCCGTCAACGAGACCGTGGTGCTCTGCGTGGTGGCGCTGTTCGCGGTCAACGTGGTGCTGACCACCATCGGTGTGCGATTCGGAACGGGGCACTGACATGTCGACCGTCCAGGTACTTCGCTCCCGCTTCCCGCGGCTGTCCGGCGACGTTCGTCGCTTCGGTGACACGGCGACCAAACCGCTCGACGAAGCCGGAAAGCTGGGCTGGTTCGCGATTATCGGTGTCCGCGACATGGCGTGGGCGCTGACCCGCTACCGCAAAGAAATCTTGCGACTGATCGCCGAGGTCGGCATGGGCACCGGTGCCATGGCCGTGATCGGCGGCACCGCGGTGATCATCGGTTTCGTCACCCTCTCCGCCGGTTCGCTGGTGGCCATCCAGGGCCTCGCGTCGTTGGGCCACGTCGGACTCGATACCCTGCTCGGGTTCGTCTCCGCATTCATCAACGTGCGCCTTGTCGCCCCCATCGTCACCGGCATCGCGCTGGCCGCCACGGTCGGCGCCGGCGCCACGGCCGAGCTCGGCGCCATGCGAATCAGCGAGGAGATCGACGCGCTCGAAGTGATGGGTGTCAAGTCCAACGCGTACCTGGTGTCGACTCGGATGCTCGCTGGGCTGGTGGTGATCATCCCGCTCTACTCCGTCGGCTTGATCCTGTCCTTCCTCTCGCCGCAGGTCGTCACGACGTTCCTGTACGGACAGACATCCGGCACCTACGACCATTACTTCCGAACGTTCCTGCGCCCCGATGACGTGTTCTGGTCGTTCGTCGACATCATCATCATCGCCGCGGTCGTGATGCTCTCCCACTGCTATTACGGATACAACGCCAGCGGGGGCCCGGTCGGGGTCGGAGAGGCAGTCGGCCGGTCGATGCGTTTTTCATTGGTCGCTACACCCGTCGTCATCCTGTTGGCCGAAATGGCGCTCTACGGCGTCAATCCCAACTTCAACTTCACGGTGTAGGCGGCCATGACGCATCCACGCGGGAAAATCAACAAGGCGCCGTTCCAGCCCTTCCGGGTCGCCGGCGTCGTCGTCTTTCTCATTGCCGCGCTCGTGCTGTGGCTGGTCTACCTGCAGTACAGCGGCGACTTCATCGACAAGACCAAGCTGACCATGCTGTCCGACCGGGCCGGTCTGGTGATGGACCCCGGTTCGAAGGTCACCTACAACGGTGTGCAGATCGGCCGGGTGGCCGAGATCAACGAGATCGAGCGCGACGGCAAGCCCGCGGCCAAGTTCACCCTGGACGTCTATCCCAAGTACCTGCACCTGATCCCGGCGAACGTGGACGCGAAAATCGTGGCCACCACGGTGTTCGGTGAGAAGTACGTGTCGATGACGGCGCCGGAAAACCCACTGCCACAACGGATCACGCCGAAAAATGTGATCGACGCCCGGTCGGTGACGACTGAGGTCAACACGCTGTTCCAGACCATCACCTCGATCGCCGAGAAGATCGACCCGGTCAAGGTCAACCTGACGCTGAGCGCCGCGGCGCAGGCGCTGAGCGGGTTGGGCGACAAGTTCGGGCAGTCGATCATCAACGGCAGCGCCGCGCTCGACGAGGTCAATCCGCGGATGCCGATCATCCGCCACGACATTCAGCAGCTGGCGAAGCTGGGCGACACCTACGCCGACGCCTCGCCCGATCTGCTCGATTTCCTGAACAACGCGGCGACGACGGCGCACACCGTGCACGCCCAGGAGAAGGACTTGGACAGGGCGCTGCTGGCGGCAGCCGGATTCGGTGCGACCGGTGCCGAGATCTTCAACAAGGGCGGGCCATACTTCGCGCGGGGGGCCAAGGACTTGGTGCCGACCGCGAAGTTGCTGGACACCTACAGCCCCGAATTGTTCTGCGCCTTCCGTAATCTGCACGACGCCGAACCGAAGGTTGCCGCATTCACCAGTCCGTATTCGCTGCGGTCGGAAACCGAGATCTTCTCCGGCCTCGGGCTGGCCCTGAGCCTGCCCGGACTGGGCATCACCGCGGCCACCCTGGGACTCTCCGCGCTGACCGGCCTGATCGGTGGAGCGCCCAACCCGTACATCTACCCGGAGAACCTGCCCCGGATCAATGCACATGGCGGGCCGGGCGGCGCGCCGGGGTGCTGGCAAACCATCACCCGCGAGTTGTGGCCCGCGCCAACGCTGATCATGGATACCGGTAACAGCCTCGCTCCGTACAACCATGTCGATACCGGCTCTCCGTACGCAGTCGAGTACGTCTGGGGCCGCCAAGTGGGGGACCACACGATCAACCCATGAAAATGACCGGAACCCTCGTCAAGCTCGGCATCGTCTCGCTGGTGCTTATCTTCTTCACCGCATTGATCACCGTGGTGTTCGGTCAGATGCGCTTCGACCGGACCACCACCTACACCGCGGAGTTCAACAACATCAGCGGACTCCGCTCCGGCCAGTTCGTGCGGGCCTCCGGGGTCGAGATCGGCAAGGTCAAAGACATCAAGCTGGTCGACGGCGGCCATCGGGTGCGGGTCGAATTCAACGTCGACCACTCCGTCCCGCTCTATCAGTCCACCACCGCTCAGGTGCGCTACCTCAACCTGATCGGCGACCGCTACCTCGAGCTCAAGCGTGGCGACGGCGAGGGCGGCGACCGGGTTCTTCCGGCGCACGGGTTCATTCCGCTATCTCACACTCAGCCTGCACTGGACCTGGACGCGCTGATCGGCGGTTTCAAGCCGTTGTTCCGGGCGCTTGACCCGGAGAAGGTGAACAACATCGCGACCGCCATCATCACGGTCTTTCAAGGGCAGGGCGGCACCATCAACGACATCCTCGACCAGACCGCGCAGCTGACGTCCCGCATTGCCGAGCGTGACGAGGCGATCGGCGAGGTGGTCAAGAATCTCAATATCGTGCTGGACACCACCGTCAAGCACCGCAAAGACTTCGACGAAACCGTCGACAATTTCGAGAAGCTCATCACCGGCCTGAACAACCATGCCGAGCCGTTCGCGGCCGGCATCGCGAACATCAGCAACGGGGCTGGGACGGTCGGCGACCTGCTCGCCGATAACCGGACGCTGCTGCACAAGACGCTCAACTACCTCGAGCCCATTCAGCAGCCGATCATCGACCAGCGCGACCTGTGGGACGACCAGATCAAACGGACGCCGATCGGGGTGAACATCGTGGG
Source organism: uncultured Actinomycetota bacterium (assembly GCA_963749375.1). GTDB lineage: Bacteria > Actinomycetota > Actinomycetes > Mycobacteriales > Mycobacteriaceae > Mycobacterium. Next base: position 79,956 of record CAVVNB010000039.1, read on the forward strand.
CAACGCCGCCGGCAACTACGGCGACTGGGTCAACTTCTACTTGTGCGACCTCACCCTCAAGACCAATGGACTGCAGGCCGGCGGACCGGTTCGCACGGTCAAGATCTGGTCGCAACCGACGGGTAGGTGCACGCCGTCATGAGGACGCTAGAACCCGCCAACCGGAAGCGGATCGGCCTGATGGGGTTGATCGTGACGGTGATGGTCGTCGGTGTGGGCCAGACCCTGACCAGCACCCCGCAGTTGTTCGCGAAACCCAGCTACTACGGACTGTTCACCGACTCAGGTCAGCTCAACAAGGGCGACAAAGTACGGATCGCCGGGGTGGACGTCGGTGACGTCGAAGCCATCAAGATCGATGGCGACCACATCCAGATGAAGTTCTCGACCGGAAGCAACACCATCGGTACCGAGAGCCGGCTGGCGATCAAAACCGACACCATCCTGGGTAAGAAGGTGCTCGAGATCGAGCCGCGGGGCGCCCGGACGTTGCGACCCAACGAGACGCTGCCGCTGGGGCAGAGCACCACGCCCTACCAGATTTACGACGCGTTCTTCGACGTCACCAAGGCCGCCGCCGGCTGGAACATTGACACCGTCAAAGAGTCGCTGCACGTGTTGTCGCAGACCATCGATCAGACGTATCCGCACCTGAGTGCGGCGCTCGACGGGGTGGCCAAGTTCTCCGACACCATCGGCAAGCGCGACGAGCAGATTACTCACCTGCTCGCGCAGGCCAACCAGATCGCCAGCATTCTGGGTGATCGAAGCCAACAGGTCGACCGGCTGTTCGTCAACGCCAACAGCTTGCTGGCGGCCTTCAACGAGCGCAGCCGGGCGATCAGCGCACTATTGAGCAACGTGTCCACGTTCTCGGCCCAGGTGGAGAACCTGATCAACGACAACCCGAACCTCAACCACGTCTTGGAGCAGCTGCGTACCGTCAGTGACCTGCTGGACGCCCGCAAAGACGATCTCGCGCAGACGATCAAGAACTTCGGCAAGAGCGTCACCGGCCTGAACGAGGCCGTCGCGTCGGGTCCCTACTTCAAGGTGCAGCTCACCAACCTGCTGCCGTACTGGATCCTGCAGCCGTGGGTGGACGCCGCCTTCAAGAAGCGCGGCATCGACCCGGAGAACTTCTGGCGCAGCGCTGGGCTACCGGCGTTCAAGTTCCCCGACCCGAACGGCACGCGGTTCCCCAACGGTGCGCCGCCGCCTGCGCCGCCCGTGTTGGAAGGCACCCCGGATCATCCGTATCCGGCGGTGGCGCCAGGGTCGCCGTGCTCGTACACGCCGACGCCGGAACTTTTGCCGCGCCCGGGTAACCCGATGCCGTGTGCGGGTATCGACCAGAATCAGGGACCGTTCGGACCGAATGGGCCTTACCCAGCCCTGCCCAACGTCGCCTCGTCGCCGCCCAACCCTGCTGGTCTGCCGCCGACCCCAGGCATTCCGATCGCCGGGCGACCCGGGGAGGTCCAGCCAGACGTACCGGGCACTCCGGTGCCAATCGCGCCGGGACCGGTCGGTGCGCGCACCGAGCCGCTGGGACCACTCCCAGGCCCGGCCCCGGGCAACCCCGCCGCAGCTCCGCCGCCAGGACCGTTGCCGGCCGGACCCCCGGCACCACCCGGACCAGGGGCACAGGTACCGGCGCCGTATATCGCCAACACAGGTGGCGCCGGCGGCAGCGGTGCGCAAGGAGGTAACCAGAATTGAGCACCGTCTTTGATATCCGCAACCTCCGACTGCCGAAGCTGTCACGTGCGGCGATCATCATCGGCTCGCTCGCCATCGTCGCGGCGCTGGTGCTGGGATACCTGGGAATTCAGCTCTACAAGAAGCTGACGACCAACACCGTGGTGGCGTATTTCCCGGTGGCCAACGCCCTATACAACGGCGACCGGGTCGAGATCATGGGCGTCAAAGTCGGCGCGATCGACAAGATCGAGCCGGCCGGCGACAAGATGAAGGTCACCTTCCACTACTCCAACAAGTACAAGGTGCCTGCCGACGCGCAGGCGGTGATCTTGAACCCGACGCTGGTGGCATCGCGACTGCTTCAGCTGGAACCCCCCTACAAGGGCGGGCCGGTGCTGGCCGACAACGCGGTGATCCCGGAAGAGCGCACCCAGGTGCCGACCGAATGGGACGAGCTGCGCAACACCGTCACCAACGTGATCTCCAAGCTGGGGCCGACCAAGGAGCAGCCCAAGGGGCCGTTCGGTGAGGTCATCGAATCCTTCGCCAACGGGTTGGCCGGCAAGGGCAAGCAGATCAACACCACCTTCAACGACCTGTCTCGGGCGCTGACCGCGCTCAATCAGGGTCGAGGTGACTTCTTCGCGGTGGTGCGCAGCCTCGCGCTGTTCGTCAACGCTCTGCACGCCGACGACCAGAAGTTCGTGGCCCTGAACAACAACCTGGCCCAATTCACCAACAGCTTGACGGGCTCCGACCAGGACCTGTCCAATGCGCTGCAGCAGTTCGATGGGCTGCTGACGACGGTGCGGCCGTTCCTCGACAAGAACCGCGAGGTGCTGACGCACGACATCAACAACCTCGGCGATACCACCAACACGCTGGTCCAGCCCGACGTGCTGACTGGGCTGGAGAACGTTCTACACGTCGGGCCGACCGCCTTTTCCAACTTGAACCTGATCTACCACCCGGCGCACAGTGCGGTTGTTGGGCAGCCGGCTGGAACGGTCGGCACCATGGGTTTCGCGAACCCGATGGAATTCCTCTGCAGCGCCATTCAAGCCGGCAGCCGGCTCGGCTATCAGGAATCGGCCGAGCTCTGCGCGCAATATCTTGCGCCGGTTCTCGACTCGATCAAGTTCAACTATCTGCCATTCGGCCTCAACCCGTTCAGCCTCGCCGCAGCGTTGCCGAAGGAAGTCGCCTACTCCGAGGACCGGCTGCATCCACCGAACGGCTACAAGGACACCACAGTGCCCGGTATCTGGGTGCCTGACACCCCAACCTCGCACCGCAATACCCAGCACGGCTGGATCACCGCACCCGGAATGCAGGGCGTCAAGGTGGGACCGATCACGGCGGGCTTGCTGACCCCCGATTCACTGGCCGAGTTGATGGGCGGGCCCAACATCGCCCCGGTGCAGTCGAACCTGCAGACCCCGCCGGGATACCAGAATGCTTACGACGAGCAGCCTCTCGGGCCGGCGCCGTATATCGGATTGCCTGGCAATCCGGCGCCGATCCCACCGCCGCCGCCGGGTCCCAACGTGATCCCCGGCCCCGTCGCACCGACGCCGGCACCCGGACCGTCGCCGTTGGCGGTACAGGCACCGCCCGGACCCGCGTTGCCCGCCGAAGCGCCAGGAGGGGGTAACTGATGCGTGTGATCCTCAGTAAGGTGCGCCACCGGATCTGGCAGGGCCTCGTATTGCTCATTGCCGCAATGGTGTTGAGCTCGTGCGGTTGGCACGGCGTCTCGAATGTCTCGCTGCCCGGCGGTCCCGGTGACTCGTCCGGCGCCTACACCGTGTACGTGCAGATGCCGGACACCTTGGCCATCGACGGCAACAGCAAGGTCATGGTCGCCGACGTCTTCGTGGGCTCCATCCGCAAAATCGAGCTCAAAACCCCGGACTTCGAGATCAACGGCCAGCGCGCCAAGAACTGGGTGGCCACCCTGACGCTGGGCATACAAAAGAACGTCAAGCTGCCGAAGAACGCGACCGCCAAGATCGGGCAGACGAGCCTGTTGGGTTCACAGCACATCGAGTTGGCCGCGCCGCCCGACCCGTCGCCGCAGATGCTCAAAAACGGCGACACCATCCCGCTGAAGAACTCGTCGGCCTTTCCCAGCACCGAGCAGACACTGGCGAGCCTGGCGATGGTCGTCCGCGGCGGTGGCCTTCAGAACCTCGAAGTGCTGCAGAACGAGGTCACCAAGATCCTGACCGGCCGAGGCCCGCAGATCCGCGCCTTCCTCGGCAAACTGGACACGTTCACCCGTCAACTCAACGCGCAGAGCGACGACATCACCCACGCCATCGACTCGACCAATCGGCTACTGGCCTACGTCGGCAACCGGTCCGATGTGATCGACCGGGTGCTGACCGAATTCCCGCCGCTGATCAAGTACATCGCGGCTCCGGAGTATCAACAGCATCTGGTCGACGCGGTTCAGTCGGTGGGCGCGCTCAGCCAAGCTGCCGCCCAGTACCTGGGCGAGGCTCGGGGCCCGTTGCACCAGGACCTGCAGTCGCTGCAGTGCCCGCTGAGGGAACTGGGCAAGACGTCGCCGTACCTGCTGGGTGCGTTGAAGCTGCTGTTCACCGCGCCGTTCGACCTGGACACCGCGCCGAAGCTGATCCGCGGCGACTTCATGAACTCCTCGCTCGAGGTCGACACGACGCTGTCCGCGGTGGACAACGCGTTCCTCACCGGCACCGGCTTCTCGGGAGCGTTGCGGGCCTTGGAGCAGTCGTATGGTCGGGATCCCAACACGATGATTCCGGACGTGCGGTTTACCCCGAACCCGAATGACGCGCCGGGCGGACCATTGGTGGAGAGGGCGGACCGGCAATGCTGACTCGTTTCATCAAGCGCCAGCTGATCCTCTTTGGCATCATGACCACCGTTGCCCTGCTCGTGCTGGGGATCTATTACCTGCGGCTCCCGACCCTGATGGGCATCGGTCAGTACCAGCTGAAAGCTGACCTGCCGGCCTCGGGTGGGCTGTATCCGACGTCCAACGTGACCTACCGTGGCATCACCATCGGCAAGGTCACCGCCGTCGAGCCGACGGAAAAGGGCGCCGAAGCGACGATGAGCATCGACAGCAATTTCAAGATTCCGCTCGACGCGGTGGCCAACGTGCACTCGGTGTCGGCGGTCGGCGAGCAGTACCTGGACCTGGTGTCGCAAGGCAAGTCGCAGGGGTTCTTCTCGCCCGGTCAGCGGATGACCAAAGGCACCGTGCCCAGTGAGATCGGCCCCGCGCTGGACACCGCCAACCGTGGCCTGACGGTGCTGCCGAGGGAAAAGATCGGTCAACTGCTGGACGAGACGGCCGACGCGGTCGGAGGTCTCGGTCCGGCGTTGCAGCGACTGGTCGACTCCACCCAGGCGATCGTCGGCGACTTCAAGACCAACATCAACCAGGTCGACGACATCATCGCAGAACTCGTCGCCGATCCTGGACAGCCAAGCCGTCTCGAGTAGCGCGATCGACCGGTGGGCGCACAACCTCAACATCTTGGGTAAGCAGGCCGCGCAGCAGGACCCGCACCTGAAAAGCATTCTGACGCAGGCGGCACCGACCGCCGACCAGGTGAACTCGGTGTTCAGCGACGTCCGCGAAGCGCTGCCGCAGACGCTGGCCAACCTCGAGATCGTCCTCGACATGCTCAAGCGCTATAACCCCGGCGTCGAGCAGATTGCCGTGATGCTGCCGCAGCTCGGGTCGATCGTGCAGGCGATCTCCGCGCCGTACGAAAAGGACCGGATGGCTGCGCTGGACCTCACGCTGGCGATCAACTATCCAGCGCCGTGTCTGACCGGTTTCCGCCCCGCGCCGGAGTGGCGCTCGCCGTCCGACACCAGCATCGCCCCATTGCGGGACAACAACTACTGCAGGATCCCGCAGGACTTCCAGGCCAACGCGGTACGTGGCGCACGCAACATGCCGTGTGTGGACGTCCCTGGCAGGCGCGCGCCGACACCGGCGGACTGCCGCAGCGGAAAGCCGTATGTGCCACTGGGAACCAACCCGTGGTACGGCGACCCCAACCAGATCCTGAACTGCCCGGCCCCGGGCGGGCGCTGCGATCAGGCGGTGAAACCGGGCTTTGTGATCCCGGCGCCATCGGTCAACAACGGCCTGAACCCGTTGCCTGCCAATCGCCTGCCACCAGGTGGGCAGACGCCGCCGCCGAAAAGCGATCCGTTGCAGCGGCCGGGCTCGGGCACTGTCCAGTGCAACGGGCAACAGCCCAACCCCTGCATCTACAGTCCGGGCGGGCCTCCGGCCGCCGTCTATAGTCCGATGAGTGGCGAGGTAGCGGGCCCCGACGGTTCTAAATACTCCGTCAACAACTCACGCAACACAGGAGATGACGGATGGAAGGAGATGCTGGCGCCAGCCGGCTGACCCCGAACGACGGATGAAGATCCCTCGTTTCCGGAGGCGACGGGCGAGGATTCGACTTCGGAGGTGACGGCCGAAGATTCGGCAGAATCTGAGGTCGAAGCCGACCCGACCAGCACTGCCGAGGGCGGATCCGACCAGGCCGACACGGCGGTTGCGGTAGCCGACGATCCCACCGCTGAGGAGACTGCCGACGATTCGCTGGAATCCGACGACGCGGCCGACCACGAGATCTTCGAGTCAGACGCCGAGAACCTTAGTCGAGGTCCCAGAAGGCGAGGCCGGTGAGCCCGACCCGCGCGGCGCCTCGCGTCTTGGCCGCAGCTGGTTCATCGGCATCGCGGCCGCGCTTGTGCTGCTCGCCGGCGGCATCGCGGCCGGCGGCTACTTCATTGCACTGCGCTCGCACCATGACAGCCAGGCCACCGCGCGCCGGGACGCCGCCGCCGTGGAAGCCGCCAAGGACTGCGTCGCGGCCACCCAGGCGCCTGACATCGGGGCGATGGCCTCCAGCGCGCAGAAGATCGTCGAGTGTGGCGCCGGAGCCTTCCGATCGCAGGCGATCCTGTACAGCGGACTGCTCGTGGAGGCCTATCAAGCCGCGGATGCCCACGTCCAGGTCTCCGATCTGCGCGCGGCGGTCGAACGCAACAACCCGGACGGCTCCGTCGAGATTCTGGTGCCGCTGCGGGTGAAGGTCTCCAACGCCGAGACGCAGAACCAGGAAGCCGGTTACCGCTTGCGGGTGACGATGGTGCTCGACGAGGGTAAGTACCGAATTTCCAAGCTCGACCAGGTGGCGAGGTGACGGTGCTGGTCGAAGAGGCCACAGATACCCCAGCCGCACCGGCAGTTGACGATCCAACGCCGAACACGTTGGCGCCCTGGCGCATTCGCGCTGCTGCCCTGGCGGTGGACCTACTGCCCGGTGTCGCCGTGGTGGTGACGATGGCGCTGGTCTGGTTGACGGTGCCGCCGCAAGGCCTGTGGTGGTGGGCGTCGCTCTCGGTCCTTGTCGGCGCGGCTCTGGTGACGATGGCCAACCGGGCGATACTGCCTGCCATCGTCGGCTGGAGCCTTGGCCGCGCGCTACTCGGCATCGAGGTGGTGCAGCAGGACGGTTCTGCTGTCGGTCTCGGACGGCTGATGCTGCGGGAGTTGGCGCACCTGCTGGACACGCTCTCGGTCTTCGTCGGATGGCTGTGGCCGCTGTGGGATTCGCGCCGACGCACCTTCGCCGACCTGCTGCTACGCACCGAAGTGCATTCCGTGGCAGACGATCGGCGACCCGCGGACATCCGGCGGCACGCGGCGATCGCCGCCGGGGTGGCGGTGCTGCTGTGCGTCGCCGGCGCCGCGGTCAGCATCTTCGCGATCTATCTGCCCGATCGTGCGGCCGACCAGACACGCAGCGAGGTCAACGCGCAGGGACCCAAGATCGTCGCCCAAATGCTCACCTACGACCCGAAGTCGCTACAACAGGACTTCAATCGGGCCCGCTCGCTGACCACCGACAAGTATCGACCCGAGTTGGTCAAGCAGCAGGAGTCGGTGCAAAAGGGTCACCCGGCGATCAACGAATACTGGGTCACCGACAGCACGGTGCTGTCGGCCGCTCGAAACAGCGCAACGATGCTGCTGTTCATGCAGGGTCACCGTGGTGGCGGCGACGAAGAACGTTTCATCACCGCGACAGTTCGGGTTTCGCTCGTCAAGGGCACGGACGGCCACTGGCTGGTCGACAACCTGGAGGTTGTGACGAAGCCCAAGCCGCCGCCGGCGAAGGCGCCGACTCCGCCCAAAGGGCCGGCTCCGTCCCCGGCTCCGCCGAAGGGCCAAAAGTGAGTCCCCGCAGACGGATTCAGCCCGGGGAAGAGCCGCTGCTGAAGGTGCCGAAGCCGACCCTGTGGTCGAGGCTGCCGTGGCGACCGACGTTGTCGGCGCAGTGGTGGAAACCGTCGCAGACCTGGGCCATGCCCGCTGCGGTAGGCGGCGCTACGGTGCTCACCGTGGGTGCCATTGCGGCGTCGTCGCTCGTCCTGGTCGATCAGCGGTCGCATCACCGGGATGCCATGCAGGACGTCGATGTGCTTGGGTACGTGAAGGCCTTCATGACCGGGTTCACCACGCTGGACCCGTTCCATGCCAATGCCTACTACGACCGGATAATGGCCAATGCGACAGGCGATTTCGCCAAGCAGTATCACGACAAGCACAACGAGATCCTCGTCCAGATCGCTCAGGCGGAGCCGACGAAGGGCGCCACACTGGCGGCCGGCGTCGAGCGCTGGAACGACGATGGCAGTGCCAGTGTGATGGTGGCGACCGACGTTACGATGAAATCTGCCGACGAAAAACAAAAAGTCGAGAACACAAATCGTTGGGTGGTTGTTGCCCAGCGGGAAGGTAAGCAGTGGAAGATCAGCAGCCTGCAACAGGTGATCTGACCGAGGAATCGGCCGTCGTGACCGCCGCCGTTGAGACCGAGGCTGCGCCCGTCGACGAGGCGAGCCTCGACGAAACGGGTGAATCGGACGGCGAAAACGCCGACGAGCCAACCGAAGACGCCGACGAGCCAACCGAAGACGCCGAGGAAGCGACCGACGAGGGCGTCGTTCGCTTCCGTGAGAGACGACCGGCCAGCAAGTGGTCGATCGTCGCGGCGGCAGTGGCGGCGGTGCTGTTCGTCGGCGCCGGGGCTTTCGCCGGGGCGATGATGCAGCCGTACCTGACCGATCGGGCAACCGTGGCCACCAAGCTGAACGTCGCGCGCACCGCCGCCAACGCGATCACGACACTGTGGAGCTACAACCCGGAGAACATCGACAAGCTGGCCGATCGGGCGTCGCAGTATCTCAGCGGTGACTTCCAAGCCGCCTACCGCAAGTACCTCGACGCGCTCATCGCACCCAACAAGCAGGCGAAGATCACCAACACCACCCAGGTGGTCGGCGCGGCCGTGGAATCGCTCAATGGCACGGATGCGAGCGCGATCGTCTACACGAACACGGCGTCGACAAGTCCGAACACCAAGGACGTGCCGGCGCTGAAATACCTGTCCTATCGGCTTGTGCTGCAACGGGATCACGCGCGCTGGCTGGTCACCAAGATGACCACGATCACCTCGCTCGACCTCACGCCCAAGTTCTAGTTGAACGCCAGCCAGCCTGGCAGCGAGCGCTCGTGCGCGTCGCACAGCACCTCGTAGTTGTCGCAATTGCCTTTGGGCACACCGGCGCCGGCCCACATGCCACCGGTGTCGCGGCGCAGCACAATTGCCGATGAGGTGCCGCCGTCCAGCAGCACGGCGCTGTCGCTGCCGAGCCCGCGGAAGAGGTCCTGAATGTTGTCCGGCGTGTAGCTGCCGCCCTGGAACACGTACATTTCGTCGCGCGGCTTGGAGTACGCCAGCGCGGTGCGGGCGGCGCTGGGGCCACCGTCGTTGAGCTGGCCGGTATTGCCGGGGGCGAGCAGCCCCAGGCCGCTCACCGCGACGAATTGCTCACCGCGATCGACCAATCCGGTGATGACCGAGGTGGCGGCGTCGTAGTCGTGCCCGTCGCGTCCGCCTCTCGGCCACAAGACCGATGGCGCGCCGCGCTTCGGCAGGACCATGGTCGCGAGCGCGCTCCAGTTTTCGTTGCCGCCCGACAGGCCCTGCTTGCCGGCGTAGGGGATGGTGCCGGTGACCGCCTGATTGGCGCGGCCCTGCCCACGGGTGTTGTCGACGTAGGTACCCAGCGGCGAACTGCATCCCGTCGAGCGCCACGAGCCGCCCTTCTGGCCGCGAATGTCGAAGAAGTTCGCGTTGATCGCGATCGTCGGCTGGCCCAGCGCCTGCCATGCCTGCACTGCCGTATAGGTTTCCGAGGCCTGCATCAGGCCGTCGCTGGTACGCGCGCGCGGATTGCGTTCACAGCGCGATTGATAACCCTGATGGCTGTCCACCAGCAGGTGTGGTTCAAGTCGTTGCGACGCCGCCTTGATGATCATCAGGTGGCCGCCACCGCCCCCGTCGTACCAGTTGCCGGCGGCATTGAGCATCGGCGCCGGATGGCCGCCACCGAAGTTGTAGACCAGGTACGAGCCCTGGGTGCTGGCGATGGCGCTGGCCAGGAGTTCGCGGGCTTCGGCGCGTGCGACCGGCTGGCCCGTGCTGGTCGCCAGCGTCAGGCACAGCGTGCCGCTGGCGCAGCAGGCTGCGATACGCCGGAAGGCGGCAGCGAGAGATGGCACGGTTGCCCCTTCGGCGCACATGTCATTGCAATGAGCACAGCACTAACCTCAGGTATTACACAGCAACGTGGATAACAGCGGAGTGACGGATCAGCGGCAGTCCAATGACGTTCGGCCGCTGGATGTTTACTGCTCCGGGAACGGAACCGCGGCATCGGTGTCCGCCGGGCCGGCGGGGGCCTCGGCGGTCGGAACCGCTGGAAGACGGCCGCGTCGGTCGTAGAGGCGGGTGACGACGACGCCGAACAGCACACCGATCACCAGGCCGGCGGCGGACCACTCCAGCGATTGCGACAGGCCCGCGTCGGCGCGGCCGCCGAGGTACAGCAAAGACCGTGTGCCGATGGACACTTGGTGCAGCGGTTCGAATCTCGCCAGCCATTCGAACCACGCCGGGGTGGCTTGCAGCGGCACCGCGTCACCGGCCGTCGGAATGCCGAGGATGACAAACACGAACAAGCCGACCACGAGCCCGATCGTGCCCATGGCCGCAATCAGTGACGTCGACGCGACGCCTACCGCCAGGATCGCAAATGCGCCGAAAAGCCAAAGCGCCAGACTGTTTTGGATAGGCATCCCCAAATTGGCGGCGATCAGCGCGTACGCGGCCGACGTCAGCGCCGCTACGACGGACATCATCGCCCAAGTGATCAACAGGGTGCGAAAACGCGAAACATTCTCGGCAGACCGTTGGAGCGGGCGGAATTCAATGGGCGCAATGCCGAGCATGGAATTCACCAACATGCTGACGACGATGCTCCCGATGAAGCCGGCCAGCAGCAACAACAGCGAATAATAGAAGGCGGACATCCCATTTCCGGTACCGTCCGGCAGAGCGTTGTGCACCGTCGACTTGACTTCGACAGGGTTGGCCAGCATCAGCGCCACGGCACCGGGTTCCGGCTTTTTACCGGTTTGCTGCCGCGACTTCTTGTGAAAGCCGTTGGCCGACGCGCTGATCGATCAGGGCGACCTCGCGCTGTAAGGTCTGGCCCGCGATGCTGGCACCCAGGGTTCCCGCGCGCGGATTCGTCGAGACGACGATAACCGCCCGTTCGACCCGTCCGGGAGTCAGCGCGCTTTTCGCGTAGGCCTGCAACTTGGACGAGAAGTTCGGCGGTATGACGGCCACACCATAGATCTGCGCGGTGTCCAACTGTTTCTTGGCTTGCTCGGGATCGAGGACCCGAACGTCGTAGGCATCGTGGTCGAACCCGGCCAGCATCCCCTTGACCACCTGCGCGCCCGTCGGCCCGGCATCTTCGTTGGTGATCGCGACCGGGAAATGACGCAAGTTGGTCATCGGCTGCAGGATTCCGCCGAGGTAGAAGGCGGATAGCGCCGAAAGCAACGCTAGTGTGGCGAGGATCGGAAGAGCCCAAAATCGCACTGTACGAGTCGATCTCGGCTTCGACGGGTGGTAGAGGGCGGAGTTGTCATCGCCGTAAGTGACATCAGATGATGCGTAACGGGCTTGCGGTTCAGACACATCGGCTCCTGTTCGTCCGCGCCCACCCTAGTCGCCGAGAGCTGCGTGCATCTCCCAGACGAGCAATTCGGCGGGCTTCCGGCCGGCGACGTGCACGCCGCTCGATGCGGTGAAACGAACCGCGTCGCCTTCGCTCAGCTCGGCCTGCCCTATCTGCACCTGCCCGCGGGCGACGAACAGGTGCAAATAGGGCGCAGCAGGCAGCATCAGACCGTCGCCGGCCTGCAGCCGCGCGACGTGCAGCGCGGCCGAACGGTTGTGAATGCTGATCGCGGCGTCGTGCCCCGGAATACCCGAGGCGATCGTCACTACTCGCCCGTTCAACTCGTCGTCGGTGATGGCCTGCTGCTGGTAGCCGGGATCGATTCCCGCCACGTCGGGTTGCACCCACATCTGCACGAAGCGAACTGGATCGGTGTTCGAGGCGTTCTTTTCGGAGTGCGTGATTCCGGAGCCGGCCGACATCCGTTGGGCCAGGCCGGGATAGATCACGCCCGCATTGCCCGCCGAGTCGCGGTGCGCCAGTGAACCATCCAGCACCCAGGTCACGATCTCCATGTCGCGATGCGGGTGGGTGTCGAAACCTGCGCCGGGCGCCACGATGTCGTCGTTGCTGACCAGCAGCACACCGTGGTGGGTGTTACCCGGGTCGTAGTGATCGCCGAACGAAAACGAATGCCGCGAGTTCAGCCACGACGTCGTGGTCACCGCCCGGTCGGCGGCGCGCCGGATCTGGACGGTGGCGGGCACGGTGTCACGCTACTCCGGGCCGTAGCAGCGCCTGGGCGTGCAGCAGAGCGGCATCGAGATCGGGCAGTGCCAGTTCGCTGCGGCCGCCCAGGTGGATCTCGATCTGGTACTCCGGCTGGCTGTCTCGCCCGAAGATCGGCAGCACCACGAATTCGGTTGATGCCAACTCCTTTTCGAGTGATCCAGTTACCGATTGCAGGGTCACAATGGTCATCAGCATATTGAGCTCGCGGGTCACCTGTGCGGTCGGCTCCAGCGACGCCAGCACCGTGGCCAGCCGGTCGTGCAACGAATTGTGGGCCGCGTCGAACCGCCAGGCGCCGTAGCCGCGGCCCCGAATCTCGGCGAGCACCTGCCGATGGCCGACGATGTCGGCGTCGCTGAGTCGTGGTGTCACCTGACGCAGCCATCCGTCGATCGTCTCCTCGCCGCGCCAGGCCATCGCCACCAGGCCGAACGGTGGTCCGATCGGAAAGCGCTGCCCGACGGCGTGTTCACCATCGGTGCCGTGGCCGACGGCGTCGACAGTGGTCAGGTGCGTCTGGCCGATCTTGGACATCGAACAACCCGCCCCGAGCGTGTTGTGTAGGAAGCCGAGCGTCTCGCGGCCGCGATCCAGCAGCGGGAACTGTACGCGCAGGCCATGCACCAGCCCGAACAGCCCGCTGCCCAGCATGTAGCGGCGGTCGTCGCGACGGGTCACCCAGCTGCGTCCCTCGAGTTCGGCCAGCACCAGGGCGCACGTCGACGTGCTGATGTCGCACCGCTTGGCCAGCTCGGTCGATGTCCGGCCGTTCGGTGAATCCGCTAGTGCGGCAAGCACATCCATCACACGGCCGGTGGGCGGGGACTTGGCCGGCTCGGCCGCGATGGGTGGCACTGTTGACGTTTCCATCGTGACCTTCTTACCATCCGTCCGAAATATGGTTTATAGGTTCCTAATATTAGGAGAAGGCCGTGTACAAAGTCGCCGTTTGGGGTCCCGGCTCGATGGGACTGATCGCCCTGCGTGGGGTGATCGACCATCCGCAGTTGCAGCTCGTCGACCTCGTCGTGCACAGCGACGCCAAGGCCGGCCGCGATGCGGGGGATCTGTGCGGGGCCGCGCCCACGGGCGTCACCGCGACGCAGGATCCCGCGGCCCTACTGTCCGGCGACGCCGATGCGGTCGTCTACGCGGCGGCCGCCAACCTGCGTCCTGGCGAGGCGATCGACGACATGGTGTCGATCCTGCGGGCCGGCAAGAACATAGTGTCGTGCTCAGTGGTGCCACTGGTGTACCCCGACGGCGTCGACCCGGGGTTCACCGCGCCGCTGCGTGAGGCCGCGGCGGCCGGCGGTGCGTCGTTCTTCACCACCGGCATCGACTCCGGGTTTGCCAATGACGTTCTGCCACTGGTGCTGACCGGTGTGTCGCGGGTGATCGAGTCGGTCCGGATTACCGAGATGTTCAACTATGCGACCTATCCGGACAAAGACGCGGTCTACGAGATCCTGGGATTCGGTAAGCCGCCGGAGTTTGTGGCGTTCGCCGCGGCGCCCGGCATGTTCACCTTCGGGTGGGGGCCGGTGGTGCATCAGCTTGCGGCGGGCTTGGGAGTCAAGATCGACAACCTGGAGGAGAACGTCGAACGGGTGGTCGCCGAGGAATCGTTCGACACGCCAACCGGGCACATCGAAGCGGGCACGGTCGGGGCGATGCGCTCCACCCTCACCGGATATGTCGACGGCAAGCCAACTTTCGTCATCGATCACGTCACCCGGATGCGCGACGACCTGGCGCCGGACTGGCCCCAGCCGCATATCTCGATCCCGCCGCGCGACCTCGGATACGGGGCGGCGTCTGGCCGTGGCCTCTATCGCATCGAGATCGAGGGCTCACCGGCAATCCGGTGTGAGTTCGAGATGGCGGATGACCATGACCATGACCTCGGCGCACGGATGGCCGGCGCGTCGCGGATGGTCAACGTGATTCCGGCGGTCTGCCAGGCCCAGCCGGGCCTGCTGTCGGCACTGGACCTGCCGCTGGTCACCGGCGTCGGGCTGGTCGGCGCCGTGGAGGGGCCGGCACCGGACTCCCGGCTGTTCTTGTTTCGGGGCCGAACGTGAAGACACCCTCACGCTCGGCCGCCAGCGTGAAAGCAACTTCACGTTCGACGGGGCGGCAGTATTAAAGCCGTTCGGGCAGGCCGAATTTCGCGAACAGCGCGGTGTCGAGGAAGGCCACCACCCGAGTCACCCCGGCGGCCGTCACGTCGAGAACGTGCAGCTGAAACGGCACATGGGCGTCACCGGCGCGCATGTACATCGCCGCGGCCGGTTGGCCATTGGCGGTCAACGGGAGCAGTCGCATGTCGCCGGGTAACTCCGCCGGGCACTGTTGATGAATCAGCGTGATGATGGCCTGCGGTCCCTGGTACCAGCCGACGAACGGTGGCATCTCCCAGATCGCCTCGCTGGTGAAGATGTCGGCCAGCCGCTCGATGTCGTAGGCCTCGAACGCGGCGATGTAACGCCGCAACTGCTCGCGAGCATCCGCCGTATCGGGCGCGGCCAGCCGGTCGTCGGCGCTGGGCCCGACCGCCTCGAGTTGGGAACGGGCACGCTGCAGCAGGCTGTTGACCGCGGCCGTGGTGGCGCCGATCGCATCGGCCACCTCGGCGGCCTTCCACTGCAGCACGTCACGCAGCAGTAGTACCGCCCGCTGCCGGGCTGACAGGTGCTGCAGGGCCGCCACGAACGCCAACCGCACCGATTCGCGCGTCCCCACGATCGTCGAAGGGTCAGCCGGATCCGGCAACGGCTCGAGCCACGGCACCTCGGCGCCCTCGATCAACTCCACGGTCGGGTCGGAACTCGGCGCACCTAATCCCGTCGGCAGCGGCCGGCGCTGGCGATTCTCCAACGCGGTCAGGCAGGTATTGGTCGCGATCCGATGCAACCAGGTGCGCACCGAGGATCTTGCCCTCGAAGCGGTCGTAGGCCTTCCAGGCGCGCAGCAGCGTCTCCTGAACCAGGTCCTCGGCGTCGTGCAGTGACCCGGTCATTCGATAGCAATGCGCGAGCAGTTCACGCCGGTAGGGCTCGGCGGTGGCGGTGAAATCCGTCTGGCCGTCATCGGCAAATTCACGGGCGAGCACGCTCACCGGACCGAGCTTACGTACTGCCTGTGACGGTGGGTCTACGCTGCCCCTGATGACAATCACCCGTACCGAACACACCTTCGACGGCGTCGGCGATGTGCGCATTGTCTACGACGTATGGACCCCCGATACTGACGCCGCGCGGCAGTGGTGATCCTTTCGCATGGGTTCGGCGAACACGCCCGCCGCTACGACCATGTCGCCGCAGCGGTTCGGCGGGGACGGACTGGTGACCTACGCGCTCGACCACCGCGGGCATGGCCGCTCGGGCGGCAAGCGGGTGCTGGTCAAAGACATCTCCGAGTACACCGGCGACTTCGACACCCTGGTCGGCATCGCCGCCAAAGAACACCCCGGTGCTCAAGCGCGTCGTGCTCGGCCACAGCATGGGCGGCGGGATCGTGTTCGCCTACGGCGTCGAGCATCCCGACAACTACGACCTGATGGTGCTGTCCGGGCCGGCGGTGGCGGCCCAGACCGCCGTGTCGCCGCTGCTGGCCCGGTCGCCAAGACGATCGGCGCGATCGCGCCCGGCCTGCCGCTGCAGCAACTGGACGCCGGCGCGGTATCCCGCGACCCGGCGGTGGTCGACGCCTACAACACCGACCCGCTGGTACATCACGGCAAGGTCCCTGCCGGTATCGCCCGCGCGCTGATGCTGGTCGGCGAGACGATGCCGCAGCGGGCGCCGTCGTTGACCGCGCCGCTGCTGGTGGTGCACGGCTCGGACGACCGGCTGATCCCCGTCGAGGGCAGCCGGCAACTGGTCGACTGCGGTGGGCAGTACCGACGTCGAGCTGAAGGTTTATCCCGGCCTCTATCCACGAGGTGTTCAACGAGCCGGAGCAAGAGCAGGTGCTCGACGACGTCGTGTCGTGGATCAACGCGCGACTGTGAATGGCGGAGCCGGAAACTCTTTCGGTTCCTTTAGGTTGGTGTCGTGAGTGACGACAAGATGCTGGCGCGCATCGCCGCACTGCTGCGTCAGGCCGAAGGCACCGACAACGCGCACGAGGCCGAGGCGTTCATGTCGGCCGCGCAGCGGCTGGCCACGGCGACGTCCATCGACCTGGCCGTCGCCCGGTCGCATGCCGACAAGCGCACGCCCGGCGCAGACGCCGGTGCAGCGCACGATCACCATCGGCAACGCCGGCGCGCGCGGGCTGCGGACCTACGTCCAGCTGTTCGTGGTGATCGCCGGTGCCAACGACGTGCGCTGCGACATCGCGTCCAACTCGACGTTCGTCTACGCCTACGGGTTCGCCGAAGACATCGACGCCACCCACGCGCTGTACGCCAGCCTGGTCGTGCAGATGGTGCGGCGTCGGACGCCTACATCTCGTCCGGCGAGCACCGGCCCACGCCGACGATCACCGCCCGGCTGAACTTCCAGCTGGCATTCGGCGCGCGGGTGGGTCAGCGGCTGAGCGAGGCTCGCGAGCAGACGCAGCGCGAAGCGAAGAAGGACCGTCGCCGCCCGCCTGGTACCGCGGTTGCGCTGCGGGACAAGGAATTAGAACTGCGCGACTATTACCGCACCGCCTCGAAGGCGCGCGGCACCTGGCAGGCCAGCCGGGCGACGGCGGGGTATTCGTCGGCGGCGCGACGGGCGGGTGACCGGGCCGGTAAGCGGGCGCGACTGGGGAGCGGCCCCGAGTTGTCCGGAGCGCGGCCGCGCTGGAACGGTGAATGCGGCGAGCGCGGGACTCCCAGCGCTCCAAGGTCTACGCCGCCGAGGAATTCGTTCGGACGTTGTTCGACCGTGCCGCCGAGCACGGCTCGGGCAGCGTGGAATTCTTCGGCGCGCAATTGACGCTGCCGCCCGAGGCGCGGTTCGGGTCGCTGGATGCGGTGCAGCGCTACGTCGACGACGTGCTGGCGCTGCCGGCGGTGCGACGGGAATGGCCCGCCGTGGCGCCGCTGCGAGTGCGGGCCCGACGGGCCGCGACCGCGGCGCATTACGAAAACCGCGACGGCACAGGCGTTATCGCGGTGCCCGACTCGGGCCACGCCGACTGGGCGATGCGTGAACTGGTCGTGCTGCACGAGATCGCGCATCACCTCTGCGATGTGCAACCACCGCACGGTTCGCAGTACGTCACGACGCTGTGCGCCCTGGCCGAAATGGTCATGGGGCCCGAAGTCGGGCACGTACTGCGGGTGGTTTTCGCGAAAGAGGGTGTGCGTTAGGTGATTTAGCTGGCGACTTCGACCATTTCGTCGCCGCACTTGCAGATGTAGGCGTGATCGCCGGAGCAGTGGCATGCGACCTCGATACGGACCCGACAACCGCAGCCGTCGTGACCACAGCTCAATAACGTTCCTGCTTCGTTGGACATCTTCTCTGCCTCTCGACGTAGCGACCTGGTGGAGCCAATCTATACCCCTGGGGGGTATCCGGCAAGGACCGTTAATGCGGTGGCGTGCGGTCAAGCCACCGGGCTAGCGTTGACGCATGAGCCAAAACCCCACCCCCGCCGACGTTGACGAATTCCTGGATGCCACCGTGCTCGACGACGACCCTGTGCTGATCTGCTGCCCTCGAGGCCAGCGACGCTGCCGGGTTGCCGAAGATCGCCGTGTCGCCCCAGCAGGGCAAGTTCCTGAGCCTGCTGGCCGCCGCGACAGGATCTCGTCGCATCTTGGAGATCGGCACGCTGGGCGGCTTCAGCACGATCTGGCTGGCCCGCGGCGCCGGCCCGGACGGTCGGGTCACCACATTGGAGTACGAGCCCAAGCATGCCGAGGTCGCCCGCGCCAACATCGACCGTGCCGGCGTCGGCGACCGGGTCGAGATTCTTGTCGGCGCGGCCCTGGACAATTTGCCCAACCTGACCGGTCCCGTTCGATCTGGTGTTCATCGATGCCGACAAGGAGAACAACCCCGGCTACCTGGAATGGGCGGTCAAACTGACCCATCCCGGCTCAGTGATCGTGGTGGACAACGTGGTTCGCGACGGCGCGATCCTGTCGCCCGGTGACGACCCCGTGACCCAGGGGAGCCGCAAGGTCCTCGAGTTGATGGGTGAGCACCCGCAACTCGACACCGCGGTGCTGCAGGTGGTCGGTGCCAAGCACTGGGACGGCCTGGCGTTCGCGCTGGTGAAGTAGCGGCTAGCTGCAGATCGCTCCGTTGGCCGCCGACCCGACCAGCTTGACGTACTTGGCCAGTACGCCCGAGGTGTAGCGCGGCGGCAGCGGGGTGAAACCCTCACGGCGGGCGGCGAATTCGTCACGCATCGACCAGCACGTCCAGGGTGCCGCTGGCGACGTCGAGCCGGATCCGGTCGCCGTCGCGCAGGAAGGCGATCGGACCGCCGTCGACCGCCTCGGGCGCGACGTGCCCGACGCACAGGCCGGTGGTGCCGCCGGAGAACCGGCCGTCGGTCAACAGCAGCACGTCCTTGCCCAGGCCGGCGCCCTTGATCGCGCCGGTGATGGCGAGCATCTCCCGCATGCCGGGGCCACCCTTGGGGCCCTCGTAGCGGATCACCACCGCGTCGCCGTGGGTGATGGTGCCGTCCTCAAGGGCGTCCAGCGCGGCTCGCTCACGTTCGAAAACCCTTGCGGTGCCTTCGAACACGTCGGAGTCGAAGCCGGCCGACTTGACCACCGCGCCCTCGGGTGCCAGCGAGCCGTGCAGGATGGTGATCCCGCCGGTGGGGTGGATCGGGTTGTCCAGCGCCCGCAACACCTTGCCGTCCGGGTCGGGCGGGGCGATGTGCGCGAGGTTCTCGGCCATCGTCTTCCCGGTCACGGTCAGGCAATCGCCGTGCAGCAGACCGGCATCCAGCAGAGCTTTCATCACCACCGGGCACGCCGCCGATGCGGTCGACGTCGAACATCACGTGCTTGCCGAACGGTTTGACGTCGGCCAGGTGCGGCACCTTGGCGCCGATGCGGCTGAAGTCGGCCAGGGACAGCTTCACGTCGGCCTCATGCGCGATGGCCAGCAGGTGCAGCACCGCGTTGGTCGAGCCGCCGAACGCCATCACCACCGCAATCGCGTTCTCGAAGGCTTCCTTGGTCAGGATGTCGCGGGCGGTGATGCCGCGGCGCAACAGGTCGATAACCGCTTCACCGCTGCGGCGGGCATATCCGTCGCGCCGGCGGTCGGTGGCCGGGGGAGCGGCGCTGCCCGGCAGCGACATACCCAGGGCCTCGGCGGCGCTGGCCATGGTGTTGGCGGTGAACATGCCGCCGCACGCACCTTCGCCGGGACAGATGGCCCGCTCGATCGTGTCGACGTCTTCGCGGGACATCAGCCCGCGGGCGCAGGCGCCGACCGCTTCGAACGCATCGATGATCGTGACGTCGCGCTCGGTGCCGTCAGAGAGCTTGGCGCGACCGGGCAGGATCGAGCCCGCGTAGAGGAACACCGACGCCAGATCCAATCGCGCGGCGGCCATCAGCATTCCGGGCAGCGACTTGTCGCAGCCGGCCAGCAGCACCGAGCCGTCCAGCCGCTCGGCCTGCATCACGACCTCCACGCTGTCGGCGATCACCTCGCGGGACACCAGCGAGAAGTGCATGCCCTCGTGGCCCATCGAGATGCCGTCGGACACCGAGATCGTGCCGAACTCGAGCGGGATAGCCGCCGGCGGCGAACACGCCCTCCTTGACGGACTTGGCCAGCCGGTCCAGCGACAGGTTGCAAGGCGTGATCTCGTTCCACGACGACGCCACCCCGATCTGCGGCTTGGCGAAGTCCTCGTCGTCCATGCCCACCGCCCGCAGCATCCCGCGCGACGCGGCCTTTTCCAGGCCGTCGGTGACCTCGCGGCTGCGGGGCTTGATGTCGATAGAAGTGCTGTCATCGGCCTTGTATGTGGACACAGCTCAAGTATTGCCTGTGGCAGCAGGTCGGCCAAAATCATTAAAATACCCCCATGGGGTATAGCCGCCGTTGGCTCGAAACGCTGCTTCACCAGGGTGGCGTGGCGCGGACCCGGGCCGATCGTTGACAATGGTGACAACACCGGCGCCGTCCCGATGGCCCGAGTTCGATCTTTATGACCAGAATGTTGGAGGGGCAGATGGCACCCACACACGGATACTCGTCGCAGAAAGACAACTACGCCAAGCGGTTACGGCGTATCGAGGGCCAGGTGCGTGGCATCGCCAAGATGATCGAAGACGATAAGTACTGCATCGACGTCCTCACCCAAATCAGTGCGGCCAACAACGCGTTGCAGTCGGTGGCGCTGAATCTGCTCGACGAACACCTCGGACATTGCGTCACCCATGCGGTCGCCCAGGGCGGCACCGAGGCCGAGCAGAAGCTTGCCGAGGCCTCGGCGGCCATTGCGCGACTCGTCCGGTCCTGACTCGTTAACCGGATGCTTGCCCCACGTGGTTGAGTAATACCCGTGGGGCCAGCCCAAACCGCCGAAGGGCGAACCGCTACGAGCGGGCCCTGGACTCCCCGAATCGCCCTTCAGTTGGCGGTGCTTGCCGCTGCGGCCTTCACCTACGTCACCGCTGAGCTGCTGCCGGTCGGCGCGTTGCCCGCAATCGCGCGCGATCTCCACGTCAGCGTCCCGATGGTCGGCACGCTGCTCGCCTGGTATGCCCTCGTCGCGGCGGTCACCACGATTCCGCTGGTCCGCTGGACCGCGCACTGGCCCCGCCGCCGCGCGCTGCTGCTGTCGCTGTCCTGCCTGACCGTGTCTCAGCTCATCTCCGCGCTGGCGCCCAACTTCGTGGTGCTGGCCGGCGGTCGGGCGCTCTCGGCCGTCACCCACGGCCTGATGCTCTCGGTCATCGCGCCGATCGCCACCCGGTTGGTCCCGGCCAGCCACTCCGGGCGCGCTACGACGTCGATCTACGTCGGCATCAGCCTGGCGGTGGTGGTCGGCAGCCCGGCCACCGCGGCGATGAGCCTGGCGTGGGGCTGGCGGATCGCCGTAAGCGCTGTAGCGGCCATCGCCGCAGTCGTTACCATCGCGGCCGCCGCTGCGCTGCCGGCGCTGTCGCTGAGCGACGATCAGCGCGCCCGGGCCGGGCGGGCCGCCAGGCATTACCGCAACCGCAGGCTGATGGTCGTCAGCTTGCTCACGATGATCGCGGTCACCGGGCACTACATCTCGTTCACGTTCATCGCGGTGATCATCCGCGACGTCGTGGGCATTCGCGGCCCGGATATCGCCTGGTTGTTGTCCATCTACGGCATCGCGGGGCTGCTGGCGATGCCGCTGGTGGCCCGGCCGCTGGATCACCATCCAAGGGTCGCGGCGATCAGTTGCATGGTCGGCCTGTACGTAACCCTGCTGGTATTGACCACGTTGACCTTCCACCGGCTTGCCGGCGGTGCCGACCGCCCTGGTCGGGGTCGTTGCCATCGCTTTGTGGGGTGCCTTCGCGAACGCGGTGTCGCCGATGCTGCAATCTGCGGCGATGCGCGCCGGCGCCGAATGATCCCGACGGCGCGTCGGGCCTGTACATGGCTGCTTTCCAGGTGGGCATCATGGCCGGGTCTTTCGCCGGCGGCTTGTTTTACGAGCACGGTGTCCTGGCGATGTTTGCCGCGTCGGCGACTCTGATCGGCGTCGGAGCGGCCGGAATGACCTATGAGCGGCAGCTCTTCGACGTCCCCAGCGACGATCGGCCGTAAAGGTAAACCCGCAGTTCAGCAGGCTGTGTTTGACGCGTGTTTTCGCGCCCGTCGGCGATCGCTGGATTAATAGTCGGGCGCTTCGCTACGGCATACTGGCGTCAGACCGTGACTTGGAGGGATATCAAATGTCGCGATGGACCACGGGTCCTCTGGCCGCTGCGCTCAGCGCAGTGGGAGTGACCGCTGCGCTCATGTTGGGAAGCGGCGTGGCGCTCGCCGACCCGGAGCCGCCGCCGCCCGTACCCGGAGTGGACGCCCCGGCCCCGCCGCCACCCGGCGACCCGGCGCCGCCGCCCCCGCCCGCCGACCCGTTGGCGGCCCCGCCGCCCGCTCGTGCCGCCGCCGGCGCCTGTGCCGGGTGACCCTGCCGCAGTGCCGCCGGCGGCGCCGGCCGCCGCGGCACCGGGGTCTCCCGCCGCCGCCGCGCCGGCCACCGTCCCGACATGCACGGCCGCGTGCGCGGGCCAGAACCCGGAGCCGTTCACCGGCCCGCCGCCGTTCGTGCCGCCGACCTTCAACCCGGTCAACGGATCGACCGTCGGGGTGGGCGAGCCGATCATCATCAACTTCGCCCGCCCGATCGCCGACCAGCACATGGCCGAGCAGGCGATCCACGTGTCGTCGACTCCCGCGGTGCCCGGCAAGTTCTACTGGCTGACCTCCAGCCAGGTGCGCTGGCGTCCGCTCAGCTTCTGGCCCGCGCACACCGCCGTGCACGTCGACGCGGCCGGCACCCAGGACAACTTCGTCACCGGTGACTCGCTGATGGCCACCGCCGACGACGCGACCCACCAGCTGATCGTCACCCGCAACGGCGCGGTGGAGCAGACCTTCCCGATGTCGATGGGCATGGCCGCGGGCGGTCACCAGACGCCGAACGGCACCTACTACGTGCTCGACAAGAAGGCCAAGGTCGTGATGGATTCATCCACCTACGGCGTGCCGGTCAACTCGACCTACGGCTACAAGGTGAACGTCGAGGACGCCGTGCAGTTCGACAACAGCGGCGACTTCGTGCACAGCGCGCCGTGGTCGGTGTCCGACCAGGGCAAGCGCGACGTCAGCCACGGCTGCATCAACATCAGCCCGACGAACGCGAAGTGGTTCTTCGCCAACTTCGGCAGCGGTGACCCCATCGTCGTGAAGAACTCCGTCGGGACCTACAGCAAGAACGACGGCTCCAACGACTGGCAGCTGTAAGGCACCAAGCACCTTGCCGTGAGAATGCGCCGACTGTGCAGGTTATCTGCCTTACGAGTCTGAAATTCGTTCATAAGCCGCACAGTCGGTGTGAAACCTAGTTCCAGATCCTGACTCGCCGTTGCGGATCCAGGTACAGCTCGTCGTCCTCGGTGACCTCGAAGGCGTCGTAGAAGACGTCGATGTTGCGGATGACGCCGTTGCAGCGGAACTCCGGCGGCGAGTGCGGGTCGATGGCCAGTCGCCGAATCGCCTCCGCGTCACGGGATTTGGTGCGCCACACCTGAGCCCAGCCGAAGAACACCCGCTGCACGCCGGTCAGCCCGTCGATCACCGGCGCCTCCGCGCCGCTGCAGCGACAGCTGGTAGGCCAGCAGCGCGATGGACAGGCCGCCCAGGTCGCCGATGTTCTCCCCGACGGTGAACGCGCCGTTGACGTGGTGGCCGTCGTCCAGGCCCGCGGGGCGTGAAGACCTCGTACTGCTCGATCAAAGCCTTTGTGCGAAGACCGAATTCGGCGCGGTCGTCGTCGGTCCACCAGTCGACCAGGTTGCCGTCGCCGTCGTACTTGGCGCCCTGGTCGTCGAAGCCGTGGCCGATCTCGTGGCCGATCACCGCGCCGATGCCGCCGTAGTTGGCCGCGTCGTCGGCCTCGGCGTCGAAGAACGGCGGCTGCAGAATCGCTGCCGGGAAGACGATCTCGTTCATGCCGGGGTTGTAGTACGCGTTGACGGTCTGCGGCGTCATGAACCATTCGTCGCGGTCGACCGGGCCGCCGAGCTTGGCCAGATCGCGGTCGTACTCCAGCGCGTAGCCGCGCTGGTAGTTGCCGTACAGGTCGTCGCGGGCGATGACGAGCGCGGAGTAGTCGCGCCACTTCGCCGGGTAGCCGATCTTCGGGGTGAACTTGTCGAGCTTCTCCAGCGCCCGCTGCCGGGTCTCCGGCGTCATCCACTCCAGGTCGGTGATGCTGACGCGGTAGGCCTCGCGCAGGTTGGCCACCAAGCTCGTCCATCCGGGCCTTGGCGTCCGGCGGGAAGTGCCGCTCGACGTAGAGCCGGCCGACGGCGTCGCCCATCAGGCTCTCGACCAGCGCGACACCGCGCTTCCAGCGGTCGCGCAACTGCTCGGTGCCCGACAGCGTGCGGCCGTAGAACGCGAAGTTCTCGTCGACCAGGTCGTCGGTCAGCATCGACGCCCGCCCGCTGATCACGCGCCAGCGCAGCCAGCGCTTCCAGTCCTCGAGGTCCTCGCTCTCCCACAGCGCGGCGAACGCGGTCAGCGCGTCGGGCTGGCGGACGACGACCTCGGCGGCCTGCTCGACCGGTGACGCCCAACGCGTGCAGCCACACGGCCCAGTCGAAACCGGTTGCCTCCGAGCGCAATTCGTCGAAGGTGCGCAGGTTGTAGGTCAGGTCGGCGTCGCGGCGCTTCACCACGTCCCAGTGCGCGGCCGCGATCTTGGTCTCCAGCGCGACGATCTGCGCGGCGGTCGCATCCCAGTCGCCCTCGTGCTCGCCGTAGACGAGCGCGAACATCCGCGCGATGTGCTTCGGGTACTCGGCGAGGATCGCGGCGTGCTGCGGGTCGCGGTAGTACGACTCGTCGGGCAGCCCGAGTCCCGACTGCGACAGGTGCAGCAGGTAGCGGGTGGAGTTCTTGGAGTCGGTGTCGACGTACAGGCCGGTGCCACCACCGATGCCGGTGCGCTGCAGCTCGCCGAGCTCGGCCGCCAGCTCGGTCGGCGTCAGCGCGGCGTCGACGCCGGCCAGCTCGTCGAGCAGCGGGCGGACGCCGAGGCCCGCGATGGTCTCGGTGTCCATGAAGCTGGCGTACAGGTCGCCGATGCGCTGCGGGTCGGTGCCCTCGGCGCTCTTGGACGCGGCGGCCTCGGTGATGAGGTCGCGCACCTGCTCCTCGGCGCGGTCGGCGAGCAACCGAAAGGCGCCGTCGGTGGCGCGGTCGGCGGGCATGGCGTGGTCCGCCAGCCAGCGGCCGTTGACATGGCCGAACAGGTCGTCTTGAGGGCGGGCACCAGCGTCGACATAGCTCAGGTCGATGCCCGAGCGGATAGCTTCTACCGTCACGCCACCATCCTTACCATCTAGTTGGTTGCGCGGCCTGCCGACGGGTCACCTGATGCCGGGCTCGCCCGGCTAGGTCTGATGGCCGAGCTCGCTCGCCGCTGCGCGGCTGGGAGGTCCCACCGCATCGCCCTGCGGGTCCCTCGCCGCTACGCGGCTGAGGTACCCCCACTGCATCGTCGCCCGGCTAGGCTCACGGCCATGCCCGACGAGGAGCAGACCGCCCCCGACGACCGACGAGCGCCGATGACACGTCGACACCCGACGAATCCGATGGCCGGGTCTTCTCGCCTTACGGCATCGCCTCGGCGGTGCTGGGTGTGCTGTGCGTCGCCGCGATCGCGCTGGGCGTGGTGATCTGGACCGGCCACCGCAACGACGTCGACGAGCGCACCTACCAGACCCGGGCCATGCAGGCCGCCGCCGACTGGACCGGCGTGCTGATCAACATGAACACCGACAACATCAAGGAAAGCCTGCAGCGCCTGCACGACGGCACCGTCGGCGAACTCAACGCCGACTTCGACTCGTCGATCCAGCCGTATCAGCAGGTGGTGCAGAAGCTGCAGTCGCGCAGCCGCGGCGAGGTCGAAGCCGTCGCCTTCGAAGTCGGTGCACCACGACCTGGACGCCCAGCCCGGCGGCCCCGCGCCGTCCGAGCCACTGCCGGCGTCGATCGCCCGTCGCACCGACACCGTCATGGTGGTGGCCACCTCGGTCAGCGAGAACGCCGGCGGCAAGCCGCAGACCGTGCACTGGAACCTGCGGCTGGGGGTCTCCGACGTGGACGGCAAGCTGATGATCTCGCGGCTGGAGTCGATCCGATGAGGAACGCTTGGCGGGTACTGGCTTTCGACGTCGCGGCACCGCTGGCCGCGATCGCTGCGCTGCTGGCGATCGGGTACGTGCTGGCGTGGCCGGCGTGGTGGGTGTCGCTGTGCTCGGTGCTGGTGCTGCTGATCGTCGAGGGCGTCGCGGTGAATGTCTGTCTGCTGCGCCGCGATTCGGTGACGGTGGGCACCGACGACGACGCGCCCGGCCTGCGTCTGGCCGTCGTCGCGCTCGCCACGGCAGCGTTGGTTGCCGCGGTGCTGACCGGGTACCGGCACTGGACGTCGCCGGACCACGACCTGAAGGTCGACTCGGCCGAGGTGGTGCGCATCGCCACCGAGCATGGCCGAGGCGACGGCGACGTTCTCGCCGCAGAGCCGATGGCCGCCATCGACCGAGCAGCGGCCATGATGGTGCCCGAGCAGGGCAACACGTTCAAAGAGCAATTCGGCAAGGCCACAACGGATTTGGCGCAGCGCAACGTTACCGCCACCGCAGCGACGATGGAGGCGGGCCTCGAGGCCATCGGACCCAAGGCGGCCGCGGTGGCGGTGGTCATGCGCGCCACCCAGAACGAACCGGGCCAACCGCCCGACAACGCCGTGCTGGCGCTGCGCGTGACGCTGACCAAGCAGAGCGGCCACTGGCTGGTGGTCGGCGTATCGCCGCTCAACCCCCGCTGAGGCGACTACCGCAGGCGGGCGTGCTCGACCATCAGGCAGCGGTCCATGACCACCTGCAGGCCCGCCGCTTCGGCCTCCCGCCCGACCTCGTCGTGCCACAAACCTTGTTGCAGCCACAGCGTTTTCGGCCGTTGCTCGAGAGCCAGGGTCTCGGCCAGCACCGACGGCAGGTCGTCGAACCGGCGGAACACGTCGACCATGTCAGGTACCACCGGCAGGTCGGCCAATCGTGGATAAACCTGCGCGCCATCGATTTCGCTGATCGTGGGGTTCACCGGGTAAACCTGGAACTGGCCGGTCGCCACGAGATACGAGTAGATCTCGTTGCTGGGGCGGGTCGATTTGTCCGACGCGCCGACGACGGCGATGGTGCGTGTCTCGCCGAGGATCTGCCGCAGGGTCTGATCGTCGGGGGTTGACCATCAGTGCCGGCGCGGCGGCCGCTGCGGAGCGCGCGGGGCCGGCTGCCCAGCGGTCTCGTGCGAGCGGGCCTTGGCGAAGCGGTCCGACAGCCGGCGCATCCGGATCATCAACGACGCCGACGGGCTGGTGGTCGCCTCGAGGTAGGCGCCCAGTTCGTCGACCGGCACGCCGATTCGGGAGGCGAACTCCGGCAGCTTGAGGCCGGATCGTTCGATCAGGACCCGCACATGGCGGGCCACCTCGTTGCGCTCGTTGGCTTCCAGGTGGGCGCGGGCGCGGTCCAGCACCTCCGCCAGGGCCTTGGAGATGCCGTACGGGTGCGAGCTCTCCAGCACCTCTTCGACCTGGCGGGCGGTGCGGCCGTAGGGGTCGCGCTTGATCGCGACCGCGATCTGCTTCCAGGTGGCGATGTCGCCGCCCTCGAGCGCCGAGCGAATCGCTGAAGTGGGCCAGAATTCGACCGGCTGATCACCGTTGCGGGGGCGTGCCGGCGGTCGGTGCGGCGCCTGACCATGGCGTCGGTCCGCTGCCAACGTCACCTCGCCTCCTCCAACATCGCCACCGCCACTGCCAGGCAGCGTCGCCTGACACCTTCCCAGTCTGCCTTCGTATCGGACTCGGGCCAACCGTCGTTATCAATATCCGACGGATGTGGGTCGGCGAGGCGACGGACCAACTGGCTGGCGATCCACTGCCGCCGGGGTGATTGACCAGAGTAATACCTGTCCATACCGGCCAGCACGACTGCGGCGTTCTCGGCGTCCATCGTGTCGACCAGCTCAGCAAACTCGGCGTAGTCCTGGCTGCTGTTACGGCTCATGATCAGGTAACCCTTGAGTCGCAGCGTCTCGGCGCCGGTCGGGATCTGCAGCCGGTCGCCGGTGGGCAGCTGGACGTTGGTGGTTTCCACCGGGCTGCGCCGCTCGAATCTCGGCTGGTCGTTCCCGTCGTCTGCGGCCTGCGTCGCCAGTGCATCCAGGGCGACCGCGAGCCGGCCCCGCCACAGGGTGACCGGGTGCACGGGCCGGATCGCGCGGGGTGCCGCGCGGCCGGCGCCGCCGCGGTGCGACAGGTTGCCGACGAGCTTCCGGGCCGTCGACTGTCGGTTGGCGCCGTTGTTGCCGGCGGGTGTCCCGAGCACTGCCAACTGGCGGGTGGCGGCGCTGGCGACGTACGTGCTGTCCTTGACCTTCACCGGCTCGCTGCCGCGCCCGCATCCGATGAAGGCCAGCGGATCGGCGACGGTGATCGCGTCGGGCACCAGGTTCTTCAGCCGGGCCGCCGACTTGAGCACGATCCGCAGGTCGGCACCGGGCACCGCCGGGCGCCGAGATGTTGTCGGGGATCATCAAGACGTCGCCGAGATCGACTGCAGGCAGCGGCTTTTCGAAGTCGACCGACGGCAGGATGCGTTCCAGCCAGGCCGGCAGCCACCAGTTCCACTCGGCGAACACCGCCATCAGCGCGGGCACCATCACCAGTCGCACCACGGTGGCGTCGACCGCGATCGCCACCGCGCAGGCCACGCCGATCTCGGCGACCAGCGGCATGCCGGCGAAGGCGAAGCCGATGAACACCGCGATCATGATCAGCGCGGCGCTGGTGATGGTCCGCGCGCTGGTGCTCACGCCGTAGGCCACCGCGTCGCGGGTGTTGCCGGTCTGCAGGAAGCGTTCCCGGATGCGGGTCAGCAGGAAGATCTCGTAGTCCATCGACAGGCCGAACGTCATCGCCAGCACCAGCGGCGGGACGGTGCTGTCGATCGAGGTGATCGGCGCGAAGCCGAGTTTTTCCAGCCAGCCCCACTGGAAGACCACCACCAGGCTGCCGTAAGCCGCGGCCACCGACAGCATGGTCATCACCACGCCCTTGAGGGCCAGGAACACCGACTGGATCGAGAGCAGCAGCATCACGAAGGCGATCAGCGCGACGAAGACCAGCACCAGCCACTGGGTCTTGGACACCTGGTCGTCGAAGTCTTTGATCAGCGCGGTGGGCCCGCCGACGCTCACCTGCGCCGTCCCGGTGGCGGCCTGCGGCAGGTGGTCGCGCATCCAGGAGATGGTGTGGCGGGCGCCGAGGTCCTCGGGGTCCACCGACAGCATCGCCGACATCATCGCGCTGCTGTTGTTGTCGGCGAACACCGGCTGGGCCACCGAGACGATGTTGGGCGACTTACCGATCTGGTCGCGGATCGCGGCCAGGGTCTGGGTGTGGGTGGCCGACGACGCGTCGCCGTCGGGGAAGGTCACCAGCACCTGGACCGGGCCGAGCGCGCCGGGACCCAGCGCCTCCGACGGCCGCCGACACCCCGGCGCGGATTTCGTGCGACGAGTTGAATTGGCGAAGCAGGCTGTTGCCCAACACCATCGACAACGCCGGCACCGCCATCGCCAGCAGCACCGCCGACGCGGCCGCCGCCGACACCCACGGCCGGTGCATCACCCCGCCGATCCAGTGCGTCCAGAACCGCGACTGCGTGGTCTCGGGCCGACGCGACCAGTGCAGCGCCGCCGAGCGCTTGGCGGCCGACCGGCCGAACGTCGCCAGCACCGCCGGCGTCATGGTCGTCGACGTCAGCATCGCCACGGCCACCGCGAGGATCGCGCCGGTGGCCATCGAGGTCAGCGCCGGAGTGTCGATCAGGTAGATACCGGTCAGCGATGCGACGACCGTCATCCCGGACAGCGCGACGGCCAGACCCGACGTCGCCATCGCTGCGTCGATGGCCTCCTGAGGCTGGCGTCCGGCGCGCAGTTCCTCGCGGAAGCGCATCAGGATGAACAGCGAATAGTCGACGGCCAGCGCGATGCCGAACATCGACACCGTCGACGTGACGAAGACCGACATCACCGTGTACGCCGACAGCAGATAGACCAGGCCCATCGTGATGATGACGGTGACGATGCCCAGCGCCAGCGGGATCGCGGCGGCCGCCAGCGACCCGAACACCGCCAGCAAGACGATCAGGATGATCGGAAGGTTCCACTGCTCGGCCTTGGCGATGTCGTGTTTGGTGTTGGCCGCCGCGGCCGTGCTGAGCGCACCCTGGCCGATCACGTACAGCCGGACGCGGCCGTCCTGCATCTGGCCGGGCCGTTCGCCCTGGACGCCGATCTTGACCCGCAGCTTCTTGGCGGCGTCGCTGGCGCTGTTGTTGGTGCTGCCGTCCAGCCGCAACGACACCACGTACGGCCGGTCGGGCTGCGGCGACGGCTGGGCCGGATTGGGCACCACGACCACGTCGGGCTGCTGCTTGGCGACCTGCTGCAGGAACCCGGCGGCCGCGTTCATGTCTTCGTAGGTGGCGTCCGCGCGTGGGGCCGCGACCAGCGCCAACGGTGACGTGCCCTGGTCGGGGTAGTGCGCTTCCAGCGCATCGTGCACGCGCAGCGACTGAGATCCGGGCACCTCGAACCCACCACCGGTGAGGTGACCCGATGAGGTCAGCACCAGGTAGAGGGCGGGTATCAGCGCGAGCAACCAGCCGCCGAAAACCAGCCAGCGACACCTGCGCAGGCTGCTGCTCAAGCGCATCATGAAGTGCTGGATCTCGGTCTCCCCGCATTCGTTGTCACGCGACGACCCGCTGCGCCCGGCTTCGCCGCGCTGGCGATCGCCGACGAGGCGTTGCGTGCCCGCGAGCCTACCCCAGCCAGCTATGTGACGAGGGTGCTTACGGGTCGCTGAGCTGCAACAACTCGGCAACGATGTCGATTCCCGTACAGCTTTTCCACAGCTGTGACGAGAAGCCCGCCCGCGGAGTTGGCGAGGTCGGCGGATTCGATGGCAGGATTATCGGCATGTGCCGGCCCCGCGCCGGCAGCTGTCCCCGGGGCGTACGTTCCCGCGGCAAGCTATGAGGAGTTGTAATGGGGTCTCTGACTGGGAGTACCGCGACGGCACGCCGTCGACTGATGGCCGCGCTGACGGCGACCGGTTTGGGTGGCGCCACAGCGGTGGTGTTGCTGTCCGCACCCGCGGCTGTCGGAGCGCCCGACCCGTGCGCGGCCAGCGAGATGGCGCGCACGATCAGCAACGTGGCCCGGTCCGCGGGTGACTACCTGGACGGGCACCCGGAGACCAACCAGGCGATGACGTCGGCCATGCAGCAGTCGGCCGGCCCGCAATCGGTCTCCTCGCTGGAGACCTACTTCGACGCCAATCCCAAGGCAGCCAGCGATATCCAGACCATTGCGTCGCCGCTCGCCGGACTGTCCAGCCGCTGCAAGATGGCGATCAGCCTGCCGCAGGTGCTCGGATTCATGCAGTCGGCGCAGGGTGCGGCGCCGGGCGGTGTGTCCGGTGGTATGCCGAGCGGCGTGATCTCCGGAGTTCAGAACGCGATCCCGGGCGGTGCAGCGACTGTTCCGGGCGCCATCAGCGCGTTCAAGTAGCCGATTCGGGCGACGGCAACGGACCCTGCACTAGCGTTGTCGGGCGCCTCGACCGTGTCGCGATACGGCGACGTGACGGCTCTCTGTCGCATGCGATCTACGCGCACAACCGGCACCTCGCCGCTTGTGACGGGATGTTCTTTGACGTGCACGAGCGGGGGACTGCGTGCGGAAATTCGTGCACACATGACCGGCGGGATCTCGTTACGATCTTTTCAATCGAGTTCGCCCGTTCGAGGAGGTTTCTTGTGGTGTTTTCGATGGAGCCGGCATCGGTAGGGACTTCGGCAGCAACAGAAGGCGGGTTAGCGGCGGAATCGGCAGGCGCTGCCTCGGCGACGTTCGGGGCGTTGACGCCGCCGCCGATGGCCGCGGATGCGGATTCGGTGAAGTTTTCGGCTCTAGTTGCCGCGGCGGGCGCCGAGCATGTGGCGATGGGTGTGCAGCATTCCACGCAGCGTGGGTTGTATTCGGGGGCCCAGTCATTGGCGATGTTGGATGCGGTGGCCACTGAGGCGATGCGCGCGGCGGCCGCCAGCATCTAATTATGGGTGTGCACCCGTGGCCGGGTATCGATCCGGCCAGCGCGTATATGACGATGACCGGCGGAGCCTGGGCTGCGCCGATGCACGCCGCGGGTGCGGCGATGACGGCGTTGGGTGGTCAAGTCCAGTCGACGGTGGCCACCTCTGCGGTCAACGATGTGATCGTCGGGGAAAGCTGGTCGGGCATGGCCCGGGTCTCGGCGGCGGCGTCGGTGACCACGTTGAACACCGACCAGACCACCTACGGGTTGCTGTCGGAGCTCAAGGCGCAGCTGCTCAACACAGCGGGCGAGCTGCACACCACAACGGTGCCGCAGATGGTGACCCATGTGCAGGCCAACGCCAACCGTGGGGAGTGGGGCATCGATAACGCGATCAACCCGTCGGTGCTGGGGGCGTTGACCGGCCGGTTGATCGAGCTCGACGGCGAGTATTTCGGGTTCATGTGGCCCAACAACGCCTCGGCCGGTCTGCGCTATGGAGCTGGGCTGGACGCGTTGGGCGCGGCATTATCGGGTCTGTCGGCGTTACCGTCGCTGGCCGGGGGTTCGGTCGCGGCTCCGGCGATGGCGGCCGCGGATGTGGGTGCTAATGCCGGGATTTCGATGATGTCGGCGGTGATGAGTGCGACCGAGCAGGCCGCGACCGCGGCGATCTCACCGGCGACGTCTGGGGCCTCGCAGGCGGGTTCGCTGGCCAGTCAGTCACCGTTGTCGGCGCAGAACACAAGTAACGGCACGTCGGGGATTTCACCGTGGGCCAACGTGACGACCCAGGCCCCGGTGTCGCCGGCGTTGGCGCAAACTCAGGCCCCAGCGACAGGCATGTTCCTGCCGCCTTCGACCGCCGCGGTCAACGCCCCGGCCCCGTCACCACCAGTGCAGACAATGAACCCGGCGGTCAGCACCCCCGCTGCCGCGCCCGGGATGACCAGCTTTATGAAACCCGCCGAACCCTTCAAACCCCCGCCCATGCCCTCAGGCGGACAAGCCACCGGCCTGAGCCCCGGCATGCTCAACGCTTCGGCCCTGCGCGGACCCGTTGGCTCTGCACCGGCCAACACAGCATTGCTGACCAAGCCTTTGACCGCCACCTCCAGCCTGTCCACCCAGCCGCTGGCGTATATCACCCCCGATCCCACCCGGC
Source organism: uncultured Actinomycetota bacterium (assembly GCA_963749375.1). Taxonomy (GTDB): domain Bacteria; phylum Actinomycetota; class Actinomycetes; order Mycobacteriales; family Mycobacteriaceae; genus Mycobacterium. Next base: position 113,623 of record CAVVNB010000039.1, read on the forward strand.
CCATCTCATCGCCCCCGCCGCCGCATCCGCCGTTGCAGGACTCCGGCTCCATTCCGACGCTCAACCCACCACCTCAACCTCAACAGTCCCCGCCGCAGCACACAGCACCACCCCAGCAGCCGACGACCGGCGACGGGCCACCGCCGGGTCCCTCGACCGGCAGCGGTGGTCCGCAGGGCACCGGCGGTGCCGGAACGCAGATGCCCGGTTCCGGACAAGGGGGAGCGCCTTCGACGCCTCTTCCCGCGATGCCGCTCGACACCCGACCGCCGCCCATCCCGCCTCCGCCGTCGCCAGGCGAGCCACCACTTCGCCCCCCGACGCCACCTTCTTGGGCGTCACCGCCAGTACCGCAATCGGTGCAGGCAGCTCAGCAGCAATTAGCCGAGTTGGAAAAGATCATCCAGCACCACAATGACCATCCGCCCAATACCTCGGACGCAGGCGCGGTGGGGGCCTACAACGCCGAAGCCCACACCTTGAACGCGTGGGCGGCGCAACTCGAGGGCCAACTCGATTCCTCGCAAGTGCAGTACACGCCCACAACGACGGCCAATAAGGCCCAGATCCCGTCGTGGACCCAACCAGCGCCTCAACAACCGACTCACTCGGTACCGTCTAACCCGAGTTATTCCACACCAGAACAGATTGACGAAATCCCCCTACAGACCGACCGGATTCAGATTGAAAAAAAGTATGACAAGCACGCGTCAGACTTCGGAGTGCCTGATCCAAAGGGCAGCGAAGGTTTCGAAAGATTTGCGAATGCACTCAAGCAATTCGTACATGACCCCAGCACGCTGCACATCAAGGGCACTTTTAAAGGCCAGCAGGTGATTCTTAACTTCAACCCCGACTCTGGGCTTTGCGTTATCCAAGATCTGGATGGCAGCTTTAGATCCGCGTGGAAGCTAGGGCCGGAGCAAGCTCAGAATGTGCTAACAAGGGGCTCGCTATGAGAGATCTAAAGGAGTATTTCTGTGACATCTGAGGGTACGCCGCTCCCAAAGTGGAGAGCGAAGTATGAGTCCTTAATTTCTCAGTTCATTGATGGAGAAATTACGGCGCCAGTTTTTGAGCAGACATTTCTTAGGATGTTCAAAAATGAGGACGAGATGATCGGCGGGGATGAATTTGATATTCTCGAAGACTTGTTCACGAGCACTGACGAGTATGTGGCGGACCCCGAGTTACGAAACAGGATACTCGCCGATGCCGGGCATGTTCGCAAGTACGGGCGACCGTTAGACGACGAGGAACTCAGGGCTTGTGCAGGAAATGCGTACCGGCAGCTATTTGAGAGATAATCTGCGTGGCGCACGATGCCGTCCAAGGCTGTTAGCTGGAGAGCCCCATAACCGAACGGACCTCCATCCTCTCGCCTGATTGCCAACGACATGACTCTTGAAGAATTTCTTCGAGCTGCCGGCGGTCACGATCTCTAACAATTCTTGCTCTATCTTTAGTCGAATGGACGGACAGTGACTACCGCCTCAATCAACACCATCGTGAACTTCGAGATTTACGTGCTCATGACGATGAAACTGCGACTAAAAATGTCGCGGAAAGAAGCGGCGCTGGCAGCCAAACTCAGCCAGCATGGATTTTCCATCGACGAGGCAGAACGTATACATCGACAGGTGTCCGGAGCTCTAGAAGAACAAAGTACCCGCTTTGCGAGCATGAAAGAGCTGCTGAGCGCTGCGGATCAGCGCGCTTCGGTTTCGACCTACAGTAGTGTACTGTGGCCCGGTTTCGACTTCACCGCGATCGCCGACGATCGCCGCCTACTCGAGTCTGCAGCATATTCGCACAATTCACGTGATTCGACCATTGTCCGATCGCCCACCGAGCTGGCTCTCTGGAGTGTGGACCTGGCTGAGTTCACGGAGCCTTTCGGCCCGATGCGGAAAAGCCGCCAATGGCCCGTGTCTGACCAACTTCTTCCCGCATATGAGGAATACGAATTCCCGTGGGATGAGGAGAGCTACGGCGCGGGATTCAGCTGGGGGCTGCTCATGTTTTCGTCAAAATCGTGGCCTGAAGATCAATGGCTCCTCACAGCGGCTATTCGCTTTTGATGGGGCGACTAGTCAGTCGGCCTCGACAGCATCGGGGTCGAGGTGGTTCTCGCTGCGGAACATGAAGAAGAACACCACCCAGCCGATCGCGGCCAGCATCAGCCAGCTGATCAGCCGGTAGATCAGCATCGTCGAGACCGCGCTCGGCAACGACATTCCGCTGGACACCAGGCTCGGCACCAGCACCGCCTCGACCACCAACAGGCCGCCCGGCATCAGCGGGATCGTCCCGACCGCGCGGGCGGCGGCGCAGGCAACCGTCAGCCCGCCGAGCGACACATGCGACGCACCCGCCGCGTAGGCGGCACAGGCGAGACACGCGACGTCGGCGAATCGGTTGATCACCGACCAACTGAACGCGGCCGCCAGGTCTCGGCGGGTCAGGCTAACCGACTCCAGCTGGCAGAGCATCTCGCGCCACTTGGCCAGCCCGACATCGGACGGCTTGCCGCGCAACGCGTTGAACCGCGCCAGCACCCGGCAGCCGATCCCCTCGATCAACTCCGGTCGCGACGCCACCGCCTGGGCCAGCAGCAGCAATGCGACGAAGCCACCCAACGTGAACAGCAACGAGAACGGGTTGTTCTTCGCGCCCAGAACGAACGCGCCGCCCAGCCCGAGCAGCGCCAGTCCGACCGCCTGCAGCACTCCCGACATCACCAGCTGCCACGACGCCACCAACGTCGAAGCGCCCCAAAGTCGTTGCTGCCGAAGTAAAAACGTCGCCGCGAGCACTGGACCGCCGGGCAGCGTGGTGCTCAGCGAATTGGCCGCGTAGTAGGCGGCCTCGGATCGCGGCTTGTGCACCGGCACCCCGGCCGAGGCCAGCAGCGTCCGCTGGACCTCGGCGAAACTGTGCATCAGCACGATGGCGGCCCCCGCCGAGGCCAGCAGCCACCACCAGTTCGCCGAATACAAACTCCGGGTGGCTTTGGCCAACTGATCCCGGGCCAACGTCACCTCGACGACCAGCACGATCGCCACCACGGCCAGCGTCACCCACCGCAGCCACCAATACCGGCCGCGAGCACGCTCGGGAACCTCGCCATCGACCTTGCTGGCCGGTGCGTCGTGCGACACGCGCTAAGCGTAGCGCCGCAGGTCGCGCCCGGATCGCTGCGCGACGCCGGTGTCCGCACCTAGGCTGGCCGGTATGCCATCGAAGGCCTCGGCCGATTACGCCGATTCGGTAGAACCGATCGTCCGCAAGACCGCAGCCTGGGCCTGGCGGCTACTGGTGATCCTCGTCGCCGTTGTCGTGGTGCTCCTCATCGTCAAACGGCTCGAAGTCATCATCGTTCCACTGCTGCTTGCTCTGATGCTGAGCGCGTTGCTGGTGCCGATCGTCGACTGGCTGGACCGCCGCGGCGCACCCCGCGGTGGCGCGGTGGCGCTGGTGATCCTGGCCGGGTTCGCGATTCTCGGCGGAATCATGACCTTCGTCGTCAGCCAATTCATCGTCGGCGTACCGGATCTGGTCAACGAGGTCACCCGCAGCATCGACACCGCCAAGAAATGGCTGATCGAAGGGCCGCTTCATCTGAGCCGCCAGCAGATCGACAACGCCGGCAACTCGGCGGTCCAGGCGCTGCAGAACAATCAGGAAAAGCTGACCAGCGGCGCCCTGTCGACCGCGACCGCGATCACCGAAATCATCACGGCCGCACTGCTGATGATGTTCACGTTGATCTTCTTCCTCTATGGCGGCCGCAACATCTGGCACTACGTCACAAAGATGTTCCCGACCGACCACCGGGAGCGGGTGCGCGCCGCGGGCGGCGCCGGCTTCCGTGCGCTGATCGGTTACATCCGGGCCACCTTCCTGGTGGCGTTGGTCGACGCGCTCGGCATCGGCACCGGGTTGGTGATCATGGCCGTGCCGCTGGCGCTGCCGCTGGCCTCGCTGGTATTCCTCGGCGCGTTCATCCCGCTGGTCGGTGCGGTCCTCAGCGGCTTCCTGGCGGTGATTGTCGCGCTGCTGGCAAAGGGCTTCGTCTATGCGCTGATCACCCTCGGCCTGCTCATTGCGGTCAACCAGCTCGAGGCGCACATCCTGCAGCCGCTGGTGATGGGGCGGGCGGTGTCGATCCATCCGTTGGCAGTGGTGGTGGCGATTTCGACGGGCGGTGTGCTGGCCGGGATCGTCGGTGCGCTGCTGTCTGTTCCGACCGTCGCGTTCTTGAACAACGCGTTTCAGGTTCTGCTGGCCAAGGACCCGGAGGCAGCGGCCGAGGAAAGCGACGACGCGCTGATGCGGGCCGACGCGGACAACCCGGAATCTGCCGAGCCGGAGCCGGCCGAACCGGAGCCCAAAAGCAAATAGCGCGAAGCGAATTCGCGGTTAGATGCGGCCCTCTCGGCGCAGCAGGTCGGCAGCGCTGAGACCACCGCCGCGTCGCGGACGGGGCTGTTCGCCACCAGCATTCAACTTCTCGGTGGCAGGGTCGGAATCCTTGTCCCCCCGCGGCGGGGTCGGGATCGCGGTGGTGGCATCTGCCGGTGGGTCGTTGGGTGGCGGGCCCGACGGCTTGTCCCGCGGCGGGACCTGCAGCGCACGGGTTTCATCGGCGGACGGTTGCGGGGGCTGTGGACCGGCGCCACGCGGGTCGGCGGTCTTCCCGGTGCGCAGGTCGCTGAGCCACGATTCGATCTCGCGGTCTTCGCCGTGCGGCGGCCCTTGCGGGGGAGCTGGCGGGCGACTCGGTGCGGCAGCGGTCGGCGGCTTCGGCTGGGCCGAAAAACGGGTGGTCGCAGCCTCTTTCGGCTGTCCCGGAGCGGACATCCGGGTAGTGCCCGCAGCCGAAGGGGTCGCATCCTTTGCCGGCGGCCGCAAGTCTGGCCGCGGTGCAGGTGGCGCGGGCGGTGGGGCAGCGGGCCTGGCCGGCTGCGGCGCACCCTCGGCGCTGGGGTGCGTGGGGTCGTGCGGCGGACGGGACGTGACCGGTGGGCGGGTGGTGGCCGCGGGCCGCGAGGCGCGGGCGCGCGCCGACGGCACCTTGCGCTCGTCGGGCAGGTGAATCTCGCCGAGCCCCAAGCGATTCTGCAGGCGCTTCATCCAGAGCGGGGCCCACCAGCAGTCGTCGCCGAGCAGCTTCATCACCGACGGCACCAGGAACATCCGGACCACGGTGGCGTCCAGCAGCAGCGCCGCCATCAGACCGAAAGCCAGGCACTGCATCATCATCAGGTCGGAGAACGCGAATGAGCCGGCGACTACGGCGAGGACTAATGCGGCCGCGGTGATGAGGCGTCCGGTCGTGGCCGTCCCGATCCGGATGGCCTCGGCGGTCGACATGCCGCGGGCTCGAGCTTCCACCATCCGCGAGACCAGGAAGACCTCGTAGTCGGTGGCCAGGCCGAAACCGACCGCGACCACCAACGCGATGATTACGATCATCAACGGGGCCGGGGTGAAATTCAGCAGGTTGGCGAAATGTCCGTCGACGAAGATCCAGGTCAGGATGCCCAGCGTCGATCCCAGTGTCAGCGCGCTCATCACCGCGGCCTTGATCGGCAGCACCACCGACCCGAATGCCAGGAACATCAGCAGCATCGTCGTGCTGAGCAGCACCACCGCCATCAGAGGTGCCTTGTCGGCCAGGCTGTGGATGCTGTCCTGCTCGAGCGCAGGGACGCCACCGACCAGCACGGTCAGCCCGCGCGGCGGCGACATCGACCTCAACTCGGCGAGCTTCTTGCCAGCGTCGCTCGCGTGCGCCAGACCGTTCTGGATCACCCGGACCGAATCGTCCTTGGGGTGGCTGCCATTCGGGGTCGAGACGCAGGGGTTGCCCTCGATCGCGGGGCAGGCCCGCTCCTGCCAGGTGGTGTCGGTGAAGCCGGTGATCGAGGCGGCGTCATTGCGGATCTCGGCGACCTGCTGATCGGTGACCTTGCTGTGGTTGTTGCTTTCGATCACCAGTGTCAGCTGGTTGGTGCGGTAGCCGGGGAAGAGTTTGTCGAAATTCTGCTGTGCCAGGCGCACCGGGTTGTCCGGCGGCAGATACGTCTCGCTGATCCCGCCGCCAAATGAGAGGTTGTGCAGCGGAAGGATCAGCGCGATCATCCCGATAACGATGGGGATGGCGAACACCAGCGGCCGCCGCATGACGACGTTGACCAGCTTGCCCCAGAAACCGGCCTCGACCTCTTCGCGGGTCTTGGTCTTCTGCAGCCGGTCCGCCAGCCAGTTCAGGTAGGCGCGCGACGGCTTCCAGTTCGCCAGGAACGGGATGCGGAACAGGGTGCGCACGCCCAGCGCGTCGACGTGCTTGCCGAGTATCGACAGGATGGCCGGCAGCAGCGTGATCGACAGCACCGCGGCCAGCGATACCGAGATGATCACCGCGTAGGTCAGTGATTTCACGAAGCCCTGCGGCAACAAGAAAAGGCTGGCCGCCGATACGGCGATCAACGTCGCCGAGAACATCACGGTGCGGCCGGCCGTCATCACGGTGCGGCGCACCGCGGCTTCGGTGTCGTAGCCCTCGGCGATCTCCTCCCGGAACCGGCTGACAATGAACAGTCCGTAATCGATCGCGATACCGAAACCCATCATCGACACGACGGGCTGGGCGAAGAAGTGCACCGGGCCGAAGTCGGCCATGAAGCGCAGGATGCCGAGCGAGCCGGCGATGCTCAGGCCACCCACGATCGCCGGCAGCGCGGCGGCGACCGCCCCGCCGAACACCAGGAACAGCACGACCGCCACCAGCGGTAGGGCCAGCACCTCCATGCGCTTCTGGTCGGTGGCGATGGTCCCGGTCAATGCGTTGGCGATCGGCTCCAGCCCGGCGAGCTGGATCTTGCCGTCGTTGAGCTTCTGCAGATCGGGCTCGATGTCCTTGTAGGTGTTCAGGATCCTGTCGTCGTTGTCACCCTTCAGCGGGATGCTGACGAAGGTGTGCTTGCCGTCCTCGCTGGCCATGCCCTTGATGACGGGGTCGGTGCTGGTCGGTGCGGCCAGCCAGCCGGCCCAGCCGACGACCTGATCGGGGTGGTCTTTTTTGAAAGCGTTGAGTTCGTCGACGATCTTTTTCTGCCACGCCGGGTCGTTGACCGACTTGGGTGCGGCGAATATCGCCACAACGTGGCTGGTCCGGTCACGCCCGTAGGTGTCGTCGCCGAGCACCGACGCCTTGACCGATTGGCTGCCGTCGTCGTAGAAACCACTTTGCGTGACGTGCTTGCCCAGGCTGATCCCGAAGACGCCGCCGAGCAGGCTCAGCGCCACCGTCACGCCGATTACGATGAACCGGTAGCGATATACAGTTCGACCCCACCAGGCGAACACGTAAGCTCCTTACTGGATCTCCGACGACCCGCGCATAGATTTTGAGTTGTCAGACACGCGAGGTCAGCAACGAGGACAATGGCCGGAACGGTTGCAGCCACGCCCCCTGGTCAGGCAGCGAATCGAGGCCGATCCGCGGAAGTGGCTCCCGGAACACACCGGCGATGTCCTCCAGGTCGACAAACTCCAAGGTATCCGACGCTAGTGCCCAACTCGCATGTTCGCGAAATCCAAGCACCTGCACGGGTACCCCGTTACGCGCTATTTCCTCCAAAGGTATTCGGAAAGCTTGCCCGTCGGCGGACGCCACCATCAGCGCCGCCAAACCGTCCTGATAGCGCTGCGCGATGTGCTCGAGCATGTCGCTGTCGACGTCGCTGTCTTCGTCGAGCTTCGGTTTGGCGAACACGGCGAACCCGACGTTGCGCAGGGCGTCCACCCACGGTCGCACCACATCGGCGCTGCCTGCGGCGATGTTGGTGAACACGGTCGCCTCGGGCTCGGTGCAGGTGTCGTCGTGGCTGGCCGTGACTTCCGCCGTGCGGCCCAGCAGCCAGCGCCCCAGCGCGTCGAAGCGGGGGCGTTCCAGGGCGGTCGGCCGTCGGCCCAGGATCGATCCCAGGCCCATGTCCAGGTTCGGTGCATCCCAGACCAGAAGTACCCGTCGGGGCGCCGGCCCCGACTCGACGTGAGGGTCGATCGCTTCGGTGAGACTCATGAGCTTTTTCTTTCCCAGAGGAATTCGTTGACGACGCTGCCGGCGTCGTGCGCTTTTCCCTCGTACTTCGTGGCCGGGCGGACCGTCGACACCACGGTGTCGGCGCCCGGATCCAGCCTGGTCAGCAGGGGTTCGGCATCGCCGACCTCGGCAATCTGTTCGGCGTAGTCCGCGTGATCGGTCGCGGCGTGCAACACCCCGCCGGGACGCAGTCGGTCGGCAATGGTCGCCACGATCGCGGGTTGCAGCAGGCGGCGCTTGTGGTGACGGGCCTTGGGCCATGGGTCGGGGAAGAACACCCGCACCCCGCTCAGCGAGCCGGGTGTGAGCAGGTGGTCCAGCACGTCGACGGCGTCGCCGCGGATAAGCCGGATGTTGGTGACGTGCTCGCGATCGATCGCGGAGAGCAGCTGCGCCAGGCCGCGTCGGTAGACCTCCACGGCGATCACGTCGACGTCTGGCTCGGATTGTCGCCATGGCGATGGTGGAAGTCCCTGTGCCACAACCGATCTCAAGGACAAGCGGGGCGTCGCGGCCGAACCAGGCCCGGGTGTCCAGCTGCTCGGGCTCGTCCTCCGATACGGCGACGCAGCCGAGCTCGGGCCAGAGCCGTTCCCAGGTCCGCTGCTGCGCGGCCGACAGCTGTGAGCGCCGGGTGCGGAAACTGGTGTTGCGACGGTAGCCGCCGACCTCACGTTCCGCAGGCAGGGCGGTAGAAGGTGTCGGCGGTGTGGCCGCGTCCACCCAGGGCTGCGCGCGCATCCGTTCATCGTGACCCATGAACCCATCATGTCGCCGCCCGCTGGGCAGATTGATACCCAACAGTTGCCTTCGGATGGTGTTGGGTGACTCGCTTCCGGGCTGCGCAAATGTCACCATTCGACCGACAAACCCGTGGTGCTACGCCGCAAACGGCAGGTACTCGGCCACAATGAAGGGTTAGCAGCACCCTGCGGCGCGAAACACGAACGGATAGGGGCGTCCGATTTTCGTCGAAGAGCTGGAGCGGTTTGCGGTGGCGGTGTCCGAGCCGCGTTGTGCCGCGATCGCCGAGCGACTCGCCACCCCGTTGCGGGTGGCCGTATCGGGCCGCCGCGGCGTCGGCCGCACCACCGTCGCACGTGCGTTGGCCCGTGCCGGGGTTGCAGTGACGAGCCGGTCCGAGGCTGATCTGGACCTCTATGTGCTGGCCGACGCGGTGAAACCCGAGGATCGCGCCGCCATCGGCGCGGCCGCCCGCCCGCTGCTGGCGGTGTTGAACAAGGCCGACCTCGTCTCGACCACTGCGTCGGGCTGTTATCCCGGCGGCCCGACCGCCGCCGCCAGAGTCCGGTGCGCGCAATTGTCGGCCCACGCCGGAATACCCGTCGAACCGCTGGTGGGGCTGCTCGCCGTCGCGGCGCTCGACGACACATCGTGGGCGGGGCTGCGGGCGCTGGCCGACGGGCAGAGCACCGGGCGCCGACGGCTGATCGAGACCTTTGACATGTTCGGTGTCCGGCAGGCGACCGCCGCGATCCGCCGCGGGGCGACCCGCGCTGGCGTCGAGGCCCTGCTGCGGGGCCTGAGCGGCATCGACGACGTTGTCGCCAAGATCGGTGTGCTCGGTGCGCAACTGCGCTACCGGCGCGTGCTGGACGCCGTGGCCGAATTGGAGACGATGGCCGTGACCGACCGGCGGATCAGCGAGTTCCTGGCGCACGACGACACCGTGGTCGCCCGGATGATGGCCGCGGTGGACGCCGTCGAGTCCAACGGGACGAAGGTCGATCGCGCTGACACTGCAGACGCGCACCTGCGCCGCGCGACGCACTGGCAGCGCCACCGGCGCGGACCGGCCCCGAGTATCGAGCGCGCCTGCGGTGCCGACATCGTCCGGGGTTCGTTGCGGCTGTGGTCGACGGCCGGAGGATCGGTGTGAGCGGCAAGAAGGGCGCCGACCCCAGCGACCCCGTTGCCGAAGTGGACGCGATGGTGACGGCGGTGAGGCCTGACCTCGGCATGCCAAGCATCGAGCGCCTGGACGCTGTGCTGGTGACCGGGCCGTGGCTGGCCGGGGTGACCGGCGTGGTCGTGGCGCTGCGCGAACGGCTGCCCAAGAAGACGTTCGTCGAGGCCGCGGACTTGGCGGCCGGCGAGGCCCCGGCGGCGGTGGTGTTCGTCGTCTCGGCGGCGGCCTTGCTGACCGAATCCGACTGCGCGCTGCTGGATGCGGCGACTGCCGAAACTGACGCGGTGATCGGCGCGGTGTCCAAGATCGACGTGCATCAGAACTGGGAAGAGACCCTGGCCGGCAACCGCGAGGTGCTGGCGTCGTACGCGCCGCGCTACGCCGACGTGCCGTGGGCCGGGGTGGCTGCCGCGCCCGAGGAAGGGGAGCCGCGCATCGACGACCTCGCCGCGGCAGTGTCCGACCAGCTGTCCAACGCCGACCTTGCCCGGCGAAATAGGTTGCGGGCGTGGCAATCTCGTCTGCAGACCGTCGCTGACCGGTACGACCGCGACGCCGACGGCGCTGGGCGGCGCGTGCGGGTCGAGGCATTACGGGAACAACGCAGCGAGATCTTGCGCCAGCGACGGCTGTCCAAATCGGAGCGAACGATCGCGCTGCGCAGCCAGACCCAGCAGGCCCGGACGCAGCTGTCCTACTTCGCCCGCAACCGTTGCGCCTCGGTGCGATCGGAGTTGCAGGAAGACGCCGCGGGCCGCAGTCGTGGCAAGCTGCCGGAGTTCGAGGCCGACGCGAAAGCCCGCCTCCAGGAAGTCATCGCCGAGGTGGACGACGGCACCGAGTACGCATCTCGACCAGATGGCGCAGACCCTGGGGCTGGCAGTCGACCCGCCCCCGTCGGTCCCGCTGCCGACGGTCGACATCCCGTCGCCTCCACTGAAGTCACGCAAGCTGGAGAGCCGGTTGATGATGCTGCTGGGCGCCGGCTTCGGGCTGGGGGTGGCGCTGACCCTCAGCCGACTGCTGACCGACCTGACCGCCGGGCTCACGATCGCGGGCGCCGTCGCGTGTGCGGCGATCGGGCTCGGCGCTCACGGTCTGGGTGGTGGGGATGCGTGGGCTGCTCCGCGACCGGGCTCTGCTCGACCGATGGGCCGGCGAGGCCACCGCGCTGGTGCAGTCCGCGGTCGAGCAGGTGGTGGCGACGCGGGTGCTGGCCGCCGAGTCGTCGCTGACCGCCGCGCAGGGCGAGCAGGACGAAGTCGAGAGCACCCGGGTGGCCGAGCAGGTCAGCGTCATCGACACCGAGCTGCGCGAGCACTCCGTCGTCGGGGCGCGGGCGGCGGCGCTGCGCGGTAAGGAGATGCCGACGCTGCAAGCCGCCCTGAAGGCGGTGCGGGATCGAACTCGGCGAACCCGAGCCCCCGGCTGAGGACGAGGAGAGTAAGTCCGACTCTGTGGTCGTAGAGTCCGAGACCTCGGTGCCGCCCGAGGCGCAGGACCGGGAAAAGGGCGAGGAATCACCGGCAAATACCGCAGATAACGTGTTCTGAATCGTTCCTGTGAGTTAACCGATACGCCCTCGACTTTTTATGGGTATACGGCTCGCGATAACCTGTGACTAAGCCGCCGCAAACTAGCCGCGCATCACGTGCAACGCGACAGCAGGAGATTTTGATGACTTCAGCGACGATTCCCGGTCTGGAGACCGCCCCGACGAAGCACCAGGGCTTGTTGTCCTGGATCGAGGAGGTCGCCGAGCTCACCCAACCGGATCGAGTGGTCTTCGCCGACGGCTCCGAGGAGGAGTACCAGCGGCTCGCTGACCAACTGGTTGAGGCCGGCACGTTCACGAAGCTGAACGAGAAGAAGCACAAGAACTCCTACCTGGCGCTGTCGGACCCATCCGACGTCGCGCGGGTCGAGTCGCGGACCTTCATCTGCTCGGAGCGCGAGGTCGACGCCGGCCCGACCAACAACTGGAAGCCGCCGGCCGAGATGCGGGCCACCATGACCGAGTTGTATCGCGGTTGTATGCGCGGGCGCACCATGTGGGTCGTCCCGTTCTGCATGGGCCCGCTTGGTGCCGACGACCCGAAGCTCGGGGTGGAGATCACCGATTCCGAATACGTGGTCGCCTCGATGAAGGTGATGACCCGGATGGGCAAGGCCGCGCTGGACAAGCTCGGCGACGACGGCTTTTTCGTCAAGGCATTGCACTCGATCGGTGCTCCGCTGGAGCCCGGGCAAAAAGACGTGCCGTGGCCGTGCAATGACACGAAATACATCACGCACTTCCCGGAGACCCGCGAAATCTGGAGCTACGGATCCGGCTACGGCGGAAATGCGTTGCTGGGCAAGAAATGTTATTCACTGCGGATCGCCTCGGCGATGGCCCACGACGAGGGCTGGCTCGCCGAGCACATGCTGATCCTGAAGCTGATCTCGCCGGAGAACAAGGCGTACTACTTCGCCGCGGCGTTCCCGTCGGCCTGTGGCAAGACCAACCTCGCGATGCTGCAGCCCACGATCCCGGGCTGGCGCGCCGAGACCCTCGGCGACGACATCGCCTGGATGCGGTTCGGCAAGGACGGCCGGCTGTACGCGGTCAACCCGGAGTTCGGCTTCTTCGGTGTCGCACCGGGCACCAACTGGGACTCCAACCCCAACGCCATGAAGACCATCGCCGCCGGCAACACCGTCTTCACCAACGTCGCGCTGACCGACGACGGCGACGTGTGGTGGGAAGGCCTGGAGGGCGAGCCCGATCACCTGATCGATTGGAAGGGCAACGACTGGGAGCCTCCGCGAGACGGAGACCAAAGCCGCGCACCCGAACTCGCGGTACTGCACCCCGATGTCGCAGTGCCCGATCCTGGCGCCGGAGTGGGACGACCCGCAGGGCGTGCCGATCTCGGGCATCCTGTTCGGTGCCCGCCGCAAGACCACCGTGCCGCTGGTGACCGAGGCGCGCGACTGGCAGCACGGCGTGTTCATGGGCGCCACCATGGGTAGCGAGCAGACCGCAGCCGCTGAGGGCAAGGTCGGCGACGTGCGCCGCGACCCGATGGCCATGCTGCCGTTCCTCGGCTACAACGTCGGCGACTACTTCCAGCACTGGATCGACCTCGGCAAGAACTCCGACGAGTCCAAGCTGCCGAAGGTCTTCTTCGTCAACTGGTTCCGTCGCGGCGAGGGTGGCAAGTTCCTCTGGCCGGGCTTCGGCGAGAACAGCCGCGTGCTGAAGTGGATCGTCGACCGCATCGAGCACACGGCCGGCGGCCACGAGACCCCGATCGGTGTCGTCCCCACCGCCGAGGATCTCGATCTGGACGGGTTGACAGGTCGACGCTGCCGATGTGGACAAGGCGCTCGCGGTCAACGCCAGCGAGTGGCGCCAGGAACTGCCGCTGATCGAGGAATGGTTCGAGTTCGTCGGTGACAAGCTGCCGACCGGCGTCCGGGACGAGTTCGAGGCGCTCAAGCAGCGCCTGGCCGAGTCCGACTAATCACGTCGCGCCTGTCATAGGGTAGCCACATCCGAAAGATCGGTGCGCCGAACTCTCGGATGTGACCCTGCTGACCAGCAAACTTCATCCGCTCGCCGCATCCATTTGGTAGCCAGGCTATGTTGCTGGATGCATGGCTCGCGGGTACTTTAGCGGCGTGACAACATCCGCGGGGGCTGTAACGGAGTTGCGTGTCCGGTGGCGGACGTTGTTGCGCTCGCTGGCCATCGTCAGCGTTGTGATCGTCCCCGCGCTGGTGCTGCGCATCCTCGGCATCCAGCTCGATCCCATTGTCGGGCTGATCGCCTATGGCGCCGCCGTGGTCGGTGCCAGTTTCGTGCTGGCGTGGGCCGCCGAAGCCGCTCAGGTCGACGTCTCGGGCGGCCTGGCCGTCGCCGTGCTGGCTGTCATCGCCGTGCTTCCCGAATACGCCGTCGACCTCTACTACGCCTACACCGCCGGCCACGTGCCCGAGTACACCCAGTACGCCGCGGCGAACATGACCGGGTCGAACCGGCTGCTGATGGGCCTCGGGTGGCCGGTCGTCGTCTTGGTGAGTGTGCTGGTGGCCCGCCGGACCTCCGGACGCAAGCTCGACGGGCTGGAGCTCGAGACCAGCAACCGGGTGGAGATCGGCTTTCTGATGTTCGCCGGCGTTGCCGCCTTCGTCATTCCCGCCACCGGGCGTATCCATATCGCATTCGGGGTGGCTCTGCTGGGCTGGTTCGGTTTCTATCTGTACAAGCTGAGCCGCGGCGATGTCGAGGAACCCGAGCTGATCGGCACCGCTGCGGCGCTGGGCGCCCTGCCGGACCGGGCGCGGCGCATCGCGGTGGCCGCGCTGTTCCTGCTCGCCGCCGCGGTCATCGTGACGTGTGCAAAACCGTTCGCCGACAACCTGATCGGCGCGGGAACCAAGCTGGGTATCGATCGCTTCCTGCTGGTGCAATGGTTGGCGCCGCTCGCGTCGGAGGCGCCGGAGTTCATCATCGCGACCATCTTCGCCTCGCGCGGCAAGGGCGACATCGCGATCGCGACGCTGATCTCGGCCAAGGTCAACCAGTGGACACTGCTGATCGGCTCGTTGCCGGTGGCGTTCATGCTCGGCGGCGGAAGCGCCGCAATGCATTTGGACGGCCGTCAGATCGAAGAGATCGTGCTGACCGCAGCACAGACACTGATGGGCGTGACGCTGTTGCTCGGCCTGCGGTTCCGGCGCTGGACCGCGTGGGCGCTGCTCGGGTTGTTCATCGTGCAGTTCCCGCTCACCTCGACCGAGGGACGACTGCTGCTCAGCGGGGTGTACGCGGCCATCGCGGTGGTGGCTCTGGTGCGGTATCGGCGGGAGTTGCCGGCGACGCTGTCCGCACCGTTCGGCGGCCGGGCCAAGGTCCACGGCGGACACCCGCATCCGCCGCCCGAGCAGGTGCATCCGTAGTAGTCAGCGGCCGGATCGCGGCCTCTTGACAGCTGTCAATTTTTACGGCGGTACAGTCTGCCCATGCAGATTCGTGAGCACACCTCCGGTCAGGGGGGCGCCAACAAGCCCGCCATCATCCTTCACCCGTCCGGCACGGTAATCACCTTCGACGAGCTGGAAGCCCGCGCCAATCGGCTGGCGCATTACTTCCGGCAAGCCGGCTTGGTCGAAGGCGACGCAGTCGCGATCCTGATGGAGAACAACGAGCACATCCACGCGGTGATGTGGGCTGCTCGGCGGGCCGGGCTGTACTACGTGCCGATCAACACGCACCTGACCGCGCCGGAAGCGGCGTACATCATCGACAACAGTGCCGCCAAGGCGATCATCGGTTCGGCCGCGCTGCGCAAAACCTGCGAGAACCTCGCCGAGCATCTGCCGAACGGCCTTCCCGGTCTGCTGCTAATCGCCTCCGGCGAAGGGGAGGCCGATCTCGACGGCTGGCAGCGCTACCCCGAATGTGTTGCGGATCAACCGGATACACCGATCGCTGACGAGATCGAAGGCGATCTGCTGCAGTACTCGTCGGGTACGACCGGCCGGCCCAAGGGAATCAAGCGGGCGCTGCCGCACGTATCGCCCGCGGAAGCGCCGGGCATGATGTCGGCTCTGGTCGGGTTTTGGATGCACCCGGAGGCGGTTTATCTCAGCCCGGCGCCGCTGTATCACACCGCGCCCTCGGTGTGGTCGATGACGGTGCAGGCCGGCGGCATCACCACGGTGGTCCTGGAGAAGTTCGACCCCGAAGGCTGTCTGGATGCCATCCAGCGCCACCGCGTCACGCACGGCCAGTTCGTCCCGGTCATGTTCACCCGGATGCTGAAACTGCCTGAGGCAATGCGTAACTCGTTCGACATGTCCAGCCTGGAGCGGGTGATGCACGCCGCGGCTCCGTGCCCGGTGGAGATCAAGAAGCAGATGATCGACTGGTGGGGGCCGATCGTCGATGAGTACTACGCCTCCTCGGAGGCCATCGGTTCGACATTGATCAGCGCGGACGAGTGGCTCGCCCACCCCGGTTCGGTGGGCAAGCCGATGAACTGCCAACTGCACATCCTCGACGAAGACGGCAACGAGTTGCCGCCCGGCCAGTCCGGCGAAATCTATTTCGAGGGCGGCTTTTCCTTCGAATACCTCAACGACTCGGAGAAGACGGCCGCTTCCCGCGATCGACATGGCTGGAGCACGGTGGGCGACGTCGGCTATGTCGACGAGGATGGCTACCTGTTCCTGACCGACCGCCGCCACCACATGATCATTTCCGGCGGGGTGAACATCTATCCGCAGGAAGCCGAGAACCTACTCGTCACCCATCCAAAAGTGCATTGACGCAGCGGTATTCGGGATTCCCGACGATGAGATGGGCCAGAGCGTCAAGGCTGCGGTCCAGACCGTCGACCCCGTCGACGCGACCGGCGATTTCGCCGACGAGTTGCTGGTGTGGCTGCGTGAGCGGTTGGCGCACTACAAGTGCCCGAAGTCGATCTCGTTCGAAGCACAGCTGCCGCGGACTGACACCGGAAAGATGTTCAAACACGAACTGATCAAGAAGTATTCGGTGTGACGCTGCGCATTGTCGATGTGTCGGAGCCTGACTCCGTGCTCGACTCCGCGCTGCTGGGGATCCCAATCATCGCGATCGGTTCGTTGTCGGATGCATCCGAATTCTGGTTGCAGCAGGCAACATTCACCCTCACCGAAGAAGACGCCGACGATCGCCGGGCGATAAGGGTCGCATCGATCGACACCGCGCTTGCCGAGCTGACCGAGCGGGTTCAGCAGTGGCCGATCGCGGCCGCGACCTGTGACGACGTGCTGCGCTCCGTGGATCCGGCCGGCGCGGCGTTGGCCGGAGTGGTGACCGAGTCACTGGCCTACTCCACGCTGCAGGCCGGGCCGGAATTCGCCCGCTGGCTGGCCGCCCGCGGCCCGGCCACGGTGCCTGACATCGCCGATCCGGTGCAAGCCCACCGCGACGGCGACACCCTACGCATCGCGTTCAACCGCCCGCAGCGGCACAACGCCTTCTCCACCGACGCCCGGGCCGCTCTGCTCGAGGCTCTGGCTGTGGCGCAACTTGATTCGTCGGTCGACGAGGTTGTGCTGACCGGCAACGGGCCGTCATTCTGCAGCGGCGGAGATCTCGACGAGTTCGGTACCTTCACCGACCCGGCCAGCGCGCATCTGGCCCGCACCCGCTACAGCCCGGCGCTGGCCCTCGACGCCATCACCGCCCGACTCGGTGCGGCGTGCCGCGCCGAGGTGCACGGCCAGGTGCTCGGCAGCGGATTGGAGATGGCCGCGTTCTGCGGGCTGATCACGGCCAGCGCCGGATGCAGTGTTCGGGTTACCCGAGCTGAGCCTCGGATTGATTCCCGGGGCCGGCGGCACCGTCAGCGTGGCCCGCCGGATAGGCCGTTGGCGCACAGCCTATTTGGTGTTAGTCCGGCATTGACGCTCGACACCGACACCGCCCTGGCCTGGGGCCTGGTCGACGCTTTGGATTAGTTCGCGAAACAGAAGCGACGGTCGCGGTTCGGCCTGAATCACTGCCCTGGCTTCTGGTTGGCGGTACCACTCGCCAGGGAGTCAGAGCCCGCCGCGGGACACCAGCTGCGCGGCGATCACATTGCGCTGGATCTCGTTGGTGCCCTCGCCGACGATCATCAGCGGGGCATCGCGGAAGTACCGTTCGACGTCGTATTCGGTGGAATAGCCGTAGCCGCCGTGGATCCGCACGGCGTTCAGCGCGATCTCCATCGCCACCTCGGAGGCGAACAGCTTGGCCATCCCGGCCTCCATGTCGCAGCGCTCGCCGCTGTCGTAGCGCTCGGCGGCGTAACGGGTCAGCTGGCGTGCGGCAGTGAGCTTGGTCGCCATGTCGGCCAGGTAGTTGCCGACCGACTGATGCTTCCAGATCGGCTGGCCGAAGCTCTCCCGCTGCTGCGCGTAGGCCAGCGCGTCATCGAAGGCGGCGGTCGCGACCCCCAGCGCGCGTGACGCCACCTGAATACGGCCTGTCTCAAGGCCTTTCATCATCTGCGAAAAGCCCTTGCCCGCATCGCCGCCGAGGATCGCCGAGTGCGGCACCCGGTAGCCGTCGAACGACAGCTCGCAGGTCTCCACGCCCTTGTAGCCCAGCTTGGGCAGGTCCCGCGACACCGTCAGACCCGGGCCGTGTTCGACGAGCAACACCGAGATGCCGGCTGTGCCGCGGCTCGGCGTCCGGATCGGTCTTGCACAGCAGCGCGATCAACCCCGACCGGCGCGCGTTGGAGATCCACGTCTTGGCGCCGTTGACCACAAGGTCTGGTCGCCGTCGGACAGCGCGGTGGTGGTCATGTTCTGCAGATCGCTGCCGCCACCGGGCTCGGTGAGCGCCATCGTCGCGCGCAGTTCGCCGGTGGCCATCGGCGGCAGGTAGCGCTGCTTCTGCTCGTCGGTGCCGAACAACGTGAGCAGCTTGGCCACGACGGTGTGGCCGCCCATCGCACCGGCCAGGCTCATCCAGCCGCGCGCCAATTCCTGCGTGACCAGCGCGTAGCACCACATCGACACCGGGGTGCCGCCGTACTCCTCGGGCACCGCCAGCCCGTAGATCCCGATGCGCTTCATCTGCTCGATCCACGCTTCGGGATACTCGTTAGCGTGTTCCCGCTCGCGCACCGTCGGCCTGACATCTTTATCGACGAACTCGCGCACCGTCGCGACCAGCATGGCCTCGTCGTCGTTCATGCTCCATGCGCCCATCGTGTTGGCACGCCGGGATCGTGGGCGGCACACGATGACAGTCGGCCCCTACTTCGACCAGGTGCACACCGGGCAGGTCTTCACCGGTGCGCCGTCGATGACGCTCACTCCCGGGCTCGCCGCGGTGCACCAGAGCATCCTCGGCGACCGGCTGCGGCTACCGCTGGACTGCCGAGCTGTCCGCCGCGGTCACCGGGCTGCCGGCGCCGCTGGCGCACCCGGGGCTGGTCTGCGACGTCGCGATCGGACAGTCGACGCTGGCCACCCAGCACGTCAAGGCCAACCTGTTCTACCGCGGGCTGACGTTCTTCCGGTTCCCGGCAATCGGCGACACGCTGTTCACCCGCACCGAGGTCGTCGGGCTGAAGAAGAACTCCGCCAAACCGGGCCGGGCCCCCACCGGGCTGATGGCCCTGCGAATCACCACGATCGACCAGGCCGACCGGCTGGTCCTCGACTTCTACCGCTGCGCGATGCTGCCGCTGAGTGCCGACGCGGACCCCGACGGCTCCAACCATGCCGACGACCTGTCGACGATCGGCGCCGACCTCGCGCCGCCGCCATCGGCAGCCGCCGACTGGAACGGCGACGCCTTTCGCCAGCGGGTCACCGGGCCGCACTTCGACCCCGGCCTGGCCGGCCCGGTGCTGCACAGCAGCGCTGACGTGGTCAGCAGCGCGCCGGAACTGGCCCGCCTCACCTTGAATATCGCTGGCGTCCACCATGATTCACGCCTCGGCGGACGGCGGCTGGTCTACGGCGGGCACACCATCGGGCTGGCGCTGGCGCAGGCCAGCAAGCTGCTGCCTAATCTGGCGACGGTGCTGGGCTGGCAGTCCTGCGATCACACCGGGCCGGTGTACGAGGGCGACACCCTCTACAGCGAACTGCACATCGAGTCGGCCGTGCAGGCCGACGACGGTGGGGTGCTGGGATTGCGGTCGCTGGTCTACGCATTCAGCGACAACCCCGACGAGCCGCGGCAAGTGCTGGACTGGCGTTTCAACGCGCTGCAATTCTGATGCTGGCAGGAAGCCTGCCGGGTGGCCGAGGACATCGGCGGGCTTCTCGGCGTCGACGTCGACGCTGCCACTTTCCTGGCCGGCCGCGCGACGATGCTGAATCTGAGCCGGCCCGGCCGTATCTCGGCCGGTGGCGCGACCCGGCTGCTGCCCACCGCCGACGGGTGGTGCGCGGTCGCACTGCCCCGCGCCGACGACCTCGCGGCGCTGCCGGCGCTGATGGAGGTCGACGCGGTCACCGGCGATCCCTGGGGAGAGCTGTCCCGCTGGGCCGCAACGCGTTCCGGCGACGACGTCATCGCCCGCGCCCAGCTGCTCGACATCGCCGCCGCGGCGCTGGGTGAAGCGCCGGCGGGGTTGCCGACGGTACGGGTCGTGCGGTGGCGACGTGGGGCCTCGACGGGCCGACGGGCTGCTCGTGGTCGATATGTCGTCGCTGTGGGCCGGGCCGCTGTGCGGCCAGCTTCTCGCCCGCGCGGGCGCCAGTCGTCGTCAAGGTGGAGAGCCCGAACCGGCCAGATGGCACCCGCCGCGGAGAGCCGGCTTTCTTCGACTGGATGAACACCGGAAAGCTCTCCTACGCAGTCGATTTCGACACCGATGCTGAGGCTTTGCGCCGACTGCTCGGCGTCGCCGACGTCGTCATCGAGGGTTCGCGCCCCGCGGCGCTGCGACGGCGCAAATTGGACGCCGAGGATGTGTCTCGGCCGGCCGGGGCGGATCTGGCTGCGCATCAACGGCTATCGCGACCAGCCGGACCGGCCGGCATTCGGCGACGATGCGGCGGTCGCCGGCGGCTTGGTCGGCGATGGGCCCGGTCTTTCTCGGCGACGCGATCGCCGACCCGCTGAGCGGGCTGGAGGCGGCGCGGGCGGTCGGGGAGTCGCTGCGCCGCGGCGGCGGCGAACTGATCGACGTGGCGATGGCCCAGGTGGCTGCCCGCTACGCGGCGAGTGCCCCGCGGTCACCCATCGCCGATCAGCCGAGCGGCCCGAGACACTCGCCGGCGTCGGCGCTGGGCGCCGACAACGCCGCGGTCGAGCGGCTGGTCGCCGAAAGGCTGGGCGCGACATGCTGATTCAGCGCGCGCTGACGCTGGACGGCGCGACGGTCGACATCAGGATCAGCGACCGCATCGACGATGTCGCCGAGACCCTGACGGCGCGGCCCGGCGAGGACGTTCTCGACGCGGCGGGCGGGACCGTGCTGCCCGGTCTGCACGACCACCACGTGCATCTGTACTCCGCGGCCGCCGCGGCGACGTCGTTCGGGTCGGCCCGCCACAGGTCCGCGACCGCGCCGAACTGGCCGCCGCATTGGCCGGCGCCGAGGCCGGCGAAGACGGCTGGATCCGCGCCGTGGGCTACCACGACTCGGTCGCCGGACCGCTGGACCGCGACGCCCTGGACGCCATCGCCCCGGCGACTCCGCTGCGCGTTCAGCACCGCAGCGGAGTGTTGTGGATCCTCAACTCGGCAGGTCTGCAACACGTCGGCCTGGCCGATCACCCCGACGGCAGGCTACGCAGCAGCCGACTCCTGGGCGGAGGCGCTGGGCCGTAGCGAAACCAGCCTGGCCGAGCTCAGCCAGCGGCTCACCCGCTACGGCCTCACCGGAATCACCGATGCGACACCGGATCTCGCTATCGCCGACATCGTGGGGTTATCGCAGCTGCACCGAGAGGGCGAACTGCCCAGCACGTGCACTGTCTGGCCCCCGGCAAACGCATCTTGCACGATGACGACCTGGACCTCGAACAGCTGGCCGACTGGATCGGCGCCCGGCACGGCGACGCCCACCCGGTGGCCATCCACTGTGTTACGGCTGCCCAGCTGCTGGTCACGATCGCTGCGCTGCGCGAAACCGGTTGCCACCCAGGCGATCGCATCGAGCACGCCGCCGTCGTCCCGTCGGACTGCGTGGCCGATCTGGCCGACCTGGGCGTGACCGTGGTGACCCAGCCCAATTTCGTTGCCGAGCGCGGTGATCAGTACCTCGACGAAGTGCCGGCCGACGAGCACGACCAACTTTGGCGGGTGGCGTCGCTGCTCGACGCGGGCGTGCCGGTGGCATTGTCCACCGACATGCCGTTCGGCGACGGCGACCCGTGGGCGGCGATGCGCGCCGCAGTCCGCCGCATCACACCCAGCGGCGCCGTGCTGGGCAGCAACGAACGTATCTCAGCCCGAACGGCTTTGACCATGTTCCTGGGGAGCGCAGAGCACCCCACCCGTCCGCGCCGAGTCGCACCTGGCGAACCAGCCGATCTGTGCGTGCTGAATGTCTCGCCCGAAACAGCGCTGGCCGAACTGGATGCCGACATGGTGGCCGCGACCGTCATTCGTGGCGAAATCGCCTACGGTTCCGGCTGAATCAGGAGATGTCACCGATGAGGTAGCGCTGCAGAGTCGGCGCCACCGCGTTGACCAGGGTGTCGACGTCCATCGAGTGAATCGGCTCGACCTTCACCCCGTAGCGCATGATGCCCAGGCCGACCACCGACGAGGCGCACAGCGAGGCACGGAACGTGATCTGGTCGGCGCCCAACGCCTTGAGTAGTGGGTTGAAAACCGGGCCGATGAACAGGCCTTGCGCGATGTCGACCGTCTTGGCCAGGCCCGCCGTGGCGATCGCGCTGGCGGCGAACGGCCCGCCGCCGGTGGCGTCCCAGGTGGTGATCAGCATGGACAGCGTCCGCCGGCCGGCCTGGTCCATGCCCCCGCGGACAATCTTGTCGATGAAGTCTCTTGTGCCGAAGGGCAGATGCAGCTTGCGTGCCACTGGGTCGAGAATCCCGCGGAACGGGTTTTCGCGAGGGGCCACGCTGCCAGGATGGCACGGCCCGGATCAGTGCGGCAGGTCCCGGAACGGCGTGTTGCGGTATGGCTCAGGCTCTTTTGGTAGTCCTAGCACGCGTTCGCCCACGATGTTGCGCTGAATCTGGTCGGTGCCGCCGCCGATCGAGGTGAAGTAGGCGTTCAACGTCCGGAAGGTCACCGCGTCGCCAACAGGATTGTCCGGGCCGGTCAACATAGCTTCTGCGCCGACGATTTCGGTTTCGACGCGCGCCGTCTCGTGCAGGATCCGGGACATCGCGATCTTTCCGAGCGCCATCAGGGTGGCCGACTCGACGCGGTCAGTCGCGGCCTTCGACCGTTGGGTGTTCCACCGGTTGACCGTGGCCAGGGCGTCGACTCGGGCGATCTGCTGACGGATGTGGGAATCGTCCAGTCGGCCGGCCTCCCGCGCCAATTCGACCAGCAGATGCGCCTTCTCGGCCCGGGGACGCTTGGCGTCCCTGGCGGTCCGGGCGATGTCGGCCATGAACCGCCGCTCGTAGGCGAGCGCGGTCTGCAGCACCGACCACCCGCCGTTCAGCTCGCCGATCAAGTTCTCGGCCGGAACGCGGGCGTCCTCGAGGAAAACCTCGTTGAACTCCGATTCGCCGGTGATCTGATGGATCGGCCGGACCTCGACGCCGGGCTGACGCATCGGCAGCATGAAGAAGCTGATGCCCTGGTGCTTCGGCACCCCCCAGTCGGTCCGGGCCACCAACATGCCGTAGTCGGCGGTCTTGGCGAACGACGTCCACACCTTCTGCCCGTTGATCACCCACTCGTCGCCGTCCCGCTCTGCCCGGGTGCGCAGGCCGGCCAGGTCCGACCCGGCGCCGGGCTCGCTGTACAGCAGACACCATTTGCTCTCGCCGCGGATCGACGGCGGAATCAGCCGTCGCTTCTGCTCCTCGGTTCCCGACGTCGTGCAGCGTGCAGGCGAACAGGTTTCCGCGATCGTGGCCACAGCCGTGTGCACCGACATCAGCGAATTCCGCTGCCACGAGCCGGGATTGGGTGTCGGTGAGGCCACGGCCGTAGAACTCGGGCTCCCAGCTGGGGGTGGCCCATCCGGCCTCGACGACGACGTGGGCCCAGCTACCGCGATCGATGTCGGGATTCCAGTTGTCCGCCAACCATTTCCGGACCTCGGCGCGCAACTCGTCGTCCGTCATCAGGCTCCGATCTGCTGCATATAGCGTTCCCGGTGCCAGGACGCACTGCCCAGCAGTTGGGCGTCGCTGCGGGCCCGGCGCAGATACAGGTGCGCCGGATGCTCCCAGGTGAACCCGATACCGCCGTGTACCTGGATACTGGTCGCCGCCACGAAGACGAATGCGTCCGAGCAGTACGCCTGTGCCAGAGCAAGATCCGCAATACGGGACGGTGCGCCGGAGGCGAACGCCGCGGCGGCGAACCGCGCCGCCGACACCGCGGATTCGGCCTCCAGCAGCATGTCGGCGCACATGTGCTTGACGGCCTGAAAGCTGCCGATGGCACGGCCGAACTGATAACGGGTCTTGGCGTACTCGGTCGCCATCTCGACCGCGCGCCGCGCGCCGCCGGCCTGCTCGCTGAGCAACGCCAGCGCCACCCGATCCAGGGCCGCGTTGAACGTCTCGACGCCGGCTCCCGGCTTGCCGATCAACTGTGCCGGGGTGTCGACGAACTGCAGGCGACACTGCTTGCGGGTCGGGTCGACTGTGGTCAGCGGCGTCACCGACAGGCCGGTCGCCCCGGCATCCACTGCGAACACGGCGGGACCCGCATCGGTGACGGCCAGCACGTAGATCCGTTCGGCTGACAGACCGTCGAGCACGAAATGCTTGTAACCGGTGAGGTGCCAGGCGTCGCCGATGAGACCCGCCGATGTGGCGATCGTCGACGGTATTCGGGCCGAGCCGTCCTCAGCGAAAGCAGCCGTCGCGATCAGTTCACCCGCAGCGATCCGCGGCAGCATCGCGCCACACTCGCCCGCATCGCCGATCGCTGTCAGCAGGCTGGGTACCAGCACCGCCGTCGACAGGAATGGGCCGACCAGCAGCGCCCGGCCCATCTCTTCCATCGCGATGCCCATTTCGACCGGGCCCGCACCCGCGCCGCCGTGCTCCTCGTCGATCAGCAAGCCGGTCAGACCCATGGCCGCCAGTTCACGCCAGGCCGTGGGGTCAAGACCGGTGTCGCTGGCCATCTGAGCGCGCACCTGTGCCTCGCTGGAGTGGCGGGCCATCAGGTCGGCGACCGCGCTTCGCAGCGCCCGCTGTTCCTCGCTCACTGCGAATGGCGCGGTGCCAGACATCAGCCGACCGCGGCCAGGGCGGACCGCAGGCTCGCGCACTGGCTGGCGAAAAATGACTGCGACACAGATGCTTTCGGCAGTATCAGGTCGAAGCCGTGAAACGCCCCGGGAACCACTTCGACTTGGCACGGCACGCCGGCAGCCTCGAGTCGCTTGGCGTAGGCGAGATTCTCGTCGTGAAACATGTCGTGAGTGCCGACGCCGATCCATGCCGGTGGCAGGCCGCTCAAATCCTTGTGACGTGCCGGCACCGCGACGTCTGGGTCGGCATTACCCAGATAGGCCGCCCACCCGAAGCGGTTGCTCTTCGGGCTCCACAGTCGGTAGTTCGGATTCTCCGGCCCAGACGCGCTGCGGTCATCGAGCATCGGGTAGGCCAGCAGCTGCAGGGTCGGCTTGACCTCGCCGCGGTCGCGGGCCAGCAGTGCTAAGGCCGCCGTCAAGCCGCCGCCCGCGCTGGCCCCGGCGATTGCGATTCGTGCCGGGTCGACGGCAGGCAGGGCGGCCAACCAGGTCAGCGCGGCATAGCAATCCTCCAGCGGCGCGGGATAGGGGTGCTCGGGGGCCAGCCGGTAATCGACCGCTGCGACGGTAACGCCCAGCTCGCGGGCGAATCGACGACACAACCGGTCGTCTTGCTTTGCCGTGCCTATCACATAGCCGCCGCCATGAATCCACAGCAACGCGGGCCCGGGTCGGCTGACGCCGCTCGGGCGGTGCAGGCGTACCCCGACACCGGAACGCAGGATGAGCGCCTCTACGCCATCGGGGTGCTTGCCGCGCGGCGCGACCGACGACAGCGCGCGGACCACCCGCAGCGTGCGAGGGCCGAGTGGTGCTTTAGGCGCGAAACGGGCGACTTTGCGGAGGTCAGGGTGGAAATCAGTGCTCGGCATCGATCCAGTATGGCCAACGCGGACGGCCCCCCGGGATCCGGACCACCCGACCGACTTCCGGCGGGCGGCGGACGTGGTCTGATGGTTGCGGGGCAGATGAGTAATCGAGGAGATGGGCGAATGTCTGGTCTGGCCGGACTTGCTTTGGGCGCGGCTCCGATTGCAGGTGGGGCATTGTTGGCAGCGGCGGCCGGCCAGTTGAGGGGTCCGTTCCGAACTGCGGACTTTCGCGAGCTCATCAAGCAGGATCAGGACCTGCTGAAGGGTATTCCGCCGGAGCAGAACTCGCGTCGGGCCGAACTGCAGCGCACCATCGACGAGCGCATCGATGACCTCATTGCAGCCACCGACCGCAACCGCGCGCTACGCCAGAAGGCCAGCGGCTACCAGGGCAACTGGCGCGATGCGGTGCTGTGCGTCTGTATCGTGCTGTTCGCCGTCATCTGGTGGAATGTGTCCCACAGCAGGACCAACTGGCTGCCGATGTTCGTAGCGTTGATCCTGCTGGCGGTGGTGACCGCCTTCTATGCTGCGCGGGGCTTCGTCGTGAGCGCCCGCAAAACCATGCACCGACATAATCAACGCCGACACAGCTAGCAACCCGTTAGCGGGAACGGCGTCCATCGCCGAGATGTATCGATTCGGAAATCGCGTCTGTATGTCAGCAACTGCGCTGTTGTCGATGGGCCGGACAGCCTAGGGTGAATTCGTGGGCCCATCCAGACGGGCTCAAAGCCAAGCCGCCCAGATGGCGGCCGTGCCGTCCAGAGCCGTCGATCGTCTTGGCCGCCCTGAATGGCACGAAACTATTGTGCCAGATGGCTTTTCGTGGTGCTGGACAGCATCTGCCACCGGCAGTCCGGACGAAACTCCCCGAGAGGCCCATCATGGCTGAACCATCAGCACACCCCAACGGCCAGAAGCCCACCGCCGCACCCGAACAAGACCAGGTGCGCCGAGATATCTTGCCGATTCCGGACATCAAGCATGTCGGACTGACCACGTACGACGCCAAGGACCCGGACACCACCTACCCCCCGATCACCGCTCTGCGTCCGCCGAAGGGGGCGCCCAACGTACTGGTCGTGATGCTCGACGACGTGGGGTTCGGCGGTTCGTCGGCTTTCGGCGGCCCGTGCAACACCCCGACGGCCGAGCGGCTGGCCGCAGGTGGGTTGAAGCTGAACCGCTTTCACACCACGGCGCTGTGTTCGCCCACCCGGCAAGCGTTGCTGACCGGACGCAATCACCACTCGGTGGGGATGGGTGGCATCACAGAGATCGCCACATCGGCACCGGGGAACAGCAGTGTGCGGCCGAAAGACAAGGCGCCGATCGCGGAAACCCTTATGCTCAACGGGTATTCGACGGCGCAGTTCGGCAAGTGCCACGAAGTGCCGGTCTGGGAAGTCTCGCCGGTCGGCCCGTTCAACCAGTGGCCCACCGGTTCGGGCTTCGAGTACTTCTACGGCTTCGTCGGTGCCGAAGCCAACCAGTACTACCCCGGGCTGTACGAGGGCACCTCGCCGGTGGAACCGCCCAAGTCGCCCGAGGAGGGTTACACGCTCACCGAAGACCTCGCCGACCGCGCCATCACCTGGGTGCGCCAGCAGAAGGCGCTGGTGCCCGACAAGCCGTTCTTCATGTACTGGGCCCCCGGTGCGACCCATGCGCCCCACCACGTGCCCAAGGAGTGGTCGGACAAGTACAGGGGCAAATTCGACGGTGGCTGGGATGTGTTGCGCGAAGCGATCATTACGCGGCAGAAGGAGCTGGGTGTCGTGCCCGCGGACGCGGAGTTGACCAGACGCCACGACGAGATCCCGGCCTGGGATGACATGCCCGCTGAGCTGAAGCCCGTGCTGGTCCGCGAGATGGAGCTCTACGCCGGGTTCCTCGAGCAGACCGACCACGAGGTGGGTCGCCTCGTCGACGCCCTGGACGACTTGGGGGTGCTCGAGGACACGCTGATCTACTACATCATCGGCGACAACGGCGCCTCGGCCGAGGGAACCTTGAACGGCTCCTTCAACGAGATGGCCATGTTGAACGGCATGCCGGAAATCGAGACAACCGAGTTCTTGCTTTCCAAGATCGATGATTTCGGCACGCCGAAGGCCTACAACCATTACGCGGTCGGGTGGGCACATGCCCTGTGCACGCCGTACCAGTGGACCAAGCAGGTGGCCTCACACTGGGGCGGCACCCGCAATGGCACCATCGTGCACTGGCCCAACGGCTTTGCCGATAAAGGAAAGATTCGCAGCCAGTTCCACCACGTCATCGACGTCGCCAAGACCATCCTGGAAGCGGCCGGACTGCCCGAACCCACTGTGGTGAACAGCATTACGCAGGCACCGCTGGAAGGCGTCAGCATGCTGGGAACCCTGCGCGACGCCGATTCACCCGAGCACCATGACGTCCAGTATTTCGAGATACTCGGCAACCGCGGCATCTACCACAAAGGTTGGACCGCGGTGACCAAGCACCGCACGCCGTGGACCACCGAGGCACCGCCGGCTTTTGACGACGATGTCTGGGAGTTGTACGGACCCGACGACTGGACGCAGGCACACGACCTTGTTAAGGAGCATCCGCAGAAGCTTGCCGACATGCAGCGGCTGTGGCTCATCGAGGCAGTCAAATACAACGTTGTGCCCCTTGATGATCGGACCTTTGAGCGCTTCAATCCGGACATGGCCGGGCGCCCCCAGCTGATCCGTGGGAACAGCCAACTGCTGTTCCCGGGGATGCGGGTCAGCGAGAACTGCGTGCTCACCCTGAAGAACAAGTCGTATTCCGTGACCGCCGACATCACCGTGCCGGAATCCGGCGCCACCGGCGTCATCATCACCCAGGGCGGCATCGTTGGCGGCTGGTCACTGTACGCGCACGAGGGCAAGCTGAAGTACTGCTATAACTTCCTGGGCGTCGAGCACTACATGGTCACAGCCGAGCAGCCCATCCCGGCCGGGAAGCACCAGGTGCGAATGGAATTCGCCTACGACGGCGGCGGGCTGGCCAAAGGCGGCGACGTCACGCTGTACTACGACGGCAACCCTGTCGGCAAAGGTCGCGTCGAACTCACCCAGCCGATGATCTATTCGGCGGACGAGGCCTGCGACGTTGGCGCCGACACCGGCTCACCCGCGTCTCCGGACTACGGTGCCACCGGCAACAAGTTCTCCGGTCAGATCGACTGGGTGCAGATCGACATCGGCGACGACAGTCACGATCACCTCATCAAGGCCGAGGACCGGCTCACGGTCGCGATGGCGCGGCAATGATGTGATTCGGATGGACACTGTTTCATATGCCGCCTCCCGCGAGTCAGCAAACTCAGCGGGACATCGACATAATCGCGAAACTCCTCGTCGTAGCGTTTTAGGCCTACGGTGAGGAGATGACCTGGCAAAATATTACTATCTCGCGGTTCGGCGGCCCTGAGGTAATGGAACTGACGGAACAACCGACCGTTCCCGACCCCGGCCCTGGCGAGGTCCGCATCAAGGTCCTGGCTGCCGGCACCGGCTTCACGGACATCTTCATCCGGCGCGGCCGCTACCCGGATTACAAAGGACCGGTGCCCTTCACCCCTGGATACGACATCGTCGGAACCGTCGACAAGGTCGGCGAGGGCGTCGGCCGGCCTTCATGAGGGCCAGATGGTGGCCGATCTGTGCGTCGTCGGTGGCTACACCCAGTACGCAATCCGGCCGGCAGAGTTCCTGGTTCCCGTGCCCGACGGCGTCGATCCGGCCGAGGCGGTCTGCATCCCGCTGGCCTACCTGACCGCCTTTCAGATGCTCACCCGCTACCGCCAGTTGTCGCCAGGCTCAACAATTCTCGCGATCGGCGCCTCGGGCACGGTCGGCACGGCCCTGCTCGATCTGGCGCGGCATTTTGGATTGAGCGCCATCGGCACCTGCTCGGCCGCCAACATGGCCGTGGTCGAAAGCTTTGGCGCAAAGGCAATCGACTATCGCGACGGCGACTTCGTCGAGGCGGTGCGTAAGCTCACCGCCGCACAGCCCAACGCGCACAAGGGCCGCGCCGGCGTGGACGCCGCCTTTGACGCGATCGGCGGGGCCCATTTCGCTCGCTCGTTCGCCAGCCTCGCGTCCGGTGGTCTGCTGGTCGGCTATGGGTCGCAATCGATGGCCGACGGGCGCGAAGGTCTGCTCTCGGCCGGGCTTGGCTTGGCCAGGCTCCAACTATGGGGCGCGTTCAAGTTCTTGTTCAGTGGCCGTCACGCGGTGTGGTACAGCATCACGTCCCGACGAAAGAAGAAACCGGAAGATTTCAAGGCCGACATGGGCACGCTATTCGGCCTTCTGCGCGACGGCGCCATCCATCCCGTCGTCATCGATCGCTTACCGCTGGCGACCGCCCGCGAAGTCCATACCCGCATCGACGGCGGCGGGCTCGGCGGCAAGATTGTTCTGATGCCGTGGCCGGCGCCCCTGCCGGGTGCTCGAGGCGCCACCGCAGGTGCGGCTGACTCACCCGTTTCGGACAGTTGAGTTCGCCGATACTGGCGAAAACACGCGTCTACGGCCGGCTTTCTCTCTTCATCAGATCGGCATCCTGGCCCGTGGTGGCGATGAAGTCGTCGAGAATGTCCACGACAGCTGTCGGGGCCTCGACATGCGGAAAGTGTCCAACACCGGGGAGTACTTCAAGTCGACTGCCCGGCACGGCTTCGTGAGCGGCGTAGCCATGGGCGACGGGAATGATTCGGTCGTCTTCGCCCCAGATCAGCAAGGTGGGCAATCCATGACTGACATGGATCTTGCCGAGCGCACTGACCGCCTGGCCGCGATAGTCCACCACCGACCGCAACGTACGCAGGAATGCTTGGCGTGTCTGCTGATCCGCCAACGAGGAATATGCGCTCCACATCTCGCTACCACGCGGCGACTGAATGCCGACCGAAGTGAGCCATGACCCCAACTTGTTGCCGACGTTCAACACCGCCCGCTGGGCGACCACCGGTAGCACCAGCTCGGCTCCCGGTGCCGAGAGAATCCGCAAAATCCAGTTCAGGTCGGGGCCGAGGCCGCCACTGCTGATCAGCGCCAACCGCTGGCAATAGTCGCGATGTTGATAGGTGAACTGCATGGCCACACCACCACCGAGTGACTGGCCGATAACCGTCGCCCGGTCGATGCCCAGTTCATCGAGCAGGTCACGCAACGACGCAGCGAACGCGCCCAACGAATAGTCGCCGCGCGGCTTGGTTGATTCGCCATGCCCCAGCAGGTCCGGTGCCAGCACTCGATACTTCTTCGACAGCGCAGGGATGACACCCCGCCACGTCGCCGAACTCCCGGCCATGCCATGGATCAACAGCAACGCCTCGCCGGTGCCTGCGTCGCGATAGGCAACCCGCTCGCCGTGCAGATCGAGATAACGCATCTCGCTCACCTGAAGCGGCCTCCGTCTAGCGGTCATCCGGGACGCCGGCATGACGCCGTATCAACCGCATCCCGTGCTTCTCACCGACCCTACCGCAACCTACGGTGTAGTAGGTTACTGGCCAGTAGCTTGTGGCTGTTTGACGACCTGCGGGTTGCGACGCCGCTGGCGCACCGCTGCAACGGCGGTCTTGAGACCGCGACGACGCCCGGTCGCAGGATCGGTTCCGCCGTAGCCGGGCTGAAGTTCGGCGAACATGCGCTCGCTGCGGGTTTCCGGGGCGTCGTCGGCGGTGTCGCGTAGGTAGTTATCTGGGCAGCGACAGTTTGGCGATAGTGCGCCACGTCTTGGCGCATTGCATGAGGAAAGAGCCGGTGGTGTAGGGCAAGTCGTACTTGTTGCATACCTCGCGCACTCGGACCGAAATCTCGTGCAGTCGGTTGCTCGGCAGATCGGGAAACAGGTGATGCTCGATCTGGTGGCACAGGTTGCCGCTCATGAACCGCAATACCGGCCCGCCCTCGAAATTGGCGCTGCCCAGCATCTGGCGCAGATACCACTCGCCCTTCGACTCGCCGCGCATGTCGGTTTGCGTGAATTTCTCTGCGCCGTCGGGAAAATGCCCGCAGAAGATGACCGCGTTGGCCCAGATATTGCGCAGCATGTTGGCCACGACGTTGGCCTTCAGCGTCGACCGGTAGGTCGCCGATGGTGACAGCGAGGTGAGCGCCGGGAACGCGACATAGTCCTTGGCCACCTGCCCGCCGACCTTCATCGACCACTCGCGCATCTGTTGCAGGGTGAAGTCGCGTTCCGGTCCAGGCTTCAACATCTTCTCGAAATCGATGCTCTGGGTGCCGATTCCCCACTCGAACCCGATCGCAAGGATGGCATTCATCAACAGGTTGCCAATATTGAAGAGCTGCCAGGGCTGGTCGCGCGTGACGCGCAGGACGTAATAGCCCACATCGTCGTCCATGCCCAGGATGTTGGTGTACTTGTGGTGCTGAAAATTATGGGCGGAAATCCAGTGCTTTGACACCGCACTCATGTCCCACTCCCACGTCGAGGAGTGGATCTCGGGATCGTTCATCCAATTCCACTGGCCGTGCATGACGTTGTGGCCGATTTCCATGTTCTCGATGATCTTGGCCAGACCAAGGGTCACGGTTCCCGCCCACCACGCGGAACGTTTGGCGCTGGCGGCAAGCGCGAGGCGACCGACGACCTCGAGGGCACGTTGGGCGGCGATGGTGCGACGGATGTAGCGCGCGTCGCGCGCGCCAAGGGAATCCTCGATGTCGAGCCTGATCGAGTCCAGTTCAACGGCCAGATTCTCGATGTCGGCATCAGTCAAATGAGCGAAGGCCGGCACGTCGGTAATCGCCACGGTCGCTCTCCTTCCTTCTGAATGTCTGGGTTGCGGCTCTGATGCCTGCAAGGCGGCGAAGCACCCGGCTCGGCCGCTGGCCGCTGGCCGAGCCGGGGAGATTGTTGCCCCGATCGATATGGCTGTGGCGCGTCTTACGTTGCGCAGCAAGGGTATTTGCGGCAGCACCGTGTACTGGCGCAATCGAGTGGTTCAGGATGTTCGGCGCGAGCGAATGCTCTTTGAATCCGGCGGAGTAACAGCCGGATCCATTCCGTGGCGGCTGGAAGTTTCAGCACCCGCAATACTACACCCGTCAGGCGCCTCGTGCTGTTCGCACTGCGTTCGGAAGTGGAGAGCCGGTGTCCCTCGGTCCAACCGCGGAGCGTGCGAACGCTACCGAATCTTCTCAGGAATCGAATTCAGCGCTTGCAGAACGTGTTCCGCTAATTCGCTGGCTTCCTCGTCTTTGAGCTTGGAATGGGACATCAGCGTGTCCCTGACCAGTTCCAGACGATGGAAATAGGGTGAACGAGACGTGGTCGGTGAAGCCATCAGTTTTTCCTTTTCGATCGAGCATTTCCGCTCGTTACGAGCTGCCCGACATCATCGACGCTACGCCGGTTCCCGTGATTGGGTGCGACTACCGTGATCAGCTACGAACCGGACAAGTTTCCAAGTTGGACCGCCATACCTCGGGGTACGCTCCCTCGATGACCATGACTTCGCGGGCAAGATGGCTGCTGCGGGCCAAGCCTGGCGACTACATGTTGGCCTGGAGCGACGCGATGGCGTCGTTGCCGGTGGTCGGCAGGCACCTCGAACCACTCGGCGGTCTGACCGCGATGGGAGTCTGGGGCTACCGGCAGGTACCGGAGTATCTGGCCGCGTCGAAAAAGACACGGCAGACTCCCCGCCCCGCCGCGAATCGCCAGGCCGACCGGGATCAGACGAACGCGGTGCTGGACGCGGCGCTGCGCGGCGTGGTCTCGAACCAGGACCTCGACATCGCGTGGCCGGCGCCCGACAAGGCCCCGCCGATCTGGCGCGCGCTGCAGCACCGCCGCTACCTGCGCCGGACGTCGGTGCGCTACGGCAAGTTGCCGTCGCAGCTGCTGGATGTGTGGCGTCGCAAGGACCTGCCGGTCCGGCCGGCCCCGGTGCTGGTTTTCGTGCCCGGCGGCGCCTGGGTGCATGGCGGACGGCAACTGCAGGGCTATGCGCTGATGTCGCAGCTGGCCGAGATGGGCTGGATCTGCCTGTCGGTGGAGTACCGGGTGTCTCCACACAACCGCTGGCCGGCCCACATCACCGACGTCAAGACCGCGATCGCGTGGGCGCGAGCAAATGTCGACAAATTCGGCGGTGACCGCAATTTCATTGCGGTAGCGGGTTGTTCGGCAGGCGGACACTTGGCCGCGCTGGCCGGGCTGACCGCCAACGACCCCGAGATGCAGACCGAGCTGCCGCCGGATTCGGACACCTCCGTCGATGCGGTGGTCGGGATCTACGGCCGCTACGATTGGGAGGACCGCTCGACGGTCGAGCGGGACCGCTTCGTCGATTTCCTGGAGCGGGTCGTCGTCAAGCGTCGAATCGACCGGCACCCCGACGTGTTCCGCAACGCGTCGCCGATCGCGCGGATCCACCCAGATGCCCCGCCGTTCTTGGTGATTCACGGCAGCAGCGACACGGTGATCCCGGTGGCACAGGCGCGCAGTTTCGTGGAGCGGCTCCGGTCGATCTCCCGCTCGATCGTCAGCTACGTGGAACTGCCCGGCGCCGGGCACGGTTTCGACCTGACCGACGGGGCGCGGACCGGGCCGATGTCGACCGCGGTCGGGCTGTTTCTGGGCCAGGTTTATCGCGATCGGATGATCGCGGCCAAAGAGGTTATTTAGCCGCCGCGCAGTTGTAAGGTCCGACCCATGAAGCGGCTCAGCGGGTGGGACGCGGTACTGCTCTACAGCGAAACACCGAACGTGCATATGCACACGCTCAAAGTCGCGGTGATCGAGCTGGATGCCGATCGTCGCGACTTCGATATCGACGCGTTCCGCCGGGTGATCCACAGCCGGTTGTACAAGCTCGAACCGTTTTGCTATCAGCTGGTTGACATTCCGCTCAAGCTGCACCACCCGATGTGGCGGGAAAACTGCGACGTCGACCTGACCTATCACGTGCGGCCGTGGCGGCTATCGGCGCCGGGTGGTCGCCGCGAGCTGGATGAGGCGATCGGGGAGATCGCCAGTACACCGCTGGACCGTGATCACCCGCTGTGGGAGATGTATTTCGTCGAAGGCTTGGCCAACAACCGGATCGCGGTGGTCGGCAAGGTCCACCACGCGCTCGCTGACGGGGTGGCCGCGGCGAACCTGCTGGCGCGCGGGATGGATCTGGCACCCGGGCCGAAGACCGGCGACGCCCGGTACGCGCCCGACCCGTCGCCCTCGACAGGGGAGCTGGTGCGATCGGCGTTCGCCGACCACATGCGCCACATCGGGCGAATCCCGGGGACCATCGGCTACACCGCGAAGGGCATCAACCGCGTGCGACAGAGCTCGCGCAAGCTCTCGCCGGAGTTGACGATGCCGTTCACGCCACCCCCGACCTTCATGAACCACATGCTGACGCCCGAACGGCGTTTTGCCACAGCGACTTTGGCTCTGAGCGATATCAAGGAGACCGGCAAGGCCCTCGGCGTCACGATCAACGACATGGTGCTGGCGTTGTCGGCGGGCGCGCTGCGCACGCTGCGGCTGAAATACGACGGCGATTCCGATCACCGGCTGCTGGCATCGGTGCCGGTGAGCTTCGACTTCTCACCGGATCGGGTGTCGGGGAACCTGTTCACCGGAATGATGGTGGCCCTGCCGGCCGACGTCGACGATCCGCTGGAGCGGGTACGTCGCTCGCACGATTACGCGGTCGATGCCAAGGAAAGCCATCACTTGCTCGGCCCGGAGTTGATCAGTCGATGGGCGGCGTACTTCCCGCCGGGGCCGTCGGAGTCGTTATTCCGGTGGTTGGCCGGCCGCGACGGACAGAACAAGGTGCTGAACCTGCCGATCTCCAACGTTCCGGGTCCGCGCGAGCACGGGCGGGTCGGTGGCGCACTGGTCACCGAGATCTACTCGGTGGGCCCGCTCACCACGGGCAGCGGCCTCAACATCACGGTGTGGAGTTACGTTGACCAGCTCAATGTTTCGGTCCTTGCCGACGGCGCGACGGTCGACGATCCGCATGAGGTCACCGAGGCTGTGATCGATGAGCTCATCGAAATCCGGCGCGCCGCGGGGCTTTCCGAGAAGTTGACAGTGATCGAAGGGGCGCTGGCTCCGGCCTGAGCCTCATTCGTCACTCTGGTCGCTCGCCGAGGCGGCGTCCAATGTGCCCGCCTTCCAGCGAATCGAGTGTCGTTTCGCTCAGAGGTGGGCATAACGGGGGCCCATTAGCTCAGGTGCCGCTGGGGTCTATGTGACTGTGCAGGTCGCGGCGCGAGATCTTGCCGGTGCTGCTCCTCGGCAATTCGTCGAGAACGATAATCTGGCGCGGCACTTTGTAATTGGCCAGGTTTGCCCGGACGTGTTGCTTGAGGTCGTCCACGGTCGCAGACGCGGCCGGCACCATCACCACGAACGCCGCCAGCCG
This sequence comes from uncultured Actinomycetota bacterium, assembly GCA_963749375.1. Classification (GTDB taxonomy): domain Bacteria; phylum Actinomycetota; class Actinomycetes; order Mycobacteriales; family Mycobacteriaceae; genus Mycobacterium. The sequence continues at coordinate 149,894 of CAVVNB010000039.1, forward strand.
TTGTCCGTACTGCTCGTCGTCGACACCCAACACGGTGGCCTCGGCGACATCGGGGTGTGACCCCAGCGTCTTCTCCACTTCGATCGGATAGACGTTCTCGCCGCCGGACACGATCATCTCGTCGTCGCGTCCGACGACATACAACCGCCCGGCCTCATCGAGTCGGCCGACATCTCCCGAGGCCATGAAGCCGTCGTGAAAGTTCTTGCCGCCGCCGGAGGTGTAGCCGTCGAAGCGGTTGGAGTTGCGGACGAAGATCTGGCCGACCTCACCGGTGGGCACCGATCGATGCTCGGAGTCGAGAATGCGAATTTCCGTGCCCACAGCGGGCTTTCCGGCGGTGTCGGGTGCGGCCCGCAGATCAGCGGGCGTCGCGGTGGCGATCATGCCGGCTTCGGTGGCGTTGTAGTTGTTGTAGAGGATGTCGCCGAACTCGTCCATGAATTTGGTGACGACGTCGGGGCGCATCCGCGACCCGGATGCGGTGGCGAACTTCAGCGAGCGACCGTTGTAGCGTCGCCGGACATCGTCGGGCAGGTCCATGATCCGGTCGAACATCACCGGCACCACGCACAAGCCGGTGGCCTGGTGGCGGTCAATCAGATCGAGCGTCGCCTCTGGGTCGAACTTGCGGCGGGTCGCCACCGTGCAGCCCAGTGACGCGGCGAAGATCAGTTGCGAGAAACCCCAGGCGTGGAACATCGGCGCGACGACAACCGTCGTCTCCTCGGTGTGCCACGGCACACGGTCGAGGATCGCCTTGAGCTCAGTCGCGCCACCACCGGAGTGCTTAGCGCCCTTGGGATTACCGGTGGTACCCGAAGTCAGCAGGATCATCTTGCCCGAGCGATCGGTCTTGGCGGGCCGCTGGCCGAGGTGAGCGAGGATCAACTCCTCGACGGTGACCTCGTGCTGCTCCGGATGGTCGGTCCACGCGACGATACGGGTGGTGTCGGGCTTGTCGGCCAACGCACGGTCCACCGACTCGGTGAATTCCTCGTCGTAGATCACCGCGTCGGCGCCTTCGCGGTTGACCACGTCGGCAAGCGCCGGGCCGGCGAACGAGGTGTTGAGCAACAGCACATCGGCGCCGATCCGGTTGGCCGCGATCAGCGCTTCGACGAAGCCACGGTGGTTGCGGCACATGATCGCCACCACCTCCGGGGTCCCGGCCGGCAACCCCTGCAGTGCCACAGTCAACGCGTCGGCACGCTGGTCGAGTTGGCGGTAGCTCAGCGAGCCGATTTCGTCGATCAGCGCAGGGCGATTCGGGCAGCGCTGCGCCGACATTCCGAATCCGCTTGTGACAGCCAGCCCTTCGCGGCGCGCCACTGCGACGATGCGCAGATACTTGTCGGGCCGCATCGGGGCGATGATCCCCGCGCGGACCATGGTGCCCAGCAGACCGAATGCCATTGCTATCCGATTACCGGGAGGCGTCGTTCTTTGGCCAACCCGTCGAGCGCCTTCTGCATGACGCGCCGGACGTGCGAATCGACGGTGTCAATGTCGGGGTCCTCACCGAATTCGGCTGTCACGTCGATCGGTTCGAGTACCCGCATCACGATCTTGGTCGGCAGTGGCACGTTGACCGGCAGCACCGCGGACAGTCCGAACGGAAAGCCCATCGAGATCGGCAGGATCTTCACCCGCATCAGCTTGTCCAGTCGTAGCGCCTTGGCCAGTCCCATCCCGCGGGTCAGGTAAAGCTGACTCTCCTGGCCGCCGATCGATACCGCCGGCACGATCGGAACCCCGGCGTTGATCGCAGCCCGCACGTAACCGGTGCGCCCGTCGAAGTCGATCACGTTCTCCGACAACGTCGGTCGGTAGACGTCGTAGTCACCGCCGGGGAAGACCACCACAACGCCGCCGGATCGCAGTGCCTCGTCGGCGTTTTCGTGATTGGCCCGGATGAAGCCGGTGCGACGGAAGAACTCGCCGGTCGGTCCGGTGAAGATGACGTCGTGGCTCAGCGTGTAGACGGGACGGTCGAAGCCGAAGTGCTCGTAGAAGCCGGTGGCGAACACCGGCACGTCCATGGCGAACAGGCCGCCGGAATGATTCGCTACCACCAGTGCGCCGCCCGGCGGGAACGACTCCAAGCCGCGTATCTCAGCGCGGTGGTAACCCTTGATCAGCGGACGCAGCCAGCCCATCACGCGTTCGGTGAGGCCGGGATCCCATTTGGACAGCTCGTTGGGTTCGAGGTCGGTGGCAGCCATTTGGCAGTGATGCTAGCCCAGCGGAAACGGCTCGATACCATCTCTGCAAGACCCGTGACAAATACGATAAGGAGTGTCACAACGCCGTGAGCACTGATGAAGCCGCAGAGCCCGAAGTCCTCGTCGAGCAGCGGGACCGGATCCTGATCATCACCATCAACCGGCCCAAGGCCAAGAACGCGGTCAACTCCGCGGTGGCCCATGGTTTGGCCGACGCGGTGGACAAGCTCGACGCAGACCCCGGCCTCTCGGTGGGCATCGTGACCGGGGCGGGCGGTTCGTTCTGCGCCGGCATGGACCTCAAGGCGTTCGCCCGTGGTGAGGTTCCCATCGTCGAGGGCCGCGGCATGGGCTTCACCGAGCGTGGGCCGGTCAAGCCGCTCATTGCCGCAGTCGAGGGTTACGCCCTAGCCGGCGGTACCGAGTTGGCACTGGCCACCGATTTGATCGTGGCGTCCAAGGACGCGTCATTCGGCATTCCCGAGGTCAAGCGCGGGCTGGTGGCCGGCGGCGGCGGATTGCTGCGGCTGCCCTGAGCGCATCCCGCCCGCCATCGCGATGGAGCTGGCGCTGACCGGCGAGAGCTTTCACCGCGGAACGGGCCCACGCACTCGGAATGGTCAACGTGCTCGCCGAACCCGGCGGGGCACTGGACGCGGCGATCGACCTCGCGGAGCGGATCACCGTCAACGGCCCGCTGGCGGTGGCGGCGACCAAGCAAATCATCGTCGAATCCCGCGGTTGGAGCCCGGACGAGCGGTTCGGTAAGCAGAACAGCATCCTGATGCCGGTGTTCGGCTCCAACGACGCCAAGGAAGGCGCCATCGCGTTCGCCGAGAAGCGGCCGGCCAAGTGGACCGGCACCTGAGCTCAGGCGGCCCGATCCTCCGCTAATTCCTCGGCCTCGGCGCTGTCCTCGGCGGTGACCGGACCGGCCACCCCCGCCGCGGCGTCGGTGGTCGGTACCGGTGCCAGACCCGGCTCCGGGGTACGCATCATCGTCGCGCGCGCTTCCAGCACGTGGCCGATGAAGAAGTCGTACAGCAGGATGCCGGCGACGGCGCCGAACAGCGGCATGAACACGGGGATCCACCAGTAGTTGTGCGTCGGCCCGTAATCGCCGGGCAGCGCCAACTTCCCCCAGCCCTCCAGCCACGCGAACACCCGCGGTCCGATTTCGCGCGCCGGGTTGAGCGCGTATCCGGCGTTGGTGCCGTAGGAGCAGCCGATCACCGCGATAATGAAGCCGATCAGCAGCGGTGCCAGGTTGCCGGCCGGCGCCTGGTTGCGGTTGTCGATCAGCGCCGCGATCAGCACAACGAGGATCGCGGTGCCGACAAGCTGGTCGACGACCGGTCCGAGGTAGCCGCCGTGGAAGTACTGGGCGGGCGAGGTCGCGAAAATCCCGTAGGTGTCCATCGCGTCCGCCCTGGCTATGCCGGCGTCGTGGGCCTCAATCGCGGGCCGGTATACGGCATAGACGGCCGCGGCCCCGCAGAAGGCGCCGACGATCTGGGCCACCCAGTAGGGAATGACGTTGCGCCACTCGAATTTTCGCGCCACGGCAAAGGCCAGCGTCACTGCCGGGTTGAAATGCGCACCGCTGATACCACCGGAGACGTAGGCCGCCAGCATCACGGCGAATGCCCAACCGAAGACGTTGATCAGCCAATTGTCCGGGCCGAACGGCACGGTCTGCCGGCCGGAACCGGGCAGGCCGACGGTATTGACCGCGCACGTGCCAAGGCCGAGCAGCAACAGCACGAAGGTGCCGAAAAACTCGGCGAGCATGGCGCCCGCGATCCCGGCGCGCAGCCGGGTGAAGGTCGAATGGGTCGGTGCAAGGTCTGCTGTGAAGGTCGTCAATGCGGTGTTCCCCAACTCGCTCGTGGTTGCTTGGTCAACTACTGGCGGCCTCGGAGCGGGATAACCCCTCGCTCGACGGGTAAACGCGGCTTGAACCGTGACGTCGGCCACGGCGCGGGTGAAATGTGACGTCATCTAAACTGGCATGACACTTTGGACGAGCTTTGTAACGTGTGGACACCACAGAAAGTGCGAGCGTGAGTATTTCGCTACTTCTCGAGATGGCCAGCTCGAGCGATCCCGAGCGGACGGCCGTCGTCTCCGGGGATGTCCGACTGACCGCGCAGCAGCTCAGCGATTTCGCCGACGGCGGCGCCGGCATCATCGCCCGCTCGCAGGCGTCGCACGTCGCCTATGTCGGTCTCGGCGGCGCGATGTTGCCGCTGCTGATCTTCGCATCGGCACGTGCCGGGCTGACCTTCACGCCGATCAACTACCGGCTGTCGGCCGAGGGGATCAAGGCTCTGATCGCGCGACTGCCCGAGCCGCTGGTGGTGATCGACAGCCGCTACCTCGATGAGTTGGGCGGGCCAGACGGCCTCGACGGTGTGGCGAAGCAGGTCATCTTGTCCGACGATTTTCTGGCGCAGGCCCGCGAGGCCGAGCCGGTCGTGGAATTCGCCGACCCGGACTCGGTGGGCATTGTGCTGTTCACGTCGGGCACCACGTCGCAGCCCAAAGCCGTTGAGCTGACGCACAACAACCTGACCAGTTACGTCACCGGGACGGTCGAATTCGGCTCCGCCGAGGCGACCGATGCCGCGTTGATCTGTGTGCCGCCGTACCACATCGCCGGGGTCAGCGCGGCGCTGTCGAACCTCTACGCCGGTCGCAAGATGGTCTATCTGCCCGTCTTCGACGCGCAAGAGTGGCTGCGCCTGATCGACGCCGAGCAGGTCACCAGCGCGACCGTGGTGCCGACGATGCTGGACCGGATTGTCAGCGCCTTGGACGGCGGTGGGCAGCGGCTGCCGTCGCTGCGCAACCTGGCCTACGGCGGCTCGAAGGTGCCGTTGCCGCTCGTGCGCAGGGCACTGGAGTTGTTGCCGCACGTCGGCTTCGTCAACGCCTACGGCCTGACCGAGACGAGTTCGACGATCGCCGTGCTGACGCCTGACGATCATCGCGAGGCGCAGGCGGCCGCCGATCCGGCCGTGCTCCGGCGTCTGGGTTCGGTCGGTCAGCCGGTGCCGAGCGTCGAGGTGCAGATCCGCGGCGAGGACGGCGCGGTGCTGCCGGCGGGGGAGACCGGCGAACTGTTCGTCCGGGGTGAGCAGGTGTCCGGTCGCTACACCGGAATCGGCTCGGTGCTCGACGCCGACGGGTGGTTCCCGACCAAGGACATCGCCACCCTCGACGACGGTGGCTACCTGTTCATCGGCGGCCGCAGTGACGACACGATCATCCGCGGCGGGGAGAACATCGCACCCGCGGAACTGGAGGACGTGCTGGTCGAGCACCCGCATGTGCACGACGTCGCGGTGGTCGGCGTCGAGGATCCGCAGTGGGGTCAGGCGATCGTTGCGGTGGTGGTACCGGCCGCCGGCGCCGACCCCGACGCCGAGGAATTGCGCGAGCATGTCCGCAAGAGTTTGCGGGGGTCGCGGACCCCTGACCGGGTAGTCTTTCGCGACGAGCTGCCCACCAACGCGACGGGCAAAGTGCTTCGCCGCGAAATCGTCGAAGAGCTTCGCGCCGCTCCGGCCGAGCAGTAAACGAACCGAGGATCGAAATCATGATCAAGAACGGAACCCGTCTGGCCAGCCAGGTCTGCGACACCCAGGTGATCGTCGTCCGGAGCGCCGACAGCCTCGATGATCTGCGTTGCGGTGGGGCGCCGATGGTGGAGTTGGGCGCCGAACGTTCTGGTGAGCTGGATCCGGCATTCTCCGATGGCGCGATCATGGGCAAGCGTTACGTCGACGACGCGGGCGCGGAGGTGCTGGTGACCAAGGCCGGCGCCGGAACACTGGCGGTGGGGGAGACTGCGCTGAGCTTGAAGGAAGCCAAGCCGCTTCCGGCCAGCGATTAGGGGAATCAGGCCCCGGGAACTCCGTTGCGACGCACGAATTCCCTTGCCTTGACCAGAAACTCGAGCTGCTCGTAGACCTTGCGCAGCGGTTCGCTGCTCCGGCTAGACCGGCACAGCACGACGGCGCCTTCCAGGGTGGCGATCGACATCACCGCCAGCGAGTCGGCGTCTGACTCCTGGAAGCCGTCGCTGACGAAGGCCCACGTGAGCGCCGTGCGCCAGTGCGCGAAAATCCGCGCCGCCTCGTCGGACAGCCTGACTTCATCGTCGCCCGCGCCGATCGCCGCGGCCACCACCGGGCAGCCGGCGTGGAAGTCGCTTTCCGCGAGCACGCGTTCCCAGAAGTCGACGAACTGCCGGAGCAACACCTTGGCGCCGCGGCCGGCGGCGTCGTCGATGTCGGCGGTGATCGCATCCCCGGCGTAGTGCAGAGCCTCGGCGAGGATCTGATTACGGCCTTCGGGGAAGTGGTAGTAGACCGATCCGCGCGGTGCGCCGCTGCGGGTGAGTACCTCGTCGATGGTCACGCCGGCGGCGCCGCGTTCGCGCATCACCTCGGCGGCGCTGATCAGCATCTTGGTTCGGGTATCGCCGCGCTTGCGGCGGGAATGAGTCGCTAACGACATGTCGGTGGTCAACCTGCCGGCCGTCAGGCGGCGGGGGTGTGGCGAAGCTGCGGCATCCGCCACTGAATGGCCCGCGGGTTGAACCGCGTTGGACGCAGCGTGTTGCGACGCAGGCCGGCCCATTCACCGCTCAAGCGGTAGCCGGCGACGTTGAGTTCGACGATCAGCATGGTTTTCTCCCGAGGACTATGCAAGAGAACATATAAGACTTGCGTCCAGCAGGCAACTGCAGAGACCTCCCGTTGCTGGATAGAGACATAAAGAGACTGCTGATCTGAAAAGTACCGAGATGACCGGGCTAGGCGCTTATTATGCTTTATTGCATAACTAAGGCCGCCTGACTCGATAGACCCAACCGGCGTCACTCCGACGGACAGGTCTTATCGAATCCATAACTTTTCCTTAATTTCCTTAATTTCAGGGTACCGTCACTGGTCATGAACGTGACATCTGAGCGCACCGACAGCACGCCGAGTGGCGCCGGAGTCGGCGATCACGCGGTGGTCCTCGGCGCGGGAATGGCCGGCCTGCTCGCCGCGCGGGTCCTTTCGGAGTTCTACGCGTCAGTGACAATCGTGGAACGTGACGCGTTGGCTGACCATCCACGCCATCGGAAGGGAGTCCCCCAAGACCGCCATCTGCACGCTTTTCTGGGTCGTGGCGTCCAAGTGTTGTCGGAGTTATTGCCAGGCGTACTCGATGAGATGGCCGCCGCCGGCGCCGTCGTACTCCGAGATGGGGATCTGTCTCGGATCTACGCGCAGATAGGTCAATGGGAGTTGGCGCGCTCGGGCAAGATGGCTGACCCGGCTGCGCTGACACTGTGCCTCGCGAGCCGACCTTTCATAGAGTTCCACGTCCGCCGGCGAGTGGTAGGCCTGCCCAACGTGACCTTGTTGGATGGCCACGACCTACTCGAGATACGCGGGGGAGCGGACGCCGCGACCGGCGTGCAAATCGTCAACCGGTGCAACGAGTTAACAACGCTGCTCAATGCTGATCTAGTGGTCGATGCGACAGGGCGGGCGGCTCGTACACCGGCATTCCTCGAACGCCTGGGATACGGACGGCCGGCGGAGGAGCGTTCTCCAACGCCGGTGGGGTATTCAAGTCAGCAGTTCACCGTGCCCGGCGGCGCAATTGGTCAGCACTTGGTCATGTCAAACCAAGGAGCCCACCATCCTTCGGTGCTGCTGTCGGCCTGCGAGCATGAGACGTGGATGCTGGCCGTCGGTCGTTCTCTCGAGAATGGCGGCGCGCCTGCTGATTTCGGCGCGATGTTGGCTCTGGCGCAAGAAGTCCTACCTCGAAGCATCAGCGAGGGATTGCGCGCAGCACGTCCCATCGGTGAGATCGCGATGTTTCGCAATCCCGCATCGATCTGGCGACGTTACGACCGGATGCCGCGGTTTCCAGACGGGTTATTGGTGATGGGGGATGCGCAGTGCAGCCTCAATCCTATCTACGGCCAAGGCATGACCATGGCCGCCCTGCAAGCTGTGACGTTGCGCGACTGCCTCGCTGGCGGCCGTGGTGAGTTGGCTCGACGATTCTTCGCCGGTTCTGCACGGCCCATCGGTGAAGTCTGGGCGCGCAACCAAGCGAACGAACGATCGGCATCCGTCACCGGCATGCGGTCAATGCCCGCGCGAATTCGCGGTGAGGTCGTTAAGGGCGCCTTGATCGCCGCCACTCGTGACAAGGCCGTGGCCGAGCGTCTGCTACGGGTAGCCCACCTCGTTGACTCGCCTGCCCTGGTCAACGAACCCAAACTGCTGACCCGCATCGTCGCGGCCAACGCGCGCCATCACTACGCGCGTTTTCGAAGAGAGACGCGCATGACGGCGCCGGCTTCTGAGGGGTGAGCCCGTCAGGGTTCAGTCGCTGTCCGCTTTCCGCGAACACGTTGACAGTGTCAATGTGACAGTGTCACTATCGAACCATGTCACCCGAAGGGCTCTGGACGCTGGACGAGCTGGTGCGGCGCGCGGCCGCCGCACTGGCCGGACCGGCGTATCCGGGTTCACCGAACGGGCGGGTGCGGGATGTGCCAGATCGCCGGACGGTGCGTTGGTACGCGACGATCGGCCTGGTCGATCGGCCGGCCGCCATGCAGGGCCGCACCGCGCTCTACAGCGTCCGGCACCTTCGGCAAATCGTCGCGGTCAAACGCCTTCAGGCGCAGGGCCTTTCGCTCGCGGAAGTGCAGGCCGAGCTGGCCGGAGCGACCGACAAGACGCTGCGCAGCGTCGCTGACATTTCCGACGAACCGGTCGACGGCGCGTCGGCGCCACCCGAGCCGGTAGCCCGGAAGCGGTTCTGGGCGGACCGGCCCGCCGCAGCGCCAGCCGTTTCCGATGCAGATGCCGACGCCGCTGACACTGTCACGATCCGGGCCGCGGTCAGTCTGCCCGGCGGAGCCACGCTGCTGCTGCCCGGCCGACCGGGCGTCGACGATCTTGCGGCGATCCAAGCGGCCGCCGGGCCGCTCCTTGACTTGCTGGCCGAACGAGGCCTGCTGGAACGCGAAGAATGGAGTCCATCATGACCGTCCCCATCACGATGATGAGCGAGAGCGAAGCGGCCGATGCCGCCGCGCCGCGCGACGAGGCGGGCCTGGGCGCCCTGCGCACCGACCGCGGCAATCTGCCACTTGACCGTATCGACCTGCGCGCCGACATCACCGGCCTGACCAGTCGCATCGAGTTGACCCAGGACTTCGTCAACACCTTCGACGTGCCGCTGGAAGCCACCTATGTGTTCCCCCTACCGGATCGGGGCGCGGTCACCGGAATGCGAATGACGGCCGATGGTCGGGTCGTCGAGGCGGAGTTGCAAGAACGGGAATCGGCGCGCCAGGTTTATGACGACGCGATCGCTGCCGGACAGCGCGCCTCCATCGCCGAGGAGGAGCGACCCGACGTGTTCACCATGCGCGTCGGCAACATCGTGCCGGGTGAACGCGTCAGCATCGCGCTCACGATGGTGTGCCCGCTGTCCTACGACGACGGCGACGCGACCTTCCGATTCCCGCTCGTGGTGGCGCCACGGTATATCCCGGGTAACCCGTTGGGCGGCAACGCAGTCGGTGACGGCTACGTCGACGACACTGACGCGGTTCCGGATGCGTCGCGGATCACCCCGCCGGTGCTGCTGCCCGGTTTCCCCAACCCGGTTCGGCTCACGATCGATGTGGGCATCGACGCCGGCGGGCTCGAGTTGACCGGGGCGCGATCGAGCTTGCCGGCGGTTTCAGTCGGCGACGGCCGGCTACGGGTACAGCCGGGCGAGCGCGCGAATCGCGACTTTGTGCTGCGGTTACGTTATGGGGCGGGCGATTTCAACGATTCTCTGGTTCTGGTGCCCGACACCGAAGGAGACGAGGGCACATTCCTGCTGACCGTGTTGCCGCCAGTCGTCGACGCTCCGGTGCGCCCGCGCGATGTGGTGTTGGTGCTGGATCGTTCCGGCAGCATGGGCGGCTGGAAGATGGTGGCGGCGCGTCGGGCCGCGGCGCGGATCGTGGACACCCTCACCGTCGCCGACCGCTTCGCGGTGCTGACTTTTGACAACGAGATCGACCGGCCCGTCGGTCTGCCCGACGGTCTGGTGCGAGGCCAACGATCGCAACCGGTACCGCGCGGTCGAGCACCTGGCCAGGGTGGACGCTCGTGGCGGAACGGAGATGCTGCAACCCTTGCAAGAAGGCCTCGCCCTGCTGAGTGACGCGAACGGCCGCGACGCGGTGCTGGTCCTGGTCACCGACGGCCAGGTCGGCAACGAGGACCAGGTATTGCGGCAACTCGGCGACGGCCTGCGCGGAGTACGGGTGCACACGGTCGGCATCGACCAGGCGGTCAACGCCGGCTTCCTGCGGCGCCTTGCCGAATTCGGCGGTGGCCGTTGCGAGTTGGTGGAAAGCGAGGATCGTCTCGACGACGCGATGGATGCCATTCATCGACGCATCAACGCGCCGCTCGCGCACCGGCTTCGCCTGCAACCCGACGGCCTGGCGATCATTGACGACGCCATTGCCCCGGTCCGCCTGCCGGACCTGTTTTCCGGCGTTCCTCTCGTGGTGGCCGGCCGCTACCGCGGCCCGGCGAAAGGTTCCCTGACCGTCACGGACGGAGAAGGCCAGTGGTCGGCGGCCGTGACCGGGCAGCAGCTGCGGGCCGCCGCGGTCACCGCACAGTGGGCACGTGCTCACCTACGCGACCTGGAGGACCGCTACGTCTGCGCCAGGGATGTGGGCGATTCCGAGGAGCTGGAGCAGCGGATCGTCGACTGTTCGCTGCGATTCGGCGTGCTGTGCCGCTTCACCGCCTTCGTCGCCGTCGACAGCCGCGTCGTGGCCGAAGGCGCAGAACGCCATCGCGTTCTGCAGCCCGTCGAAGCGCCCGCCGGCTGGGACATGTTCGCGACCCGGTCGGCCGTCATGGCGGCACCGGCCGCGATGACCGTGGCGTGTGCCGCGCCGCCGCCCATGGCGAAACACCTTGACATGCATTCGGCACCTGCGTCGTTCGACCAAATCCTGGGTCTGCCGCAGGGCTTCGACGACACCGGTGCGGTACCTGTCGCCGACGCCGACGTTCAGCTCGCCGCCGCGCGAAAAGAAATCCGGGATGAAGTGCGCCGCATGCGCGCCGCCGGGCAACTCACCGACGACGAACGGCGGACGTGGCTCGCCGAACTCGCACTTCGGATCGACGCACTGCTGGGCTACCTGAGCGCTCAGGGGGTGCCGCGATCGGCATATAAGGAACTGTCCACGCTGCACAGCCGGCTCGAGCGCGCCGGCAATTCCGGAAAGACGCTGTGGGACTACGCGTTACGCCAACTCGACGCCTTCGCGACGGGCTCACCGGCGAAGCGACGGCAGTTTTGGAAACGCGGCTGAAGCTCATATCTCGAGAGATCGCACCAGGGCGTCGTGCGTGGCGTCGAGGTACCGCTGCACTACGTCGGGATCCTCGACCGCGCTGAATCCGCCATCCCTGGAAAGCAGGGACGCCGGGTGGAAGACCTGGCCGGGATGCCACGTTCCGCGGTCGAAGGATGCCGCGCCGCCGCCGGAGTAGACAATGGCATCGCCGGTGTCATCGTCGACGCTGAGCACGGAATCAGAAGGTGTGAATCTACTGCCCACGTTGCCATCTTGCATCTGACCCAGGGTGGACGGAGTTAGGCTCGGCCCACGCGATCGAAAGGCTTCAGCCATGGGCCACTACAAGAGTAACGTGCGCGACCTCGAGTTCAACCTGTTCGAATCGCTGAAGTTGGATGAGGTGCTCGCCGACGACGCGTTCGGCGACCTCGACGGCGACTCGGTACGGCAGATGCTCTCCGAGGCGGCTCGATTGGCCGAAGGCCCGGTGGCCGAGTCGTTCGCCGAGAGTGACCGCCACCCGCCGACATTCGATCCCGACACCCACGTCGTCACCCTGCCCGAGCCGTTCAAGAAGTCGTTGCGCGCGTGGGCGGAAGGCGAGTGGTTCCGGGTCGGGCTCGACGAAAACGTCGGCGGAGTGCCGGCACCGTCGATCGTGCAATGGGCGATCAACGAGTTGGTGCTCGGCGCCAACCCCGCGGTGTTCATGTTCCTGGCCGGGCCGTTTATGGCGAACATCCTCTACGGCATCGGCAATGAGCAGCAACGGCACTGGGCGTCGATGGCGATCGACCGCAACTGGGGCGCAACAATGGTGCTCACCGAACCCGATGCCGGTTCCGACGTGGGGGCGGGCCGTACCAAAGCGGTCGACCAGGGCGACGGCACCTGGCACATCGACGGCGTCAAGCGGTTCATCACCAGTGGCGACAGCGACGACGTCTTCGAGAACATCCTGCACCTGGCGCTGGCCCGGCCCGAGGGCGCGGGGCCGGGCACCAAGGGTCTGAGCCTGTTTGTGGTGCCCAAATTCCTGCTCGACCCTGAGACCGGCGAACCGGGCGAGCGCAACGGGGTGTTCGTCACCGGGCTGGAACACAAGATGGGCCTTAAGGTTTCGGCCACCTGCGAACTGACCTTCGGGCAGCACGGAATCCCGGCCAAGGGATGGCTGGTCGGGGACAGTCACAACGGCATCGCGCAAATGTTCAAGGTCATCGAGTACGCCCGAATGATGGTGGGCACCAAGGCGATTGGCACATTATCGACGGGCTACCTGAACGCTTTGGACTACGCCAAGACTCGGATCCAGGGTGCCGACCTGACCCAGATGACCGATAAGACCGCGCCGCGGGTCACGATCATTCACCATCCCGACGTGCGCCGGGCCCTGTTGACGCAGAAGGCATACGCCGAGGGGCTACGTGCGCTCTACCTCTTCACCGCGGCCCACCAGGACCCCGGGGCCGCCGCCATCGTGTCCGGGGCCGACGCCGAGTTGGCGGAGCGGGTCAACGATCTGCTGTTGCCGATCGTGAAGGGCGTGGGCTCCGAGCGCGCCTACCAAACCCTGACCGAATCGCTGCAGACGTTCGGCGGGTCGGGCTTCCTGCAGGATTATCCGATCGAGCAGTACATCCGCGACGCGAAGATCGACTCGCTCTACGAGGGCACCACCGCGATCCAGGCGCAGGACTTCTTCTTCCGCAAGATCGTCCGCGACCACGGCGCGTCGCTGACCCATCTGATCACGCAGATCGAGGCGTTCATCGACAGCGACGATGCGCGTCCCGAACTCGCCGAAGCTCGTGCGGGGCTGGCCACTGCCGTCGATGACCTGCAAGGTTGGGTCGCCACCATGACCGGGTATCTGATCGATTCTCAGCAGAGCTCGAGCGAGCTCTACCGCGTGGGCCTGGAGTCGGTGGCCTTCCTGATGGCCGTCGGTGACTTGCTGATCGGCTGGCTGCTGTCGCGGCAAGCCGAAATCGCGCTGGCCGCGCTCGACGGTGACCCGAGTGCGGCGGATCGGTCCTTCTATGCCGGAAAGGTCACGACGGCAAAGTTTTTCGTCAAGAACATGCTGCCGCGGTTGACTGCTGAACGCGGGATCGCGGCGAACGTCGACCTTGCGGTCATGCAACTCCGCGAAGAGGCGTTCTAGTCGCGCGAACGCTCCACTAGCCGCTCACTCGAGCTCGAGTGTGCCTGCAGCTTCACGTTCGCCGCAGCGTTTAGGCGTCGAGGGTGTAGCCCATCGGCATCAGCACGCTCTTCTGCTGCGTGAAGTGCTCGACGCCCTCCGGCCCGTTCTCGCGTCCGATACCCGAGTTCTTGTACCCACCGAACGGACAGCACGGGTCGAACGCATACCAGTTGATCGCGTAGGTGCCGGTGCGGATCTGCTCGGAGACCTTGATGCCGCGCGGCACGTCGGTGGTCCACACGCTGCCGGCCAATCCGTACGCCGAGTCGTTGGCGATCTTGATCGCGTCCTCTTCGGTGTCGTAGGCAATGATGCTCAGCACCGGGCCGAAGATCTCCTCCTGCGCGATCGTCATCTTGTTGTCGACGTCGGCGAACACCGTGGGCTGGACGTAGAAACCGTCGTCCAGGCCTTCGGGACGCCCGCCGCCGGTCACCAGCCGGGCACCCTCTTCGACGCCCTTGGCGATGTATCCCTCGACGCGGTCCCGCTGCTTCTCAGAGATCAGCGAGCCGATCTGCGCGCCGGCGTCCGACGGCGGACCGACCGGAAGCGAGGCCGCGAAATTGCCCACCGCTTCGACGATTTCGTCGTAGCGCGAGCGGGGCGCCAGGATGCGGGTCTGCGCCACGCAGGCCTGTCCGCTGTTCATGACTCCGGAGAACACCAGCATCGGCACAGAGGCGGCCAGGTCGACGTCCTCGAGCAGGATGGCTGCCGATTTGCCGCCGAGTTCCAGGGTGCACGGCTTGAGCATCTCGGCGGCGCGCTTGCCGATCTCCTTGCCGACGGCCGAGCTTCCGGTGAACGAGAAGATGTCGATGTCCGGGTTCGACGTCAGCGCCTGTCCGGTTTCGATTCCGCCGGGGACGATCGACAGCACGCCCTCGGGCAGCCCGGCCTCGGCGAACACCTCCGCCAAAGCATTGGCACTCAGCGGTGTTTCGGCGGCCGGCTTGAGCACCACCGTGCAGCCGGCCAGCAGCGCCGGGCCCAGCTTGTTGATCGCCAGGAACAGCGGCACGTTCCACGCCACGATCGCGCCCACCACACCGAGCGGTTCGCGGTGGACGATGGTCTGCCCGTAGCCGCCGTTGCGGAATTCCTGCCACTTGACCTGATCGACGGCCGGGCCGGCGAAGAAGCTCAGGCATCCGATCCCGCTCATCCACTGCATGGTCTCGATGGACATCGGCGGCTGGCCGGTCTCGTCGCCGAGCAGTTTGACGAAGTGGTCTTTGCGCTCCTCCATCAGCTTGAGTGCGCCGGCGATGACAGCGGCGCGCTCTTTCGGCGGTGTCGAGGGCCAGGGGCCGTTGTCGAATGCGTCGCGGGCCGCGGCGACCGCGGCGTCGACGTCGGCTGCCGCCGCCAGCGGCACCTTGCCGACGTACTCGCCGGTGGCCGGGCAGTGCACTTCGATGACCTCGGACGTCGACGGCTCGATCCACTTGCCGCCGATGAAAAGCTTGTCGTACTCCGTTGTCGCTTGCTCCGTTGTGACTTGGGTCATGGCCGTCACCCTACCCAAGCGCGCTCGAAACGAGAACACGTTTCATTACTGCGGTTGGAGCACCAGCACGAGATTGCTCACCAGGAACTCACGCAGCACCGGCACAGACGTCAGCCACCAGGCCCATTTCGGGTGGTAGCGCGGGAAGGCGGCGATCAGCGCGCCGGTGCTCGCCGCCCAGTCCAGACCTTCCGCCGCCGATACTGCGAACAACGACGACCCGTAGTTGTTTTTGGCCGGGTGACCGTGTTTGCGGGCGTAACGCGCAGCCGCCCGGGCCCCGCCGAGATAGTGGGTCAGGCCCATCTCATGGCCGCCGAACGGGCCGAGCCAGACCGTGTAGGACAACACCACCAGGCCTCCGGGCCTGGTGACCCGAAGCATCTCGCCGCCGAGCTCCCACGGCCGCGAGACATGCTCGGCGACGTTCGACGACAGGCAGATGTCGACGCTGTTGTCGGCGAAGGGCAGCGCCATGCCTGACGCTCGGACGAGTGTCCCGGTGTCATGCGTCAAAACCGGCCCCGCAGCGTGCATTTCGTGTGGGTCCGGCTCTACCCCGATGTAGTGAAGTCCGGCGTCGGTGAATGCTGCGGCGAAGTACCCGGGCCCGCCCCCGACGTCGAGCACACGGCGACCGACCGGAACCTCGGCGTGGATACCCCGCCAGAGGTCGCCGACCATCTCGACGGTGTCGACGGCCAGCGGGCCGTAGAACCGGGCCGGGTCGGGCTGCTCGTGGCGAAAGCTGGCCAGCAACCGCAACGAGCGGCGCAAGGTCGCCCGCCGCTCGAACACCTCGGTCACCGCCACCGGCCAACCCTAAAGCGCAGGCATCGCTAGGCTGACCGGATGTCCGGTGTGCGCTCAGTGCTGCTTTTGTGCTGGCGCGATACGGGACACCCGCAGGGCGGCGGCAGCGAAACCTACCTGCAGCGCATCGGCGCGCAACTGGCTGCATCCGGGGTTGAGGTCACGCTGCGTACCGCGCGTTACCCCGGCTCCGTGCGACGGGAAGTCGTCGACGGCGTCCGCGTCGACCGCGTGGGCGGGCGATACTCCGTCTACATCTGGGCGATGCTGGCGATGGGGGCGGCCCGGCTCGGCGTCGGCCCGCTGCGACGGGTACGACCTGACGTCGTCGTCGACACCCAGAACGGCCTGCCGTTTCTGGCCCGGCTGGTCTACGGCCGGCGCGTCGCGGTCCTGGTGCACCACTGCCACCGCGAGCAGTGGCCGGTGGCTGGCCGGTTCCTCAGCCGAGTCGGCTGGTTCGTCGAATCGTGGTTGTCGCCGAAGCTGCATCGGAGCAACCAATACGTGACGGTGTCACTCCCGTCGGCGCGTGACCTGGTTGGCCTCGGTGTCCACAATAAGCGGATTGCCGTTGTGCGCAACGGACTCGACGAGGCGCCCGCGGTGTCCTTGAGTGGCCCACGCGCTGTGACGCCCCGCCTGGTGGTGCTGTCACGGCTGGTGCCGCACAAGCAGATCGAGGACGCCCTGGACGCCATAGCGCGGCTGCGGATGTCGACACCTGATCTGCATTTGGACGTCGTCGGTGGTGGTTGGTGGTATGAGCGCCTGACCGACCATGCGCGGCAACTGGGCATCAGTGACGCGGTGACATTTCACGGGCACGTCGATGAAGAGGCCAAACACTTTGTCATGCAACAGGCTTGGGTGCACGTGCTGCCGTCCCGGAAAGAAGGCTGGGGGCTGGCGGTCATCGAGGCGGCCCAGCATGCGGTGCCCACCATCGGCTACCGGTCGTCCGGCGGCCTGGCCGACTCGATCATCGACGGGGTGACCGGGGTGCTGGTCGACGATCACGCCGACTTGGTGGACCGGCTGGAGCAGTTGCTCGCCGACCCGGTGTTGCGCGATCAACTCGGTGCCAAAGCCCAAGTGCGCAGCGCCGAATTCTCCTGGAAGCAAAGCGCGGACGCGATGCGCTCGGTGCTGGAGTCAGTTGCTGCCGGTGACCGCGTGACCGGAATGGTCTAGCCGCACACTCGGGCTCGAGCGCCCCGCTAGCGGAGCACTCGCCGACGTCGCCGGGCCTCAACCGCCAAGCCGACCGCGCCGCCGAGCAGCATCGCCAACCACGCCAAATGCGCGACGACAACCACCGCTCGCCGGCTCGTCGATGCGCCCGCGGTAGTGCCGCCGACGCGATACAGCATCAGGTCGCGCCCGCGATACGCAACGGGTAGTCGCGCCAAAGTATCTGTGGCCGTACTCATGTCGCCGGGTGTGCCCAGCTCGACAACCAGCCAGCCCACCCCGGCCGCGCGTATCTGATCGGGGTCGGCGCCGGCCAACAACAGTTGCTGCACCTCGCGCGCCCGGTCGCCTTCGCCGAGCACCGTTGCTCCGGAGACCGTCAGGTCGCCGGTCGCCAGCACGTCGGCACGCAGCCAGCGCGGCAGCGGATCCAGCACCGGCGCCGGGCCGGACCAGGTGAATCGCCGCATGGTGTCGGCGGGCAACAGCGCGACTTCCGCGGGCTCGCGATTGATCGCCGCCGCGACCGCCGGCCAGTCGCCGGGGTAGTGCACTGACGCGATCTTTCCCCCTACGCCCCAAGCCAAGTCGGGCAGTGACAACACCAGTGCCGCACAACACGCCAACGCGGCCGCCGCGGGCCGCAACCAGCGCCGCAACGTCAACACCGCACCCGCACCGGCCAGCGCGTAGCCGGGCATCGCCAACGCGACCCACTTCTGCGCGTCCCGCAGCACACCCAAGCCCGGCACCGCCTCGACCACGGCGTGCAGCACGGTCAAACCCGGGACAGTCGCCAGCGCAGCGGGTATCAGCACCGACGCCAGCGCCAGCACCAGCAGCGGCCGCACAGAATGGGATCGGGCAAGCGCGACAACCCCCGCGGCCACCATCGCCATTAGCACCACTGCGGAAATCAGTGTGAAATATGTTGTGCGCGAAGCGGGTACCGCGTCGCCGTTCCAGATCCCACCGAAGCTGGCCAAGCTGCCCAGAGTGCCAAGACCAGGCTCGGCGCGGGCCGCGAATGCGGCGATACCAGGCGTGTGCGCCCACATCTGGTCCGCCGACGACAGACCCAGCATCGACGCCGTCAACCACGGCATCGCCGCCACCACCGCAGAAGCCAATATGACTGCGGTGCAACGCCAACGGGAAAGGCTGCCCGGTACTGCAACACAAACCAACCCAACCACAGCGGCGAGGATCAAGCCGGTCGGCGTCAAGCCGGCCAGCGCGATCCAAAAGGCCAATACGAAAATACCTGGCCAAGAAAGCCTTTCGGCCGAACGAAGCGTAACTACCGTCGTCGCCACCCAGGGCAGGCAGCCGTATCCGAGCAGCAGGCTCCAGTGACCCTGTAGGAGTCGTTCGCCGACGTACGGATTCCAGATCGCCAACGTGATTGCCACGAATTGGCCGCCCGCACCGGATTCCGGCACCAGCTGCGCCGCCAGTCGAGCCGCCCCCCAGCCCGCCAGCAGGAGACCCAGGACCAGCAGCGCCTTCACCACAATGCCGCCGTCGACGCAGCGCGAGGCCAGCGCGATTGCGAAATCCTGTGGTGTCGCCCTTGGCGCTGAGACCAGTCCGAGCGCGCTATCGGTGAGATACGACCTGGGCGTCGACACCGCGTCCCGCAGCAGGAGATAGCCGGGGCTCAGCAGCGGCGCCACCACCAGCAGCGCCAACGCCAGTGCATACCCGGGCTGCGTCCACCGCAAAGCCCGCATGCGCGGTACTAACTAGGGGAGATCGGGCGGCCCAGACGTCGAAGGACCTCCCGAACTCGACGGGCCGTCTCGCTTGACGTCCTTGGGCTGCGTGGGAATCTTCTCGGTCTCGGCTTCGGCGCCGGGCACCCGCTCAACGGGCGGTTCGCCGCGCCCGAAGAACCCGTGCTCGTCAGCTTCCGAGCCTGATTCGTTCAACGTGGTCTCGGTCCGCAGGCTGAACGAGCCGAGCAGCAGCCCACCGATCAGCGCGATGACGCCGGCCGCCGTAAAGGTGATAGGCAGCACCCGGGACCACAGCGCCAACCGGTCGCGTTCGTTGCGCGCGGTGTTGACCTGCGATTCCACCGTCTCTTCGGTGGAGGTGACCTTGTAGTCGACCAGCGTCACCTCTGGCTTCAACGCGTCGCGCGCGTAGTAGTGGTTGGCGCGCTCTTGCTTCTTGACGATCGTGCCCGACTCCGGGTCCACCCAGAACGTCCGCTGTGCGGCGTAGTAGCGGGTCATGGTGATCTTCTCGTCCGGGTCGCCCGGCAGGCCCCACATCGACGCGAGGTTGGTGACCTTGCTGTCCGCGTCGTCGGCGTACAGCGACGGATACCTGACGGGCTCGGCGAGCTTCCCGTCGGCGTCGTAGCCGACGTCTTGGGTGAACTTGTACGCCGTCAGGCCGTTGACGTCTTCTTCGCCGGTGTAGTTGGCCTCGAACGCCTTCTGCGCAATCGGGTCGAAGTACGGGTATGACCGCTTCTCGGTGTGGAACGGGAACCGATAGGACAGCCCCTCGTGCGGCAGTGCGATGTTGGTGGCCGGGCTTTCGTCTTTGAATCCGCGCGGCTTCTGTACCGCGCCACCGGGATGGGTGTCGTCGGACACTGCGGACGCCGTCTTGCGGTTGAGCGTGACCGTGTCGACCAACGCGAGGAGCAGGCCGGAGTCCTTCTGCTTGTCGCTGCGCCGCACCGAGCTACCCACCTGGAAGGTGACGACGTCGGCGTTGGCGGGGGATTCGACGTCGATCTGCTGCTGGAATACCACCGGAACGTTTTTGTCGACGACGAGTTTCGGGCTGTACAGCGATGCCGGGTCGACTACCGTCCCGTTGCCTTCACCGATCAGCGTCGCGTCTAGATCGAGCGGAATCTTCGTGATTCGGCTACCGGTGTAGGTCCACAGCAAGAGCGCGGCGATCAACAACGCGGCTCCGAGTCCCATGATCCCGCACGCGGCCATCCTCAACATGACTGCTCGGTTCACGTAGACGTGTCCTCCTTCTGGTCGTCCGGTTGTCGAACCCCGGCGACCTGGGGTTCTATCCGCCTACCACGCTGTCGCGAAGCAAAACTCGTTCGACACTAACAGCATTATTTAAGCTCACTGTTTATGTCCCCGAGGTGGGCAAATCGGGTGCCGGGCAGACTGTCGTCATGAGCGACGGGCAGGTGGGCGGCACCCGCAAATTTCTGCCTGCCGTCGAAGGCATGCGGGCCTGCGCCGCGATCGGTGTCGTGATCACCCACGTCGCGTTCGATACCGGACATTCCAGCGGATTCGACGGTCGGCTGTTCGGCCGCTTCGATCTGGCTGTCGCGGTGTTCTTCGCGCTGTCCGGCTTTCTGCTGTGGCGCAGCCATGCGGCCGCGGCTCGCGACCTGGCGCCGCGACCTGCCACCGGCCACTATCTGCGATCGCGGGTGGTCCGCATCATGCCCGCCTACCTGGTTGCGGTCGTGGTGATTCTGACCCTGCTGCCGGACGGCAACCATCCGAACCTGACGGTGTGGCTGGCGAATCTGTCCCTCACCCAGGTCTACGTCCCGCTGACGCTGACGGCCGGCCTGACCCAGATGTGGAGCCTGTCGGTCGAGGTGAGCTTCTATCTCGCGTTGCCGATCCTCGCGCTGCTGGCTGCCCGGCTGCCGGTCCGCGCCCGGATCCCGGCCATCGCCAGCCTGGCTGCTGTCAGCCTGTTTTGGGGCTGGATCCCGTTCCACGCTCCGCCGGGGCTCAATCCGTTGACCTGGCCGCCGGCGTTCTTCTCGTGGTTCGCCGCGGGCATGTTGCTCGCCGAGTGGATCTACAGTCCGAGCGGTTGGCCGCACCGACTGGCGCGACACCGGCTGCTGATGGCCGCCGTGGTGCTGGTGGCGTATCTGGTTGCGGCCTCGCCGTTGGCCGGGCCCGCCGGCCTGGTCCCGAGCAGCAGCGCGCAGTTCACCGTGAAGACCGCGATGGGTGCACTGGTGGCCGCCGGGCTGGTGGCGCCGTTGGTGCTCGACCGGCCCGATGACAGCCACCGGTTACTGGGCAGCGCCCCGATGGTGACGCTCGGACGCTGGTCGTACGGAATCTTCATCTGGCATCTCGCGGCGCTGACGATGGTGTTCCCGGTGATCGGTCAGTTCGCTTTCCACGGACACATGCCCGAGGTGCTGACGCTGACGCTGGCCTTCACCATCGCGATTTCCGCGGTGAGCTACGCGCTCGTCGAATCACCGTGCCGGGAAGCCTTGCGGCGCTGGGAATCCCACCGCAAGCCAGGTCCGGAAGCGACGGTCAGCCCGCGTCAAGAAGACGCAATCGCTCCATGACTTGCGCGCGCACCGCGGAGCGGCGCGCCTTGCCGGCGTCGTCGCGCAACGGAGTGTCGACGAATTCCACGGTCGCCGGAACCTTGTACCCGGCAATGCGCTCGTGCAAGAACTCCTGCACCGTGGCCTCATCGAGCGCAGTCGCGGCCTGGACCAGGGCGTAGGGCACCTGCCCGAGATCCTCATGGGGTACACCAACAACCAGGCAGGACAGCACATCTGGGTGTTCGGACAGCGCGGCCTCGATTTCGGCCGGATACACGTTGCGGCCGCCGACGGTGAACATGTCGACCCGACGGTCGGAGATGTACAGAAACCCGTCGGCGTCGAAGTAGCCGAGGTCGCCCAGCGAATCCCAGCCGTCGCGCGATTTCGCGGTCGCGCCGACGTAGCGATAGGTGGGAGCGCTACCCGGGCTGGGCCGCATGTAGATCTCACCCACCTCGCCGGGCGGGCACTGGTTGCCGTCGTCGTCGAGCACCTTCATCTCACCGGCCACCACGATGCCGACCGAGCCGCGGTGGGTCAGCCACTGGTCGCCGGAGATGAACGTCAACGCCTGTAATTCGGTGCCGCCGTA
Organism: uncultured Actinomycetota bacterium; assembly: GCA_963749375.1. Taxonomy (GTDB): domain Bacteria; phylum Actinomycetota; class Actinomycetes; order Mycobacteriales; family Mycobacteriaceae; genus Mycobacterium. The sequence goes on from CAVVNB010000039.1 coordinate 172,167, forward strand.
GAGTTCCCAGACCTTCTCGGGTCCGAGCAGGTCGATCCAGGCCTGCTTGATGGCGGGCGGACACGGTGCACCCAGATGCCAGAGCCGTCGCAACGACGACAGGTCGAAGGCGTCAGGGTTGTGGTGATAGACCGGAAGCGCCCGCTGCATGATGGTCGGCACCGTCGTCAGGAACGTGACGCCATGGTCGCTGATCAGTCGCAGGAACGTCTCCGGTTCGAACCGGCTCATCAGGACCAGGTGGTGGCGCATCAGCAGCGCGATGGTCGCCGTGGTGAAGCCGGTGTTGTGCGACAGCGGAACCGGGACCAGGGTGATGTCGCCCTCCTGGGCGCCGAGCGGATAGCCGATGGCGGCCGGGATCCGGCTGTCGCCGCCGGATTCGATGAGTTTCGGACGCCCGGTGCTGCCACCGGACCCCATCGCCTTCCACACCGGGGACACCGCCTCGGGCAGCGCCGCGTCGGACAACGCGGGATCGGGCTCGAAACCGGCAGGCACACTGGATATTTCGGGATGCTCGCGACCGACCAGCAAACTCGGCGGCCGCAGCTCCAGCAGGCCCGCGAGTTCCGCGTCGGGCAACCGCGCCGACAGCGGCTGCGGCACCGCGCCCAGTTTCCAGCACGCCACCGCGGCCTGGATCCACTCGATTCCGTTGGGCAGCACCATCGTTACGTAGTCACCGACGCCGACGCCGACGTTCGGCGTAGGCGCGGGCCAGCCGGTTGGTCGAGCGGTCGAGTTCGCCGCGGGTCAGGGTGCGCCCGTCGCAGGTGACGGCCGGCTCGTCGGGAGCCAGCGCGGCCAGCGCGGAGATCTGGGCGCCGATCGGCGGGACCGGCGCGGTCACGAGTAGGCGCCCTGCCGTTCGAAGATCCGGCGCGGATTGTCGACGAGCATGGTGTGCAGTTGCTCGTCGGTGACGCCGCGCTCTTTGAGCGCGGGGATGACGTCGTTGTGGATGTGCAGGTAGTGCCAGTTCGGCGCCACCTGTGGCACCAACTCCTCGGGGATCGCGTCGAAGTAGCAGTTGGCGTCGTGCGACAACACCATCTTGTCGGCGTGCCCGCGCTCGCACATCTTCGCGACGATGTCGACCCGGTCCTCGAACGGCGAGATCACGTCGAGGCCGAAGCGGTCCATCCCGAGGTAGGAGCCGGGGGCGATCAGCTCTTCGAGGTAGCCGATGTCGGTGCTGTCGCCGGAGTGACCGATGATCACCCGGGTCAGGTCGACGCCTTCCTCTTCGAAGATCTTCTGCTGCTCGAGCCCGCGCCGCAGGCCCGGCGTGGGTGTGCGTGGAGATCGGCACCCCGGTCCGCTTGTGCGCCTGGGCGACCGCGCGCAGCACCCGCTCGACGCCCGGTGTGACGCCGGGCTCGTCGGTGGCGCACTTGAGGATTCCCGCCTTGACGCCGGTGTCGGCGATGCCCTCCTCGATGTCGCGGACGAACATGTCGGACATGATCTCCGGGCCGCCCAGCATGGCCGCCGGGGCCCTCGTAGTGGAACCGGAACGGCATGTCGTTGTAGGTGTACAGACCGGTCGCGACGACGATGTTCAGGTCGGTGGCCGCGGCGACGCGGGCGATGCGCGGGATGTAGCGGCCCAGCCCGATCACCGTCAGGTCGACGATGGTGTCGACGCCGCGTGACTTCAGTTCGTTGAGCCGATCGATGGCATCGGCCACCCGTTTGTCTTCGTCGCCCCAGGCTTCCGGGTAGTTCATCGCGATCTCGGTGGTCATGATGAACACGTGCTCGTGCATCAGCGTGACGCCGATATCAGTGGTGTTGACAGGTCCGGAAGCGGTATTCACTAACGACACGTAGCCGACTCTAGGACCCCGGCGGCGTCCGATGGTCCGGATCGGGGAGACGGCATCAAATCGGGAATTCGTCAGCCCCGCCCCCTTGAGAAGTGGCGTAGCTCACAGTAAAGTGACCGGTGGTCATCCACGGAAGGAGGGCTGATGCCGACGGTCACCTGGGCTCGCGTCGATGCCGCGCGACGGGCCGCAGTCGTCGAAGCTGCGGAGGCGGAGTTCGGCGCGCACGGCTTCTCCGGCGGCAGCCTGAACGTGATCGCCCGGCGGGCGGGCGTGGCCAAAGGCAGCCTGTTCCAATACTTTGCCGACAAACGCGATCTGTATGCGTTCATCACCGACGTCGCCAGTCAGCGGGTGCGCGCGTACATGGAAGAGCGGATCCGTGAGCTCGATCCGAGTCGGCCGTTCTTCGAATTCCTGACCGACTGGCTCGATGTGTGGATCGCCTATTTCGCCGACCATCCGCACGAACGCTCGCTGCACGCCGCCGCCAGCCTGGAGGTCGACACCGATGCGCGGATCAGCGTGCGCAGCGTCATTCACCGTCATTACCTGGAAGTGCTGCGGCCACTGGTGCGCGAGGCCCAGTTGCGCGGCGACTTTCGCAAGGACGCCGACACTGAGGCGTTGATGTCGTTGCTGCTGTTGATCTTTCCGCACCTCGCGCTGGCGCCGTACATGCGTGGACTCGACCCGATCCTCGGTCTGGACGAACCCAGCCCGGAGCAGCCGGCCTTGGCGGTGCGCCGTCTGGTGGCCGTCCTGACCGCAGCGTTTGCTCCAGTTCCGCAAGACAGCAACACAATTCAGTCGCACAAGATCTGAGGAGGTCCGTGACACGCACCGGTTCGAATTCGCTCGTCGCCGGCGGGCTCAACTGGGACAGTCTGCCGCTCAAACTGTTCGCCGGAGGAAACGCCAAATTCTGGAATCCCGCCGACATCGACTTCTCGCGCGACCGCGCCGACTGGGAGAAGTTGAACCACGACGAGCGTGATTTCGCGACCCGCCTGTGCGCGCAGTTCATTGCCGGCGAGGAAGCGGTCACCGAGGACATCCAGCCGTTCATGTCCGCGATGCGGGAAGAGGGACGGCTCGGCGACGAGATGTACCTGACCCAGTTCGCCTTCGAAGAGGCCAAGCACACCCAGGTGTTCCGGCTCTGGCTCGACGCAGTCGGGATGACCGAGGACCTTCAGAGCTACCTGGAACCGCTGCCGGCGTATCGAACGATGTTCTACGACGAACTGCCGGGCAGCCTCAACGCACTGTCGTCCGATGCGTCGCCCGCGGCCCAGATCCGGGCGTCGGTCACCTACAACCACGTCGTCGAGGGCATGTTGGCGCTGACTGGCTACTACGCGTGGCACAAGATCTGCGTGGAGCGCAGCATCTTGCCCGGCATGCAGGAATTGGTGCGCCGCATCGGCGACGACGAGCGCCGGCACATGGCGTGGGGCACCTTCACCTGCCGCCGCCACGTCGCCGCCGACGACGCCAACTGGGGCGTCTTCGAGTCGCGGATGAACGAGTTGATGCCGCTGGCTCTCGATGCCACCGTCCAGGGCTTCGCGTTGTTCGACGTGCCGCCGTTCGGTCTGGTTCAGGACGAGATGATGCAGTACGCCGCCGACAAGGGCATGCGCCGGTTCGGCACCATCTCGAGTGCGCGCGGTCGGCCACTCGGCGAGATCGACCTCGACTACTCGCCGGTGCAGCTGGAAGACACCTTCGCC
>CAVVNB010000040.1:0-111495 GCA_963749375.1 uncultured Actinomycetota bacterium
CTCGAGGGTCATCATCGCCCCGACCTCGTCGGCCTCCTTCTCCAGAAGGTCGGCGGTGGCGTTGGCCCACTCGGCGCGCTGGGCAAACGTGGTGGAGTGGCGGTAATCGAGGAAGCGTTCGTGGGCGCGAGCGATCGCGGCGTCGACTTCGCTGTCGGTGGCGGCGGTGAAGGTTTTGACCGTCTCGCCGGTGGCCGGGTTGATCGTGGCGATAGACATGTTTGGCATCCTTTGGGTGCGGGTCCTACTGAACCTGAAACATGGAAGCGGTGTTGGCCATTCCAGCCTGCCACTCCCGGTTCGGCGGCACTGCTCAAGCCCGCAGTTTTCCCAACTTTCGCAGCCTATTAACGCAGCGACCGGATGCTGTCTGTGTCAGGCGAGCGCGGTGAGGTTGTTGTCGACCCAGCCCTTGGTCCCAGGCGCAATGTACAGCTCGTGCAGGTCGCCATCGACCCCGATGAAGTTCACGTGCTGGCTGCTGTCGCTACCCCAGTAGCCATTCAGGCCCCGATCACCGATGACAGGGTCGACCGCGTTCGCCATTTTCGTCAGGTCGTTGTCGACGTAGCCGGAACCGGCGTTCTGGGGGCTGCCATAGATCTCGTGCACATGCCCGTCGCCGCCGAAGTAATTGACGTGGACACTGTTGTCGGTGCCTTGGTAGGCGTCCAGCGCCGTCCCGACGTTCGGGGCCAGGGCATGCGTCACTTTGGTCAGGGAGTGGTCGAAGCCGGGGATTGCATCCACGCCGGAGTAAAGCTCGTGGATCTCCCCGTCCGTCGCCACGTAGAACAGGTGCCGGCCGCCTTCGTCGTCCACAAAGCCGGCGAGTGCGGTGTTCACGTTGGGCGTAGCACCATCGCCCGCGAGCAGCGCGGTCAGATCCTGATCTGACCAGTCGGTCCCGTGCGCGATGGAGAGTTGGTGGACGTGGTTGTCCACGCCGATGAAGAAGATATGCATGCTGCTATCGCCGGCCCAATAGCTGACTAATGCCGTGTTCGGGTGCGGTGCCACCGCACCTGCCAGCGCGGTCAGATCGTTGTCGGTCCAGTCGGTTGGGCCCGCACTCGAGGCCCGATAGAGCTCGTGAATGTGATTGCCGGAGCCAATGTAGTGGATGTGCTGGCTGTCGTCGGTGCCCCAGAAACCGCTCAGAGCTCTGCTGACCTCGGGGACGATGCCGTCGGCCAACGACGTCAGGTCCTCCCATACCCAGCCAGGCCCGCCGGGAAAGATGCGGAGCTGGTACACGTGGTTATCGGTGCCAGCCCCGAAGTAGAAGACGTGCACGCTGCTGTCGTGGCTCTGCCAGTACCCGCTCAGTCCCGATTGCAGAGCGGGCAGGTTCGCCTGGCCGATTGACAGCTCGGTCAGATCGTTGTCCACCCAACCCGCGCCCGGCGCGATATAGAGCTCGTGTACGTGGTCGTCGAGTCCGATGAAATTGACGTGCTGGCTGTTGTCGCTGCCCCAATAGCCGGTGAGGCTGGTTCCCGTTTCAGGCTTGACTGCGGTCATGTCCTCAACCTTCCGTCGCCAGGTCTGATGTGATCGTGTTCATTGCGCCACCAGAGCGGTGACAGCAGCAAGGCAGCGGTCCGCTGAGCGGACCGTATCCTGGCCCAGGGAGGTACCAATGAGCAAAGCCGCCGAGCTGATAGTCAAATGCCTGGAAAACGAGGGCGTCGAGGTGGTCTTCGGGCTGCCGGGTGAGGAGAACATCCGCTTCGTGCAGGCTCTGGCTTCGTCCAGCATTCGGTACGTGCTCACCCGCCACGAACAGGCGGCGTCATTCATGGCCGAGATGTACGGGCGGGTTACCGGGCGGGCGGCCGTGGTCTCCGCCACGCTGGGCCCGGGCGCGATCAACATGCAACTCGGCGTCGCCGACGCCACCACCAACAGCACGCCGCTGGTCGCGATCTCCGCTCAAGTGGGTCAGAACCGGCAGTACAAGGAGTCGCACCAGTACGTCGACCTGGTGTCGATGTTCGCACCGATCACCCGATGGTCCGCCGGTATCCCGACTGCCGAGGCGATACCGGAGATGGTCCGCAAAGCGTTCAAGCTCGCCGAGACCGAACGCCCAGCCGCGGTCTACCTCGCCGTGCCCGAACACATCGATGCCGATGAAGCCGAATATGACCTGGGCCCGTTGCCGCGCAACGTCGTTCGGGCTGACGCACCAGCCGCCCGCCAGGTGGCGCGCGCCGTCGACATCCTGCGCGAGGCCAAGCGCCCGGTGCTGCTGGCCGGGCACGGCGCCGCCCGTTCCGACGCGACCGACGCCCTGGTGCGGTTTTCCGAGAAGTTCAACATTCCGGTGGCCAATACCTTCCACGGCAAGGGCGTCATGCCCGACGACCACCCCAACAGCATTGGTGCGCTGGGGTTCATGCGGCACGACTACGTGAACTTCGGCTTCGACAACGCCGACGCCGTCATCGCGGTGGGGTACGAGTTGCAGGAGTTCGACCCGGTCCGAATCAATCCCAAAGCCGACAAGAAGATCATCCATATTCACCGGTTCCCGGCCGAGGTCGACGCGCACTACTCGGTCGACGTCGGGATCATTGGCGACATCAGCGAGTCGCTGGACGCGCTGGCCGAGGGACTCGACGACCACGTGTTCGTCGCAGACCCGGAGATCCCCGGGTCTGGTCTGCTCGCAGAAGAATTCGAACGCGGACAACAGGACTCGCGATACCCACTGGCGCCGGCGCGAGTCGTCGCCGACACCAGGGCCGCGCTGGGCCGCGCCGACATCGTGCTGGTCGACACCGGCGCCACCAAGATGTGGATGGCCCGGCTCTACCCGACGTTTGAACCCAACACCTGCTTGATCTCAAATGGTTTGTCCACCATGAGCTTCGCGCTACCCGGTGCCCTCGGGGTCAAGCTGGCCAAACCGGACGCGAAAGTGTTGGCCGTGGCCGGTGACGGGGCTTTCCTGATGAATTCGCAGGAGATCGAGACCGCCGTCCGCGAGAAGATACCGCTGGTCGTGCTGATCTGGGAAGACGGCGGATACGGCCTGATCGAGTGGAAGATGGACCTCGAACTCGGTGAGCATCATTACGTGAAGTTCGGTAACCCGGACATCATCAAGTTCGCGGAAAGCTTTGGCGCCAAGGGCTATCGGATCTCTCATGCCGACGAGCTGTTGCCGACCTTGCAGACCGCCCTGGCCGACGACGGGGTTTCGCTGATCTGTTGCCCGGTCGACTACTCCGAAAACCTGCGGTTGACCGACCGACTCGGCGAGCTCGACGAGACGCTGTAGCGTCCGTGCTGATCCGCCAGCTGGAGTATTTCGTCGCGCTTGCCAGGGAGCGTCATTTCGCCCGCGCCGCCGGCGCGTGCCACGTCTCCCAGCCGGCTTTGTCGGAAGCCATTCGCAAGCTGGAGCACGAACTCAAGGTGCCGCTGGTGCGGCGCGGACAGAAGTTCGAGGGTCTGACGCCCGAGGGCGAGCGGCTCGTGCATTGGGCCAGACGGGTGCTGGCCGACTGCGATGCGCTGAAACAAGAAGTGACCGCGCTACAGACCGGGCTGGTCGGTGAGCTCCGGTTGGGGGTCGTCCCCGCTGCGGCCGCCACGGTTGCGCTTTTGACCGATCCGTTCTGCGGCGCACACCCGTTGGTGCGGGTGCAGCTCGACACCAACCTCCGATCGTCCGGAATCGTCGAGCAGATCCGCCGGTTCGAGTTGGACGGGGGCGTGATTTACCCAGAGCGGCAAGACATTGCAGATCTGACGGTGACGCCGCTGTATCACGAGCATCAGGTGCTGATCGCCGGAAGCGAGCTGCTCCCCATCAAGGCCGACGCGATCAACTGGGCAGACGCATTGCAATTACCGCTGTGTCTGCTGACCGCGGGGATGCGAGGTCGCAGACTCATCGACGACGCGCTGGCCGGTCAAGGGCTGTCGGTGACACCCCAACTCGAGGCCGATTCGGTAGGGACGCTGCTTGCCCACGTCGGTACGGGACGCTGGGCCAGCATCGTGCCGCACACCTGGGTCCATACCCTTGGGATGCCGCCGGGTGTAGCTGTGCTCCGGCTGCTGGAACCGTCGGTCACCGCGCTGCTGGCACTCGTCACGCACGCGGCAGAGCCGGGTTCACCGGTGACTCGGGCACTGGTGCAAACCGCACGCGATACCAACTTCGCCGCGGCGTTCAAGTAGCTGACGCCTCTGATAGGCGTCGCCTATCGGCCGGTCGGAAATGCGTCTTGGACAGCCGCGCGACACCGGGCGAGACTGGAGGCAGCAAAAAAGAACAGCCATTCAAAAGCCTTATTCCGCAATGCATTTGGGTGGGATACTCGAGGAGGAAATCATGGCCAAGTGCGTGATGGTGCTCTACCCGGACCCAGTCGACGGCTACCCGCCGAAGTACGCCCGCGACAGCATCCCGGAAATCCACAACTACCCGGGCGGTGCCACCCTGCCGACCCCGTCCAAGATCGACTTCACCCCCGGCGAACTGCTGGGCAGCGTCTCGGGCGCGCTGGGGCTGCGGAAGTATTTCGAGGAGAACGGCCACGAGTTGGTGGTCACCTCGGACAAGGATGGCCCGGACTCCGAATTCGAGCGTGAACTGGCTGACGCCGATATCGTTATCTCCCAACCATTTTGGCCCGCGTATCTCAGCGAGGAGCGCATAGCCAAGGCGCCGAAGCTGAAGCTGGCACTGACCGCCGGCATCGGGTCGGACCACGTGGACCTCGAGGCAGCCAAGGAACGCGGCATCACCGTCGCCGAGGTGACCTACAGCAACAGCATCAGCGTCGCCGAGCATGCCGTCATGCAGATCCTGACGCTGGTACGCAACTTCGTGCCGTCGCACCGCTGGGCCACCGAGGGTGGTTGGAACATCGCGGACTGCGTCGAGCGCGCCTACGACCTGGAAGGCATGGACGTCGGTGTGATCGCCGCGGGCCGGATCGGCCGGGCGGTGCTGCGCCGGCTGGCGCCGTTCGACGTCAAACTGCACTACACCGACACCCACCGACTCTCACCCGAGGTCGAGCAGCAGCTCAACGTCACCTACCACCCCGATGTGGAGTCGCTGGTTCGCGCGGTCGACGTGGTGTCGGTGCACTCACCGCTCTACGCGGACACCCGCGCGATGTTCGACGAGAAGCTGATCGCCTCGATGCGGCGGGGGTCTTACATCGTCAACACCGCACGCGCGGAAGAGACTGTGCCGGAGGCAATCGCGGCCGCGTTGCGCAGTGGCCAGCTGGCGGGCTACGCCGGCGACGTGTGGTTCCCGCAGCCGCCACCGGCGGACCACCCGTGGCGGACCATGCCGAACAACGCGATGACGCCGCACGTCTCCGGAACGACGCTGTCCGCGCAGGCCCGCTACGCGGCAGGCACCCGCGAGATCCTGGAGTCCTTCTTCGCGGACACGCCGATCCGGCCGGAATACCTGATCGTCGAGGGCGGGAAGCTCGCCGGAACAGGTGCGACGTCGTACCAGAAGTGAGGCGTCCGAAAGCGGCAACCACAGCATCCTCACCGGATGCTGTGGTTGCTTACCGCTTCATCGCTGCCCGGCGATGACGGCGCCGAAGTTACGTAGCGCACTGTTGCCGTCCTGCCAGTAGCTGCTGTGCGCCGCGACGCTGGGAAGCCCCAGCGGACCGGCGGGGCCCGGGTCGGCGGCCAATCGTTGCGCGCCGAAACCCGGCGCGATCGGGTCCGCTCCCAACGTCCATTCCGTGACGATGCCGCCCATGCTGATCACGTCGTTGCGGGCCCGCATCACGTAAACGTGCGCGCCGGTGTGCAGATCCAGCCGGGTGGCACGGTCGACCATCATGCCGGGGCTGCCCACCGCGATGACGTTGTCGGCGTCGAGAAGATGCCCACGCGAAGCGGCCGCACCAACCACCGTCGAGCCATAACTGTGGCCGATCACGGTGTCGACGGACGGCGCCCCGACATGGGATGCCCGCTGCCCGTTCTGGAACGCGTCCAACCGTTCGGCGCCGCCGTAGGCGGGCTGCGGAAAAGCCGCGCGGCTGAGATCCATTGGGCGGTCGTAACCCATCCACGTCGTCACCGCCACATCGTCAGGCCGAAGGCCGGGGTCGGCGAGAAGTGCGGCGGTGTACATCGCCATCGCCTTGTCGTCGCTGAACCGCAGCCGCGCCAGCCCTTGGCCGGTGCCCGGGACAAACACCGCGTTGCGGCGAGCGGTATCCGGATTCCCGATCGACACGGCGCCGCGGCCGAACTCGTCCAGCAGCCCCAGGTACCGATTCGGCCCATCATCAGAATTCAACGTTGCATGGATGGCCGCAAAACCCGCGAGGCGGTCTCTGGCCGCGGCCAGCTGCGACTGCCATGCGTATACCGCGCCATCGTCGACCTGCTGAGCGATCGTCAGGTCGTCGACGCTGCGCTGGATCCGGTCGACGTCGGACTGGGACTGTTGCTCCAACTCATCTAGATGCAGCCGGTTGTAGTGGTCCTTGCCCGAGTGGTCCGGGGGATCCCAGGGCATCCCCGGATGATTGCCGATCCCGTGGTCCTGTCGATACAGCCAGTCCTTTTCTTCGGGGTTGAGCTGATTCCACAGCGCGTTGAACTGCTTCGGGTCGACGGGCAGCGGCGAGGACAATGCCTGTTGAATACCCGGTCGATTGTCGTGTGGGCCCGGTGGTATCGACCGATCGCCGTCGGCCATGTCGATCGCGCCGGCCAGCTCACGATCGGTTGAATCAGCCTCCGCCACAATCGCATCCAGTCGGGGCTGCAGCTGCATCTCGGCAATCAAAGCCGCCACCGGCGGACCGCTGAAGTTCGATCTCGGAACCACGGTATTGGTGGACGTGTCGATCGTCATCTGCAGTTCGCCGGCATCGCGGCGCAGCGTCCTCAGCGCCGACTGCACGTGGGCGATGTCGTCGGCCGCCCTACCGGCCGCCCGCGCCACCGCCAACGATTCGTTGCCGTGTGCGTCGAGGTCGAGGCGTATCGACGCATTGGCGTGTTGTCGGGCCTGCGCGGTCACGCCCTGCCAGGTGTCGAACACCGCCAACGAATTCAGTTGGCGCGCAGCTTCTAACGTCGCCTCGCCACGTGCGACGGCTGCGTGAAACACCTCGCGCACAGCGTCGGCGCTCCACCGATCGATGTCGGCCACTGTGAGAGCCACAGCTCAGGCCGGACCCAGCGCGCGCAGCGCCGCGGCGTTCGTATTCTCCATTGCCGCGAAGCCGATTCCGTCGCCTGCAAAGTCCAGTGCATGATCGCCGACGCGGGTCAGCAGTCGACGCGAGGTCTGCAACCAGGTGGCCGCGGTCGTGCTCAGTGCGGCGGCGGAGGCGCCCACCCAACCCGCCTCGGCGTCCGCTATCCGGTTGTCCGAAGCCAGGTGTGCACTCGCCAGATCCTCACCCTGCCCGGCGATGTGTGCCGCCGAACCCGCCAATGCCTCCAGGTCGATCCGGAAGATCGCCATGTTTCACCACCTCACAGGAAAAGCGCTGCCTATCCCGTAACAGGAGCGCAGCGGCGCTGCAAGTCACCCGTCGGTGCTTGATCCCCGCAATGCGACCGGTGTGCACAGCTGAGCGTTAGCGCTCAGGGTTAGGCGTCACCGTCGAGGCTGCCAGCGCGGCAAGGGAAGTCATTGCGAGCAGTTGCACCCAGGCCGAATGGCCCGCGTAGCCGTCGACCGACCGCCACGGGTGCCGGGACAGTGCCGCTCCAGCCAGGACCAGCCCGCCCGCGCTCAGCCACAACGTGACGGCCTCGCGTCGTTGTGGACTCATCCGTAGCACCCACCGCAACCCCAACGTGATGCCGAACAGCGCGACGCCCGCGGCCCCGGCGATCACGGCACCGGCGGCCAGGACCGGGACGGCGGCCCAGAGTCCGGGCGACCAGGGCCGCGCTGCGGGATCGTTCGGGCGGCGTCGTTGCGGCCACCACGCCAGCACGGCCAACAGCGGGAGCAGCGCCAGCCCGCCGGCCAGGCCGATCCGATACAGCGAGTTCGGTGCAAACGTCAGCGTGATGGCGCCCGATGTGCCGGCCGGCACTATCCACCCCTGCTGCCATCCGTTGACCGCCAACGCTTTCAGCGGAGCTCCGGTGCTGGTGCGCGCTACCCAGCCCGGGTTGATGCTTTCCGGCACGACCAATACCCGCGACGTTTCCGCCTGTGCCACCCGAACTTCACGGCGGGCCGGGCCCCACGCACCCGCCTCCACCGGCGTGGAACCGGCTGACGGGACGGCCAGCGGCCCGGACAGTTCCGCGCCGTCGACGACGAATTGGGGTCCAGGGCTCACCACCAGTTCCTGCTGGCCGGCGGGCAACTCGATCGGCGGCGAGTCACAGGGCGCAGCGGTGACCGGAGCGCCGTCGAGCAGCGCGCCCACCGTGGTGTGGACTTCGGTGTGTACGAATCGGCCGGCGATCGCGAGGATCGGACCGTGCTCGCAGTCGACCGCGACGTCACGACCCCGGTTGCGGGAAGCGTCGGCGGGGGCGATCGGCGCGCCGTCGGTGCCCAGCGCTGCGACCTCGGCCAGCCCCGGCGGCTTGAGCTGGTCGAAGCCCACCGCGGTCCGGTCGATGACGTCTTTCCAGTTCAGCAGGCTGATCGTGACGGTGTCGGTCACCCGGGGTGCCAGCGAAAGGGTTTGCGGTCCAGACGCTTCCAGCGTGCGGGCCTGCGGGCCGTCGCCGAGGTCGACGGCCACCATGGTCGGGTGGGTGGGCACCTGCGACGAGCTGGCGCTCAGTCGTAGCCCGGTAACCTCGGTGGGCTGGGGCAGGGTGAGGGTGAGCGTCGGGGCCGTCTTGTGCTGCACCACCCGCTGCGGTGCCGTCCACGCGGTGGCCGGGTCGCCGTCGGTGGCGGCATAGGCCGCGCCGAGTACGTCGACCGAATCGGAGTCGCCGTGGGCTTGCGTGGTATCCGGCTCAGCGATCAGGTCGGCCAGCTTGGGCCCCGAGCGGGCCCGCACCCAGATTTTCGGCACCACCGACATCGGCGAGGGCACGCTCAAGGTGCGGCTGAAGGAGGCCGGTGACTCCGTCGCCAGCGCCATCGAGGGCGCGCACTGCATGTTCGTCAGGCCCATCGCGCAGCCTGGCCTGCCCAGCGGCTCTTGTCCCAAGTCCCATTGCGCGACAGCGGCATTCGACGGCAGAGCGGGGGCTAGGGCAGTGTGACGAATGTTGATCGGATGCGCGAAGCCTTTGGCGTCGTACTGGGTGATCGACAGGTCGGTGATCGCGAACTGCACCCCGGGCGATCCGTCGTCGGTGCCGATCGCAGTGATTCGCACCCACGGGGTTTCGCCGTACGGCAGCGCCCCGGTGACCGGCTTGCCCGCTTCGTCGAACCGCAGTGTTGTTGTCCCGGTGACGGTTTCGATTTCAACTCGGCGGACCTGGGCGCCAACGGTGGTCGCGCTGGGGGTGATGGTGATGACGCTGTTGGTCACCGGGTGGTCGAAGTCGACCTGCAGCCACTGGCCGACGGCCGACTGCAACGCGTTGGACACCCAGGCGGTCGCCGAATCGGCGTCGATGGCCGCGGCGGGCGACGCGGCGGTGGCGACGTCGGGCAGTGCCGTCGAATCGGACGACGAGCTGGATGCCGTCAGCCGCCCGCCCGTCCAAGCGCCGTAGACGGTTTCGGCCCCCGGGGCCGGATAGTCGGGCACCCGGTTGAAGGTGCGACGGGCGTCGCCCGCGGCCCGGATCGCCGACGAGTGGTCGTCGACCCGGCCGTAGTCGGTCTCGCGGGCCAGCGGCGTGTCGGTGACCGTGGCCCCCGCGCCGGCGGGCATCGGCAGTCCTGCCGCCACCGCGTCGGCGGTCATCAACGCCGGACCCAGCGGCGGTTGACCGGACAGCCGACGGCGTTCGTCAAGTCGCAGTAGCACTTCGGGGCCGCCGTCGACGCGAGGCAACCGGTCGACGTCGGACAGATAAGGGGCGGCCGGATCGCCGGTTGTGGCGGCGACGCGGTAGACCTCGACGGCTGGATATCGCGGACGCAGACCGCTGTCGGTGACGAAACCGGACACCGGCCCGGGCCCGACCGGTCCGCCGAATTCGGCGACCTTCTGCAGCCGGGGTGAGCCCGTGATCGCCCGGTGCACCAGGATGGGCCGGGCCGACCGGGATGTGTCCGGGTCTAGATCGTTGCGCACAACCAGGTACGAAATACCCTGACGGGCAAGCGTATCGGCGAGTCCGGCAGATGGTGTTCCGGCGGCGAACAGTCGCTGAACCGAGTCCAGCGCGCGAATCGTCTGCGGCGGTGTCAACGGAATCGAGTCGCGCACACCCCATGGGCTGTCCCCGAGCACCTGCAGCGGTTCGTCGTGGCTGTTGCCCCAGAGTTGAGTGGCGAACGGCGCGCCGGGAACGACCAGCACGCGACCAGGGGTCGGCGAACCGGTGTTGTGCGCGGTGAGCCAGTCGGCGGTGTCATGCCAGTACCGCGGTATCGCGGTGAACGTGCCGGGCGGGGTGATCCGCCCGGTCCACGCCAGCGACGTCGCGGCCGTCAGCGCTGTTAGCACCACGATCCCGACCGCAACCCGCCGATCGCGTTCCGGGTGGGCAAACGCGTTCAACCACAACGATTTCGGCGCCGAACCGGGCAGCGGAACCCGGCCCAGCAGCTGAGCCAGCCCCAATACCACCGGGATCCGGATCAGCGATTCCAGCTTGTGCACGTTGCGCAGCGGCGCGCCACCGGCGTCCAGGAACGCCTGCACCTGCTGGGCCACCGGCGAACCCAGCCCGCCGCTGTATCCGACGCCCAGCAGCACTATGCCGAGCAGCAGCATCGTCACCAACCGGCCGCGCGCCGGCATGCCGCCCGCGGACATCCCAGCGAGGCCGGCCAGCCCGGCCGCCGCTACCAGACTGGTGGCCAGAATCGCGACCGACCCGGTGACCAGCGGCGCGCCCGCGGTCGCATTGGGCGCCACGAATGGTGTCCAGCTGTCGGTGCCGCGCAGGACCTCGACCACTGACGACCACTGCGTCGTCACCCCGGACGATTCGATGAAATCCAGAAACGGCGGGCTGATTCGGGCCATCAGGATCAGCGCCACCAGCCACCACGTCATGGCCAGCGCCATCGCCGGCAACAACCACGCGGTGTAGCGCCACCACCGCCGGTTGGGCCGGTGGCAGGCCCACCAGATCACCGCGGGCAGGCACCCGGCCAGCGTCGCGATCGCGTTGACGGCACCCATCAGCGCCACGGCGATCGCGGCCTGACCGGCCCGCTGTCTGGCCGAGCGTTCGTCGTCCCGCAGAGCCAATATCGTCGGCAGCAGCACCCACGGCGCCAACATGATCGGCAGGGTCTCCGACGAGATCGACCCCAGCGTGGTCAACACCCGCGGCGACAACGCAAATGCCGCGGCCGCGACAAACCGAGACGTCGGGCTGCCGATGCCCAGCGCCTCGGCCACCCGCAGCAATCCCCAGAAGCCGACGGTCAGCAGCAACGCCCACCACAGCCGCTGGGTGACCCAGCCCGGTAATCCCAGCAGATGACCGGCCAGAAAAAAGGTGCCGTGCGGGAAGAGGTAGCCGTAGGCCTGGTTCTGCGCCTGCCCGAACGGCAATTCGCTGTTCCACAGATTGGTGGCGCGGGACAGAAAGCGCAGCGGGTTGGCGGTGAGATCGAGCTTGGTGTCCGGGGAGATCCGGCCGGGTGACGAGCCGAAGCTCAATGCCAGTGCGACCGCGCCGACCAACCACAGCCACCGCCGCGACAGCGGGCCCGCGGCGGCTGGGCTAACTGCGGTTGCCGTACTCGACCCTGTTGAGCACCGACGACTGTGGGTCGCCTCCGGGGAGCGGCGGCTTGGTGTCCTGCTGCACCATCAACGTGATCCCGAAGATCGCCGCGGCGCCCAGCAGCAAGCCGACCACGACACTGGCGGCGGCCGGCGCAACGAAGCGATTCATAGTGGCCCAACCTAGCAGAAGCCGAGGTCGCGGCCGCTGAGGTCGCTGGCCGCACGGCCAAAACGAGCCCATGACAGCATGGCCTGATGGGTTTGCCACGCATCCTGGCCGTACTCGCCGCCGTCACGGCGCTGATGACGGGGTGCAGCCACACCCCGCAGAAGTCCGCGTCGGCCCCGGGGCCATCGTCACCGGCCAAAGCCGTCCCACCGGCCAAGCCGGCGTGCGGAGATCCGGCGGCCATCCCGCTGCGCGACAAGCTGGCTCAGCTGCTGATGGTGGGCGTGCGCAACGGCGATGACGCCAAAGCCGTGGTGACGACCTACCACGTCGGGGGCATCTTCATCGGCAGCTGGACCGACCTGTCGATGCTGGGGCCCAATCTGGTCAAGGACCTCAGCGTCAGCACCGCGCTGCCGCTGGCGGTCAGCGTCGACGAGGAGGGCGGCCGGGTGGCCCGGCTGTCCAAGTTGATCGGGCCGGCGCCGTCCGCCCGCGTGCTGGCCCAGACGCACACCCCGGACGAGGTCTACGGCATGGCGCTGGACCGCGGACACAAGATCCACGGTCTTGGCATCACCGTCGACTTTGCGCCCGACGTCGACGTCACCGACGCTCCCGACGACACGGTGATCGGCGATCGTTCGTTCAGCTCGGACCCGGCGAAGGTCACCGAGTACGCCAGCGCCTACGCCCGCGGCCTGCGCGACGCCGGGCTGCTGCCGGTGATCAAGCATTTCCCCGGTCACGGACACGGGTCCGGTGACTCGCACACCGGCGGGGTCTCCACGCCGCCGCTGTCGCAATTGCAGAACGACGATCTGATTCCCTACCGGACCCTGGTCACGGCGGCTCCGATCGGCGTGATGGTCGGCCACCTTCAGGTCCCCGAACTCACCGGCGACGAGCCGGCCAGCGTGAACCGCGCCGCCGTGCAACTCCTGCGTACCGGCACCGGCTACAAGGCGCCCGGCCTTCGACGGCCCGGTCTTCAGCGACGACCTGTCCAGCATGCTCGCCATCAAGGACCGTTACAGCGTGCCCGACGCGGTGCTGCGCACCTTGCAGGCCGGCACCGACGTCGCGCTGTGGGTCACCACCGACGAGGTACCCGCGGTTCTTGACCGGCTGGAGAAGGCGGTAAGCGCAGGGGAATTGGCGGTGGCAGGCGTCGACGCGTCGGTGCAGCGGATCGCGAAGTTCAAGGGCCCCAAGTCCGACTGCGGGCCGTAGTTCGGCGGCGCGACCCCCGATTGCTTACTCTGGACGAGCGAGTTGGCTAGGAGGGGACGGCATGGCAGGTGGTACCAAGCGGCTACCGCGTGCTGTCCGAGAGCAGCAGATGCTCGATGCCGCCGTCGAGATGTTCTCCATCAACGGCTATCACGACACCTCGATGGACGTGATCGCGGCCAAGGCCGAGATCTCCAAGCCGATGCTCTACCTGTACTACGGCTCCAAAGAGGAACTCTTCGGCGCGTGCCTGGACCGCGAACTGGCCCGATTCATCGACGGGGTCCGCGAGGACATCGACCTCGATCAGAGCCCGAGAGACCTGCTGCACAACACAATTGTGTCGTTCATGCGTTACATCGACTCCAACCGCGCGTCCTGGATCGTGATGTATGCGCAAGCCACCAACTCGCAGGCTTTCGCCCACACCGTGCGCGAGGGGCGCGAGCGCATCATCGCCTTGGTGGTCCGAGTCCTACAGGCCGGTACCCGCAATCCCGGACCCGACACCGACTTCGAGATGATCGCGGCCGCGTTGGTCGGCGCCGGTGAGGCGATCGCCACCCGGCTCAGCACCGGCGACACCGACGTCGACGGGGCCGCCGATGTGATGATCAACCTGTTCTGGCGCGGACTCAAGGGCAAACCGGCCGACAAAGACGCCGCGGAACCGTCAGCCGAATCCGTCGCCGAGTCCGACTAGTCGAATGCGTAGCCGCAACGCCGATTTCGCGTGTGCGGTCATCATCGTCGGGCTGCTGGCCGGGGTGGCCGGGCTGTCGACGACACTGCTGTTGCGTGCCTTGGAACATCTCACCTATCACTACACATTCGGATCATTGTTGGAGGGGGTGACCGGCAGCAGCCCGGTCCGTCGAGCACTGGGGCCGATGGTCGGCGGGGCGCTTGCCGGGTTGGGGTGGTGGCGACTGCGGCGCCGGGCCGCTATCCCGCCGCTGTCCGACGCCATCGCAGACCGGTCGCGCATTCGCTTGCTGCCCTTCGTTTTCGACGCGGCCCTGCAGGTATTGGTGGTCGGCTCTGGTGCGTCGCTGGGCAGGGAAGTGGCACCTCGCCAAATTGCCGTGGCACTAGGGAATTTCGCTACGGGATGGCTGAAACGGCTGTCGGCTCGAGACCGCGAGATCCTGCTGGCGTGTGCGGCAGGTGCCGGACTCGGTGCGGTGTATGCGGTGCCGCTCGGTGGTGCGCTGTTCGCGGTGCGGATCATGTTGAAAACCTGGCATCCCCGAGCGCTGGGTGCCGCGTTGATCACCTCCAGCCTGGCTGTCGCAATTGCCTCGTTCGCTACCCATGATCAGCCGATTCTGAACTGGCCCAGCGTGCACGTGTCGTATCGGCTGATCGGTTATGCACTGGTGTTGGCCCCGTTGACCCTTGGCCTGGGGCTTGCCTTCAACCGCCTCATGGCATCGGCACGTCGGGCTGCGCTGACCCGATCGTGGCTGCTGATCCCCGCGATCGCCGGAGCGGGGTTGCTGATCGGTGTCTGTTCAAGCTGGTGGCCCGAGCTGCCTGGCAACGGCAAATCGATCCTGACCGCAACCCTCGCCGGCGGGATGAGCCTGGAAACGGCGGCGATAGTCCTGGTTCTGAAACCCGTTCTGACGGCTGTGTTTTTGCGCGCCGGCGCGAGGGGCGGGATGCTCACCCCCGCGCTGGCCACCGGCGCCGCGGCCGGCACGCTGTTGGTGCTGGCCATCAACGCGCTGGCCGGAACTCAATATCATGTTCCGGCAGTCTCAATGGCCGGCGCAGCAGGCGTGTTGGCTGTCACTCAACGCGCGCCGTATTGGTCCGCGATCTTCGTCTGGGAACTCGCCCGGCCTCCGCTGTGGCTGGGGCTGGTTTTCCTGGTCGCCGCCTTGAGCGCCTACGGATTGGGGCTCCTCGTTGAGCGCGGCCGCGGGCTAAAGCGCCCGTAGCGTGCCGGTCAGGTACGGGTAGCCCTTGGAAATGTTGCGCAAGCTGATGTCCCAGCCATCCTGAACCTGGTCGACGTACAGCCCGGCGCTGGCCGGCAGCAGCACCGGCTTGCCGAAACGCACCGAATAGGTCACCGCGTCGGGCACGCTGGCTTCCAGGTTCGCCAGTACCGCTGCCGCACTGAACATTCCATGTGCGATCGAGGTCGGGAACCCGAACAGCTTGGCTCCGACCGAGCTGGTGTGGATCGGGTTGTGGTCACCACCCACCGCGGCGTAACGACGAATCTGGCCGGGGCTGATCCGCAGGATCGCCTTGGGCGCAGGCAACTTGGGTTGCTTCTGCGGTGGCGGCTTGGGCTCGTCGGACAGGCTGGTGCGTTGCTGATGCAGGAACGTCGTTACCTGATGCCAGGCCACCTCGTTGCCGACGCTGACATCGGTGACGATGTCAGCCAGCAGCCCCTTGCGATGTTCACGGAGGTTTTCCGCATGCACCGCGATGTTGACCGTGTCGCTCACCCTGATCGGGCGGTACTGGGTGATCCTGTTTTCCAGGTGCACGGAACCCATTGCGGCGAAGGGGAAATCGAACCCGGTCACCAGCGACATAATGGTCGGGAAGGTCAAAGCAAACGGATACGTCAGCGGCACCGCGTCGGCGTAACGCAGCCCGGTGACTTCTGCGTACTCTGCCACGTTCGCGCGGTCGATGGGCAGTTCGTCGACCGTCACGGTCCGGTCGGGTAACTGCCCGCCGCGTGGTACGAACGGCAGCGCCCCCGCTGCCGCGCGCAGCATGTTCGTCAGACCGCTTGGTTGAGCACAACGCCGTCACGCTCCCAACATGGCTTGGCCGCAGACGCGGATGACGTTACCCGTCACCGCGTTTGACGCCGGGCTGGCGAAGTACGCGATCGCCTCGGCCACGTCGACCGGCTGACCGCCCTGGTACAGCGAGTTGAGCCGACGGCCCACCTCACGGGTGGCCAGCGGGATCGCCTCCGTCATCTTGGTCTCGATGAAGCCGGGCGCGATGGCGTTGATCGTGACGCCCTTCTCGGCCAGCGGCGACGCCAGCGCCTGGGTGAGCCCGATCATGCCGGCCTTGGTGGTGGCGTAGTTGGTCTGCCCGCGGTTGCCGGCGATGCCCGCCATCGACGACAGGCCGATCACCCGACCGCCCTCGCCGATGCTGCCGTTGTCGACCAGGCCCTCGGTAAGGCGTTGCGGCGCAAGCAGGTTGACGGCGAGCACCGAGTTCCAGCGTGCGTCGTCCATGTTGGCCAGCAGCTTGTCGCGGGTGATCCCGGCGTTGTTGACCAGGATGTCGGCGTGGCCGTCGTAGTGATCGCGCAGATGCTCGGTGATCCGGTCGACGGCGTCGTCGGCGGTGACGTCGAGGGCCAGCGCCGTGCCGCCGACACGGGTGGCCGTCTCGGCCAGCGCCTCGGCGGCGGAGTCCACGTCGATCGCCACCACCCGGGCGCCGTCACGGGCGAACACCTCGGCGATCGTCGCGCCGATGCCCCGGGCGGCGCCGGTCACGATGGCGACCCTGCCGTCCAGCGGCCGGTCCCAGTCCTTGAGCGGGGCGGAGTCGGCGGCGCCGACGTAGAACACCTGCCCGTCCACGTAGGCCGACTTGGCCGACAGCAGGAATCGCAGAGTCGACTCGAGGCCGGTGGCGGCGGGCTTGGCCTCGGGGGACAGGTAGACCAGCGAGACGGTGGCGCCGCGCTGCAGCTCCTTGCCCAGCGAGCGGGTGAACCCTTCCAGCGCGCGTTGCGCGATTCGCTCGTCGCTGCTCTCGGCGTCCTCCGGGGTGGTGCCGACGACGACGACGCGGCCGGAATGGCCGATATTGCGCATCAGCGGGGTGAAGAACTCGTGCAGGGCGGTCAGCTTGCCCGGTGTGGTGATGCCGGTGGCGTCGAACACCAGGCCGCCGAACGTATCTGCCCAGCGGCCGCCGAGGTTGGCGCCCACCACGTCATAGTCGGCGTCCAGCGCGGCGCGCAGCGGCTCGACCACCCGGCCGTCGCCGCCGATCAGCAGCGATCCGGCCAGCGGCGGCTGGCCTGCCCGATAGCGCCGCAGCTGCTCGGGCTGCGGTACGCCGAGTTGCTTGGCGAGAAATGCACCGGGCCCGGAGTTGACGACTTGGGAGAATAGATCGGGTGCCACTGAGTTGCCTTCCATGCTGTCGGGTATCCGTAGGTTAGTCGAGAGCTAACTTACTCCAGAGTAAGAACAGTGGGTAGGATGGCTCCCAACACCGGATAACCAACAATTGACGGAGATAAGCGTTGCCTACTCAAAGCACTCCAGCTGAAAGCACCTCTGCAAGTTCCCAGGCGACCGCAGCCAAGCGACGTGTCGCGGTGCTGGGTGGCAACCGGATTCCGTTCGCGCGCTCTGACCGCGCCTACGCCCAGGCCTCCAACCAGGACATGTTCACCGCCGCGCTGAGCGGACTGATCGACCGGTTCGGTCTGTCCGGCGAGCGGCTCGGCGCGGTCATCGGTGGGGCCGTGCTCAAGCACAGCCGCGACTTCAACCTGATGCGCGAATCCGTGCTGGGCTCCGCGCTGTCGTCCTACACCCCGGCCTTTGACCTGCAGCAGGCCTGTGGGACCGGGCTGCAGGCGGCGATCGCCGCCGCCGACGGTATCGCCGCCGGCCGCTACGAGGCCGCCGCCGCCGGCGGGGTGGACACCACCTCCGATGCGCCCATCGCGTTGGGCAACAACCTGCGCCACACCCTGCTCGGACTGCGGCGGGCCAAGTCCAACGTCGACCGGCTGAAGCTGGTGGGCAAGCTTCCCGCCAGCCTCGGGGTGGAGATCCCGGTGAACAGCGAGCCGCGCACCGGGATGTCGATGGGCGAGCACCAGGCGATCACCGCCAAGCAGATGGGCATCAAGCGGGTCGACCAGGACGAGCTGGCCGCGGCCAGTCACCGCAACATGGCCGCGGCCTACGACCGCGGCTTCTTCGATGATCTGGTCACCCCGTTCCTGGGGCTCTACCGCGACGACAACCTGCGGCCGGACTCATCGGCGGAGAAACTGGCCAAGCTCAAGCCGGTGTTCGGCGCGAAGGCCGGCGACGCGACCATGACCGCGGGTAACTCGACGCCGCTGACCGACGGTGCTTCGGTGGCGCTGCTGGCCAGCCGAAGAATGGGCCGCCGAGCACTCGCTGACGCCGCTGGCCTACTGGGTCGACGCCGAGACGGCGGCGGTCGACTACGTCAACGGCGCCGACGGCCTGCTGATGGCGCCGACGTACGCGGTGCCCCGGCTGCTGGCCCGCAACGGTCTCACCCTGCAGGACTTCGACTTCTACGAGATCCACGAGGCGTTCGCGTCCGTCGTGCTGGCGCACCTGCAGGCCTGGGAGTCCGAGGAGTACTGCAAGGAGCGGCTGGGTCTGGATGCCGCGCTCGGCTCCATCGACCGGTCCAAACTCAACGTCAATGGCTCGTCGCTGGCGGCCGGACATCCCTTCGCCGCCACCGGCGGGCGGATCCTCGCGCAGTTGGCCAAGCAACTGCACGAGGCCAAGGCCGCCAACGGCGGTAAGCCGGTGCGCGGGCTGATCTCGATCTGCGCGGCCGGCGGCCAGGGCGTCGCCGCCATCCTGGAAGCCTGATCGCCGCGGCGACGGCCGCGTTTATTCACGCTCAAACCGCGGGTAGCCAAATACGCGGATAGCTCCGTGTTGTCGTCAGACCCCCCGACCCGATGGCAGCGCGGGGCGTCCTCTGATCGGTTGTTTGGCCTGCCTGCCAGGGACGCGGACCGAGACCGGGGCCGCCGCGGAATGAGGGGATTTCGTGGCGGCCCCTCTTCATGCGCCGGAATCCCGGACAGCAAAATCCCCCGTCTCCTGGGAGAACGGGGGATTTTGCTGTCTAGCGGATGCTGTCAGAAGGAGGCCTCGTCGAGCTCCATGATCTCGTTGTCGATCGTGTCCAACACCTGACGGGTGCTGGTCAACAGCGGCAGGAAGTTCTTCGCGAAGAACGACGCCACCGCGATCTTGCCCTCGTAGTACGAGCGGTCCGAGTCGCTGCATCCGGCGTCGAGAGCCTCCAGGGCCACCGCGGCCTGACGCTGCAGCAACCAGCCGAGAACCAGGTCGCCGACGCTCATCAGGAAGCGCACCGAACCGGTGCCCACCTTGTAGATGCTGGAGATGTCGTCTTGCGCGGCCATCAGGTAGCCGGTCAGCGTCGCGGCCATCGCCTGGACATCGGCCAGGGCGGTGGACAGCAGCGCCCGCTCGGCCTTCAGGCGGCCGTTGCCGGACTCGTTCTTGATGAACTCCTCGATCTGCCCGGACACGTGGGCCAGCGCCACACCCTTGTCGCGGACGATCTTGCGGAAGAAGAAGTCCTGCGCCTGGATGGCCGTGGTGCCCTCGTAGAGCGAGTCGATCTTGGCGTCACGGATGTACTGCTCGATCGGGTAGTCCTGCAAGAAGCCGGACCCACCGAAGGTCTGCAGGCTCTCGGTCAGCTTGGCGTACGCCTGCTCGGAGCCGACACCCTTGACGATCGGCAGCAGCAGGTCGTTGACCTTCCCCGCCAGCTCGGCGTCCACGCCGTGCAGCGCCTTGGCGACCGCCGCGTCCTGGTAGGTCGCGGTGTAGAGGTACAGCGCGCGCAGACCCTCGGCGTAGGCCTTCTGGGTCATCAGGCTGCGACGCACGTCCGGGTGGTGCGTGATCGTCACGCGCGGCGCGGTCTTGTCGGTCATCTGGGTCAGGTCGGCGCCCTGCACGCGGTCCTTGGCGTAGGCCAGGGCGTTCAGGTAGCCGGTGGACAGCGTCGCGATGGCCTTGGTACCGACCATCATGCGGGCGTTCTCGATGACCTCGAACATCTGCGCGATGCCGTTGTGCACCTCGCCGACCAGCCAGCCCTTGGCAGGCACGCCGTGCTGGCCGAAGGTCAGTTCACACGTCGCGGAGACCTTCAGGCCCATCTTGTGCTCGACGTTGGTGACGAAGACGCCGTTGCGCTCGCCCGGCTCGCCGGTCTCGAAGTCGAACAGGAACTTCGGCACGAAGAACAGGGACAGACCCTTGGTGCCCGGTCCGGCGCCCTCGGGGCGGGCCAGCACCAGGTGGAAGATGTTCTCGAACAGGTCGTCCGAGTCACCCGAGGTGATGAACCGCTTCACGCCGTCGATGTGCCACGAGCCGTCGTCCTGCTGGACGGCCTTGGTCCGGCCGGCGCCGACGTCCGAGCCGGCATCCGGCTCGGTGAGCACCATGGTCGAGCCCCAGCCGCGTTCGGCGGCCATGATGGCCCACTTCTTCTGCTCTTCGGTGGCCAGGTTGTAGAAGATCTGGGCGAAGCCGGAGCCGCCGGCGTACATCCACACCGCGGGGTTGGCGCCGAGCAGGTGCTCGTGCAGCGCCCACAGCATCACCTTGGGCATCGGCATGCCGCCCAGCGCCTCGTCCAGGCCGACCTTGTCCCAGCCGCCTTCGATGACGGCGTGCACCGACTGCTTGAACGCGTCGGGCAGCTTCACCGTGTGGGTCTCCGGGTCGAAAACCGGGGGATTGCGGTCGCCCTCGACGAAGGAGGCGGCGACGGGCCCTTCGGCCAGTCGGCTCATCTCCGTCAGCATCTCGCGGGCGGTGTCGGCATCCAGGTCGGTGTAATCGCCTTCGCCGAACGACTTGTCAACGCCCAGGACCTCAAACAGGTTGAATACCTGGTCGCGGACGTTGCTCTTATAGTGGCTCACTGGTTCCTCCTCGATGAGAACGCCACCTGTGGTTGGGTACTTGGGCTAAGTTACCCACCAGTAACACGGCCAAAGTTATACCCATCGGTAACGGCGCGCAAGCGACTGTGAGCTAAATATCAACCAACTAGTTGGCCTCGTGCTGATCAAGACGGTGGCATACCCGTCTAGCTGCGGTAATGATGAATAGGTGTCAACTGTGCCAGGCGTCACCGCGCTGCCGGAAGTGGATCTGCGCCACCCTGCGGGCCAACTGAGGACACGCCTGCGCGAGGTGGCCCACGAGGTCGGATTCTTCTATCTGACCGGGCATCAGGTATCCGAATCGCTCATCAGCCGGGTACTGACCGCGGCACGGCGGCTGTTCGCGCTGCCGCAGGCGGACAAAGATGCCGTCGCGATGGTTCGCAGTCCGCATTTTCGCGGCTACACCCGGTTGGGCGGCGAACTGACCCGCGGCGAAGTCGACTGGCGCGAGCAGATCGACATCGGCCCGGAGCGGGAGCCGATCGGCGGGCCGGGCAAAGCCCGACTACCTGTGGCTGCAGGGGCCTAACCAGTGGCCCGCGGGCCTGCCGGAGTTGCCAGGTCTCATCGCTGAGTGGGATGCCGCGCTGGCTGAGGTCTCGCGCAACCTGCTGCGGCACTGGGCCGCAGCGCTGGGCGGTCCAGCCGAGGTATTCGACGCTGCGTTCGCTCGCGCGCCGGCCACCCTGATCAAGATCGTGCACTATCCGGCGACCGCGGCCAGTTCGCAGGGCGTGGGTGCGCACCGCGACTCGGGTGTGCTCACGCTGCTGCTCGCCGAGCCTGGCAGCCATGGGTTGCAGGTGCGCGGGCGGGACGGCGACTGGCTCGACGTGCCCGCACTGGAGGGGGCGTTCATCGTCAACATCGGTGAGCTGCTGGAGTTCGCGACCGGCGGCTATCTTCGCGCCACCGAGCATCGGGTGAACCTGCAGCAGCCGGCCGATCGCATCTCGGTGCCCTACTTCTTCAACCCGCGGCTGGACGCTCAGATGCCGACGCTGTCGCTGCCCGACGAATTGGCGCAGCGGGCCGAGCCGCGCGCGGACCCGTCCGACCCGATCCATTCGGTGTACGGCCGCAACGCCTGGAAGAGCAGGCTGCGGGCCCATCCGGACGTCGCGGCCGCGCACGGATACGTGACGGGCGGCGGAGGAGTTGTAACGCCCGACAGGTAGGGTCTTTTTACGAAATCCCGTCGACGCGAGTGAAGCCCGGTGAATACACCTGACAAGCTGACGCCTACCTCCCTGCGCGAGGCCTTTGGCCATTTCCCTCCGGCATCATTGCCATCGCCGCCGAAGTCGACGGTGTCAGAGAAGGACTGGCGGCCAGCACATTCGTGCCGGTGTCGCTGGATCCGCCGCTGGTGTCGTTCTGTGTGCAGAACACCTCGACGACGTGGCCGAAGCTCAAGGACGTCGGCGCGCTGGGTATCAGCGTGCTGGGTGAGTCGCACGACGGCGCCGCCCGCAGGCTGGCTGCCAAGACCGGCGATCGCTTCGCCGACCTGGAAACGGTGTCGTACACCAGCGGTGCGGTCTTCATCCACGGCACCAGCCTCTGGATGGAAACCGCGATCGAGCAGCTCATCCCCGCTGGCGATCACACGATCGTGGTGCTACGGGTCAGCGACGTCCGGGTCGACCCGGATATCGCACCGATCGTCTTTCACCGCAGCGTCTTTCGGCGCCTCGGCGTCTAGCCTGCTGACGACGCTCTACCGACGGAAGAGCTTGTTGCCCAGCCAGACCACCGGGTCGTACTTGCGATCGGCGACGCGTTCCTTCATCGGGATCAGCGCGTTGTCGGTGATGTGGATGCCCTCGGGGCAGACCTCGGTGCAGCACTTGGTGATGTTGCAGAAGCCGAGGCCGTGCTCTTCCTGCGCCTTGTCGCGCCGGTCGCAGGGTGTCCAGCGGATGCATCTCCAACTCGGCGATCCGCATCAGGTAGCGCGGGCCGGCGAAGCTCTCCTTGTTCTCCTCGTGGTCACGGATCACGTGGCAGACGTTGTTGCACAGGAAGCACTCGATGCACTTGCGGAACTCCTGGGAGCGCTCGACGTCCTCCTGCTGCATCCGGTAGTCGCCGGGCTGCAGGTCCTTCGGCGGCGCGAACGACGGGATCTCCCGGGCCTTCTCGTAGTTGAAGGACACGTCGGTGACCAGGTCGCGGATCACCGGGAAGGTCCGGATCGGCGTCACGGTGACCACTTCGTCCTCGGCGAAGGTCGACATCCGCGTCATGCACATCAGCCGGGGCTTGCCGTTGACCTCAGCCGAGCACGAGCCGCACTTGCCGGCCTTGCAGTTCCACCGGACCGCCAGGTCCGGCGTCTGGGTCTGCTGCAGGCGGTGGATGATGTCGAGCACCACCTCGCCTTCGTTGACCTCGACGGTGTAGTCCTGCAAGGCGCCGCCGGCCTCGTCGCCACGCCATACCCGCAAAGTCGCGTCGTGGGTCATCAGCTTCTCCGTCCTGGGTGGTCGGCCAGCTCTTCGTCGGTGTAGTACTTCTCCAGCTCCGAGACCTCAAACGCCTCGAGCAGGTCGGGCCGCATCGGGATCTGGTCTTTGTGCGTCACGGTGACGTCGGGGACGATCGGGTCGTCGCCTGAGACGCTGCAGACCAGCAGCACCTTGCGCCATGACGGGTCCATCCCGGGATGGTCGTCGCGGGTGTGGCCGCCGCGGCTTTCGGTGCGCTCCAGCGCGGCCTTGGCGACGCACTCGCTGACCAGCAGCATGTTGCGCAGGTCGAGTGCCAGGTTCCAGCCGGGGTTGTACAGGCGGCCGCCCTCGACGTGAATGTGCTTGAACCGCTCGCGGAGCTGGTCGAGCCGTCCGAGCGCCTCGGTGATCTCTTCGGACTTGCGGATGATGCCGACCAGGTCGTTCATCGACTGCTGCAACTCGAGGTGCAGCGTGTAGGGGTTCTCGGCGGCGGTGCCGCTGGCCGGTGACTCGAAGGGTGCCAGCGCCCGCTTCGCCGCGGTCTCGACGGCATCCTCGGCGACCTTGGGCCGGCTGGTCAGCGCCCGCACGTAGTCGGCGGCGCCCAGTCCGGCGCGACGACCGAAGACCAGGAGGTCGCTCAGCGAGTTGCCACCCAGCCGGTTGGAGCCGTGCATGCCGCCGGAGCACTCGCCCGCGGCGAACAGGCCGGGAACGGTGGCGGCGCCGGTGTCGGGGTCCACCTCGACGCCACCCATCACGTAGTGACACGTGGGCCCGACTTCCATTGGCTCCTTGGTGATGTCGACCCCGGCCAGTTCCTTGAACTGGTGGTACATCGACGGCAGCCGCTTCTTGATCTGCTCGGGGGTCAGCCGCGACGCGATGTCGAGGTAGACGCCGCCGTGCGGAGAGCCGCGGCCGGCCTTGACCTCGGAGTTGATCGCGCGGGCGACCTCGTCACGGGGAAGCAGGTCGGGCGTACGACGGGCCGAGTCGTTGTCCTTGAGCCACTGGTCGGCTTCCTGCTCGGACTCGGCGTACTGACCCTTGAACACCGGCGGGATGTAGCTCGAACATGAACCGCTTGTCGTCGGAGTTCTTGAGCACTCCGCCGTCGCCGCGCACACCCTCGGTGACCAGGATGCCCTTCACGCTGGGCGGCCAGACCATCCCGGTCGGGTGGAACTGGACGAACTCCATGTTGATCAGCGTCGCGCCGGCCCGCAGCGCGAGCGCGTGGCCGTCGCCGGTGTACTCCCAGGAGTTCGAGGTGACCTTGAACGACTTGCCGATGCCGCCGGTGGCCAGGACCACGGCGGGAGCCTCGAACAGGATGAATTTGCCGGTTTCGCGCACGTAGCCGAAGGCCCCGGAGATCGCGTCACCGTCTTTGATCAGCTCGGTGATCGTGGTCTCGGCGTACACCCTGATCCGGGCTTCGTAGTCGCCGAGCTCGGCGTGGTCTTCCTGCTGCAGCGAAACGATCTTCTGCTGCATGGTGCGGATCAGCTCCAGGCCGGTGCGGTCACCGACGTGCGCCAGCCGCGGGTAGGTGTGCCCGCCGAAGTTGCGCTGGCTGATCTTGCCGTCCTTGAGGCGGTCGAACAGCGCGCCGTAGGTCTCCAGCTCCCACACCCGGTCGGGTGCTTCCTTGGCGTGCAGCTCGGCCATCCGCCAGTTGTTCAGGAACTTGCCACCGCGCATGGTGTCGCCGAAGTGGGTCTTCCAGTTGTCTTTCGGGTTGGTGTTACCCATCGCCGCCGCGCAGCCACCCTCGGCCATCACCGTGTGGGCCTTGCCGAACAGCGACTTGGACACCACGGCGACCTTGAGGCCGCGTTCCCGCGCCTCGATGACCGCGCGCAAACCCGCGCCACCGGCACCGATGACGACTACGTCGTAGGAGTGCCGTTCGACCTCAGTCATGGAACCTCGCTCAACTCTCTAGATATCCGTGAAAGGGCTTCTCAGCCAACAAATCTCAGGTCCGGGATGGTGCCGCTGGCAACCAGCGCGATGTAGAAGTCGGTGAGCATCAGCGTGCCCAGCGTGATCCACGCGTAGAGCTTGTGGCGGGTGTTGAGTTTGCTGACCTGCGTCCAGATCCAGTACCGCACAGGGTGTTTGGAGAAGTGCTTGAGCCGCCCACCGGTGACGTGGCGGCATGAGTGGCAGGACAGGGTGTAAACCCAGAGCATGATCACGTTGCCGAGCAGGATCACGTTACCCAGACCGAAGCCGAATCCCCCCGGCCCCTTGTCGGAGTGGAACGCGACGATCGCATCAAAGGTGTTGATGATCGAGATGATGCCGGCGGCGTAGAAGAAGTACCGATGCGTGTTCTGCACGATCAGCGGGAATTTGGTCTCGCCGGAGTAGTGCACCCGGGGTTCGGCCACCCCGCACGCGGTGGGTGACTGCCACACCGTGCGGTAGTAGGCGCCGCGGTAGTAGTAGCAGGTCAGTCGGAACAGCAGCAGGAACGGCAGCGTCAGCGCCGCGTAGGGCAGCCACCAGACGTCCGGCAGGACCTGCGGCCAGAAATCGCTGGCCTCTTTGATGCAACCCTGGCTGACGCACGGCGAATAGAACGGCGTCAGGTAGTGGTATTGCGGGACGAAGTAGTTGTTCTGAAGGAACGCGCGGACTGTCGCGTAAATGACGAATGCGGCGAATCCCAAGTCAATTCGCAGCGGCGACAGCCACCACCGGTCGGTGCGCAGCGTTCGCTGGTCGATATGTGCGCGCGTGGGTGAAAAGACACCTGACGCAGGATGGTTCGCCGTGGGTGCGCTCATCAATTGTTCCTCTTCGAACGGGCTGTTGGTCGAAGAGTACCCAGGGACGCCCCGAAGATTCTCGGCGGGGCTGAAATCAGGACCGGTTGTGTCCCCCGACACCCTCGTGGTCGACGTCGCGCCAAAAGTCGCGGTCGTAATCGGTATCGGGAATGGCGATCTTTTCGCTGGATTGCTGCACTTTGACGCCCGCCAAGTCGAATTCGGAAACATCGGTGTCAAGTAATTCGACGTCGCCGAGGAGGCGGTCGGCGTCGATGACGATGCGGCGCATCGCGGGGCTGTCGCCGTAGCGGGCCTTCAGCGAGCTCACGCACCGCCGCAAGCTGCCGATGAGGTCGTGCAGTTCGGCCAGTTCGCTAGTGGTGGACAACGGATCTCCCTGGGGGCGAAGGTGTCATGGATCACAGTACGAGTCCATACTATCCAGCGCGCGGCCTCAGCGTGAGACAGATCACGCGTAGCGGCTATCCCGGGTGAATCGGCTCCAACATTCGGTGCGGCTCACGCAGCACTGCGGTCACCATGTCGTCGCGGCGGTCACGCGGTCGTCGCGGCGGATGCAAGACGAGGTCGCCGACGTCGGGCGACTGTCCACACCCCGCGCACACCCGGTCCGCGTCGATGGCGCCCCCGCAGTCCACGTGCCGGTAGGTGCGCCGGTGTGACTGGTCGACGTAGTTCTCATTTCCCCAATTGATCAGCGACCAGATCGTCGGCCAGAGCCGCCGACCCTTAGGGGTCAGCACGTACTCGTCGCGGCCGCGGCCGCCTGCGACCTTGGTGAGTACGCCCTCGTCAATCAAGCGGGAAAGCCGTTCGGAAAGAACCGCTTTGGGGATGTTGAGGTGAGCGCGGAAGTCACTGAACCGCCGCACGCCGTAGAACGCGTCCCGTACCACCAGCAGCGTCCACCGTTCGCCGACGATCTCGAGTGATCGCGCGATCGGGCAACTCTCAGCGGTGTATTCGCGGGGCAGGGCCACGGCCGCCATCTTACCCTTGCAGGTTCGTTGACCGAACCTTATACTCGGAGATTCGGAAAGTTCATTCAATGAACCAACGGGAAGTGACTCCGATGCCCTTTCACCGAGAACAGCACGAGCATGACCCGGGTCGACATCGACACTGGTATTCCCTTCGAGGAGTTCATCGTTGCGTTGGAGAAGGCGGCGCCACCGCTGGACCCGCGGCGGTGCAGCGGATCGCCGCGGCCGGTGGCAACTGGGACGAGGTTCGGGCCGCCGCTGCCGAGAACGCGCCCAACGAGTTGATCATGTACGCCAAGATCGATACGAGAGACTATTTCGCCATCGCCGGGCATCAGACGCCGGCGATCGAGTATCTGATCGGCAACCACGTCATCGCCGAGACCATGTTCCGGCACGACCCCAAGGCCATGTTGTACGCGCCGCTGCGGATGCTGGTCTACGGCGATGCCGATGGCAACGCGGTATTCACGATGGATCAGCCCGGCCCGGCGTTCGGAAGCCTCGGCATCGACGAGGTGGCCGAGGTCGGTCGCGGACTAGACCGCAAAGTGGCGAACCTGCTTCGAGTCGTCGGGGTCGACGTCGAGCAGGCGTTCGGTTGACGCAAGAGTCGACCACGAATGAGTTCCGGGTAGTCGCTTCGCTGTCGGCGAACTACGCCGCTCCGGAGGTTTCGTCGATCGCCAGGCGGTAGCCTCGTTTGATCACCGTGACGACAATGTTCCTGTCGCCCAATGCCTTTCGCAACCGGAGCACGGCGGTGTCGACGGCGTGCGGATCCGCGGCGCTGCCCGGCAAGGCTCGGAGCAGTTCGCTGCGGGCGACGACGGAGCCGGGTCGCAACGCCAGCGCGCGCAGAATCGCCAATGGCGCCGCCGACATCGACTGCACCGTGCCGTCGACCGTGACTCGAGAGCCGTGGATCTCGATTCGATGACCCGCTGCGGTCACAGTGCACAATTCCGGCCGGGCCGCGCCGAGGTGACGGCAACCCGGAAACCGGCGAGTGACGGTTCCTCGGGCTGGTTCATACCGATTATGTATGCCAGTCGAATGTCGGCGGGATTACCGGCCAATTGCCGCGGCGTTGCTCCCGACGCGGTCGGCGCACGCGTCTACCAGACGTCCCCGTCACGCCAATCGCACGCCAGCCCCGCGGTGGCGTCCAGGTTGGTCTCGAGCGGGAAGACGAACACCGACCCGTCGTCGTCGGGAGTTCGGGTCGGCCCGGTGGGTGCCAACACCGAGGTGGGCCCGCGCCACGGCAGCCAGCCGCGCAGCGTGTACAGCCGCCTGCCTCGGTCCGAGGAGCACAGCGCGCCGAGTTGGTAACCGCCGCGGATCACTTGCTCGCACGCGTCGAGGATTGCGATCGCCAGACCCTGGCCGCGCCAATCCTCGCGCACGGCAACAGCTTCGACGTAGCCGCAGCGCAGTGCGACACCGCAGTAGAGCAGACGCCGCTGGGTGACCGCGCCATGCGCGATGATGGCGCCGCGATGCCAGATCAGGGCATGCATTCCGCCCAGCGCATGCTCCCAGTCGGTATCGGTGAACTCGCCGCCGAAGGCATCGCTGACCATGTCGTGGGCGCGCTGCCGCGCGTCACTTTCCAGATCGGCGGTGTGGACCAGGCGGGCGGTGTGAACCTGGGTGGGCACACTGTTGGTCTACCAGTTCGGCTGGTCCGCCGCTACCGAAGTCGGCACAGAAGTCGGCATGGATCTTGGGCGTGACCAGTGCAGGCGGATGGGCTGACCAGGGCGCAGCTGGGAAACCCTGTCGATGTCGTGGTCGGCGATCACGCCGACCACCGGGTAGCCGCCGGTGACCGGGTGATCTGGGCCGAGGATCACCGGTAATCCGTTGGGAGGCACTTGGATCGCACCACGGGTCGCGCCCTCGCTCGGCAGTTGACGGCCTGGATCGCGGTGAACCAGTGCACGTCCCCGCAGCCGCATGCCCACCCGGTCGCTGTGATCCGAGACCATCCAGACGGTGTGCACCAGGTCGTCGGCGTCGGCGAGCCAGTCGTCGCGCGGACCGGGCACCACCAGGAGATCGACGAGTTGGTTCGTGAACGGCGCGACCGGAGCCTGGTCGAGTTCGGGATACGCCTCGGTGTGTGGTCCGATCGGCAGCACGTCGCCGGGTTGCAGCGGCAGCGGGCCGATGCCTGACAGCACGTCGTAGCTGCGCGAGCCGAGTACCGGTGTCACGTCGATACCGCCGCGTATCGCCAGGTAGCTGCGCAGCCCCGACTCCGGGATGCCCAGCGAGACCGCCTCCCCGTCGCGGAGGTGCGCAATGCTGTTGGCGCCGAACACTGTTGAGCCGGCTTTGGCGCGGGTGTCGGCACCCGTCACCGCGATGTCGACATCGCCGCCGCGGACGCGCGCCGCGAAACCGCCCATGGTCACCTCGATGGTGGCGCGGTCGTCGGGGTTGGCCACCAGCCGGTTCGCCAGCGTGTGCGAGCGCCGGTCCGCTGCACCGGACCGGGTGACGCCCAGGTGGGCAAGGCCGACCCGGCCGAGGTCCTGGACGATCGCCAGCGGTCCGGTGTGCAGAATCTCCAGCGTCGGCATGCGCTATGCCGCCCGGAATTGGACGCGGGTGCCCGGCGTCAGCAGCGCCGGATCGGGTCGATCGATGTCCCACAGCACGGCGTCGGTGCGGCCGACCAACTGCCATCCGCCGGGGGAGCGACGCGGATAGATGCCGGTGAACTCGCCGGCCAACCCGACGGCGCCGGCCGGGACCGAGGGGCGCGGGTCGGATCGCCGCGGTACGGCCAGGCGCGGGTCTCCGCCGACCAGATACGCGAAACCCGGTGCAAAACCACAGAATCCGACAGTCCATGGGTTGGCGGTGTGGGCGTCGACCACCCCCTGCGTGGTCAGTCCGGTGAGTTCCGCGACTTCGGCGAGATCGTCGCCGTCGTAGACGACGTCGATCACCAGCGGCTCACCCGCGGTGGTCGTCTCGGCGCCCGCGGCCACTTCCAGCGTCCGGAGCCGACGACGGGTGGCGCTCTGCCGGCCGGAGCCGTCGAGTTTGAGGAGCACCGTGCGCGCAGCCGGGACGATGTCGAGCACGTCGGGCATCGCGGCCTTGCGCAGCGCGGCCGACCAGGCCAAAACCTCGGTGGTGCTGTCGAATTGCAGCAGCAGCGCCTGGTCGCCGTAGTCGAGAATCGCGCCCGCGCTCATTATTCGACGGTAACCCGGTGCCGTGCGGGCTGCCAGGCAATCCGCTCAGTGCAGGACGTTGGCGATCAGCGCCGGCAACTGCTCGGCCACCAGCGGGTAGCTCAGCGGCGAGGCGTAGGCGATGGCTCCGGCTTGGTCCTTGGTGGTGAACACGCTACGCGAACGATGCTCTGCCACATCGGGATTGGCCAGCAGGGCGGCCTGGTCGGCTTCGCTCTCCGTGGTCCAGATCAAGAGTTCGGCGTCTGCGAGGACCGACTTGATCTTGTCGTGCGGGATGAATGCGCGCTGCTCATCGACGGCCAACCCGGCCAGGCTCTCGGGGATGCCCAGGCCCATCTGTTTGAGGAAGTCGGTCTGCCACCCGGTGGTCGCGACGATGTTGCCGTCGTGCAGCCTGCCCTGCAGCAGCAACACCCGCTTGTTCTTGAATTGCGGGTACTTGTCGCCGACGGCGGTGAAGCCTTTGTCGACGCCGCTGATCAGCGAGGCGATCTGGCCGGATTGAAAGACCGCCCGGCCGATGGCTTTCGCCTGGTCCTTCCAGGGTTCGAAGAATGCATCGCCGTCGGACTGCGCCAGCGTCGGCGCGATCGCCGCCAGCTTCTGGTACGTGTCCTGATCCAGACCGGCGTCGGTGGCGACGATCAGATCCGGTTTGAGGCCGGAGATCTGGTTGAATTGAATTCCGTTGTCCAGGTTCAACACAACGGGTTTGGCTGCACCGAGTTTGGGCTGGGCCCACGGCCACACCCCGAACGGCTGGTCGCCGAACCAGTTGGTGACGGCGACCGGGATGACCCCGAGCGCCAGCAGGTCGTCCTGCCCGGTGAAGCCCGCGCTGACCACCCGCTTGGGCGGTTGCGTGATCGTCGTCTCACCGAAAGCGTGCGTGATGGTGACCGGCCCGTTGCCGCCGCCATCGGAGGCCGCGGACGGCGCCTTGTCCGATGAGCAGCCCGCGAGGGCGAGCAGGCCTGTAGCCGCGCCGGCGCGCAGGAACCCCCGACGATTCCATTGCTGGTCCACCGCGTGAGCCTAGCGCGGTCAGGGGGTCGGCTTACTCGGCTTAGTCGGTGTGCTCGTCCACGGGCTGTAGTCGGCAATCAATTCCTCCTGCGCCGGCCGCTGACCGTCGGGCACATGCTGCAGGTTGATCCGGATCCGATACCAGATCGAACTCGGTCCGCGCATGCCGTCGACCAGCACGTCGGCCGGTTCCAGACGTTCGGCCGCTGCAGGATGACGCTCGCGCCAGGTGTCCAGCGCGGCCATCGCCTCGTCCTTGGTCTTGGTGCGGGCGATCTCGATGAGCGGCATCACCGACTGGCGGCGACCTGATCCGTCCCGCCGCGCGCCCTTCGGCGCTTTCTCCGCGGGGCCGAGTTCCTCTGCCAGCGTGAGGATTCGGTCGAGACCGCCGGCGGATTCGTCCATCCCGGTCCACGGGTCGCCGATGTCGGCGTAGCGCTGCGGCACCGTCGCCACGGTGAAGTCGGCGGGGTTGCAGTCGGCGACCTCGTCCCATCGCAGCGGGGTGGAAACCCGGGCGTCCGGGGTGGCCCGCACCGAGTACGCCGACGCGACCGTGCGGTCTTTGGCGTTCTGGTTGAAGTCGACGAACACTCCCTCGCGCTCCTCTTTCCACCAGCGGCTGGTGGCCAACTCGGGCGCGCGTCGCTCCACCTCCCGCGCGACCGTCTGTGCGGCCAGCCGCACCTGTCGAAACGACCAGTCCGGCGCGATGCGGGCGTAGATGTGGAAGCCGCGCGAGCCGGACGTCTTGGGCCAGGCGGTCAGCCCGTGATCCTCGAGCACCTCGCGGGCCACCTGCGCGACCTCGACGATCTCTTGCCAGGTCACTCCGGGCATCGGATCCAGGTCGACGCGCAGTTCGTCGGGATGATCGAGGTTGTTGGCGAGCACCGGGTGCGGGTTGAGGTCGACGCAACCCAGATTGATCGCCCAGGCCAGGCCGGCCGCGTCGTGGATGACGGCCTCTTTGGCGGACGTGCCGCGTGCGTAGCGCAACTCGGCGACGTCGACCCAGTCGGGCCGCTTTTCCGGCGCGCGTTTCTGGAAGACGGCCTCCTGGTCGATGCCTTTGACGAACCGTTTCAGGATCATCGGCCGACCGGCCACCCCGCGCAGCGCGCCGTCGGCGACCGCCAGGTAATAGCGGATCAGGTCGAGCTTGGTGTGGCCGGCCTGCCCGTCCTGTTCGGGAAAGACCACCTTGTCCGGATGGGTGACTTCAACCCGGCGTCCGCCCACGTCCAGCGATACCGAAACCATGCGTCGATGCTAATTCGGCAAGGCTTTCAAGCCGCGGTGCGACGTCCGTCACATAGTGTGAAGGAATGCCCAATCTTTTCGATTTGCCAGGCCAGGCGGCAGCCAAGGTTCAGCAGTACGCGGAACGTGGTGCGTCTGAACTGCACTACCTTCGCAAGATCATCGAATCCGGCACGTTCAGGTTGGAGAACCCACTGAACTACGCCGCGATGGCCGCCGAGATCGCGAAGTGGGGCGAGATCGGCATGTTGCCGTCGTTCAACGCCCGACGGACGCCCGACCGCGCGGCGATCATCGACGACGACGGCGAGCTCAGCTTCAAGGAACTCGACGAGGCCGCGAACGCGGTGGCCCACGGGTTGCTCGCCAAGGGTGTACGCGGCGGCGACGGGGTCGCGATCCTGGCGCGCAACCACCGCTGGTTCGCCATCGCTGAATTCGGCTGCGCGCGGGTCGGCGCCCGCATCATCTTGCTCAACAGCTCGTTCTCGGGTCCCCAGATCAAGGAGGTGTCCGAGCGCGAGGGCGCCAAGCTGATCATCTACGACGACGAGTACACCGAAGACGTCAGCAAAGCCGATCCGCCGTTGGGCAAACTGCGGGCCCTGGACACCGACCCGGACGGAAAGGACTCCGGCAGCACAGACGAGACGTTGGCCGATCTGGTTGCCGCCCACAGCAAGGCGCCGGCGCCCAAGGCCACCAAGCATTCGTCGATCATCATTTTGACCAGCGGCACCACCGGAACGCCGAAGGGCGCGAACCGCAGCACGCCACCGACATTGGCGCCGATCGGTGGAATCTTGTCGCACGTCCCGTTCAAGGCGAACGAGGTGACCTCGCTGCCGGCGCCGATGTTCCACGCTCTGGGTTTTCTGCATGCCACCATCGGCATGTTCCTGGGGTCGACGCTGGTGCTGCACAGCAAGTTCAAGCCGGAGCAGGTATTTCAGGACATCGAGAAGCACAAGGTGAGCGCGGTTGTCGTGGTGCCGGTGATGTTGTCACGCATGCTCGACGCGCTGGAGAAGATGGACGACAAGCCCGACTTGTCCAGCCTGCGGATCGTCTTCGCCTCGGGTTCGGCGCTGGGCGCCGACGTCGCCGAGCGCACGCTGAAGGACCTCGGTCCTGTCATCTACAACATGTACGGCTCCACCGAGATCTCCTTCGCGACGATCGCGCAGCCCCACCACCTCGAGTTCAACTCGACGACGGCGGGGCCGCCGGTCAAGGGCGTCAAGGTCAAGATCTTCGACGAGAACGGCAAGGAGTTGCCGCAAGGCGAGGTCGGCCGGATCTTCGTCGGAACGAGCTTCCCGTTCGAGGGCTACACCGGCGGCGGCAACAAGCAGATCATCGACGGCCTGCTGTCATCGGGTGACGTCGGCTACTTCGACGAGCGCGGCCTGCTCTACATCAGCGGGCGCGACGACGAGATGATCGTTTCCGGTGGCGAGAACGTCTTCCCCGCGGAAGTGGAGGACTGCATCAGTGCGCACCCCGACGTGGTGGAGGCCACCGCGATCGGCGTCGAGGACAAGGAGTGGGGGCATCGGTTGCGCGCCTTCGTGGTCAAGAAAGACAACACGAACCTCGACGAGGACACGGTCAAGAAGCACGTGAAGGACCAGCTGGCGAAGTACAAGGTGCCGCGCGAAGTGATCTTCCTCGACGAACTTCCACGTAACCCGACCGGGAAAATCCTCAAGCGCGAGCTGCGCGAGATGGACGCCGAGTAGCCGGGTAACTCACCAGGTTCGCGAAACAGGAGCCACGGTCGTGGCTCTATGAGTTCTACAGCCGTGCTTTCTGTTTCGCGACACAGGGGACTAGTCGAAACCGGTTCCGCCGTCGAGTTGTTCACGCAGGATGTCGATCTGCCCGGTGTGGCGGGCAGTCTCCTGGATCATGTGCAGGTAGATCCAGCGCAGCGACACCGTCGTGTTGAGCCGGCCGTGCCACAGCTCATGGTCCAGTGGAAAGTGCGCGGCGATTCGGCGGGACTCGTCGGATTGCGCCTGGTATTGCGCGATCAGGTCTGGCAGTAGTTCATCGGGCTGAAGCTCGAACTCCCAGGAGCGCTCGTGCGTGCGACGATTGTCGTCGAGCCGACCCTGCAGGAACTGCTCGAACCAGCCGTATTCCGCCCAGCGTAGGTGCTTGACCAACCCGCCGACCGTCGACGGCGACTGGACAAGATGGCGGCGGGCATCGGCATCGGAGAGGCCGGAAACCTTGCGTACCACGATGTCTCGGTAGTCGTCGAGGAACGCCTCCAGCGTGGCGCGTTCACCGGTTAAGGCGTGCTCGCGACGAGCTGGGCGCTGGATCTCTGCCATGACCGCGAAGCTAGCACTGCCGGCTGGCAGCTGATATCAGCGTCGCTCGCGAATGCTCCGAGTCACCTCGGCGGACAGCTTCGCATCCCGCAACAGCAACTCGATCAGCGCGCTGATCACTTCCTGTCCGGTGACTCGGGCGTATCCGAGCCGGTCGGCGGCGTCGCGCTGCCAGATGTCGAGGGCCCGGTGGGTGGCGGGGGTCAGGTCGACGGTGCGCCGGGTCCGCTGGCCACGCGACGGTGGCTCGGGCTTCGGACGTTCGCTGTTGCGGATGATGCTCGAGAAGCGTTCGGTCTGCGCCGAGCCGTCTGCGCGCGAGGGCGGCTTGGCTCGAAACGACGGCGAGCTGGAATCCATGCGACGGACGACCTTCGGTTGGCGTGAGCTTTCAGTAGATCAGGAGACAAGTATGTCGGTCAAAGCGACGTCACGCAGTAGTGGCACGCCGTGCGCCGACGCCGCTCACCATGTCACGACGAGTCCGGCGTCGACGACGGCTTGATAGCTCGGGATTGCTGTCGAAAAATCCAGGAGGAGAGGATCGCTTATAATTGAGCGAATGAGTTGTTCGCTATTTTCCGAATTATGTCGATTAACACACGGATTTACGGGATTACGCTAAAGCGTAAATCCTGATCTTAGTATTCACGGATCTACTGATGTCAGTAGATGCATAAATAGCGCTTGAAGTGGTAAAAAGTGAACCTCAGTGGCTACTGAAACCAGTACCGGCTGACTTCAGCACCTCCTGAACGCAGTAGGCCATGAATGGCGGTAGTCAGTAATAATTCGAGATAGGTAAAGCATTAGCTGGTCAAAGCTAGAAATTACATTCTCAGGCTAATTATTAGTTCAATTTAGTGTTTGCTAAGGAACGGGGCTTAGCGTTCTCCATGTCAGTCACCAGACGACGAAGGAGCAACAGAATGTCGAACTCACTCTCTTCAGCCCGCCGCATCGCCGCCGGGGCAATCGGCGCAGGCGCGGTGGCCGGCGCAATGATTTTCGGCGCCACCCCCGCGGCGAACGCCGCCCCGTCGGCGCCGATCCCGGCTGTGGTCGGCCCGATGCACGTTGCCCCGCCGGCCTGGGGCGGCCACGGCGGCGGCCACGGCTTCGGCGGCGGCCACGGCGGCTTTGGTCGTGGCGGCTTTGGTCGCGGAGGCTTTGGCCACGGCGGCTTTGGTCGTGGCGGCTTCGGACGCGGCTTTGGCTTTGGCCACGGCGGCTTCGGTCGCGGCGGCTTCTGGGGCCACCGCGGCTTCTGGGGTGGTCACCACCGCTGGTGGTGAGCCCCAGATACCAGGGGGATAAGGCTGGCCTCGTTCTTGGACAAACGGGGCCAGCCGCCTCCGGCAACTAAAAGATCCACGCCCTCCCGACATCCGTCAGACGGGCGTGGATTTTTTGTGCGGGTCTACGGGTCGCGGGGCAATCCCAGCAGTCGCTCGGCGATGATGTTGAGCTGGACCTCTGACGTACCGCCGTAGATGGTGGTGGCGCGACTGGACAGCAGGAAGTCGGCCCACTTGCCAGGAGCTGTCTCCTTATCGCCGATCGCTGCGTCGGCACCGAATGACGACACGGCGAACTCGGCGTACCCCTGACCGGTCCGCATCGACAGCAGTTTGGAAATCGCCGCCGACGGCATCGCGTCACCGCCGGCCAACGTCAACAACGTCGAGCGCAAATTCAGCAACTTGGCCGCGTGCCCTTCGGCGATCAACTGGCCGGCGCGGTGGCGGGCGACCTGATCGAACTGGCCGTCACGCACAAACTCGACCAGTTGCGGAAGGCTGGCCAGGAAGTTCAGATCGCTACCGCCGATCGAAACCCGCTCTGCCGTCAGGGTGTTGCGGCTGACCTCCCAACCCCGGTCCACCTCGCCGAGCACGTGCTCGTCCGGGACGAAGACGTCATCGATGTAGACCGTGTTGAAGAACTCCTGACCGGTGAGTTCACGCAGCGGCTTGACCGTCACGCCTTCGCTCTTCATGTCCAGCAGAAAGTAGGTGATGCCATTGTGTTTCGGCGCGGACGGATCGGTGCGGGCCAACAGCGCGCCCCATTGGGAGTATTGCGCGGCCGTCGTCCAGATCTTTTGACCGGTGATGCGCCAGCCACCGTCGACCTTGGTCGCCTTAGTGCTCAAGCCGGCCAGGTCGGACCCGGCGCCAGGCTCGGAAAACAGCTGGCACCAGATCGTTTCGCCGCGGAACGTCGGCGGTAGGAAGCGCTGCTTTTGCTCCTCGGTGCCGAACGCGACGATCGACGGGATGATCCATGCTGCGATGCCGACCTGTGGTCGCTTGACCCGCCCGGCGGCGAATTCCTGGGCGATGATGATCTGCTCCACCGGGCTAGACGCCCGGCCCCACGGGGTGGGCAGGTGCGGGAGCACCCAGCCGCCCTCGGCGAGCGCGACGGTGCGTTGTTGACGCTCCATCTCTTTGAGTGCGGCGACCTCGGAACGGATTTCGTCGCGCAGCTTTTCGGTGTCGGGGTCCAGGTCGATGTCGATCGCGCGCATGCCCGTGGTGGTCGCGGTGTCCACCACTTTCTGGGGGTACTCCGATGCGCGCCCAAAGCTGGCAGCCAGGATCAGCGCGCGCCGGTAATAGACGCCTGCGTCGTGCTCCCAGGTGAAGCCGATGCCGCCGTGCACCTGGATGCACTCCTGGGTGCAGTGCTGGGCCGCAGCGGGCGCAAGCGTCGCGGCGACCGCCGCAGCGAACTCGACGTGCTCGCTGCTGTCGTCGATCGCCCGCGCGGCGTCCCAGGTTGCGGCGGTGGCTCTTTCGGTGTCGGCGATCATCTCGGCGCACTTGTGCTTGATGGCCTGGAACTGCCCGATCGGCCGGCCGAACTGCTCGCGGATCTTGGCGTATTCGGAGGCGGTGTCGGTGGCCCACCGCGCGACGCCGACGGCCTCAGCCGAAAGCAGCGTGGTGATCAGCGCCTGCGCGGTGACCGTGTCCAGGTTGCTCAACGCGACGTCGTCGGAGACCTCGATGGCGTTGGCGCGCACATGCGCGATCGGTCGCAGCGGGTCGACGCCGACGACGGGTTCGATCTCGAGTTCGTCGGCGTGCAGCACTACCCACTCTTCGCCGCTGTCGATCGCCACCGGCAACACCAGCAGCGATGCCTGAGCCGCGGCCGGCACGGCGCGGACTTCGCCGCGAATCACCAGGGAATCGCCCTGCCGTGTCGCGGTCAGGCCGGAACCCAGCGCGTACGCGGCGATGGCGGTGCCGGAGGCCAACTCGGTCAGCACCTTGGTGTCGGGGTCGTGTGCCGAGATCAGCGCGCTGGCGATCGCCGACGGCACGAACGGGCCGGGAACCGCGCCGTAGCCGAACTCGGCAAGCACGATAGCCAGCTCGAGGACCCCAAACCCTTGTCCACCAACGGATTCTGCGAGGTGCACGCCCTGCAGGCCTTGGTCGGCCGCCGCCTGCCAATACGGCGGCGGGTTGTCGATCGGTGTTTCCAGCGCGGCGTGCAGGACCTCCGATGGCGCTACGCGCGCCACCAGAGATCGCACAGAGTCGGCCAGGTCTTGATGCTCAGGGTTGATTGCGATCGGCATTGGTCGCCTTTCTTGGAATTCCCGGGGCGTGTGACAGCTCAACTCCCAAGCTAACAACCGGTGGGTTGGTTGACCACATGGGCCAGCGGCTGCCCGTCTCGTAGCCGGCGGCAATTGGCGACGGCCTCGACCAGATAACGCCGCATGGTGTCGACGGTGTACCAGGTGACATGCGGTGTGAGCACGACGTTGTCCAGCCCGAGTAGCGGATTGTCCGGCGACACCGGTTCGACGCCGAAGACGTCCAGGCCGGCGGCGGCCAGCCGGCCGTCTCGAAGCGCGTCGGCCAGGGCGTCTTCGTCGACGATCGGTCCGCGCGAGGTGTTGACGAGTATCGCACCGGGTTTCATACCGTTCAGCGCGCTCCGGTCGATCAGCCCGTGGGTGTCCGCCGTCAGCGGCAGATGCAGCGAGACGATGTCGCTGGCCGCCAGCAGCTCCGGCAACGTCCGCCAGCCCGGCAGCCCGTCATCGCCGGTGCTGGTGTGCAGCACCGTGGCGCCCATCGCGGCGACGACGGTCTCGACCTGTTTGGCGATGTTGCCGTAACCGACCAGCCCAACGGTGCATCCACCGATGTCGCGGACGGACTCGCCCAGCTGTGGATCCGATGGCCAGCCGTGGCCATTGCGGGTGGCGCGATCCAGGTCCGGCAGCCGGCGCAACGCGGCGAGCATCAGCAGCAGAGTTCCCTCGGCCACGGACGGCGCGTTGGCCCCCGGCATGTTGGCCACGGCGATGCCGTGTTTGGTGGCCGCGTCGACGTCGACCGTGTTGACCCCGGCCCCGAATTTGTGCACCAGCCGGGCGCGGGTGGCACGGGCCATGTCGGCCTCCGACAATGGGCGCAGCACGTGCCAGATCACGTCGGCCTCGGGTAACTCGCGGTAGAACGACGCGTCGTCGTCACACCAGCGAACATCAAGCCAATCAGCCTCCGGTGCAAGGAAATCCAGCACCTTGGGACCGGGAACGAAGTGAGCGAGGACCGTCAGCGCCACCTTTTGGCAATCCATTTGGAGATCGTGTCAGCTTGCTCACTGCGCGCACCAGGCGTGGTGAAGTAGTGGTCGGTGTTGATCGAGCACTGGGATTTGTCGGTGCTGGCCAGCGCATCGTGGATCCGTTGGGCGTCCGAGGGGAAGACCCCGGTGTCGGCGTCGGCGTTGATCACCAGCGCGGGGCAGGTGATCCGGGTCAGGTGCGGTTCGGCCCGGGTCTGGGCGGTGCGCAGGC
The DNA here is from genome assembly GCA_963749375.1 of uncultured Actinomycetota bacterium. GTDB lineage: Bacteria > Actinomycetota > Actinomycetes > Mycobacteriales > Mycobacteriaceae > Mycobacterium. Next base: position 39,889 of record CAVVNB010000040.1, read on the forward strand.
TCCACATCGCCAGCCAGCTGCGCAGGGTGCAGGCCGCGGCTATCCCGTGCGCCGAACGGTTGGCGTTGGCCGGCAGCCCGTTGTAACAAAGATTCGGCTGCCGACTCGTAGGTTCGATGGTGGGATCAACCATTCGAGGATCGGCCCACGTCCGCATGACTGAAAACGGGCGATCTGAAAAGCCGGCGGCTTGAACGCGTTTCAGCTCCGTTTCGGCCCAGTCGGTAATCGCGTTGTTCCGAGCTACCTGCGCTGTCCGGTAGCGGGCGAGGAATTCCGGCGAGTACGGCGGCCCATTGCGCTGGTCGAACAGATCCAGGTCGGGGTCGGTTGCGACCGGATCGTTCTCGTCGACGACCGAGCCGTCCATCCAGGCTGTCAGCACATCCGGACGGCCCGGGTGCGCCGCACTGGCCACGTAGCCGTCGGCTGGCAGCAGATCGGTCAGACCGGCCGCGGGCCGCATGCCGGGCACTGCCGTCACGTGCGGTTTGGTCGCCTGCGCCTGGTAGGCGGCCATCAATGAGCCGCCTCCGGAATTGCCCAGCAGCACAATCTTTTCCACGGCTTGGGTGTCGCGCAGCCAACGTACCCCGACGCCGATGTCGACCAGGGCATGGTCGAGCAGGAAACTGCTCTCGAATCCGCGGAACCGGGTGTTCCACCCGAGGAATCCGATGCCGCGGGTTGCCAGGTAATCGGCGAGGTAATGCTCGGAGAAGTCGATTTGGTAGTGGGCGGCGATCACCGCGATTTTCGGCTTCCGCCCGACGCCGCGGTAGTACAGCCCCTGGCACGGGTGTCCGCCCGCGCCGGCACGTCTGCCGGTCGGCGACGGCAGACCGATGAATTCGCGGACGACTCCGGGTGTGCCGGCGGTGCGAGTCACCTCAGCGGTCCTCCTTGTAATAGATGGCTCGGTAATAGATGTTGGCCAGCGTGGCGATACATGCTTCGTCGTCGGCTGCACCGGACGAAGCGGGGCCGGTCAGTTTCAGATAGCAGAACTGGTTCAGCATCGCGACGATCGCCACCGCGATCAGCTGCGGGTCGTCGCCTGCGCAGTAGCCGTCGGCTTGGGCGCGCCGTACCGTCTCGGTGATGAATGAGGTTGGGATGGAGCATATTTCCGCCCAGTACTGGGCGAAGTCGTCGTTGACCATCGCCAACTGCGATACGCTGATCATCTCCGCCAGTCGATGCTTGTAGGTATGCCAGTGCGCCGCCGCGGACTGATACGCACGCTCCCGCGTCGACAGGCCATGCCGGGTAACAGGTTTCGCCCGCTCACGGACCTCGTCGCGGAACCGCAGCGCCCACTCGCGGACCATGGCCTCTTTGGAGTCGTAGTAGTTGTAGAACGACGCCGTCGATCGGCCGGCCTCGGTGGCGATGTCGGCAATGGTGGTGGCAAAGATGCCTTTTCGGGCGATCACCATCCGGGCGGCGGAGTCGATGGCGGCCTGGGTTTGGCGGCCACGATTCGTCGGGAGTGGCGCACGACGAGTCGGTGAGTCGGACACGGTAGACACCGACGGGCCTCCTTCGTCGTGACCATGGGATCCCTTCGATCCCGGGACGGCGCTTTTAGTAGGACTAGACCTGAATCTGATGTTAGGTTCAGATCCTGATCTGCGCCACGGAACGGGAGCCCGGGGATGATCAAGCCGCACAACCGCAATACCGAATTCGAGCTCGGCGGCATCAACCACGTCGCGCTGGTGTGTTCGGACATGGCCCGCACCGTGGACTTTTACAGCAGTGTCCTGGGCATGCCGTTGATCAAGTCGCTGGACCTGCCGGGCGGCGCCGGGCAGCACTTCTTCTTCGACGCCGGCAACGGTGACTGCGTGGCGTTCTTCTGGTTCGCGGATGCGCCCGATCGGGTGCCGGGACTTTCGTCGCCGGCCGCCATCCCGGGCATCGGCGAAATCACCAGCGCGGTGAGCACCATGAATCACCTGGCGTTTCACGTGCCGGCCGAGCAGTTCGACGCCTATCGGCAGCGGCTCAAGGACAAGGGCGTGCGGGTCGGGCCGGTGCTCAACCACGACGAGAGCGAGCGTCAAGTCGCGGCGACTCTGCATCCCGGGGTCTACGTGCGGTCGTTCTATTTTCAGGATCCCGACGGGATAACGCTCGAATTCGCCTGCTGGATCAAGGAATTCACGGCGAATGACGCACAGACAGTACCCAAGACGTCGGCCGATCGCCGCATTCCGGCCACGCATTAGGGCATCAATCGCGATACAGGCTCGGGTTGCCCAGCTCGTTGATAAGTGACGTGAGCTGGTCGACCAGCTGATCGGGATCGAGCCGCACGTCGCCGGCCAGCCAGGCGTTGATCGTCTGCCCCACCCCGCCGACCACGAAATGTGCTGCGGCCTTGATCCGGTCGTTCTCCGGCACCCGCAGCGCATCCTCAACGTAGCGGCCGGACAACATCGCGAACAGGGCGCTGGATTCGACCCGCTTGCGCACCAGGACAGCGTTGGCCAGTTGCGCGTTGAACAGCAGTCGCCCGACGCGGGGATCTCCGCCGATCGTGCGCACGATGTTAGTCATGCCGGCGCGGGTCTGTTCCTCCAGCGGCGCGGCGGCGACCGCGGCCTGGGTGGTGGTTGCCAATTCGGCGATCACCCAGTCGAACACAGCCGCGACGAATTCGTCCTTGTCGGTGAAGCTTTCGTAGAAGTACCGGGCCGCCACGCCGGCCTGCCGGCAGATGGCTCGCACCGTCAACTCCGAGGAATCGTCACCACCGAGCAGATCGAGGCCCGCCTCCAGCAGGCTGGCTCGACGGCTCGCCAGCCGTTCGGCGGCATCGACGCCGCGGTACGGTCGCGCGCTCGTCGACGTGGCCATGAACCCCATCTTGACACTGGTCCACGTCGCACTGCAAGATCAGGAAACACGCGTTCTCACAATTAGCGGGCAGGTGGGCGATGACGGCCAGTGGACCGATCAGGCATGTCGAGCGCACGGTGAGTGCGCCTCCGATCAGCGGCCGTCGGCCCCGACGCACGCCCCAACTCGACGACACTTTGATGGGCATGGCGTTGCTGCTCGGACCCGCCAACGTGATCATGCAGCTGGCCAAACCCGGCGTGGGTTACGGGGTGATGGAGAGCCGGGTGGCGACCGGCCGCATCGATCTGCACCCCATCAAGCGGGCCCGCACCACGTTCACCTACCTCGCGGTCGCGATGGCAGGCAGCGACACCCAGAAGGCGGCATTTCGGCGCGCGGTGAATCAAGCCCATGCGCAGGTGTATTCGACAGCGGACAGCCCGGTGCAATACAACGCGTTCGACGTCGATCTGCAGCTGTGGGTGGCGGCCTGCCTCTACAAGGGCGGGGTCGACTTCTACCGGATGTTCATCGGCGAGATGGACGAGCAAGACGCCGACCGGCACTACAAAGAAGCGGTCGTGCTCGGCTCGACGTTGCAGGTGCCGCCCGAGATGTGGCCCTCGGACCGGGCCGCGTTCGACCGCTACTGGAACGAGCAACTCGACAAGGTCCACATCGACGATGCCGTCCGCAGCTACCTGTATCCGATTGCGGTGGGGCGGATTCAGAAGCTGCGTCTTCCCGACCTGGTACGACGGCAGCCGGAGAAGCTCGGTCTGTTGTTGACCGCGGGCTTTCTACCGCAACGCTTTCGCGACGAGATGCAGTTCGCCTGGGACACCGTCACGCAGCGGCGTTTTGATCGGGTGATCACCGTGCTGCGCACGATCAACAACGCGATGCCGCGGTTCGTCCGACGGTTCCCGTTCAATATTCTGCTGTGGGATGTGGATCGCCGGATCAAAGCCGGCCGCCCACTGGTGTAACGCCCGATACCCCCTACCCGATCGGGGTCTTGTATCTACGACGCAACGTCGTATTGAATGCCGTCGTGACTGGATTGCACGACGTAAGCGCGCTGTTGGGCGGGCGTAGGGTCGGTTGTCGTGCGTACTGACGACGATAACTGGGACATCACTACAACTGTCGGGGCGACTGCATTACTCGTCGCTACCGCTCGAGCACTGGAAGCGCAGAAGCCCGACCCGTTGGCGGTCGACTCGTTCGCCGAGGTGTTCTGTCGGACGGTAGGTGGACCCTCGGCCGACGTGCTCGATGGCAAGCTGCCCGAACATCCGTTGAAATCCCCTGACTGGGGGCAGCATTTCGTCAACTTCCAGGGTGCGCGTACTCAATACTTCGACGACTACTTCCGCCGCGCCGCTGAGGCCGGGGTCCGGCAGGTCGTGATCCTGGCCGCCGGTCTGGACTCCCGGGCCTACCGGTTGTCCTGGCCCGATGCAACCACGATCTTCGAGCTGGATCGTCCGCAGGTTCTCGATTTCAAGCGCGAGGCACTTGCCGAGCAGGGCGCCACGGCCAACGCCGAACGCCGTGAGGTTGCCATCGACCTACGCGAGGATTGGCCGCAGGCGTTGCGGGACAGCGGTTTCAACCCGGCCGAGCCGTCGGCGTGGATCGCCGAAGGTCTACTGATCTATCTGCCCGCCGCCGCGCGCGAGGAGCTGTTCACCGGGGTGGATGCGCTGGCCAGCTCGGGAAGTCATGTGGCAGTGGAAGAAAGCGCGGCGATGCCGCCCGAAGCGTTCCAGGCTGCCGTCGCAGGAGAGCGGGCGGCGGCGGCCGAGGGCGACGATCGGTTGTTCTTCCAGCTGATCTACAACGAGCAGCACGACCCAGCCCAGCAATGGTTCGACCAGCACGGCTGGACCGCGGTCGCGACACCGCTGGCGGACTACCTACGCGACGCGGGCCGCCCGGTGCCCGGGCCGGACATCGAGGCCGGGCCGATGATCGCCCGCGACACTTTGGTCAGGGCCGTCAAGACGTGAGATCGCCATGCCGTAGAGTTCTGCGCTAATGACACTCATTTTCATTAAGCCGGATCGGATCGAGCTTCGAGAAGCTATTTGTTTCGTTGCGGCGAAAACTTGTTCTCATCGCTCATTACCGGCCTTGAGCTGCGGTGTTATGGATCTCACGGCTGAGTGGACGAGACCTCGTATCCAGACGATACGTGCGTCTCGACACATAGCATGTGCGATGCTAACTTCGCCCGAAGTTAGCTTAGGCAACACTACGTCTGAAGGGGAGACTGAGGCGTGGAAATCGCGGACACCGGAAGTGTCGCAACTCGGCCTACAACTGTCAGGGTGGACGACGACGTAACGAGTCGATTCGCGACCTGCTGCCGCGCGCTCGGTCTGACCATCTATGACCGGACACGCCCGGCGGACCTGGCCGCGGCCCGGTCCGGATTCACCGGTCTGGTCCGCATCGCGCACGACCAGGCCGACGCCTGGGTCGGGCTGGCCGCCGCCGGTGACACGTCTCTTCCTGTGCTGGAAGCGATTTCACACAACACAGCCACTTCCGGAGTGCTGCAGCGCCAGGTTGAGCTGGGCGAGGCGGCGCTGGGCTTCCTCTACGACACCGGGCTGTACCTCAAATTCCGGGCGACCGAGCCAGACGATTTCCACCTCGCCTACGCCTCTGCGCTCGCCGGCGACGGCCGGTTTGCTGCCGCATATCAGCTGGTCAGTGATGTCAGCCGGCGTCAACCGAGCTCACGGGAGGCCCGCTGGGTTGCGTCGACGATTCACTATCGCGCCGAGCGGTGGGCGGACGTGGTCAAACTGCTGTCGCCGATCGTCAACGACGCCACTCTCGACGAGCACTTCGCGCACGCCGTGAAGATCGCGCTAGGGATTGCCCTGGCGCGGTTAGGCATGTTTGCTGCCGCGCTGTCTTACCTCGAGGAGCCGGAAGGTCCGGTGGCAGTGGCCGCGGTCGACGGGGCGCTGGCCCGGGCGCTGTCGCTGCGCGCTGACGGCGATGAGGACACTGCGCGCGAGGTACTGCAGGACCTGTATGCCGCCAACCCGGAAAACGCTCAAGTTGAAGAGGCTTTGACGGATACCAGCTTTGGGATCGTGCCTACCACTGCGGACCGCATCGACGCGCGCATCGACCCCTGGGACGTCACCACCGAGCCCAAGCCCGGCGACTTCGTCGACCCCGGAGCCCAGGAGCGCAAGGCCGTCCTGCTCTCTGAGGCCGAACGCGAACTCGACGAGTTCATCGGCCTGGAGAAGGTCAAGGACCAGGTTGACCGACTCAAGAGCGCAGTGGCGATGGAGTTGGTCCGTAAGGCGCGCGGGCTGGAAGTGGCTCAGCGCACCCACCACCTGGTCTTCACCGGCCCGCCCGGGACGGGTAAGACCACGATCGCCCGCGTCGTCGCGAAAATCTATTGCGGCCTCGGCCTTTTGAAGAAAGAGAACATCAAAGAGGTGCACCGTGCCGACCTGATCGGTCAGCACATCGGCGAGACCGAAGCCAAGACCAACGCGATCATCGACAGCGCCCTGGACGGTGTGCTGTTCCTGGACGAGGCGTACGCGCTGGTTGCCACCGGCGCCAAGAACGATTTTGGCTTGGTCGCCATCGACACCTTGCTGGCCCGGATGGAAAACGACCGCGACCGGTTGGTGGTCATCATCGCCGGTTACCGCGCCGACCTGGATCGGTTCCTGGACACCAACCAGGGTCTGCGATCACGGTTTACCCGCACCATCGACTTCCCGTCGTACCAGCCGGCCGAGCTGATCGAGATCGCCAACTTCATGGCGACCCGTCGCGACAGCACTTTCGAACAGCCCGCACTCGACGATCTGGAGTCCCTGTTCGCTCACCTGGCCAGTACGACGAAGGCCGACTCGGTCGGCGTCGAACGTCGCGGCCTCGACATCGCCGGTAACGGTCGATTCGTTCGTAACGTCGTTGAAAAGTCAGAAGAGGAACGGGAATTCCGGTTGGACCACTCCGAACACGCACAAACCGGTGAATTCACCGATGAGGAACTCATGACGATCACCGCCGCCGACGTGGCCAACACTGTGCCGCCGTTGCTCGAGGGCCTGCGGTTGGAGATGCCGGCATGAGCAACCCCGAATCCGGCGACGATCGGCGCTCATTCGCCTCACGCACGCCGGTGAACGACAACCCCGAAAGGGTGGCCTACCGCCGGGGCTTCGTCACCCGCCACCAGGTGACGGGCTGGCGATTTGTCATGCGCCGCATCGCTTCTGGTGTTGCACTGCATGACACCCGGATGCTCGTTGACCCTTTGCGGACCCAGACGCGTGCGGTGCTGATGGGCGTCATCGTGTTGGTTACCGGGCTGGTCGGCTGCTTCGTGTTCTCGTTGATCCGGCCGAACGGGTCGGCGGCCAACAACGCGATATTGGCGGACCGCTCGACGGCGGCGTTGTACGTGCGGGTGGGCGATGAACTGCATCCGGTGCTGAACCTCGCGTCGGCCCGGCTGATTGCCGGTAAGCCGGCCAACCCGGCCATGGTGAAAAGCACTGAGCTGGACAAGTTTCCGCTCGGGAACCTGATCGGCATCCCTGGCGCGCCGCAGCGGATGGTGCAGAACACCCGCAAGGACGCCGACTGGACGGTGTGCGACGCCGCCAGTGGGACGGCTGCCGGTGTCACGGTGATCGCCGGAGTTCCGGACAGTTCCGGCGCCCGGGCCGCCGCGGTTGATGCCGGCAAAGCCGTGCTGGTCAATAATCCATCCGGCGCCTGGCTGCTATGGGACGGCCGTCGCAGCCGGATCGACCTCGCCGACCACGCCGTAACCGGCGCACTGGGCATCGGCACCGACGTTCACACGCCGCGGCAGATCGCCGCCGGCCTGTTCAACGCGATCCCCGAGTCGCCGCCACTGGCTCCTCCGGTGATCCCCGACGCCGGTAGCCCCGCCAAGTTCCCGGTGCCCGCCCCCATCGGCGGCGTCGTGGAATCCCATGGACTGGAAAACAATTCGGCCAACTACTACGCAGTGCTCCCCGACGGCCTGCAGCAGATCTCGCCGGTACTCGCCGCGATCCTGCGCAACGCCAACTCATACGGTCTGGACCAGCCGCCGCACCTGGGTGCCGACAAGGTGGCCAAACTGCCGGTGTCGCGGCAACTGGACAGCAGCCGCTTCCCCGAGCAGCGGATTAGCCTGGTCGACGCGACGCACGATCCGGTGGCCTGCGCGCACTGGAGCAAAGCGTCCGGAGCCAGCACGAATTCGCTGACCCTGCTTGCCGGTTCGGCGCTGCCCATTGCCGATTCGCTGCACACCGAGGGTCTGGTCGGCGCCGGTGCCGGCGGGATAGCCAGCCGGGTCGCGATGGCGCCCGGCAACGGGTACTTCGCCCAAACCGTCGGGCAGAGCGCCGCCTCCCCGGCAGCCGGATCGCTGTTCTGGATTTCCGACACCGGCGTGCGGTACGGCATCGACAACGAAGCCGGTGTCACCGGGAACGCGAAAACCGCTGATGCGCTTGGGTTGACGCAGCCGGCCACTCCGATTCCGTGGTCGATCCTGTCGCTGTATGCGCCCGGCCCGACACTGTCGCGGGCAGACGCGCTACTCGCGCACGACGGACTGGCGCCCGACTCCCGACCTGGCCGCACCTCTGCCGAAGGGCAAAACCGATGAGCCGCTTGATCTTCGAGGCACGCCGCCGGCTGCCTTCGCCGGTGACCCGCAAGGGCAGCATCAACATCGAAGCGCCACCCGAGTTACCTCGGGTCGTTCCGCCGTCATTGCTCAAGCGGGCGCTGCCGGTCGTGATCGTGCTGCTGATCGTCGGGATGATCGTTGCGATGGTCGCCACCGGAATGCGACTCATTTCGCCGCAGACACTGTTCTTCCCATTCGTTCTGTTGCTGGCCGCCACCGCGTTCTTTCGCGGCGACAACAAATCGAGCACCGCAGAAATCGACGCGGAACGCGCGGACTATCTGCGCTACCTGTCCGTGGTCCGCGACAACGTCCGCGAGCAGGCCGCCGCGCAGCGCGCCGCTGCGCAATGGTCGCACCCGGAACCGGTGGATCTGGCCGCCATTCCCGGGTCGCGGCGGCAGTGGGAACGCGACCCTCAGGACGGCGACTTCCTGGTGGTGCGCGCCGGCGTGCACTCGGCCACGTTGGACACCGCGCTGCGGGTCAACGACACCGCTGACGAGGTTGATCTGGAACCGGTGTCGCACAGCGCATTACGCAGCCTGCTGGACACCCAACGGACGGTTCACGACGTCCCGGCCGGTATCGACCTGACCAAGCTGTCGCGCATCACCGTGCTCGGTGACGAAGATGAGGTCCGTGGCGCACTACGGGCCTGGGTGGCTCAGGCGGTGACCTGGCACGACCCGACGGTGCTCGGCGTTGCGGTTGCGACGTCGGACCTCGAGTCACCGGACTGGTCATGGCTGAAGTGGTTGCCGCACGTCGACATACCGGCCGAAGCCGACGGTGTGGGCCCGGCCCGCTACCTGTCGACCAAACCCGACGGGCTGGTTGCGCTGCTCGGAACTACGCTGTCTGACCGCCCGGCGTTCGCCGCTGGATCGGCAGATGCATTGCGGCACTTGCTGATCATCGTCGACGACCCGGACTTCGACTTGAGCGCCTCGCCGTTGGCGGCCGGGCGGGCCGGGGTCACTGTCGTGTACCGATCGAGCACCGCTCCGCACCGGGAGCAGTATTCCGATCCCGAACGGCCGATCCTGCGAATCGTCGGCGGTGGCAACGGAGCCGGCTCGATCGAGCGCTGGCAGACCGGCGGCTGGCAAGATTACATCGACAGCGCCGATTCGCTCAGCGTCGACGACACCATTCACCTTGCGCGGCGGCTGTCCCGATGGGACTCCAACCCGACGCACAGCGGCCTGCAATCGAGCGCCACCCGCGGCGCGACGTTCACGACGCTGCTGGGTATTCCGGACGCCTCGCGACTGGACGTCCCGACGCTGTGGGCGCCCCGCCACCGCGATGACGAGTTGCGGGTGCCGATCGGTGTGACCGCGACCGGTGAGCCATTGATGTTCGACCTCAAGGACGAAGCCGAAGGCGGGATGGGGCCGCACGGCTTGATGATCGGCATGACCGGTGCCGGCAAGTCGCAGACCCTTATGTCGATTCTGTTGTCACTGTTGACGACTCACTCCGCCGACCGTTTGATCGTGATCTACGCAGACTTCAAGGGTGAGGCCGGTGCGGACATCTTCCGCAACTTCCCTCAGGTCGTCGCGGTGATCTCGAACATGGCTGAGAAGAAATCGCTGGCGGACCGGTTCGCCGACACCCTGCGCGGCGAAGTCTCGCGCCGGGAAATCATGCTGCGGGAAGCCGGCCGCAAGGTGCAGGGCAGCGCGTTCAACTCGGTGACCGAATACGAGAACGCGATCGCCGCCGGGCATGATCTGCCGCCGATCCCGACGCTGTTCGTCGTCGCCGACGAGTTCACGCTGATGCTGGCCGACCACCCCGAATACGCGGAGTTGTTCGATTACGTGGCCCGCAAGGGTCGCTCGTTCCGGATCCACATCCTGTTCGCGTCGCAGACGCTGGACGTCGGCAAGATCAAGGACATCGACAAGAACACCTCCTACCGGATCGGTCTGAAGGTGTCCAGCCCCGCAGTGTCGCGGTCGATCATCGGTGTGGAGGACGCGTACCACCTCGAAGCGGGCAAGGAGCACAAGGGCGTCGGCTTCCTGGTGCCCGCACCGGGCGCCGCGCCGATCAAATTCCGCAGCACCTACGTCGACGGCATCTACGACCCGCCGCAGACCCCGAAAACGCTGGTAGTGCACTCGGTTCCCGAGCCGAAGCTGTTCACCGCGGGCCGGGTGGAGCCCGACCAGACCACCGTCATCGCCAAGAACGGACACGACGAGCCGATCGCGCCGTCACGCAAGCTGATCGCCACCATCGGAGACCAGTTGGCGCGCTTCGGCCCCCACGCGCCCGAGCTGTGGCTGCCGCCGCTGGACGAGATCATTCCGCTCAGCGCAGCGCTGGCCCGTGCGGCGGTGCCGCGCGGCGAATGGCGTTGGCCACTGGGTGAGATCGACCGACCGTTCCAGATGCGCCGCGACTCGCTGGTGTTCGACGCTCGGTCATCGGCCGGCAACCTGCTGATCCACGGTGGTGCAAAGTCCGGTAAATCGACTGCGCTGCAGTCGTTTATCTTGTCAGCGGCCAGTCTGCACTCGCCGCGCGAGGTGAGCTTCTACTGCCTGGACTACGGCGGCGGTCAGCTGCGGGCGCTGGAGGATCTGGCGCACGTCGGCAGCGTCGCGTCGTCGCTGGAGCCCGAACGTATCCGGCGTACCTTCGGCGAGCTCGAGCAGCTGCTGCGGTCCCGCCAGGAGCGGGAGGTCTTCCGCGACAAGCAAGGGCCGGACGACGGATTGGGCCAAGTGTTCCTGGTCATCGACAACCTGTACGCGTTCAGCCGCGACAACACCGATCAGTACAGCACCCGAAACCCGTTGCTGAGCAAGGTGACCGAACTCGTCAACGTCGGCCTGGCCTACGGCATCCACGTGGTCGTCACGACACCGAGTTGGCTCGAGGTGCCGTTGGCGATGCGCGACGGCCTCGGCATGCGACTCGAGCTCAAGCTGCACGACGCGCGCGATAGCAACGTCCGGGTGGTCGGTGCGTTGCACCGCCCGGCCGAGGGTGTGCCCGCCGACCAGCCGGGTCGTGGTCTGACCATGGCCGCCGAGCACTTCCTGATCGCGGCACCCGAGCTGAACCAGGTCGCCGCCATCAACGCCCGGCACGAGGGCATCACCGCACCGCCGGTGCGGCTACTGCCGAAGAACCTGGAGCCCGCCGCGCTCGAACCGGTCTACGGCGGTGCCGACCGGATCGTGATCGGTCAGCGCGAAGAAGACCTGGCCGCGGTCCAACTCGACTTCGCTCAGAACCCGTTGCTGATGGTGCTGGGCGACACCAGGACCGGCAAGACGACGTTGCTGCGGCACATCATCAGAACCATCCGCGACAACTCGACACCGGACCGCGTCGCGTTCACCGTGCTGGATCGCCGACTGCATCTCGTCGACGAGCCACTGTTCCCGGACAACGAGTACACCGCGAACATCGACCGGGTGACCCCGGCGATGCTCGGGCTGGCCGGGCTCATCGAGAAGCGGCGGCCACCGGCCGGTTTGGATGCGTCGCAGCTGTCCGGGTGGTCCTTTGAAGGGCACACCCACTACTTGATCATCGACGACGTCGACCAGATCCCGGACGCTCCAGCGATGACGGGACCCTATGTAGGACAGCGTCCTTGGACCCCGCTGATCGGTCTGTTGGCGCAGGCCGGCGATCTGGGCCTGCGGGTCATCGTCACCGCCCGCGCCAGCGGCGCCGCGCACGCGTTGATGACCAGCCCATTGCTGCGTCGCTTCAACGACCTGCAAGCCACCACGCTGATGCTGTCGGGTAACCCGGTGGACGGCGGGAAGGTTCGGGGTCAGCGATTCGACCGGCTGCCGGCCGGTCGGGCGATCCTGCTGACCGACAGCGACACCCCGACGTACGTGCAGTTGGTCAATCCGCTCGTCGACGAAAGTGTGGCCGCCGACGGCGGTCGATGAGTTCAACCAAAGGAGGATGAAGTGACACTGCGAGTCGTTCCAGAAGGTTTGGCGTCGGCCAGCGCCGCCGTCGAGGCGATCACGGCCCGGCTGGCGGCCGCGCATGCGGGTGCGGCGCCGGCCATCACGGCCGTGGTCCCGTCCGCGGCTGACCCGGTTTCGTTGCAGACCGCGGCCGGCTTCAGTGCTCAGGGCTCCGAGCACGCGGCAGTCGCTGCGGAAGGTGTGGAGGAACTCGGCCGCGCCGGTGTCGGTGTCGGTGAGTCCGGTGTGAGTTATGCGGCGGGCGACGCCGCCGCCGCAGCGACATACGGCGCCGGCTACTGACAATGACCGCGCCGGTGTGGATGGCTTCGCCGCCTGAGGTGCATTCAGTGCTCCTCAGCAGCGGTCCCGGCCCTGGGTCGCTGTTGGCGGCCGCTGGGGCTTGGACCGCGCTGAGCACTGAGTATGCCTCGGCGGCAAGCGAACTCACCTCACTACTCGGCGCGGTACAAGCAGGAGCATGGGAAGGTCCGAGCGCCGAGGCATATGTGGGCGCACATCTGCCCTACCTGGCGTGGCTCACCGAGGCCAGCGCGAACAGTGCCGGGGCGGCGGCCCAACACGAGGTCGCCGCGGCTGCCTACACGACCGCACTTGCCGCGATGCCGACGCTTCCGGAGTTGGCCACCAACCACGTCATCCACGGCGTGCTGATCGCGACCAACTTCTTTGGTCTCAACACGATTCCGATCACGCTCAACGAGGCCGACTACGCCCGGATGTGGATGCAGGCGGCCACCACGATGGCGACGTACCAGGGAATCTCTGGATCGGCGCTCGCGTCGTCTCCGCGCACCACGCCGGCGCCGGCGGTGCTCAAGACCAACAACCCCGCGGCTGCCGCTGCCGATCCACCGTCGTCGGGTAACTTCCTGACCGACATTTACAACCAGTTCGTGGCGCTCCTTCAGGACCCCAGCGGAACGCTCAGCGCAATTCTGGCCAATCCGAGCGAGTGGTTCCCGCTGCTGTTCTTCGTCGCTTACGAGGCATTCTTCATCCCGTTCGGAACCACCTTCTGGTCGGTCCTGCTGAGTGCCCCCGCATTTCTGCCTCTCATTCTTGGCCTCGCGCTGAGCACCTTGACGAATCCGGCTGCACCCGAGGCGGCCCCCAATGGCCTTGGGGCGCCGGGCTTTCGGGCCGGGCAGCCGAGCGGGATGCCGGCCGCGGCGCTGTTGCCGACGGGCGGGGGCGCAGCGGCGACCGCCGGATCGACATCGGCAACAGGCGGAGCGGCCGGGGTCACGCCTGCGGCGACACCTGCTGCCGGCTTCGCATACATGGTGGGCGGGATGGATCCCGACGACGGCCCCGGGCCGACGTTGATCGACCGTGACGAGACCAAGGCACCGGCCGGCGCCATTGCCGCCGCAGCAGCTGTCGGTGCGGCGAGCCCGGCCAAGTCACGGACGCGGCGGCGCCGGCGCGCGATGCAGCACGATCACTATGACGAATACGCCGATATGGATGTCGATGTCGACCCCGACTGGGGTGCGCAGGACGACCGGGAACTCGTTGCGGCCGCGGTGGCTTCCGGCAACGGTTCGGGTGCACTCGGGTTCGCCGGGACGGTGGACAAGGACAGCTTTGCCGAAGCGTCGGGACTGGCCACGCTGGGCAGCAATGGATTTGGCAATGGTCCGCGCATGCCGATGGTGCCGGGCACATGGAGTCCGGAAGCATCGGAGGGGGAGGGGGAGCACGGCTGAATGTCCATGTACGGCAACGGTAATCAAGCGAGGAAAGGATTTCAGGGATGAGTTTGTTGGATGCTCACATTCCGCAGTTGGTGGCGTCGCAGTCGGCGTTTGGGGCCAAGGCTGGGTTGATGCGCTCGACGATCGGTCAGGCGGAGCAGGAGGCGATGTCGGCGCAGGCGTTTCATGCCGGTGATTCGGCGGCGGCGTTTCAGGCTGCGCATGCCCGGTTTGTGGCGGCGGCGGCGAAGGTGAATTCGTTGTTGGATATCGCTCAGGCCAATCTTGGTGATGCGGCGGGCACGTATGTGGCCGCGGACAGTGCTGCGGCGAGCAGTTACCCCGGATTCTGAGCCGGCCTGACGAAAGGGTTTGTGATGTCGCAGATTATGTACAACTACCCGGCGATGCTGGCGCATTCGGCGGATATGGCCGGGTATGCGGGCACGTTGCAGAGTTTGGGTGCCGATATCTCTGCTGAGCAGGCTGCGTTGCAGTCGGGCTGGCAGGGTGACACGGGGCTGAGCTATCAGGCGTGGCAGGCGCAGTGGAATCAGGCGATGGAGCAGTTGGTGCTGTCCTATCGCGCGATGGCGGGTACGCACGAGAACAACACCATCTCGATGCTGGCCCGCGACCAGGCCGAAGGCGCCAAATGGGGCGGCTAAAAGCCGCTACGGCAGCGCTTTTGGGCGAACCTAGTCAGGCGGGTCCGCAGCTTCGATGACCAACAAGCCCAACGCCGTCGAGCTGACCGTCGAGCAGGCGTGGTGCATCGCTGAAACTGTTGGAGCGGGAACGTTCCCATGGGTCTTGGCGATCACCACGCCATATGCTGATGCCGCCGAACGGGGTGCGTTCCTCGCAACCCAGACCGCCGAGCTGGCCCGCATGGGCATCGTGTCGGCCGATGGCGCCATCAATTCGGCGGTCGCCGAGTGGATTCGGGCGGTGTGCTTTCCGGAGCGGTGGCTGGACCTGCGCTATGTCGGGTCCGCCGCCGCCTCCGGGAGCGACGATCTGCTGCGCGGCATCATCGCCCGGCGCGGCGGTAAAACTGTGGTGGCACTGCGCAACGCACAGCTGGTCACCTTCACGGCGATGGACATTCACGACTCCCGCGCGCTGGTGCCGATACTCGGTGTCGGCCTGGCGCAGCGTCCGCCGGCACGATTCGACGAATTCAGCCTGCCCGCCCAGGTCGGGGCGCGGGCCGACGAGCGGCTGCGCAACGGTGCGCCGCTCACCGAAGTCCTTGACTATCTGGGCATCCCGCGGTCGGCGAGGGCAGTGGTCGAATCGGTGTTCACCGGACCGCGCAGCTACGTGGAGATCGTCGCGGGCTGTCAGCACGACGGCCGGCACACCAGCACCGAGGTGGGGATGAGCATCGTCGACACCTCCGTCGGCAGGGTTCTGGTGAGCCCATCGCGTGCGTTCGACGGCGAGTGGATCTCCACGTTCACCCCGGGGACGCCTTTCGCCATCGCCGTTGCGGTCGAACAGCTCACCAACCAGTTGCCGGACGGCCACTGGTTTGCGGGCAACCGGCTCTCCCGAGACTTCAGCAGCCCCAACCCACAAACTGTCTAGCCCCTTCCCGAGCCATCGTCATTCACAGAGAGAAAGAGAAGCAATGTTCCGCAGAATCCTGAGGAGTCGGTGATGTCCAGCGCTGTCATACCCATCGTGCGGGTCGCCATCCTCTCGGACAGCCGGCTGACCGAGATCGCCCTGCCCGCGGACCTGCCGCTGCGCGAAATCCTCCCGGCGGTCGAACGTTTGGTCGTTCCGGCCGTCACCGACGACGGCGCGGGCACCGGGGGCGCCGAACCGGCCACTCCCGCGCGGCTTAGCCTGGCGCCGATCGGCGGCGCGCCGTTCAGCCTGGACGCGAGTCTGGGAACCGTCGGTGTCGTCGACGGCGACCTGCTGGCGTTGCAGCCGGTGCCGGTCGGACCGGCCGCACCGGGCATCGTCGAAGACATTGCGGACGCGGCCGTCATCTTCTCGACGTCGCGGCGCAAGCCGTGGGGTGCCGCGCACATCCAACGTGGCGCTATCGCGGCTCTCGTCGGATTGATCTGGGTGGCAACCGGTCTGGGCGTCGTCCACCGGGTGGCCACCGGCTCGCCGGTCGGGCTGGTCGCGATCGGTGTCATCGCGCTGCTCACTGTGGTGGCCGGCCTGGTCGCCCGGTCGCCGCGGGTTGAAGCGGCGCTGTCGGCCGGCGCTCTGGTGCCGATCGGCGCGGCGTTGGCGCTGGCGGTGCCGGGTCATTTCGGCGCACCGCAGGTGACGCTGGCAGCGGCCGGAGTGGCCGCATGGTCGCTGGTCAGCCTGATCCTGCCGCACCGTGAAAACCACGGCGCCATCCGCTTTTTCACCGCGACCACGGTGTTGGGCGCCGGCGTGCTGCTGGCCGCGGGTGCGAGCGCACTGTGGCAGCTGCCGTTGGTGACGCTGGGTGCCGGTCTTCTCGTGGTGGCCTTACTGGTGACCGTCGAAGCCCCGCAACTGTCGGCGCTGTGGGCACGCTTCCCACTGCCGGTCATTCCCGCTCCCGGTGACCCGACTCCGTCGGCACCGTCGTCGCGGGTGCTCGCGGATCTACCGCGACGGGTCCGGATCAGCGACGCACACCAAACCGGTTTCATCGCCGGCGCCGTGCTGCTGAGTGTGATCGGGTCGCTGGCCATCGCGTGGCGACCAGAGACGTTGTCCCCCTGGGGTTGGTATGTGATCGCCGCGACCGGGGCCGCGGCTGCGTTGCGGGCCCGGGTGTGGGATTCGGCGGCCTGCAAGGCGTGGCTGCTGGCCCAGCCGTTCCTGGTGGCCATCGGCTTGATCGTGCTCTACACCGCGACGGCGGAGTACCTGACCGCGCTGGTAATCGCGGTGGTGCTCGCGGTCCTGGTGCTTGCATGGGTCGTGGTCGCACTGAGCCCGGCGATCGCGTCGCCGGAGACCTACTCGCTGCCGTTGCGACGGCTGGTGGGTTTCGTGGCGTCGGGGATCGATGCGTCGCTGATCCCGGTGATCGCCTACCTGGTCGGACTGTTCGAATGGGTGCTCAATCGATGAGTTCTGCTCGTTCTCGGCGATTCGGTTGTCTCGCAGCGGCTTTGGTGGCCATGCTGTGGGCCTGCCCGCCTGCGCTGGCGGTCGATCGGCCTCAGGTCGATCCCGGTGCAGCGCCGCCGCCCGGTGCCCCGGGGCCGGTGGCGCCGATGGAGAAGAGCGGCGAGTGCAGTGCCACCGGGGTCATCTCGGGCACCGATTTCAAGGCGGTGCCGCCGAGCCAGCAGTCCCTGGATCCGTCTGCGGCGTGGCAGTTTTCCCGCGGCGACGGACAACTGGTCGCCGTTCTGGACACCGGAGTGCGGCCGGGGCCGCGACTACCCGGCGTGCAACCCGGCGGTGACTATGTCGAGTCGACCGATGGGCTCACCGACTGCGACGGGCGCGGGACCGCGGTTGCCGGCCTGATCGCCGGCCAGCCCGGCGACGACGGCTTCGCCGGTATCGCACCCGGTGCTCGGCTGGTGTCGTTGCGGGTGACGTCGGCCAAGTTCTCGGCGCGTGGTGCCGGTGGCGACCCGAGCCTGGCGCGAGCGGTTGTCGACGTGACCGCGCTGGGCCGCGCGATCGTGCATGCGGCCGACCTCGGCGCCCGGGTGATCACCGTCTCGGGGATCACCTGTGTAGCCGCCGATCGCAATGTCGACCAGGGGGCACTGGGAGCGGCGATCCGGTATGCGGCCGTCGACAAGGACGCGGTGATAGTCGCGGCGGCCGGCAACATCGGTGCCGCCGGCGCGGCCAGCGGATCGGCGTGTGATTCCAACCCGCTCACCGACTTGAGCCGTCCCGAAGATGCCCGCAACTGGGACGGTGTCACGTCGGTCTCGGTGCCGTCCTGGTGGCAGCCGTACGTGTTGTCGGCCGGTTCGCTGGCGCCCGGCGATCAGCCGTCGAAATTCACGATGGCCGGTCCCTGGGTGGGCATCGCCGCTCCCGGCGAGAACATCGTGTCGGTCAGCAACCGCGACGACGGCGGTCTCGCCAACGGCCTCCCGAACGAGCATCAGCAACTGGTGCCGCTGGCCGGCACGAGCTATGCCGCCGGATACGTCTCCGGTGTCGCGGCACTGGTACGAAGCAAGTACCCGGAGTTGAAGTCCGCGCAGGTGATCCAGCGGATCACCGGGTCTGCACACAACGGAGCCAGAGCGCCGTCGAACGTGGTCGGTGCGGGCGCCGTGGACCCGGTGGCCGCTCTTACCTGGGAGCTTCCCGCTGCCACCGACGGCGGCAAGTCACCCGTGAAACATGTTGCGGCGCCGCCGGAGCCCGCGCCGAAGAGCCCATGGCCCCGGATCGTCGCATTCGGTGGAACGGCCGCTCTCGTACTGGCTGTCGTGGCCGCCGTCGCGATCGCCGCACGCCGACGAAAGGAACCATCACTGTGAGCGCGCATCAATCCGCCTCGCCGCCCACCGGACGGATCACGTTGGCACTGTTGGCGGTTGTGGCCGCCGTCGTCGCTTTCCCCTTCCATTCCGTGCGTGAGCGCTGGGTGCTCGGCATCGCGATCGTCGCGGTGATCGTGCTGCTGGCACGGTGGCGGGGGCTGCCCGTCACCACAATCCTGCACCGCCGGCTGGCGATCCTGCGCCCGAACCGGGGTCTGCGTCGGGCCGAGGAATCGGTTACCGACGTGCGGACCACCGCGCTGCTGCGGGTGACCCCGCCACTGGGCGACACCGACTCGTTGCCGTTGCCGTTGATCGCCGGTTATGCACAACGCTACGGCCTGCGCGCTGACGCCATCCGCGTCACCAGCCGCGACAGCACCTCAGAGGTCGGCACCCGGGAGCGGGAGACCTGGATCGGCGTGACGCTTTCCGCCGCAGACAATCTCGCGGCGCTGCAAGCCCGTTCGCCGCAGATCCCGTTGCACGAAACCGCTGAGGTGGCGGCGCGGCGGCTGGCGGACCATCTGCGCGAGAGCGGCTGGAGCGCTGCCATCGCCGATCCCGACGATGTTCCGTCGCCGTTCCCGCGGTCGGCCCGTGAGACGTGGGCCGGGGTCAGCCAGGGCGACTCGAATCATGTTGCCGCGTACGGCGTCAAAGTCGACACCGCGCTGCCCAACACGCTCGCGGCGATCTGGTCCTACCCGGTCCGCGAGGTCTGGACGGCCGCCGAGGTGTCCGGCTCCGGCGACGATCAGACGTTGGCGGTCGCCTGCGCATTCCGCACCGACGCCAGCCCGGCCGCGAGTGGGCCGCTGCCCGGTCTGATTTCGAAATCCGGCGTCCAGCGCCAGGCGCTGGCGGCGTTGGACCCGCTGTCAAATCAGCGTCTCGACGGCCACGTCATGCTCCCCGAATCGCTGCTCCTGGAACGGCTGCGCTGGGCCAGCACCGCCCAGCCGCAGCCGGTTGCGTGAACTAGCCGGTCCGACCGAACAGGGCCGCGGCGTTCTCGTAGAAGACGCCGCGCAGCCACGCGTCATCGATGCCCGGCAACCGGGTGAGTGAGCGCATGGCGTCGGCGTAGCTGTAGGGGATATTGGGGAAGTCGCTGCCGAAAAGGATGCGGTCGCCCAAGTCGCACAGTCGATTCGACTCCGATGACGGGAACGGCATGAGTTCGTCGACGAACGGCGTGAACGCCATCGTGGTGTCGAGGCGGACGTCGGCCGAGTCTTCGCAGATATCCATGAAGTCGACGTACTCGGGCATCCCCATGTGCGCGACGATCAGCCGCAGCCGCGGATAGCGTTGCAGCAGAAGTCGAATCGGCTCTGGCCCGGTGTATTCCCCGGGTGCAGGGCCGGACCCGCAATGAATCACGACCGGTATCCGAGCGTCCTCGATCGCGCCCCAGACCGGGTCGAGGAGCCGGTCGTTGGGCTCATACCGGCCCACCTGGACGTGCGCTTTGAAGACCTGCGCTCCGTCGTCGATTGCAGCTTCGACGTAATCCCCGGCGTCCGGCTCGGGGTAAAACGTCGCGGTGGCAAGGCAATCCGGTGTCTCCCGAGAGAATTGCACTGCCCATTGGTTGAGCCAGGCGGCCATCTGTGGCTTGTGCGGGTAGACCAATGCGGTGAAGCCGCGCACGCCGAACTGTCTCAGCATCTCGACACGTTCGGATTCCGCGGCTCGATACTTGATCGGCCACTCGCGGCCCACCAGCGGGCCGGCGGAATCGAAGTACTGCCATACCTTGTCCATCACAGACTTCGGCATGAAGTGGGTGTGTACGTCGATCACGCCGGGCAACCCCAGCGCTGACCAGACCTGCCGTACCTCGGCAGTCTCGTCGTCGTCGGTCATGGTCCATCCTCGACTCGTCCGGCATGTGGTGGGTAATACCGTTTGTCTATATCAGTCGGCCGGACTGCTGTTGAACAGGAGGACCACCATGTGGGATCCGGATGTCTATCTCGACTTCGCCGATCACCGCGCCCGACCGTTCTACGACCTGCTGGCCCGTGTCGGGGCGAAAAGCCCACGTCGGGTGGTCGACCTCGGCTGCGGCCCCGGCAACCTCACCGGTCAGCTGGCCCGCCGCTGGCCGGACGCCGTCATCGAGGCCGTGGACAGCTCCCCGGAAATGGTCGACGCCGCCCGCCGGCGCGGTGTGCAAGCGTCCGTCGGTGACTTGAGAACGTGGACGCCGCAAGCTGATACCGACGTGGTGCTCAGCAACGCCGCGATGCACTGGGTACCCGAGCACGGCGACCTGTTCGTCCGATGGGCCGATCAACTGGCTGCCGGGTCGTGGATCGCGATCCAGGTGCCGGGAAGCTTCGAAACCCCTTCGCATGCCGCCGTGCGCGCCGTGGCCCGCCGCGAGAATTACGCAAAGAAGCTGCGCGACGACCTGTTTCGGGTGGGCACCGTGGTTGACACGCCGACTCACTATGCCGAGCTGCTGATCGGATCCGGGTGCACCGTCGACGCTTGGGAAACGACGTACATCCATCAACTGAGCGGCGAGCATCCGGTGTTGGACTGGATCAGCGGCACAGCGCTGCGGCCCGTCAAAGAGCAGCTCAATGAGAAGGAGTACCAACAGTTTTGCGAAGAGCTCATCCCGCTGTTGGCTGACGCATATCCGCCTCGAGCGGACGGGACGACGTTCTACCCGTTTCGTCGGGTGTTCTTCGTCGCGCAGGTGGGCGGCTGAGCGTCGGCTACTCCGGCAGCCCCAGTCGCTGGGCGTCGGTGCGGTAGCGATCCACCCATTCATCGGAGTGCTCACCGGCCTCGCGGCGCAAGTTGGGTTCCGGGGCCATCCGGGGATCTTGACCGATCGCCTTCAGCACCATCGCGACGATCGCCGACAAGTTACGCCCCAGCACCGGATAAGGCACATCGATCGGCTCGATGCCCTCCTCGGCGAACCAGGCGCGCCAGCACTCGTCCTGCTCGCGCAGCATGGCGACGGCGTGGGCGATCGCCCCGGCGTGATAGGTGGCCTGGGAGTCGTGCTCGGGATGCGGCCGGCCGCGCCACATCCGGGTCTGCACGGCGCGCCAGAACGACACCGCCTGCGACACCACGTCGGGACGGTGCACGTGCACAAAGACCGGCTCGCTGCCGACGACGTCCCGGATGGCCGCTCGCAGGCCGTCACCGGAGCGATCGGGCAGCGACGACGCCCGCTGCTGCAGCAGCGGTGTCTGATTCCACATCAGTTTTCCGCCCCAGACGCCGTTCGGGGTGCGGCCCGAACTGCGGATGTGCTCACGCCAGGCGATCGATGACGCGGTATCCGGTGTACCGGGGTCCAGCGGGTCGAGCAAGTGCAGGATCGTCTCGTCCTCGGCGTCGGCGAACCACTGACGGGGCTGCGGGGCCATCCCGGTGGTCGGCAGGTACTGGAAGAACTCCTGCGGCTCGCCTGCGCTGCCGGTGGCCCGCAGCGACTCGGCCAACAACGTGCTGCCGCAGCGCTGCGAGGCGAGCACGAGATAGGACGTCGGATGCGCGGGCACCGAGAGAGCCTAACCGGACACCCGGTGGTCGCGTTTACGGATCCGTTTGACGGGTTGCGTCGTCGATTCCGCGGTCGGCTGCGATCCCGGATCGACTGGTGGGGACCTTCTCGTGAATCTGCAGGTACGTTTCGGTGTACCGTGCCGCGATGCGGGTGCCGGCGAAATCGGACGGTATGACGTCGCCGGTCTGCTGACGCCAATCATGCAGGCGGACAGCAAGATCAGCCGCGATTTGATCGGCGCCGTCGTTGCCGTCCGCGGTCAGCAGGTTGTTGGTCTCGGTGGGGTCCGCGCGCAGGTCGTACAGTTCACGCTCCGGTCGTGGGGCGGTGACCAGCGGCGCGACGGCGTGCCCAGACGGGCTTTCCTCGATGTCCCACGGGAGATCCAACAGCGGTCGGCGCGCGTAGTTTTCGATGTAACTGAAATCCTTCGTCCGGATCGCGCGGATGGGATCGAACGAGTCGTGATAGGTCTTGGTGGTGTAGACGTGGTCGCGCACCGGATCGGCATGATCGTGGTCAAGCAACGCCTGCGCATGCGAGATGCCTTCGATGTCGGACGGCTTTGCGACGCCGAGTAACTCGAGGAGCGTCGGAAGCAGATCCACCCCGCTGAAGAGGTCGTCATACACCTTGTGCGCCAGGTTCATTCGCGTTGGCGGCCGGACGATCATCGCGATTCCGGTGCCCGCTTCGTACAGGGTTGACTTGGCTCGCGGGAACGCCGCGCCGTGGTCGGTGAGGAAGACCACCCAGGTGCTGGCGTCCAGCCCGGTGGCGGTTAACGTGTCCAGCAACCGGCCGACCGCAGCGTCGGCGGTGGTGATGGATCCGTAGAACTCGGCCAGATCCTGTCGTACCTCAACGGTATTGGGCAGATAGTCGGGAGTATCGACAGCGTCGACGTCGGCAGGCTCGTACCGTTCGCGCGGATACGGCCGGTGCGTCTCGAAGAATCCGGCGGTCAGCAGAAACGGTTGTCCGGCGTCATGGTTGTGCAGCCATTGCTGAGCTTGTTCGACCACGTACTCGCAGTAGGAGTTCGAGACGTCGAACTCGTCGAATCCGAGCCGGGCGGGATGTGAGGTCTCGTGCTGCATCCCGAAAAGAGCTGAGTACCAGCCAGATTCGGAGAGGATTTGCGGTAGCGTGCGAACGCCGGGGCGATACTCCCAACCGTGGTGGGCCAGGCCGACCAGACCGTTGCTCTGTGGGTAGCGGCCGGTGAACAGCGATCCGCGCGACGGCGAGCACAGCGGTGCGGTGGCATGCGCTCTGGTGAACAAGAAGCCTTCGGCGGCTAGCGTGTCGAGTCTGGGACTCGAGACGTCGCGGTGACCGTATACGCCGAGATACCGGCCCAGGTCGTGCCAGTGCACGAGCAGCACATTGTCGCGCCGCGTATCTGGGTTTGGGTCCGTGCCGCCGATCGCCGCCACCTCCTGAGCCTTGCCGGGCCCCGTCGACGTTATCGGCTCCGTCGATCCGTGGTCGTTGGCGGGGCCTGTCCGGCCGGGCCGTTCACCACTGCTGGGGCGGGCCGGGAGGGCCGTACTGCTGTGGCGGAGGCGGCCCGGGCGGCCACGGTCCGCCGCCCGGAAGACCGCCGGGCCTCGGGCGGCCCATCAGCTGCGGCGGCATTCCCAGAAGCACCCGGAACGCCGGGATGAACATCAGGCCTCCGGCGACCGCGATGACCAGACCTGCAATCAGGTCGTAGGTAACTCGACTCGTCGCGCCGTAGCGAGCTTCCACACCGATCGACAAGACGAGCATGACGATGCCGCCGCCGAGGATCAGGAACTGCCCCATCTGCCTTTTGACAAAGAGCATTGCCGCGCCGGCGGCAACCGCGAGGCACGCCGCAATGATCAGGAAGAGACAGACGACCAGTGCGACGGGCACGGTCGGAACCATCTTCTCGATCTGCTGGCGGCACATGTTGGCGTACTCGCCGCCGAACCGGCTGCATACATCCGTAGCCCGGCTGACCGAACTGTTCAGGTTGATCCAGAGCGTCAGCGTGAGGATCGCGCCGAGCAAGCCCAGCAGCCCGATGGCAGCCAGGCTGATCCAGCCGAAGGTCTGCTGTGGCGTCGGGGCCGGCACCGGTGGGCCGTAGCCCCACTGTGGCGGGCCGTACCCGGGTGGCGGCGGTTGCTGGCCGTAACCCTCCGGGCCCGGCTGGCCCCCGAAAGCTGGCCCCGTGTGCTCCCGAGGATCCTCGGGTGGGGGTCCCCACTGTGGAGGAGGGCCCGGCGGCGGTGGTTGCACCCCGGCATCGTAACCGCCGCCGGGCAAATGGCTCCTGGTGTGCGATGCGCTATGCGCCGGGCAAGACGATGCGGCGCCGGGCGCGGTATCCAGGTCGAACCGGATAGCCGCCGTGCGCGGCCAGCGAACGCAGTTGGCGAAGCGCAAAGTCGCGACCCCGGCCCGACTCAGGAATCACCACGCCCGCCCACAGGCCCTCGGCGCCGGGTGTCTCCCAGGCTTCGCGGGCGCACCGCCAGCGAAGCGGGCAGGCACGGCAGAGAGCTTTGGCCTCGTCGTCCGGGTTGGTCGTCCATCGCTCCGGGTCGGAAGTGCAGACCGGGACGAATTCGTCGGATAGCGCGGTGAGCGATACCACGGTGGCAGTCATAGCTTGTACCCCTCCTGTTGCGATGCACGCGCATCACTATTGCTACGACTCTAGGCAGACTGCAGCAGCAGTGCAACAGTTAAAACGAAGCACTGCTTCGAAAAGTAACCGCGGCATGGCCGGCTCCCGACTGAGGTGCCATTGACGTGCTTAAACGCCATTGGATGGTGCTATGGTGGGCGAGTTAAGGGTCTGATAAGGCCCAAAAACTAGCGACAAGTGCGACGAATCGGTCTCGAAACCGAAGCGTGTGGGCAGCGCCGACCCGTTCGGTGTCGCAGCAAAGACGTAGCAGCGAACCAGGGAGCGCGATGACCACCGGCCAAAGTGCGTCGGCATCCATACCGGACTTGGTGGTCCGGATCGGATCGCAGTCGCACCCGCTCCGCGCGGACGGCGGCGTGGCCGTCATCGGCAGAGATCCGTCGGCGACCGTGCGCGTCAACGATGGCCGGATCTCCCGCTCGCATGTTCGGCTGGAACCGCGTCATGACGGCTGGCAGGTCATCGACACCAGTACCAACGGGATGTTCGTCGACGGTGTGCGTCGCAACTCGGCGCTGATCACCAGTCCGATGACGGTCCACCTGGGAGACGCGGACGGGATCCCGGTGACACTTGTGCCCGGTGGCCCGCGCGACGAGACCGTGAGGACGTCCGTCGAACTCGAGACGGACGAGGCGGAAGACAGTGGCAACTGGGACGAGCTGTCCGAGACCGATCCCGATGTAGCCCGGGCCGGTCGCGCGGTCGCCGCCCGTCGCCGCGAACTCGACATCACCCAGCGCAGCCTGGCCAGGGACAAAGTCATCAACGCCGGCACCCTGATCGCATTCGAGAAAGGACGCAGTTGGCCGCGTCGCGGAACGCTGGCCAAATTGGAGGAGGTGCTGAGCTGGCCGGCCGGCACCATCACCCGCATTCGTAACGGCAGCCCGGCCGACCAGGACAGCGAGGTCACCGAGGTGTTGACCGACACGGTTCAGGCGCCGTTGATGGCCGAGGCGGTCGAGCTTGCCATGCACAGCATCGGCCCCGCGGTGAGCGCTCTACCCGATCCGTCGGAACCGGAGTTCACCCAACGAGCCACGCCGCTGCTGGCCAATCTGCGCCAACTCGAGACGGTGGCCGCCAACGCGGCGCGCAATGCCCGGGGCACTCCGTCGGTGGCGCTTGCACTCAGCGCAGTCCGGCGACGCTACAACGAACTGATGCTGCGGGCCGCGAAGTCGCCGACCGCCACCTTGGGGCAGCGGGTTTACGGCGCGCGCCACAGCGCCGAACTCAGCATCGAAGAGGCCGCCAACGCTGCCGGCGTCTCGACGCAAACACTGCTCGACGCCGAATCTGAGCGTTCCGTGCCGCCCGATGCCGTCGAGGCGATCAACACTCTCATCGCGCAACTCGCGATGAGCTGAGGCTCACGTCGCGCGTGGCTGACCCCAGTGGTTCTCCGACACGAATTCAGACAGCGGGCGGCCCAGCGCCCAGCCGTCCAATTCCAGTGACGGCCGGTCGGGGAAATCGGGCACCGGGCCTAGACACAGGATCGCGACCGGCTCGGCATCGGCGGGCATGGACAGCAGCGCCGCCAGCCTCGGTGGATCGAACAGCGATACCCACCCCATCCCGAGGCCCTCGGATCGTGCTGCCAGCCAAAGGTTTTGGATAGCGCACGACACCGATGCCAGATCCATCTGCGGCATCGTGCGGCGGCCGAACACGTAACTGTCTCTGCCGTCGGACAGGGCGACCACCAGCAATTCCGCGCAATCGAGGATGCCTTCGACCTTGAGCGCGAGAAATTCCTGGGCGCGTTGACCCAGCGCGTGCGCGGTCTGTTGGCGTTCCTCGTCGACCAGTGCGTGGATGCGCTGCCGCAAGTCGTCGTCGGTGATCCGGATGAACCGCCATGGCTGCATCAGGCCGACGTTGGGAGCGGCGTGGGCGGCCTGCAGCAGGCGGGAGAGCACCTCCTCGGAAACCTTGCTGCCTGGAACGAATCGCCGCATGTCGCGACGCTCGGCGATCACGCGGTAGATCGCCTGCCGTTCCGGCGTACTGAATGCGTGATCGTCCACAGGGCCATCGTAGAAACTGTTGCGCGTCGAGGCGGCCAACGACGCCGGTTCTCCTGGAAGGATCAGGTTATGAAGATCCCTGAGTCATTGGAGCAATTGCCCAGCAACGGCACTGGCTCTCGCGTCTACGGCGAGCCTTACCGGACGGCGGACGGCGCCACGGTGATCCCCGTCTCCAAGGTCCGTGGCGGCTCGGCAACGCCGGTGGGCGTATTCGTCATCCACGGCGGTACGACCCAGTGGGTCGGCGCCGTGGACTCGGATCGGATAGCGCTGATCGGGATCATCACCGGACTGATCGCGGCGGTGCTGGGCAGCGCGGCCGTGCTTCGCCGCCCACCCTGGCCTGACCTGTCGGCGACGTCAGCGGTCTGGTCGCCCCGCGGGGCTCATCACGGCCGGTAGGTGACGCCGACCGCACGCAGGACGTATTCCGGCGGCATGTCGAAGGTCAGCGAGTGTCGGGGCAGTCTGGCCAGCACTTCGTCAGCAATGTCGAGCTTGTAGTGCAGTGAGAGGTGGCCGGAGAACGTCTCGTCGAGTTCGTCGACGTCGGCCTCGACCTGCAGCCCGGTCGACGATATTTCCGCGTTCGCCACTCCGGATTGCGTTGCATCCCAACGTACGTCGACGGTTGGCCCGGCCAGTTTGGGTAGCGACGACAGCGTCGCAAGTACCCGCTGCGAGGTGAACACGACCGACCCGACGTAGCTGGCGACGCTGTGCGAGGAACGCAGCCCCGGGATGGCGCCGCTGAATCGGCGGGTGACGGGGACGAAGTCGGCGAGGTGGATGAGTCCCTCGGCCTCGACCTGTGCGCGCACGTCGGCGGGCAGCTTGCCGATGCCGAAGAGTCTGCGGACGAAGACCGGCATCAGCGGGCCCGACTTCCCAGCCTCAGCTGGTAACGGACCAGGCCGGCGAGGACGACTGACAGAGCCGCGAGCATGCCGACGTCCTGCAGCCAGGCGCCGGCCACGTGGCGCCACAGCCGGTCGGCAGGCAGCCCCGCCTCGACGCTGTTCAGGTCGATGGTCGACGCGGAGGCCGCGAAGCCCCAACGCCCGGGCACGAACCAGGCCAGCTGATCCAGAACCAGCCGTCCGGTCACTGGAATCAGGCCACCGGCCAGCACCATCGAGACCATGATCGTCACCACCAGCATCGGCAGCACCTGCTCGGTGGAGCGGGCCAACGACGACAGTGTCAGCCCTACCATCGCCGACGTGATCGCCGTCAACGCCAGGCCCAGATACAGCTCCAGGACGCCCTGCGGCACGCCGGGGCCCAGCAGCGCTCCGCCATGCACGGGTGTGCCCTTGCCGATCGTCATGACGGCGACCATCACCGCGGTGCCGATCAGCGCCGCAATGCTGTAAACGACGACTTTGGCCGTCAGGTAGGCCGACGCCGACAGGCCGACGGCCCGCTCGCGCTGGAAGATCATCCGTTCGCCGACGAGGTCCCGGACGGTGAGCGCCGTGCCCAAAAAGACCGCGCCGATGTTGAGCAGGATCAGGATGTCGATCGGCTCTTCCGTCGTGCCGGCAGGTCCCAGCCCGGTGTTGCCGGGCACCGCAAGCGACAGCACGCCCAATACGAACGGCAGTACCGCCAAAAACGCGAAATACCCGCGATCCGAGGTGATCAGCCGAGTCTGGCGGCGTACCAGCGTCAACACCTGCCGCCACGAGCTGGCCCGCGGCGGTTTTCCCAGCGGTGCCGCCCCGGCGGTCGGTGACGGCCGGCGCGGTGAAGCGGGATGGCGGGACAGATACGCGCGATGCGCGCCGTCGGGGTCGGTGCTGACCCGGGCGAAGATGTCGGCCCAGTCATTGCTGCCCATCAACGGCCCGATCTGCGCGGGCGGGTCGGCGAACGCGGTCTTGCCGCCGGGCGCCAGCAATAGGATCTGGTCGCACATGCCGACGTAGGTCAACGAATGCGTGACGACGATGACCACTCGGCCGGCGTCGGCAAGGCGCCGCAGCATCGTCATCACCTGACGGTCCAGCGCCGGGTCGAGACCCGACGTTGGTTCATCGAGGATCAGCAGCGACGGCCCGGTCAGCAGTTCCATCGCCACCGATGCCCGCTTGCGCTGCCCGCCGGACAGCTTGTCGACGCGGGTGTCCTTGTGCGGCGTCAACTCCAGCTCGTCTAGCACCCGCTCGACCACCTCCCGGCGATCGTCGGCAGTGGTGTCCGGCGGCAGCCGCAGTTCGGCCGCGAAGTTCAGAGCCTGCTCGACGGTGAGCTGGCGGTGCACGACGTCGTCCTGCGGCACCATCCCGATCCGCGAGCGCATCGACGCGTACTCGGCGTGGACGTCGTGGCCGTCGAACGCGACCAGGCCCGCACTGCGTGGCAGCGCGCCGCCGATCAGTTTGACCAGCGTGGATTTTCCGGCCCCGGACGGGCCGATCACGGCGGTCAGCGTCCCCGGCTTCGCATCGAAGGAGACGTCTTGCAGCAGTGGGTGTCCGTCGATCGTCAACGCCAACCCGTGCGCGGTCAGGCCGCTGGTGCGCGCCGCCACGGGCTGCGGGACCAGCGTGTTGCCGGTCGCGAGCAGGTCGGTGTTGCCGATCGTGACGACGTCGCCGTCGCGCAGCTTCGCGCTGCTGATCAGGGTGCCGTTGACGAAGGTGCCGTTGCTGCTGTGGTTGTCGCGGATCTCCAGTCCGGCCGGCGTGGACTCCAGCATCGCGTGCACGCGGGAGGCCAGCGCGTCCTCCACGACGATGGTGTTGCTCTTGGCGCGCCCGATCGTCGCCGAGTTCTGCGCGCGAACCGGGGTCGGACGACTCGGCCGCAGTGGCGGCGCCGGACGTGGCAACGGCCGCGACTGCGCCCGCGTCGGCGGCGTCGGGGGTGGCGGTCCCGGTGGTCGCCTCGGCCGGGCGAAACATAGCCGTCGCGGGGCTGTCGCCGCGGGCCGGAGGCGGTGCCGAGGCCGCGACCCGGAAGGTCAATTGTGGGCCGGTCGGGCCGCCCAAAGCGACGCTCAGGCCGTCGCGGATCGGGATCAGGTTGGCGCGCGCTCCCTCGACGAAGATGCCGTTCTGGCTCTTGTCGACAACCACCCAATGACCGCCGTCGAGCCGCAGAATCGCATGCACCCGCGAGATCAGCGTCAGATCCTCGGGGTTGATGTCGTGGAAGCAGATGTCGCACTGGCGGTCGCGGCCCACGATGACGTCCCGGTCGATCGGGAAGGTGTACATCGCCGATCCGAGCCAGACCGTCAGCGGCGGCACGCCGGTGCCGCCCGCCGTGGCGAGCTTTGTCGTATGGCCGTCACCAGCGGGCGGACGGCTGCGATCTGTCGGTGACATCTATCGCTTTCTATACCCGGGGATCCGGTGGGCAACGCCTACGAACATATCGGTGCACCAGCGGCGACAGCTGGCGAGCGTCGCGTCGCGGCCACGTGGTGACCTGATCGACGCTAAACCTTGACTTGACCTCGCGATCGGACTGCACCGACGATGAGACGGTGCGCCGACTGCTGGGTCTCCTGTGCGCTGCGGTGTGCGCAGCCGTTGTACCCATGGCGACAGCTCCGAAGGGGGGTGCAGTCGGCGCACCTTGGTTTGCTCCGTCGGTAGGCAACGCCACTCAGGTGATTTCCGTTGTCGGAACCGGCGGTTCGAACGCGAAAATGGACATCTACCAACGAACCGCCGCCGGCTGGCAACCGGTCGAGGCCGGCATACCCACCCATATCGGATCGGCAGGTCTTGCGCCGCAGGCCAAAAGCGGTTATCCCGCAACGCCGATGGGGGTCTACACCCTGCCGTTCGCGTTCGGGACCGCGCCCAACCCCGGTGGCGGTCTCAAATATGTTCAGGTCGACAACAATCACTGGTGGAACGGCGATGACGGCAGCGCCACGTTCAACACCATGCAGGTCTGCCACAAGGCGCAGTGCCCGTTCGACACCGGCGCAAGCGAGAACCTCCAGATCCCGCAGTACAAGCACGCGGTCGTGATGGGCGTCAACCCGAACCGGCAGCCGGGCAAGGGTGCGGCGTTCTTCTTCCACACCACCGACGGCGGCGCGACCGAGGGCTGTGTCGCGATCGACGATGCCAAGCTGGTGCAGGTCATTCAGTGGCTGCGGCCCGGCGCGGTCATCGCGATCACCCAGTAACTGGTTGCGCCCCAACGGTTCTGACTGTCAGCGCGATTGCGATGCCCGGTGTCACCTTGAAGTCCAGGTTTTTCAGCGACAAGGTGGCGTCGTAGGTCCGGTCGTAGCCGACCGTGCTGATCCGCCATCCGTCGGCGGTGCGGCGGTACTTATCGTGATAGAAGCCGGCGCCGATCAGCATGAAGTCGAACTCGGCCACGATCACCTTGTCCTGCAAATACCAGATGCCGGTCGCCTCGTCGCCGTTCACCTCGATCTCCGGATGGGTGACGCGGTGCTCGGTGATCACGTTGGACGGCAGCGACGACCGCATGTACTCGACCAGGTCGGTGCGGTTGGTGAAGTGGTGTTCTTCGCCCATCGACGACCCGTAGTCGCCGATGACATCCTCGGTGAGGGTGTCGGCGAAGTCGTCCCAGTGTTTGGTGTCCAGTCCACGCAGATAGCGGTACTTGATCTGTTCTATCGCAGTGACGTCGGCGAGCCAGTCGTCCTGTCCTTGGGAGCTCATCTCGTCATTGCAGCACATGTCGGCGGGTATTCTCCGGGCATCCGGTTATCCTCGGCCATCTGCAATCGCCCGGGTCGAAACGAAGGACACACGCCAGCATGTTGAGCCCCGGTTCGATCTTCGCCGGATACCAGATCGAACGGGTGCTGGGCGGCGGCGGAATGGGCACGGTGTATCTGGCGCGCAACCCTGATCTGCCGCGCAGCGAAGCGCTGAAGGTGCTCAACGCCGAGTTGTCCGGCGACGAGGATTTCCGTGCGCGGTTCATCCGGGAGGCCGAAGTGGCCTCGGCCCTGGATCATCCCAACATCGTGTCGATTCACCAGCGCGGCGAGTTCGAAGGCCAGCTGTGGATCGCGATGCAGTTCGTCGACGGCACCGACGCGAATGCCGCGCTGAGGGCGGGCACGATGACGCCGGCGCGCGCCGTGCACATACTCGGCGAAGTCGCCAAGGCGCTGGACTATGCGCACCGGCACGGTGTGGTGCACCGCGACATCAAGCCGGCGAACTTTCTGCTGTCCGGGCCGATTGGTCCCGACGAGCGAGTGTTGCTGGGGGACTTCGGGATTGCGCGTGCGTTCGACGATGCGGGCCTGACCACCACCGGATCGGTGACGGCGACGGTGGCGTACGCGGCGCCCGAGGTGCTGGCCGGCCAGCCCTTCGACGGTCGGGCGGATCTGTATTCGTTGGCGTGCAGCCTGTTTCGGCTGTTGACCGGACAGGCGCCGTATCCGACGGCCAATGGATCAGCGGCCGTGGTCGCGGCGCATCTGCACGCACCGCCGCCGAAGGTCACCGATCTGGTGCCCGGACTGTCGGCGCAGCTGGATCAGGTGATTGCCACCGCGATGGCCAAAGATCCGGCCCAGCGGTTCACGTCGGCCCGCGCTCTCGCCGACGCCGCCGCCGAGGCGCTCAACGACCAGCTGGGCTCGACGACGGCACCGTGGCAGGTGACCACCCCGCTGCCCTCCGCCCAAGGCGTGCCGCAATGGGGGTCCTACGGTCCTTATTCAGCGACCGCGCCGCTGGGGCTGCGCCGGCAACCGGAGCTTTCCTCATCCGCCCTGCGGGGCCCGCGTCTGGGCGCGGTGATCGGGGCTGTCGTCATCGTTGTCGCGGCGCTGGTGGTGGTCGCGGTGTTGGCCACGAAATCCCGTCCGCACGCGGCTACGCCGTCGGTCAACAGCACACCTGCGGCGGCCGCGCCCGCCGGTCCGCTGAACAGCACAGCGTTGTCGGGGCTGCTCCTACCGCCTGAGCAGGTCGCCGGGATGGTCGGAGCCGCCGCGCTGGTTCAGGAGTCGTTTGCCGACTCGGTGATCGACGACTCCGCGAAACTGCTGCAGAAAGACTGCATCGGTGTGATGGCGCCGGCGCAGCACCTGGTCTATGCCGACGCCGGGTGGACCGGGGTGCGATCGCAGGCGCTGCGCAACGCCGGCGACGGCCCGCGTATCTACGCCGTCATCCAGGCGGTGATCAGCTTCCCGACCGCCGACGCCGCCAAAAAGCTTCTCGCCGAACAACAGTCGCAGTGGGCCAGTTGCTCGGGCCGCACGCTGTCGCTGGCCTTCCCCACGCCCCCGACACCACAACTGTGGATTGCCGGCACGCCGGCCGACATGGACGGCACGATGACCATGACGCAGACGCTGAAGGATGGCGGTGGCATGCAATGCCAGCGCGCACTGGCCGTGCGCGACAACGTCGCGATCGATGTCTCCGCCTGCCGCTATGACATCGCCGAACAGGCCCTCGACATCGTGCACGGGATCGCCGCGAAGATCCCCGGCTGACACTCAGCCCAGATAGTGGGTGACCATCTCGATGAGCGCGCGCCGCTCCCGTTGCCAGTCGATCGGCGTGCCGATGATCATCTGCGCCAACACCACACCGCGCAGCGTTGCCCAAATCACCTCGGCCACACCATCATTGGCGGGATCATCGGTGATCAGCCGACCGAGCTGACCGATCGCCTCGTTCATCTCCAGCAGGTGGCGTCGCGACGAGCCGCCGGGGCCGTCGCGGTTGGCCCGCAAGATTTCGAAGGCCGCCATCGACGTCGGGCTGCTGTAGCAACTCCAGGCGATGTCGACGACGACCTCGATGCGCTCCCGCATCGGCAGTTCGGCTGACGTCGGCCGAGGAAAGACTTTCCAGCAGCCGGGCCACGCCGTCGTCGACCACGGCCATCAACAGGCCGTTGCGGTCGCCGAAGTGATACTGGATCACGCCCCAGGTGACGCCCGCCCGTTCGGCGACGTGCTTCGCGGTCGCGGCGGCGAAACCCTCTTCCACGATGCAGCGGACGGTTTCGTCGATGATCTTCGCGCGGGTGTCGTCGCCGCGCTTGCGCGGCGCGCTGGTCCGCCGGGTGGGGCTGGCGGGGGCCTTCTGGCCTGCGACGATAGACATTGTTGACTTTATAACATAGTCGGCTCTATTTTTGGGCGGTGAGCCAATCCCGTTATGCCCAGTTATCGCGCCAACAGCTTGCCGTCCTACTTCCCGAGCTGCTGTTGATCGGGCAGATGATCGACCGCTCCGGCATGGCCTGGTGCATCCAGGAATTCGGGCGCGACGAGATGGTGCAGATCGCGATCGAGGAGTGGGCCGGCGCCAGCCCGATCTACACCCGACGCATGCAGCGCGCGCTGAACTACGAAGGTGTCGACGTCATAACGATCTTCAAGGGACTACAGCTCGACATCGGCGCGCCGCCACAGTTCATGGACTTCCGCTACACCATTCACGACCGTTGGAACGGCGAATTTCACCTCGACCACTGCGGCGCCCTGCTCGACGTCGAGCCGATGGGCCCCGACTACGTCTTCGGAATGTGCCACACCATCGAGGATCCGACGTTCGACGCCACCGCCGTCGCGACCAATGTGCGCGCGCAGGTGCGTCCCATCCACCGTCCGCCCCGGGTGCCGTCGGACCGGGCGCCGCACTGCGCGTGGACGGTGATCATCGACGAGTCCTATCCACCGGTCGAAGGTATACCGGCATTGGACATCGTGGCCGAAACCCGAGCTGCCAATTGGGAACTCGATCCGATCGACCACTCCGACGAAGGGCTGGCCGAGTATTCGGGCCCGGTGGTGTCCGACTTCGATTTCGGCGCCTACTCGCATTCGGCGCTGGTGCGGATGGCCGACGAGGTCTGCCTGCAGATGCATCTGCTGTATCTGTCCTTTGCGATCGCGGTACGGGCGCGCGCGGGGTCGGACATCGAGCTCGCCGACTCGATCTGCACTCGCGGGTTGACCGGAGTCGCCGGGCTCGGCGCGGAACGTATCCATCGGGCCCTGTCGCTGCCCGCCGGAATCGAAGGTGTGCGCCGGGTTTTCGAGCTACACCCGTTGTTCAACCCGGTGGGATACGTGAATGCCGAGAGCGGCGATCGACTGACCATCCGCCGGTCACCGGCCCACGACGACGCCGCCTGGATCTCGCTGTGCTCACCGGAGTCGACCCAGCCGCTACAGGCGATCGCCACCGCAATCGACCCGCGCATCGAGGTCCGGGTGACCGGCACGAGCACCGAATGGACTGTGGAGCTTGCCGAGACCGACACGGCGGCAAAGGAGCTGTCCGAGGTCGCGATCGCCAAGGTCAGCGGCGGCGCGACGTTCGAGTTCCAGCCGCGGCAATCGTTGCCACTGACCGTGGTCTGACACGGCTCGATCTGTCAACCCGGCGGCTGTCTCACTTCGGTGACGCAACCGCATCGACCGGATACCGATGACGTTGTGGCCGATCGCCATAGCGTGGCCCGCCGTTATCGTTGACGCTGGCTACCGAACGTTGTCGACGAAAGTATTTGAGTTATGTATGACCCGTTGGGGTTATCGATCGGCACCACAAACCTAGTCGCGGTCCGAAGCGGTAAAGCACCCGTGTCGCGGCGCGCCGTCCTGACTCTTTTTCCGGACCGAGCGCCGGAACTTGGTGTGCCCGTGAGCAACCCGGATGGCGACGACACCGGCACGCTGATGACCGGGTTCGTCGAGCGGGTCGGCGGCTCGAAGCTCCTGAAATCCGCCGATGGTTCGACCCATGACCCGTCGCTGCTGCTGGTCGAGGCGCTGGATGCGCTGATCAACGAGACCGGTGGGGAGGCCGCGACCTCGAACATCACCATGGCGGTTCCGGCGCATTGGGGCGCAGACGCGTTGCGGGGCATGCAAACCGCGTTGAACACCCACGCAGACTTCGTCCACGGCGGTATCGCGCCTCGGCTGGTGCCGGATTCCGTTGCAGCGCTGACCGCGTTGAATTCCGATTCCCGGTTGCCCGCCAAGGGTGTCGTCGCGCTGCTCGATTTCGGCGGAAGCGGCACCAGCATCACCCTGGCCGACGCCGCGTCGGACTTCACTCCGATCGCCGACACGCTGCGTTACGAGGACTTCTCCGGTGACCTGGTCGACCAGGCGCTGATGGTGCACGCACTGGACAACGCGGGCCACGACATCGGTGTAGATCCCGCCGGCACCGCGGTCGTCGGGCAGTTCGCCGGTCTGCGCCACGAATGCCAGCTGGCCAAGGAACGGCTGTCCAGCGAACAGACCACCGAATTCGCCCTCGACCTGCCCGGGCGGCACACCCGCCTGGAGATCAGCCGAGCCGAACTCGACAGCCTGATCGAGGAGCGGCTCGACGGCGTGTTCGCCGCTTTCGACGACATGTTGCGTCGCAACAGGATTCGAAGCAAGGATCTTGCGGCTGTGGCGATGGCCGGCGGTACGGCCAAGATTCCCCTTGTCGCCCAGCGTCTTTCGGCGCACACCAAGACCTCGGTGATCACCGCCGCCCAACCCGGGCTCGCGACGGCGGTCGGCGCCGTGAAGCTCTCGGCCCGTCAACCCATTGCTCAGAAAGCCGGCGAACGCGAAGAGACAACGATGGCGGCTTTGGTGGGTGCATCCACCGGCGGTTTCGCGACCTCGACCAGCGGGCTGGCCGCGACCGGGCGGTTCATGCCGCCCACCGGCGCGCTCGGTACTCCCACCGGTGCGTTCACCGCGTCGACCGGTACGTTCGACATCCCCACCGCCGGAGCGCTTTTCGACGACCCGTCGGAGCGGCTGACTGAGCTGGCCTGGTCGCAGGCCGACGACTCCGATGACGAGCCGGTCGTCTACACCGGCGAACCGTACGACACCGACGTCAACCGTGCGACGCCGTCGCAGCTGATGCAGCTGCCGAAGTTCGAGCCGATCGGCCCGGTGCGGACCCGCGGAACACGGCTGCCCCAGCTTTTCCTGGGGCTCGCCGCGCTGGTGTCGATGGTCGCGATCGGTGGGGTTGCCTTCACGCTGACCAGTAGCAACCGCGCACCGACAGTGCCCAGCAGCAGCACCACGGCACCCCCGCCGCCGCCACTGAGCTCGCAGTTGCCGTCGCCGAGTCCGGTGCCGGCGCCGCCCAGCGCGGAGCCGTCCCCGAGTCCGGTGCCCCCACCTCCCCCCAGCGAAGCGCCGCCGCCACCTCCGCCACCTCCGCCGGCCCCGGCTCCGGCCCCGGTCGAGACGTACGTACCGCCGCCTCCGCCGCGTCCCGCCCCGCGGGCCACGACCACCGTGCCGCAGCCGACGACCACCACGCCGCAAGCGACCAGCACCACTCCGAGCACCACCCCGCCTCCGCCGCCACCCCCGCCGCCGAGCACCTCCACGGGGCCGGCGATGACGACGACGTATCTGAACCTGCCGTTCGTGCCGGTGCCGATCCCGGTGCAGGTTCCCGAAGGCCAGGGCGGGGCGACCCAGCAACCGCAGAACCCTTATCAGCAGCAGAATCCGTACCAGCAGCAAAACCCGTACCAGCAGAACCCGTATCAGAACCCGTACCAGCAGAGCCCCTACCAGCAGAGCCCCTACGCGGGCCCGGGCTACGGCTACTAGCGGCTTTAGCGTTCCTAGAACGAAGCGCCTGGGCCGTCGGCCCAGCATGTTGTGGCGCGAGCCAGTCGAAATGCGCACACTGGGTGTATTCGGTGTGAGCAGCCAGGAGGCCGCAATGGACGACAACGGTCGGTTCGGATTCGAACCGGAAGATTTCGAGCACATATTTCGCGACGCGACCGAGGGTCTCCGCGAAGCCTTCGAGGGCGTCGGGCGCTTCTTGACCTTTCCCGGCGACCGCAGCGGGTGGGCATCGGTCTTGGAGGATCTCGCGCGGCGCACGCGGACTCGGCCGGAAACGGCCGGCGAAGCCGGAGACGGGGTATGGGCGATCTACACGGTGAGTGCGGATGGCGGTGCCCGTGTCGAGGAGGTGTACGCCAGCGAACTCGACGCCTTGAGGGCGAACCAGAACACCACCGACGCCACCCGCAAAGTTCGATTCCTGCCCTACGGCATCGCGGTCAGCGTCCTCGACAATTCGGGTGAGACGTCCTGAGTCGTCGCGCCAGCCGCCAGCGACGTCAGTCGAGCCGCTGCGGCACGTCCGCGTTCTTTAAGCAACAATGGGGACCATGTCCCTGAGCCTGATCGGCCGTGTCCTTTTCCCAGCACTGGTGACCCTCGGCGCGTCGTTGAGCGCCCCGCTGCCGATCGCGGCCGCGCAACCTTGCCCGGACGTCGAGGCGGTATTCGCCCGCGGCACTGGTGAGCCGGCTGGCGTCGGCGGCATCGGAGAGCCGTTCGTCGACGAATTGCGCACTGCGATCGGCCCCAAGTCGCTCGAGGTGTACCCGGTCAATTACGAGGCCAGCGGCAACTTCTCCGACCGCGTCGAGTTCGCCGCAAGCGTCGTCGACGGGATCAAAGACGCCAGCAGTCACATCGAGGCAACCGCGGCGAACTGCCCTAAGACCAGGATCGTGCTCGGCGGGTACTCGCAGGGGGCTGCCGTCGCGGGCGCCGTTACCTCGGCGTCGATCCCCGCCGGGATACCCCCGGAATACTTGTCGATTCTGCCCAAGCCGATGCCGCCCGAGATCGCCAACCATGTCGCCGCGGTCACGCTCTTCGGGAAGCCGTCGACTCAATGGCTGCAGAATTACGGCGCGCCGGCGATTACGATCGGCCCGCTGTACGTGCCGAAGACTGACGATCTATGTGCCGACGGCGACACGATCTGCAACGGCGATCCCGGCGGCCTGCCTAACTTCGCGCACTCTTCGTACCCTGTGAACGGAATGACCCAGCAGGCTGCGGGGTTCGCCGCCAGCCACCTGTAACGGTCAGTTGGGCTGGTTCGCCATGATCATGGCGAACAGCTCGGCCATCTCGTCGCCGGGTCCGCCGGGAACTGAATAGCCCGTCTCGTCGCGGATCTCGTCGAGGTGATCGCGCACCTGCTCAGGTGACAGCGCGGGACTGTAGAAGCCTTTCGTCCTGCCGATGAAGAACCGCGCGACGTGTCCGGCGCCGACAGTGTAGATCTCACCGGAGACCGGGCAGTCCCGATGTGTCAGGAACGCCGCCACCGGGGCGACAAGCGCTGGGTCCAGTTTCTGAAGATATTGCGCCACAAGATCATCCAAGACGGCTTGGGCAGCCGGGTCGTCTTGTTGTCCGGCTTCCTCGAGTGACTGGGTGAGCATCCTGGTGTAGGCGATCGGAGCGATCGCGTTGACCTTGATATTGCGGTCGGCGCCCTCGGCGGCCAGGACCCGGGTGAGGCCGACAAGCCCGGTCTTGGCCGCGCCGTAGTTGCTCATCCGTTCGGCGCCGAGCAGTCCGGCGGCCGAGCAGGTGTTCAGGATGCGTCCGTAATGCTGCTCGCGCATCAGCTTCCACGCCGGCCCGGTCACGTAAAACGCGCCCTTCAGGTGCACATCCAGCAACGGGTCGAGCCGGTCCGCGGTCATGTCTTCGAACGTCGCGTCGCGCACGATGCCGGCGTTGTTGATCACGATGTCCACTCGGCCCCACGCACTGCGCGCAGTGTCGATGATCGCCTGTCCGCCTTCGGGTGTGGCCACGCTGTGGGTGTCGGCGATCGCCTCGCCGCCGTGCCGGCGGATCTCCTCGACGGCAGCGGAGGCGGCGTCGGTGTCCGAGCCCGAACCCGTCACCGATCCGCCGGTGTCGTTGACCACGACCCGCGCGCCACGTGACGCCAGCAGCAAGGCGTACTGCAGACCCAAGCCGCCACCGGCACCGGTGATAACAGCGACCTGGTCGTCGAACCGCATGTCGTCGCTCACCAGGTAACCGGTAGTTCTTTCATGCCGTAGATGTCGGCGTCCTTGAACTTCAGCTCGTCCGCCGGCACCGCGAGTCGCAGCCCGGGGAGCCGGCGCGCCAATGTCGAGAAGGCCACTTGCATTTCGACTCTCGCGAGGTTGGCCCCGATGCACTGGTGGGTGCCATAGCCGAACGCCACGTGTCCGCGGGTGTTCCGGGCAATGTCCAAAGTCTCTGGGCGGTCCACGAATTCACTGTCCCAGTTTCCGGCGGGCAGGTTCATCAACAATCTCTCGCCCGCGCGGATCTGCTGCCCGCCGAGGACGAGATCCTCTGTCGCTATCCGGTCCACCTGGGCATGCACGATGGAGAGATAACGCATCAGTTCCTCGATGGCGTTGGCGATCACCGCGGGGTCGTCGGTTTGACCGAGTTGCTCGAACACCTCGGGATGCTCCAGCAGCGCAACGGTCCCCAACGAAATCATGTTGGCGGTGGTCTCGTGGCCGGCCTGCATCATGATCACCGCGTTGACGGACACCGTGTTGTAGTCGAGTTGACCCGTCGCGACGTAGTCGGTGATGAGGCGGCTGATCAGATCGTCGCCGGGCTCACGCTCTTTGCGGGCCACCAACTCCTGGATGTAGTTGTACATCTCGATGAAAGCTTGCGCCTTTTCCTCGTCGGTGGACTTCACGTCCAACCCGCGCGAGGTGCTGTGCTGGAAGAGTTCGAGGTCTTCGGGAGGGACACCGAGCAGCAGTGCAATGACCATCGATGGAACCGGTAAGCCGAAGTCCCGCACGATGTCGGCCGGGGGGCCCTTATCGATCATCGCGTCGAGATACTCGTCGACCAATTCCTGGATGTGCGGCCGCATCGCTTCGGTGCGCCGGAAGGTGAACTGGCTGGTCATCATGCGTCGTAACCGGTGATGCTCGGGATCGTCGATGCGCGCGAAGACCTGCGGCGGCGCAGTGCCGCTTGCCTGGTCGAACAGCTCCGGGAGGGTTTCGGCGGACAGCCGTGGATCGACCAGCGCGGCCCTGATGTCCTGGTAGCGGCTGACCGACCAGACCTCCTGGCCGTTCCACATCGCCCGCCGCAGGCCAGGCTCTTGCCGCCAATCCGCGAATTCGGTCGGAGGTGCCAGCGGGCACCGCGCGGCCCGTTGCGCCGGAATCACAGGCAGAGCGGAAGTTGTTGTCATCAGCCACCTTTGCGGTTAAGTGTCAGTCGGCTGCCAATTGCCCCCCGAGCGTAGAACGTGGGTGAGTGACAGTCAACTGTCAGTTACGCTGGTGACATGACCGCGGTGACTGACCGGCCGTTGCGCGCCGATGCTGCGCGCAATGCCGGGCGGATCGTGCGGGCCGCCCGGGACGTCTACGGCGAACTGGGGCCCGAAGCCCCCGTCGAGGCGATCGCTCGGCGTGCCGGCGTCGGTGAGCGCACCCTCTACCGCAGGTTTCCGACCAAGGCCGAGCTGGTGCGGGCGGCACTGGATCAGTGCATCGCCGAGGACCTCACGCCGATCATCGAGGCGGTCCGTAAGGCCGTCGACCCGCTGGAGGGGCTCGCGCACTTAATCGAGGCGGCGATATCGCTGGGCGCGCGCGAGCACAACTTGTTGACGGCCGCGCGCAGAGCCGGGTCCTTGACGTCAGACGTCTCGACCGCGCTCATCGAGGCACTCACGGAGCTCGCCGATCGCGGCCGGCGAGCCGGTGTCATCCGGGCTGACCTGGCGGCTGCCGATCTGCCCAGGATGATTGCGATGCTGCACAGCGTGCTGTGGACGATGGACACCGGCAGCGATGGCTGGCGCCGCTATGTCGCGCTGATGATGGATGCGATATCGGCTGGCGAACGGCGTCCGTTGCCCCCGGTCACCACTCTCCGCTTTGAGGCGGAATCGGGCAGCTGGCCGATGTAAAGCAGCCGCTTTACCTGCGGTTCGTTACCTGATCGTGACTAATTCGCGATTTGCTCGTAAGCTGCTGCCGTGCGTCGTCGAAAGTTAGCCAGCGGTGGGCGTAAGTCGCCGGTCGTGATGGCAGCGGTTGCCGGCCCCGTTGCCGTCATATTTGCCCTTGGTGGGAGCGCTCATGCCGAGGGCCATCACGGCAAGGCTGCCTCGTTAGCTGACGCCACGCCGTGTTGCCACCTGCAGATGACGGTCGGCATGCCGATGGCGTCGTCCTGGTCGGCCTCGGGCGTACCTGTAAACGGCGCTACGGCGGAAACGACGTCCGCATCGCGGGGGTCGCGCTGGCACGTCGCTTCCAAGAACGCCCCGCAGGTGCTGATCGCGGATGTGGCCCCCGAACGTGGCCTGCAAGTCAAGACGATCCTGGTGGCCCGCACGATCAGCGCCATCTTCCCGGAGATCAAAAACATGGGCGGTGTCCGACCGGACGCGCTTCCGTGGCACCCCCGGGGTCTGGCGATCGATGTGATGATCCCGAACCCGTCCAGCGCGGCCGGCATCGCACTCGGCAATCAGATCGTCGCATTCGCGCTCAAGAATGCGGACAAGTTCTCGCTGCAGGATTGCATTTGGCGCGGCACGTACTACACGCCCAGTGGCCCGTCGGGATCCGGCTATGGCCACTACGACCACGTGCACATCACCACGCACGGTGGGGGATATCCCACCGGCGGTGAAGTCTACATTCGCTGAAGTAGGCGTTACATCGCAGGCCCCGCAAAGCCTCCGATGCCGAATTGTGATGTTTCGAATCAAACGCTAAGGGCTGGTGCAGGTTTCGCCTGGTCAGTATTGCTACTAGGCGTTCTCCGTTCGAAACCTTCGCGGCGGTACGTGGTTTCGTAGTCCAAGAAACCGGACGGAACGTCTCTATTTGGAAACGGTCGGGTGCGTCGTGGTGCGCGTTGAACACGGGTCCACTAAAAATAAACCGGTCGCAAGAAACGCGGCCGCGGTGCGGCTGCACCGGTGGTGATCTGCGGGCGATGCCCGGGTGTGGAAGAGAGAGTTGACGTCGATGAAAGGCTTCGACCGATTCAGCATCAAATTTGTTGCTGGCGTTGGGCTATGCGGTGCGGCGATAGCGCTGAGTCCCCATGCGGCAGCCACGCCGTTGAAAACGGGCGGGGGTGCGTGCATGTACGGAGCGGCGGGTGAAGTCGGTGCGGCGGCAGGTGGAGTCGGCGCGGGGGCCGGTGGTGTCGGCGCGGCCGGAGCTGCCGCGCCGTGCGCGGGCGCGCCGGTTGCCGACATGGCCGGTGCGCCGCTGCCCGTCGGAGCCCCTGTCCTCGGCGGCGCCCCCGTTCCGGGTGGCCTTCCGTTTCCCGCCGGTGCCCCGGTTCCCGCGGGAGCGGGAGCCCCACTCCCCGTGGCCGTTCCGGCTGGTGCCCCGCTGATCGCGTTGGGCGGCATTCCGGGTGCCCCGATCGCGGACATGGCCGGCGTCGCCGGCGGTAAAGATGCGCCGACGGGTCCGGCACCGACGGGCGGACCGCAGCCCGGCCAGCCGCTGCCGCCCGGCCCCGAGTGAGGTCATAAGAAAATCCCCCGTTCTCCCGGCGAGTTCACGCGGTCGTCGCAACACTCTCGAATTTGAGAGGTTGCGGCGGCCGTGTTGTTTTGGAGGACTGTGTTCGGTTCGGTGATCGGTTAGCAAAACCTTGTTGCGGCTGGTGTTTCCGTCAAAGAGGCTGCTGTATCTCTGGGGGTTCACCGGGGCGGTGTTATGCCATCCTGCGTGCGACGGGCCGCCCGGCGGGGTCGGCGCGGTCGGTGGCCCGCGATGTTGATGCTGTTCAGGTGGTTGCGGTGTTTACCGCAACCGGCTCGGTCAATCAGGCCGCGAAGGCCTGCGGGGTGTCACACGGGCTGACGCGGCCACCATCGCCACGCTGCCGGCGCACCTGCGCGGATCGCTGACCTGGGACCAAGGCGCCGAGATGGCCCGCCACAAACAGTTCTCCATGGCCACCGACATGGCGGTCTACTTCTGCGACCCGGCCAGCCCCTGGCAGCGCGGCACCAACGAGAACACCAACGGCCTGCTGCGCCAGTACTTTCCCAAAGGCACCGACCTCAGCGTCTTCGGACCTGAAGACCTCGAACACGTCTCCCAGCAACTCAACGGCCGCCCACGCAAAACGCTCGATTGGGACACCCCAGCCGAGCGTTTGCGTGATCTACTACAGGCCAATTAACCAGCGGTGTTGCGAGGACCCCTAGAAAACGCCTCCGGGCGGGGGGCTGTTCTTATTTGATGAAAAGCGCGATGAAAAGCGCTGAGCACCTTATTCCTTGACGACGATCGGGTCGCCGATCTTGGCGGTGTTGAAGTACCACTCGGCGTCGGCGGGGCTCAGGCTGATGCAGCCGTGGCTGACGTTTTCGCGACCCAGGGCTGGGACGGCCCAGGGAGCCGAATGGACGAACAACCCACGACTGGTGAAG
The DNA here is from genome assembly GCA_963749375.1 of uncultured Actinomycetota bacterium. Taxonomy (GTDB): domain Bacteria; phylum Actinomycetota; class Actinomycetes; order Mycobacteriales; family Mycobacteriaceae; genus Mycobacterium. The sequence goes on from CAVVNB010000040.1 coordinate 84,131, forward strand.
CGAGTGGCGTATTCCACCGGCGTGTTGTACCCCTCAGGGTCGGTGACCGGAACACCGACGCTGCTCGAATCCATGATTACTGTGCGTTCTTTCGAGATCACTGAGTAGACGCCGACGGGCGTCGGATAGTGCGGCCGGCCCATCGAGGCGGGCAGCACGCCCGGTTCGCCGAAGTGCGGTTGGTGATGCGGTGTCGGCAGCTGTTGCGACGGGCCGCTCGGAACCCCGTCAACGCTGACCGTGAACGTGTGGTCGGAGATGTCGGCAACACCGAGCACCGCGGGCCCGGTCTTGATCTCCGCGGATGCGCCGCCCACCGACAAGGCAATCGTGCTGTGTGCGGGCCAGAATCGGTCTGGAACCCACTGCGCGACTTCGTTGTTGAGCCACTCGTACTTGCCAGTCATTGACGGCGACGAGGTCACACGAACGGCGCGCTCGGCGGCACTTCGGTTGGACACGGGTGAGCGGAACGTAATGACGACCGGGTGCGCGACACCCACGACCTCACCTGTGGTCGGCCCGACCGAGGCGACCGGGAATCGAAACGACTGGTCCGACGCGGCCAGGCTCACGCCCGAGGGGCCGGCGACGACCGACGCGGCGGTGCCCGCCACCACAATTGCAGACCGAAAGACCGTGCGCATCCGCCAGTTCCTTTAGTAGACGAAGGTTGCAATAGCGATCCTAGGCACGTCCGGAATATTGGACCGGTAAGGGCGCGTGAGCAATTCGATAACGCGCCGGTCACGTTTCGGCTACGGCCTGCGGGAGCCGGTCTGGCGGAGGTGCGAGCTCAGCGAGCGCCGGTCTCGCCGGAGCTGGCCTGGCCCACCAGGTTTGGATCGCTGGTCTCGGCGTCGGTCCGGGTCAGATCGAAGTGATCGAACAGGCCGGTGACTTGAAGGATGCGATCGAGGAACGCCGGTCGGTGGTCGAGATGGAGTGCGACGCCCGCGCGCGAGGTGCGGCGGTGCAGGAGAAGCAGACCGGACAGCGCCGCAGAGTCCAGGAACGCCATCTCACTGAAGTCGAGGTGGAGATCGCGCAGGTGGTTCTGCTCAGTGAGCAATTGCGATGCAACCTCAACGAGATCATCGGTGGTTTGGTAATCGAGGTCGCCGGTGATTCGCACGCGGACTGACCGCGGCGCGGTGGTGATCGTCAAGTGATAGGTCATGTGTTGTAGGTGGGGGTCGGTCGCCGAACCCTTCTTGTCGGCGAGGGCGGTCAGTGCTGCGCATAACAGGCGTTGGCTGCGCGCAAAACGCGTACCCAAAAGGTCGAGGGTCGGAAACATGGGTTGGCGCTGGGATGCGGTGACGAAGGTCTCTTCGACCAGCTGCCGTGAGGCCACGGCGGCAGGACGGGAACGCACGGGCGCAAGACTTGATCGAGAGCGCCAACCACATCACCGTGGCCCAGCAGCGCTGATCTTGATATTCGGATCCGCGGCCACACCACACTCGCTACGGTCAACAGTAACTATGACGGAGGTGTTATGACGGGTCAGATTCCGCTGGTCGACTATCTGGTGCTCGATGATGGCGACCCACACCTCGTCGCGCAGGAATGCACAAACTGCGGAGCGCGATTCTTCGATCGGCGCAACGCCTGCGCACGCTGTTTCGCGTCGGAATTCACCACAGTTGCAGTGCCTACCGAAGGCATCGTCCGGGCCTTCACCATCGTCACTTTTGCCGCACCCGGAATTCCCACTCCATTCGTCGCCTCCGTCGTTGACTGCGACGGCACTCAGGTGCGCACCAATTTGGTCAACGTCGAGCCCAATCCCGAGCACATCCACGACGGGATGAAGGTGCGGTTGGCGACCTTCCCGATCGGCGCCGACTCGGCCGGCACCGAGGCAATCGGCTTCGGCTTCGAGCCCGCGGCCTGATGATCCATTTCATATAAGGAGCAGCCACATGAGCGCCAGTGACGACATTTGGATACTCGGCATCCGGATGACCAAATTCGGCAAGCACGCCGACAAAGACACCGTCGACCTAGCGGCAGAAGCCGCTACCGGTGCGCTGGCCGATGCCGAAGTGACGATGGCCGACATCGGCGTGATTGCCGCCGGAAACCTGATGGCGGCTAACGCCGGAATTGGCCAGCAGTTGCAAAAGCAGATCGGCCAGACCGGTATTCCGGTCTACAACGTGGCCAACGCGTGTGCCACCGGCGCCACCGCGCTTCGGACCGCGATCATGGCGGTCAAAGCCGGCGAGGTGAAGTACGGCCTGGCGGTCGGCGTGGAGAAGCTTTCCGGTGCCGGGTTGCTCGGCGGTGCCGGAAAGAAGAAGGGTGATGCCGACGTCTGGGAACCCAAAGGCCGTTATGGCGCCGTCGCCGCGATCGACGGGCGGATCGGCACCGAGTCGATGCCCGGCGTCTTTGCTCAGATCGGCACCGAGTACGGCCACAAATACGGCGGCACCAGCTTCGAGTTGTTCGCCAAGATCAGCGAGAAAAACCACGCCCATTCCACGCTGAATCCACTGGCCGCGTACCAGAAGAAATTCACCCTCGAGCAGATCATGAATGACGTCATGATCGCCTACCCGAATACCCGGCCAATGTGTTCGGCCAACTGCGACGGCGCCGCGGCCGCGGTGGTGTGCAACGGCGAGACGTTGAAGTCGCTGTCACTTGCAGCAGCGCAAGCGGGCGGTGAAGGTCGCGGCGTCGATCCTGACCACCGACCCGTTCGAGGACGGCTGCCAGGTGCTGCCGAACGTCAACACGCTGACCCGCAATGCCGCCGCGACTGCCTATGAGCAGGCCGGTATCGGGCCGAGCGACCTCGATCTGGTCGAGTTGCACGACTGCTTCGCCACCGCCGAACTGGTGCACTACGACAACCTGATGCTGTGCGAAAAGGGTGGCGCAGCAGAATTTTTCAATACCGGTGCGACGTGGCGGGACGGCTCGACGCCGGTGAACGTCTCGGGCGGGTTGGAGTCCAAGGGGCATCCCATCGCGGCCACCGGGATCGCCAACATCTGGGAGATCTGCCACCACCTGCGCGGCGAAGCAGGCGACCGACAGATCGAGAACGCCAAGGTCGGTCTGGCTCATGTGATCGGCCTCGGCTCGGCGTGCGGGGTCCACATCTTGGAGAGGTCCGCCGCTTAGCGGCGATCAGCGGGCCGCCTGGGGGCTGAGATCGACGCCACCGTGCGGCTCACTCGCACTTATTCGCGCCAGCGTAGATCTCGACGAAGACTCGCCTCAGATGTCAACTGTCACAGCGCTTGCCACCGTGGGAGGCATCACGCTTTCCGGGATGTCCCGCGTGGTCGTGCCCGACAGGCTGTGGCGGGTGACGCGATAGGTGTAGCGGTCGGCGCCGGGATCCGTGTCCAAGGCGTTGTCGCTGTCGAGAAGTCGCTCCAGGGTGGCGCGATCGTCGGGGTCGAGGGCATCGCCCTCGAGGGTGCAACTGGCCTTCAGTCCGGCCAAGCCGCCGCGTCGCTCGATGAAGTACTGCATTGCTGTGCCTCGACCGTTGTGAGCTCAGACCGCGATGTCGGGCGGTGGAATGCCCACCCGTGTCCAAGCGTCGTCCACCCCACGGTAGACGTCGCGATCCTGGGGGAACAGCGATCTGGCGGCGGAGCGCGTGAGGGCCGCGAACTCGCTGAAGCTCATGGACGGTCCGGCGTCCGGACTCGTCAGAGCCGCATACCAGACCTTCCCGGTCTTCTCCCACGATCGGCCGCCGACGCCCATGGCTGACAGGTAGAACGCGTGATTGGGGATGCCACTGTTGTCGTGCGGGTCCCCGCCGGGGACGTAGTCCGTGTAGTGCGACGGCTGCGGTGACAGGCACTGCTTGGCGCCGGGGTCGGCCAAGTTACGAAGGCAGTTGTACCCCTTGGCAATTGCCAGCGGACCCAGGACACCCGGGCCGATCAGCCAGTCCGCTTGGGCGACGGTCTGCTTGTTTCGCCACTGGTGAAACATCGCGCCGAACGCATCGGAGATGCTCTCGTTGAGTGCTCCGGGCTCATCGGTATAGACAAGGCCCGCCGTGAATTGCGTGACGCCATGGGTCAACTCGTGGCCGATGACGTCATCTGACTTGGTGAAGTCGGTGAATACCCGGCCGTCACCGTCCCCGTACGTCATCTGAGCGCCATTCCAAAACGCGTTGTCGTAGCGCACGCCGTAATGGATCGAGGACATCAGCGTCATGCCTTTGTCGTCAACTGAGTTGCGTCCGAAGCATTCTCGGTAGTAGTCCACAACAGCACGGGTCGTATCGAACGCGCGTTTGGCCGTGGCGTCTGTGCTAGCACCAGGATCCACCACCGGCGAGCCGGGCAGCGATTGAGTGTTCTTGCAGTCATACACCGTTACCGCTGGAACAGTCGCGAGCACACCGGCACGCCGCACGCCGCTGAATTCTGTTGCCAGCAGGCTCGCCTGCGTCGCGTCGGTGTGGGCGTCACGCAGATCCCGCCACATGCGTTCGACGGCAACGCTTTCGCGCATCGCCTGCCGCGACTCCGCCGGGATCGACTCGTCCTCAGCGAGCCGGCGTAAGACAGCAGTCGGCACGATGAACCGATCGCACACGAGGCAACTCCTTGCGTCAGTGGATGCGGGCGCTGCCGCCGAGGCCGATCTCGAGGACGCTGCCGGTGATGACACCAGGGTCGGTGACGAGGTAAAGCACTCCGCGGCTGACGTCTTCGGGTTGCAGCCAGGGCTGGGGATCGGGTTGGCCCTCATCATCCGGCGCACCAGGTCGTCCGGGATGTCGTCGCCGCCAGGGGGTTGCACCATCGGAGTCTGCGTGGTGGTCGGGCACACGACGTTGATCGTCACGCCCTCCTTGGCGACTTCCAAGGCCGCGGATTTCGCCAAGCCGATCACGCCCCACTTGGTGGCGTTGTAGGCGGCCAGGTCCGGGATGCCCATCCGGCCGCCCATCGACGAGGTGACGACGATGCGTCCAAACCGCTGCTGTCGCATCACCGGTATGGCCGCACGCAGGGTGTGGAATGTGCCGGTCAGGTTGGTGTCGATCAGCTGCTGCCACACCCCGTCGCTGACCTCGTCCAGTGGTCCGGTGCTGACGATTCCGGCGTTGGCCACGACGATGTCGAGGCTGCCCAGGTCGGCGACGGTCTGCGTGACCGCGGCGTTGACGGCGGCGCCGTCGCGGACGTCGAGCGTCAGCGGTATGCAGCGCCGGCCCAGTTCGTCGACCAGCTTTGCCGTCTCGCGCAGGTCGTCCTCGGTGCCCAGCGGGTAGGTCAGGTCCGCCATCGCGCCCGGGGCGTCGGCGATCACGATGTCGGCGCCCTCGGCGGCTAGCGCGAGGGCATGCGCGCGACCCTGCCCACGAGCTCCTCCGGTGATCAAGGCGACGCGTCCATCCAAAGCACCCATAGCGGACGAAGTTACCAGCCGGGTAGTCACCCGGGCGCGAATCTATTTGTGCGGGCTTTATTTCAAGGGCCGCGATATTCGCCTACGCTTCCCCAATGCAGGAATCCGTGACCGTTCACATGGAAGCGCCGGCCGAAGACATCTGGTGCCTGGTGTCCGACGTTCGCAACACCGGCCGGTTCTCCCCGAGACGTTCGAGGCGGAGTGGCTGGATGGGGCGACCGGTCCCGCGGTGGGGGTCCGCTTCCGTGGGCACGTGAAACGCAACGAAATCGGCCCCATCTACTGGACGACGTGCCGCGTCACCGCATGTGAGCCGGGCCGTGAGTTCGGGTTTCAGGTGCTCGTCGGCGATACCCCGGTCAATAACTGGCACTACCGGTTCACTCCCACCTCGTCCGGCACGGATGTCACCGAATCGTTCTGGGTGAAAAGCTATGGCATGCCGCGGGTCGTTCAATTTGTGTTCGGCGAATTGCGACGCCGCCGCAACATTCGCGACATGACGACGACGCTCGAACGGATCAGAGCGGTAGTGGAATCGGATTAGAACAAGCTGGGCAGGATCTCGACCAGGAAGTTGCCGCCGGTAGCTCCCGGAAATGTGTCAAAACCGTCGCCGAAGACGGCGGCGAGATCGAAATTACCGGGGATGTCGAAGCCTTCGCCGGCGACGGCAGTGCTGCCCAGGGTGCCGAAGGGGTCGAAGACGGTAGCGATGTTGTCGTTGCCAACCACAGCGGGGTCAAATCCGCCGCCGGAAAACGCGTAGCTGTTCTCACCGACGACATTGGCAATGTTGCCGTCGCCAAAGCCTGCGTAGGCGAAATGGCCATTCGAGCCATCGGCGATGTCGATGTTGCCCAGGTAGCTGCCGCTGTTGTAGTCGCCGCCGACAGCATCGGCGCCTTGGCCGGTTCCGTTGCTGTTGTTGCCGATGTCGATGGCGAAATTGTGGTTGCCATCGTCGCCTAATCCGACGAGGCCGCCGGCGCCGGCGTGGGCGCCGTCGTCGTCGGTGCTGGAGGCGTTGTTACCGATCTCGATAGCGGTGTCGAAGCTGCCGTTACCGCTTCCGGGGCTGCCGGCATTTGCGACAAGCTGGCCCTGGCCGGCGTAGGCGCCGTCGAACTGACTGCCGGTTGCATTGTTGCCGATGTCGATGGCGCTGTCGAAGTCGTTGCCGGTCGAGCCGGCGATCCCGCCCGCTGCGGCGATCGCGCCGACGCCGTCGGCGAGGGCGTAGTCGCCAGTGCCGCCCTCGGCGGTCGCGCTGGCGCCGTCGCCGGAAGCGATCGCTAAGCCGAATTCCCCGCTCTGGGTGGTGGCCGTCGCGTTGCCGTCCGCGAGAAGTGACATGCCGTCGAACGAGATGGCTAGGTCCAAACCTGACGGGTCCGCGGCGGGGAGCGCCCCGCTCAGCAAGCCATCGATTGACGACAGCCAGTCCGTCGACGAGTCGGCCCAGGCCAGCCCTGGTGAGGAGGCCACCGCGGCTCCGATTGCCAACATGCCCAGCCGGTTGATAACACGCAGATTCATGAGTCGCCCCTCACGTACAGCCGGCTGACGGTTGCCTGCCAGCATTACCAGCCTGCGCGGCAGAAGCGTGCGCGCGCATCGGGCAATTGCCCCATTTTTCACGATTTTTCCGACGTACCGCGGCCGCCTGGACTGGCGGACTTGCCCCGCCGGCGCTGCCCTGCGTTGTAGCGTCGGCACATGGCTGAGGGGCGTCTTGCTGATCCGGATTGTTCACTCGAGACCGACCCTCGCTCGGACCCGCGAATGGTCGCGGCGCTGGCGCAATTCGGGATCGCCGGAAACATGCCCGTCGTGCCACTGACCATCGATGCGCCACTCGAAGAACGCCTCGCCTATGCCGATATGTGCGAGGCGGGGATCGGCGCAGTCCTCGACGCGTTCGCCCCGGGCGTCCCCGAGGCGGTTGGCGTCACGACGACAACGACGACGATCACCGGTGAGGACGGCAACGACGTCACGCTTTACGTCAGTCGTCCGGACATCGAAGGTCCGCTGCCGGCCATCGTGCATCTGCACGGTGGTGGCATGGCCATCGCCAGCGCCGCCGACCCGATGTACTCGCGAATTCGGGAGTACATCGCCGGGACCGGCCTGGTCGTCGTCGGCGTCGAATTTCGTAACTCCGGGGGAAAGCTTGGCCCGCACGCGTTTCCGGCTGGATTGAACGACTGCGCGTCGGGGGTGCGTTGGGTCGCCGCGCATCGCGACGAGCTCGGCGTAAGCCATCTGATCGTGTCCGGCGAGTCGGGGGGAGGCAATCTCACTCTCACGGTGGGACACAAGGCTAAACGAGAAGGATGGCTACACGAGATTGCAGGGTTTTACGCGCAATGCCCGTACATCTCGAACCGGTGGCACGAGGCTCCCGAGGAGTTGCCGTCGCTGCGTGAGTGCGACGGCTACTTCGTCAATCTCCAGCAGGCCGAGCTTCTCGGCTCCATTTACGACCCCGACGGTGCGCACCTCAACGACGCCACCTGTTTTGCCGGTATGGCAACCGATGATGACCTGAAAGGCTTGCCCCCGCATGTGATTTCGGTCAACGAGCTCGATCCGATGCGCGACGAGGGCTTGGACTACTACCGGCGACTGCTCCGCGCGGGCGTGCCGGCTGTCGGCCGAGTGGTCGCGGGTACGTGCCACGGCGGGGACTTGTTGTTTCCGGGCGTGATGCCCGACGTGTTCGCCGCCAGCGTGCGCGATCTCAGCGGTTTCGCGAAAAGCCTGGGCTAGACCGGATGGCCAAGGCGCTGAGCGGAATTCGGCAGAAGCTGAGTCGCACCGCTGAGCTGGCAAAAGGTGTACAGCGACTGCACGCTAGCGGGATCGTCGACTTCGGCGACCTCGGAGCGACACTGCAGACCGTGAAGAATTCGCGCGTCTACGTACCGCAGGCGACGATGGCGATCCAGGGTGGTCGCAAATTCCCGTCGCTGCCTGCGCTTGTGGACGAGCGCGGGACCTTGACCTACAAGCAGGTGGACGACATGTCCACCGCGCTCGCCCACGGACTCAAGAGGCTCGGGGTCGACGAAGGCTCGGTCGTGGGCCTGCTCTGTCGTGACCATCGCGGCCTCATCATCGCGATGGCCGGGTGCGGAAAGCTCGGTGCCCGACAGGTGATGATGAACACGGGCTTCGCCAAACCGCAGTTCGCGCAGGTATGTGAGCGCGAAAACGTCAAGGTTGTGCTCCACGACAGCGAGTTCCTGGGGTTGCTCGACGCACTGCCGGCCGAGCTGCCGCGGGTGCTGACCTGGGTGGACGACGGCACCCACCCGCCCGACGACCTGCCGACCATCGACGGCATCATCGCGACGAACAGCACCGAGCCGTTGCCCCCGCCGAGCAAACCAGGCGGGATCGTCGTCCTCACCAGCGGCACGACTGGGCTGCCGAAGGGCGCGCCGCGGGCCAAGTTCTCGCCGTTCGCGACAGTACAGATAATCGACCGAGTCCCCTACCCCCGCAAGGGGACCATGGTCATCATCTCGCCGATTTTCCACAGCACCGGTCTGGCCACCTTCATGGTTGGGGCGGCGTTGGGAAACAAGATTGTCACCGTCCGGCGTTTCAACCCCGAGGCCACACTCAAACTCATCGCGGAGCACAAGGCAGACATGTTGGTGGCGGTCCCGACGATGCTGCATCGGATGGTTGAACTCGCGCCCGACGTCATCGCCAAATACGACACGTCGACGTTGAAGGCGATCGTGATCGCCGGATCGGCGCTGACGCCCGAATTGTCCAACCGCGTGCAGGACACGTTCGGCGATGTGCTCTACAACATGTATGGCTCCACCGAGTGCGGGATCGCATCCATCGCCACACCAGACGAACTACGGATGGCTCCCGGTACCGCGGGCCGCTCACCCGTGACGTGCGAAGTGGTGCTGTACGACGACAACGACCGTCGCGTCGATGGCGCCAACAAGCACGGTCGGATCTTCGTCCGCAATGCGGCGCCGTTTGAGGGTTACACCGATGGCCGGCACAAGCAGATCATTGACGGCTACATGTCCAGCGGGGACGTGGGCTATTTCGACGAGAACGGATTGCTGTTCGTCGACGGGCGCGATGACGACATGATCGTCTCCGGCGGCGAGAACGTGTTCCCGCAAGAGGTCGAGAATTTACTTGTCGAGCGGGACGATGTCTTCGATGCGGCCGTGGTCGGCGTCGACGACTCTGAGTTCGGAAAGCGGTTGCGCGCCTTCATTGTTTCGCAGCCGGGCGCGGAACAAGACGTCGAGGAGATCAAGCTGTACGTCAAGAACAACTTGGCGCGCTACAAGGTCCCCCGAGATGTGGTGTTCATCGACGAGCTGCCACACAACGCCACGGGCAAATTGCTGCGCCGGGTCTTGACGGAGATGGACGTCGAAGGCTGAGTCTGCCCGCTGAAATATGGAGCCGATGACGGGAATCGAACCCGCGTATTCAGCTTGGGAAGCTGATGTTCTGCCATTGAACTACATCGGCAATGTTGCCTGGGAAGGCTAGCATCCGGCGTCACGCCGCTCACCCGTAATCACGGGCCGCTACGCTCGTCGCGTGCTGCTATCCGATCGCGATCTCAGAGCCGAAATCGCCGCCGGCCGGTTGGGAATCGATCCTTTCGACGACGCTCTGGTCCAGCCGTCGAGCGTCGACGTCCGACTGGACAATCTGTTCCGGGTTTTCAACAACCTGCGCTACACCCACATCGACCCCGCGCAGCAGCAGGACGAGCTGACCACCTTGGTCGAACCGGCCGCGGGCGAGCCGTTCGTGCTACACCCCGGCGAGTTCGTGCTCGGGTCGACGTTGGAGACGTGCACGCTGCCGGAGGACCTGGCCGGTCGCCTCGAAGGGAAGTCGTCGCTGGGACGCCTGGGCTTGCTGACACATTCGACCGCCGGCTTCATCGATCCCGGCTTCAGCGGTCACATCACGCTGGAGCTCTCCAATGTCGCCAACCTGCCCATCACGCTGTGGCCGGGCATGAAAATCGGTCAGCTGTGCATCCTGCGGCTGACCAGTCCGGCCGAGCACCCTTATGGAAGCGCTGCAGTCGGGTCGAAATACCAGGGCCAGCGTGGGCCGACGCCGTCGCGGTCGTATTTAAATTTCATAAGATCTACTTAACTTCGGCTGCAGCGCTGCACAGGTATTGCGAAGACTATGCTAGGTGTAGCGCCGGACGCGGTGTTCCCTCCGCCTAAAACCGTGGCGCGCTACGACTGGCTCTGGAGGCGCGATGGACATCGTGCTCGGGGTGTCGATGGCACCCACATCGGTTCGAATGCTGCTGGTCGAAGGCGAAAATGCTGACGGCGTGACGGTTGAGGACCATGCGTTCGGCATCACCACCGATGACGAAGCGGCGACGCTGAGCGCTGCCGATCAGGTGATCTCGGCGATCCTGGGCACCCGCGAGGGTGCCATCGAGGCCGGCCATGCGCTGACCTCGACGGGCGTCACGTGGACCGACCCGGTCGACGCCGCCGCCCTGCGAGACGCCTTGGCCACCCGCAGGGTCGAAAACGTCATGTTGGTGTCGTCCTTCATGGCCGCGGCCGCATTGGCGCAGACGGTGGGCTGCACCGTCGGCGACGCGCACACCGCCCTGCTTTTCCTCGAACCCGACACCGCGACGTTGGCCGTCATCGATTCCGCCGACGGGTCGATCACCGACGTCCACAAGGAGTTGATGTCCGACGGCCACAGCATCACGGAATTGGCCGCGATGATCGCCGCTCTGGAGGAGTCGGAGGCGCGACCGCAGAGCGTGTTCATCGTCGGCTCCGGCGTGGACGTCGCCGCGATCAAGCCGCAATTGGAAGCGGTGGCGACGCTTCCGGTCACCGCGGCCGAAGAGCCCGAGACCGCGTTGGCGTGGGGCGCAGCGCTGGCGTCGGCGAACGCTCCACTCTTCGCCTCGTCGACCGCAGCGCTGGCGTACGCGTTGGATCCCGGTACCGGCTCGGTCGACCCCTACGCCGTGTCGCCGGGATATCTTGCGGCACCGGACGTTCCGCTCGGCACCACGTTGGGCGAAGAGGATCTGGCGTACAGCGCCGTCCCCGACGAGGAAGCCGACGCACACACCCTTGCCAAACAAGAAGCCGACATTCACACCGTCGCTCAGGGGGCCTTAAGGCTTGAGGATCTCGAAGGCGAACGCCAGCGTGGTCCCCTCATGCTCGTCGGGAGCATCCTCGCGGTGGTCTTTGTCGCCGCCGCTCTGTCGCTCGAAGTTGCTCTGGCACTTGGGATCCGGCCAAGCGTTGCCTTATTGCCCCGGCCGCTGCAGAACCTGATCATCCAGGCTCCGGCGGCCGCTCCGGCCCCGGTTCAGGCGAGCGCCCCGGCCCCGCAGTTCAGCCACATGATCGCTCCTGCGGTGGTCCCAGCGCCTGCGCACGCGGCTGTTTCGGCTCCGCGCGCACCTGGCCCTGCGCCGGCGCCGATTCCCGCTGCACTGCCGCCTCCGCCTCCGGTGATGGCTCCTGCGCCGGTCGTGGTCCCGCTGCCGATTCCGGTGCGTGCTCCGTCGCCCGTCCACATCCCGGTGCGGGCGCCGATACAGTCGCCGGTCCACATACCGGTGCAGCCGCCCGTGCAAATGCCGGAACCCGTACACATGCCTGCCCCGCAGGCGCCGTTCCTCCCAGGGATTCCTGGTCTTCCCGGACTGGGGATTCCCGGTTTTCCGGCTCCCGCTCCGCCGCAGGGGCCGTCCTTCAACCCGCCCGGCAGTGGTCCCGGCGGGTTTGGTGGCGGTCCTGGTGGTTTCGGCGGTGGCCCGGGTGGCTTCGGCGGTGGCCCACACGGCAGCGGTGGTCCTGGTGGCTTCGGCGGCCCGCCCGAAAGTGGGGGCGGACCCGGTGGCTTTGGTGGCGGACCCGGTGGTGGTCCCCCGGGCCTTGGCGGTGGTCCCGGCGGCTTCGGTGGCGGTCCTGGTGGGTTCGGCGGCGGGCCGGGTGGCTTTGGTGGCGGTCCTGGTGGGTTCGGCGGCGGGCCGGGTGGCTTTGGTGGCGGTCCTGGTGGGTTCGGCGGCGGGCCGGGTGGCTTCGGCGGCGGACCGGGCGGCTTCGGTGGTGGCCACAGCCCCGGCGGGTTCGGTGGAGGTGGCTTCGGTGGAGGTGGCTTCGGTGGTGGTGGCTTCGGCGGAGGCGGTCACAGCGGTGGCTTCGGCGGGGGCGGCCACGGTGGCGGGGGGCACCACTAGCCTGTCGGCGCGACGCGCGACAAGGTAAAATCGCATCGGAAGGGTCGGCCGGGGGGCATCGTTCGACCGTTGCCCCTGGCCACGTCTTCGTAGAACGCAGCAAGTCCGCGGTAGTAACGCCGCGATCCGAAGTGGCGATAACTTCTGTGTTGGCGACCTGAACGGTACGCAATCTCAGATGGCCCGCGGACGACTAGCGAATTGGCGGGAGGATTTGTGGACACCGTACTCGGTGTATCGATGGCGCCCACGACGGTCCGCATCGTGCTGGTTGAGGGAGAAAATGCCGACGGCGTAACCGTCGATGAGGACAATATCGCCGTTGCCGGCGACCAGGATCCGGCAACGTTCAGCGCGCCGAATCAGGTGGTTGCGGCAATTCTTGGCACCCGCGAAGGCGCCGACGAGGCCGGCTATGAGCTCCTGTCGACGGGCGTGACATGGACTGACCAACGGGCCGCGGCGGAGCTTCGCGATGTGTTGGCCGCGCGCAAGGTCGAGAACGTGATGCTGGTGTCGTCGTTTCTGGCGGCGGCCGCGCTCGCGCAGTCGCTCGGCAGCGCAACCGGATATACGCGTCACGCACTGCTCTACGTCGAACCGGATGCCGCGACTCTGGCGGTCGTCAACACCGCCGATGGCTCGATCATCGATGTGCAGCGCGAGCAGCTGCCCGACGACGATGACGAAGCCGTGGCCACGCTGGTCAGCCTTGCGTCGGCTGCCGAGGGACTCGAGGAGCAGCCCGAGGGCCTACTAGTGGTGGGTTCCGGCGTCGACATCCCGTTGATCAAGCCGGCTCTGGAAGACGCCACCTCGCTGCCGCTGAGCGTGCCCGAACATCCCGAGACGGCGCTGGCCCGAGGCGCCGCGCTGGCCTCGGCCAACGCGCCGCTGTTCGCCTCGTCTACCGCCGCGCAGGCCTACGCGCTGGATCCGGGCACCGGTTCGGTGAGTCAGCACGTGCATGACCCCGGGTACTTGGCCGTCGCTGAAGCGGCGGTTCCGCACCCCGAGGCGGGTGCGGACGCGCTGGCGTACAGCGCCGTCGCTGACGACTCGGCGGCGGTCTATACCCAGCTTGGCCCCGACGCCTACGAGCCCGAAGACTTCACCACCGGCATGTATCCCGACTTCGGCCGGTTGCAGCAGGAACACCAGAGCCGCCGACCGTTTTTGGTGGCGATGAGCGTGCTGCTGATCTTCGTCACCGGGGTGATGGGGTTGGTGATTTCGCTCGCGTTCAGCATCCGGCCGTCGGCGAGCACCCGTCCCAGCCTCAGCCATAACGTGATTGCTCCCGCCCGAATACCGGCTCCGCTGCCCGCGGCGCCACCTGCGCCCGTGGCCGCACCTGTGCAGGCACCGGCCCCGGCTGCCGTTCCGGCACCGATTCACGCAGCTGTGCCGGCCCCGGCGCCGCCTCCGATTTTTGCGCCGGCTCCCGCGCCACCACCCGTCTTCGCGCCGGCGCCGCCGCCAGCGTTTGTGCCGGCACCGATACCGATTCCGATCGGGCCGATCCTTCCCGGCATTCCAGGCCTTGCTCCGCCACCGCCGGCGTGGGGGGGCCCACATGGCGGCGACCACGGGCCCGAGCACGGCCCCGGTCCCTGGGGCCATGGCGGTGGCGGTCCCGGCTGGGGCGGCCCGGGTTGGGGCCACGGCGGTGGCGGCTGGGGCCACGGCGGCGGTGGCTGGGGCCACGGCGGCCACGGCCACTGGTGAGCCTGGGCTATAGGGAAAACAACCCGTAGCCGCCGGGTCCGACCGGTCGGTATCGTCGTAAGAGCAACTAACTGGGCGATCAACCTGCGCCGCTCCGCATCCGGATAGCGAGCGAGCAGCTTTGGAGGAGAAGTGGATACCGTACTTGGAGTGTCGATGGCACCCACTGCGGTCCGCATGGTTCTCGTAGAGGGCGAAAATGCCGACGGTGTGACCGTCGACGAGGACGGCTTCGACGTCAACGCGGCCGCCGATGCGCCGACGATCAATGCGGCCGACCAGGTGGTATCGGCGATCCTCGGCACCCGGGAAGGCGCCGTCGACAGCGGTTACGATCTGCGATCGATCGGCGTGACCTGGACGGACCCGGTCGAAGCTGCTGCGCTGCGCGACGCGCTAGCCGCCCGCAAGGTCGAGAACGTGATGCTGGTGTCGTCGTTCATGGCCGCCGCGGCGCTGGCCCAGGTCGTCGGCAGCTCCATCGGCTATGCCAAGACCGGATTGCTGTTCGTCGAGCCCGACACCGCCACACTGGCTGTGGTCGACACCTCCGACGGGTCGATCACCGAGGTGCACCGCCAGACGCTGACGCCCGGCCGCGAATCATTCGCCGAGTTGGCCGCGCTGGCGGCTGGCGCGGAGTCGCTGGACACCCGGCCCGACGGACTGTTTCTCGTCGGCTCCGGCGGAGTCGATATCGCTTCGCTCAAGCCGCAGCTGGAGGCCGCGACCGGGCTGATCGTCAGTGCTCCCGAGGAGCCCGAGACCGCGTTGGCCCGCGGCGCCGCACTGGCATCGGCCAACGCGCCACTGTTCACCTCGTCAACCGAAGCGCTGGCCTACGCACAAGATCCCGGCACCGGCTTCATCAACCCTTTGGCCGTCGCCCCGGGCTACTTCGACGTCGCCACAGACCTCAAGACGGGCGAGCAGGCCCTGGCGTACAGCGCTGTTGCCGACGAGGACGGCGACGCTTACACCGCGCTCGCCGACGAAAGCGAATCAGAGACCGGCCTTTACACCGGGGTCGCTGAGGTTCAGCCGGACGGCGGCCGTCGGCCGCTTTTCCTGGTGGCCAGCGCCGTCGCCGCGCTCTTCGTGGTGGGCGCCGCAGCCCTGCTGGTTGCGCTTGCGGTCAGCATGCGGCCGACCGCTGCCACCCGCCCCGACCCCGGCCACAACGCCAAACCGGCTCCTGCCGCACCGGCCGCCCCGGCACCGGCATCAGCTCCGGCCCCTGCTCCGGCGCCCGAGGCACCAGCGCCCGCTCCGGCTCCGGAAGCGCCCGCTCCCGAACCAGTCGTTCAGGCTCCCGCTCCGGCGGCGCCCGCACCAGCACCCGTACCCGCGGCTCCGGCACCGGCACCCGAGCCGGCCGCGCCACCCCCGCCCCCGGCTGCGCCCGCGCCCGCACCGCCCCCCGCGGTGGTCCCGGTCCCGATTCCGATTCCGGGCGTTCCCCCGATCTTCGGTGGCCCCAGGTGGGGCAATGGCGGCGGTGGCTATCCCGGCGGTGGCTACCCCGGTGGTGGCTACCCAGGAGGTGGTGGCTCCCCGGGCGGCGGCTACCCCGGTCCCGGTGGCGGATTCCCCGGCGGCGGCGGCGGTCACGGCAGTGGCGGCGGCGGCTTCGGTGGCGGTGGCCACGGTGGCTTCGGTGGCGGAGGTCACGGTGGCTTCGGTCACTGAATCGATATGCCCGGCCTGCGCTTTTAGCTTTCAGCACTAAACCGTCACCTGACGTTTGACCCCCGCTCAGAAGAGCGATGCCGTTAGCTCATTGCAACGACATACACACAGGTGTATGAGGTGCACCGTATTCGGTACAGGTTATTTAGGTGCCACCCACGCGGCGGGGATGGCCGAATTGGGTCACGAGGTCGTCGGTGTCGACATCGATCCCGGTAAGGTCGCCAAGCTGGCCGCCGGTGACGTTCCATTCTATGAACCGGGCCTGCGAAAGATGTTGCGAGACAACATCGAAGCGGGTCGTGTCCGGTTCACCACCGATTACGATCTGGCCGCCGAATTCGCCGACGTGCACTTCCTCGGAGTAGGCACTCCGCAGAAGCGTGGCGAATACGGCGCCGACCTGAGCCATGTCCACGCCGTAATCGACACGCTCGCACCGCGTTTGACCCGGTCGGCGGTGATCGTCGGAAAGTCCACCGTCCCCGTCGGAACTGCTGCTGAGCTGGTCGGGCGGGCGCGCGCGGCCGCGCGCCCCGGTGTGGACGTCGAAGTGGCGTGGAATCCCGAATTCCTGCGCGAAGGCTTCGCGATTCACGACACCCTGCACCCTGACCGCATTGTGCTTGGCGTGCAGGATGGTTCGACGCGCGCCGAGGCCGCGATCCGCGAGATGTACGCCCCGATGCTCGACGGCGGGGTGCCCTTCCTGGTGACGGACCTACAGACCGCCGAGCTGGTGAAGGTGTCCGCGAACGCATTCCTGGCGACCAAGATCTCGTTCATCAATGCGATCTCCGAGGTGTGTGAGGCCGCCGGTGCCGACGTCAAGCTGCTGGCCGACGCGCTCGGCCACGACCCGCGGATCGGGCGTCGATTCCTCAACGCCGGCTTGGGTTTTGGCGGCGGCTGCTTGCCGAAGGACATCCGCGCATTCATGGCCCGCGCCGGCGAGTTGGGCGCGGATCAGGCGCTGACCTTCCTGCGTGAGGTCGACAACATCAACATGCGGCGGCGCACCCGCATGGTCGAACTCGCGACCAAAGCTTGTGGCGGTTCACTGCTGGGTGCCAACATCGCCGTTCTCGGTGCTGCGTTCAAGCCCGAATCCGATGACGTGCGCGACTCGCCCGCGCTCAACGTCGCGGGCCAACTGCAGCTCAACGGCGCCGCCGTCAACGTCTACGACCCCAAGGCGCTGGAGAACGCGCAGCGACTCTTCCCGACGCTGAACTACGCGGTCTCGGTTGAGGAAGCATGCGATCGGGCCGACGCGGTCCTGGTGCTCACCGAGTGGCCGGAATTCGTCGACCTCGAACCCGACGTGCTCGCCGATCGGGTGCGTTCCCGTGTCGTCGTCGACGGCCGCAACTGCCTCGACGTGCAGCGCTGGCAGCAAGCCGGTTGGCGCGTGCACTGCCTTGGGCGCCGCACAGCCTGACCGCATACCTTTTCGGCGCACGCGGTACCTTTCACTGCATGACCACATCGGAGATCGCTACCGTGCTGGCGTGGCACGACGCGTTGAACGGGGCTGACACCGACACGCTGCTGGCCTTGTCCAGCGATGACATCGACGTCGGCGACGCACATGGCGCCGCTCAGGGCCACACCGCGCTGAAGGAATGGGCAACCGCCAATCCGCGCCATGCCGAAGTCGGCCCGGACTCTTCGTCCACGAGGGTGTGGTCGTTGTCGAACAAAAGATCGGCGGCCCAGGCGAATCCGGCTCCACGCATCGCGTCGGCCTTCCGTGTCGTCCACGATCACGTCACGTCGGCGTTCCGCCACGACGACCTGGCGGCGGCGCTGGCCGCGACCGAACTGACCGACGCCGACCTCGTGGACTGAGGAGTATCCGATGCGCGGGATCATCCTGGCCGGCGGTGCGGGCACGCGTCTGCACCCGATCACTATGGGCGTCAGCAAACAACTACTGCCGGTCTACGACAAGCCGATGATCTACTATCCGCTGTCCACGCTGATATTGGCCGGCATCCGCGACATTCTGGTCATCAGTACCGCTTCCGACGCTCCCGCGTTCGGGCGGGTACTCGGTGACGGCAGCGCATTCGGCACCAATATCACCTACGCGGTGCAGGATCAGCCACAAGGGCTGGCGCAGGCATTCCTGATCGGTGCCGACCACATCGGCTCCGGCCCGGTGGCGCTGGCGCTGGGCGACAACATTTTCTACGGCCCCGGCTTGGGCGCCAATCTCCGAAGGTTCCAAAACCTTAGCGGGGGAGCAATTTTCGCCTACCGAGTGGCCGATCCGACGGCGTACGGTGTGGTGGAGTTCAACGACGAGGGCATTGCGCTCTCGATCGAGGAGAAGCCGGCCACCCCGAAGTCGAGCTACGCGGTGCCCGGCATGTACTTCTACGACAACGACGTCATCGAGATCGCCCGAGGGTTAAAGCCTTCCCCGCGGGGCGAATACGAGATCACCGACGTCAACCGGACTTATCTCAACCAGGGGCGGCTGGCCGTCGAAGTGCTCGCCCGCGGCACCGCTTGGCTGGACACCGGGACGTTCGACTCGCTCGCCGACGCCAGCGACTACGTGCGCACGCTGGAACGCCGACAGGGGCTCAAGGTCGGCGTCCCCGAAGAGGTGGCCTGGCGGATGGGCTTCATCGACGACGACCAACTTGCCCGGCGCGCCGAGTCCCTGCTGAAATCCGGCTACGGCGCCTACCTGCTCGACTTGTTGGAACGGCGCTGAGGCTCAGCCGCCCGACAGTGGACGCCCCATGACGGTCAGGCGGTTTCCGTAGCGAGGTCCGTGGCCGAATCCACCATTGCGGGCGCCGGACGCGCCGGGCATACCGGGCATACCGGCCGGGACGGCTCCGGTACCGCCACCGGCTGGGCCCACCGCATTGGTCCAGCCGCCCCCGGCATAGGTGACACCGCTGTGGTTGGCGACCTGCGCCGCGGCCGTCCATGCCGGCGGGACCGACAGCCTGCCGACCAGTGTGCTGCCCGTCGTGTTCACCGAGACGCCCACGTTCGGCACGGCGGCCGGCGTGGGCACGGGCGGCGGCGGAGCGATGTATCCGGTAACGCCGGCGCCGCCAGGCGCCGACTCGACGTTTGGGTTCAACGAGTTGATGTCGGCCAGGCCGCTAGTGATCGCGGGCGTGATGATCGCGGGGCTGGTATACCCGGCCGAAACGAACCCGTTCACCAGGTTGGAGTTCAGGAAGGTTCCGATCGAGCCCCCGTCGGCGCCGTCGAGAAAGTCGAGGAGATTGGTGAGCCCACTCCCTGGGCTGGCGGCCGCATTTGTCGCCGCGGACATCGGCGAGGTGAGTTGCTGCAACGACGACGGGATCGACGACGTGATCTGCTGCAGCTGCGACTGCACGCCGGCTCCGGTGCTGGCGCTGTTGGCCTGGGTGACGGCCGACCCCTGCGTCGCTTGGGCAGCGGGGTTGGACGTCTCGGGGGGCTGCGTGAACGCCTTGACCGTGGATGCGGCCGCGGAGCTTCCGGCGTAGCCGTACATTGCGGCGGCGTCTTGCGCCCACATCTCGCCGTACATGGCCTCGTTGGCGGCGATCGCCGCGGTGTTCTGGCCGATGACGTTCGTCGCGACCAGCATGGCCAGCTGCGCCCGGTTGGCCGCGATTTGCGGTGGGGGGACCGTCATCGCGAATGCGGTCTCGTAGGCGCTCGCGGCAGCCGATGCCTGGGCTGCGGTCTGCTCGGCTTGCGTGCCGGTGGTGGTCATCCAGGTGACGTATGGGTCGACGGCCGCGGCCATCGTCGCCGACGTCGGTCCGAGCCACTCGTCGTCCAAGACATCGATCGTCGATTGGTACTGGGTCGCGGCCGATTCGAGCTCGGCGGCCAGCAGATTCCAGGCCGCCGACGCGGCACGCATTGGTGCCGAGCCGGGTCCGGAATACATTCTCCCAGAGTTGATTTCAGGTGGTAGTGCGCCAAAATCCATGGTCAACGGTCCAAACTCGGAGTCGTCGACGTACACGATCGGTTGCGGTCGGCCGTTGCCGCGGGCGACTGCGCCTGCGTTGCAACAGAGAACATCACAACTCTCCTTTCGATAAAAGCTGATCTATTCAGATCCACTGATGCAAATTTGTCTGATGCGTTAGAAAGCGCGGGGTGCGCAAAGGTTTGTTAGGGGCATCAACTGTTAGTCGATACGCCGCACCCCCCGTGATCAGGCCGTGTGCCCCGCAGAACCTCTCGCGCTGCCACTTCTGTGTGGCAAGCCGGCGAGGCGGAAACATTGGCAGAGATGAAACCATAGTGCGCCTAAGCTTCACGGCGGGGCCCGTCTAGTGGCCAAATTCATAGAAACTTCAAATTTTCTGACCGGAGCTTCGTCGGGTCTCCGCTACCTACGGAGACCCCACAGCAGACTCGCTGGAGATGCACAGCGAACCGCGCGACGTTAGCAGGTGGATGACGCATCGTTGGGCATTCGGCCCCCCGAAAGTGCCGTCGGCGGCCACGCAGAGAGCATCGCCGCACGAAGAGTCGGGGCCGGAGGTGCATCCGAGCCGAGCGGACTATTGGCGGTAGCTGACCAGGAAATTGCCCAGCCGCTCAATGGCGCGGGCCAGATCGCGCGACCACGGTAGTGTGACGATCCGCAGGTGATCCGGTGCGGGCCAATTGAATCCGGTCCCCTGAGTCACGAGGATCTTTTCCTGCAACAGCAGATCTAGGACGAGCTGCTCATCGTCGACGATCTCGTACACCTCGGGATCCAGCCGCGGGAACGCATACAGCGCACCGGCGGGTTTGACGCAGGACACCCCGGGGATCTCGTTGAGCTTGGACCACGCGACGTCGCGCTGTTCGAGCAGCCGTCCGCCCGGCAACACCAAGTCGTCGATGCTCTGATGGCCGCCCAGCGCAACCTGAATCGCGTGCTGCGCAGGAACATTCGGGCATAACCGCATATTCGCCAGCAGATGAATGCCTTCGATGAAGCTGCCGGCATGGTCCTTGGGTCCGGTGATGGCCAGCCAGCCGGCCCGATATCCGGCGACCCGGTAGGCCTTCGACAACCCATTGAACGTCAGGCACAACAGATCCGGCGCGACCGACGCCAGGCTGATGTGCTCGGCGTCGTCGTAGAGGATCTTGTCGTAGATCTCGTCGGCGAGCAGTAGCAACTGATGCTTGCGCGCCAAATCAGCGATCTGCGTGAGGATTTCACGGCTGTAGACGGCGCCGGTGGGGTTGTTCGGGTTGATGACGACCAACGCCTTGGTGCGTTCGGTGATCTTCGACTCGATGTCGGCGATATCCGGTTGCCAGCCTTGGGTTTCGTCGCACAGGTAGTGCACCGGTGTGCCGCCCGCCAGCGACGTCGACGCCGTCCACAGCGGGTAGTCCGGTGCGGGGATCAGCACCTGATCTCCGTTGTCCAGCAAGGCCTGCAGGGTCAGCGTGATCAGCTCCGAGACCCCGTTGCCCAGATACACGTCGTCGACGTCGAAACGCGGGAAACCATCGACCAGTTCGTAGCGGGTGACCACCGCGCGCCGCGCCGGGATAATGCCCTTGGAGTCCGAGTAGCCCTGCGCGTACGGGAGCGCCTGGATCATGTCGCGCATGATCACGTCGGGAGCATCGAAGCCGAACGGCGCGGGGTTGCCGATGTTCAGCTTGAGGATGCGGTGCCCCTCAGACTCCAGTCGCGCGGCGTGGTCGTGCACCGGTCCGCGGATCTCGTAAAGCACGTCCTGCAGCTTCGATGACTGCGCGAACGTACGCTGCCGCGGCTGGTGCCCCGCGCTCTGCCATGGCAGCTGGTGAGTAGTCACAGCACCAATGGTGCCATGGTTGTCTATCTAATTAATAATTCTTTCGACGGCCTGATCAGCGCTTACCTGGTGGACGGGCACCGCGGGCGATGCCCAGACCCTTGACCGGAGCCGCCGGCGCGGTGTCGTCGCCACCATCACCGCTGCTTTCGGCAGGCGTGGATTGCGGCTCTTCCTTCGCCTCGGGCTCGGTCTTGGGCTCAGGTTCGGATGCAGGCTCCGGGGCCGGGGTGGCAGCCGGCGCGGCGGCCTTCTTGGCGCCGGGACGCTTCGCCCCGGCCGCGATTCCCAGGCCCTTGACCGGTGCGGCCGGCGCTTTGGCCTCCGTAGCCGGCTCGGGCTTCGTCTCTGGCTCGGACTTTGTCTCGGGCTCGGCGGCGGGCGCAGATTGCGTTGCGGCCTCCGGCTTTGCGGCGGCTTTCTTGGCGCCGGGACGCTTGGCGCCGCCGGCGATTCCCAGGCCCTTGACCGGTGCGGCGGCTGCCTTGGCTTCCGGAGCCTTCTCCTCGGTCGCCGACGGAGCTTGCGCGGCTTCGGCTTTGGGCGCCGCCTTCTTGGCGCCGGGACGCTTGGCGCCGCCCGCGAGGCCTAGGCCCTTGACCGGTGCAGCTTCTACCTTGGCCTCGGTCTTTTCCTCGGCCGGTGCGGCGGCCTCCGGCTCGGCGGCTTCCTTGGGCGGAGCGGTGGCAGTGGATGCCTTCGGCGCGGCCTTTTCGGCCTTTTCCGCGCGCTCAGCGGCCTGCTTGGCGGCAGCGCCCTTCTCCGGCAACGTGATCGTGCTGCTGTCGAGCGACTCGAGCAGCAGCTGCGCGACGTCGCGGACGTCGACGCCTTCGCGGCCGGCGGCCTCCTGGCGGTCGTTCACACCGTCGGAGACCATCACCTTGCAGAACGGGCACGCGGTGGCCACCGTCGTGGCACCCGTGGCCAGCGCCTCGTCGACGCGGTCATGGTTGATCCGCTTGCCGATGTGTTCTTCCATCCACATCCGCGCACCACCGGCGCCGCAGCAGAAGCTGCGGTCGGCGTGCCGCGGCATCTCGGCCAGCTTCGCACCGGCCGCGTTGATCAGCTCGCGGGGCGCCTCGTAGACCTTGTTGTGCCGACCCAGGAAGCACGGGTCGTGGTAGGTGACGTCTTGGGGGGAGGCTGGGCTCACCGGGACCAGTTGCTTGTCACGCACCAGCCGGTTGAGCAGCTGAGTGTGGTGCAGCACGGTGTAGTTGGCGCCGAGCTGCTTGTACTCACGGCCCAGGGTGTTGAAGCAGTGCGGGCAGGTGACGACGATCTTGCGGTCGACCGTCTCCACGCCCTCGAACAAATCGTCCAGGCTCTCCTTGGCCTGCGCGGCCAACTGCTGGAACAGGAACTCGTTGCCGGAGCGGCGAGCCGAGTCGCCGTTACAGGTTTCGCCCGTGCCCAGCACGAGATACTTCACCCCGGCAGTGGCCAGCAGTTCGGCCACGGCCTTGGTGGTTTTCTTGGCTTTGTCGTCGTAGGCGCCGGCGCAGCCGACCCAGAACAGGTACTCGAAACCTTCGAAGCTGTCGACGTCTTCGCCGTAGACCGGGACGTCGAAGTCGACCTCGCTGATCCAGTTGGTCCGGTCGGCTGCGTTCTGGCCCCACGGATTGGCTTTGGTCTCAAGGTTTTTGAACAACACCGAAAGTTCCGAGGGGAACTCGGACTCCATCATCACCTGGTAGCGGCGCATGTCGATGATGTGGTCGATGTGCTCGATGTCCACCGGGCACTGCTCGACGCAGGCGCCGCAGTTCACGCAGGACCACAGCACGTCGGGGTCGATCACGCCGCCCTGTTCGGCGGTGCCGACCAGCGGACGGGCCGCCTGTTCGGGCCCGTGTCCGGGGATCCGGCCGAAGCCGGATTCGGGGACGTGGTGGCCTTCTTCGTGCGTGGTTTCGAGGTCCAGGCCCTCGAGTGGCTCGGCTTTCTTTTCGCCGAGGATGTAGGGCGCCTTGGCCATCCAGTGGTCGCGCAGGTCCATGATGAGGAGCTTGGGGGACAACGGCTTTCCGGTGTTCCAGGCCGGACACTGCGACTGGCAGCGCCCGCACTCGGTACAGGTGGCGAAGTCGAGGTTGCCCTTCCAGGTGAAGTCCTCGATCTTGCCGCGCCCGAAAATGGCGTCCTCGGCGGGATCTTCGAAGTCGATCGGCTTGCCGTGGGACTCCAGCGGCAGCAGCGGCCCCAGGCCGTCGGGCAGCCGCTTGAGGGTGACGTTGACCGGCGCCAGGAAGATGTGCAGGTGCTTGGAGTGCAGCACGATCACCAAGAACACCAGGGCCACCGCGATGTGCGCGAGCAGGGCGATCGTCTCGATCCACTCGTTGGCGGCGAGGCCCAGCGGGTGCATCAGCACGCCCATGCCGTGCGAGAAGAACGCTCCCCAGCCGTAGGGCAGGCCGCCGGTGTTCGCCGAGGCGCCACGGTAGATCGAGAAGCTGAAGATGACCAGGAAGATCATGAACAGGATCAGCCAGGCGCCACCGGTGTGCGAGCCGTAGAACCGCGACGAGCGGCCGTACTCCTTGGGCTCGGAGCGCAACCGGATGATGGCGAACGTCGTGATACCGAGCAGCACGCCGAGGGCGATGAAGTCCTGCAGGAAGCCCAGCGCGTCCCACCGGCCCACGATTGGAATGTGGAAGTTGTTGACGAACAACGCTCCGTAGGCCTCGACGTAGACGGTGGCGAGGATGAAGAAGCCCCACATGGTCAGGAAGTGCGCAACGCCGGGGATCGACCATTTCAGCAGCTTGCGCTGACCGAACACTTCGGAGATCTGCGCCCACAGGCGAGCGCCGACATCGTCGGTGCGGCCGGTGACCGGCTGTCCGGAAAGCGTGAGTTTGACCAGCCACAGCACCCGGCGTAGCGCGAGCAAAGCGATGATCGCCGTCCCGCCCAGTCCGACAACGAGTCTGATCAGCATCTGCGTGTGCACGGAAAATCTCCCCACATCCGATGTTACTGACCAGTAACTAGGCTGATGCTACTCGTCGGTAACTTAACTACTGCACCTGCTCAAGCCGTGTAAGCCTGCTCATAGTGACATCCCCGAGGGGGATACCGCGACGAAGGTTGCCCTAACTTGGCCCTCGCCGGGTTCTATACCCAGGCGAAGCGCCGTCGACTCAGAAGTGCGGGATCGGCGGTATCGGGGGCAAATTGCTGCGCCACCAGTGGTGGCGCGGATGCTGCGGCGTCCAGGTCGAGGTGGGGACCGGCTCGATGGTGGTCTCGTCGGAGGGTGTCGTCGTGGTGGGCTCGGTCGTCGACGGGGTCGGCGTGGTGGTCGTCGCGGTCGACGGCGTCGTGGTCGACGTCCGCGTCGTGGTGGGCGCCGGGGCGCTCCCGCCGTTGCCTCGAGCAAGGATGGCCAGGCCGTAGATGATGATCGCGATGAGGATCACCACCGCCAGGCCCCACAGGGCAAGGACCCATCGCTTCAGATACCACGGAGACGGGCCCTCGACGGCGCTGAAGCGCTCTGTCTCGTCGGCGCCCCGCGAGTAACCGTCGTACGGCGGTCGGTTGTCAGCCACTGCTACGGCGTCCCGCCGTCGTGGTGATGGTGATGATGGTGGCCTTCGTCGACGCTCGTGGTCGTCGTTGGCGCGGTGGCTGATGCCGTGGTGGTCGGCTCCGCCGTCGACGGCGGAACCGACATCGTGGTCGTCTCGGGCGGCGCGGCCGGTTCAGTCGTGGTGATTTCGGCGGACGTCATCGGGGTTGTCGTCGACGTCGTCGGTGACGTGGGGGTCTGTGTGGTACCGCCGTGGCCGCCGGTCTGGTCGGCGAGCAGGTAGAACGCCAGACCGAGCAGGATCGCGACGAACAGGCCGAGAGCGACCAGAAGGATCGGATTGCGGTACCAGGGTCCGCCACCTTGCGGTGGTGGCTGGTCGCCGTCGCCGCTGTAGTCGTAGAAGCCAGTCGGCGCTTCGCTGGGATCGTCAGGAGGTCCGTAGCCCGTCACGTGCGCCGATCCTAGCCCCGGAACCTGGCAGGTTTGCAGCGGCCGCGGCTCAGAAAAGGTGCGGCAAGTGGAAGTGATGGTGATGTCGCGGCGGTTGGGTCGGAGCGGGTGAGTTGACCGGCGGCGGCACCTCTTCGGATGTCTGTTCGGGCGTCTCGGACGGCGGCGCTTCAGTCGTCGTCGACGGGGTCATGGGCGAGGGGGTGGTCGTCGACGGGGTGGTCGTCGGTGAGGGCGAGGTGGTGGACGACTGTGTCGGTGTGGTGGTGGACGTGTGCGGCGCCGGGATGCTGGACCCGCCGCCCCGCGACAACTCGACGATGCCGTAGATGATCAGCGTGAGCAGGAGCGCGACCATCAGTGCCCATAAGGCCAGCAGCACGCGATTGCGGTACCACGGCTCTGGCGCGCCATCGGCGGAATCGGCACCGTCGGGCTCGTGTTCGACAACCAGCTGCTGCGTACCGTCGGTGAGGTAGTCGGCCATCCGGGTCGGCCGATCGCTCGGGTCGTCCGGTAGGCCATTCACGCCCTGATTTTACGTCAGAGCTGGCGCTGCACTTCGTCGGCGAAAAGGTGCAGATGGTCGAGGTCGGACATGTCCAGCAGCTGCAGATACACCCGTCGCAGCCCGATCTCGGCGTACGGGCCCAGTTGGTCGACGATCTGTCCGGGCGTGCCGGCCAGCGGCGAGTTGGACCGCAGCTCGTCGACCTCGCGCCCGATCGCGTCGGCCCGCTTGGCGATCTCGGCGTCGTCGCGCCCGGCGCACACCACGAACGCCGCGGAGTACGTCATCGAATCGGCGGGCTCGGCCGACCGCGTCGACGGCCTCGCGGACCCGGTCGAATTGCGTCGTGATGGTGTCCAGCGGCGCGAACGGCACGTTGTATTCGTCGGCGAACGTGGCGGCGAGCCGCGGCGTCTTCTTGGCGCCCGATCCGCCGATGATGATCGGCGGGTGCGGCCGCTGCACCGGCTTGGGCAGCGCCGGCGAATCGTTGACGGCGTAGTGCGCCCCGGCGTAGTCGAACGTCTCGCCGACCGGGGCGGTCCACAGGCCGGTGATCAGCTCGAGCTGCTCGGTGAGCCGGGCGAATCGCTCGCGCAGCGGCGGAAACGGGATCGCGTAGGCCAGATGCTCCTTCTCGAACCAGCCGCTGCCGATGCCGAATTCGACCCGCCCGTTGCTCATTTCGTCGACTTGGGCCACCGCGATGGCCAGCGGTCCGGGATGGCGGAACGTCGCCGAGGTGACCAGCGTGCCCAACCGGATCGTCGAGGTCTCGCGGGCGATGCCGCCCAGCGTCACCCAGGAGTCGGTCGGGCCGGGCAGCCCGTCACCGCTCATCGCCAGGTAGTGATCGGAGCGGAAGAACGCGGAGTAGCCCAGCGATTCCGCGGCTTGCGCGACCGCGAGCTGGTCGGCGTAGCTGGCGCCTTGCTGCGGTTCAACGAATACCCGAAAGTC
>CAVVNB010000041.1:0-13395 GCA_963749375.1 uncultured Actinomycetota bacterium
GCACGAGCTGCGCCAGCAGCTGCGAACTCAACTCAAGCAGGCACGGGCTGAAGCTATCCCCGAACGAAATCAACCCTGGCCGTACGCCTCTCGCCGGCCGCGTTAGCTTGCCGGCTGGGCCTTGTCGGCTTATGGGTCGCTTTCGACGGCCAGTGGGCGCCGTCGGGTCTTTCGCAACGGGCTATCATTGCCACCGGCCGCCGAGGTGCCTAGGCTCGCGATACATGACACTCCCACCGCCATCGGCCGGTTCGGTCGCCGTGATCACCGGCGCATCCTCTGGCATCGGTGAACAATTCGCCCGTCAACTCGTGGCCCGCGGCTATCGCGTCGTCGTCACCGCCCGCCGGGAAGACCGACTCCAAGCGTTGTGTACGGAATTCGGCGGCGACGAACACGCCGTCGCGATTGGCACCGACCTTGCCGACCCGGAGGATCGGGACCGGCTGGCCGCCCGCATCGACGAGCTGGGCGCTCAGGTCGACATCCTGGTCAACAATGCGGGCCTGGGCATCTACACCAAGTTCGGCGCCGAAGGCCGGGACAAGGAACTGCAGATGCTGCGCGTCGACGTCGAGGCGGTGGCCGACCTGACGTTGCGCTACCTGCCGGGCATGGTCGAGCGAGGCCGCGGCGCGATCATCAACCTGTCATCGGTGTCGGGATTTCAGCCGGCCCCGTACAACGCCAACTACGCCGCGTCCAAGGCGTATGTGCTGTGGCTGTCGGAGGCGGTCAACGCCGAAGTCGCCGACAACGGTGTGACGGTCACCGCCGTCTGCCCGGGCCCGGTGCCGACGGAGTTCCAGGCCACCAATGACGCCCAAGACCTGGTGGACAAGCTGCCGGGATTCACCCATGTTTCGGCCGAGCGGGTGGTCGCCGACGCGCTGAAGGCCGCTGAGCATGGTCGCGGGTCGGTGGTCCCGGGCGGACCACAGGTCCGGTTGGCGCTGGGGTCCACCCGGTTTGTGCCGACCCCGTTGGTGTTGCCGGTCCTCAAGCGAATCTTGAAGCGGTAGTAGGGATCGTCTCGCCGGCGACTGCGCCGCTGAGGTCACACAAGCCACCTGCGCACCCGGAAGTCGGCTGGCACATCGTTTTGGAAACGAAGACGTAGGTGATATCACTCGGGCCTGATATCACCTACGCATTCACATCGCAGAAGCAACTAGTTCTTCAACCCGTGACTAAAGGGTCTGGCGAGGCTGCAGAAAGCGCGACGCGTAGAACGCTAGAACGTGTTCACCAGCGTCTGCTGTTCGGCCATCTGCCGGGACATTGTGCAGTGGTGGTAGTGCATCGCGCACTTGATCACGCAGATGAACAACAAGCTTGGGTCGCGGCGTTGGCGGAGCATGGTGGTCATCCGACGCCGATAAATCCGGCGCAATTCCGGGTGTTTGCACCCAGTAGGCATTGCGGGTGCGAGCCCAATCGAATTTCCTTGTCAGGAACACCCATGGACCCCCGACGATCGTGAAGACATCGCGGGTTTTCAGTTCGCGCAGAATCTCGAGCATTCGCGCGCGCTGGACGGTCATGCCGGTGAGCCCCACGATGTCGGCCTGCGCCAAACGGTCGTAGTCGATCGGCTCGACGTTCTCGTCGACGATGGTCACGGAATGGCCGGCGGGCGTCAACGCCGCGAGCAGCGGCAGGCAAGCGGTCGGTAGGTTGCACTTCTTGCCGAGCAGCGGAAGTGCGTGTTCGAGGCCCCAGTAAGACACCTGGAACCGAGGGTTGATCAGGACGATATCGGCCATGGACCGCTCGCTATGCAACACCTGTTCAGCACGTAACGCCGACCCGCGTAAGTATCGGTTACTCTAAGTTCGCAGAGTCGCGCGGCGCGATCGCCTTGCACCGTTGGACAAGCTCAGCCAGAGCGAGTGTCATGCTCGTCGTCGGCGGGGACAGGCAGGCTGAGGCCATCGCAGAGTCCGGAGTACCACTCGGTCAGAATGTCAGGCATCTCTCGGTAAGTGCCTTGCGGGACAATACGATTCATCACCTCGTCGCTGAAATGTCTGGCCAGATCGGTCCACTCGGCGCGGTGCGCCATCTCGCTGAGCGCTTCACCGACCGCCGCCAGGCCGAAGTCCTCTAACTGGCGGCGGTAGGCGGGCGTGCTGTACAGGAAAGCCAGTTCGGTACGACGTGGCTCGCGTTGTTCGTCGAGCGCCTCACGGGTCGCGGCCATCATCGGTTGCGGGTTGGCGACGACGGCCGGTGCCCGGTTACGTCCCGCCGTTCGGACGCCCTGCGCGATCGCGGGAAGGGTGCGTGCGGTCAGGGTATCCGGGTGGGAATTGGTGGGATGGCAGACGAAGCCGTCCGACGATTCACCGGCCAGGGCACACATCTTCGCGTTGACCCCGCCCGTCCAGATTTGCGGCATCGGATGGTCGATCGGACCGGGGTTGAAGTACGGCTGTAATCGAGTGAATCGGTAGTGCTTCCCCTCATGGTTGAGCGGCTCACCCGTTTGGAAAGCGTGGAAGATCGCGCGCAGCGAGTCGATGTAGTCGCCGAGGCGTGACACCGGTTCCGACCACGCGGAGGAGAAACGGCCGACGATGTTGCCCCGCACCTGAGAAGCGACGCCCAGCTGGAAGCGGCCGCCCGAGTACTTCGTGAGCTCCCAGGCCGCATACGCCACGATCATCGGACTGCGGGGAAAGGCCAGCACCATGCTGGTGCGGACGGTCAGCTGCCTGGTATGAGTCAGAGCCATCGCCGCGATGGTGAACGGATCGTGGATGGTCTCGGCGATATGGATGACGTCAAAGCCGATGCGCTCCATACGTGACGCCCAGTCAGCGATCTCGCTCAGACCCATCCGGGCCGGAGCAGAGGCGATGATTTCCATGGGTGTCCAGATTAGATCTTGGCCACGGCTGCGGTGGGTGGTTGACTGCGACCATGCATAGAGAACCGAACCTTGCACGACGCTTGTTGGATCGCTACGAGCCCGTGCACGGCGTGACTTACTTCGCGCCGGAGGCACGCGAGGCGTTGGACGGCTTGGGTTACAAGGGTTATTGGATGGGCTATTTCGCCGCGCGCTCGGCGCCGCTGGGCCAGGTGGCGCCCGAAGTGGTGACCGCGATCTTCTACAACTTCGCCCCCACGCGGGTCGCGAAGGCGCTGCCGGCGGCGTGGCAGATCGCCGGCCCCGAAGAGGCATTGCGGGTCCGGCTGGACACCGCTGTCGCGGTGCTGCGCCGTTACGGTCTTGAGGCAGACGAAAACGTCTCCACCGCAGCGGAACTGCTGGGCAGGGTCGCGAGAAATGCGCCGCTGTGCGGACGACCGCTGTTCGCCGCGAACAGCGCGCTGCCATGGCCGGACTATCCACTGGGCGCGCTGTGGCATGCCGCGACGCTGCTACGCGAACACCGCGGCGACACGCACACCGCGGTCCTCAGTGCAGCCGGCGTCACGGGCCGGGAATGCAACGTGCTGCATTCCGCGTCGGGGGCGATCCCGCGCGATTACATTGCCGCCAGCCGCGATTACGACGACGAGGAGTGGCGGCTATGCGAGCAACAGCTGGCGGCGCGGGGTCTGCTCGACGAAAGCGGGTCGCTGAGCTCGGCCGGTCGGGAGCTGAAGGATCATGTCGAATCCACCACCGACGCGCTGTCGCTGTCGGTGTTCGATGCGCTGAGTGACGACGAGGTGGAGACACTGTTTCAGTCGCTCACGCCGATCACCCGGACCGTGGTGGCCGGTGGCGACGTTCCCGCGATGACGCCGATGGCGCTGCGTCGCAACGAATTAGACGATAGCAGTGCGCATTTGGGTTAGGCCGAGCGTCCGACGTAGGCCATGAAACGAGTGGTCGGCGCGGCATCCTCGGGTACTGGCTTGGCCGGCCCGAAAAGCCCTGGCCGACGTAGCTCGTCTTCGGGTACTGCCTCGACCACCTGACGGCAAAACGCCAGCAGGTCGTCGGGAACCTCGACCGGCTGGTGCTGCGATTGGTAGACGTCCCAGCCGTGAATGGTCAGGCCGACAATGGGAAAGCTCAGCGATGTGTCTGGATCGGCCTTCGCGAGAGCGTCTCTCAGCCGTGCGGCCAGCTGTTGCAGATCGTCGGTCGCCTCCGACGTTTGGCCCCCCGCCAATGCGACCAGCTTGGCGGCGCTGCCCGTGGTGTGCACCACGAGATCGCGGATACTCCAGCCGTCGAGATTCGACGGCTGATCCCAGCTCTCCGAAGGGATCTGCTGCACTGCGGCGACGAGAAAGTCGATCGCCTCGATGGCCCTGTCGGCGATGGCGTTCATCGGGCCAGCGGCGTGTAAAAGACGATCCCGTTGCCCTTGTTGTCATAGACCACCGCGCGGCGTTCGTGGGCGTCGTCGTAGGGGCCTTTCACGATGCCGCCGCCACTGTCCTCGACGGCCTTGACCGCTGCGTCGACGTCATCGGTCTTGATGCCGACGACGACCTGCCCGGGAATGGGATGGTCGACCGCGGTCGCCAATGCGAGGGTGACTGGCCCGCCGTCGAGCGCGGCGAAGTGGGCGCCGTCGCGAAACTTCAGCGACATGCCCAGGGTCTCGCCGTAGAACCGGATCGACTCGTCCAGGTCGTCGGTCGACAAGATGACCATCTTGACTTGCTGCTCGCTCACTGGTTCCTCCTGCGGCTTGGCATCATCGCAACCGTAAGTCCGCTAGCGTCGAGAAGGCAATGGCCACCTCGAATCAACAGCGCGTGAGCGCCGCTGCGGCTTGGCTTTCGGCGGGGCTCGCATATCTGACCCTGGAAGCTGTTGCGGCAGGGGCTTTTCGGCCGCACTACAGCTATGCCCGTAACTTCATCAGCGATCTCGGGATACCGTCTGACGACTCGCCGCTGGCCTGGCTGATGAACACCGCGTTCTGTGTCCAGGGGTCGCTGTTTCTGGTCGGCGCCATCCTCACGGTTCGTGCCGTCGCGTCGCGCAAGGCGGGGTTGTTTCTCACTCTTGCTGCCGCGTACGCGGTCGGCAATCTGCTGATCGCGGCCTTCCACAGCGGACCCGCGGCGCGGGCCGAGGGAACCGCCTGGGTGCATGCCATCGGTGCGGTGTTGGCGATCGTGGGCGGGAACGCGGCCATCCTCGCGGGATCGAGGATCGTCGGCGGCTGGCATCGCCGGGTATCGGTCGCACTCGGGGCGTTCGGTCTGCTCAGCTTCGTGCTGTTCGTCGTCGAGCTGAAGGCATCCGTCGTTCTGCCGCTTGGAGTATGGGAGCGGTGCAGCGTCTATTCGATCACTGCGTGGCAACTGCTCACAGCGGCCTGGCTACTCAGCCGGCGGCCCACTCTTTAGCCTTGTCGAGCTCGTCGAGTGTGAAGACCTTGAATTCGCCGGGAATCAACCACGCCACAGCGTGCAGGGTATGTGCGACCCACGCCTTGTCGGACACCACCGCGATGCGCTTGAACGCCGCATGATGCGGCCAGACAGTGCTGAAGCCGAGCTTCAGATCCTCGAACAACCCGCCGGGCCCGAAGCCTTCGTAGTCGGGCGCGATCACCTCGACGATCCTGATCTCGTCGGTTTTCAGCATGTCCTCGATGGTGGGTTTGACCTCGCGCAGCTCGTCGCCGCCCAGCCGCCCCGACACGCGAACGCCGGTCACTCCCTTGGGCATATCCGCCAGTAGTTCGATCATGCGAATCCCTCCTCAACACCCACTATCCGCAATTCGGGCTCGCCGGGCCACCGATAGTCAACACTGGACCCATGACAGATGCCGATGCGGACCGTGTCGCGGTGTACCTCGACTTCGACAACATCGTGATCTCCCGGTACGACCAGGTCAACGGGCGCAGCTCGTTCCAGAAAGACAAGGCCAAGGGCCTCGACAAGCACGCCGATCGGCTGGAACGAGCCACCGTCGACGTTGGCGCCATCATCGACTTCGCATCGTCGTTCGGCACCCTGGTCCTCACCCGCGCCTACGCTGACTGGTCGGCCGAGGTCAACATAGGCTATCGCGAGCAATTAGTCGGCCGCGCAGTCGATTTGGTGCAGCTGTTTCCCGCGGCGGCCTACGGCAAGAACGGCGCCGACATCCGGCTGGCCGTCGACGCGGTCGAGGATATGTTCCGTCTGCCCGACCTGACGCATGTGGTGATCGTGGCCGGCGACTCCGATTACATCGCGCTGGCGCAGCGCTGCAAGCGACTCGGCCGCTACGTTGTGGGTGTCGGCGTCGCCGGCTCGTCAAGCAAGGCGCTGGCGGCGGCGTGCGACGACTTCGTCATCTACGACGCGCTGCCCGGGGTGCCGGTACCCGAGCCGGCACCCAAAGCGAGCCGCGCCAAGTCCGACGATGCCGACGAGCCGCCACCCGGCCCCGACCCGCAGCCTGCGGCCACCGCTCTGCTGACCCGCGCGCTGCGGATCGGCACGGAGAAAGACGACGTCGACTGGCTGCACAACTCGGCGGTCAAGGCGCAGATGAAGCGGATGGACCCGTCGTTCAGCGAAAAGTCCTTGGGCTTCAAGTCTTTCAGCGACTTCTTGCGCTCCCGCACTGACGTTGTTGAGCTCGACGAGAGTTCGACAACGCGGCTGGTGCGGCTGCGCGGAATCGACGCGTAGATATTTTGCGATAACTATTCAAAAGTTACGGCCACGGGCGTAGCCTGTAAACATCAGGTAAATAATCGCTCCCAGAGAGGAGCATCGGCTATGAGTATCAAACTCCTGGCCGGGGTGGCCGTGATCGCTGCCGGAGTCGGGTTATCCGGCGCAGCGCCAGTGCAGGCAGCCCCGACGAATCCACTTACACCCTGTTCGGACTGCCTACCGGGTCCCGGCGGCGGGCCGGGCGGTCACGCGATCGGAATCCCCGGAGCCCCGATCCAACTTCCGATGACGGGGGGCGGGCCCAAGACCGGAGGACCGTCAATCGCGCAGCCCCGGGCTAACATCGCAAAGGCGACAGGCCACTAAATCCGTGCGGCGGAACTAGACAGCACATCGTTGGTTGCGTGCTGTCACAAGGACTTTCGCTGCGCGGACACGAACAGATACGGCGGGATGTTGTCCTGGATCTCCTGCGGAGGCTTGCGGCCGTAACCGGTCATCAGGTCGTCTGACGACGTCACCGTCACCTGCCAGTCGTGACGACGCCACCAATCGCCGACGTCTTCGCGATCTTCGAAGTACCACAGCTGGTCCGTTTGTGGGACCTCGCGCTGCGGGTCGGCTTTGGCCATCAACGCCCGGACCTTCGCCATGCGTTCACGCCGCTGCGCGGCGGCCGCGGCGTCGCCGAAGTCGGGTGACAGTGCCTCGATGCCGACTCGGCTGCCCGCCGCAGTCAGGCCCTCGACACGGTCGAACAGCAAGTCTTGAGCCGTCGCCGGAAGATACATCAGTAGCCCCTCAGCGGACCAGACACTCGGCTTCGACGCGTCAAACCCGGCCTCCAGCAATGCCTTCGGCCAGTCCTGACGCAGGTCCACTGCGACGCCGACCCGATCACAGGTCGGATCGAACCCGTCCTCGTGCAATGTCGAGGCTTTGAAGTCCAACACCCTGGGCTGGTCGAGCTCGTAGACCGTCACCCCGTCCGGCCACGGCAACCGCCAGCACC
This sequence comes from uncultured Actinomycetota bacterium, assembly GCA_963749375.1. Taxonomy (GTDB): domain Bacteria; phylum Actinomycetota; class Actinomycetes; order Mycobacteriales; family Mycobacteriaceae; genus Mycobacterium. The sequence continues at coordinate 7,610 of CAVVNB010000041.1, forward strand.
GCGCGTCCAGGCCGGCCGCCAGGATCACCGCCTGACTTATGCCCGCATTGGCGGCGTCGAGGAAGAAGGTGTCGAAAAACTTGGTCCTCGATGCAAAATAGCTGACCATCGACTTCATCCGCACCGGCAGCGCGGGTTCGGCTGCGACGACCTCGGCGGGCAGCTCCGGAGCGCCGTACCAATCCCACTCACCCTCGCCGGCGGTGTCGAGGAAAACCCGCGCGAACGGATCGCTGATCAGCGGATGGTCGCTCTCGGATTCAGCCGCGCGCGCCGCCGCCACGCCGAGCGCCGTCGCGCCGACACTCTCGGTGATCTCCCAGCTGTCGTCATCGGTTCTCACGGTTCCTGACATTACGTGAGCCGGTCATACGGAAGAATCACGGTCACCATGACCGAGACCTCGGCACCGACATCGCGCCGACGCCACATCATCCGACTGGCCGTGTTCGCTGCGTTCTTGATCGTGCTGTTCTATCTGCTGGCCGTGAAGCACGTGGTCAACATCGAGGACGTGCGGCGCACCGTCAAAGCGACGGGGCCGGCGGCGCCGCTGACCTACATCGTGCTGTCGGGTGTCCTTGGCGCCATCTTCGTGCCGGGTCCGATCTTGGCCGCCAGTAGCGGGCTGCTGTTCGGTCCGTTATTGGGCGTGTTCGTCACGTTGGGTGCGACGGTGGGCACCGCCTGCGTCGCGAGCCTGGTGGGCCGCCGGGCCGGGCGGGACAGCGCGCGGGCACTATTGGGAGCGTCGCGCGCCGACCGCATCGACGCGCTGATCGAGCGATACGGGCTATGGGCTGTCGTCGGTCAGCGGTTCGTCCCGGGCCTGTCCGATGCGCTGGCCTCCTACGCGTTCGGAGCGTTCGGAGTTCCGTTGTGGCAGATGGCCGTTGGCGCATTCATCGGTTCGGTGCCGCGGGCGTTCGTCTACACGGCGCTGGGCGCCTCGATCGGGAACAAGTCGCCGGCGTTGGCCTACGTGGCGATAGCGGTGTGGTGCCTGACCGCCATTGTGGGCGCGTTCGCTGCGCATCGCGGCTTCCGGCACTGGCGCGGGCAGGGCGAGCCGGATTCCGAACGCGAAGCCGAGGCACGCTGACCGCGAGGCGATTTGCCCGCCTCGTAGCGATTTTTCAATTTTGGAGGCGCAGGGCCTGGGCTGCGGCCGTAGCCACGTCGCCTCGCAGCTTCGAGAGCGGTGGGCTGCCTCGGACAAGGATTGAGTTCGCCAGCAGAATCACGTAGGTATCTGAGCCTGGGTCCAGCCAAACCGAGGTGCCGGTAAAGCCGGTGTGGCCGAAGCCACCGATCGGGAAGATCGAGCCTCGCGGCTTGGAAAAGTCCGTATCGATATCCCAGCCAAAGCCGAACAGCCGCTGTCCCGCGATCGCCGGATAGTTGGGAGCTAGCAGCGGATCTGTTGTGTTTGGTGTCTTTGCAATGGCTTCTCGGGCAGCATCGTTCGCTGCTTCGGCTTGTTGAGCTGTATGTCCGGGCTGCTCGGGAGTCGTCATCAACTCCAGAGTCGCTTGCTTCAGCGGAAACTTGCTGGGGCGGTCCGCAAGCCGGTCGAGCAGGGCCTGCGCATAGATGCTGACGTCGTGCGCTGTCGAGAACACACCGGCGTCCCCGCTTACTCCCCCCATGCGGCGCGCCGTCGGGTCATGCACGGTGCCTCGAAGAAGGTGACCAAAATCGGGATTCTTGCTCGGATCGGCTTTGCTTTCCTCGTCAATTGCCGTTGGTGCGAGGCGCGGCAACAGACTGGTGCTCCAGGTACCGGCAGGGCAGGCGACCAACTCGCGCCCTCGCGGTGCGGGCGCCCATCCAATCGCAACTCCTCTCAGCGTGTGTGGCCCGCATGCTTTGGCAGGAGGAAAGTAGCGGGTTTCTTCCATGCCAAGCGGGGCAAAGACATTCCGCTGAACGTAAACGTCTTCGGCCTCGCCGGTGAGATTCTCGATCAACGCGCCAAGCAGGATGTAGTTGATGTCGGAGTAGCGGAGAACCTCACCGGGACCCGACTGCAGCGGCGCGCTGAGCGCACGATGAATGCCTTCTGCTTTATCGGCTGCGTCCAGTCCCCACGGATCCCCGAGACTTACGTCCGTCCTTTCGCCTGAAGTGTGGGTAAGCAGCATCCGAACGGTGACTTTTACACGCTGTGGATCGTTCGCCGTATTGAAGTCAGGCAAATAGGTCTGCACAGGATCGTCGAAGGCAACCTTGCCTTGTTCGTACAGCTGCATGACGGCAGTCGCCGTTGCCAGAGGCTTCGTCAGCGACGCGATGTCGAAGATCGTGTCTTCGGTCATCGGCTCGGCTGGTGCGGGTGATCCGTCCAACCCCGGTTCGCCATCAAGCGTGCGCGAGCCATAAGCATGGTGGAAGACGGTCCTGCCGCCATGTCCGATCACAACCACACCGCCCGGCAGCTTCTCGGCCGCGATCGCATCGTTCATCAGCGTGGAGATCGGTGCGAATTCGGTTGGCGCAGCCTGTATTCCCTTGCGGCTCAATGCATCCCTGGCCGAGGCCGCCGCCACGAGCATCAGCACAGCGAATCCGACAGCGATGGCTGTCCGCGCAGATGCCTTACTGGCCAGGCCTCGTAGACCGGACCGGCATACATGAGAGCCATTGTCGATGCGTACCTTTGCCAGCGTAGTCGGATCGAACGGGACGAGATGATCGGCGAACGGCTTCAGGTCGGAGAGCTCGGTGCGGGCGGAACCGGAATCGGCGCGAGTGAGTTGCCTTCCCGGATTGACGAACAGTTCTGCGGAGCTGGCAGGCCGGCGAAACGCTGTTTGATCCAAGCGGTCGAGCTGTGCAACCAGATAGGGACGCTCCAGATGTGGCTGAGCGCGGGGTACTCCTCGTAGTAGACAGTTACGCCCTTCGCGCAGTAGTGGCGAGCGAGCGTGCGCACATCCCCGGCAATCATTACGCCGTCGCCCGCGCCGATGTCCTTCTTATTTCCCGGGGTGCCCTCGAGCTCACCGTTGGCACCCTGACCGATGAACAGCGGGATTGTCGGCGTACCGCCAGTACCCATGATCAGCTTGTTCGCGCAGCGGACGAAGAGCGGCAGGTCCTCCGGAGTCGGGTAATCGGAGCTGACCAGATCCCTCCACTTCAGACCGGGGTACTGACCCAGCACGTTGATGATCGACGCGGTCTGCATGTCGTGAAAAATCCTCGCGCCGTTGGGGCTCAGGTATTGCGCCAGTTCGGTCTCGATCTCGAATCCGCGCGCGATCCCGACCAGCGCCATCGCCATGACGCCGGCCCAGAACCCGGTCCCCTCGACGTAGTGCAGATTGTGCGCCGGATCGACCAGCACGCCACCTATGGCCGCGCCGATCAGGTGCTCGTTGGCGTCGGGTGCGTAGGTGGGGGCCAGCTCGGCGGCCCACTCGGTGGCGATCGCACCGCCGGAATATCCGAGCATCGCCACCTTCGCGTCGTTCGGGACGGTCGACGAGTTGAACGCGGCGCGGATCGAATCGAGCGTATTCATTCCATACTCGGGCCCCGCGGCGAAGTCGGCCCGCTGGCCCTCGGTGTCGGGGACAATAACCGTGTACCCGTCGGCGATGAACGGGCCGAAGACCGCCGCTTCGACGTTGGGGATGACGCCGCCGAGCCTGAGTCCACCCCAAATCGCATAGGACGGCTCGTCGTTGCGGTTGAGCGAGTCGTAGGCGGACTGATACGAGATCACCCTCGTCGCGTCGAACTGGAACGGAGGCTTGATGACCGAGGTGACATTGACGGTCGGCTTGCCGGTCTGGCTGGTCGACCGGTAGAGCAGCTGGGTGGTCTCGAGCAACGTCGGGAAGCCAAACAGGTGGTAATGAAAGCGGCGAGTGTTCAACACCGTTCCCGGTGCGATGCTATCTAGCGGCGTGGAGCCGGTGTAGGAGTAGAACGGATCATCTTGCGGCTGCAGCGATGCCACGGCAATGCCGGGTACGCCAACTGCGGCCCGGATACCAAACCGGTAGCGGTGGTGTGGTCATATCTTCCCCCAAGCGGTCGGTACAATATTGCGGCGCCACCGCGCAATGCGGCTCGTCGGCGCCTGAATCGCAGCCATGACCGCGCTCATCGGCGACGCCACCGACTTCGGCAGTGTCTTCGGCTTGGCGGCCGGCGGGCTATCGCCTTCCCACCACGTCGGCTGCAGCAGCGCCGTCGTCACCGGGATCGCCCGATCGACGCTGTTGTGCCCCCATCGGCTCGCGCGATCGATGGACGCGGCCGAGGGCGCCAGATTCACCGGCGACAGTGTGGGCGCGAATCGGACGAGATGGTCGGCATAGGGCAGGTTGCGTACCATCTGCAGCTGGATCGCCTGGGTGATCGGCACCAACCAGAGGTTACGCGGATCCCATTGCGGGTGAAAGCAATCGAAAGCCAGATAGCAGGCGTTACGGGTGCCGAGCCGGCCGTCGCGGACGCGCTTCCACGCCAGTTCGATCGGGACGTTGCTGGCCGTACCGCCGTCGACGAGGGCCGCGATGTCTTCCTCTTCGAAGAGGTCGTCGAGGAGGGGAATCATCCGCGGGTCGGTCGTTTCATGGTGCAGCACACCGGGAATGGCCGCCGAGAACGATGCCGCATCCAGGACGTCGAAGTCGCGGGCCGGGGCGTCGGCGCCGATGATGATGGGTTTGACGACCCGCAAGTCGATGAAGGCGGCCACCTGCCACATCCGGGTACCGACTACCGGGCCGATGCCGATCGGGCGAAACGGAACCGATCGCATCTGCAGTGCCGCCAATGCCGGACGGCGGAACCGCGACGGCAGCGCCGTATACGGCTGCCTGCGGACGCCCGCGGCGACGATGTCGAACGGAATCGCCAAGTCCGACATGCGCATTCGTTGTCCGTCTTCGCAGCTGAGCATGGCGTGGGCGAACTGGTCGAAGCGCAACGCGAACATGCCGGCCAGGCCGTGGCGGCGGCGCAGCCGTTCGGGTCCCAGGATGGCGCGGTAGGACACCGTTTTCGCCCAGGCGATGTACTCCTCGACCGGCACCGGCAACTCGCGGCTCACCAGGCTGCCCAGGATCGACCCGATGGACGCGCCCATCATGTAGTCGGGCACCTGGCCGGCCTCCAGCAGCCGCTGCATGCCGCCGATGTAGACGAAACCCGCGCCACCCCCGCCGCCGAGGACCGTGACGAGCTTCTTGTATCCGACTTCGGAATCCAATTCCGCTGCGGAGAAGTCGTTTCCGTGCCGCTCGATGAGCACCTGCCGTTGATCGTCCTGGTCGGGCGCCAGACCCGCCAGCGCGTCCCGTGCCGTTTGCAGCGCCGTGACCGGATCGGTTTCCTCGCGCAGCGGCCCGTAGAGCGCGTCGACGACCCGCGATCGCCACGGCGCGATTTCGGCGCCGACCGAGACGTCGCCGCGCCCGCGGCTTCCGCCCGGGCCCGCGGCGCCCGGCTCGAAGTCGGCGAGCCTGGCGAAGTTGAGGATGTAGCGCAACCTGCGGAGCTCCTCGGCGCTCAACACGTCGGGCTCGGCGAGGTGATGGCGGATCAGCCGGTTTTCCATCCGCTGCAACAGCAGGGCGGGCTCGGCGGAGAGCAGGTCGCGGCGTCGACGGATTCGGCGGCCTCGTCCTCGATCTCCTCGAGACCTCGAGCCCGGCGTCGCGGCGGCCCAGGCGGCTGAGCAGCGCGTCGGCGAACGGGATCTGCATGAGGATCAGTGTCGTCGCAACCCCGGCGGCACACCATGGGAGGGTGCGGATCGGTGCCGCGTC